>NZ_CP044352.1:172500-1372500 GCF_011801475.1 Xylella fastidiosa
GGTTAGAGCGCACCCCTGATAAGGGTGAGGTCGGTGGTTCGAGTCCTCCCAGACCCACCAATGTTATATCAATTATTCTGAATGTAGTTTGCGCATTTTTATGCTTATCAGCCTTGGAGCTGTGAAGCGTTCTTTTATAATTTGATGATGTAGCAAGCGTTTGAAATTTTTATTAAAAATTTCTCATTTGAAGCCTTAAGTGACAATGTTTATCCATTGTCTTGTAGATTTTGAGGCGACTTGGGGTTATATGGTCAAGCGAATAAGCGCACATGGTGGATGCCTTGGCGGTCAGAGGCGATGAAGGACGTGGTAGCCTGCGAAAAGTGTCGGGGAGCTGGCAACAAGCTTTGATCCGGCAATATCCGAATGGGGGAACCCACTGTTTAGGCAGTATCTTTGAGTAAATTCATAGCTCAAGGAGGCGAACCTGGTGAACTGAAATATCTAAGTAACCAGAGGAAAAGAAATCAACAGAGATTCCCTGAGTAGTGACGAGCGAACGGGGATTAGCCCTTAAGCTAGTATGGTTTTAGGAAAGCAATCTGGGAAGGTTGGCCATAGAAGGTGATAGCCCTGTATCCGAAAGGGCCGTACTAGTGAAGATGAGTAGGACGGGGCACGTGAAACCTTGTCTGAATATGGGGGGTCCATCCTCCAAGGCTAAATACTCCTGACCGACCGATAGTGAACTAGTACCGTGAGGGAAAGGCGAAAAGAACCCCGGAGAGGGGAGTGAAATAGAACCTGAAACCATGTGCGTACAAGCAGTAGGAGCCCTTATGGGTGACTGCGTACCTTTTGTATAATGGGTCAGCGACTTACTGTTCGTGGCGAGCTTAACCGTATAGGGGAGGCGAAGGGAAACCGAGTCTGATAAGGGCGCATAGTCGCGGGCAGTAGACCCGAAACCGGGTGATCTAGTCATGTCCAGGGTGAAGGTGCCGTAACAGGTACTGGAGGCCCGAACCCACTCCCGTTGCAAAGGTAGGGGATGAGGCGTGATTAGGAGTGAAAAGCTAATCGAACCCGGAGATAGCTGGTTCTCCTCGAAAGCTATTTAGGTAGCGCCTCATATGTATCCTCTCGGGGGTAGAGCACTGTTATGGCTAGGGGGTCATCGCGACTTGCCAAACCATTGCAAACTCCGAATACCGAGAAGGACTGTATGGGAGACACACGGCGGGTGCTAACGTCCGTCGTGAAAAGGGAAACAACCCAGACCCACAGCTAAGGTCCCAAATTCATAGCTAAGTGGAAAACGATGTGGAAAGGCATAGACAGCCAGGAGGTTGGCTTAGAAGCAGCCATCCTTTAAAGAAAGCGTAATAGCTCACTGGTCGAGTCGGTCTGCGCGGAAGATTTAACGGGGCTAAGCTATGAACCGAAGCTTGGGGTGCATATTTTTATATGCGCGGTAGAGGAGCGTTCCGTAAGCCTGTGAAGGTGAGTTGAGAAGCTTGCTGGAGGTATCGGAAGTGCGAATGCTGACATGAGTAACGATAATATGGGTGAAAAACCCATACGCCGAAAGCCTAAGGTTTCCTTGCGCAACGTTAATCGGCGCAGGGTTAGTCGGCCCCTAAGGCGAGGGCGAAAGCCGTAGTCGATGGGAAGCAGGTTAATATTCCTGCACCTCGCGTGAGTGCGATGGAGGGACGGAGAAGGCTAGGTGTACCGGGCGTTGGTTGTCCCGGGGAAAGGAGGTAGGCTGGGTCCTTAGGAAAATCCGGGGGTCCTTTTAAAGCCGAGCACCGAGACGAGTCTTTTTTAGATGAAGTCACTGATGCCACGCTTCCAGGAAAAGCTTCTAAGCTTCAGCTCACGAAGACCGTACCGTAAACCGACACAGGTAGGTAGGATGAGAATTCTCAGGCGCTTGAGAGAACTCGGGTGAAGGAACTAGGCAACATGGCACCGTAACTTCGGGAGAAGGTGCACCCTTTTTGGTGGCGCGTGCGCGTTATAGCTGAAGAGGGTCGCAGAAACCAGGCCGCTGCGACTGTTTATCAAAAACACAGCACTCTGCAAACACGAAAGTGGACGTATAGGGTGTGACGCCTGCCCGGTGCTGGAAGGTTAATTGATGGGGTTAGCTGTAAAAGGCGAAGCTCTTGATCGAAGCCCCAGTAAACGGCGGCCGTAACTATAACGGTCCTAAGGTAGCGAAATTCCTTGTCGGGTAAGTTCCGACCTGCACGAATGGCGTAACGACAGCGGCGCTGTCTCCACCCGAGACTCAGTGAAATTGAAATCGCTGTGAAGATGCAGCGTTCCCGTGGCAAGACGGAAAGACCCCGTGAACCTTTACTATAGCTTTACACTGAACGTTGAGTTCGTCTGTGTAGGATAGGTGGGAGGCTATGAAACCACGACGCTAGTTGTGTTGGAGCCATCCTTGAAATACCACCCTGTCGTGCTTGACGTTCTAACCTAGTTCCGTTATCCGGATCAGGGACAGTGTATGGTGGGTAGTTTGACTGGGGCGGTCTCCTCCCAAAGAGTAACGGAGGAGCACGAAGGTACGCTCAGCGCGGTCGGACATCGCGCACTGTGTGCAAAGGCATAAGCGTGCTTGACTGCGAGATCGACGGATCAAGCAGGTACGAAAGTAGGTCTTAGTGATCCGGTGGTTCTGTATGGAAGGGCCATCGCTCAACGGATAAAAGGTACTCCGGGGATAACAGGCTGATACCGCCCAAGAGTTCATATCGACGGCGGTGTTTGGCACCTCGATGTCGGCTCATCACATCCTGGGGCTGTAGTCGGTCCCAAGGGTATGGCTGTTCGCCATTTAAAGTGGTACGCGAGCTGGGTTCAGAACGTCGTGAGACAGTTCGGTCCCTATCTGCCATGGGCGTTGGAGATTTGAGAGGGGCTGCTCCTAGTACGAGAGGACCGGAGTGGACGAACCTCTGGTGTTCCGGTTGTCACGCCAGTGGCATTGCCGGGTAGCTATGTTCGGAAGCGATAACCGCTGAAAGCATCTAAGCGGGAAGCGCGCCTCAAGATGAGATCTCCCGGGATGTAAATCCCCTAAAGGAACCATGTAGACTACGTGGTGGATAGGTCAGGTGTGTAAGTGCAGCAATGCATTGAGCTAACTGATACTAATGATCCGTGTGGCTTGACCATATAACCTTAAGTTGCTTTTCTGGTATTTCAGTGTTTTATTTTGATAAGCATGAATGCTTCGCTACGTCATCATTTCATATGCGAGAAGGTGAATCTTCCAATTGGTTGATTGCACTCTCCAACCGTCTCCCTGGTGATATTAGCGCTGTGGAACCACCCGATCCCATCCCGAACTCGGAAGTGAAACGCAGCTGCGCCGATGGTAGTGTGGGTCTCCCATGCGAGAGTAGGTCGTTGCCAGGGTCTTTTCCCCTCAAACCCTCATCCTTAGTTGGATGAGGGTTTGTTTCTTTGTGCTGTTTATATCAACACTTGAGGCACACTTGGCTGATCTTCAGCTCTCTTTCTCATGCCTGAACTCCCAGAAGTCGAAACCACATTGCGTGGACTGTTGCCCTATTTGACCAATCAACTGATCTATTCTCTTACCCTGCGTAGGCGTACCTTGCGCTGGGATATCCCTTCCCATATCGAAAGTCGTCTCCCAGGCCATCGCATCACTACTGTGTGTCGTCGGGCCAAATACTTGCTGATCGATACTAATGCAGGGGGAAGTCTCATCATCCACCTTGGCATGTCCGGTACTCTGCGCTTACTGGCGCCAGAAACGCCTCTACGCCCACACGATCATGTGGACATTATGTTGAATAACCGTCGTGTGCTACGGTTCAATGACCCTCGCCGCTTCGGATGCTTGCTCTGGCAAGAAGATGGACAAATCCACCCTCTCCTACAGCGCCTCGGCTGCGAACCACTCTCAGATAGTTTTAATGGTGATTATCTTTATCAGTGCAGCCGTGCTCGCAATGTGTCCGTGAAAACGTTTCTCATGGACCAACGCATTGTGGTCGGTGTCGGTAATATCTATGCTGCTGAAAGTTTGTTCCGTGCCGGTATCAGCCCTCTATGCGAGGCTGACAAAATATCCCTCCAACGCTATCGGCGCTTGGCTGAAGTGGTCAAGGATATCCTCCTATATGCCATCAACCGTGGAGGAACTACCTTGCGGGATTTCCTCAGTCCCGATGGACGCCCCGGCTACTTCAAGCAGGAATTGTTTGTCTACGGTCGTCAGCAACAGCCTTGTAAGCAGTGTGGAAGCCTCCTGCGTCAAACCACTATCAGACAGCGAACTACTGTCTGGTGCGGCCACTGCCAAGGTTGAAGCATCTGCGTTCCATAGGTGCATCCATGCCTGCTTCCACCAGGTAGCGATGATCATTGTTGGGTGTCGTAGGTGATCATCCTTATCCACTACCGAGCCCGATGACAGAGGTGCTAGCTTCTCAAGTACACCGTGCTTATCTCAATCCTTGCTCTCCGTATGACGCGTGCCTGACGGGTGATAATGAACTGCTTTGGTGACGTAGCATGAGCTCAATCATCAGTTTGCTCCCAAAAAACGCCAGTACTAAAAACATCATCGCTGTTAATGTCCAGTGCACCGCCTTGATGCCTCGCCAGCCATACTGCCAGCGTCCAATTAACAACCCTCCAAATATCACCCAGGACAGAACACTTAGCACACTCTTATGCAACAACTTCTGTTCCAGAAAGTCTCTCACAAACAAAAAACCAGTGAATACAGTGAAGGTCAACAGGATGAAACCAAACGTGATCGTGCGGAAAAGCAGCTTCTCTAACTCAGTCAGCGGCGGCAGAGCACCATGCCAGTGGTGAACATTGCGTCGCCGCAACGCACGTTCCCGAAACCACAACATCATCGCCAATAGTGCTGCTATGCCTAACGTCGCATAGCCTAGTAACGCTAGACAAGCATGCAGCTCTACACGCCAACCCAGTTCCGGGCTGGGTGAGTGACCGTAACCGTGATAAACAGCAAGCAATAACCCCGCCACAGGGAACACCACCACACCCACCGTCCCCACATGCGTACTAAATAAAATTGTCAAGCCAGACATCACAAAAAACGTCATAGAAAGAACAGAGAAAAAATGCATGTCCACAGCACCAGCATTGCCTAATACCACCAAAAAATGATAACCCCCGTGAGCTAATAGACCCACCAGCCCCGGAATACGCCACTCACCTCTGCGCGAAATATCATTAAATAACAACTCACAAAACAGCATCCATACCGCTAAAAAATATGTAAAAAAAACAATAATAACCAATAACAACAATTATCACCTCACATAATGTAAATATTCTAATGGAAATATATAAAGCAAAAATTAAAAAGTTTGCATCTCATTGTCAGAATGAAGATATGCTTCCTGTGATGTTATCCTTTAATTTTATAGCATTCAATTTTCTGTAATGACACAGCTAATTTCTTTAGGGGAATAATTGTTTGATGAACTTTAAATCCATTGGGAATTTATATAAATTATGAATGGTTTATCATTTTTCCTGAGTCGATATTTTAGTATAAAAAATCAGCATTTAGATGTTTATGACTCTAAAGAATTTTATTTTATAAACTGTTTAAAACATCAATAGAGGAAGATGAGTGATTTGTGTCACATCATATCCTGAGCGCAACATAACTGGGCCGCAGTACATTTTGACTATAGATGATGTTGAATCGGGCAATCTCCCCTGATCGTAATGTTTTCTGAAATTTTCGATGTCCTCTTTGCTCATTCGTTTGCTCACGCTATTTATTGTCACTACACTGAATTTATTTTTGTGTTTGCCAGCTAAAGCTGCTACTCACAAGAGTAGCGAACTTCAAACCATGCAAACTCATAGTAAATCTAAGAACCCAATGTCTGTGTTACTTGGTAAGGCAGAACAGTTAAACCTGCTATATGACAAGTACTGGGATGATTCAATGAGACTCAATCCTCTACAGGCTACATTGCAAGGAGATGCTTATCATGGAGATAGAATGCCCAATTTCCTGTCGGCTGAGTTCCGGAAGCAGCATCACGATTTCATCGAGAAATGGTTGAAGAAGGTTGAGATGGTCGGGGCGGATGGACTAGATGGACAGGCATTTATCAGCTACCAGATCTTCGTGCGTGATGCACGTAACTCGTTGCATGCCGAGCGTTATCCGAACTGGATGTTGCCAATTAATCAGTTTTACAACATCGCTAATGTGGCAGTAGTTCTTGGCTCTGGTAATGGTGCGCAACCATTCAATACCGTGCAGGATTATGACAACTGGGCACATCGCTCACTAGGCATTCCTGCGTTGTTCAATCAAGCCATTGTGAATATGCGTCTAGGTATGAAATCTGGTGTAGTTCAGCCGAAAGTGTTAATGGAAAAGGTTATTCCGCAGTTGGATTCTATTATCAAGCCAACTGCGGAAGAAACGTTGTTCTGGGTGCCCATCCGTAATATGTCTGTCACCTTTTCAAAGGAGAACCGGCAACGTATTACTGCTGAATATAAAAGTATTATTGAGTATCGGTTGCTACCTGCTTACAGAGCACTACGTAATTTTATTGCCACTGAATATCTTCCAGTGTGTCGTGATAGTGTTGGCTTGAGTGCATTACCTGGTGGTGCGTCTTGGTATGCATATACAGTGCGTCAAAGCACTACGACCAACATGACCCCAGAACAGATTCATCAGCTTGGCTTGAAAGAAGTAGAGCGATTACAGGCTGAAATTCAGTCAGTGATGCGTCAGCTCAATTTCAATGGTTCTATGCAGAAGTTCTTCAGTTTCATGCAGAATAATGAGTATTTTACCTTTGGTAGTGAGAAAGAGATGCTTGCTTATTACCGTGATCTCAGAACACGTGTGGAGGCACGGGTGCCAGCTTTATTTTCGCTCGTGCCAAAAGCTGGTTTTGAAATTCTTCCGGTAGAATCATTCCGTGCACCTTCAGCAGCAGCTGGTTCGTATATGCCCCCGTCTAGTAATAGACGCCATAACGGTGTGTTCTACGCTAATACTAATGATTTGTCTTCCCGTCGTACTTGGAATGCAGAAAAGCTTTTTCTGCATCAAGGAATTCCTGGATATCATTTTCAGTTAGGATTGCAACAGGAATTGCGTAATCTCCCTAAGTTCCGTCGATTAGGTGGTGAGACTGCATTCATTGAAGGATGGGGTTTATATGCTGAATCTCTTGGTAAGGAACTCGGACTTTACCAAGATGCATACAACTATTTCGGTTACTTGCAAGATGCGCTATCAAGGGCAATTCGTTTAGTAGTCGACACCGGTTTACATACTAAAGGCTGGACTCGTGCACAAGTAGTTGACTATATTGTAGAGAATTCGGCAACCAGTCCTATAGAGGCTGAAGCCGAAGTTGATCGTTATATCGCTATCCCAGGTCAAGCATTAGCCTATAAGGTTGGCGAATTAAAAATCCACCAATTGCGCCAGTATGCACAACTGACATTAGGCCCAATGTTCGATCTACGGGAGTTCCATGCGGAAATACTGAAAGATGGTTCAGTACCGCTGGACATTCTGCAACAAAAAATCGAACGTTGGATTGCTGTAAAACGTGTCAATATGCGATCAATATCACATCAAAAGTCACGGGATCAGCGCCGTAAATCGTAGTCTTACATTACATTGATTGTTATGGAGCTTCGTTATCACTCTATGAAATCAGCCAGGATTGATTTGATAAGCGTATTTACTCATATCTATGCGCTAGTATTTCTGAACTACTGATTTCCTAAATATTCAATTTTTTCATTATTGAATTATTTATGATTTTTCGCATTATGTGGAATATCCTCCGTCTCATTATAGAATTTGTCTAACTTGTATTCGAGGGTATTAGGTATTTCATGTGATGAACTAAAAATTGAATTCAAATGAATTTCAATTTTCAATGGGGGTACGAGTGGAATTGCCTGATATTTTTATGAGAAGGTTATTTAAATCAAGGTGAGTCACGATACTAATCATTGGAAAAGTGAGTATGTGATGAAATTATTTTGGATAAGATATGATTAAACCATTCCACCATTGATGCCGATGACTTGACCGTTGATATAACCTGCTTTCTCTGAGCATAGGAATCCGATCAGAGCAGCCACTTCCTCGGGACGACCGGGACGACCGGTTGGTACCAATTGCTTGATCATTTCCGGAGTAAACGTTTTCCCTACCATCTCACTTTCAATCACACCTGGTGCTACGACGTTAACGGTGATGCCACGATTAGCCATCTCACGGGCCAATGAGCGTGCCGCACCGTGTAACCCTGCTTTGGCTGCTGCGTAGTTACTCTGTCCGCGGTTTCCTAAAACTGCCGTAACAGATGATATGCATACAATACGTCCCCAACGGGTGCGTGCCATCGGCAGCAGCAACGGTTGAGTTACGTTGAAAAAGCCGTGCAGAGAGACATCAATGACACGATGCCATTGTGTAGATGACATGCCAGCCATCGGTGCGTCGTCGTGGATGCCTGCATTATTAATTATGATCTGGATTGGGCCAGCCTGTAACAAGTTTTCCAGTGCCGTTTTGCTGGCTTGTGCGGCGGTGACGTCGAAAACAATTACCTCAGCGCTCCCCCCTTCGGCACATAAGCATTCCACTAGGGTATCAGCACGAGACCGATGGTGGTTTGCATGGACGATGACATGCGCACCATCTGCAATTAATTGACGGCAAATGGCAGTACCCAAATTACCACTTCCGCCAGTCACTAGTGCACGGAATCTTGGAGAGTCATCAGTAATCATAGATACATGTTCCAAGATCAGTGGGTAGACTGTGATTGAAGCAAATGTTAACCATCGTAAACTGAACTGCATGGAGGCAAGTAGACGATCTACGATTAGCAGGCGTACTTAAACGTAGATGTGTGATTCTCTGCGAAGATTAGGTATTCAGAACAAACCTTTTGTGTTTCTTGTTACGTTTACTTGGATGCACAGTCTTGTTGATGACTCACTAATCAACTGTTAATAAATTTCCATGCTGTTCTTCAGGATGAGCAATATCATAGAGATGAGGAACTATTTTCAAATTCTGTTGTTGTATGCATCGCTTGTGTGACTGAAGTTGGTGGTTCACTCTATATGGGATGGTCAGGTCCCGAATGTGGATATTGAAGGTAGGTGTTGACAAATACTTAATACTATCTGTCGAGATGCAAGGTATGGATTAGCTTCAGACCGCCGTGTATTTCGGAGAGTTTTGCGTTTGGGGAGGGCGTCTGCCTGCACATAAGGCTATAATCGTAAACCTTTTTATTATTTCTTGACGCCCAACTGGGTGCGTTTCCCATGTCTGAAGTTGTTGCTGAAACAGCGCGCCGCCGTACCTTTGCCATTATTTCCCACCCTGATGCTGGGAAAACCACACTCACCGAGAAGTTATTGTTGTTTGGTGGTGCAATTCAGATGGCTGGCTCGGTTAAAAGCCGAAAGGCTGTCCGACACGCTACCTCTGACTGGATGACGTTGGAAAAGGAGCGTGGTATCTCGGTTACGTCTTCAGTGATGCAGTTTCCGTATGAGGGAAAGATTATTAATCTGCTCGACACTCCAGGCCATGCTGACTTTGGTGAGGACACTTACCGTGTATTGACCGCAGTGGATTCAGCTTTGATGGTGATTGATGTTGCTAAGGGTGTGGAGGAGCGGACTATTAAGTTGATGGAGGTATGTCGGTTGCGTGATACCCCCATTATGACTTTTATCAATAAGCTTGACCGCGAAGGTAAGAACCCAATCGAGCTGCTGGATGAGGTTGAACGCGTGCTCGGTATCCAGTGTGCGCCGGTGACTTGGCCTATTGGTATGGGGAAACGCTTGAGGGGTGTGGTTAATTTACTGACGAATGAGGTTCATCTGTACGAGCCTGGCCGTAATTTCACTCGTCAGGACTCGATCATTTTTACGTCGCTGGAAGCTCCCGGTTTAGCGGAACGTATTGGTGAGCAAATGCTGGCTGATTTGCATGAAGAGTTGGAGCTTATTCAGGGTGCTAGTGCATGTTTTGATCCAACAGAGTATCTTGGGGGCCGCCAAACTCCAGTTTTCTTTGGATCTGGTGTGAATAACTTTGGTGTGCAGCCACTGCTGGATTTTTTCGTCGAACATGCACCTTCACCGCAACAGCGTGATACTACCAGTCGCGTCGTACTACCGACCGAAGAAAAATTGACCGGATTTGTATTCAAAATCCAAGCCAATATGGATCCGCAACACCGTGACCGCGTGGCGTTTATGCGGGTATGTTCCGGACGTTTCACCGCAGGCATGAAGGCTTTTCACGTGCGTAGTAGTAAAGATCTCAAGCTTGCTAATGCATTGACCTTCATGGCTTCGGATCGCGAGAGCGTTGCAGAAGCTTTCCCTGGTGACGTGATTGGAATTCACAACCACGGTAGGGTTTCAATTGGTGATACTTTCACCGAAGGGGAGGTGCTGTCGTTTACTGGCATTCCGAGTTTTTCTCCTGAACTGTTTCGCCGTGCTTGTTTGGGTGATCCGCTGAAGCTCAAACAACTTCAAAAAGGGCTGACACAACTTTCAGAGGAAGGAGCCACACAGTTCTTTCGCCCCCTGATGAGCAACGATCTGATTTTGGGTGCGGTAGGGATGTTGCAGTTCGATGTGGTTGCCTATCGACTTAAAAACGAGTATGGGGTGGATGCCACTTTTGAACCAGTCAGCATTACCACCGCGCGTTGGGTGTACTGCGATAACTCAAAGACGTTGGAAGAATTTCGCGAAAAGAACGTAACGAATTTGGCTGTGGACGCTTCAGGAGAGTTAGTTTACTTGGCGCCGACTCGAGTCAACTTGCAGTTAGCACAGGAGCGTGCGCCAGAGATACACTTCTTCGCTACGCGCGAGCACGCCTACGCTGTAGGCGTCGATTGATTGTGATTTGAGTCATAAAATAAACTCAATGATACCAATATAAGAAAATCCGAATTATTCGCGGTTATTGTAGCCTATCCTCATGAATGCGAATGCTCATTCCTCTATTGATTCACGCGACGAGTTAGCCAGCGCCATCATCCATGGTTTGGGTGCATTGGCTACGTTGGCTGCTGGATCGGTACTCATTACCCTCGTTTCTATCTACGGTGATAGGTGGCAGTTACTTACCTCAATTGTGTTCAGTACCACTTTATTCTTGTTGTATGTGGCATCTACCCTGTATCACGCAATTCCACATCCTGGCGCTAAAGCCAGGTTGCGAGTTTTCGACCACTGCGCAATCTACTTGTTGATTGCTGGTACCTACACCCCGTTCACTTTGATTACTTTGCGTGGTCCGTGGGGTTGGGGCTTGTTCGCTACAATTTGGACACTGGCATTGAGTGGAGTGGTCTTCAAGCTCTTCTTTACGGAACGTTTCCGCCTACTTTCGACCATTGTTTATGTGGTCATGGGTTGGTTGGTGGTTATTGCCCTCGGACCATTGCAGCGCTTGCTTGATGGTTGGACGCTGCGTTGGTTGCTTGCCGGCGGGGTGCTATACACACTTGGCACCTACTTTTATCATCGCGATGAGGTGCGTTACTTTCATGCGATCTGGCATGTATTTGTGCTTGCTGGGAGCGTCTGCCACTTCATTGCAGTCACTGCTCAGGTCCTATGACAGCGCATGATGGTGTTCTTACCTAGCATCCATGGATTATGTGATTGGACCTAAAGTAATTTGAACAAAGAACCTGACAAGCGACTCGCTGTTGAGTCATCGACTGTTCTACTTTGTTCAGAATTATAAATTCAGGTCCCAACGGATATCTGTAAAACTAGATAGATCTTTGGTCGCCGATTCCATGACACACACCATTTTAAGATGGGTAATAGGCTGTTTTTCTATTGTTGTTCACAATCAACAATTGAGGCGGTGTTCTGAGGAATCTTTCCATCAATGATTTGTTGTGGGTGGCATTCTGCAATGCCTGCAGCAGTATCGATAAAGTACAGAGGGCGTCTTTTAGATTCGTCGTAAAGCCGACCAAGATATTCGCCGATGAGGCCTAGTGCGATCAATTGTACCCCTCCTAAAAGTAAGATGACCGTCATCATTGTTGGCCAGCCAGGTACTCGATCGCCGAGAATAAGTGCTTTGAGTACGATCCAGACACCGTAGCCAAAAGCAAACACGGCGGTTATCAGACCTAGGTAGGTGGTGACCCGTAAGGGAGCAGTGGAGAAACTGGTGATACCTTCCAGTGCAAAGTTCCATAATCGCCAGAAGGTGAACTTGCTGCGTCCAGACAGACGCGGTTCACGCCGGTAGGGCAGTGCGATTTGACGGAAGCCAACCCAGCCGAATAATCCCTTCATGAAACGGTGGCGTTCTCGTATTTGACGCAACGCTTGTAATGCGCGCGGCGAAAGCAGGCGGAAATCACCTGTGTCAGTGGGAATCGGAGTAGGCGATAAGCGTCCGATCATCCGGTAGAACGATGCTGCTAAGAAACGCTTTATCAGTCCTTCACCTTGGCGTTCCAGGCGAGTACCGTAGACGTTATCGTAACCAGCACGCCAACGTGCGACGAACTGAGGAATGAGTTCCGGAGGATCCTGACCATCTGCATCCAGAAGCAAAACCGCACCAAATGGCGTGTTGTCCAGGCCTGCAGTGATAGCAATTTCCTTGCCGAAGTTACGTGAAAGCTTGATTCCACCGACACGTGTATCATTGACGACCAATGCTTCAATGATGTCCCACGTTCGATCGTTGCTACCATCGTCAACATACAGCAGCCGCCCATCAAGTTCTGGAAGAGTATTCAATGCAGCGACGATGCGTAGATGCAGGAGAGGTAGCGTTTGCGCCTCATTGTATGCGGGAACTACAACAGTGAGGCATTCTCGATTCATATCGTTGTATGGTACGGGTGCAATACGGCCGTCAGCTACTGCTGGTGAGGAGGAAATGCTCCGTCCTGGTTTTTCTTCCAATCTGATTAACGTAACAGCGTTAAGTGTGTCTAAATCTAACATATTGCTTAACGGCATTTTGCATACACTGTTTTTTGTATAGATTGTGCGATCAACATCCGTTACCCGTGAGTCAGTGTCTGCTGTAATAGACTGACTAACCAGTGAAACATCCTTCAATCAGTGACGCTCAATAATATGGATAGCGATTCAGGTGGATGTGACTTTCAATCCAAACAACTGCTCCGTATTCGCGCGAGTCACTTTGGATATTTCAGTACGATCTTGTTTGCGCAGCGTTGCGATGTAGTCCAAGATCGTCAGCAGACGCCCTGGTTCGTTGCGTTTCCCACGGATTTCGCTGTCTGGTTGGTAAGGCGCATCTGTTTCCAGTAACAAACAGTCCAATGGTGTCTCCATCGCCAATCGGTGCAAACGGTGAGCACGTGGGTAGGTCATCGCCCCTCCCAAGCTGATCATGAAGCCTAGTTTCCACAGTTGCCTTGCCTGCTCCAGGCTACCTGAGAAGCTATGTACGACGCCACGCAGTGTTCCTACCGTCTTGATTGATGCGATGACTTCCTCGACCGCATGTCGAGCATGCACAATCACTGGCAATGTGTACTCTCGCGCAAGCATCAGTTGACTGATGAAGTAAGTATGCTGCATCTCCCTGTTCAGTCCTTCCAAGTAGAAGTCCAGGCCGCATTCGCCAATTGCGCAGGGGCGTTCGCGTTCTAGCCAGTCTCGCAATGCATGTAGGTGCGTTGGGTGATGTTCTGTTAGAAACATCGGGTGCAGTCCGTAAGCTGGATAGAGTCCTGATGTTTGCGTACAAATGGTGCGTAGCTTTGGCCATTTAGCTGCAGTGACTGCGGGTATTACTTGCGCAATGATTCCGGCAGCTCGGGCGCGGGCGATTATCTCGGCACGGTCGCCATCAAATGTGTCGGCATCAAGATGGCAGTGGCTGTCAATTAATACAACATTCATCAGTAATGCCTTGGCAAGGGCAGGTGCATGCTGTTTCTACTCTGCTGACGCCAAGATGACGAGAGCGAAATAATCGCTTCGTTGTTCAGTGACTCTAAATCAGTCAGTGCAAGATTCAATCGTTACGATAAATAATGCGGAGTTAATCTGCATGATGGCATGCCAAATGCAGACCACCATGAAATAGTGAATAGATGCTGTCATCGCTATGATGGATGTATCGCAATACAGGATGACCAGGAGCTGAATTTAACGTCGGGGGCGAAGGGATTCATTGCTATTCGTTCAGGTTTGTCGTGCTGGAATACCATTGTGAACCAAGTGTCTAGGTGCCCTAGGAATATTTTATGAACAATCAGATGAGGATAGTTTTAATAGCTTTGGGAGCATTGTTATTAGGTGGAGTAGCAACAGCTGCTTTCATGAATAACCGTGGCCATGACGCCGGTTATATGGCGAATCGACATTCAGACAGCCATACGGCATTTGAGTATGCGGACATCATACGTGTTGATACGATTACCGAGAAAAAGACGCTGTATGCTCAAGTCGTGTCAGTCGATCCGATTCGCGACACGGCCAGGATGATGGCACCGCGTGAGATATGCCGTGATGTGCTAGTGCAGCATCATCTCCCTGAGCGTGATGGCAACGTTGGTGGTACAGCAATCGGTGCATTGATTGGCGGTTTGGTTGGCAATCAATTTGGTCATGGTAACGGTCGTAAGGCATTAACTGCTGCGGGTGCGGTTGCTGGTGGTTTCATAGGAAATGAGGTGGATCGCGAGCATGTTGGCGGGCGTGTGGTAGAGCGTATTGAACGGCGCTGTCATTCTGAAAACTCTATGGTCCAATCAAGTCATGTCAGTGGCTATACTGTGATCTATCGTAAGGATGACGGTACTACTGGGACACTACACATGGCCAATAGGCCGGGAGATCATGTTGAGCTTGGCCAGACAGATAATGTGGTGGGTTACGACGTGACTTATCTTTACAATGGTCAAGAGAAAACAGTGCGTCTGAATGAGAAACCACTTGGAAATCAGTTGCCCCTCGTGGATGGACATTTGGTTAACCACACAACAGCCACGGCAGACCATTCCGTTAACATTCAGTAACCTAGACTTTTGGTCGTCTTGAGTGTGGTATTTGGATTAGGTGCACTACCACCTAAATCGCGGCGTACCAATATGGCTGCTCACCAACGAGTTGTATCGTAAAATCTCTTGCTATACGTAATACAACTCCACTGTAACCGCCGTAGGTTTACCTTTGACCCGCTTACCCGTGCGAAAGATCACGAAATCAAAGGTATGTCCGTTTGGGTGGAAATTGAAAATGTTTCAGTTGTAGAGCCGTGGCAGACGTCCTATTGTTCCCAGGCAGCTCTCTCAAAGACGAAGACGCTGGCAGATCAAGCCATAGATAATGAATACCCAGTACCGCTGCGACTCAGTCAATGAGGGGTAGATTGCATCGTTCATTAGTCATCAATAAGCGGGTATGGTTGACATCAGAATTAGAATTCGCACTAGAGCATATTGGCCATGTAATGGAGGCTCAAGAAGTGTCATGAGCATGAGCCAACATTGTTAAGAGCGTCTCAGACTCAGTTGAGTGTCAGCACTTTGGAATACTACGTTTGCAGGCTTTACTAGTGCTAACCAACGTAAGTGCCATATCAAAGTGGCACATATCCCTGGATAGGATTCCTTGGGCAGAGTTTCTCTGTTCGTAAGGATTTTTATTTTTTAGTGCGTCACTTTAACGAAGGCACGTTAAGGACAGTTTTTGTTTGAATGCTCATCGGCATTCTGGAAGCTCCAGGTGATGCATCGCAGGAATAGTACTGATACTGTGATCTGGAGATAAAAGGAAAAAAGCCCCCTTCCCGATGGGAGTCGATCAGGAAGAGGGACAGATAAACTAAGATCGACAATGGATCAGATGAGCGGTGCTGGTGTCATCGGCAACGCAACCAGAGCAGATTTCTTCTTGCGCGCCACTGGTTTCTTTTTAGCAACCGCCTTTGTGGATTTCTTGGCGATCACCTTTGAGGGTTTTTTAGCGATAGTTTTCTTTATCGCTTTTTTGGTCACCTTCTTCAACACCGGTTTTGGGGTATTTTTTACAGCCTTCTTCGCGGTGACTGTTTTCACAACTTTTTTGGCATTTTTTACTGCTGCTTTCTTGACGGCTGCAGCTTTCTTCACTGTTGCCGCCTTCTTCACGGCCACTGCTTTCTTCACGACAGCTGTCTTCTTTACGATTGCTTTCTTCAATGCAGGCTTCTTAGCACTCTTTATTGCCTTTTTTGCAGCGATCTTCTTTATCGCTGGCTTCTTGGTGTTCTTCACAGCCTTTTCGGCCTTTTTCGTGGTGGTTTTCTTAGCAGCAACTTTTTTCGTGGCCATGTGATTGGCTCCTCGTCAGTGAACTATGAGTTTGAATGCCCAGTTGAACCAAGCCCGCAGCAGATGAGTGCCAGCGGGAACCGACCGCATCTGGACACAACGCGGAACGATATAGAAATATCCTTATCGAATACCGATATGGCTGCTTCAGCGACATCGACATATCGTGGACTGAAGCCAACGAATGACACCACTATTGGAACCATGTTGGTACACATTCGATCCTCTGTTTTTGGCTTGATGTTGATTCGACCTACTCTCTTCTTCATCAATCTCTACTGGGCGAAACCTAATCACGCTGTTTTTTAGTGTCAACACTCACGCGAAAAAATATTCATCGAAAGCGTGTGCTGGGATAGCATAATCCTCTTTGCAATCCTTCATTGTGGGTATCTGAGACTCTGTGTCACAGCTTCATGAGACGATGTCATTAGAAAGAAAAAGGCTTTTTTAAAGCATTTTTTCTGCATGGTTTGGATCTTGCAGCTATGGCTGAGGCCAGAGCTGCGTGTGTGAATCACGCCATCAGTAGATGGTTATTGAGCAGTTGAAAATTAGATCCATAATTCTGCCCTGATGAGTGGATGTAGGGTGAAATTGCGCAAAAAATTTCCACGTTGGAGACCCTCAGCAGCGTACTGGAGTTCTCTTTGTATGCTTAAGTGATGTACGCTGCATGATGCACACGGAGCATGGATTATGCAGCGGTGTGATTGGTTTACATCGCTGCGTATGCGGTGATATGCAGCGATGCATATGGTGGTCAGTAAGGACTCTGGAAAGGTCGCGTTGCAGAAATCGGCAACTTCTCCTGTGGGTGCTCATTGAAGTGAGCTTCAATGAGCAGTTGACTTCATCTGATTGGCGACTATGGTCCGATGCAAGCTTTGACTGTTGTATCGCAAGTGATATCCACTTCTCACAGCTAAGCCAATATTCCCAGGTTAATTCTGTACTGCATTAATGTCACTTGGCTTGCTTTACTATCGGAATCGCCATCTTTCGAGTTCTTTTCAAGACTCTCTTATAGTGGGAAGCCGCTTCAATCAGCGGGTTAGATAGAAATCGTCCCATCTCACCCTGGATTACTTTTCGGATATCTACCTCTTGTTGTTTTGCAAGTGTCATTGGGCGCCACCTTTTCTGCTGTTTTACTCTGTGTATTTGTATTTTCTTACCTGTGGATCGTGTCACTTTTTCTCAGGTTCTTTTGGGCCTACCTATGATTCGGATCTGCTTAGTTTTTGTTTAATGCTTCTCTGTTGAGGATTACGATGGATTGTGATCGTCTCTCCATAGATCAGTGTGTGGGTGGCTATTGGGTGGGGGATGGATGAAAGATTCAGTGTTCGTCACTTTCCAGCACTTCGGTGTAATCATCGGGAGAAAGTAGATTACTGATCTCCTCGGGGGCCTGCATCTCAATGACCATAATCCAGCCTTCACCGTAGGGGTCTTCATTGATCGTCTCAGGTTTGTCGCTTAACGTAGTATTGACTTCAATCACTTTGCCGGTGACTGGACTGTAGATATCTGAGGCTGCCTTGACCGACTCAATGACTGCAGCGGTGGCGCCAGCGTCCAGGTGATCGCCAATATTGGGTAATTCGACATACACCAGATCACCGAGCAGATTTTGTGCATGGTCGGAAACGCCAACGATGGCACGATTGTTGTCTTCGATCCGGACCCATTCGTGGGATTTGAGGAACTTGAGGTCGCCAGGGATATCACTCATGGAAGAAGTACATCGGGAAGGGGGAGATAGTTTAACCAACCCGATATTGGATAAGACTGTTTCAAGAGACTATCTGCCGTGTAAGCACTGGGTGTATCTGTGTACAGTCATGCGTTAAGTGGGTCGTTGGTTAGCAAGTGCCGATGAGCCTATTTTCCTGGATGGCTTATAGGTGTTGCTGTGAGATGTTGCGATGCGGCATCGCTACCACAGACACTCATTGAATGTGGTAAGCATTCCAACGTTGCAATATCGCTATGGGGACGGCGTTGCCCATAAGTCCAGTCTTGCCCTCTTCTTGGTGATGCGTTTAATTAGGTAAGTAGTCGGTTGCGCCTTGTTCCTGTCCATCAAGCCAGTGAATGCTGCGTTGATAAGCGTACCCAGCATCGACACAGGTCAAAAAAGATAGGGTTGTCTATATCAATATACAGAGGCTGCTGGTGCACCAGCAGCACGAGTGGCAATGAGCGGCCCACAGTGGTGATGGTGAAAATGAGGAAAATCGATTGTTGTAGATCGATTTTCGTTCAATCAAAAATGTTTGGTTGCGTCTGGCCTTCACGTACAAAGGGGAATTTGACAACCCGCACCGGGATTTCACGGTCACGTATGTTGACTCGGACCTCACTTGGTTTTCCGGCTGGCACGCGCGCGAATCCGATAGCCTTGTTCAAGGTTGGTGAAAACGTACCGGAAAGGATGTGGCCCTCACCTTGTGCGGTCAATACTTTCTGACCATGGCGAAGCACTCCCTTCTCATCCATGAGTAGGCCTATCATCTGTCGTGATACGCCGTTAGTCTTTTGCTGTTCCAGCACGTTGCGACCGATGAAGTTGCGACCTTCATCAAGCATGACAGTCCAGCCCAGTGCTGCTTCGTAGGGTGAAACCTGCTCGTCCATATCCTGGCCGTAGAGATTCATCCCTGCCTCTAGACGTAACGTATCGCGTGCGCCTAGTCCGATTGGTTTCACGCCTGTCTTCAACAGCGCATTCCATAACGTTATCGTTTCTTCTTGTGGAAGTAAGATCTCAAAGCCGTCCTCACCGGTATATCCAGTACGTGAAATAAAGAGGGGTTTTTTCGAGTGCGATGCGACTTCTAGTGCGGCGAAACGTCCGAGCTTTTCCACTGCGTCGCGGTGAGTCTCGGCCAATAGGTTGGTGACCTGCGCGCGCGCGGCAGGCCCCTGTACGGCGAGCATTGCCAAGTCTGCACGCTCTTCAACACGTACGTTGAACGCAGATGCTTGTGTATTGATCCATGCTAAATCCTTTTCTCGTGTAGCGGCGTTGACGATAAAACGAAAGTAATCTTCACGTAGGTAATAGACGATCAAATCGTCGATTACACCGCCTTGCGGATTCAACATGCAGCTATACAGTGCTTTTCCTGGTACTTTGAGCTTATCTACCGAATTAGCTAATAGTCGACGCAAGAGGGGGCGTACCTGTGTCCCGTGCAAATCAATGACAGTCATATGACTGACGTCGAATATGCCGGCGTTACGCCTGACGTGATGATGCTCATCAATCTGTGAGCCGTAGTGAATGGGCATTTCCCAGCCGCTGAAGTCGACCATCTTGGCACCGAGTGCTTGATGGGTGTCATTGAGAATGGTCTTTTTGATCATGGAGTACAGGCTCTCATTTTTCTTGCAACACTCTGGATAGTGGGGAGTGTACGGCTGTGCGGTATTTAGGTCTGAGTTGCCATGCTAGGGGCGCCAGTCACACCAAATGGCAATGGATGCCATGGTGTGACTTCATACGTATTTTGTGTCTTTAAGTGGGGTGTACCTTGAGTGTTGTGCCATCTAAAGCAACGATCCGGATTTGAGTGCCGATGGGTAAATCAGGACCAGTGATATCCCAAAATGTGTCGTCTATTTTGATTCGAGCGTTGCCGTCAACGATAGCGTGATCAAGGATGATGATACGACCGACTAGCTGATCAGCACGGCGATTTAGCAGCGGATGGTCACTGTCATGATCGATATGGCGGAACCAAGTCCGGTAGAGATAGATTGAAACGAAGCTAAGAACAACAAAAGCGAACATTTGCAGTAGCAGTGAAATATCCGGGAGCAGCAGCACGCCGACGAACACAGCTGCTGCTGCAATCCCCATCCATAGCATGAACGCTCCAGGTATCAGTGTTTCGGCAGCGAGCAATAGCAGTGCGGCAGCTGCCCATCCCATAGCATCCCAGCGCATCACTCAGCCTCGGTGTGGTCGTTGAGACGGTGTCGCACTATGATCCGATTTACCTAATGCTTCTCTGGTCAAGTCGGCAATGCCGGCGATTGAGCCGATGATACCTGAGGTTTCCATTGGCATTAGGATGAATTTCTGGTTGGGAGCAGCGGCCAGTTCTTTGAACGCTTCAACGTATTTTTGTGCAACAAAGTAGTTGACTGCTTGTACGTTACCCTGCGAGATGGCTTCTGAAAGTATCCGGGTTGCTTTGGCTTCTGCTTCTGCTAAGCGCTCACGCGCTTCTGCATCACGGAACGCGGCTTCCTTGCGGCCTTCGGCTTCCATTACGGCGGCTTGCTTCTCACCATCGGCACGCAGGATTGCGGATTGGCGTACTCCCTCCGCTTCTAGGATGGTTGCACGCCTGGTTTGTTCAGCCATTTTTTGTTGTTGCATCGACTCGGCTAGATTATGCGGTGGCTGAATGTCTTTGATATCGATACGAGTGACCTTCACTCCCCACGGGCTCGTTGCGTGCTCGACGACGCTCAATAGTTTGGCGTTGATTGTTTCGCGTTGACTTAATGATTCGTCGAAGTCTATCGAGCCAACGACGGTGCGGATGTTGGTCTGTACCAGTGCGATCATTGCAATTTCTAGGTTGGCAACCTCGTAGGCAGCTTTGGCTGCGTCGAGCACCTGGAAAAATACCACCCCGTCTACGCGTACTCCCGCGTTATCTTTGGTGATGACTTCTTGACTCGGTACAGCCAGTACCTGTTCCATCATGCTGACTTTGCGTCCGACGCTGTAGATAAGAGGAATCAAGAAATGCAGGCCCGGTTTCATGGTGTGTGTGTAACGACCGAATTTCTCTACGGTCCACTCATAACCTTGCGGCACCATGATGACGGATTTGAATAACAGGATGACGCCGGCGACCAGCACAATGAACGCCAATACATTACTTTGTAACATCGAAATTCCTTTTTTATCAAACAATAAGAACCAAGAAGTATGCATGAATGTGGTCACTCCAGACAGGATAAATAGTCTCTGAATGTCTTTGAAGATGCCGGAGCGATTGGTAGGCTTATATCGTTTTTTAGTGGCTTAAGATGTCGAAATGCGTCAACACCTTCGAGGCTTTGCAGCGCTGCTAAGCGAAACGAATATTCGCTAGGTTGGCTGCTACCGATTGCAATTGCCAGACACTAAAGCCATTGCAACGTTTGATCTGGCAGCGACCCAATAGAATGCAGTGCGATGTGTGGTGGCGTATCAGTGCCAGTGTTTTACAGAAGCGTCGTTCTTATGGTGCTGATGGATCGGTTTCTTGCCGGTTAACAGTGTTCCACAGGGTCTGCTGTTCTGAGAGTGACATTTGTGCCAGCGTAGCGCCTGCAGCCTGCGCGGTTTTTTCCATGGCGCGGAACTGTTTTTCAAATTGAATGTTGGTATGACGTAGCGCGTTGCCTGGATCTACCTTGGCGTGGTGGGCAAGCTGGATGCAGATGAACAGCAGATTGCCGAATATCTCCTCAATCTGTGCTTTGTTGTGTGTCACGGTGTCCATTAGAAACGTTTGGCGGATCTGTTCCAGTGTCTTCTGCATCTCGACGATGGCAGGGATTGGGGCTGCTTGCTTGAAACCAGCGCGCGTGGCGCGCTCCTGCAACTTGAGGGCGCGTAGCCATTCTGGTAGCCCGCTTGAAATCCCGAACAGTGCAGAATGATCTTGCTCGTTAACAGCTTCGCGTTCTTGGCGCTTGATGGCCTCCCAGTGAGTACTGACTGTCTCTGCACCGTCTACGGTGATGTCACCGAACACGTGGGGATGCCTGCGTACCATTTTGTCGGTAATGGCGGTAATTACGTCGGTAAATTCGAATGCACCCTGTTCGGCGGCCATATGCGAATGGAAAATGATTTGTAGCAGCAGGTCTCCAAGTTCGTCTTTCAGGGCGTTTAGGTCGTTGCGGTCGATCGCGTCGACAACTTCATAAGCCTCTTCAATCGTGTAAGGCGCAATCGTGGTAAAGTCTTGCTCTAAATTCCAAGGGCATCCCCTGATCGGGTCGCGCAGGCGCGCCATGATGGATAGCAACGTTTCAATGTGGGGTGATGCGTCGGGAAGATCGGACATACGGAAAGCGCCAGAATGGGGAATAAGATGGAGTCAGGGCAACCAATCGCGCCAAGGCAGCGTGGCGTCGCCCAGTGCGATAAAACCGCCGTTAAGCAGTGTCTCGCGTTTGTTGTAGCGGAACGGTTTTCCAGTCTCAATGTTCAGTAGCGTACCGCCCGCAGCAAGCAGTAAGCACTGGCCTGCGGCAGTATCCCACTCATAGGTAGCGCCTAGACGCGGGTACACGTCGAGTGTGCCTTCAGCAAGGCGACAGAACTTCAGCGCCGATCCCTGCGAAACTAGAGTTATTTCTTTCATCTGTGCCAGTAACGCCGAGGTGTGCACATCAATGTGCGACCGGCTTGCTGCGACCTGTAACGCGGTGCCAGCAGGTGCCCGCACGTGCAATGTGGTATCACGGTGACCATCACGGCGGAATGCCTGCCCGCCATGCATTGCATGCCAGATGGTCCCTTCCACCGGCGCCAGGATCATTCCATATACGGGGATACCTTCATGGATCAGTGCGATGTTTATGCAAAACTCGCCATTGCGTTTCACAAATTCGCGGGTGCCGTCGAGTGGATCGACCAACCAGTAGCTCTTCCAGTGACGGCGTTCCTCCCAAGTGATTCCTGTCGACTCTTCCGACAACACGGGCAGACTGGGGGTCAGTTGCTTGAGTCCATGCACGATGATCTGATGTGAGATTAAATCGGCCTGCGTCAGTGGACTCATGTCTGCTTTGATCTGGACCTTGAAATGATCCTGATAGATCTTCATGATCGCTCTGCCGGAATCTGTAGCAATGGCGATGACCGATTCGTGAAGATCGCTGGGAATAGTGATCACTGCTGATGTTCCAGCCATTCACGGACAATGAACAATGCTGCCAGGGAGCGCCCTTCGGAGAAATCCTCACGCAGCATCAAATCGTGCAACTTTGAAAGCTTCCAAGGAATGACCTCAATCTCTTCTGGTTCGTCGCCGACTAGACGTTCTGGGTACAGGTCAGATGCTATCACTAACCAGGACTGGTGATTCATATACCCTGGGACAAGGGTGATGGCACGTAGTACACGTAGATCCCGCGCACCGTAACCTGCCTCCTCCTTCAATTCACGATCAGCGGCCTGCTCCGGTGTTTCGTTGGCATCAATACGTCCCTTGACAAGACCCAGCTCATAACGGTGAATGCCAGCAGCATATTCACGTACTAGCAGGACAGTCTGCGGATCCAGTAGTGGCACCACCACTACTGCTCCGTATCCTCGTGCAACGTGGCGTTGGTACAGGCGGCGTTCGCCGTTGGAAAACTCCAGGTCGAGCTGCTGCCGCCGAAATTGGCTATCACCGATTTCCTCAATGCGATGGATCATCGGCAGAGGGCGGTTCATGCCAGACACACACCGGCAGGAGTGGCATATACAATGAGTTGATGCATCACAATGTTCATCAATCTGAAATCCTAGCAGATCCATGCGATCTTCAGCGGGCTGAACGCTGGCGACAACGCGATTTGCGCGTTCTGTGGCATCCGTGCACGCAAATGCGTGAGCATCCCGACACACTGCCATTAGTGCCCATCGTCCGTGGTGAGGGTGTGTGGTTGGTCGGTCACGATGGGCGTCGTTACCTGGATGCTGTCAGTAGTTGGTGGACAAATCTTTTCGGTCATGCAGATCCCCGTATCAGTGCAGCAATCGCCGCACAGGCCAGGACGCTTGAGCACGTGATGTTGGCTGGTTTCAGCCATGAGCCGGCGGTGCGTCTGGCCGAGGCCTTGTTGCGGCTCGCGCCGCGCCAGGACGGGCGTGAGCCCTTGTCAAAGGTGTTTTACGCTGACAATGGCTCGGCTGGGGTGGAAGTCGCGCTGAAAATGGCTTTCCATTACTTCCGTAATCGTGGTGAAGAGCAACGTACGCGATTTATCGCGTTACATAACGGGTATCACGGAGAAACCATTGGTGCTCTCGCGGTTGGCGATATCCCCTTGTACCGGCGTGTTTATGCTCCATTGCTAACGGAGGTATTGTTTGCTCCCTCTCCTGATGCCTATTTGGCCGAACCAGGTCAAAGCGCCGCAGAATATGCATTACAGGCCGCCGAAGCGTTGGAAGCGCTATTCAAACGTTACTCGGGGCAAATCTGCGCGCTGATTTTAGAGCCACTTTTACAATGTGCAGGTGGCATGCGCATGCACCATCCGGTGTACCTACATCGTGTGCGGGAACTATGCGATGCACACGGTGCCTTGCTGATTTGCGATGAGATTGCTACAGGGTTCGGACGCACTGGCACGCTCTTCGCTTGCGAGCAGGCTTGCTCCGCTATCTCAACGGATACTGATGACAAGGATCTTGGCATCATGCCGGACTTGTTGTGTCTTTCCAAGGGGCTGACGGGGGGGTTCCTACCTCTGGCCGCAGTGCTGACAACGCAGCAATTGTACGAGGAATTTCTCGATGACAGCCGCGAACGCGCTTTTCTGCATTCACACAGCTACACAGGAAATCCACTGGCTTGTATTGCAGCGCTAACGACACTGGATATCTTCGAAAATGATTGCATCATCGAACGCAACCAAGTCACTGCAGCACGTATGACGCAATTGGCTGCGTCACTGTCCGGGCATCCGCACGTTGCTGACGTGCGCCAGACCGGGATGGTCGTGGCATTTGAGTTAACTCGTGACGGCAACAAGCGGACACCATTCCCGCCACAGGCACGGCTTGGCTTGCACGTTTACCGTGCTGCGCTGGCGCGTGGAGTGATCCTGCGTCCGCTTGGTGATGTGGTGTATTGGATGCCTCCCTATTGCGTGGATGAGCAGCAACTGCATCTGCTTGCTGAGACCACGCGTGTGGCAATTGACGAAGCTATCGCATGCGTTTGAGTCGTTGTCATGTCAATGTGCCCCTGATTCTTGGCAACGAAATAATCCTCCCAGAATTGGTTGCTAACCACCTTTTGCGTGTGCTGCGTTTATGCGAGGGCGATACCTGTGTACTGTTCAACGGTGACGGCCATGATTATTTAGCACGTCTTATTGCCACAGGCAGGCGCGAGGCGTGGGCACGCATTGAAGGCGTTTCCGAGGTGTGTAATGAATCACCACTGGCGATTACCCTGGTCCAAGCAATCACACGCGGTGAGAAAATGGATTTGATTGTGCAAAAGGCAACGGAATTAGGCGTTGTCGCAATCGTGCCAGTTGATACTGAACGCAGCGGGGTGCGCTTGGATAGCGAACGCGTAGCCAAACGGCTGGCACACTGGAACAACGTGGTCATTTCAGCGTGTGAGCAGTGTGGCCGCACGCGCGTGCCAGAAGTACAGATGCCGCGTGCATTGCAAGTGTTGCCGGAAATACTTGATCCGGACACGTTGCGCCTGATTCTCGACCCGAAAAGTGAACATCGATTGTCAACGCTATCAAGGCTGACACCAGTTGAGGTCATCATTGCGATTGGCCCCGAGGGTGGTTGGTCGCCTCGTGATCTTGAAATACTCAAAGATGCAGGTTTTATCGGTTTTAGCTTGGGGCCGCGTATTTTGCGCACTGAAACAGCAGGATTAACCGCCATCGCCGTGTTGCAAGCACAGCTTGGTGACCTGTAGCGCATATGATTGATGTGGCATCTTGCACTGGAGTTGCATGGCGGCTACAGGTGATCACATGTGCTGCTCTATCGTTGATTGGTTGTAGCACCGTATGGGCAACGTATTGTTTGCTGTGACATATAAAGATGCGTGATGAGATGATGAGCGACGTGGGAATCAGTGATTCTCGGCAAGATGCTTCCGGTCACCACATCGGCCATAAAGTCATTACAGAGTCAGTGACACCGTCACATGAATGGTCCGTATGTAAAGATGGGTTATTAGGGATTTTTATTTTTATATTACTTGATTTAATGTTCTTTGTTTTTGTAATCATGCGCAGTCATACTCTTAAGGTCAGAATGTTGGTTTGATAAAATGTATTCTCTGATTTAATTTCGTGATGCTAAATCAATCGACATCATTTTCTGGAGATTTGTAGCTTGTATTTTCTTGGTGAGATCAGAATAAGTATGATTTCTTCCATCACCATCAATACTGACCGATGATTGTTATCACATACTTCGTATTTAATCGGTGCTTAGATACGCTGATGATTCTGCGGGGTGGGGCGAATAAGAGATAGGTGGCGTACTATAGAAGATGGTATATGATGATTCCCATCACGGATCTTTAATATTGATTAGGCAGCGATGTTACAGCTAAATTTGGTGTGAGGCTCTCACTAGGAGTAGATATTGAATGACGAAATCAATGCTTAGTGATTCGTACTTTTTATTGTCGAATTTATAAGCTATTACAGAATGCTATTGTCTTTCAGATTGAAATTCGTCGTATGTGGATATGGATATTTTATAAGAAAGTGTTCCAGTTCTACTGGAGAGGGTGGAGATTTTTTGTTGAAGTAGTTGTGTGATGAACAGTACTTGATAATTAATGTTCGATTTCCAGGGGGTGATCTTTATGCCATTGTGAGGAAAATCATCGTAGTATGTATAAATGTGCTGGAGTCTATTTTTGGTGCTTGGAGTAGAAACGCGATGCTTATATCATTCTGATTATTTTATGATGGGTTTGTGAATGTCTCTCATTGAATAAAAATTAATCGAATGGATGGGTTATTTAAAGGAAATTTTCGTTTATTATATTACTCATTTTTTGAATGTCCAGGTCTTCTATTTATTATATTAGAATGATTTTCTGAGTGGTTTTTTCAGCATCATATTGAGTGGATGCAGTTGATCCAGCATCTATGACGCAATGTCTCGTAACGGCGATGGAAGTCCAATAGAGCCTGGCCAATGTGGTGCTGGTGGTGTATCTCGGTACATTCAGTTTTGATGAAGGTGTCGCTTCGTGGGGGGGGGGCTGTGTCGGCCTGGTAGGTTCATATCACCACGATAGCAACGACTCCTGTAGACTATCCGTGCTTGCATAGCAACCGTCCTTTTTCCTGCAGGATGCCGTGCGCTTGACGCGTTTGCGCGCCGCTCCTAGTCCGATTCTTTTCGCCTTGCATGCCGATCGTACGCTTTGGTGCTGCGTTCGTCCTTATTAATTTTTCTCGCAGCGCGGTTTACGGGAACGCTCCGAGTTACCACGGTACGATGCGTCGGTTTTGATTGGCGCAAGTGCAAGTGCTTTTCAGGAGTGTTCTGAATGAACTTCGAAACTTTGGGATTGTTGCCTTCCTTACTTCGTGCTCTTAGCGAGCAAGGTTACGAAATACCGACCCCAATTCAGCAGCAGGCGATTCCATTGGCATTAGCTGGCCACGATTTGCTTGCTGCCGCGCAAACAGGGACAGGTAAGACGGCTGCGTTCGGCTTGCCTGTATTGCAACGATTGATGGCCGCTTCATCTAATGTTGGTGCCGGTAAGCCGCGTGCTTTGGTGCTGACACCGACCCGTGAGCTGGCGACTCAGGTCCACGACAGCCTACGTGGTTACGCTAAGTATCAACGTGTATCAAGTGCGGTGATTTATGGTGGTGTGGGGATGGGGAATCAGTTGGATGTGCTGCGCCGTGGCGTAGATTTGTTGATTGCCTGCCCGGGTCGTTTGATTGATCATATTGAACGTCGCAGTGTGGATTTGTCAGGCGTCGGGATTTTGGTATTAGATGAGGCTGATCGCATGCTTGACATGGGTTTCCTCCCCTCAATTAAACGTATCCTCGGCAAACTACCGCGGCAGAATCGCCAAACTCTGCTGTTCTCTGCGACATTTGCTGAGCCGATTAAACAGTTGGCGTTAGAGTTTATGTGCCGCCCACGCGAGGTGATGGTGGCGTCGCATAACACCGTTGCTGAGACCATTACGCATCGTGTGCATCCTGTCGATGTTAGCCGCAAGCGTGAATTGTTGTTGTATCTATTGGCTCAAGATAGCAGGGAGCAGACACTGGTGTTCGTGCGGACCAAGCATGGCAGTGACAAGCTTGCTACGTTCTTGGAGAAATACGGAATCAAGACAGCGGCGATTCACGGTAATAAGACTCAGGGCCAGCGTCTGCGTGCATTAAACAGTTTCAAAGCAGGGCGAGTTACCGTGCTGGTGGCCACTGACATTGCTGCGCGCGGAATTGATATTGACCAATTGCCAAAAGTGATCAATTACGATTTGCCTATGGTGGCTGAGGATTATGTGCATCGCATCGGGCGTACTGGACGCAATGGTGTGCAGGGAGAGGCAATTTCATTAGTCACTCAGGAGGATGCTAAGTTATTGCGTCAGATCGTGCGTTTGCTTGATCGTGACATGGATATTCGCGATGTGCCGGATTTCGAACCTCAAGTCCCGATCCGTTGGGGTAACAGTGCTCCGGGAAAGAGTAAGCAGCCTGCTGGACAGCACCCACCACGTAAGAGTCAACATCGGCGAGCATTCGGCAAAGCATCTGTGCATACGACGCCTGCTTTAAAAAAACAATCAGGTGTACAACATAGCAATGGGTCCCGTAATCGTGATGGAATGCTCCCGGTTCATCAGCGTGGTTGATCTTTGCCTTACATATTGGTAATCACAGCAGAGCATAGTGCCGCTATGCTCTTACTGTATTTTCGTTGCATGACAGCACTATGGATATTTTTAAGGTCTTCATTATCGAAGCAGCACACCGTTTGCCTCATGTTCCTCCTGGGCACAAGTGTGCTCGTTTGCACGGGCATTCTTTTCGAATTGAGGTGCATGTCAGTGGTGCATTAGAGTCTGATACTGGGTGGATCATGGATTTCAGTGATTTGAAGCGTGCTTTCCAGCCGATTTACGATCAACTTGACCATCATTACCTCAATGAAATTGAGGGGCTTGAAAATCCAACCAGTGAGCGGTTGGCGATTTGGGTATGGGACCGGCTCAAGCCAGTGCTGCCTGCATTGACCGAGATAGTGGTGCATGAAACCTGTACTTCGGGATGCCGTTACCGTGGTGGTTGATTCACCTCATCAAGATATTGTCGTAGGAATGGTGGATCTGTCTCTAATCCCTGGAAAATCGAATTACTGTCATGTAGCACGTGCTTCTGAGTTCATATGTCCTAAGTGATATTTGTCTTGGATATGCGGTAAATCAAATGATTGGTAGGGCCGAAAAATCTTGAGTGTTTTGATCGTGCTACCCAATGAGTGTTGCTTCCATTCTGCGTGTCGCGTTGATGTCACAACAGGATATCGTCAGCGTTACTATTCATTGAAATTCTCATTGATGTTCGAACAGGTTGATTATCAATGCTTTGTGTGTTGTTACATGTGTTAGTTGTTTCTTATTCTTTATGTAGATCACTGAGATCATTGGTTGCGTTAAAGTTTCTTTTTAATCAAGAATGTCATATCCATCTTCTGCGGTATTCTTGGAAAGTCAGTCAGTGATCCTTGATTAACTTCATGTTGTAATCCGCATATGGACATGAGGATGTTACTCATGGTGATGCACACATATGAAGAGGTTCACACAGTGTCTATGCTGGTCGGTGCATTGACTTCACGTTGGTTGTGTTGTGCATCTGATGTTGCCCATCTATGGCGATGCCACAATGTTGTTTCGTTGTTCAAAATATGAACTACGCATCATGCAGGATGTGATGTCCTGTAATTCATCCTGAAAGATTCTGGGTCAACATAAGCGTGTCTAATACAAGGGCCAACTATCTGTCCGGCCCTTTCTGCAAGTGGGTTCGTGAAATACCGCGTCATGTTTCCGCAGCCCTCATTTGAGCGCGGAATTGGCGGAACACACTAGGAGCGAGGTAGGACTCTTCAGCTTGTTTACATAAGCCGTGCTTGGACAAAGCTTGGCACACGTTGTTGTGCCATTGATGCTTGTGCTTGTACGCTCTGTTGGTGTGCCGTGCCTGCCAGGATTGGTCAAGGTTTCATCGAAGACAGTGATGACTATCGAAGATTGAGTATATGCCGATCCAGTGTCCAAGCCTTACGTTGTTATCGTTGATGTCGGCAGATTCTTTGACTTATATCTGTACACTCTGATGATAAACGCTGCTTCTCGGTTATACGCTCATTTTTTGTGATCTTGTTTCGGTGCATTGTCGATTTTTTCAAGATCTTGCATCAGATCATCCGTTAACGGCGCCATCTTTTTCTGGATTGCGACCATCAGGTTTTGCATCAATACCGGAGTTTTGTCGAGCAGGCTTTGCCCTGCTGAGCTTTCGTAGAATTTAGTCATTGCAAGTACATCTTCACGGCTGAAACTGTGCTTGTATAAGTCTATGTATACTGGTTCTAGTTCTGACCATGACATTGCTTTGCGGATTCTCTGTTTGGAGCGTTCCAGGATTTGCACCATTTTTGCTTTTTCTTCCGTGCTTAGAGTGTGTTTTGCAGCCATCTGGTCAAATTGTTTCTCCTCCATTGTCTCAAGCTGAGGTATCATCGAATCGTGTATAGCCTGCATGCGTGAAACTGATAGCAGGCGGTTTACATCTGCATCGCTGGGTGGCGTGGCTGTGGCGACTAGAGGCATTGCAATAGTTATGGCAATGAACAAAGCAAGGCAGCGGAGCCGCTGTAATGTGGTCATTGATGTATCTCCTGAGTAATTAATCCCTCCCCATCATAACGTATTGTGATACGCGTTTTGGTTACTTTGCCGATACAATGGCGGCGTGTGCGATGATTCTCTGTTCATATGACTTGTCAGGATGGCTCCTGACGAGGGGATTGCTCAGAGGCTTGCGTGTGTTTCCGATGCAGGCGAGAAAAATGTCAACACGGTTGTGTCATGCAGTGGGGTTACTTTTTATCGTGGATGGCTTGTTGTTTCAGCTTGATGTGCTGCGTGCATATCTTGGTCACTTGTAATGATCGACTCTTGTATTGGTATTGGGCGAAGGTGCATTGATTATCTAATGTTCATTGCTTCCGTTATTAGAGCCATCGCAGTGAGGATGCTTGTATACGTTTAGCCTATATCATCAATGCTGTTTGTGTAGCACCAAAGTGTTGTGTTGCTATGCGATCCAGCTCTAATATCCGGTTGCCTTGCATCAATGCCGAGTGTGAGTTTAGCGGACGTAAGTGCGGGGCTTTTTCGTTTTATTGGGAGTCGCAGTGATTCAGACCGAACCGACGTTGCCTCCGGTGACCCAGATCGATCCCTTGCGAGAAGCATTTCCAGAGAATATGCCGTGCATGCATGGCCCCTTGGTTCGTTGGTTGGGCCGTACTGTGCTTAAATTGGGCGGTTGGCGCCTCATTGGGCGCCTCCCCAATCAGGGTAAGGTCGTTATCATCGTTGCTCCGCATACGTCATATTGGGACGGTTTTTTCGGTTTCGCTTGCAAATTTGCAGTGGGTGTTGAAATGCGCTCGCTCATCAAGTCCAGCTTGTTTTGGTGGCCTTTAGGCGCGTTGCTGCGTTGGGTTGGCTGTATTCCCTTGGATCGTCGCCTTCCTCAGGGGACGGTGAGTCAGGCAGTACGTGCGTTTCGTGACTCCGAACGTATGTGGTACATGCTTGCTCCGGAAGGCACGCGTAAGCGTGTGGAGCGCTGGAAGCATGGCTTCTGGAAGATTGCCAAGTATGCTGATGTGCCGGTTCTTCCGGTGTATATGGATTATCCTAGCAAGACAATCGGTATTGGTGATCTTTTTTGGCCAAGCGATGACATGGAGGCTGATATTGCTGCAATCCGTGCTTGGTACAGCCCTTGCCGTGCCAAACATAGCAACAGGGTTTAATTAATAACTGCCGTGGTATTGCGGCGTTTGGGCTTGCCAATCATCGTGCTGTGTGATGGTGGCGTGGAAAAATCGCCGCATTTTTAGTTGAGTAGCCAAAAATTTTGGTGCAGTTGTTCTCTGGATCGGTTTATTTTATTTTAAATTTCTTTGTTTTCTTGTGGTGATAGAGCTTCTTCTTGCTTGGCTTAAAGTCAATTACTCACTATTGCTGCATTTAAGTTATATCGGTCATTACTCATTTTTGATGATGACAGTGCGCTGGTTTTGAATGGCACTGAGGCAGATTTTTTTTATAGAAAATATTAATCTTGGGATGGCATGAAGTATCAAGGATTATGGATATGGGGCGTCTATTCTTTACTTTTGATGGCTTGATGCAAGTTCCTAAAGTGTTTGGCGATCCAGCTTGTTTGTAATGCTCCGCCATACATAACAGCAAGTTACGCATGACCTTTACTTAGAGGATGGATGCGCTACTTCTTTGCGGTACTGCTGTGCGAATCAGCTAATGATGAGGAGATGTTATTCCCTTATCAATATTGCGACTACAAACAGGCAGAAATACTTGTGGTGTGATGAATGATTTGATCTTAGATCATAGCCGTGGCGACTTAGCTCCGTCTTCGTCTTGGTCTGTAGTTCGGCTGAACGGGATGCTATCTGGTGATACTGCGCCACCGGAGATGATGAAACTCATTGCTTGATCCACGCTCCAGTTGGTGGGTGTGAGTTGTTCTACAGGGACGATTTCGAGATAGCCAGAGGTTGGATTGGGCGTGGTTGGCACGTAGACCGCTGCCAGTTCCTGTCCAGTATCGCGGTCGCGTATGACCCGTGTTACCAAGCCGACTGCTTTCATGTCTCGATGCGGGAAATCAATCAGTACCACTCTTTGAGTGCTACCCGGTTGGGTCTGCAGAATGTCTAATAGTTTGCGGGCGCTGTCGTAGATGACGCTGGCGAATGGGATGCGGCGCATGATTGCTTCGAACCAGCGCAGTAGGCGCTGCCCGATCATGCGTCGGCTGAGTGTCCCTACGAACAGGATTGCCAGCAGTGTAACCCCAAGAGCAATTGTATTTTGCACCCAGAGTGCTTGAATCCAGCCAAGGTAGCCAGGAAAAGAGGCAGCAATGCGCTCGGACAGTGGCACGACCCAAGGACTGCTGAAGCCTGAGAGAAGCGAGAATACAAATTTAACGACCACCCATGTCAGCCATACCGGCAGTAGCGTCAATAAACCGGTGAGGAAGATGCGTTGCAGCGAGGGGCGTTGTGGAAGTGAGGAGGGATCTGCGGACATGCTGTTATTGTAGGGAAGAGTGGGTCACGCAGGTCAATAATAGTTTCAGTGTATTGCTCATGATCAGGATGTTCTGCTGATATTAGATTTCAGAACTATGGTCGTTTGGCTGGTTTTTCCGGATACCCGCTGGTATTTGCTTCCTTACAGCGGTAGTGGTCATGTGTTTTATTTCGAGCACACACCTAGAGTCTAGAACTTTCTTGCTGGGAGCAGTTCGGTCTAGTGAGTATCAGGGACAGTAGGATATTTCCGACATGGACTGTACGTGTGCGGTAATGGACACCCTTTTAATTGTGCTCCAATGCTGTTGTATGCCCGGCGAGCACAGGTGACAGCCAACAATGTGAGCCAAGTGCGGTGAATCCGGCTGCGGTGAAACGGCGCCGATACCAGCGTGCTTGGCGTGACTGAAAGCCTATCGTGTCGCCTTCGAATGCGTCTTCGGCAGTGAAGATTTCCAGAAATGCGACACCGTTGCATAGTTCCACAAATCCTGGGAGTGCGCGTGTCAGTTCACGCGTTGCAACGTAATGCAGTACGTCTGCGCATACGAGCAAGTCCACCGGAGCACATGGACGTAGCCAGGAAAAATCACCGATCTGTGCTATATGCAGGTTGCGTTGCAAACCATAGCGGTTTACCGCGTAGTGACTACTATCGAACCCTAGATAATGTATATGTCGGCGTAGCCTGAGTAATGGTTTGCGCCAGGCTCCCTCGCCGCAGCCGATGTCCAGGACACTGCGGATCGGCCGTTCCAAGTAATACTCCGCCTGTGATACTGCTAGTGCGACCTTGCGTCTCAATCGTGCTGGACTACTTAGTTTTGTTTGACGGTACCACTGGTCAAAATAGCGATCATCATACGATTTACCTGTGTTGGACACTTGTTTCCGATGCGATGTTGGTAAAAATGCTGAGTATCCTAATGTGAATCGACGGAGTTAACACATGGCTTTGTATTTTTGGGTCAAGACTTTCCATCTACTGTTTGTGATTGCTTGGATGGCTGCTGTCTTCTATCTGCCGCGTATCTTGGTCAATGTTGCTGAAACCGATGGTCAGCCGGCGGTGCAGGCACGCCTGAGGCAGATGGGGCGGCGTTTGTACATCTTTGGACACATCATGTTTGGGTTGAGTGGCTTACTTGGTGTGTTGTTGTGGTTGGGGTATCGGGTGATTCCCGCATTTCCGACGATGGTAGGAGACGGCAGCGGTTGGCTGCATGCCAAGGTTGGGTTGGTCGTATTAATCCTGGTGCATTACATCGTGGCTGGGTACTGGCTTAAGCGGGTCGAGCGTGGCGGCGTGCTGCCGGGGGCAGGTGCGCTGCGCGTGTTCAATGAAATCCCGGTGCTTGTGCTGATCGGCATCCTTTGGTTGGTGTTTGCCAAACCTTTTTGAATCAGCTTCATTCAGTGCGGTGACAGTGGCCGATCGCTTCCATTGGGCTTTGCTGAATTTTGTCGACGCATAGCGTTCGCGCCGCCGTAGCAGGTTGCTGGTGATTGGGATGTTATTTTTCCCGATGCTATTTAAGTCTCTTTGAGCCGCTCAGTACGGGGCGGCTCAATGGTTCTCGTAGGCCCCATAAGTGCGCAGGCGCTTGTGACGCTGATTTAGAAGCGTTACCAGCGGAACTTTATCCAATGCTTCGAGTTCATTGAGTAGCACTGCTTTCAGGCGGTTCGCCATCTGTTGCGGATTACGATGAGCGCCACCAATGGGTTCGCGGATCACTTTGTCTATTAGACCGAATTCTTTCAGTCGGCGTGCAGTGAGGTTGAGTTGTTCAGCGGCATCGCTCGCTTTGGCAGCATCTTTCCATAGGATTGAGGCGCAGCCCTCGGGGGTGATGACGGAGTATGTGCTGTACTCAAGCATCAGGGTACGGTCACCGATGCCGATCGCCAAAGCACCACCGGAACCGCCTTCGCCGATGACGGTGCAGATGACGGGAATTTTTAGCTCGGCCATTTCAATCAGGTTGGTGGCAATGGCCTCGGATTGATTACGTTCTTCAGCGTCGATACCAGGCCAAGCACCCATCGTATCGATGAAAGTCAACAAGGGAAGACCGAAACGCTCAGCTAGCTTCATCAAGCGCAATGCTTTACGGTAGCCTTCGGGTTTAGGCATGCCGAAGTTGCGCATCAAGCGTTCTTTATTGTCACGTCCTTTTTGATGGCCGATAAGCATCACTGGACGGTGGCCGATGCGGGCAAGACCTCCAACGATTGCTTTATCGTCGGCTAAGGTACGATCCCCAGCTAGTTCTTGGAATTCGTCGCAGACAATGGAGATGTAATCCAGGGTGTAAGGACGCCGTGGATGCCGAGCGAGTTGTGAGATTTGCCAAGCCGATAAATTACGGAAGATCTGTGCAGTACGAAGACGCAGTTTGTTTTCAAGCGCACGTACTTCGATGTCGACATTGACAGATGGACCTGCACTGGCGGTGCGCAGGTCCTGAATCTTGGCTTCCAGGTCGGCGATGGGTTGCTCGAAGTCGAGATAGTTTGGATTCATGGCAAACCGTCTTTGACGTAGGGTGGCAAGTGTAGCGGAATAACGTTGCAATCCGCTGTGGATTGCTTCTGTGTGTGCTCTGCTGTGGTCTTGTTCATTGCACCCAAGGTGGCGTGTATTTGACCTTAAGCTTAGATACCGCGGGATCTTTTTGCAGTTTATCCAAGAGTGATTGTTCGATACGTACAGATTGGCCGCCACTCAAGTCGAGCGTGCCGGCGACGGGGCCGTGGGTTGAATTCAGCAACAGATCGAGACGTAATGGGGTGTTGCCGGGGCGATAGCGTGCCAGGATGGCATCGATTCTTTCCCATGCGTGAGAGGTGCGTAGGTCCACGCGTAGCAACAAGCGTTGCGCATAGTCTGTACAGAGTTGCGCGTAATCCCAGCATTGACGGATCCGTAGGCTGTAGCCGCCGTTGAATTCATCTTCTCGCAGACCACCTTTGACAATCAGTATGCGGTCACGGGTCAACAGGTGGCCGAACTCTGCCAGGGCGTCGGAGAACGCACTGCATTCAATTCGACCGCGTCCGTCTTCAAGTTGTACAAAGACTTGGCTGTCTCCCTTACGGCGCACACTGACGACCAATCCTGCGAGAATGGTGTTCACCTCTGGCTGCCAAGTACGCTTTTCACCGTTGCCACGTTGTTGGGAACCCAGAATTCTTTCAAGCGCACTGGTGTTTAGATCGCAACCAACAAGTTCCTTCACTTGCTTACGGTATGGGTCGAATGGGTGGCCGCTGAAATAAAGGCCCAGCGTCTCCCGCTCTCCGTTCAACATGCGTGTTAGCGGCCATTCTTCGCATTCTGGAAGATCTAATTGGATGACTGGTGTGCCGGGGTCTGCGTTGCCGAAAAGCGAGTTTTGCCCGGACTCGCGTTCTCTGGACATTTGTTCCGTTGCTTTGATGACTTCTGGCAGTTGCAGCATGACAGAGGCGCGATTTTTACCTAGCTCGTCCAGTGCGCCAGCATGGATCATTGCTTCGAGTGCACGTCGGTTGAGTTTGGCTGAGGTGACCCGGGTACAGAAATCGAGCAGTGACGTATACGGACCGTAGTGCAACCTTTCTTTGACGATTGCCTCGCAGACGCTTTGGCCGACACCTTTAATAGCGCCCAGGCCGTATTGGATTGTGTCGGCGTGAGTTGCCTCGAACATGTAGGCTGAGTGATTGATGTTTGGTCGCAGCACCTTCAGATTGAGGTTACGTGCCTCGTCGAGGAAGCCGACGACTTTGTCGGTGTTGTCCATGTCCGAGGACAGCGTGGCTGCCATGAATTCAGCAGGATAATGGCGCTTGAGCCAAGCGGTTTGATAACTGACCAGCGCGTATGCAGCGGCGTGGGATTTATTAAAACCATAGCCGGCAAATTTCTCCATGAGGTCGAAGATTTCATCGGCTTTGACCGCGTCCATGCCACCTTTGGCGGCACCCTCGCGGAAGATCTCGCGGTGCTTGGCCATCTCGGCAGGTACTTTTTTACCCATCGCGCGACGTAGCAGGTCAGCGCTGCCCAGCGAGTAACCGCCGACAATCTGGGCCATTTGCATCACTTGTTCCTGGTACACCATGATCCCGTAGGTGTCTTTAAGAATGTTCTTCGTACGCGGGTCGGGATAGATGGTCTCTTGCACTCCGTGCTTGCGCGCGGTGAATTCAGGGATCAAGTCCATAGGGCCTGGGCGATACAGTGACACCAGTGCGATGAGATCTTCGAAGCGGTCTGGGCGTGCATCTTTGAGGAGGCGGCGCATGCCCGAGGATTCAAATTGGAATACTGCGCTCGTGTTCCCTGATGCAAAAACGTCTTTGTAAGTTGGGATGTCGTCCAGTGGAAGTGCGGTGATGTCCACCGGATCAATACAGGCGCGGGCGTGGCGTTTGTTGATTGCCTTGACCGCCCAATCAATGATGGTGAGTGTGCGTAGGCCGAGGAAGTCGAATTTCACTAAGCCGACTTCTTCCACGTCGTTTTTGTCGAATTGGGTGACGGGGTTCTTCCCGCGTCCGTTTTCGTCGTGTTCTGCAAAGAGTGGGCAGAATTCAGTGAGTGGGTTCGGTGCGATCACGACACCGCCAGCGTGCTTGCCAGCATTGCGGGTCAGATCTTCCAGTTGGCGTGCCAGGTTGAGCAGCTCCTGTACGTCCTCCTCGGCTTGATAGCGTTGTATCAGTTCTGCTGAGGCGTTGTCGTTGGTCTCGCCTTCGCCCATCGCATCTTTCAGGGTGATGCCAAGGGTGCTCGGGATCAGCTTAGCGACGCTGTCGACCAAGCCATATGGGAAACCCAATACGCGACCGACGTCGCGCACCACTGCTTTCGCAGCCATGGTGCCGTAGGTAATGATTTGACTGACCCGTTCGCGACCGTATTTGCGTGCGACGTAGCTAATGACCTCATCACGGCGTTCCATACAAAAGTCGATGTCGAAATCCGGCATTGATACGCGTTCGGGATTAAGAAAGCGTTCAAACAACAAGTTGTATGGCAGAGGGTCCAGGTCAGTAATCAGTAACGCCCACGCGACCAGTGAGCCGGCACCAGACCCGCGTCCCGGGCCGATGGGGATGCCCTGTTGTTTACCCCATTGAATGAAGTCGGCCACGATGAGGAAGTAACCGGAGAACCCCATCTTGATGATGGTGTCCAGTTCAAATTCCAGACGGGTCACGTAGTCTTCACGTGTCTGCCCTGGTGCTAATGGATGTTTCAGTAGGCGTGCTTCCAGACCTTCATGCGACTGTTTGCGGATCCAACTGTCCAACGTTTCGTCGTTGGGAACGGGGTAGTTAGGTAAGAAATAGGTCCCCAGCCGCATCTCGATATTGCAGCGTTGTGCCAAGGTGCGGGTGTTGTCCAAGGCGTCTGGGATGTCAGCAAAGAGTGCTGCCATCTCTTCGGAGGAACGCAGATACTGTTGTTCGCTGTAAGTGCGTGGTCGCTTGGGATCATCAAGCATGCGTCCAGATGCGATACAGACGCGCGCCTCGTGTGCCAGAAAGTCGCTTTGTACCAGGAAGCGAACGTCGTTGCTGGCAATCACCGGTATGCCGCGGATGCCAGCGACTTGGAGGGCAAATTGATTGAATGGTTCTTCGCCATCGCGTCCAGTGCGCGTGAGTTCCAAGTGCAAGCCGTCACCGAATACGTGTTGCCAGTCCGCCAGTTGCTGTTCGGCCAAATCAGCGCGACCTTTGGCCAACAGCTGTCCGGCCAGGCTGTGACGTCCGATTAGGGCAAATAGATTTTTGTGGTGGTCACGGACCCAGTCCGGGTGCACGGCCACTCCTCCTTCAGGGCGGTGACCTTCCAGCCAACCGCGGCTGATCAGTTGCGATAGATTCAGGTAGCCAGCGTGATCCCGACACAGCAATGTCATTCCCCACGGGGGGTGCTCTGGTTCGGCGATGAGGAGATCAGCACCGCTGATCGGCTTAATGCCGACGGTTTCAGCGGCCTTATAGAACTTAATCAGTGCGAATAGGTTGTTCAGATCCGTTACTGCCAGCGCTGGCAGTCCGAGTTCAACGGCTCTGCTGAGTAGGTTGGCTTGTTTGGCCTTTTTCGGGTGAGCCTGTTCTGGTTTCTCGGGCACGCGAATCGTTGAATCCGCTAACGAGAATTCAGTGTGAATATGGAGATGAACAAATGAAGACGTGGACATGCCGGACTGGCGCAGTAATGCGTCAGGCAGAGTAGCTTTGAGGAGAGGAGGGAACAAGCCTTGACAGGGGCAGTCTTGAGTAAGGTTTAAGGGGTGTCATCGTCATCGTGGTGAAGAGTAAGTGGCGCGAACAATCTTCATCGGATACGTATATTCCCTGGCGAGCGCGCAAGTGGGAGCTGTATTTACATGGTTTGGAGTCATCTGGGGCCGCAGTACGTCAGCGGTGTGTCATGGTGTGGCTTCTCGTGCGGTAGGGGCTTTGATATGGACGAGTGAATACAGGAGTCAATCAATGTTGATTCCTGCTAGTCGTTGTAGCGCTTCGGTGTACTTGGCCCGGGTACGGTCGATGATGTCTTGTGGCAGTGTTGGGCCTGGTGCGGTTTTGTCCCAGTCCAGTGTTTCCAGGTAGTTGCGTACGAGTTGCTTGTCGTAACTTGGTGGGCTAGTGCCGACTTGATATTCGTCGATTGGCCAGTAGCGCGATGAGTCTGGAGTGAGCATTTCGTCCATCACATAGAGGCGGCCATCAATGTCAGTGCCAAACTCCAACTTGGTATCGGCGAGTAGGATGCCGCATTCGGCTGCGTACTTGGCGGCGAAGTGGTAAATGCGCAGCGTGGCGTCCCGCACACGTTCGGCGAGTTCAGCGCCGACCATCTTGACGGTTGTGTCAAAGTCGATGTTTTCGTCGTGGTGGCCAACTGCTGCTTTGGTCGATGGGGTGAAGATGGGGTCAGGTAATTTCTCGGCTTCTTGCAGGCCGTCGGGGAGCTGAATGCCGCTGACTTTCCCGGTGCGTTGGTAATCCTTCCAGCCGCTGCCGATCAAATAGCCACGTGCGATTGCTTCAATCCCTACCGGTTTGAGTTTCTTTGTCACTACGGCACGCTGTATGTAGAGCGTTTTGTCAATGCCGTCAGGGAGTACGCTAGCGACGTTGATGCCGGTCAAGTGGTTCGGCATCAAGTGCTCGGTTTTCTGAAACCAAAAGTTGGAGATTTGGCACAGTATCTCGCCTTTCCCGGGGATCGGATCGGGTAAGACGACATCGAATGCCGAGAGGCGGTCCGTGGCGACGATGAGCAGGTACTCACCAGATCGCGTGTCGACCGGCAAGCGTTTGCGTGGAATGTCGAATACATCACGGACTTTGCCGCAGTGACGCAATGGCAGACCGGGAAGATCGGATTGCAACAGCGTAGTCAGCAAGAGATGCTCCTAATTCAAGTGGCGTCGTGGTACCCCATATATCCGTGGAGCGATGGAAAACCCCCACGGTAGACGAAGCTCCTAGTGTACGGTGATTTTACTTAGTTCGTAGCCGATTCTATGTGCTATTGGCGGCGGTGTGGGAATGTTCTTGAGGTTGCCTAGAGCATTTCAAGATTCACTAATGCTGTACTTCAAAATGCGTTTTTTTCTTTGCGGTGATATTTACAGAATGTGGTGTCGTCGCGACGGGGTCCAAGTAGGCGACAAGGTCTCGTGCAAAGGGTGGTGTTTCGGTCAATGGATACGATGTATTTGTAGTGGTGATCGTTTCACCAGTGGAGTGCCATCATTGCGGGAGTATTACTAGTCTGATGCGGTAGAGCTGTCTTTGAGGTTTGTAGTTTTTACATTTAATTGGCTAACTATTTTTTAGGTGAGATTTTATTCATGATCTTTCTTAATTAATGCGTGAGTTTTGATGCGGCTTGGCTAGAATGTCTCCCCTTAATTCCCTTGTTGGCTCGCCATTTGTGATGCACTGGTACGGAAAATTGTTTGGTTTCATTATTGGTGCACTGTTGTTTCGACCCAATCCGGTATTTGGTGTGTTGATCGGTGTGTTGATCGGTCACGCGGTGGATAAGCGGCGCTTGAGGCATCCAGAGGATGATCCATACCGCGTGATGGGATTGGGCGCGGGGGCTACGAATGCCGAGATCGAGTTGGCGTATCGTCGGCTGATGTCTAGGTACCATCCCGATAAGTTGGCGCAGGCTTCACCGCAGTTGCGTGAGCAAGCTGAGCAGAAGGTGCGCCAGATCAATGCTGCGTATGATCGTATTCAGCGTCGCTGTCGGCGTTGATCTTGGCTCAGGTATCGGGTCATTCACTTTCCTCAGAGCGTTTCATGTCCAATTGTCTGATTGCTCCATCCATTCTTTCCGCTGACTTTGCCCGTCTTGGGGCTGAGGTGGATGCTGTACTTGCGGCGGGTGCCGATTGGATCCATTTCGATGTGATGGATAATCATTACGTACCAAATTTGACCTTTGGTCCGATGGTGTGCAAGGCGTTGCGTAGTTACGGCATCACTGCGCCAATTGATGTGCATTTGATGGTGGAGCCAGTAGACCGGATCGTGCCGGATTTTGCTCAGGCCGGTGCCAGCATGATCAGCTTTCATATGGAAGCCAGCCGTCATGTGCACCGTACTATTCAGCTCATCAAGTCCCATGGTTGCATGGCTGGCTTAGTATTTAATCCGGCGACACCGGTTGATATGTTGGATTGGGTGCTGCCTGAATTGGATCTCGTCCTGTTGATGTCTGTCAATCCCGGTTTTGGTGGTCAGAGGTTCATTCCTGGTACGCTGGATAAGCTGCGCTTGGTGCGTAAAAAGATCGATCTGCTTGGTAGGCCTGTGCGCTTGCAGGTTGATGGAGGGGTCGGCATTGACAATATCGGCGCGATTGCTGAGGCCGGCGCTGATACCTTTGTTGCCGGTTCGGCGATCTTCCATGCACGTGATTATGCTGATGTGGTCGCTCAGATGCGTGCAGCGGTTGCGGCGGTTAGGTGAGGTCCTCGTATGTGTTGGGTGTGGTGACCGTCGTATCGAACGGTGTATGCCGACCCTATGTCAATGAGTGCATTTGCACACTACTAATGCTGTATTTGTAGGGTCAGTGTGTGACACTAGATTTGGATCTGCAGGGTTGATGTGATTTCCATATTTTCCAGTAAGAACGAGCATGGTTGTATGGGTGCGCTGCGAATTGATGTGTGATTTTTTCGTGATGGTGCTTGTGTGATATTGAACTTGTTTGGCTTTGTTGGAATGGTTGCTGCTTGGGTGATTGTCACTCAATAAAGCGGATGTGCGTCCTGATGAGGCGTGATGCGGTGGGGTTAAAGATCGGTACGGTTATTTCTCATCCTTATGATGTGCTTCCGGGTAAAGGTGGGGGAGTGTAGGGATGTGTCTGTATCGGTGATTGGTGCAAGTAGAGGCTTAATAAGGATGAGAAGTTGGTGTGTTGTTTGTTGTTGTTGCTATTGCTGTTGTGGTTAGCAGTCATGCCTGTGATGGAGTGAATTTCTGCATACTTGAATTTGGGATGTTTTGCAGTAGCAGGTATTTTTATGATTAAACGTGTGTATCTTTTTGCTTGAGTCAAGTTGCTGTTTAAATTCTGGAATCCTGAGATCGCAACTGTCTGAATTTGATGGGTGCTGTTGTGGCGGCACATTGATGTCCTGATGTGATGTCTCCGTGATGTTGGTTCGGGTGATCTGTCTTCGTGATTGGTTGTTAGTATTCGAATCCGGTGATAACGGCTCTTGAAGTTCGGTTCTGGTAAAGCGAGCCAGTTTTCACTTGATCAGTCTGTGTTTTTATATGACTTCTCATTTTTTATGGCGATGTTGATCCGTTGCCGTTGTCTTCCATGTTATCTGTGTCAGGAAGGAAAGTTGCTTTGATCACTGCAATGCAGTTTCAGCGTCAAGTTGCCGAAGGGTGTACCCGCATTCCAGTGGTGCGTGAAGTCCAGTCTGATTTGGATACTCCGCTTTCGATCTATTTAAAGTTTGCCGATGCTCCATATACCTATTTGTTTGAGTCGGTGGAAGGTGGGGAGCATTTTGCGAGGTATTCGATCATTGGGTTGCCGGCACGCCGTGTCTATACCTTTCATGGGCATACCCTGGTGGTGAGTGAGTTCGGTAAGGTGTTGGAAACGCGTCAAGTCGCCGATCCGCTTGCCGAAGTTGAGCTGTTGCGTGCGCAGTATGTAGTGCCGCAATTAGAAGGGTTGCCAGGTTTTACAGGCGGCTTAGTGGGGTGGTTCGGCTTTGAATGTATCCAGTACATCGAACCTCGCTTCATGGGAGGTAAAAAACGTGATGAACTTGGTACGCCAGATATTCTGCTGATGCTTTCGGAAGAGTTTGCGGTGTTTGACAGCCTCAAGGGTCGATTATATTTGATCGTTCACGCGGATCCTGCTCAACCGCATTCTTACGTTCGTGCAATGAAACGTTTGGATGCGTTGATCCACCGTCTGCGGCAAGGTGGGATGGATTATCCGCATTCACATATTTCGGAAGTGATTAACGAGGAAGATTTTCACTCTTCTTTGACGCGTGAGCAGTATCACGCTGTGGTGCGTAAGGCGCAGGAGTATGTGCGTTCGGGTGATATTTTTCAGGTTGTACCAAGTCAGCGCCTGTGTACGCAGTTTCATGCACGTCCGATTGATGTATATCGGGCGTTGCGCACGCTGAATCCGTCGCCTTATATGTATTTCATTGATATTGGTGCTACTCAGGTGGTTGGTTCATCACCGGAGATATTGGCGCGATTGCAGGGGGATGTGGTCACGGTGCGTCCTATTGCCGGCACACGCCCGCGAGGTGCGACTCCGGAGCATGACAAACGGTTGGAAATGGAGTTGTTAGCCGATCCAAAAGAGCGTGCTGAGCACGTGATGCTGATTGATTTGGGTCGCAATGATATCGGACGTGTTGTCGAGGCCGGGAGTGTACAAGTCAAGGAGTCGTTTGTAATCGAGCGTTATAGTCATGTCATGCATATTGTCAGTGAGGTCACCGGTATCTTGAAGCCGGGTTTGAACTACGTTGATGTGTTACGTGCAACGTTCCCTGCGGGTACTGTGTCCGGAGCGCCAAAGATTCGTGCATTGGAGATTATCCGTGAGTTGGAACCAGTGTGTCGCAACGTATATTCCGGTGCAGTGGGTTACATTGGCTGGCATGGAGATGCTGATACTGCAATCGCGATTCGTACTGCGGTGATTCAAAACGGTTGCTTGTACGTGCAGGCTGGCGGTGGTGTGGTGTATGACTCGGATCCAGATTTGGAGTGGCAGGAAACCATGAACAAGGCGCGTGCATTATTTAGGGCTGTGGCGCAGGCGGCCAGAGGGTTGTGATGGAGAGTGTCAAAAGTGTATGGGGCCACCACAATAGTGGCAGTGACTACGGTCCATTCACGGATGCTGTTGGTGCTTCATTCTTCCGTTATGCGTCTTCACAGTTGCCTATGTGAAAACGATTCGATTTTTCTAATTGCATAATGAGTGCATTGCTATGTTGTTGATGCTGGATAACTACGATAGCTTCACTTACAACCTCGTGCAGTACTTGCAGACGCTAGGTGCTGAAGTGATGGTGATTCGTAATGATGCGATGACAGTTGAGCAGATTGCGGCGCTCAAGCCCGAGCGCATTGTCATATCGCCGGGTCCTTGCACGCCGAATGAGGCTGGAGTGTCTCTAAAATTGATCGAGCAATTGGGTTCTTCTACCCCGATTCTCGGCATATGTCTTGGTCACCAGAGTATTGGACAAGCTTATGGGGGCGATGTTATCCGCGCTACCAATATCATGCACGGTAAAACATCGGCGATTTACCACAATGGGAAAGGGGTGTTTGTTGGTTTGCCAAATGGTTACGATGCGACGCGTTACCATTCGTTGGTTGTTGATAAAACGACATTACCGGATGTCTTGGAAGTGACTGCATGGACAGAGAATCAGGATGGGACGATTGAGGAAATCATGGGCTTGCGCCACCGCGAGTATTTTGTCGAAGGTGTGCAGTTCCATCCTGAGTCGATCCTCACCGCGCATGGTCACGCATTGCTGAAGAATTTTCTGGAGCATCCTCTCTGAGGCAGGTATCGGCTGTGTTGCTTGTGCATCAATTTCATCGTGTTGCTTGGGTCCGAGAGAACTGCTAAATGTCCATGACTGCTCAAAAAGCGCTACAGCGCATCGTCGAACACCGCGAGATCTTGCAGGATGAGATGGTGCAGTTGATGCGCCAGATCATGAATAGTGAGGTTTCCGGAATCATGGTCGCAGCGATTCTTGCCGGATTACGTGTAAAGAAGGAGACCGTTGGAGAGATTGCGGGTGCAGCGACGGTGATGCGCGAGTTCTCCCGTAAGGTGAATGTGCAAGATCGCACTCATCTGGTCGACATTGTTGGTACTGGTGGTGACGGTTGGCATACTTTCAACATTTCCACTTGTGCGATGTTTGTGGCGGCGGCTGCCGGCGCTAAAGTGGCTAAGCATGGTAATCGTAGTGTTTCTTCTAAGTCTGGTAGTGCCGATGTACTTGAGGCATTGGGGGCATCTATTGAGTTGCAGCCCTTAGAGGTGGCGGAGGCTATTGGGTGTATTGGTGTTGGTTTCATGTTTGCACCGATTCACCACCCAGTGATGCAGGTTGTTTCACCGGTGCGGCGCGAGATGGGGGTGCGTACGATTTTTAATATCCTCGGTCCGCTGACGAATCCAGCCGATGCACCCAATATCCTGATGGGTGTATTTGATCCGGATCTGGTGGGTATTCAGGTGCATGTGCTGCACAAACTTGGTGCTGAGCGTGCATTGGTTGTCTGCGGCCGTGATGGTATGGATGAACTCTCACTCGGCACCACTACCTTGGTTGGTGAGCTGCGTGGCGGTAGGGTTTGCGAGTATGAGGTGTCTCCGGAGGACTATGGGATGGCAGTGTCCCCAATTTCGAATCTACGGGTTGAAAGCTCTGCTGAGTCACGGGAGATGTTATTGAACGTGCTTGCTGGGAAACCTGGTCCAGCACTGGATGTTGTGGCGCTCAACGCGGGTGCTGCACTGTATGTGGCTGGTGTGGCGCAGGATATTGGTCATGGAGTTGCGTTGGCGCGGGAGGTGATTTTCAATGGGCGTGCCAGGAATATATTGAATCAGTATGTGGCGTTCACACGTCGCCCACGCAATGTTTGAATACTGCCTGATTAAACACGCTGTAAACTGTTTTCCGAATCGTTTTCAGAGAATTCTTTCTTGCGATGAGCAGACCCGATGAGCAACATACTCACTAAGATTCTTGCGCGGAAGGTGGAGGAGATTGCCGAGCGCCTTTTGCATGTCTCACAGGCTGAGTTGGTTGCGCGTTGTGCCGATTTGCCGACACCCCGTGGTTTTGCTGCTGCGTTGCAGGCGACGATTGCGCATGGTGACCCAGCAGTGATTGCTGAGATTAAGAAGGCCAGTCCTTCAAAAGGGGTGCTTCGCGAGGATTTTCGTCCTGCAGAGATCGCTATCTCATATGAGCTTGGTGGTGCTAGCTGTCTATCAGTGCTGACGGACGTGCATTTCTTCAAGGGTCACGATGATTATTTGAGTCAGGCGCGTGATGCTTGCACTCTTCCGGTGTTGCGCAAAGATTTCACGATAGACCCGTATCAGGTGTATGAGGCACGTGTGCTTGGTGCTGATTGTATTTTGCTGATTGTCGCTGCATTGGACGATGCTCAATTGGTTGATTTGTCCGGCTTGGCATTGCAATTGGGGATGGATGTGCTGGTTGAGGTTCACGATATTGACGAACTTGAGCGTGCAATACAGATTTCTGCGCCATTGATTGGTATCAACAACCGTAATCTGAGTACCTTCAACGTGTCATTGGAGACAACGTTGACAATGAAAGGGTTAGTGCCGCGTGATCGTTTGCTCGTAAGTGAGAGCGGTATCCTTACCTCTGCCGATGTGCAACGGTTGCGTGCTGCGGGTGTGAATGCGTTTCTTGTTGGTGAGGCGTTTATGCGTGCGGCTGAACCTGGTGAGTCACTCAGAGAGATGTTCTTCATCACGTGAGTGCATTATCTCCATCTTTGCGCGAGGATGCGCCATTAGTTGTCTTTGATTTCGATCATACGTTGTACGATGGCGATTCTGGCAGTGATTTGTTCGCTTGGTTGATGCTGCGTAATCCGCTGCGCTTGCTGGTAGCACTTCTAGTGACGCCTTTACTGGGCCCGTTGGTCGCAATGCTGGCGACGCGGCGCCGTAGTCTTTCCTGTTACGTTTGGATTGCTACCTTTGGCATGCGCTATACGCATGAGTTCAATAAGGTCATCAGGGATTATGTGCGAGGACATGCGTCGCAGATCCGCAAGCGCTTATTACCGAAGGCGTTGGAAGTATTTGCGTCCCATCGTATTGCTGGAGATTGTGTGGTGGTGGCCACTGGTGCTCCTCCTGAACTGGTAAGGGAAATCCTGGCTTTGGTAGCTGATCAGCAGGAGGTGGTGCCTGTGATTGGCAGTTCTATCGTGCCGCGTTTGGGGGCAATCATTGTTGCTCGTCATTGCCACCATGAGGAAAAAATGCGGATGCTCCGTGAACAGGGCTATGGTGATGTTGCTGTGGCGTATTCGGATAGTACTGCAGATTTACCGTTACTTATGGCAGCAAAGGTACCCGTGGTGGTGAATCCCAAGCCCAAGCGTGAAAAATTGTTCCGTAGGGTGTTGCAGCCGGGTACATCAATCATTCACTGGGGATGTCCTCGCCGTGGAGGCGCTTGCGATTAGGGTGAGGCAAGTATTCGTTGTGTTGAGATGTCTATCTGGAAGTGAGCATATGGAGATCGCAGCAGCACAATTGGAGCAGGTTGGTTGCACACTGTTTTTTAGTCACTTTGCCCAGGTAATACAGCAATTTCAATCCGAACGTTTGCAGATAGGATGGGATTGCTGAGACTGCATGTGTATGTGCGATGGTGGCAAAACGGTATCCAATCGTTTCTCGTCGTGATAATTGCGGGGATGTACAAGCCTGACCATCATTTTGATTGACGGGACGCTCATTTGTGGTGCGCGTATTTAGGTGGATTCTTAGAAACAGCTTTTCCCAAGCGTTCTGTGGACTTTGGCATCGCGTTGTTTTTGTTTTAAGCAAACGATTCTCTCTGATATTCACTGTCATAAAAGCCCAGGGTATCAGTGGGACATGACAAGAGAAGCATCTCAAATTGCCTGTCCGTCAAAATGTTGATTGCTGACGAGCAAGAGTGATGACATCAATACTTTGGTGTGAACGCTTGGATCCATGGTTGTCGAAGGGAAGGTGACGCCGTGCTCATGCAGGTTGAAATGTCTCCGTCATCCCGTTGGGGCTATCTATCCTGTGGTTGCTATTGATATCGCGTGTGACAGGTTTAGCGGAGTGTCAACGTAGGCATACATTGAGAATATTTTGGGATTAGCTTTGCTGTTTTTGTCACGGGTTGGTTGTTTACAAGTGTTGCCAACCAGTGCTTTGCTGTTTTTCTTCTATCACAAGTGCGGGATTGCAATCAGGGATGGTGGGATAAGGTTTTATGTATTCCGTGTTTTTTTGTCTCTGGTTTTCCCTGATCGCAATACGTAGGTAGTGGACGTCCTATTTTCTATGAAGTGTGGGCCATTTTCTGCAAATATTTTTACATAAAATTCATTTATTAATAGATTTTTCCTATTATTCATAATAAAGTGTGATGTATGGTGATAAAATATTTTGATATTCATCATAAAATAACAGGGCTATGGAGAGTTTAGAAACAACCGATCTACGTCTTGCTGTCACTTGTCAGCGCTTTCCTGCTTACTCGCGTAATCAAGCCGTGCTTTTAGGTTTGGTCAAACATATTTACAAGCGGATTCATACGGATTGCAATCGATTCTTACGTCGGTTTGGTCTCAGTTATCCTGAATACGATATTCTGATGATCATATACGGTACTGAGGATTTTTCTCTGACACCAACCGAGGTCGCCGAGTCTTCTGGTGAAAAGCCAGCGAACGTGACTCGTTTAACAAACAGTCTTTGCGAGAAAGGGTTGATTCGACGTTCTATTCATCACAATGATCGTCGTAAGGTCACTCTGACTTTAGAACCAGCTGCTTTGGAATTGCTCGACAAGGCATTGCCGGAGGCTTGTGTGCAGATGGAAGCGCAGGTTTGTAATCTATCTGAACAGGAGAATCAGGAATTAGAACATCTGTTGAAGAAGATGCTTTCGATGATTGATAACTCTACTGATAAGCAATAATTGCAATCCCTGTGACCCAGTAGTTTTCGTATTCGCTACTCTTACTAATTGGAAATTGCCAATTCTAAAGATTGTTGAAGAGGCATATATACTGGCTTGCTGTATGAATAAGTCGGTGCCCTTGGCGTTGCCTCGTAATTGAGTATGGAAGTAGCGCTAATGCGGTTGGTCTTTTGTTGCAACTCAAGATCAGCTCACTTTGGTCGCGTGGATCTGAAAGCCGCCAAGTTGAATCAGCCATTCTTTCGTGCCTGCTTGTAAAGTAAAGATGCGTGACAAGGGAAAGTTGCAGTCCGTCAAATTGCTGTTGTGCTGTTGCTTTGCACTTCCTTCATGCAGAGTCAACCAAGTGGATATTAATGGTTCTAGCGACGCTGGTGAGCGTACGTAGAGCAGGTCGAAGTTTTCTATCGCATTACGCAGCGTATCAACAGAAACGCCTATGGGAGGCCATAAGCGTTTTGGTCGCGTGGACTAGTGGTGGAGAAGAGGAGGATCGAACTCCCGACCTCGTCATTGCGAACGACGCGCTCTACCAGCTGAGCTACTTCCCCGTCCTGCAAGGTAGCCATAATAATACTATGGTGATTGAGTGAAACAAGAGTTCCTGTCGAGTTTTCATGATAACGATACTTCTTGAAATATCTTCAGTATCACTCTGAAAAAGCAGTAGCACATGTTTTGATAAACGTCTGTTGTTTCTATTAAACGTGTGTATTTGTAGAGATGTCCGATAGTGTCAGGAAGGTCAGCCGCATACGCTACTATCGGCTCACATCAATCAATATGTTTTGGTATTTGAAATCTTCAACGGGCAGTTTTTATTGGCGCTTTAGGGATTTTCAATCTTTTCGAGTCGTTATTTTTATTAGACACCATGGGAAGATGGTTTTACTGGTGTGGGATAGTGGGTGCGTATGGAGTGATAACCATAAATTCGATTAAATGCTCTATTAACGTAAAAGTGACTATGTAATTTTTATCTTCTTTTTAGTGTTTTTATGAAGTAGTAGGCCTCTCTTCTTTTGAAGGTTATAGGACGATTTTTATTGATGATATGACTCGATTAAATCCTATGAATAATGATATTCGCTATGAGTAATTTTTATTTCGCCGATGGTTGTAGACAGGATATGTTTGCGCACCACGGTATTTGTGTCCAAGGAGACTTCATCGATTTTGGATTACTGTGTTGTTGGTGATGTAGAGATAATTCGTTATAGATAATCTCTAATTCAGAAATATCCGTTATTTAAGAAAGTGGATTTGAGGAGGCAGAAGTATCTCTGAGTGTGTATGGCGATATGGATGAAGGAAATAGAAAAATTAAAACGTTTTACGTGCGTTGCTGATGATCAAGGCGTGTGTGTCTTGCTCTGGTTTTTGTAACATGTGAATTTATTTGGTGGATGGAGCTTGTTACAAGTTCTAAACCATGATTGTCTGTGTAATGGATTTGGAAGATTTTGATGATCCATTCTCGAAAAATAAATAGTGAAGTGCAGTTTGTGTGGGAGTGAGTGGTGCTCTAATCTCTGATAAAAATTGAGTCACGATACCGACATCGACATAGCGCTATGCCTCATAGTGTACGGCCATAAAATTATGTTTTGGAAAGTGCACGAATATGGGTGGCGTTGTTGAGAGAGTGTCCTCGGTTGTGGTGCTGGGTATGGCGTCCATACTGTATTGCCGCGAGAGATCATGATGAATAGAGATACTGAACTCAGCCGATTTTCTGACTATCGTGCTGGCCATCTTCTCAATAGTGGGATGGTTCTTGCTCGGTGTTTGATCATTGCCCAGGTAACGGAATTGGCTGCCATGCTGGAGGTGTTGTTTCAGGCGTTGTGCGATGGCATTGCGTGTTGTCTTGATGGAGGCTGGAGTAACGTTAGGGTGAGGGGGTGTATATGAGCATACAAATCGGTCATCTCACTTTTGAGCAGGCACATGCGCAACTTGCGCCGTGGGCGCAGCGCGCTCCTGCGATTACTGTGAACGAATACGCGCAGCGCATTGAGCAAGCGCGTGTATTGATGCGTATCCAAGGGGTCGATGCATTGTTGGTCGGTGCTGGCGCGTCGCTGCGCTATTTTACTGGGGTGCCTTGGCATGCGAGTGAACGTCTGGTGGCGCTATTGATCTTGTTGTCCGGTGATCCGCTGTTGATTTGCCCAGTGTTCGAGGAAGGGTCGCTTGATGCAGTGTTGTTATTACCAGTCGGCAAGCGTTTGTGGGAGGAGCACGAGGATCCGTATGCGTTGGTGGCGCAGGCAATGCGTGAACATGGTGCGCGTACGCTTGCGTTGGATTCTGGTGCGACGTTTGCGGTGCATACAGGGTTATGCCGTCATGTAGATGCGGGGGCGATTACTGATGCAACTGCGATTGTTGATGGTTGCCGGTTGTGCAAGTCGCCAGCGGAATTAGCGTTGATGCAGCAAGCATGTGACATGACATTGCAAGTGCAGCGTTTGGCTGCGGGGATTGCGCATGAGGGCATCGGTACGGATGCGATGGTGCGGTTCATTGATGAGGCGCATCGTGCGCTAGGTGCCGACAACGGTTCGACTTTTTGCATTGTGCAGTTCGGCGAGGCGACGGCGTTTCCGCATGGTATTCCTGGGGTGCAGCACTTGGTTGAGGGCCAGTTAGTATTGATTGATACAGGTTGTACGGTGCAGGGCTATCACTCGGATATCACACGTACCTGGATTTACGGTAAGCCTAGCGATCATCAGCGGCGCATCTGGGATTTGGAGCAGGCTGCGCAGGCGGCAGCATTTGCAGTGGTGCGGCCTGGTGTGGCTTGCGAGGTGGTGGATAGGGCGGCACGTCAGGTTCTTGAACTCGGTGGTTTGGGACCTGATTACCGTCTCCCGGGCTTGCCGCACCGTACGGGCCATGGGTGTGGTCTTGCGATTCACGAGGCGCCGTATTTGGTGCGTGGTAACCGCACTGTACTTTGTCCTGGGATGTGCGCCAGTGATGAGCCGATGATCGTGGTCCCGGGGCACTTTGGTGTGCGTCTTGAGGATCATTTTCACGTCACGGAGGATGGCGCACACTGGTTCACATTGCCCTCACCAGAGATCGACAGGCCGTTTATCTGATGGTCAAGAGACTCCGCTTCATCTAATTTTTCTGGTTTGTGTGAAGTAGCGAAGCGACGGGGATTGTGATCTAGATGTGGTCACTTTGCCTTTGCTTCTTTATCTGCTTGGGGTGAGAGGATGTCTTGAGGGTATAGATGAGAACTTCCACGCAAAGAGCCGTACATTAAATTTTGGGAATTAATTGCATGCCGTCGATCTGCACTCTTGCTGTCTCGCTGTTGTCTGTGGTGCTGCTGTCGGCGTGCACTAGTTCTAGTTCACTTAGCAGGAGTGATACCCGTGATTGCCGTGTGATTCCGTCTGAGCAGGCGGCCCGTGCCTTCGATCAGTTGCTCAATGAGCAGTGGCAGTACGAGCTTGCCCATAGTCCTGAGTTTGCCAGCATCATCGGGGATAAGCGGTACAACGATCGTTGGAGTGACTATTCGTCTGCTGCAGTTGCTGCAGACCGTCAGGCGACTGTGGGGTTTTTGGCAAAGTTTCAGAAGGTCAATGCGGCTGCGCTTGATGGGCAGCGCCAACTGAGTTTGATATTGATGCAGCGCCAGTTGCAGGACCATCTGGAGGCAATCCGGCTGAGGTTGCACGAGATGCTGTTAGAGCCTGTTGGCGGTGTTCATTTGGAACTTGCCAGTGATGCCGACATGTTCCCATTTGATGACATCAAGGATTATCGGGATTACATCAAGCGCTTGCAGCGGGTGCCTGCGCTGATTGATCAGGTGATTGAGATTTCGCGCCAGGGTGCGCAGGACGGTCTGACGCAGCCGCGTTATCTATTGGAGACGCTCCCGGCACAGATTCGCAAGATTGCTGAGGCGGCGGGTGCCGACAGTCCATTCGCTTCGCCATTGAAGACGCTTGATCAAGTGGTCACGGATGCAGCGCAGCGTGCGCAATTGCGTGCGGCGCTGATCACTGCGATAGATCAGCAGGTACGTCCGGCGTATGAAACGCTGGCAGCGTTTGTGCAGAACGAGTATGCGGCGAAGGGCCGTGAGCACGAGGGGCTATGGTCGTTGCCGGATGGGGAGGCACGCTATCGTTTTGCAATTCACACGCAGACCACCACTGACCGTTCTCCGGAGGACATTCATCGCATTGGTCTGCGTGAGGTTGCACGGATTGAGGGTGAGATGACTGCAATCGCGATCTCAATCGGTTACAAGGACTTGGCTAGCTTCCGCAAGGCGGTGGCGAATGATAAGGCGCATTTTGCGGAGGATGATGAGCAGATCCTCGGTTTGTATCGCGGTTACATCGCTGGCATGCAGGTGGCGTTGCCTAAGCTGTTTGAGGATGGTGATTTGCCGAAGACTCCGCTGGAGGTGCGGGCAATGCCAGCGTTCCGCCGCCAGGCGCCCGGTGCCGAATATTTGCAGGGCACTCCGGAAGGGAGCAAGCCGGCTATTGTGATGGTCAACACCAACGATGCGATTGAGCGTACGTTGGTTAATGTCGAGACAACGGCCTACCATGAGGGGGTGCCAGGGCATCACTTGCAAATCTCGTTGGCGCAGAGGTTGCCACTGCCGCCGTTTCGGCAGCATGCGGGTTACAACGCGTATGTTGAAGGATGGGCGTTGTACGCTGAGCGCTTGGGTAAGGAGGCCGGTTTCTTCAAAGACCCTTACAGTGATTATGGGCGCTTGGCGGGGGAGCTGTTGCGCGCTAATCGCTTGGTATTGGATACGGGGGTGCACTATAAGCGCTGGACGCGGCAGCAGATGGTCGATTTTTTCCATGCGCACCCGTCCGATGATGAGCCGAGCATTCAGGCGGAGACGGATCGTTACATTGTCTGGCCGGGGCAGGCGTTGGGCTACAAGCTGGGTGAGATGCAGATCCTAAGGTTGCGTGCTAAGGCTGAGAAGGTTCTCGGTGCCCGGTTCGATCTCCGAGCATTTCATGATGCGGTGTTGGGTGGTGGTGCGATGCCTTTGGATGTGTTGGCGCAGCGGATTGATGCGTGGATTGCTCAAGTGCAGGGTGTGCAGCAGGCGAAGCGATGATGCGGTGTATTCGTCTGTTCTGGATCGCTTTGCTGGTGATGGCTGTGACTGTGAGTGTTGCTCAGGCGACACCGGCGCCATTTGATATGGCTGCGCGTTTCAAGGCGCTGTATACGCGCGAGTGGCGTTGGCGTCAGGCAGAATTTCCGGGTGTTGTGGAGCGCAGTAGCCAGCCGCAGTGTGTCGATCACTTGCCAAAGGTGGATTTGGCGAGGCAAAACAAACGCACCGCTTACTGGCAGCAGGTGCTTGAGGAGTTAAAAACAATCGATCCGGTGCGGCTTTCATCGAAAGATCAGATTAATTATCAGGTCTATCGGCAGCAAATTGAGGTGCTTCTTGACGGTCAGCGCTTCCGGAGTTGGGAGATGTCGTTCAACAGCGATACGGCGTTCTGGAGTGATTTGAGTTTCAGTGCGCGTGACAGGTTTCGCACTTCTGAGGACTATCGTTGTTATCTTGGGGTGTTGGCTGATATTCCGCGTTATTTCAACGAGCAGATTGTTAACCTGCGTCAGGGGCTTGCGCGTGGTTTTGCTCAACCCAGGGTCACGCTTGAGGGGCGAGATCAGGTGATTGCTGAGGTCGCTGGTGCTGCTGGTGAGGACAATCTGTTCTACATCCCATTCAAGCAGATGCCCACGATGATGTCTGCTGGAGAGCAAGCCCGGCTGCGTGCTCAGGTGCTGCACTTGATTGTGGATCAGGTGGTGCCAGCCTATAGGCATTTGCTGGCATTTATGCGGGAGGAGTATTTGCCTAAGGCACGTACGGTGTTGGCCGCTGAATCGTTGCCGGGGGGTGTCGCGTACTACCGTGCAAAGATTTTTGAGTACACCACGCTGGATCTTGATCCGGAAGCCATCTATCAGATTGGGGTGGCTGAGGTTGCGAAGTTGCGTCAGCAGATGGATCAGGTGATCGTTGATAGCGGTTTCAAAACATCGCCGGATCAGCAGATCTTCTCGGCGTTTTTGCGTTATTTGCGTACCGATCCGCAGTTTTATCCGAAGACTCCTGAGGCGTTGCTCAAGGAAGCGGCTTGGATTGCAAAACGTGTGGATGCCAAAATCGGTCTCTATATTGGTCGCTTGCCACGCCGCCGTTTTGCTATTGAGCCGGTGCCGGCAGATGTGGCGCCTTACTACACAAGTGGCCGTGGTGGTCCGGGGATCTATTTTGTCAATACTTACGATCTGCCATCGCGTCCGTTGTATAACTTGACGGCGTTAACGCTGCACGAGTCTTCGCCAGGCCATGCGTTGCAGATGCCGTTGGCAGAGGAGGCGAAAGAGGTGCCGGAGTTCCGCCGTTACGCGTTTATTTCCGCTTACGGGGAAGGGTGGGCCGTGTATGCAGAGTACTTGGGGCAGGAGATGGGATTGTACGATACGCCGTATGATCGCTTTGGCTATCTGAGTTACCAGATATGGCGTGCTTGCCGCTTAGTCATTGATACGGGTATCCATCATAAGGGGTGGACGCGCGCCCAGGCGCAAGCATACTTACGTGACAACACTGCACTGAGTGAGCGTGAGATAACGACCGAGGTTGATCGTTACATCAGTTGGCCGGGGCAGGCGTTGTCGTATTACCTGGGTGAGTTGAAGATTTTGGAGTTGCGTCATAAGGCTGAAGCTGCGCTGGGGGCGAAATTCGATATCCGTCATTTCCATGATGCCGTGTTGGGGCTGGGTTCGGTACCGCTACAGGTCTTGGAGGCAAGGATTGATCGTTTCATTGCCGAGGATGGTCGATCTCCGTATCCAGAGACTATTGCTGTAGTGCATTAGGGCTGATCTGCGGTCAAGTCTGTTGTGTGTGGATGTTGGTGATGGTCCTTTTTTAAGCAGATTTAGATTGTGTTTCTGGTGGTGATATGGTGTTGATGTAGGCAGTGCGGCAGGTCCAGGGTGTTGGTGTTTGGTGGTGAGGTTTTGATGTGCTGGGATGGGTGTGTTGGGTGTGCCGTGTCCGATGTGTCGTCAGCGGTGTTGGTTTGGTCTTGCTTGAAGGTTTTGTGCTTGATGTTAGTTAGTTAAGTTGTAGTGGGTGTGTAAAACGCATTCGGTATTACTGGTTTTTTGTAGGGCGTGATGGTGTTTTTTAAAATCTGTCGTGTCGGCGTGGTCATCTCAGTCGTTTGCTGTAGCAGGATCTTGATTCAGTGATGGCTGTGTTAAGGGTGGGCGTACTGTTTGTAATCCGGGACAATGGAAGGCCGTTATCGTGTGTGTGTGCCGTATGTCTCGATTGCAGTTTCAGCTTCAGGCGACCGATGGTGCTGCCCGTCGTGGTCAATTGAGTTTTCCATGCGGTACCGTGCAGACGCCAACCTTCATGCCGGTCGGCACGTATGGTGCTGTGAAGGGGGTGTTGCCAGGGCAGCTTTGTGATTTGGGTGCGGAAATCATCCTTGGTAACACGTTCCACTTGTTTTTGCGCCCAGGTCTGGAGGTGATTGCTGATCATGGCGGTCTGCATGGCTTCATGCGCTGGAATGGGCCGATCTTGACGGATTCTGGTGGCTTTCAAGTATTTTCGTTGGCGCACCGGCGCAAGATCAGTGAGCAAGGTGTGACGTTTGCAGCACCGACAGATGGTGCTCAGGTGTTTCTTGGACCTGAGGAAAGCATGAAAATCCAGAAAGTGCTGAATTCGGATGTCGTAATGATTTTCGATGAATGCACGCCTTATCCGGCCACTGAAGATGTGGCGCGTGACTCAATGGAGTTGAGTCTGCGGTGGGCGCAGCGTTCACGTGATGCCCATGATGCCTTGGACAATGACGCGGCTCTGTTTGGGATTATTCAAGGCGGTGTGCATCCTGATCTGCGCGGTCGGTCGTTGGACGGTTTGCAGGCGATCGGCTTTGATGGCTACGGGATTGGTGGTTTGGCCGTCGGTGAGTCGGAATCTGAGCGCAATGTGATTCTTGAGTACCTGCATCCACGTCTGCCGACGGACCGACCGCGCTATCTAATGGGGGTGGGTCGACCGGAGGATCTGGTTGAGAGTGTGGCCCGTGGCGTGGATATGTTCGATTGTGTGATGCCCACCCGTCATGCGCGTAATGGGCAGTATTTTACTGGATTCGGTACGGTTAAGATCCGTAATGCTTGTTATGCGAGGGATGTGGATCCCATTGAGCAGGGCTGTGGTTGTCCGGCTTGTGTTGGCGGCTATACTCGTGCTTACCTCCGCCATTTGGACCGTTGTAACGAGATGTTGGCATCAATGCTTGGTTCCTTACATAACCTTTGGTACTACGAAACATTGATGGCTAATATGCGTGCGGCGATTACAGCGGGGACTTTTTTTGCATTCCGGCGTTCTTTCTATCTGGCGCGTGGTCTTGATCCTCCGCCTCTGCCTTAGGTGGCTGGTTGCGCCGGGTGAGCCAAATGAGATGTCGGCTCTCATGGCATAATTGTCGGCTTACTACCGCTTCGGCGGATGCATAAAGTTGGGCATGTCTCCGTGTCCTGTCCATGAAATGATGATTAGAGATGGAAATAACTATGAACTTGTTTGATTTCTTCATTCCTGTTGCTCAGGCGCAGAGCGCGGCTCCGGCCGGGGCTTCACCAGGTGGCGGTTTGCAAATGTTTTTCTTGCCGGTCATTCTGATTGCGGTCATGTACTTTTCTATCATTCGTCCGCAGATGAAACGTCAGAAAGAGTACAAGACCATGATGGATCATCTTGGGTGTGGCGATGAAGTGATCACTGCTGGCGGCATTGCCGGTGTGGTGTCAGTGATTGGGGATGAGTTTGTTACTGTAGAGATTGCGGAAAATGTGCGCGTGCGCGTACAAAAAAGCGCCATTGCTAAGGCGTTGCCCAAAGGCTCGTTGCCGTCGGCAAAATGATGTCTATCTCCTTTGTGATTTTCCTAGGGTGCGATGCTGTAGCTGGTGTCGCCCGAGACTTGCGCAATGCTTGAATTACCCCGTTGGAAATATGTTCTTATTTTTGTTGTGCTTGTGTTGAGCACGCTGTACGCGTTACCAAACGTGTATCAGAAAGATCCTTCCGTGCAGATTACCGCCAATCGAGGCGGCCATATCGACGATGCATTCCGCCAGCAGGTGATGACTGATCTTCAAGCATCCGGCATTGTGCCTAAGGCCGTGACCAAGGAGGGGGAGAGCCTGATGGTGCGCTTGATGTCGTTGGAGATGCAGACCCGTGCCAGCGATGTGTTGCGGGCTAAGGTGGGTGAGAATTACACCGTTGCATTGAATCTCGCTTCCACTGTGCCAGATTGGTTGGCTAAGTTGGGTGGGCGACCGATGGTGTTAGGTTTGGATCTGGTTGGCGGTGTGCATTTCGCGCTTCAGGTGGATCAGAAGGCCGCTCTGAATAAACGTATGGATGCTTTTGTTGAGGAGGTACGTTCGACGTTGGGTAGCAAGCGTATTGGCTTCCGCATGGTCGAACGCCGTCCGGACAACACGATTCGAGTGACGTTTGATGATGATGCTCATCTCAATGAAGCACGTATGGTGTTGTTTAAGGAGCAAGTGGGGCTGAGTTATTCGGTATCCGGAAATACTTTGATTGCTCGTGTTTCTGAGAATGAGTTGCGTCAGATTGCCAGTGGTGCGGTTGAGCAAAATTTGACGACTCTGCGTAATCGCATCAATGAATTAGGCGTGGCCGAACCAATTATCCAACGTCAGGGGGATGATCGTATTGTTGTTGAGTTGCCTGGTGTTCAGGATACTGCTGAGGCTAAACGTCTGATAGGTGCGACTGCTACGCTGGAGTTTCGGGGTGTGGTCGACGGTGATGCCTATGAGGCAGTCCGTACTGGGAATGTTCCTCCTGAGGCCAGGGTGTATTACATACGCGGCACCAACCAGCCAGTTTTATTGAATAAGCGTGTGATTGTTTCTGGTGATGAGATGGTGAATGCCACTGTCGGTGTGGATGAGAACGGCATGCCAGCGGTCAATGTCACCCTCAGTAATGCTGCTGGTCAGCGTATGTTGGACTACACCCAGCGCAACCTTTACAAGCTGATGTCTGTGGTCTACATCGAGCGTATTCCGACTGTGAGCATGGTTGATGGTAAGGAAGTGCGTGGCGTGCGGTTGAAGGAAGAGGCATTGTCCCCAACACGGATTGCTGGGGTATTTGGAAAAAACTTCCGTACCACCGGGTTGGAGAAGACTGAGGCTGAAAATCTGTCTAAATTGTTGCGCGCTGGTTCGTTGGCTGCACCGATGGATTTCGTTGAGGAATATGTGATCGGTCCTAGTTTGGGTGCAGAGAATGTAGAACGTGGTGTGACTGCAGTGGTGTTTTCTTTCTTATTCACCCTGGTGTTTTTCACCATCTATTACCGCATGTTTGGTGTGATTACTTCATTGGCATTGCTGTTTAATCTGTTGATTGTGGTAGCTGTGATGTCGCTGTTTGGTGCAACCATGACTTTGCCGGGTTTTGCCGGGTTGGCGCTGTCGGTCGGGCTTTCGGTGGATGCTAACGTGTTGATCAACGAGCGTATCCGTGAGGAGTTGCGTCACGGGATGCCTCCGAGATCGGCGATTGTGGCCGGTTACGACAAGGCGGGTAGCACGATTCTTGATGCCAATTTGACCGGACTGATTGTTGGTGTTGCCTTGTATGCTTTCGGAACCGGTCCTTTGAAGGGCTTTGCGTTGACTATGATTATCGGGATTTTCGCCTCAATGTTTACTGCGATTACGGTATCGCGTTCGCTCTCTGCGCTGATTTACGGTACGCGCAACAATCTCAAGTCTTTGGCTATCTGACCGGGAAGAGAACAACATTATGAAATTATTCCCGCTGCATCTCATTCCGAACGACACCAAGATCGACTTCATGCGCTGGCGTAAACCGACGTTGAGTTTGATGTCGATACTTTTTGCAATATCAGTCTTGGTTGTCGTTTTTAAGGGATTTAACTATGCGCTGGAATTTACCGGCGGCACGCTAGTGCGTACTCAGTTCGCCAAGCCTGTGGATGCCGATCAGGTGCGTCAGCGGCTGGAGGTTGGTGGTTTAGGGAATGCACAGGTACAGAGCGTCGGGGGTGGCAACGAGTTGCTGATCCGTTTGCAGCCGTATGGCGAGCATAATAACGATGATGTGGCCAAAAACGCTGCCGAAGCTGTGCGCAAAGTGATTACGTTGCCGGATAATCCGGCAACTGTACAGCCTGGGGAATTCGTTGGTCCACAGGTGGGAAAAGATCTCGCGATGAATGGTGTATACGCAACGATCTTTATGCTGTTGGGTTTTTTGATTTATATCGGGTTTCGGTTTGAGTGGAAGTTTGCGGTTGCAGCCAGTCTAACGGCGTTCTTCGATCTGATTTTGACGATCGCTTATATGTCGCTGCTTGGTCGGGAGTTCGACTTGACTGTTCTGGCTGGCTTGTTGTCTGTGATGGGTTTTGCGATCAATGACATCATTGTGGTGTTTGACCGTGTGCGTGAGAACTTCCGTAGCCTGCGTGTGGAGCCGTTAGAGGTGTTGAATCGTTCGATCAATCAGACGCTATCTCGTACGGTGATTACGGCGGTCATGTTCTTTCTGTCGGCGTTTGCGTTGTACTTGTACGGCGGCCGCTCAATGGAGGGGTTGGCTGAAACCCATATGGCTGGTGCGGTGATTGTGGTGGTGTCTTCAGTGGTTATGGCGGTGCCATTGTTAACCATTGGCCCTTTAAAGGTCAGTAAGCAAGATTTGCTGCCGAAGGCGAAAGACCTGGAGTCATTGGAGCGCCGTCCTTAATGATTTTCTACATGGCTTCATTTGTGAAGGTGGGCTGTGGAAGGGCAGTTTAGCGGTCACTGTCATGGGAAGGGTAGTGCACACCTTGTGGCTACTCTACCTAGGGTTGTTGGAGTTGTTGCAAGGGTTATGGGGATATCACTGAGGTTGAATGTGTGTTTAAAGCCAAAAACTGGCGCTCCCTAGGGGGCTCGAACCCCTGTTTTAGCCTTGAGAGGGCCATGTCCTAACCGCTAGACGAAGGGAGCGTTGGTCAGTTCGATAAAGGCCCGTTAATATAAAAGCGCCTTCGCCTGAAGGCAACTCATCTTTAGGGGCACTATTAGTTCATGCTTTGCATCGTACCGCGTGGACACCATACGATTTCACGTAAGGACATTAGTCCGAATGCGTTGCGGGTGTTGTACCGCCTGCGTGAGGCAGGTTTTGGTGCGTATTTGGTTGGCGGTGCGGTTCGTGATTTGTTGGTAGGCGGTCATCCCAAAGATTTCGACTTGGCTACCGATGCAACACCTGAGCAGATCAAGCAGTTGTTCAGGAGTTGTCGTTTAATCGGTCGCCGCTTTCGTTTGGCGCATGTGGTTTTCGGGCGCGAGATTATTGAGGTCGCTACCTTCCGTGCCAATAGTGATGATGGAAGTGGTGATCGTGAGCTGGAGAATGGCCGTTTAGTGTGTGACAACGTCTACGGTACGATTGAGGACGATGCGACCCGTCGCGATTTCACCTGTAACGCGCTTTACTACACTATCGAAGATTTTTCAGTACGTGACTACGTCGGTGGTTTTGAGGATGTCCAGTCTCGGCTGATGAGATTGATTGGCGATCCAGTGCGACGTTATCAGGAAGATCCAGTGCGCATGCTGCGTGCGGTGCGTTTAGCAGCGAAGCTCGGTTTCGAGATTGAGGCTGGTACTGCCGAACCAATTTCACGTATGGCTGGATTGTTGGCTGACGTGGCGCCAGCCCGTTTGTTTGAGGAAGTGCTCAAGCTATTTCTCTCAGGACATGCTGTGGTCAGTTTCGAGGCCTTAGAGGATTTTGGTCTGATTGATGTGTTGTTTCCCGAGAGCGCTAAGGCATTGCGTGCTAACCGTAGTGGTGCATTGCGGCGGGTATTGATCGAAGGGCTGCACAGTACTGATAAGCGGGTGATTAAAGATGAACCAGTGTCCCCGGCATTCTTGTTCGCATTGTTGTTATGGCCTGGTTTTTGCCATGCGTTGGTCACGTTGCAATTGCAGGGTGTGCAGCCAGAGGAGGCACAACGTCGTGCAGCTGATCGGGTGACGTTGCATCATCTTGAGCGTGTCGCTTTGCCGCGCCGCTTTTCTTTGCCGATGCAAGAGATTTGGTTGTTGCAAAACCGTTTTATTTCACGCCAACCTAAGCGTGTCTTACGGCTTCTGGAACATCCGCGTTTTCGTGCTGCCTTCGATTTCCTGGTAGTGCGTTTGGCGGCTTCTGCTGAGCATGCTGCAGACGTGGAGTTTTGGCGTGTTGCACAACAGTAGCCTTCTGAAGACTCTCTGGCGTCAGCCATTGATGCTGTGCGGTTTGAATCGGAGGAAGTGGGTGTGTCGCGTCAGCGGTAATGCCAAGGTGGTCAAGTAGAGTGACCAGTGGCAATGTGGTGGCTTATGTTGGGTTGGGCGCCAATCTCGGCCCGGCTGAGATGACGTTGCGAGCCGCAATTGCTGCGTTGGATCAGTTGCCGTTCACCCGTCTACGCATTGCTTCCAGTTTGTATCGCACCCCTCCCTGGGGACGTCAGGATCAGGCGGAGTTTGTTAATGCGGTTGCAGCGTTGGAAACAAGGTTAGCGCCTTTAGCCTTGTTGGATGCATTGTTGGAGGTGGAATGTCTCCATGGGAGAGTGCGTCTTCCCGGCGACCGTTGGGGGCCGCGTACACTTGATCTGGATTTGTTGCTTTATGGGGAGCATGTTTTGGATCTGCCGCGACTGAGGGTGCCTCATCCTCATCTACATGAGCGCACTTTTGTAGTGGTGCCTTTGGCCGAAATTGCTGCGGAGTTGGTGCTTCCTCGTCATGGGATGGTATGTGAGCTATTGGAGCATATGGATACCTTGGGCTTGGTACCAATCAGGTAGATAATGTTCACTGGTTAGATTTTCATGAATTTATGAGCATATATACCAATAGCAAACCTTGGACGGTGCCTGCTTTGGCGGAGGCCAAGCGAAACGGTTCTAAAATCGTGATGTTGACTGCTTATGATGCTGGGTTTGCTCGTATTCTTGACGCAAACGGCGTAGACCTAATCCTTGTTGGCGATTCGTTGGGAATGGTGGTACAGGGCCATGACTCGACTCTTCCGGTGAGTGTGCATGACATGGTGTACCACACTGCGTGTGTGGCTCGGGGGGTACGTCATGCAATGCTTGTGGTTGATTTGCCATTTCAGGCTGATGCGTCGCCGGAACGTGCGCTAGAGGCTGCCACTGCATTGCTGCGAGTGGGGGCACAGATGATCAAAATCGAAGGTGCTGGGCACAAGCTTGAGGTGATTAGTTACTTGGTTGAGCGTGAGATTCCGGTGTGTTCACACTTGGGGCTGACTCCGCAATCGGTACTGCGTTTTGGAGGTTATAAGGTGCAAGGACGTGGTGAGGAGGCTGGGGGGCGTTTGCGTGCCGAGGCACGTGCGGCGGTGGAGGCTGGGGCTACTCTCTTGCTATTGGAGTGTGTGCCGTCGCAGTTGGCAGCGCAGATCACTACCGATGCATCGGTGCCGACGATTGGTATCGGTGCCGGTGCTGGTTGTGATGGCCAAGTGCTGGTGCTGCATGATCTCCTTGGTCTAGATAGCGGTCACCCTCGACCGAAATTCGTTAAAGATTTTCTCGCTCATGGGGGATCGGTTGCTGGCGCGGTTCGCGCTTATGCGAATGCGGTTCGAGATGGTTCGTTTCCAGATGTCGAGCATACTTACACATCGTGATTGATACCGTTACTGATCTGTCCAGGCTACGGGGGATTGTTGCTGACTGGAGGCGTCAGGGCTTGCGGGTCGCTCTGGTGCCTACCATGGGTAATTTGCATGCTGGCCATTTTTCATTGGTTATGTTGGCTCGTCATTATGCTGATCGGGTAGTGTCAAGTGTGTTTGTCAATCCGACGCAGTTTGGTCCCCACGAAGATTTTCAGCGTTATCCGCGAACACCCGAGGCAGACATGCGCGGTTTGGAACATGTGGGTTGCGATGTCTTGTGGTTGCCTAGTGTGGAGACGATGTACCCGTTGGGCACTGAGCGGACTGTACGTCTGTTTATTCCGTGTGTGAGTGATGTGCTGGAGGGGACGTTCCGTCCTGGACACTTTGAGGGTGTTTGTACAGTGGTGGCACGGCTGTTCAATCAGGTGCTGCCGGATGTTGCTGTGTTCGGAAAGAAGGACTATCAGCAATTGGTGGTGATCCGGCAGATGGTGGTTGATTTAGCGTTTCCCATTGAGATTCTTGGTGGCTGTATCGTGCGTGAGTCCGATGGATTGGCGATGAGTTCCCGTAATCAGTATCTATCAATGCAGCAACGACCGCAGGCTGCGGAGATTCATCGTACGTTGATAGCAATGCGCGATGCTGTGATGTCAGGTGGTGTACACGCAGATGTCGAAGCTGAAGCGGTTCGGCGTTTGGAAGCGGCTGGGTTCCAGGTTGATTATGCGGTTATCCGATTGCCTGATCTATGCGAGCCGATTGACGGCATTGTTATCAGTCAGGGTATTGCACTTGTTGCTGCACGTTTAGGCAACACCCGCCTGATCGATAATCTTGAGTTCTGATTATTCGTTCCGAATTAATTGTTACCACCGGTAGATGTCTGTCATTGGCTACAATCACTTTCCCTACTTTGCTGTGTTTCCCATGCAACTGTCCTTGCTTAAAGCTAAGATCCACCGTGCTACCGTCAGTCATTCTGAACTCAACTATGAAGGGTCTATCGCAATAGACGGACTACTGTTGGAGGCTGCCGGTCTCTATGAGTTTGAGAAAGTCCACATCTGGAATGTGACGAATGGTGCCCGTTTCACTACTTATGCAATACGTGCCGAGCATGGCAGTGGCATCATTTCAGTGAATGGGGGTGCTGCGCGTTACGTGCAGGTTGGAGATTTGGTGATCGTTGCTGCGTTTGCACAAATGAGTGAGGACGAGGCAGCAGTTTTCAGACCGAATTTGGTATACGTCAATGCTGCCAATGCGATGACTCATACCAACCACAGTATTCCTACACAGGTCGCATGACACATGCACAATGGGTTCGATGCTTTGCAGCTTCATGCCAATCGCTTGCGTGGGGTGACAATTCCAGATCTGTTGGCTGCTGAGCTAAAAAGACCAGAGCAATATGCCAGACAAGTTGGTCCGTTGTATTTCAACTTTGCTCGGCAGAAGTATGACTGTGTGGCGTTGGAAGCACTGTTTGCATTGGCGCGAAACCATAATGTGACTGGTGCGTTCCAGCGCATGTTTTGTGGGGAGCAGGTCAATGTGACCGAGGGGCGTGCCGTGCTGCATACTGCGCTGCGCGGTGATCTTAGTGGTACTTCGGTGGCGGTTGCTGCTTACACGGCGGCTGCTAAAGTGCGCGAGCGAATGTATGCGTTGATTGCCGGGCTGGATGCCAGTGAGGTGACCGATATTGTTAGTGTTGGCATTGGGGGCTCGGATCTTGGGCCACGTTTAGTAGTTGATGCGTTGCGTCCGATTTCCCAAGGACGTTTCCGAGTCCATTTTGTCTCTAATGTTGATGGCGCTGCTATGCGGCGTACTCTGGATATGTTGGATCCATCACGTACGGCAGGCATTCTCATCTCCAAGACCTTTGGTACGCAGGAGACGTTGCTCAACGGTCGTATTTTGTACGATTGGTTAGGCGGCAGTGAGCGCTTATATGCGGTCACTGCTAATCCGGAACGGGCCGCTAATGCGTTCGACATTGTACCCACGCAGGTTTTGCCAATCTGGGATTGGGTGGGTGGACGCTATTCTTTATGGTCAGCAGTTGGTTTCCCGATTGCGTTGGCGATTGGTTCTCAACGTTTTGAGGAGTTGCTGGCTGGTGCGGCTGAGTTTGATGCGTATGCCCTGAGGGTGCCGTTAGAAGAAAATGTTGCGGTGTTGCATGGGTTAACTGCGGTGTGGAACCGTAACTTCCTTGGTTGCGCCACGTATGCGGTGATGGCTTATGACCAGCGCTTGGCATTGCTCCCTACCTACTTGCAGCAACTGGTGATGGAAAGTTTGGGTAAGCGGGTTAAGTGCGACGGAACGCCAGTGGATAGGGATACTGTTCCAGTTTGGTGGGGTGGCGTGGGGACTGATGTGCAGCATAGTTTTTTCCAGGCGCTGCATCAGGGGACAAATATCGTACCTGCTGACTTTATCGGTACGATCCGCAATGATGATCTGTACACTGAGAATCATTTTGCTTTGAATGCCAACTTGCTGGCTCAGATTGAAGTGTTAGCGAACGGCCAGCTTAGCGATAATCCGCATCGTGTTTATCCAGGAGGGAATCCGAGTACGTTGATTTTGCTTGATGCATTGACTCCACAGGCATTGGGGGGATTGATTGCGATGTATGAGCATAGTGTGTATGTGCAGTCAGTGATTTGGGGTATTAATGCGTTTGATCAGTTTGGTGTGGAGTTGGGAAAGCATTTAGCCGTTCAATTACTACCTGCATTAAAGGGGGAGAGTGTTGAAGTGGCGGATCCAGTAACGCGTGCGGTGTTGCTGCGTTTGCGTGGTTGAGTGTTGTAGCGACGTTATGATTAGGAATGAAGTCTAAGTTAAGCATCAGTTTGCCACTCTGGTTGCTTTTATTGATGCAGTTCGTGAGTACGTGCAATGCGTCATTCTGCGATCCGAATTCCTTGGTCCGCCCGCAATTCTTCGATGTATCACGAGCTTATTTATACGATAGCGGAAAGCGCGCCGATTCCACGCGTCTTTGGGAGGTGGTGTTCCATTCGCTACAGAATATGCCGGTGACGTCCGGATACGCTTTCGTGTTGTGTGCTATTCAATGATACAGCCTGGTTATTGATCTACACGCTCTGTGTTTGCTGGAGTGTTTTGAAGGTTCGATCCAGTATGCATGCCAATAAGCAGTTTGTAAGGAGTTTTTTTCAGATAACGCCCGTCTCAGGTTCTAACCCGCAGTCAATCGTTGCTGATTGCTCCAAGTAGTACGATAAATGGCTCAAACAAGCTTTCCGTGGCGCGACTCTCCAACGGTGTTCGACCACTCTAACGTCTGCTGTATATGTGGGTTTCCCGATAGTGGTGAAATGATGTCTTGTGGGTGTGAGGCAAGTCCAACACATCACACATTTATCACAACAATGTCGTTTGCAGGCAACAACATGCTATCCGATGGATTAGAAATAGTTGATTGCAAATGTTCGGAATTATTTCAAGTGGTTTAATCTTGAGGTTCTTTGTTAGTAGTGGATGCTTCGGGCGATGGTTGATTTTTATCGTAGAAGCAGTTCATGGCATGTTGTTATACATAAGGACAGAAAAGCATGGTTAAGCATCTGTTTGAGCGTATCAAGTGTTTTTCAGATTTCCCATGACGGATGTCGAAAGTATCTAGTGCAGACTTTGTCATGAAAGTTATGGGTAGTGGGGGGGTGAATTTGTGTTCTCCAAAATCTTTAATCGTTTATTGCTGCTCCCTTAGGTTTAAGTGCATGACTCCAGAATTGCATTTTTTGTTGTAAATCATGCTTTCTTTGGGGGTGTTATGCTTGGTATGACTTACACAGTAATTGCTTGTAATTTTCCGTTTGATTCTTCATAATTAGAATCCTGCTGCGGGGTGGAGCAGTCTGGCAGCTCGTCGGGCTCATAACCCGAAGGTCGCAGGTTCAAATCCTGCCCCCGCTACCATTTTTAACAGCAGTGTTGTTTTGGATGATTTCTCGGTGAGTTTGTTTTCTTCGCGATTTATGTTTCTATGTGTGTTCTTGTATGTTGCTCAGTTATCTAAGTGGCTTGTTTGTTGGGTTCGTAGTATGGCTATATGTGGTAGGTAGCTTGTTGGTTTTATCTCAATAATAAGTTTGTGGTATTAGTTTGTATCATTTTGACCTTTAAGGGCATGTTGATGTGATGCTTTCATTACTTCGGACTTTTATTTTATTTGCATATACTTAACGGAATCGGTGCTAGTGCTGTTCTGTTTTGGCTTTCTTCTTTGGGTCGCCTCTGTGTTTCGTTAATAAATAAAGCCACTCTTCCTTAAATTAAAGTTCACTGAATGAAGGTGATTAAAATATTTCTGGTGGAGCAAGGAGCTAAAAGCTGATTTTAGATGTTTAGAACGTCTAGTAGTCGTCTAGTAGTTGTTTACGTTGGATGATAATTATTTTTGTCATCTCCATCGTATCGTTATTTGTATGTCGGATTTTTGTGCAATGGGCCCGAGTGGCCCTTTGCTATTTTTGTATCATCAGTGATGTGTGCATCATTTTTCAGCAGGACGTAGTAATTCAATTGGATTAAGGCAATCTGTGAGTGACAAAGGCATTGAAATTGTGAATCTGTTGGCGCCAAAGGTCGAGATGCTTGGGTTCGACCTGCTTGGTGCTGAGTATCTTCTTGTGCCAAGTGGCGCTATTTTGCGACTATACATTGATATCCCGTTTGCTATGCAGCCAGAGTGCATGGTAAGCATTGATGATTGTGAGCGCGTGAGCCGTGAGGTATCGGCGTATTTAGACCTTGAAGAACCTATCAGCGGCAATTACACGTTGGAAGTGTCCTCTCCAGGTTTGGATCGCCGACTTTTCACACTGGAGCAATTTGCCCGTCACCATAACCACCTTGTTAAGGTTGGATTGAAGTTGCAACAGCATGGATCTCGTCGCTTGCAGGGAAAGATTGTGCGTGTTGAACAAGTGGGTGGTTTTGTTGTCTTGCTTGTCAATGGTGTTGAGCTGGCTGTGGATTTTAACAATATTGATAAGGCTCGGATTGTCCCTGACTGGAGCGCGCTAGGCTTGGCGCCGCTAGAAAAAAGTAAGCATGACACGAAAAAAATGAGTCAAGGCAGCAAAAAACCATCCAACGAGTCGGCGGCACGGCAAGCCGTGCGTGGAGTGATCAGATGAGCAAGGAACTTTTATTGGTAGTTGATGTGGTCGCTAACGAAAAGGGTGTTCCACGCCAGATCATCTTTGATGCCATTGAGGTTGCGTTGGCGTCGGCGGCGAAGAAGCGCTATCAAGATCGTGACATTCTAACGCGTGTCACGATCGATCAAAAGAACGGCAACTATGAGACTTACCGCCGTTGGGAGGTTGTCGCTGATGATGTGGTGATGGAATCGCCTGAACGCCAGATTCGTCTCATGGATGCGCTTGATGAAGCTGATGGTGTAGAGGTTGGTGATTACATTGAAGAGCAGATTGAGAATCCGGATTTTGGCCGTATCTCTGCACAGGCCGCTAAACAAGTGATTGTGCAACGTGTGCGTGAGGCTGAACGTCAGCAGGTTGTTGATGCGTGGAAAAATCGTGTTGGCGAGTTAGTAACTGGCGTAGTCAAGCGTGTTGAACGCGGTAATATCTATGTCGATTTAGGTGGAGGTACGGAGGCTTTTATCCCTAAGGACAAGGGTATCCCGCGAGATGTAATACGTCCTGGAGATCGTGTGCGTGGTTACTTGGCTGAGGTGCGTTCTGAGTCACGTGGCCCGCAGCTCTTCATTAGTCGCTCTGCTCCAGAGTTTATGATCGAATTGTTTAAATTGGAAGTCCCTGAGGTTGGTCAGGGTTTGGTCGAGATCAAAGGGTGTGCTCGTGATCCTGGCGACAGGGCAAAAATTGCCGTGATTGCGCATGATAATCGCACTGATCCGATCGGTGCTTGCATAGGTATGCGTGGATCGCGTGTGCAGGCTGTCTCCAACGAACTTAACGGCGAGCGTGTAGATATTGTATTGTGGAACGAAAATCCGGCTAACTTTGTTATCAATGCGATGGCTCCCGCTGAGGTGCAGTCGATCATTGTTGATGAGGAGAGGCACTCGATGGATTTAGCTGTTGCTGAGGATCGTTTGGCCCAGGCGATTGGTAAAGGCGGCCAGAATGTACGTTTGGCGAGTCGCTTGACGGGTTGGCAATTGAATGTGATGACCGCCGAACAGGTTGCTGCCAAGTCGGAAGCCGAGCAGCTTGCCGCCCGTCGACTGTTTATGGACCGCTTGGAAGTGGATGAGGAGATTGCATCCATTCTGGTTATGGAAGGATTTAACACTATAGAGGAAATCGCTTATGTTCCTGTCGGTGAGCTCCTGGCAGTGGAAGGTTTCGATGAGGATATTGTTGAGGAGCTCCGTGCTCGGGCACGTGATGCGTTACTGAATGCAGCCTTGGCCGAAGAGGAGGTTTTGGAACATTCTGGTCCAGCGCCGGATTTATTGGAGCTCAATGGTATGGACGAGATCACTGCGCACGCGCTTGCTGCTCATGGAGTGCGTACTAGCGAGGACCTTTCAGATTTGGCTGCTGACGAGATCGTCGAGTTTGATATTCAAGGCATGACCGTACAGCGTGCAGCTGTATTGATACTTGCTGCTCGTGCCGAGGAAATTGCTCGTTTGGAACGTGGCGAATGAGTCGACAATGAACAACGCCTTGACCTGTTCAGGGCTTAAAATTTGCGCTTCCCTTGCGTTGGGCGAGGGGGCGTCCAACTGATCATAGGAACCGAATGTCGCAGCAAACCACTATTCGTAAGCTTGCCGAGCTGGTCAACACGCCGGTTGAGAAACTGCTAGAGCAGTTGGCTGGGGCTGGTATGAAGTTCAGTGGTCCCGACCAGGTCGTGACCAGCACTGAAAAGATGAAGCTGCTCGGGTTCTTACGCCGCACACATGGTAAGTCTGATGTGTCGGTTGGGACTGTCCGTGAGGCACCGAAAAAGATCACGCTTAATCGGCGTCGGCTACAAGAAGTGACCGTTAATGCTGGCCGCAACAAGACTACGGTAAACGTGGAAGTGCGCCAAAAGCGCACTTATGTGAAGCCCCCCGAGAGCGAATATCATACGCCGACAAAACCACCCATAGAGCTGGCTGATGCCGAGCGCGTTGAAATATTGCGTAAACTTGAAGAATCACGCCAGCGAAATCTTGCTGAGCAGCAGCGTTTAGCTGAAGTTGACCGTCAGCGTGTTGAGGAGCAGGAGCGAAAGCGCCGTGAAGAAGAACAGGCCGAGCTTGAGCGCCAGAAGACTGAAAGTCGCGTAGTTGAGGAGATTCTTGTCAAGACAGATTCCAATTCCGTCAAACCGGTGTCTAAACCAATCTCTGAGGAGCGCACGCGTGCGTTGCCACGAACAGTCCGGCCAACACCTGCTGCGCGCCCTTCCGTATCGCGTTCGGATGACCGTAATAGCAATGGTGGGGTGCGGCATAAGGCTCGTGGTTCGCATGTGATTGTTTCGGACGAGGATGATTCTGCACGCCGTTTTGCTGGTCAAATGCACCTGACGGCTGCTGAACGTGCTCGCCGTGGTAGCAACACACGAGGCAAAGGAGGTGGTTCTCACCGTAGCGCTACTCATCGAGGTAACGAGAACAGTATTCGTTCTAGTGGTGCTCATGGTTTCGAGCGTCCTACTGTTGCAGTGGTGCGTGAAGTCGCTGTCGGAGACACCATCACCGTAGCTGATTTGGCTCAGAAGCTCGCGCTGAAAAGTGGTGATATGGTGAAGGCGTTGTTTAAGATGGGCGTGATGGTGACAATCACGCAGACCATTGATCATGACACTGCAGTACTGGTAAGCGAGGAACTGGGTCACAAGGTGACTCGTGCTAGCAGCAGTGATTTTGAGGATGCTTTACTGGCCCATACCGAGGAATTGCATGGTGAGCCGGTTCCGCGTCCACCTGTGGTGACGATCATGGGGCATGTTGACCACGGTAAAACTTCGTTGCTTGATTACATTCGTCGTACCAAAATTGCAGTGGGGGAGGCTGGTGGCATCACTCAGCACATCGGTGCTTACCATGTGGAGACCCCGCGTGGAGTGATCAGCTTTTTGGATACGCCTGGCCACGCCGCCTTCACCTCAATGCGCGCGCGCGGTGCCAAAATCACGGATATTGTGGTGCTCGTGGTTGCTGCCGATGATGGTGTGATGCCACAGACCAAGGAGGCAGTACAACATGCTAGGGCGGCTGGTGTGCCGCTTATTGTAGCTGTCAGCAAAATTGATAAGTCTACTGCTGACCCGCAGCGTGTAAAAAACGAGTTGTTAACCGAGAGCGTCGTAGCCGAGGAATTTGGTGGAGACACGCAGTTTGTCGAGTTGTCTGCTAAAACTGGTGTTGGGGTTGATGCGTTGTTGGACGCAATTTCGATTCAAGCCGAGGTGTTGGAGCTAAAGGCTGTGATTGAAGGTCGTGCGACCGGTACTGTGATCGAGTCTTCGCTAGACAAAGGACGTGGTCCGGTAGCAACGGTATTGGTGCAGCAGGGACGTCTGAAAAAGGGTGATTACTTGGTATGCGGTACTCATTATGGTCGTGTGCGTGCTCTGTTCGATGAAGTTGGTCACCAACCACTTGCTGCATCTCCATCAATTCCTGTACAGGTGCTGGGATTGTCTGGTGTGCCTGATGCTGGAGACGATTTCGTAGTTGTTGATGATGAACGTCTTGCTAAAGATGTAGCGCAGCAGCGCGAGGCTAAGCGCCGTGAGTCTCGTCTAGTTACTTCTGCTGGCAATCGCATGGAAGACATCTTGGCTCAGATGGGTAAAGGCGAGAATCAGCAAGTGCTTAACTTGTTGATTAAGGCCGACGTTCAAGGTTCGCTAGAAGCGCTTAAACAGGCATTGGTCGCACTGTCAAACGACGATATTAGAATTAATGTAATTCATGTTGGTGTTGGAGGTATTACTGAGTCGGATGCCAACTCTGCCGTGACCTCTAAGGCTACTGTGATTGGCTTCAATGTCCGTGCCGATGCATCTGCTCGTAAGATCATTGAGGTGAATGGCGTAGATTTGCGTTATTTCTCTATCATTTACGATGTTATTGATCAGGTGAAGCAGGTCGCTTCTGGTTTGCTTGGGGTTGAGATTCGTGAGGAGATCATCGGTGTTGCCGAGGTACGGGATGTGTTCCGGAGCTCCAAGTTCGGCGCTGTTGCCGGTTGCATGATCATTGAGGGTGTTGTCAAGCGTTCCAAACCAATCCGTGTGCTCCGTGATAACACTGTTGTGTTTGAGGGTGAATTGGAGTCATTGCGTCGCTTTAAAGAGAATGTTGACGAGGTGCGTAACAGTATTGAGTGTGGCATTGGAGTGAAGGCTTACAATGATGTCAGAGTTGGTGATAGCATAGAGTGTTTCGAACGTATTGAGGTTGCACGTACGTTGTAAGCGGTACCCCTGTGCGCATCTGTTATTTTTAACTGTTGTCCCTTTACTTATAGGTCTAATTTCCGTCAGCTTGCCATTTTTCGTTTCTTTCCAAAATAAAATTTTCCCCGTGCCTAAGAAATCATTTCAGCGTACTGAACGTATTTCTGTCCAGATCCGCCGCGATTTAGGTGCTTTTGTCCAGGCCGCTGTGCGTGATCATGGGCTGCCTTCTATGAGTGTCTCTGATGTTGAGGTGACTCGCGACATGGCGCACGCTAAGGTGTTCGTGACTGCTCTTCAAGCAGAGCGATCATTCGAGGCAGTGGCAGGGTTGAAAGCATTGGCACGCGAATTGCGTATGCAATTAGCGCAAACCATGAGACTGCGTTTCGTGCCTGAATTGCACTTCCATTACGATGATTCTTTGGATCGTGGTGAACGCATTGATACATTATTGCGCGACCTGATACCACCTGCTGATGCGGAAAAAGATGAATCTGGTTAAACCTTGTATTGGTGAAATAACCAATTCAAGGTGTTGATCCTTTGTCCATAGTATGCTGTATTTGTTCGTTCTTCCCGTGTTTGATGCTTCTTGCTTATGTCTCGCATTTCCTATCGTCGTTTGGATGGTATTTTGCTGCTTGATAAGCCAGCTGGCATAAGTTCTAACAGTGCGTTACAGGTCGCGCGTCGGTTATTGCGTGCTAAAAAGGGGGGGCATACTGGTAGCTTGGATCCACTCGCTACTGGATTGTTGCCGCTGTGTTTTGGAGAAGCCACCAAAATCGCTGGTTTGCTACTGGATTCTACCAAGGCATACGACGCTGACGTGCTACTCGGCACCACGACGACGACGGATGATGCTGAAGGGGCTGTATTACTTACGCGCCCTGTGCCGACGTTAGATGCCGAAATGGTTGATGCTCTTATACCTCAATTGATTGGTCGGATTAGGCAACGTGCCCCAATCTATTCTGCTCTCAAACAGGGGGGTGAACCTTTATATGCTAAAGCTCGGCGTGGTGAAGTGGTCAATGCCCCGGTACGTGAGGTTGAGGTGCATGCGATCGAATTGCTTTTTTTGGCTACGCCGCGATTACAATTACGTGTGACTTGCGGTTCGGGTACATATATTCGTAGCCTAGTTCGTGATTTGGGCGAAATCTTGGGCTGCGGCGCACATATCAATGCATTGCGCCGTCGTTGGGTCGCTCCATTTCAGATACCGAAGATGTTGACGTTGGATGCATTGGAGCAGGCATTGAGTGCAGGGAGAGATCCTGATTCTCTGTTATTGCCATTGGTTGAAGGATTAGCCGGTTTCCCAGCGCTGGAACTTGATGCCCAGCGTCTAGCTTGCTTCAGGCTAGGGCAGCGCTTGCGCGATCATAGTTTTCAGACTGGGCGGGTTGCGGTGTTCAGTCGAGATGGTATCCCTGCGGGGCTGGGGGAGGTGGATAGTGAAGGCTTGTTGGTGCCGCAGCGTCTTTTCAATCTTTGAATCTGGATTTTTTAAAAACTATCAGCTTGTGCCGAACTTTTTGGACCGATACAATTTCACTGCCTTACATTAGGTATCTTGCGCTATAAGCGCGTCCTTTCAGCAAACGGCGAGTTAGGTGGTATGCGTCTTTAACCCAGCATCTCTGCCAACTCCGCGTCTTTTTAGAGAACCCACTATGTCGATCGATACTCAGAGCATTATCGAGAACAATAAGCGCAGTGCCCATGATACGGGGTCCCCAGAAGTGCAGGTTGCACTGTTGACGGCTCGTATTGAGTTACTGACCAAGCACTTCAAAATTCATAAGAAAGACCATCATAGTCGCCGTGGTCTTTTACAGATGGTTAATCGACGTCGTAGTTTGCTTGATTACCTTAATAAAAAGGAAAACGAACGTTATAAGTTGTTGATAGAAAAACTCGGCTTGCGCCGCTGAGATTTTCGCCTTCGCCGTGGATCAGAGACGTGCCGTGGTTGTGTTTGGATTCGCACTCTACTTCAAGGGATTGTAAATCCTCATAACCGCGTTATTTGCAAACACTCAGCATAGTTGATCCGTTTATAAAGCATCATCCTAAGGAAACTCTCGTGGCAAAAATCACCAAAACCTTCCAGTATGGCAAGCATACCGTGACCCTGGAAACCGGCGAAGTCGCCCGTCAGGCGAGTGGAGCTGTTATCGTCAAGATGGATGACACTGTGCTTCTGGTCACTGTTGTTGCTGCAAAAACTGCGCGAGAGGGGCAGGATTTTTTCCCATTGACGGTTGATTATCAGGAGAAGTTCTATGCCGGTGGGCGGATCCCGGGTAGCTTCTTTAAGCGTGAAGGCCGTGCCACCGAAAAAGAAACGTTGATTTCTCGATTGATTGACCGTCCGATCCGTCCGTTGTTTCCTGAAGATTACAAGAACGAAGTTCAGATTATCGCTATGGTTATGTCACTCGATCCGGAAATCGACGGTGATATTCCCGCAATGATTGGTGCTTCAGCTGCATTATCACTGGCTGGTATTCCGTTTAAGGGACCGATTGGTGCTGCTAAGGTTGGTTACAATGATGGTCAATATATCCTCAATCCCACTGTCAGTGAACTGAAAAAATCTCAGTTGGAGCTTGTTGTCGCTGGTACTGCCAATGCCGTGCTGATGGTTGAGTCTGAGGCTGCATTGCTTTCCGAAGAAGTAATGTTAGGGGCGGTTATTTTCGGTCATCGCGAAATGCAAAAAGTGATTCAGGTGATTGATTCACTGACCGCAGAAGCTTGTACGCAGCCGTCTGATTGGGTGCCCCCGGCCAAGAATGATGCTTTGGTCATTGCGTTGAAGAAAGTAATTGGTGGTCGCTTGTCCGACGCTTTCCATATCAGAGACAAGTTGCAGCGTCGCGACGCGATCGCTGCTGTTAAAGATGATGTGATTCAGCAGTTGGCTGGCCGTCTTGAAGTTGAGGGCTGGAACTTGGCGGAATTGTTAAAGGAATTCGGTGAACTGGAATACCGTACTATGCGTGATGCACTGTTGGACACTAAAGTCCGCATTGATGGACGCTCTCTGGAAGCTGTACGCCCGATCACCGTAAAGGTTGGGGTTCTGCCGCGTGTTCATGGTTCCGGGTTATTTACACGTGGAGAGACTCAAGCGATTGTAGTCACTACTTTGGGTACAGCGCGCGATGGCCAAGTAATTGATGCAGTCACTGGTGAATATAAGGAAAATTTTTTATTCCATTACAACTTCCCGCCATATTCAGTGGGCGAATGTGGCCGTTTTGGAGTACCGAAGCGCCGTGAGATCGGTCACGGCCGTCTTGCTAGGCGCGGGGTGTTGGCTGTGATGCCGAGTTTGGATGAATTCCCATACACGATCCGTGTTGTCTCTGAGATCACCGAATCGAACGGTTCCTCATCTATGGCTTCGGTGTGCGGTTCCTCGCTGGCGCTCATGGATGCTGGTGTGCCGGTGAAAGCACCAGTGGCTGGCATTGCGATGGGCTTAGTCAAGGAAGGGGAGCGCTTTGTTGTGTTGAGCGACATTCTCGGTGACGAAGATCACCTTGGCGATATGGATTTCAAGGTTGCTGGTACCTCCGAAGGAGTGTCCGCGTTACAGATGGACATTAAGATCGAAGGCATAACAGAAGAGATTATGAGGCAGGCTCTACAGCAGGCTAAAGTTGGACGTCTGCATATCCTTGGCGAGATGGACAAGGCACTGGCTGCACCGCGTGCCGAGTTGTCCGACTACGCTCCTCGCCTGCTGACGATTAAGATTCATCCTGACAAAATCCGCGATGTCATTGGTAAAGGTGGTTCGACCATCCAGGCGATCACTAAGGAGACTGGAACACAGATCGATATTCAGGACGATGGTACGATCGTTATCGCTTCAGTCAACAATGCTGCAGCCCGGGAGGCTAAGCGTCGTATTGAGCAAATTACCTCGGATGTTGAGCCGGGTCGGATTTATGAGGGCAAGGTTGCTAAGATTATGGATTTTGGCGCTTTTGTGACTATTTTGCCTGGAAAAGATGGTTTAGTGCACGTTTCCCAGATATCCAGCGAGCGTGTGGAGCGTGTTGGCGACAAGCTGAAGGAAGGCGATGTGGTTCGTGTGAAGGTCTTAGAAGTTGATAAGCAAGGTCGAATCCGTCTTTCGATCAAAGCAGTGGAGGAAGAGGTTGCCAGCATATGACTTTCTACCTGATGTCCTCTGGATAGTGCAGAAAATGAATTCATATAAGGTTTATGCATGTATGGCAGCGCATTACTCGTTGCCATCATCTGCTTACAACACCGATTGATAACCTCTTTTGGATAGAGCGCAGGTGATGCTTTAAATCCGGCTGGCTATTGCCAGGCCACCTTGTTGCGCGTGATCGAAACGGTCGCGTGCACTGCGCACTTCGTCATGGTGTGTGCTTGCCCATTTAAGTAAATGCATCACAGGTACCAACAGACTTTCGCCTAGAGGTGCGAGCGCATACTCTACTCTTGGTGGTTTGGTTGGATAGACTGTGCGACCAATCATTCCATTACGCTCAAGATGCCGTAGAGTTTGCGTGAGCATCCGTTTGGAGATGTCAGGTACGGCACGCTGGATAGCGCTGAAACGTGTTGGTCCGGGCACTAGAGTTAATAAAATCAGGAGCGACCACTTATCGCCTATATGATCCAGTACATCGCGCACTGGGCATTTTGTCGCGTCGAACGGGAGATTTTCCCATCCAGGTGGAGGGGCTGAGGAAGCGATAGAAGCAAACATATTCATGATGGGGGCCTAAAAAAATTACCTTGACTGTAAAAATTTCTTCTTGCGAAAAAATCATAGTCTCGACAATAAACGTGATATTTTGAAATATCCTCTTAGCACTTTAGCATGACCCGAACTATTTCCCGCATCCTTGTGACTGGTACCAGCGGCCAACTTGGCGCTTTAGTGATAGAAGAATTGCTAAAAAAGATACATGCATCTCATTTAATCGCCGCGGCACGTGATCCAAAGGCATTAATGGCGTTTAGTAGACGTGGTGTTGAAACACGCCTATTGGATTACACAGATCAGATCAGCATAGAGGCTGCCTTTCAGGGGGTCGAACGTCTCTTGCTGGTGTCCTCTAATGTCATTGATCAACGTTTGGTGCAACACCGCAACGTGATTGAAGCCGCGGCACGTGCTGGTGTTGGTTTGTTTGCTTACACCAGCTTGTTACATGCCGATAACTCGTCATTGTTGCTGGCCAAGGATCACGTGCAAACCGAAGCGTTATTGAAAGGATCGGGAATACCTTACGTCCTATTGCGTAATGGTTGGTATACCGAGAACTACACTGATTCTATAGGAGCAGCGTTGGTTCATGGGGCCGTCCTTGGTAGTGCTGGTACAGGCCGCATTGCTGCGGCTACACGCGCCGATTATGCGGCTGCGGCTGCGGCTATATTGGCTTCTGATGTCGATCAAGCCGGACGTACCTATGAATTGGCTGGTGATGAGGCATTTACCATGCCAGAGTACGCTGCCGAGATTGCACAACAGTCTGGGAAGCCGGTGATTTACCGCGATTTACCCGAAGCTGAGTACGCTGCAATCTTGATGCAAGTAGGGTTGCCGGAGAGCTTTGCTGCAATTCTGGCACAGTCTGATATTGGTGCCTCCCAGGGCGCACTCTTCGATGACAGTCATCAACTTAGTACTCTTATCGGACGGCCGACTACTCCGCTACGTGAAGTGGTTGCCAAAGCACTTTCTGCAGTCCGCTAAGCTACTTCTGTGTGTTCTTTGATTGCAGTGACTCAGTGACCCAAGGGTATGATTGATCACTGGATGTTCAAAATCAGTGTCGCTGGTGAAGTTGCTTGTCGACTTCATCAGCACCCATGATTACTGCTGATGTTTCCCTTAAACATATCATTGCAGTAATAAATAGAGCAGTGCCATCAACCTACTTAAGGGATAGCAATAGTCTTAATTGTGATGGTGTTAGGTGAGTCGTTTTCTCCTGTATTGCTGGCATTGTTTGATTCAGTCTGCAGCCAAATATCACTGCCTGCTTAGCCATCTTGGTTGCTATTTAGAGCCTGAGAGTCAGCTCTCATATAGCACTGCATTGCATGAAGGGATCGCTTGATTGCCACGTTGAATATCGAAAAGGCATGGCATGAATAGAGCAAATACACCACTTGACTTGTGATTGTGCACCGTCACTTTGTTCCTCTTGAATCCTGAGTGCACGAAAAACTGTGCGTGCTGTTGATTAGTCTGGTAACGATAGCCAAGTGGTTTGATCGCTGACCAGCGCCTATGCAGCAGCGTGAGATTTCTCAAAGCCATAGCTGGAGAAATGTTTCCCTGATCTTTTTGTATTGTCCCATCGTTATATTTACCTTGTGTTTTTAAGTGAGAAACATCACCGAACATATCGCTACATACCTATATTCAAACCTCACAGATCGCTATCCGTTGAGTACATCGTGTGATTGCATTAGCGTGAATGAAGTGCATGACGCCATCATGACTACATCGCTGCAACGTGCTAACTGCTTCGTGTCGTCACTGACACAATAGTTACTTCACTATTATTTGGTGGACCTGCGAAATGCCTACAGCATTATTGATGTCTTGGATGTCCAGAAGCGGTATTCTCAATATGCGGCACATCGTCATGTCTTTCTCGTCCAGCGATAGACTGCCTGGTTTGTTCTTTCACACCAGTGAGCTTTCATCGGTTTTGGATGCATGCTTGTTCCCTAATGCATCATCATCGCCTATAAGCACACGCGTGCAGCCCTTATCCCGTTTTAGGTAAATTGATTTCCTCAATTCTGGATTGTTGTTTGGGCCTTGTCTAAAGTGGACTTGCGGAAGTGGCAAGGCTCAAAATCAGCCTTCTTCTTGTTCTTTCGAGATAGAAAATACGCTTTGCCAACTCAGTTTGGTTATCGCACACAAACTTTCAGATGTTCATATCAGCCAGACACGTGACCAGCAACAGCTGCCAGTCACGCGCGTTATGATGACTGACACGTTCACCCCGATGTTTCCACAACGTTTCTTTTTCTAAAGCTTAAACCGAAGAGCATGTCATACAGACTTGGGATCAACCCCAAAGTCACCAGCGTACCTAGTGCCAAACCACCGATCATAGTGATCGCCATCCCAGTCCATAGAGGACCACCGAACAACATCAGTGGTACCAAACCAACAATGCAGGTCAGCTTGGTCATCACAATGGGTCGCAGACGTTTGACCGCTGCAGACACCACGGCTTCCCGACGCGGTAAGCCATCGGCGAGTTCGACTTCAATGCGTTCCAATAACAATACAGCGTTATTGACAATGATGCCGGCTAACGCGAGCAGCCCGAAGGTGGCGATAAAGCCAAAAGGATGCGCGGTGATCAGCAGTGCTGTCGCTGCACCGATCAGCACAAATGGAATGCTGGCTACGACGATGAATAATTTACGGAACGAATTGAATTGCAAGATAAACAGCAGCAGGATTGCCACTAATGCATGCGGCATGAACTGCAACAATGCTTGATTGGCTTGTGCGGCATCTTCGATCTCGCCACCAAGCTCAATACGATAACCAGGCGGAAGCTTGAGTGAGGCAACCTTGGGTGCCAGTGCCTGCACAATTTCGCCTGCGGTCATTCCCGCGTTATGTCCGATAATCGTGATCGTGCGGTTGAGATTGCGGCGCATCAGCGTAGAGGGTTCAGTATCATTCTCTATTTTTGCGATTGCTGATAACGGCAGCGGCGTGCCCTGTGTTTGAGAGTACACCAGCGTGTCGCCTGGATTCCCCTGCGCGGTGCGCTCCATTGCATTGCCACGCAATACGATCGGTGCGGCAACCCCATCATCGCGGATCAGCGAAGCGTTCACACCGCTGTAGCGCATTTGTAGAGCCTGAGCAATCTCTTCACTGCTGATCCCGGCACGGCGTGCCTTCAACTGATCCACATGCACGATATAACGTGGTACACGTGCCTGCCAATCGTTATAAATGTCATACGTGCCTGGCAACGCGCTTAGAGCCTCGCTGATTTGCTTAGCAGATTGACGCAGCACGGCTTCATCCGGTCCGACGATGCGGTAGATCACAACGCCCGCTTCGTTTGCTCCCAACGAAAATCGTTTGGGTTCAGCACGCACATATGGGAACGCATTGTGCATGTGCTTGCGGGTGCGTGCGATCACTGCATCAATGTCAGTGCCTGGATGCACACTGATGGTGAAGTAGGCAACATTGGGTGCCGGCAGCGGTGGATTCAGACCAAGCACAATACGCGGGCCACCGTCGGCGACGTAACCGATGCTGTCTACCACCTCCGGATTAATCTGTTTTTCAGCGAACCAACGGCTTATTTGTTGGACGGTGTCGAGCGTTTGCCGTGAATCGCTGCCGGGTTGCAGCGTGATGGGCATTTGGAATTGCAAACGATCGGATTTAGGCAGGAAGCTATACGGAATCAAGGTGATGACGATGACGGCCACGGCGAGCAATGCCAGCATGCTACCGATGAACAGCACCTTGTGCTCCAGCACGCGGCTGATGATTGCCCGGTAACTACGATAAAACGCCGAATCGTAAAGATTATGTCCTTGATCCTCGGTGGGCGCACGATGCGCCTTGGCGAAGTACAAGCACAGCAATGGAATGATGGTGATGCTAAGCAACCAGGAACTGAGCAAAGTAATCGCTAACACGATGACTAGCGGACGCAAGTACTCATTTGTTGCAGTTTCACCAAAGAAGAAAGGAGAAAAAGCCAGCACAATCACTAGCGATGATGTCAACAATGGGATAGACAGCGTGCGTCCTGCTTCGATGCAGGCATGGCGTCGATCCTCGCCAATGGCAAGACGGCGCTCAATGTCCTCAGCGATGACAATCGCGTTATCCACCAACAGACCCAGGGCCATAATGATTGCAGCAATCGAGACGGTATGCAGTTCGATATTGATTGCGCGCATGATGATCAGCGCACTGAGAACAGTCAGCGGCACGATGGCTCCAACAATCAGACCAGTGCGCCACCCCAAGAACAACATCACCACAGCCATCACGATGAGCACCGTTTCGCCCATGACACGATGCATCTTGCCCATTTCACGGTCGACCACATCGGCTTGGAAGGTCACCACGTGCTGTTGGAACCCTATCGGTAGCAGTTGACTGGTTTCTTCAAGTGCAGCACGTAGTGTGTTGCCGAACTCTGAAATATTGCGTCCTCTGGTCATTGATACTGCCAACACTACGGCCGATTGTCCCTGATACACCGCTGCCGTTTGCGGTGGATCCGCAGGCATCACCTGTACTTGCGCGATCTGACTTAATGGCACTTCGCGTGTACTGGAAGAACCAGGTACCGACACCAAAAAGCGGCGCAACTCATCGACACTACCCACTTCACCGCTGGTAGCGACAGTTAGCGCCATCCCGGACGCGGAGACGAGTCCTCCAGGTGCAACGACATTTTGTGCTTGCAATTGCTGGATCACTGCTGCCGGAGTTAACCCGGCCTCGACCAGTCTGGCGCGGTCAAACGCAACGTAAACCTGATCCTCCTGTAGACCGTGCAGCGTGACGCGTTCCACACCAGGCACCGTATACAACTGTTCGCGCATTCGGCGTAATGGCTCACGCATTTCGCTCATGCTGAAGCCAGGTGCCGTGATTGCGATGGAAGCGACTGCCACGCGGCCAAAGTCGTCATTGAGAAACGGACCCAGCGTGCCGGTGGGTAACCCTGTACCGGCTTCAGCGACTTTGGCTCGGACGCGCAGCCACAACGTCTCCAAATTTTTGACATTGTCATAGGCGGTCAACTGGATGAGCACACTCCCTGGCCGTACGGTGCTGACAATTTTCTTAATACCGACAATCTCCCGTAGCCGTTCCTCGATAGGTTTTGCTAATAACGTTTCGACTTGCTCACTAGGCATCCCTGGATACGCCACTGATATCAGCGTATCGCGTACCGTGACCGAAGGTTCCTCTTGCGAGGGGAAGTTGAGAAAGGTGGCGATACCGGCGATCAGTAGCAACACTGCGGTGAATAGAGTCAGCCGGTTGGCACTCATTGCTACGTGCGTAATCTTCATCGGCTGTCTCCAGTACTCAAACGCGAGCTGGAACGGAACGGCAGCACTTTTTGACCGTCGCTGAGGAACGCTGCCCCGGCAACCACAACCTGTTCTCCGGGCTTGAGTCCGGAGCGGATCTGCATCCGCTCACCTTCGATCATTCCGAGTGTGACATCGCGGCGTAACACCACCCCGGTTTTAGGTTGATAGACAAACACGATTCCACTGTTGCCGTTCAAGCCCGGTATCACTGCGGGCAGCGGCACCGACAGTGCCGGCGTTGCGGTGGCAGACAGTGCCAATAACAGCGTGTCGCCACTGTGCAGCGGAGTCGTTGTCTCTGTCACATCGAAGATTGCTTGCAGGCTGGCACCGCTTTCCAAGCGTGGAGACACACTGCGCAGGCGCAGTGAGATGCTTGCTTGCGGTGTATCGGTGCGATTTCCCTGGATCACCTTGTCTGGACTCAGTGCCTGGGCAATCTCGGCTGGCAGGGTGGCTACTGCTTGTAGACGCCCCCGTCCTTCGATCTGCAACACCGTTTGACCTGGTGCAGTATCAGCCTGTGGTTGCAAGAGACGTGCGACGACACTTCCATCGAATGGTGCACGCAGTTCGCTTTGGCGCAGTGCGCGTTTAGCTAATGCGTGATTGGACTCGGCTACGTGCAGATCGGCTTGCGCAGCGTCTAATGCGACTTGTGCGCTGGTGAGCGCAGCCTGAGAAACCATCGCTTCTTTAAACATCGCTTGCTGCTGATTCAGCTGAGTCTGGCGTTCGTGCAACTGTGCGGTGGCAGCACGTAAAGTGGCTTCTGCTTGTTGCAGTTTTAGCCGCACTGGCTCCCTGTCCAGGCGGGCCAGCACTTGTTCATGGCGCACTTTGTCGCCAACATCGACGTTGATTGCGGCAATCCGCCCGCCGTTTTCGAAGGCTAGATCTGCGCGTTGTTCCTGACGCACGCTGGCTACAAACTGGGTCTTGGCGAGATTTTCAGCTCCAGCCGTCTCGAGTTTTACCGTGCGCAGCGGCGTTGTTTGCGGTGATGTGTCGCTGCCGCAACTGCTTAAAGTGATGACACCAAGTGTGATGCACATCGACAGAGTCAGGATATTGTTTTTCACAAAGTATCTCCGGTCGGTGATGCCGACCCATTCATTTAAGGTATGTAGTGAGTCAAGCAGCGATGACAACGTTGCTGTGGTTGCACTGGGATTCGGCTGCCGGCGATGTTGTCGATACTAAACCTTCCTGTAAATTCCAAAGTGCTGGGAGCGTGTGTCGTGAATGGTTGTGCGTGTGACATTCGGAGTCATCATATATACGGATCAGCAATCAATTGACGTTTCATGCACTGAAAGCGTGTGTTCTTTTTGGGAGTTCCCCAAAAAGGTAAACGCGGCAATTATTGCGGCTGCTGAATGAGCTGATCATATTTAAACAGCTTTCGTTACGTTCCGAGTTGAATGACTGAAACTTGGCTTTGGTGTAGCAGCACGTTGTCATCAGCAATGGTGCGCATCACGCATGAAGCCTTGCTGTCATTAATCATCATGGCGTTCCTTGTTGTATCGCTATGCAACACTAGGAGGCCAATGTCTGTATGTTGCCGGTGTTGTTAAGATGCGTGAGTCCGGTGAGCAGCGGACCTTGCGCTGCGATTTGCTTGGGGTTTCGTAGAAAAAGTGTCACAAATATTAGATTGTGTGGAGTCAGGATGCACGCACTTGGGGCAGGTGTGAAATGAGCAGACAGCATGTTGTGCTGAATTGGCAGCGTTGGTGGTGTATGAATGCTGGCTATCTATCAGTCCAAGCATGATCGTGTGCATCCTCTGTATCAGAGCGCCCCTTAAAAATCTGGTTCGATGTTCCTGATATTGCTGTTGCATAGTTTTTGTCCATGGCGCCGATTTGTCGGCGTGCCAATGGCGATTGCTTGGCGATGGTTCTCACCCTCAACACAGCACATGTTTGCTGAGGAAGCAGACAGACACAATGACGATCACGACCAGTAGGATCTACGTGTGTAGCAGCACACGTAGCTTGGTTTTTAGACTGGAATCAGTGAATAACATCGGCAGCACTACCACCATTACGGATGGCTGCATCAACGCACGCAGTTGTTTCATCAACGTATTCTTTAGGCAGGCATGCGTCGGGTATAAAACGGCCGAATATCTATGGGTGCTGATCGCGTTCATCGTCCCAGCGCTGAGACAGAAGCAGCATCAGGACCACGACCAGGATGTCCCCAAGGTCGCATGAGATCTGCTCCTCATGGCTTGAATCCGTCGCAAGTGGCCTTGATTCTACTTAGTGTGATGCGGCTTGCAGTGATGTGGAGGATGCCAACACCAATCACTGGAAGGCACTGCTGCAGTGGGTTGGGTGTGAGACCGATCACTTGCATCTGTGCTTGATGCATTATTTATGCGGGATTTGATGTGCAATGAACGCAGAGGGCGGCGTTACATCTAATGTGGTCATGTGTGATGCACAGCGATGTGCTTCCAAAATTTCGGAGTGTCCAGTGGAGTAGTGCGGTTTTTGAGCATGGCAGCCGTTGCGGCTGACTTTGTTGGTGGATGCTGGCACAGCTTGGATGGGGAGCGGTTGTTTGGATTTGCGGTTTGATGTTGATTTCAGTTGTTGTTGGCCGTGATTGTTGTTGAATCCCTTGTGCTGCCGTCGGTTGCGCGTACATTGAAGAAGACATCTGGCATGGGCATTGTTCATACGTTTCGGTGGGGCATTTATTTCATTGATGGTCAGCAGCATCACATGTCGTTTCCCGTCTAGCGCCCCTGCGATGGTCGGATTTTTGCAATATTCCACGCGGTATGGCCAGTTGCGCTCAGGCGATTCGGAATAAATGTGACGGTTATTTAGAGTTGCGTGAGATGACATCGGCACAGTGAAAAGATAATTTCAGGGACAATAGTCAAGATGCTGATCTCTTCCAAAGTGCGCACGGCGCAATTGCAAATCCATGTCTGCGTCTTGCTCTGGGGATTTACTGCGATCTTTGGCAGGTTGATTACTTTGGAAGCGTTGCCGCTGGTGTGGTGGCGGATGACAATGGTTGTTGTTTCATTGGTGTTGCTGCCGCGTGTGTGGCGTGGTCTACGTGCGCTGCATCCGCGTGTGATGCTTGCTTATGCTGGTATTGGTGCATTGGTGGCGTTGCACTGGTTGGCTTTTTATAGTGCGGTCAAATTGGCCAATGCTTCGGTGGCAGCAACCTGCATTGCATTGGCACCGGTGTTTACTGCGGTGGTGGAACCTTGTGTGGTGGGGCGGCCGTTCCGGGCACGTGAGCTGCTGTTGGGGCTGATGGTGCTGCCAGGCGTGGCGCTTGTGGTGGGTGGGGTCCCCGATGGCATGCGTATTGGTATTTTTATTGGTGTTGTGTCGGCGTTATTAGCTGCGTTATTCGGTTCGCTCAACAAACGTATGGTGGTGCACGCTGATCCGTTGACTGTCACTGCTTTGGAGCTGGGGTCTGGCATTTTGACACTGACAGGATTGATGCTGCTGTTGTCGCTGGTGTTTCCGACGTTGCATGAGATGCCGTGGCAGATACCCAGCGCGCATGACATTTTCCTGTTGCTCATATTGTCATTTGCGTGCACCCTGCTGCCGTTTGCGTTGTCGCTGGTCGCACTGCGTTATCTCAGTGCTTATTCGCTCCAGTTGGTGACTAATTTGGAGCCGGTCTACTCGATTGCACTGGCGATTGTGTTGCTCGGTGAGCAGCGCGAGCTGACAGGACTTTTTTATTTAGGCGTGGCAGTTGTTCTTGGCGTGGTCTTATTACATCCGATGTTGGAGCGGCGTGGTCGGGCGTCGTCCCCGCAGTAGCGGCATCGCTCAGCTCATCAACAGTAAAGAGGGGATGCAGTGATGTAGGTGTGTGTCATTAGGCACCGCGATCAGATCATGCGTGTTTTTTCTGTTTCACAGTAGTCACGTGCTTTTCAGGATGTGAGTAGGCCATCAAGAAGCAAGCATGCCTTGGTTGAATATAAAGCGCTGATGTGCCGTGCATACCACGCATGGTGTTTCAGAATTTGGTATGACACATCATTGGGTTGTATCGCATTGTGTAAAGGTTGGCGGTAATGCTTCAGCACGGCGCCCACGGAAGGGATGTCGGTGGGCGCGCGCGGCTGTGGATTAATGCGATCGCAGGGGATTCAACCGCTGTATGGTGGTTTTGGTTTGGTTGATTTGTTGTGATGGGGTTTCGGCGGGAATTTGCCAGCGCCACCCGGTTTTGACTTAAATTCCCGTGCAGGTGTGGTTGTTTCGGTTGTGTCGATCCGACGCATTTGTAGTTGCTGTCCTGATACCCAGACCTTTTTTAGGTGTTGCAGGATCTCGTGTGGCATTTCTGCGGGGAGATCCAGAACCGAGTGATCGTCACGGATGTCAATCCGGCCAATGTAGCGGCTCTCTAATCCAGCTTCGTTGGCGATAGCGCCGACGATATTGGCTGGCTTCACACCGTGCATGCGGCCGACTTCGATGCGGTAAGACTCCATACCGAACTCTGGGACATTGCGGGCAGGTGCGTTCCGTTGGGGGCGCTTGGGGTGTTCAGTGTTGTTTGGACGCTCTGTCTGCTTGAAGGATGAGGGGCGTTTGACATGATGCTCGGATGCCAGCTCGCTGCGCTCACGTTGGGGGCGCGTCGGGACACTCAGCAGGAAGGGGCTATCCCCCTGAAGGAGTCGTGCCAGGGCAGCAGCGATCTCAATGGCAGGGACATTGTGCTCGCTCTCGAAACGTTGCAGCAGTTTGCGGTAGAAGTCGATTTCAGCGCCGACCACCAGAGCATTGCTGATGCGTCCGAAAAATTTGGTCACGCGTGTGTCGTTGACTGCATCCACACTGGGCAGTTGCATGGCTTCGATCGGTTGGTGAGTGGCACGTTCAATCTGGCGCAGCATGCCTTTTTCGCGCGGAGTCACAAAGAGGATTGCTTCGCCGCTGCGACCGGCACGCCCAGTGCGTCCGATACGGTGGACGTAGCTCTCAACGTCGTAAGGGATGTCGTAGTTCAGCACGTGGCTGATACGTTCTACGTCCAAACCACGTGCGGCGACGTCGGTGGCAACGAGGATATCCAGCTTGCCATCTTTGAGTTGGTGAATGGTGCGTTCGCGTTGCGCTTGTTGCATATCGCCATTGATCGCTGCGGCGGTCAGACCACGTGCCTGCAATTTCTCGGCCAATTCTTCGGTGGCAGCTTTGGTGCGCACGAAGATAATCATTGCGTCGAAGGTTTCCACCTCAAGAATGCGTGTGAGTGCATCAAGCTTGTGGAGGCCGCTGACCCACCAGTAACGTTGGCGGATGTTGGCCGCGGTCGTGGTTTTGGTAGCGATGGTGACTTCAATCGGATCTTGTAGATAGGTTTGTGCGATACGGCGGATCTGAGGTGGCATGGTTGCCGAGAACAGAGCGACCTGGCGTGAAGCGGGCAACTTCCGTAGGACTTCTTCAACGTCCTCAATGAAACCCATACGCAGCATTTCGTCGGCTTCGTCGAGGACCAGCGTTTTTAATTCCGATAGATCCAGGGTGCCGCGCTCTAGGTGATCAATCACCCGGCCCGGGGTACCGACGATCACATGGACACCACGTTTCAGTGCCGCCAGTTGTTGGCCATAGGATTGGCCGCCGTACACGGGTAGGACACGGAAGCCAGAGATTGAGGCAGCGTAGCGCTGGAATGCTTCGGCAACTTGGATAGCCAGTTCGCGGGTGGGTGCCAGTACGAGCACTTGCGGCTTGACCTGGTTCAGAACGGTGCGTGTGAGCAACGGTAGCGCGAATGCGGCAGTCTTCCCAGTGCCGGTCTGGGCTTGGCCCAGCACATCGCGCCCAGCAAGCAAGGCTGGGATGGTCGCCGCCTGGATGGGCGACGGAGTTTCGTAGCCGATTTTTGTGACGGCTTGCATCACAGCATCGGAGAGGCCGAGATCTGCAAACAGCAGCGGCGTAGAAGATGGATTTGACATGAGAACTCCGGAGAGCACCGCCGCAACTGAGCGGCCTCAGGGGGGCTATTGTGCGCTTTAATATGGGTTGTTGTCGAAACGTTCACAAGGGGTTGGTTCAGGTGTGAGGCATCGCTCGTTATGCTTGAAAGCGCGGTGCTCTTTCCCTATTTCTGTTTTTTGGCTTTTGTCTCCGGTGTTGCTGTGTTGACTCTCTATTGCGTTGAATGAAACGGTGATATCCAGTGAGCTTTGGTCGATGCACCAGCACATGAAAGGTTATTTCACAGTGTTGTTGGCGATGGATGAGCTCCCAGATTTGGGCTTTTTCTGGAAGCTTATTTGTTGAGAGCCATGTCCAGTTCTGGGATGAGTTGAAACAGGTCGCCGACTAAGCCGATGTCGGCGATCTCGAAGATTGGTGCATCGGCGTCTTGATTGATGGCGACAATGGTCCCTGCATCTTTGATCCCGGTCAGGTGCTGGATGGCACCGCTAATGCCGATGGCGATGTACAAATCCGGGGCGATGATTTTTCCGGTTTGGCCGATTTGCAGTTCGTTCGGTACGTAACCGGCGTCCACTGCAGCACGTGAAGCACCGACTGCCGCACCGAGTGTGTCAGCGAGTCTATAGATCAATTTGAAGTTTTCTGGGGAACCAAGGCCACGGCCACCAGCCACCACACGTTTGGCATTTTGTAGGTCTGGACGGTCGCAGGTGTGCACATCCAGGCTGAGAAAGCGGGTGTGGTTTGGTAGGTGTGCTGAGACCGTTACTGCTTCTATGGTGGCGTTGCCGCCTTTCGTGGCTTCTGGCCATGATGCGGTGCGTATGGTGGCAACGACGATCTGATCAGTAGGTGCTTTCACCGTGATGATTGCGTTACCAGCGTAGATGGGACGGGTGAAGGTGTAGGCGTCTTGGAGGCCCATTAGGTCCGAAATTTGGTTGACGTTGAGTAGTGCCGCCACGACGGGCATGAGGTCTTTGCCAAACGTTGTCGAGGGTCCGAACACGTGGGTGTAGCTGTTGGTTTGGACGAGTGCGGCGATTTGTGGGGCTAGTATTTGTGCAATCGGGTGCTTGTTGGCAGGGTTGGCAATGGTGAGTACGCGTGTGACACCTGCAATGTGTCGGGCTTGCGCGGCGACGCTGTCCGGGATGGCAGCTAGTACGGCGATGTCGATGACTTCGGGTGATAGTGCAAGCGCTGCACTGACAGTTTTAGCCGTTGCCGCGTTGAGTTGACCATCCAAGTGTTCGGCGATGATAAGCAGCTTGGTCATGATAGGGCTCCTTGGTTCTTGAGGAGGGTCACCAGTTCGGTGACGTTTTTCACCATCACGCCTTGGTTGCGTTTTTTGGGGGGGGCGTAATGTGTGGTTTGCAGGCTATCATGCGCTGTTACGCCAAGGTCGGCGAAGGCGATGGTTTCCAGTGGTTTGCTCTTGGCCTTCATGATGTCCGGCAGTTTGATGAAGCGTGGGGCGTTTAGGCGCAGGTCGGCGGTAATCACGGCCGGTAGATCAATGTGCAGTGTTTCCAAACCAGCGTCGACTTCGCGGGTGACGGTGGCTTTGCCATCAGCGATGGTCACTTTTGATGCAAAGGTGGCCTGTGGGCGCCCCCATAGTGTGGCCAACATTTGGCCGGTTTGGTTGGCGTCGTCGTCAATGGCCTGTTTTCCCAGGATTACCAGTGCTGGCTGTTCTTTCTCAACCAGTTTGAGTAGAGCGCGTGCCGCAGTGAGTGGTTGTACTGTGGTGTGGGTGACGATGTGGATAGCACGGTTGGCCCCCATCGCCAGTCCGTTGCGAAGGTGTGCGGTCACGTCGTTCGGGGCGAGTGTGGCGATGACGACTTCGCTGGCGATGCCTGCATCACGCAGGCGTAGCGCTTCTTCGAGAGCAATTTCGTCGAAAGGATTGGCAGATACTTTAACACCTTCTGTCATCACGCCGGATCCATCGGGTTTCACTTGGATGCGGACGTTGTAGTCAACCACGCGCTTATAGGCGACGAGGATTTTCATTGTGTGGAGGTCCTGGAACTGATGCGTGAAAGTTAGGTTGCGGTGGTGGGTTATACGCAAGTGTGCCAATTCTACGGGGCATGTGGTGGTTCTGTGCCTGTGTCAGTTGATTGGAGTGGCTGTTGTTGGATGTCAACCGTGGTGGTATGTGACCGGGGTATCCTATGGTGCTAGACGGTCCCTGTCAGGTGCAGGGGTGTGGTGCTTGATGGAGAATGGGATTGGCAACGTGGCTCGTGACCGGTGGTGCCGGTTTCATCGGCGGTAATTTTGTATTGCAAGCGATTAGCTTCGGGCATCGTGTGATTAATCTTGATGCTCTGACGTATGCGGGTCATTTGGAGACGCTCGCTGCGCTTGATGGGTGCGCGGAGCATCTTTTTGTTCATGGTGATATTGGCGACCGTGCGTTGGTGAGCCGTTTGCTGGATACGCATCGCCCGGATGCAGTGCTGAATTTTGCTGCTGAGAGTCACGTTGATCGTTCGATTGATGCTCCCGCTGCGTTCATTCAGACCAATGTGGTTGGCACGTTGCTGTTGTTGGAGGCGGTGTGTGGGTACTGGAAGGCGTTGCCGGAGGCGGCGCGTGCTGCGTTCCGTTTTCTGCATGTATCCACAGATGAGGTTTACGGCAGTTTGGGGGAGACGGGCGCATTTACAGAGAGGACGGCGTATGCACCTAATTCGCCTTATTCGGCGTCAAAGGCCGCGTCTGATCATTTGGTCCGTGCGTTTCACCATACGTACGGATTGCCGGTGCTGACCACGCATTGTTCAAATAACTATGGGCCATATCATTTTCCGGAGAAGCTGATTCCGCTGGTCATCACCAAGGCGTTGGCGGGTGAGCCGTTACCTGTGTATGGCGATGGGCGGCACGTGCGTGATTGGCTGTTTGTCGGCGATCACTGTACCGCGCTGTGTGCTGTATTGGCTGGAGGGCGGGTGGGTGAAACGTACAATATCGGGGGGCAGGCCGAGCGTGAGAATCTTGAAGTGGTCCGCATGATTTGCCGTTTGCTTGACGAGCGCCGCCCGCGTGCCGATGGGCTGAGTTATCAAAGCCAGATTGTTCATGTTGCAGATCGTCCGGGGCATGATCGCCGTTATGCGATCGACACGTCCAAGTTGGTGAGTGAGTTAGGCTGGGCGCCGGTGTATCGCTTTGAGCAGGGACTTGCGCTGACTGTGGATTGGTATTTGCAGCATCAGGATTGGGTACGTGCGGTGCTCCAAGGGCGTGACCGCGTTGAGGGCCTACTGACTGCGGTGTAAGGCCTTAGGTTCGGTAAAGAGTGCGTATCCATATGCAGACTTTCATATCAGGAAATCGTTCCATGACACAGCGCAAGGGCATCATCTTGGCGGGTGGGGCCGGGACACGGTTGTATCCGATCACTCAAGGGATCGGTAAGCAGTTACTGCCGGTGTATGACAAGCCGATGATTTATTACCCGCTCAGTGTGTTGATGTTGGCAGGGATTCGCCAGGTGCTGGTGATCACGATGTTGCATGAGCAGGCGTTGTTTCAGCGCCTGTTGGGTGATGGTACGCAGTGGGGGATGGAGATTTGCTACGCGGTACAGGCCAGTCCCGATGGTGTGGCGCAGTCTTATTTGATTGGCCGTGCATTTATCGATGACAAGCCAAGTTGTCTGATTTTGGGAGACAACATTTTTTATGGTCATGGTCTGACGGACACGCTGTGTCATGCCGATGCGCGCACCGTGGGCGCGACCGTGTTTGGTTATTGGGTCAGTGATCCGGAGCGCTATGGGGTGGCGGAGTTCGATGGGGACGGACGAGTGATTAATATTGAGGAGAAGCCGGCGCAGCCACGTTCTAACTATGCGGTGACGGGGTTGTATTTCTACGATGGGCGTGCGCCTGCATTTGCTGCGGAACTGACGCCTTCGGCGCGTGGTGAGTTGGAGATTACTGATCTTAATCGCCGTTATTTGGCAGAAGGTGCGTTGCACTTGGAGGCGCTTGGACGCGGTTATGCCTGGTTGGATACAGGGACCCATCAGTCGTTGCACGATGCGTCCAACTTTATTGGAACGATCCAGACGAGGCAGGGTTTACAGGTGTGTTGTCCTGAGGAGGTCGCGTTCTGGAAAGGATGGATTGATGCGACGCATTTAGAGCGCTTGGCGGCACCGTTGGCAAAGAATGCTTACGGGCAGTATTTGTTGAATTTAGCGCAGCGGGGACGGTCTCTGTGAAGGTGATTGATACGGCGCTGCCAGGCTGTTTGGTGATTGAGCCGAGGGTGTTTGATGATGCGCGCGGTGAATTTTTTGAGGTATGGAATGCGGAGTGTTTCGAGCACCAGGGGATGTCATCGCGCTTTGTGCAGAGTAACGTGTCCATATCAATTTATGGTGTTTTGCGTGGTTTGCATTATCAGTGGCCGCGTCCGCAGGGGAAGTTGGTCGGTGTGTTGGAGGGTGAGGTTTACGATGTTGCTGTTGATATCCGCCGTGGCTCGCCGCATTACGGGCGTTGGGTAGCGGTGTTGCTCAGTGCCAAAAACAAGCGCCAGTTATGGATTCCGGAAGGGTTTGCGCACGGGTTTGTGGTGTTGTCTGAGCGTGCGGTATTCAACTATCTGTGTACGGATGTGTATGTGAAGGAGGCCGATGCTGGCATCCGTTGGAATGATGCGGTGATTGGTGTGGATTGGCCGATTGCTGCGCCGCTGCTCTCGGCTAAGGATCAGAAAGCGCCGTTTATGGAGGAAGTCCCTATTGATCGTTTGCCGATATACGTGCCGTGACGGTGTTGGTCTTTGGGGCGGGTGGTCAGATTGGTCAGGAGTTGCTGCGGTCACTGAGTGGTCGTGTGGTGTGTGCCGTCACGCGCAGTGGACGGTTGCCGAATGGGGTGGGGTGTGTGCAGGCGGATTTTGGTCAGCCCGAGACGCTGCGCGCATTGCTTGACGCGCAGCGGCCAGTGCAGGTGGTGAATGCGGCTGCTTATACGGCGGTTGACCGTGCGGAATCTGAGCCTGATGTGGTGTTCCGTATCAATGCCCAGGCACCAGGTGTGATCGCGCATTGGTGTGCGGAGCATGGGGTGCCGCTGGTGCATTATTCCACTGACTATGTGTTTGATGGGCAGGGTACGTCTCCGTACGGTGTGGATGATCCTGTCGCGCCGTTGAATATTTATGGTGCGAGTAAGCTGGCTGGGGAGTGTGCGGTCCGGGCGGCGGGCGGGTGTTCTCTGATTTTGCGTACGTCCTGGGTTTATGCGGCGCATGGCCACAATTTTTTACGCACTATGCTGCGTTTGGGTGCGACATCCGAGTGTTTGCGGGTGGTGGCGGATCAGATCGGCACGCCGACTGCGGCGGGGTTGATTGCGGATGTTACTGCGCAGTTGTTGGTGGAGCAGGTGCAAAGTCGGCATGCGGGTATTTGGCATCTGACGGCGGCCGGTCAAACGAGTTGGCATGGTTTTGCTGAGGAGATTTTCGTGCAGGCGCAGGCATGCGGTTTGATGATGCGGGTCCCGCAGGTACAGGCCATTGGGAGTGTTGTGTATCCGACTGCGGCGCGGCGTCCGGGGTATTCGTGTCTGGATACGACGGCGTTGGTGGAGGCGTTTGGGATCGTGTTACCAGATTGGCGTCAGGGCGTGCGCGGTGTGTTGGACGAGATCGTCAAGAGGTCGCGTTAAAGGTGAAGTGGGATGATGTTTGCTGAGACTCGGGGGCGAGGGTGTGTCTTGGTGTGCTTGGCTATGTCAGTACGGTGTTGGGTCGCTGTGCATCACCGCATCACCAGCTGTGTTGTGTAGCTATTGGGAATGCCGCAGTGATCACGTGGGCCGCTGCTGCGGCCCCGGACCTGAGTGTTAAGTACGACCATAGGTATCTTCAAAACGCACGATGTCATCTTCACCGAGATAGCTGCCGGACTGTACTTCAATCAATTCGAGCGGCAGTTTCCCTGGGTTACGTAGGCGGTGGGTGACGCCGAGGGGGATATAGGTACTCTGATTTTCGGTGAGTAATAGGATTTCGCTGCCGCGTGTGACTTCGGCGGTGCCGCTGACCACGATCCAGTGTTCGGCACGGTGATGGTGCATTTGTAGGCTGAGTGTGCCGCCGGGCTTGACGGTGATGCGCTTGACTTGGAAGCGTTGGCCGGTGTCGATGGAGTCGTATGCACCCCACGGACGGTAGACTTTGCGGTGCCAGGTGGCTTCGGGACGTCCGTTTGCTTTGATTTTGCCAACGATCTCTTTGACGGTCTGGATGCTGTCACGATGGCCGACTAATAAGGCGTCATCGGTTTCTACGACCACCACGTTTTCCAGTCCAACCATTGCGATCAGACGCGATCCATAGGCGTAGGTGTTGCGGCAGTCGATTTGGATCACATCGCCTTGGTGGGCATTGCCGTCGTTATCTTGTTTGGAGACTTCATGTAGGGCCGACCAGGAGCCGACATCGTTCCAGCCGGCGTCTAGTGGCACGGCGACGGCGTCGGCGGTGTGTTCCATGACTGCATAATCTATAGAATCCGCTGGGCTGCTTTCGAATGCTTCTTTATCTAATCGGATGAAGTCGGTATCGCGCTTTGCTGCGCTCCATGCCCGTTGGCAGGCTTCGGCGATTGCTGGTTGAAAGGTGCTTAGTTCTGCTAGGTAGCGTGAGGCGCGGAATAGGAACATGCCGCTATTCCAAAAATAGTCGCCGGAGGCCAGATAGCTTTGAGCGGTGGCCAGATCTGGTTTTTCGATGAAGCGCTCAACGGGACGTATTGTGTCGTTGCCGGTGGCTTTGATGTAGCCGTAGCCAATTTCCGGGGTGTTTGGGGTGATGCCAAAGGTGACCAATTTCCCTTGAGCGGCTGCGGCGGCGGCCACATGGACGGCAGTTTGGAACGCTGTTTCGTCACGGATGACGTGGTCGGACGGTAGGACGAGGAGCAGTGGATCGTTGCCGGTCCGTGTTGCTTCCAGTGCGGCCACGGCGATTGCCGGGGCGGTGTTGCGGCCTGTGGGTTCAAGCAGAATTGCTGAGGGATACACGCCCAAATGCTGCAGTTGTTCTGCGGCAATAAAGCGGTGTTCTTCGTTGGCAACGACGATGGGTGAATGCGTTGTCACGGGAGCGGCGCGTAGCCATGTGGCTTGCAGCATGCTGTGGTGGCCGACCAGTGGCAGAAACTGTTTGGGATAGGCTTCGCGCGATAGTGGCCATAGCCGGGTGCCAGAACCGCCGGATAGGATCACGGGAAGGATATCGTTCATAGGCGAGGCTAACTCCATGCATGGGGGAGGTGGGAAGCAGATGGAAGGTGTTTCAGGTGCGCAGCAGTGCTGAAATTTCATCAGTACGTTGTTTTAGCAGTGCCGCATTGTTGCGGGTTTCCACATTCAGGCGTAGTAGCGGTTCGGTATTGGAGCTGCGCAGGTTGAAACGCCAATCTCCAAAGTCGGCGCTGATTCCGTCGGTATGGTCGATCGTCGGAGATTGTGCTGTGTAATGGTCCATGATGCGTGCTGTGGCGGTTTTGGTATCGGTGATTTTAAAGTTGATTTCACCACTGCACGGGAATTGCTGCATGCGGCTTTCGACCAGGTCGGCCAGGGAGCGACCGCTGCGTGAGATCAGTTCGGCGATCAGTAACCATGGGATCATGCCTGAGTCGGCGTAGGAAAATTCGCGGAAATAATGGTGAGCGCTCATCTCACCACCGTATACGGCGTTTTCTTTACGCATTTTTTCTTTGATGAAGGCATGGCCGCTCTTGGACAGTACCGGGATGCCGCCGGCAGCCTCAACCATTTCGACGGTGTTCCAGATGAGACGTGGGTCATGCACGATTTTTCCACCAGGATGTTTGGACAGAATCACTGAGGCTAAGAGGCCGACGAGATAGTAACCTTCAATAAAACGACCGGTGTGATCAAAGAAAAAGCAGCGGTCGAAATCTCCGTCCCAGGCGATACCAAGGTCTGCACCGTGATGCTTGACGGCTTGTGCGGTGGCATCGCGGTTTTCAGGCAGCAGTGGGTTTGGAATGCCGTTTGGAAAGTGGCCGTCCGGTTCGTGGAATATACGCACGAATTCGAACGGTAGATGTGGGGCGAGTAGGTCAACGATTAGGCCGGCACTGCCGTTGCCGGCATTGACGACCAGCTTCAGTGGTTTGAGGGCGTTGCTGTCGACGTAGCTCAGCAGGTGTGCAATGTAGGCTGACTTGTCCAGATACTGATGTTCTGCGGCAGTGGGGGGCGTAATGGTTGCGATGTCGGTGGCAACAGCATCGCGGATTGTGAATAGGCCGGTGTCTGAGCTGATCGGACGTGCCTGCTCGCGTACGAGTTTCATCCCGTTGTAATCCATCGGGTTGTGGCTGGCGGTGACCATCACGCCACCAGCCGCATTGCGATATTGTGTTTGGAAATAGACCTCTTCGGTGCCGCAGAGGCCGATATCAATCACCTCGCGGCCGCTGGCACGTAGGCCGGCTGACAGTGCCTCTTGTAGTGATGGGCTTGTCAGGCGTACATCGTGGCCCAGGACCACAGGGGCTGCTCTGTCCAACTGTGCCGCCAGTGCGATGCCGATGCGGCGGGCCAAGTCCTCGTTTAATTCATCTGGCACGCGGCCGCGGATGTCGTAGGCCTTGAAGGCGGGTAGTGACATGAGTAACTCCTTGCTAAATGATGTTGAAGTGTAGCTGGAGCTAGCCTGTTTAGGTGTCGCAACAGGTTGCGGGGAGTCACGAAGCGCGCAGTATTTCTATGTATTTGTGTGTATGCAGCGATAGTGGGAGGCTGCTGAATGGATTAGATGTTGGAGTGCTCAATGATCGGTGTGCGGGTGATGTTGAGCCAACTATATAGAGATAGATGTGTGGCTTATTCGGTCAGGTGTTCAATACAAATCTCAGCGACGTTAATGAAGACACGGTATCGGCCAGTTTGGCCGACCTTTGGTTCAAACTATCGAGCAGAATCGAAAGGGTATTCAGTTCTCTTGGTCGCCAGTTTGCTGGGCAGTGGTCCCTATGGGAACGCACAGATGGCGCGCAAAATTTTGAGTTGAAGTAAGGTTGGCGCGTCTTTAATGATGGTTGCGGGCGATACACCGTAGTCAGATGGAATGTGCTGGCCATCAGTAAGCTGTTCACTTAGGCGGGTGGTGTATTTCTATTAATATGTGCAACAAGGGTTACCAAAAGGGCTAGGCAGCTGGAATATATCCAGCTGCCTAGTCTGCGGCTTAAGCAGATTACTTAGCGAAGGTGCCGTTAAAGAGAGAGGCCATAAACCCACTAGTGTAGGAGTATGTGACACTCTGGTCGAGGACGAAGCCGGCTATGGCGCCGCCGACGGCACCAACAATACCGCCATAGACCATGCCCACGCCTTGGCCGATTGTTCCGACACCTAAAATGCCGCCGCCATCACCACCACGGGTTCCACCCCAGATGGAGCCAGCAAAAAAAGCAGCAACGCCACCTACGATAGCTGCGTTAAGCCGCGAACCGAGATCGGCACCGGATACGTTGTCAATTTCGGTCAATGTCAATTCACGCATAATTTCTCTTTGCTCCAAGGTTATTAGAAGAACATCTCGAACATTCTCGATATGAAAGTTAGAGATTGTGTTCGAGATACCGATGATCAATTATTGCGAATCAAATATTTAAATTTATTTAATTCAATAATCAATCGTCGCCAGTATCTTCCGGTATTAGTGAATGCGCGATGATTTCTCGGTTAAATATATATTATTAAGATTATTCTCCATCAGAATATTAAATCGTTGTTTGAATGACTTTCATTATTTGATGTGTTATTGTGATACATATCACATTGTACAAGTGGTTAACATTAACTTTGGACTAAATCTTTAGGGGATATAAAATGCGTGAATTAACATCAAACGAAATGAACAACGTGTCCGGCGGCGACTTGGCTTCGCGTCTTGAGGCAAGCATTGTCGGAAGCGTTGCTGGTTTTTTTGCTGGCTCCATCTGGGGTGGAACCCGCGGCGGTGATGGCGGCGGCATTTTAGGTGTTGGATCAATCGGCCAAGGCGTCGGCATGATCTATGGTGGCATTGCTGGTGCCATCGGCGGCGCCATCGGCGCCTTCGTCATTGACAAAACTCTGACCTACACCTACACCACTGGATTTATGAACTCCCTGTTTAGTGGCACCTTCGCGAAGTAATCTGTGGGATGGGTAGCTGGATTATCTTATCAAGATATTCCAGCTGCCTTTATTATTAATATGATCGCTTTGGATAAAGCGCTGTTGTATACATCCAATTTGAAGGCAACTTCATTATTAATAAATAAGCCAACCTCCCAAGTAAGCCAATAGCTTTATAGAATTACTTTTTAATGGCGTATTTGTGAAGTAAGCTTGTTAACAAACGGCGAGCTTGGGCAGCTTGATACATCCTAATTGTGTAGTCCGTCCCAGATGGACCCAGCAATAAAAGCAGCAACGCCACCCAGAACAGATGCGCTAAGCCACGAATGGAGATCGGCACCGGATACGTTGTCAATTTCCGTCAATGCCAACTCACGGATAATTAATATTTACTTCTAGATTATCAGAAGAACATATCGAACTGTCTATGGTAAATGAAAATTGGAGATTATGCTCGAGATACCGGTGATCAATCATTAGGGGTCAAATATTGATATGTAATTCAATAATCGATTTCCTCTATTAGATTATCTCTGTGTCGATAAGTAAGTAGTGGGGCGTAGCTTAGTATGTATTATTCTCCATCAGAATATTAAATCGTTGTTTGAATGACTTTCATTATTTGATGTGTTATTGTGATACATATTACTTTTTACAAGTGATTAACATTATATTTAGACTAAATCTTTAAGGGGTTATAAAATGCGTGAATTAACATCAAACGAAATGAATAACGTGTCCGGCGGAGACTTGGCTTCGCGTCTTGAGGCAAGCATCGTTTTAGGCGTTGCAGCCTTTTTTGCTGGCTCTATCTGGGGTGGAACCCGCGGTGGTGATGGCGGCGGCGTTATAGGTATTGGATCAATCGGCCAAGGCGTCGGCATGGTCTATGGCGGCATTGCTGGTGCCATCGGCGGTCTCATCGCCGGTTTCGTCATTGACAAAGATTTGACCTACACCTACACCACTGGATTTATGAACTCCCTGTTTAGTGGTAACTTCGCGAAGTAATCTGTGGAGATGGGTAGCTGGATTATCTTATCAAGATATTCCAGCTGCCTTTATTCTTAATATGATCGCATTGGCAGGCTGCGTTGGATAAAGCGCTGTCGCATACATCCAATATGAAGGCAACTTCATTATTAATAAATAAGCCAACGTACTAAGTAAGCCGATGGCTTTATAGAATCACTTTTTAATGGCGTATTCGTGAAGTAAGCTGGTTAACCGGCGTGCTTGGGTAGCTTGATATATCCTAGTTGTGTAGTCCGTTTGATGAGGCGTTATTGCATACGTCAATAAGAAATACGCCATTCGCCTAAGTAAAAACTGCTTACGGCCAATACATTTTATTTGACTGCGGTCTATTGTCCGCAACCATCAATGATCCAAAAAACCTTTGGCTACCAGATTCCGGCTGAAAATAGGCGCAAACCAATGTTAGTTCCGCAAACGTTGGTCGTTTAGTGTTGGCTACTGAGTTTGAAGCCAACTTTCCATTCTGTTGTGCTGTTTGCTTGAACCATTTAAATGATGGGGTTGCACTAGATGGCCTAAATTGTTCAAGACCGCGAAGCGATCTATGACTACATTATTGAGTCCCCCAATCTAATTGTTGTTCTGCTCCTTGATGAGTTGTTTGAAGGAAACGTTGACTTGCTATAGCTAATGACGCCGATTCTCCATCCCTTGTAGTGGCGTTGCAGCTCTCTCAGAACTGTTAATAAGGCGAGAATATCTTAGTTTATAACCTGACCGAATATTTTATGCTCGTGTTTTATGTTTCTTTCCCCATTGCATATCGTCTGCTTGATCTTTTCAAACGTATCGAGTAGTGCCTATTACGATAGTAATCCTATTGATGCACGCCGCTTGTCTACAGATGACTCATCTTTGATCGAGTATATAAATAAGATGTTGATTTCGCCTGTCTCCCGTCACATGATCGTTTGTCTTCCTAGACAAGGATGCGGCCCATTCATGTTGTATTGTCATCTTTGGCCAAACTGTTGTTGGCAGTTAGTTTTACCGTTTCGCTATTTCTTTTTCGAGGTGATTCATAAAAAAACGGCGCTGAAATTGTTAGAAGATTAGATATTTCTCCCCGACGGATTTTCCCTTGATCTGGCTCTTCTAGAATTACATTGCGCTTTCTGTTAGTTATTCTAACGGGCGCTGCCGTTTAATTAATGATGGACTTTGCTCAGCTTGAATATTTAATCAATGGTGACATGGTGAGGGTGCGGTTAACTGGATCTTAATCTTACTGTCCATGACAATTTATTGAGGCGAAAAATCTTTTATTGTGTCCGTGACCTGAAAGGCAATGAATGATTTGTCTCATCGGATATCATGATATTCATCAATGCACCTGAAGCGTCTCATTGCCTCGAGCCGAAGTATAAAGTGTGATCTGCACTGGAAAATTCATTTAGTGGCGTGGCCTCTGAGATACTAAGGTTCTATTACTCATTTCGATTTTATGAGAATTTCACGCGCATAAGTAAATCTTGCTTATGCGCAGTAACGCACTGTAGAACCACCATCAATACAGTGCAACTCATTTTCGGTCGTCTTATGCATATAGTACTATTAAGATTCGCGTGCTATTTCCTAGATCGTTACTTTGGATTGCATTGAAATTTCACACAATAATCTTATAGAAAGAGGGAGTATCTATCGCCGACCAGAAAGCCTGATTTATCTAAATCTAAGAAGAACACTATGCCAATGTTAAAACTTTTATTTTGAGACAGGGCATATAACACGTATCTGAATTGATAACTTGATAACTATCATAAGAATAGAGTTGCAAAGCAGTGGCATTCCATAAATAAAGTAAAAGCGAAAAGTGTTATTGATTATCTTCATTAAAGGATAAAGATGAAAAATATGAAAACGGCATTTTTTCCCGGTAGCATCCTGGTATTAACGTTAGTTGCTTTCTTGAGTGCCTGCGGTGGTAGCGGGTTAGTTCGTCCGCCAACGCCAACGCCAACACCAACACCAACGCCAACGCCAACACCAACACCAACACCAACACCAACACCAACACCAACGCCAACGCCAACACCAACACCAACACCAACACCAACACCAACACCAACACCAACACCAACACCAACACCAACACCAACACCATTACCTGTTTTGGATCCGGCGTTAGCTGCCAAGTTTCGCGTGCACCTAGATGTTACGAATACAGAACCCGCTCATACACTTGGCTTTACTGGTAAGGGCTACATGGTTGGCGTCGTTGATTCCGGCGTGAATCGTAACCATGTGACATTGCACGATCAGGTCATCCACAACAATGTGTATGTGGATTATCAAGACCCCGCCAGTCCAGATGATGTGAGTGGCCATGGCACCAATGTGGCACAGCTCATTGCGGGGCAACCCGTTGAATACTGGCCCGGTGGTATCGCACCAGGTGCGACTATCTTCTCAGCGCGCGTCTTCTCGTCTGCAGCAGAAAGTGCAAAAGAAAGCCCAATAGGCGGGAACTTTTTTGAAGGAGAAGCAGCCCAGCTAAAACGCGTCAATGCCGACATGATTGCCGCAGGAGTGCGTATCCAAAACAACTCCTGGGGATATGAGAATCAGAACACCGGCGATAAGCAAGTATGGATAGATCCAGCGGTGACAGATGGTTTCGTGAACGTATACCGTGATTTAGTGCTGAATAACAATGTCTTAGTGATCTTCGCCAGTGGTAACTACAGTCAACAGCAACCGGGTCGACTTTCCAGATTGCCGAGCTTGCCCACGGTGGAGGGGGGGCATCGCCTGCCGATCTGGAAAGGGGATGGTTAGTGGTTGCTGCACTGGATAGTTTCGATCATCCCGACCAATTGACTTCGTACTCGAACCATTGCGGCATCGCAATGCACTATTGCTTAGCTGCACCAGGTGATCTCATTGAAATCGACACTAACGTTACCACTAGCCCAGTGGATGGTGATAAAGGTTATCTAAATGGTTATTTAATACAGAACGGCACCTCGTTTGCAGCGCCGTTGGTTTCTGGTGCAGCGGCATTGGTATGGGAGGCATTTCCCTATTTCAGCAACGACCTGGTGCGGCAGACCCTGCTTGGTACGGCGACTGATCTTGGTGCTCCCGGCGTGGATGAAGTCTTCGGCTATGGTGCACTGAATGTGGGTAAAGCAGTGCTGGGCCCGGCTAAGTTCGATTGGGGTGATGTCCAAGTTAGCTTTGATGACAGGCGTTCCACCTGGGGCAATGACATTACCGGCAGCGGCGGCTTGATCAAGCGTGGTACCGGAACACTGGTGCTTGGCGGCAGCAATAATCAATACACCGGAGCCACCCAAGTCCTGGGAGGCACATTGCAAGCGTCCAGCTTGGGTGCATCCGCAGTCAGCGTTGCTAATACTGCGACGTTGATTGGTAGCGGTCGCTTCGGCGGTGCGGTGAGCAATGCCGGCACCCTGGAGCTTGGGAAGGATGGGCTCAAGGTGCAGGGTGATTACACCCAATTGGAGACAGGGCGTCTTGCACTGTACGTTGGAGATCAGCTGAGCGTGGCTGGTAATGCCACCCTGAAAGGGGGGGAACTCCAAGTGTTGGGTAAACGTGATTATGTGACCTTCAATACTTCCTACAGCGTATTGCAGGCCGATGGTAGTTTAACCGGCACGTTCTCGCAGTTGACTTGGGGTCCGGCTGTGCTGCTTGGAGAAGGTCGTCTGACTTACGGCACTAACAATGCCTACGTGACCCTGCAGCGTCTGAATGTCAGCGCGGCGGCACAGGCTTTGGGGATCGTTGATAGAGTTGCGCAGGCCTCTGCCCAGCGTGTTGAGCATGCATTCCGTGCAATTGATGCACAGCAGGCGCAAGGCGGCGGTGCGTTGCCCACCAGTTTTATTGGGGCGGCAGCGGCATTGCAACAGTCCAGTAGCGCGGCAGTGGCGGCGGCTTCGTTGCAGAGTTTGTCGGGGCAATCGCATGTTGCGGCGGCGGCGGCTAGCCTTGATGCCATTGATTTGGGGCGCCGCAGTTTGGCGACGCGTCTAGATGCGCCTCGTTCGGGCGAGCGTATTGTGACGTGGCATCAAGCCTTGGGTGGTCCGGGGCACAATGGTGCGGCTAGCGGCACCTTCTCCCTGTCTGGCTGGTTGGTGGGACATGATGCGCAACTTGCCTCCGGTGACATTGTGGGTGTTGCTTTTGGTCAGGCCGATAGCAGCCCCTCCGGTAGTGCCTCTGGGTTGCGAGGGATAGACAGACAAGTGCAAGGGCGTGTGTATTTACAGCGCACCCAGGGGCCCTTGTATGTCTTGGGGCAGCTTGGTTTTGGTAGTTTCCAACGTCGCCTGGACCGGCAGTTGCAACTGGGTGACTGGAACGATTGGACATCCAGTCGCTACAGCGGTCAGTTTTGGAGTGGCAGTGTGGAGGCTGGCTATCACTGGCGTCAGGGTTCCTTGGCATTGACCCCGTATCTTGGTCTGGATCAAACGCAACTGCGGACGGATGGATTCCGTGAGCAGAGTGGCTCTGGCTTTGGCTTACAGGTACAGTCCGCCCAAGCGACGCGGAGTCAGTTACTGGCCGGTGTGCGTACGGAGTGGCGCTGGGGTGGCGTGCAATGGCGTGGTTATGGTGAATGGCAGCAGACGTTGCGTCAGAGTGGTTTGAATCCACAGGCCAGCTTTACAGCGACTTCGTCGTGGACGCCGTTGGTGGCTTCGTCCTGGCCTGGTCGTTCTGGGGGTGTGCTTGGATTATCGATGGTCTTGCCTGTCGGAGTGACCGCAGGTCTGTGGACCATGGGGTTAGAGCATTACTTTGGTACACGTAGCCGTGGGGAGAGTCTTGGACTGCGTTACCAGCTTGGTTTTTAGTATGAGGTGATGATGGATGCCGACGTACGGTAGTTTCGTGCGTCGGCATTGTCACGGATGGATGTGTTATTGGTGATCTGATGCGTTGATGGCGGCACGTTTGCAGCGCTTATCCATAGGTAGGGCCAGTTTTTAATGTTTATTACGTCGTCAATCACGTCGTCCGTTGTGCGTGCTGTTCCTAAGTTGCTGGGCTGGGTATGTTGGGTAGCACGATGCATGGCGTAATGCGTGGCTACCCCAGAGGAGTAAGTTCAACAGAAATAATGTGATTTCCAGCAGTACTGCTATTGGCGGCGGTGTGGATTGCTACAACATCAATGGTGATGCATTCCATGCGTATCATTAGGGCGGCCAGATGACGGATAGACTGGATGTTCCGTTTGTCCAAGAGGACCTATCCCAGGAATGGTCACCGTAGTGCTTGGTACGTTTTCGTGTCCTTAAAGGAAATGGGTTCTAGACGTTGACTGCTTTTTTATCGAGGCAATATTGACAGATGCCAGCCGCGACGAAGAGGGCTACTGCACCACACATAATCGCGGGCGTGACAGTGTTCAATCTGGAGTGCAGCAAACTGGTCAGCAGTGGCCCGAGAATTTGGCCGATACCGTAGGTGAGGGTGACGAGTCCGAGTAAGTTGATACGGTGTGGTGCGCGGACTTGTCGAGTAAGTGGCATCACAAGAGATGTCGTTCCCATGAAAGTTGCGCCGAAACCGATGCAGCTGATGACTAAGAGAAAGGGCGCTTGGCTGAGTAGTGTCAGCAATACACAACAGCCTTGAATGAGTAGGTTGGTGGTCAGGCAGCGTCGTGTTCCCCAGCGCTGCGCCGCCCACAGCCAGGCAAAGCAGCTGGGAATGATGGTCAGTCCGACCAGCGACCAGAGATGTTCGGCAATAAAAGGGACATTGAACGTTTTTGCGATCAGTGGCAGGTAGGTAGCGATGATGATGTAGCCAAACCCTGCACAGCCATACAGTGCAGCCAATTGCCACCAGAGAAAGGGATTTTGCTGTACTGGGAAAGATGCGCTGGCCTCACGAGGCTTATCCTCTACGTGTGGTGTCAGCACAAACAGCAATAGCAAAAAAATAAAGGATAAAAGGCTAGCTCCATACCATAACCCGCTGGCGTTCAGTCCATGACGTAGGCCGATAACAACGTATTCGTTGCCCAATAAAATTCCGATACCGACGCCAGCGTATAGGGACGCAATCACCCGTACATTAAATGTATGCCGCATGACGGTGATGGAGCCGAAAATCATCATGGCGGCGCTGGATATACCTGCTGTGAAACGAATCAGCATCACTAGAAAAAAATAGCTAGTGAATGCCATTGCGAAGATTAGTACGTTTGTAACAATGGCAGCACCATATAACATCATGGTGGTGCGGGATGTGTTGCCTAATTTTCCGAAGGAAAGAAATAGGCTTCCTAGTAGATAGCCTGCGTAGTTAGCGCTGGCGATATAGGAAAGTTGGCTAAAGGTAAATTGGCCTTCATGCAGCATGACCGGAAGGATAGGTGTATGAAGAAACCGTCCGATCCCAATACCAAGGGAGAGAATAATCATCCCAAAAAAAGCCGTTTTAAGATGATTTAAGTTACTGGCACTTTTTTTCTCTTCCAATATTTTCATGCTGTCATTGCTTTAGTGATGAGGAATAAATTTTTTAGGTGTGGTTTCCAATTTATGGAAAGCCAAGTGGACCATGTGTGGCTGAAATAAGGGTGTTGCTTGGTCATGGGAGGTCATCGCATGTGTGGCATTCGCATTAATGTCACGGTGCAATGTTTGGAGTGATTGTCACTTCTGATGGATAGCAGTGATTCTGATGAATTTATGCGTCAATCGGGATGTTCGTTCACACAGTGGGTGCAGTGTTGTATCACAGCTGTTGGGGTTTTATGTCGTCGTGCGGATATGAAATACCTGTTAGGTTTGAGTGGCGGTATTCAAAGCGTGTATTGATTGGTTTGCTCGTTGCACATACGCATAGCCTGTGTTGATGCATGACGTCACATCTATCCACTGATATTTGAATTGAAGTGTATTTAGGTTGCCGTACCGCTGCGCCTGGGTGGCGTGATGCATTGAGATATGTCGTAAGGATGCAGATGTGTTGCAATGACGTAGAGTGTTTATTTCTCAGGTGCAATGGTTATTTTCGGAGTCGCATTCAGATGGGTGAATCTTAATGTCATGTTGAGTTTTTTATTTACTTTGTGTTGATGAGCCTTGCTTTGTATCAATCAAAATGCATGTGAATTTCTTATTTGGTTGTAGAACGATCGGGTGAATTGTTTCGTCATTCAGAATGGACGTTTTATTGAGCGTTATTGATGTGAGATGTTTTCTATGTCTTTAGCGCTATTGTTTTCCCTATTTTAATTATCTTTGCATCCTGTTGCTGATGGTTTTATCAGTGCCAGCAACGTTCTGTCTTTCTTTACAGTTTAGTTGGATGATGTGTCTCTATGCTGCGATGTACTGCGCGTGCGATGTTGTGATTTGTTTTTCAATTGTCTGGTATGAGCGGTGAGATGTCGCGGTCAAAGGTCAGTGAGAAGTGGCCATTAGTGATCGTGGAGGATTGCAAATGGACGTTTCCTAGCATGGCGGTCAGTGCTGGACTGAGCTGGTACACCGGTTCGCGGCGAGCATAGTCTTGCAACCAGGTGTTGATGAACTCACGGATTTGTTCATCAAGTTCGATGCCAGAATGTGCTGGTTTGAAATGCTCCAGGGTGGGTTGATCAAGGAAGAATGCTTGGCGTGCAGTATCGTAGTACATCGCGCTGCTCAGTCCGACCCGCCCTAGCGGGGATGGTTGGCCGCCACCGCTGGAGATCGCCAGGTCGAATGAGAGTGTCATTCGGTGACCGGGTGGAATTGCGATGCGTGGTTGGCTGGTGCTTAGTTCGATCAGTCCGCCCAGCAGTGTTTTTGTTTGTGGGAAGTGGTTGGAGACAAAGGGTTGTATGTCCTCCGCTGGAATGATGATTTCGCGGCCATGAATCTGTGGAGCAGCATTTACTGCTGTGGTTGTGATGGATAGAAACAACAGTAGGCCAAGTAGGGTATGACGATGCATGGAATGATGTGATCGTATGTGTGTCGATTGTTGGTGTGGGACGATTTTAAAGGCGTGCTGTCTGTGATTGCAGCGCCTGTTGATGGAGGCATAGGTCATCTGGTCGCTTGGTATCGGCATGTTGCTGTTTATTGCGATGTTCGATGAGACGATTCAAGCAAGCTGTTGGGTGAGATTAAGCCGATACTGATGTCTTTGTTTATGGTTACTTTCTATCCAGTGCATCGCAGATGATTGGTATGGCGTTCTTTACTTTATTTAAAATTTTTGTTGTACAGAGTTGGCTGCATTGGCAGCGACCAGCAATATTGATCGCTATCACCGCTTGCTGGAAGCAAGCGGAATTTTCGGTGATTGGGCCTTCAATGACGTTTCAAGTCAGTAAGCAGACTGTAGGTGACCAGTGAGGGGTGTTATTCCCAGGCAGGTAGCCGTTTCTGTACGCTTTGATTTTTCAGATGGACGTGTCGCGGTAATCCGTTGCGTTCGTAGGGCATGGGTGCTTCGCCACGAATCAATGGTTCAAAGTAGGTGCGTGCACGTTCGCTGATGCCGAAGCCGTCACGGCGTAAGAAGCTTGCTGGTAAGGTTTTTTCGTGATTGGCAATCTTGGTGAGTGCTGCCGGCTCGATTTTCCAACGGTATGGGGTGTCAGAGGTGCGTACGATGACAGGCATGACTGCATTCATGCCTTCCAGTGCGTAGTGCACTGCAGCTTTACCCACAGCCTGTGCTTGTTCCCAGTCTGTTTTGGAGGCGATGTGCCTTGCGGAGCGTTGTAGGTAATCTGGCAGCGTCCAGTGCACTTTGAGTCCGAGTGCCTGTTTCACTCGGTTGGCGAGGTAAGCGGCGACGCCGCCAAGTTGCGTGTGACCAAAGGCATCAGTGGTGCCGCCAGCATCGGCAACGAAGCGCCCATCATTGCTGCGGATACCTTCGCTGGCGACTACTACGCACCAACCGACTCGGTCGACTACCTGTTGGACTTTCGCCAGAAATGCTGTTTCGTCGTAGGTGCGTTCAGGGAGCAGGATGATGTGGGGGGCTTCTTCCTGCCCTTGGCCGGCCAAGCCAGCAGCCGCAGCGAGCCAACCGGCATGGCGGCCCATTGCTTCGTAAATGAAAACCTTAGTTGAGGTCTCGGCCATCGCTGCGACATCCCGCGCGGCTTCGCATATGGAGACAGCAGTGTACTTTGCGGCTGAACCGAAGCCGGGGCTGGCGTCGGTGATCGCCAAATCGTTGTCGATGGTTTTAGGGACGCCGATACAGTGCAGTGGATAGTCAAATGTTTTGGCTAACTGTGAGACTTTGAGCGCTGTATCGGCGGAGTCATTACCACCGTTGTAGAGGAACCAGCGCACGTTATGTGCTTTGAATACTTCAAGTAACCGTTCGTATTTTTCGTGATCGGCTTCAAGCGATTTGAGCTTGAAACGGCACGAGCCAAATGCGCCTCCTGGGGTATGGGTCAAGGCACGGATTGCCGTGATTGATTCTTTGGATGTATCGATCAGGTCTTCACGCAGTGCACCGAGGATGCCATTGCGTGCGGCGAGGACTTTAATGCGGTGTGACCGTGCTTCGGTGATGACCGCGGCGGCGGTTGCGTTGATAACAGCGGTAACGCCGCCGGATTGGGCGTATAACAACGTCTCTTTTGCCATGTGGGACGAGCTCTTGTAGTGCGAGGACATTGCCGGGACATCGCTTGGATGCGTTAAGCTGCGCGGCATCATGGTGCGGTGTAGGCAGAGGGTCGAAGTGTAACCCCGCTTGCCGTTGTTTTTTTTCTATATGGAGTGAATTAATGCGATTGGTTCTATTGGGACCACCTGGTTCAGGTAAAGGCACTCAGGCGGCGCAAATGCAGGAAACATTACAGATTCCGCATATTTCCACTGGTGACCTGTTGCGCAGTGAAGTGGTTGCTGGGACTCCTCTTGGCCTACAGGCCAAGCAAGTCATGGCACAAGGTGATTTGGTTTCCGATGCGATTTTGCTTGGCATGCTTGAGTCACGTTTGAGCCATACGGATGTAGTAAAAGGCTTCATCCTTGATGGCTATCCGCGCAATCTGTCTCAGGCCGCTGCGCTGGATGGGTTGTTAGCCAAGTTCGGGCATCCTTTAAATGCTGTGGTGCAGCTTGAGGTACCCACCGATGTGTTGGTGGAACGTATTGCTGGCCGTGCTCAGGCGGAAGGCCGTGAGGATGACACTCCTGATGCGGTGCGTAAGCGTTTGCAGGTCTATAACGATTCAACCGCGCCGGTCATCGGTTTCTATCAGCAGCGCGGCATCTTGTTGCGCGTGGATGGTGTGGGACGTTTGGATGAGGTTTCCCAGCGTATTGCGGTTGCGCTGGGTTGCTGAAGTCGGTTCACGTGACTTTAGGATGTTGGAGAAGAGGTGCGGTATCAATGACGCTCTGACATGATGCCACTTGGGTTCAGAGGTCCTCTTTACTTATCTGGAGGAGGCAAGCGTATTGACTTGCTGAAAATGGGGTGTTGCCGTTAAGCATGTGTCACTGTGGTGCTTAGGTGCATCATGGGGAGTGTTGCTGTTGGAAGTTGGAGTGGGAGCCAGTCGCTGAAATGGCTCTTCTGAAATAGACGTTTATCTGCTGATGTCCGTAGCGTTGCACTGATCGGTGACAATGGCCCGATGAATAAATTGCATATTCTTGGTATTGCCGGAACATTTATGGGGGGCATCGCTGCGCTGGCACGTGAATTGGGCTGGAATGTTGCGGGGAGCGATCAGGCCATCTATCCGCCAATGTCAGTGCAATTGGAACGGCTTGGCATCACATTGATGCATGGCTATTTGCCGGAGCATATCGCTGCGGATTGTGCTGAGGTGGTGGTAGGGAATGCGCTGTCGCGTGGTAATGCAGCGGTTGAGGCGTTGCTTGATAGCGGATGCCGTTACATATCGGGGCCCCAATGGTTAGCTGAGCGGGTATTGCCAGGGCGCGACACGCTTGCGGTGGCAGGAACGCATGGTAAGACGACGACAACGACGATCTTGGCTTGGTTATTGGAGGCAGCCGGACGTGCGCCGGGATTCCTGATTGGTGGTGTGCCTGAGAATTTTGGTGTGTCAGCGCGGCTTGGCGGTGTGCTGAGCCAGGGGAGTATGGATCCGTTGGTGGCGGGTGAGGTGTCTGCAGCTGTTCGACCGTTGTTTGTCGTGGAGGCGGATGAGTACGACACTGCATTCTTTGATAAGCGCAGCAAATTCGTACATTACCGTCCACGTGTGGTGATTCTGAATAATCTAGAGTACGACCATGCCGATATCTTCCCTGATGTGGCTGCGATACAACGGCAATTCCACCATTTAGTGCGTACCATCCCTGGTCGTGGTCGGCTGATCGTGAATGGTGAGGATCAACGTTTGGCCGAGGTCTTGGCGATGGGGTGTTGGACGCCGGTGGAGCGCTTCGGTTTCGATCCTGAGTTCCACTGGAGTGCGCGTTTGATTGCTGCCGATGGGAGTCGTTTTTCGGTCTGGCACGAGGGATGTGAGGTCGGTCAGGTCAGTTGGTCGTTGCTTGGTCGTCACAATGTACTCAACGCGCTGGCGGCGCTGGCGGCTGCACATGCGGTGGGTGTTGCGCCGGCTGCGGTGATTCCGTCGCTCGCGCAGTTCCGCAGTGTCAAACGTCGCTTGGAATGCTTGGGTGAGAGAGGGGCGGTGACGGTTTACGACGACTTTGCACACCACCCCACTGCGATCGCTACCACGCTGGAGGGGTTACGGGCGAATGTGGGTGATGCGCGTATTGTGGTCGCGATCGAGATGCGCAGTCATTCGATGCGGCTGGGGGCGCATGCGCAGGCCTTGGCGCCGTCGCTACAGGCGGCTGATACCGTGGTGTTTCTGGATCATCCAGGATTGGTGTGGAACGCAGCAGGCGTGGTTGCACAGATGCATGGTCAGGTGCATGTGGTTCATGATACTGAGGGGTTACTGTCGATGCTCAATGAGGTGGTACATGCCAGTGACCATGTTGTATTCATGTCTAATGGTGGATTTGATGGTGCACCACGTCGATTCTTAGCGCAGTTGCGCTAAGGGGGGGGCTGTGAATGTGTGCAGCGAGAAGCAAGCTACGGTTTTTGTGTAGTGCCTGTGTGATCTGGTGTCTATACTGAACGCCTCCGCATCACTATTGCAGACTGATGATCCGCGCATCGGTCGGTCTTGTGACTGGACACAGGCCGTACTCGTCATGCAGAGATCTTTATAGATGATGTGCGTGGTTTCTACTGCCGCCCGGCTGAGGGGCGGCGTGGTGATTGATCAATGGGACGGGCTGAAGGATTCAACGGTCACTTCTTATCTTGTAGGGAGGCCACTCGGTTCCTGAGGGATAGTGGGTGCACCGGTTGGGACTGTGGGTGCCCGGTTATCGATCAGCAGTATCGGGGTGTTGGTGTCTGGGTGGTGTTCTTCCCGATGGTGCAATGCACTGAGTGAGGATTGCAATTCTTTCAGTGCCAGGTCCACGCCACGCAACGGATACCAGAGGCCCATTAAGCTGAAATGGCGATCATAGTGCAGTGTCTGTACCGATCCCAGCCAGAGTGGTTGTTGTTCCGGCTGCAATTGAGTGGCTGTTGGCCATAGGCGTAGTACATAGCATTCGTCCGCATGTGGGCTGTTACGTACCATCAGCAATGCTTCAACGCGTGTGTCCAACGTGGCCGGCAGCACCGGAACAGTATTGGGTTGGGAATTTACGTCGAGCAAGTGCAATGCTTCCTTCCAGCCGGCTTGCGGCTGGCGTCGCCATCCCTGGGTTTCCAAGTGTTGCTGCAATGGCACCAGTGAACCGGCCACTTGGACGTTGAGCGGCCAGCGTTCTGCATCGTCGAACTCGTTACGGCGCGCGGGCAGCTCACGCCAGTCATTTTTCCACCAACTTTCCGCAGCGATTGTGCGTGGTGATGGTGGTGGCGGTTCGAACTTAGTTAGCTTCTGTTCTAGATGGCGGGGGGCCATCACTATTGCAGCGATTGAGAAGGTGCCATAAAACAGCCAGCTTAAGGGGTTGACCTGAAGTTCATGGGTGAGGCGTCGCCGATAAGCGATCCCCAGTACCAGGAGCCAGAAGATGCCAAATAGCATGCCGCCGAGCACATCGCTGAGCCAATGTGCACCTAGGTACAGTCGTGCGAAACCAATCAGAGAGGCGAGCGCGCCGGTCACCATGTATGGCCAAACCCGATTGCGTCCGGGGAGTTCCCGGGCGATCAGTACGGCAAAGAAGCCTAAGGTGATGGTGACGATCGTGACTGCAACGGACGGAAAGCCAAAGCCGCTGCTGGCGGCTGGCGGCTGCACGACATGCATGGTCTTGCCGAGCAACCAAGTGAAGGCCAGACCAAAGCTGAGTGCAGCCAACCAGTGCAGTACTGCCATCCAGCGTTTGTGCCACGCCAGATATGCCATCGCAACGGTAATGGCGGGCAGTAGGATTTGCCAGTCGCCTAGTGAGGCTAAGGCTGTCATTGGGTAGTCTGCCAATGGATTGCGCAGTGCCAACATCATGTTGTTGACTGCAAGATCCATCGGTAGTGGTTCACCATGGACCAGGACGATCATGAGGAGTGCGAACCAGCCCCAGCCCAACAGGAGCAGCATCACCGCGAGTACTGCCAGGGGGACTGACTCGCGTCGTTGGGGATCGAAGACCGAGATTGACCAGCGTCCTAAAGTGGGATGACGATGCGACCAGGCCAATAGGCGGGCGATCGACTGATCAAGATTCCTGGCTGCCCAGCGGTAGCTGTATAACACCACTGCCCAGACCACTCCGAGGACCAGCAGGAGTAATCCGATGACCAGAAGGAGCCGTCCGGCGACGGCTGCCACTGCGTCGTAGGCTTCGCCGAGCAGCCAGCCTGGCGCCAGGAACAGGGCGCCCCATGACAGACACGCTAAGCCGCTGGCAAAGGTGTAGTGTTTGAGCGGCATGCGCAGCATGCCGGCGATGGCCGGTACGAAGGGACGGACCGCGCCGACGTAGCGTGCCACCAGGATGCTCTTGAATGCGTTGCCGCGAAATAGTGATTCACCACGGTGCAGTAATTGCGGATAGCGGTTGAATGGCCAGATTTCGCGCAATCGATGGCCCCATCGATAGCCAATCCAGAAACTCAGTGCATCACCAGCGAATGCCCCTAGCGATGCGCATGCGACTGCGTAGAGGCCGTTGATTTTGTCGAGCCCGATGAGCACGCCAACAGCAAATAGCAGTGGCAGCGCTGGCACGATTGCGCCGAGAATGATGACTGCGTCGCTAAAAGCAATGGCAAAGATGACCAAGCCGGCCAGTGCAGGATGTTGTTCAATCCATGCCAGTGTTGCTGTAATCCAGGGTGTATTCATGTTGGAATTATAGGGTGATAAGTCATACGCTTTTTTTCTAGCGGCGGGGCATCCCTGAAAGTCGCTTGATTGCACTCTACAATGTGTGAATGTCTAGGCCTTTTTCTGTCTCCGAAACGCTGAAGGCCGATTGTTTCGGCCGTATTTTGCTGGTAAATGGAAAGGGAGAGAAGTTCATCCGGCGTGATCTTGGTGCCGTGTCATGGTGGTTGCGTGGTCTTGCGGGGTGGTTGGCCAGACGTGAAGTTGCAGCACTGCGCCAACTCAATACGTTGCCAGCGGTGCCACGGTTGCTGAACTGGGATGGGGTGTGTCTGGATCGCAGTTTTCTGTCTGGTCAAATGATGTATCAGTGTCCGCCACGTGGTGATTTGGCTTACTTTCGTGCGGCGTGTCGTTTGTTGCAGCAGATGCATCGTTGCGGTGTCGTCCACAATGATCTTGCCAAGGAGGCAAATTGGTTGGTGCTGGAGGATGGCAGCCCAGGGGTGATCGATTTTCAGTTGGCGGTACGTGGCGATCCGCGTGCTCCGTGGATGCGTTTGCTGGCGCGCGAGGATCTGCGGCACCTGCTCAAGCATAAGCGTATGTATTGTCCGGAGGCGTTGACGCCGGTAGAACGACGTCTTCTCAAGCGTCCTTCATGGATACGTCGGCTCTGGTTTGCCACTGGGAAGCCGGTGTATCGCTTTGTCACGCGCCGTGTACTGCATTGGGAAGATAACGAGGGGAGGGGAGCAAAGCCTTAGCGGTGCATGGGTGGCGCTGTGGCAGCGCTCCTGTCGTGCTGTATTTCCTGGTTTCTGGGGTGGCTGGTAAGGCATCGTTGGTGAATCGGTAGCCGCATTGCAGTGCATAGCAGTCATGCAGCTGCTAAGACAGTGTATGAAGAGCAGCCATGTCGGCGTTGGTCGGTGTCAGCCAGCAGCAAATACGTACGCTGTGTATCGGGGATTGCGGTGCCAGTGTGTTATGGGCGGTGGCGGGTTGCAGTCGTATTTTGATGAACGAACGATGGCTAGCATCGTTCGGTGCTGTCTGGCTGGGTCCTTTGGTTGCTTATCTGTAGCGTTCTTTCAGCATCGCCCAAGCCGAGCGTAGTCCCAGTGCCTCGCCACCTGCTGGGCGCCCGGGGCGATTGAGGTCGTTCCATGCGTAAACATCAAGGTGCGCCCAAGGCAGGTCTTGAGCGACGAATCGTTCCAAGTACAGTGCGGCGGTTACTGCGCCAGCCATGCGTGAACCGGCGTTGGCCAGGTCGGCAACATGGCTGTTGAGGTAGTGCAAATATGGGCGCCACAGTGGCATGCGCCACACTGGGTCGCGGGTCTGCTTACCAGCATCCAGCCAGGCCTGGGCCAACACCTCGTTGTTACTGAAAAGTGCTGGCAGGTCCGGTCCTAGAGCGATCCGCGCTGCGCCGGTCAAGGTTGCGAAATCCAGGATCGTGTGCGGCTTCAGTTCGTTGGCGTATGCCAGCGTATCGCACAAGATGAGGCGGCCCTCGGCGTCGGTGTTGTCAATTTCAACGCTCACTCCTGCCCGAGTCACAATCACTTCTCCGGGGCGAAAGGCGTCAGGTCCAATTGCATTTTCTACCGCTGGTATCAGCACGGTCAGTCGCACTGGTAGTTGTTGCTCCATCACCAGTCCGGCCAGCGCTAGAGCGTGTGCGGCACCACCCATGTCTTTTTTCATGTGGCGCATGCCGTCGGCAGGTTTCAGATCTAGGCCGCCAGTGTCAAAGCACACTGCCTTGCCGATCAGGACTAAGTGAGGATGGGTGTGTTGACCCCAGTTGAGTTGTAAAAGACGTGGCGCACGGTGGGAGGCGCGGCCGACGGCGTGGATGGTGGGAAAGTTTTGCGTCAATAGTGCTTCCCCGATGATGCTTTCGAATGTACCGCCGTGTCTCTGGGCCAAGTCGCGGGTAATGGTTTGGAGTTCTTCCGGACCCATGTCCTGGGTTGGTGTGTTGACCCAGTCGCGTACGCGTAGGCACGCCTGAATCAGTGCCAGAGTTTCTGGTGTTGGTGTAACGGCCAATTCCGCCGGTGCGCGGTCTGGGAGACGGTAGCGCGTGAAGCGATAGCTACCCAGGCCCCAACCCAGTGTCAGGGTGGCTTGCTTGATGGGGTCCCATGTTCCGGTAGGTTGCCAGTGGGTGCCGGCTGGGAGTGCAAATGGGCCGTGTGCATAGGCGTAGGGATCAGCGTAGTCACCCGTGCCCAGCACTGCTCCACTGAGGCCGTGTTCGCCCGGTAGTAGCAGTACACTCCCTGCGGCAGCGGCAAAGCCCTGTGCCTGTACCCATGATTGAATCGCCGGTGATTGTGCGGTCAACCAGTTGGCGAAGTGTGCGCGATCGAGTACATGCAATGGCAGGGTATTGGTGGTAGCAACAGTGAAACCGAAGGGGATGGGCATAAACTAAGTGTCTTGGTGGCTGTAGTCAGATGTGGCGATGGGGGCGTTGTGCGCTGTACTACCCTGTTCAGGGGGAAATATTTGTAAGCGTCCGAAGGGATGTCATGTACTTGGAGTGATGCGTTATTCCAACAGTCGTGACCAGCGCTGCAAGTCCTCAATTCGGCTCATCACCATCTTGATGCATACAAGCATCGGTACTGCCAGCAAGAGGCCAATGAGTCCCCACAGGGAGCCGAACAGTAGCAATGCCACGATCAACATGAGTGGCGAGATCGCCATGCGGTGCCCGAGGATGATTGGTGTGATGAGTTGCCCTTCCAGCGTGTGTAGCATCAGATACAGCAGTGCCGGTAGTAATGCTCTACTGGATTCATGAAATTGTACTAAGCCGATGAGTAGCATCAGCAATACACCAATGAGCGGCCCTACATATGGTGCAAAGTTAAGTAGGGCAACCACTGTGCCCCATAGCAGTGCTTCTTGCAGCGGAATGCTTAGTAGCAACAGTAAACCGCTGAATATCAAGCCGACGAGGGCGTTTATCACGCTGATAGTCAGTACATAGCGTGAGATCTCGTGTTCCAGGTTGCGTAGGATTGAGGCGGTGAAACGTTGTTGATGATGGTTTGGGAGCAGTGCAATCGCTTTGCGTTGCAGCTTCTCCCCAAAAACCATGAAGAAGAACGTCAATAGGATCACTCCCAAGACCGAGATGACCAGTTTGTGTGTGTCCATCAGTACGGTGTAAGGGTTGTATAGGCGGGTGCGCACAATCTGGGACTGGCGTTCGGTTTCACCATCGGCTGCGCGTGCCAAGCTTTCTACTGCTTGATTGGCTTGTTGCATCGGTCTGGTAAGGTGGCGTACTTGGCGTGCTACTTGGCGTATTTTGTCCGGTGCTTGTTGTATCCATTCGCTGGCTGGTCCCGCGAGTTCTACACTTAGCACCACTGTCCCGCTGATTCCCAAGCACAACAACAGCAACGCCCCAATGGCGCGTGGAATCCGTATATGACCCAGTGCGCGTAGGATGGGGTTGCCTACTAGGGCGAAGAATACAGCCAGTAATACGGGAAGGATCACTGCCTGTGTAGCCCACAGTGTGTAACCTACTGCCAATGTTGCTAATACAACGAGTGACAGTGGAGCTTGGGGGCGTGCCGTCAGTGGCGAGCGTCGACGCTTGATTGCATCGTTGGTGCAGTTGTTGTGTGTCGGCTGATCGGTCATGGGGTGGACAGAATCAGAAAGGGGAATGATCGGTGACTGAGTGCGTCCAAGCACCGGCCTACATGTAGCGGGTTCAGGCGTGTTCGGATAGGTTGATTATGTCTGCTGTAGGTTGTGATGTGGTGGTTGTGTGGCTTTCCTCGGTGCTGGGCTTGTTCTGTTTAGAGGCATTGTGTGCGCATGTCGTCGTAAAAAATGTCGACATGGCACCGAGTATCTGTATCAAGTGCTTAGCACTGCCGAATTTATCAGTGAACGTTTTTAAAGTAATGCTGGGCTTTACGCGTCCTGCAATGAATCCCAATCCAAGCCCAGTTATCACGATGCGTAGCGGTGTCCACGTTGCTTGCCAGCTGTGTTGGAGTTCTTGCCAATGGTTGCAGGTTTGTTTACTGCGTTCTTCTACTAAGCGCTCGGCACGTTCCACACGGTGGCATAGTGTACGGAAGCTCATGAGCGATCCTTCTCGGTTGTGAGCTGGCTTTCGTCTGTTCCGTGCAGCAGGGCGAGGCGCAGCAATTGGCGTCGTGTTGCGTGTAATCCAGTGTGGCGTAAATAGTGCAGCATTCGCCACATTGCAAGCCCAGTCATGATTAGGTTGCCAAGCGCGGTTAGTATGAGTGATTCGAGCCATGGCAATCCCATGCGCTCCAGGAGTGAGATGGTTATGCCTATCAGCAGTAACCAACTGGATACGCCGAGCACAATCATGATGCAGGCCCAGATAAAGGCGTGACCAAGCGCGCTCCACGCCATCTTTAGATCTGAGAGTAAAAGAAGATAAAAGGCGCGAACGGTAGCCTTGGATGAAGCAAGGCTGGCGCGTCCGGCCCCAGTCACGGTTTCCACGCTGTCTTGGATGTCAGAGGGATTCACGTCAGCCGCAGTGCTCTGGGATACGCGGTCGGCAGTATCCTGATTGTTCACTTGACTTACTTGTCGTGATTATTTGAAAGCTTAGCAATGACCCAACCGGCGGCCAAAGCCACGCCCAATGAGGTGAGAGGTCGTTCTCGAATGAGCTCGGCAGCGCTGTCAAGTAGGTTACGACCTTTGTCCATCAGAGCGTCTACCTGTTCTTTAGCTGCTGCGGTGCTGAATTCTGCGGCGGCCAAGCCGGCTTGTGCGCTGTCGGATAGTTGAGCTTTGACGTTGCTCCGGCCTTGTTTAAGTTCTTCGCTGGCGGCACCAGCTGCATCTTTCACCGCTTCGCTTGCAGCGAGTGCTGCGGATTTCAGACGCGCTCCAGCTTGGTTCAAGTTATCCTTAAGGTGCTCGGTGTTGGTAGGGTTCATCATTAAGATCTCCTTCGTTGAGCGTGGCAGGCCGGTCACACTTTACCGGTACCGTTCGATGAATAGCACTGTAAGTCGTGCATCAAGTTTCTGTGTCTACGCTTAGTAAAGCGCGTGCCCAGTGCATCATACTGCGTGTTTCCTCACAGTACACCCAATACGAGAATTCTGGGTGGGTGAGGAACGTTTGTGGTCAGTCGACTATATCGGTGAATCTGCCGATCAAGGTGCCGACGATGATGCCTAACGACAGCGCATCAGCGCATCAGCGCATCATACTGTGCGTTACCGCGCAGCACACGCAGTATCAGCCGTTGTGGTGGGTGGGAAAAGCTTGCCCGCCAGCTCGCCAGATCAGAGAATTCACCGATGGATGCGGCAATGATGACATCTCCGGCTACCAACCCATTGGCCGCAGCGCGGCTGCCGTGTTTGATTTTGTTGACCATGACTCCACCGATTCCTGATTGACGGAGGGACTCTGGCAGGTCAACGAAGATGGCGCCCGACAGTCGTGAATCCAGCGTTTCTCCGGCGATTGCGCGTGGCAATTCTTTGAGTGTGAGGCGTATTTTGAGTGGCTTGCCGCCACGGTGTACTTCCAGTGTTACTGAGCTACCGACGGGCTGTAGTCCTTCGTAGTTGTGCAATGTTTCCGCGTTGTCCACCCTTTGGTCATTGGCTGCCAGGATCACATCACCTGGTTGCAGTCCGGCTGCGGCACCAGCGGAATTGGGTAATACGCGAGTCACTAATGCGCCGTGTGGATTACTCAGGCCTAAGCTTTGTGCCATTCGTGCATCAATATTCTGTGTTTGTACGCCGATTGTCCCGCGTACCACAACGCCTTTCGTGACCAATTGCTCGACGACGTTGCGCGCTAGATTCGAAGGAATTGCCAGGCCTAAGCCGATGTTGCCAGCCATGCTGCCCTGTGGGTTGAAGCTGGCCGTGTTGATGCCAACCAACTGGCCATGAAGATTCACCAGTGCGCCGCCTGAGTTACCCGGGTTGATCGATGCGTCGGTTTGGATGAAGTTTTGGTAACCCAGGCCGAGGATGCCACTGCGACCTACCGCCGAGACGATGCCTGAGGTCACCGTTTGGGTAAAGCCGAACGGGTTACCAATGGCTACGACGAAGTCGCCCACGCGTAATTTGTTACTGTCTGCGAGTTTGATTTCGGTCAGTTTATTTGCTTTGATCCGGATCAAGGCGATGTCGGTGTCTGCGTCAGAACCGAGGAACTCGGCCTTGAAGCTGCGCCCATCTGCTAATGTCACCTGCACGGCGTCGGCATTTTCGATCACGTGATGATTGGTAAGTACGTAGCCATTGCGCGCGTCGATGATCACCCCAGATCCGAGCGACTCATTAATCCGTTCTTGGGGGATCTCTGGGAATAGCCGACGTAGGATCGGGTCGTCGAAAAATGGATTGCGCACCCGTACCACTTGTTTACTGTTGATGCTGACCACTGCTGGCATCACTTGTTGCAGCATGGGTGCTAACGATGGTAGCGGCTGGTTGGTAGCCGTGGTTTGAGGCACCGTGCCCGTTGGCAGTGATGATATTGGTGAGATGGCATTGGTGTTGGATGCCGCTTCGGCGCGGTTATCAAGCCAATCATTCATCCCAGTGGCTGCAAAACCGCCGAATGCGGCAGCGATAGATAGCGTCAGTAAAGTAGGTAGCGGTCGCATTTTGAGATTTTCAAATGTGGTCAGAGCACAGATGGAATAGGGTCGGCTGCTGGATAAACCAACCCATAATAGAGTGCGTCCACTCCATTTAACTTATGATGAAAGTATATTTAGTGTTGCTGTTTGCCGAGTCAATTTTGATCGATGGGATCAGTGCGGGTATCAATGCGCTGACATCAGTGTTATCTCGTGTTATAGCTATAGGCGGAGCCAGGTAATGTGTGGTGACCTCTTTATATAAATCTGGGACCGGGGCGTGGAGGTAGTCATTGGGATACAGCGTTAATTTTTTCGCAAGATTGAAGCCAATGCAGCGTTGATGTCGGTGTGCTTGAAACGATAGCCTTCTTCCAGTGCTCGTCCCGGTTTGACGCGTTGGCTGAGGGTGAGTAGATCTGCTATCTCGCCGAAGCACAGCCGCAGTAGCTGCGGTGGTAGCGTGAACAGCGTAGGACGGTGCAGGATTGCACCGAGTGCCCGAACGAAGGCAGCGTTGATGACTGGATGTGGTGCGGTGAGATTGTAAGCCCCAGGCTGACCATGCTCGATGAGCCAAATGATCATATTGATGAGGTCTTCGCGATGGATCCAGCTCATCCAATGTTGCCCGTTCCCAAAGCGTCCACCAACGCCGAACCGGAAGGCCGGCAGCATTTGGCCCAATGCACCGCCGTCGCGTTCAAGTACGATACCGATACGTATCAGACTCACCTGTGAACCCAGTGCACTGATCCGTAGTGCTTCGTTTTCCCAGTCGCGGCAGAGTTGTGCAGCGAAATCGTTTCCAGGTGGTGCGGATTCTTTGAGAGGCGTATCCCCACATTCCCCGTAGTAACCAATGGCGGAAGCAGAGATCAACCGACGCGGACGCCGTTCAACGGCAAGAGTGGCAATCCAGTCATATAATCGGCGTGTCGTTTGTAACCGCGACGAGCGGATCTCTTCCTTAATGTGTTTGTTCCAGCGTCCTTCCAACAGAGATTTTCCAGCCAGGTTGATGATCGCATCAATTGGCGTGACGACGTTCTCCAACGTGTTTACAAGTTGCACTTGAGGTAAACGTGCACTATGTCGTGTGGGATCGCGACTCAGCACGGTGACCTGATGGCCACCCCCAATGAGCATGGCACATAGTGGAGTGCCTATGAAACCAGTACCACCAGTGATAAGCAGGCGCATAAATAGAAAGTGTTCTGTAGAGAACCACAGTATGAGCCGGGGAGAGACAGGATTTAAAGTGCCTATCTTTTTCGGCAGTATTGCAGGGTAATCTTAAAGTGCGTCGTATATTCCGTTTCTTGGATGAATATACCTGTTAAGCAGACCACAGGCAGGGTAATACATAGGGTGTTGACCTTGGGGTCGACTCTCATGTCAATATTTCATTACATTATTTAGGGTGTAAGAAAAAATCCGTTATTATCGTTTCTAGTGAATATAGAGATCTTTAGCTGATTTCTAATGTCATTCTGTAGTAGATGAACTTGTTTTGTGGGTCGCATAGATCATTCGCTGAAATAGTTCTACGACACTGTCGGTAGGTATCTTTTACGCGTTGAGGAACAGCAGTCATTTCATCCTGTCTTATTTAATCTGCGATGCATTGAGTTACATCTGATGGAAACCGATTGCGCTCTTCTGTCCGATAAATCCAGTTGAAGAATGACATCCAACGGGATTAGTCACCCTTATGTTGGTAAACCAGTATTAGCAGCGTTGTATCGGGCACTTCGTTAGAATATTCCGAAACGCCGTTATGATGGTTTTTGGGCAGATGGCGTGCTACCAGCGTTTCATTCCCTGAGTCGCTTGCAGCGTATTGCAAAAGAGATGACGCAATGCTCATCAGCGATCAGGGGGATTGATGAAATGATGGAAATAACTACTTGGGCTGAGCTGTGAATGTGTTTGATGCCGGTGCTGCGTCTCGCAATTCGCGCCGCAAAATCTTGCCAACATCGGTTTTAGGGAGTGTCGCACGGAACTCAATGATGCGTGGTAGCTTGTATCTGGTCAGGTTGGTCGCAGCATGCGCCTTTACTTCCTCAGCGGTCAGCATGGGATCCTTTTTGACAATCACTACCTTAACGACTTCGCCGGACTGCTCGTCCGGGACTCCGACCGCAGCGACTTCAGCCACGCCTGGGATCATTGCAATGACTTCTTCGATTTCCTTCGGATAGACGTTGAAGCCAGAGACAAGAATGATTTCTTTCTTACGGTCGATGATGTACAGAAACCCTTGTTTGTCCATTTTGACAATGTCCCCAGTATGCAGCCAACCGTCTGCATCTAACACTTCTGAAGTTTCTTCTGGGCGTTGCCAGTAGCCTTTCATCACTTGCGGACCTTTAATACACAGTTCGCCCATTTCGCCTATAGGTAATACGGTGTTGGTGTCATCTTTAATACAGACATCAGTACTAGGGATCGGCATACCGATCGAACCGTTATGTTCTTGCAGATTCAGCGGATTGATGCATGCCGCTGGTGATGCCTCGGTAAGTCCGTAAGCTTCAATCAGCGGAACACGAGTAACTTGCTTCCACTGTTCGGCGACGGAGCGCTGGATCACCATGCCGCCACCCAGGGCAATCTTCAGAGAAGAGAAATCAAGTTTGTCGAAGCCCGGGGTGTTAAGGAGTTTATTGAACAGTGTGTTGACTCCAGTGATGACAGTGAAGCGGACGCGTTGCAACTCTTTGACGAATGTTCGCATGTTGCGTGGATTGCTAATCAGATGGTTGCAACCACCGATTTTCATAAAGACTAAGCTGTTCGCGGTTAACGCAAAAATGTGATACAGCGGTAGAGCAGTGAGCACTGTTTCACAGCCTTCTTTGAGACTGTTGTTTGTTTGGAGCCACTGCGACACCTGCTGCATATTCGCGACCATATTTCTGTGGGTCAGCATTGCGCCTTTGGGTGTCCCCGTTGTGCCGCCGGTGTATTGTAGAAAAGCTAAATCGTCGCTTGCGATGTGGATTGGAGGCATGGAATGCTTGCTTCCCAGCGCGAGTGCTTCACGGAAGCGGATTGAGCGAGGCAGTTGGTATTCCGGCACTAATTTTTTGATGTGCTTGACGGCAAAATTGATCAGTGATCTTTTGGGGAAATCGAGCAGGTCGCCTAATTCAGTCGTAATCACCTGTTTGATTGGGGTGTCAGCAATGATCTGCTGCACAGTTGTACAGAAGTTGTCCATGACCACCAATACAGTGCTCCCTGCGTCAACCAGTTGGTGCTTGAGTTCGCGCGCTGTGTAGAGGGGGTTGACATTGACAACAGTTAACCCGGCGCATAGTGCGCCGAAGGTCGCTACTGGATATTGCAAACAGTTGAGCATCATCAGTGCGATTCGGTCGCCCTTTTTGAGTTTCAACACATTGAGCAGATAGCTGGCGAATTGTTTTGTTAATAGATCGACTTCGCCGTAGGTAAGTGTTTTCCCGAAATTGGTATAGGCGGGACAATGACGATATTTGATGACTGATGTATTGAAGACATCAGCGATAGTACGGAAAGCGTTAGTATCAATCTCTATTGAGATTCCCGATGGATAGTGTTGCAGCCAAGGACGTGTTTGACTCATTGATCCTCCAGAGAATCCTTAGTGTGTCTGTTCGCATTCATCGTGAATGCGTAGGCTGAGGGGCAGCAGCAGGATACTTTTTGTATTAGTAAAAGTGAAGGGTATTGGATGCGTCATCCCAATCGTGATTGGGGCAATAAGGTGATTGGCTGATGAAATAGCTATTTTAGAATTAAACGGCAACATTATAGATGACGATGTCAGGTATGTTGGTATGTGTTGCTTGTTCTGATGGTGTGGTATCCAATTGATAGGGATAGGAAATGTAATCTTTCATTTTGAATTTCTCTGTCACATCACTGATTGAAAAGTGATTGCTCATGGCAAGCTTTTTCTCATGTGGGTGCGTTTTCTTATTATTGATTTATAGGAAATTTTTTAGGATCTTTAAGCGTCGTTGGTAGGTGTCTTTTTGCGACCATTTTTTCTTACATTTTTTGCTATTCCATAAAAAGAATCGTTGAATAGGTTCGATCATTTTTTCTGCCACGTGATCGATATGAGAATTGTCATCGTTGTTATTATTGGTACTTAAATTAAAGAACCATATGCAGAGATACAGGGTGAATCTCTTTTTTTCAATGGAAAGTATGCAGATGATGACTATGTTGTTGCAGAAAATGTATTTAGATCGAAATACATTTATTTATTATGTTTCACATAGATCAAGCGTCGTTACCTAATTGATGCTCAAAGCTTGGATGCATTGTTATTTTCTGAGAAGGAAGCTGATGAAATTTTTATCATGGCAGCGAGCATGCATTGGAATACTATTTCCAGGCGATCGTATCCAGTCGATACATGGTTGATGGTGATACGCGTGTTAATCCGTTGGTGTTTGAGGTTATTCCGACACTGTTGCATGTCATAGTGCTCACTCGTATGCAGAGTGTTTTTATAGTACTGCTCCCATTGGAGTGGCTGAGCATGAGATTTCCCGTTCGCTCTTGCTTGTTTTAGACGTTGATACTAGTGCTGATCGGTTTCTGAGGTGCTGTGTTTCCAAAGGATGCAGAAACAGGAAGATTTTCCGTATGTATACGGTGTTTTTGCAGGTGTGTTGTTCTTGATTGTTCCGAGCTGCTGCTCTCTATACGATGCATTTATTCAACGTGTCTATCAGTGAATGCACGTTCAAAATCAATATGCTCATCTTTAAATCATGTGATAAGACATGCGCTCTATTTAAGCCGAATATTGACATTATTTGGATATTCTTGAGTTGGGTTGTTCGACCAGGGAGGCTATAGGTGCTGATACTTCACGGTTGACAATGTTGACTGGATATTGCGTTTTTCTAGTGGGGTCCCCAGGGCAGAGGGTATTGCCGGATAACAGGTGTGTTGGGTGGAGACCTCCAAAGAGTTCTTGTACTAGAGCGATTGCCGCCACCGTCCGCTTTGTCGGTATTTGCGAACGTCTTGCTTCAGACAAGAAGGCAGGCACGGAAAGGTGGGGCGTCGCTGTTGCAATGTTGATTTCCGGATTAAGCAGGCTTGCCAGTGTTGATCAGATGGCGCAGCACATACTGGAGCAGTCCACCATGTGTGAAGTAGTCCACTTCCTTCGGGGTGAGCAGTAGGACCTTGACTTGAAACTGTTTGATGCTGCCATCAGATTGTTTTGCACTCACGGTGGCATGTTTGCTGATAGTGCCCTCCAAACCGGTCACATCGAACATTTCCGATCCATCCAGACCCAGTGTCTGTGCGTTCTGGCCGTCGAGAAATTGCAGTGGCAGTACGCCCATGCCGACGAGGTTGGAGCGGTGGATACGCTCGAAACTCTCGGCAATGACGGCTTTAATTCCAAGGAGTTTGGTTCCCTTGGCTGCCCAGTCGCGTGAGGAGCCAGTGCCGTACTCCTTTCCAGCGATTACCACCAGCGGGACGCCGTCTGTGTTGTACTTCATCGCGGCGTCATAGATCGACATCTTCTCCGGTGGCCCACCGGCTTTGGGGCGATACCATGTGTTCCCACCTTCTTCGCCGTTGAGCATGAGGTTTTTGAGGCGGATGTTGGCGAAGGTGCCGCGTACCATGACATCGTCATGCCCACGGCGGCTGCCGTAGCTGTTGAAGTCGGTAGGCTGTACGCCATGTTCTTGCAGGAAGCGTCCGGCGGGAGAATCCTGTTTGATGTTGCCGGCTGGGGAGATGTGGTCGGTGGTGATCGAATCAGCAAACAGGCCAAGCACGCGCGCGCCGCGAACGTCCTTGACAGGCTCTGTTTGCATCGTCATCCCATCGAAATATGGGGGATTTTTGATGTAAGTTGAGTGGGCGTCCCAGGCGTACAACGCTCCGTTTGGTGAGGCGATGGTGTTCCAGCGGGTGTCACCTTTAAACACGTCGGCGTAGTTCTGTTGGAACATCTCCGGACCGATTGTGGCGGCGATGGCATCTCCAATCTGTTTGTTGCTTGGCCAAATGTCGCGCAGGTAAACCGGCTGTCCGTCGTTGCCATTGCCCAATGGCTCGGAGGTCAGATCACTATTGACCGTGCCTGCGATGGCATAGGCAACGACCAGTGCTGGACTGGCGAGATAGTTCATTTTGACTTCTGGATGGATGCGCCCTTCAAAGTTACGGTTTCCCGACAGTACCGCGGCGGCTACCAAGTCGCCCTTGGCGATGCCTGCGCTCACTTCTGGGGGCAGTGGCCCAGAATTCCCGATGCAGGTAGTGCAGCCGTAGCCAACCACGTAGAACCCGAGTGTCTCCAGATCGTTGAGCAGGCCGGCTTTCTCCAGGTAGTCCGTGACAACACGCGAACCAGGGGCAAGCGAGGTTTTGACCCAGGGTTGGCGTTGCAGTCCCTTGGCAACGGCATTGCGTGCCAGCAGGCCAGCGCCGAACATCACCGCCGGATTAGAGGTGTTGGTGCAGGAAGTGATGGCTGCAATGACGACGGCGCCATCCTTGAGTTGCAGTGTTTGTCCGTTGATATCGAGGTCAACTTGTCCCTTGATGGGGTGTGTGTCGTGATCGTTGGCTTTGGTGGTGCGATGTGCGGTCAGTGCGCGAACGTGTTCGCGGTAGTTGTTTTGCATGTCTTGCAGTAGCACACGGTCTTGGGGACGTTTGGGACCGGCCAACGATGGTTTGATGTCGTCCATGTTCAGTTCCAGCGTGGTGCTGTAACTGGGAGGCGGGGTGTTGGGCGCATACCACAGCCCCTGTGCTTTTGCGTAGGCTTGGACCAGTGCGATTTGCGATTCGCTGCGTCCTGACAGGCGTAGGTAATTCAATGATTCTGTGTCGATCGGGAAGATGCCGCAGGTGGCACCATATTCCGGTGCCATGTTTCCGATGGTGGCGCGATCAGCCAGTGGCAGATGTGCTAGGCCATCGCCGTAGAACTCAACGAATTTGCCGACCACACCGTGTTTCCGTAGCATCTGGGTGACAGTCAGCACCAGATCAGTGGCTGTGGCGCCCTCGGGGAGTGTGCCAGTGAGTTTGAAGCCGACCACCTGGGGGATCAGCATCGAAGAGGGCTGACCCAGCATTGCCGCTTCGGCTTCGATACCACCGACGCCCCAGCCGAGTACGCCGATTCCGTTAATCATCGTGGTATGGCTGTCGGTACCGAACACGGTGTCTGGATAGGCCCAGGTGGCGCCCTCTTTTTCGGTCGTCATGACCACGCGAGCAAGGTGTTCTAAGTTGACTTGGTGGACGATGCCGGTATTCGGCGGTACAACCTTGAAGTTGTTGAATGCTTTTTGGCCCCAGCGTAGGAAGCCGTAACGTTCTTTGTTGCGTTGGAACTCAATGTTGCCGTTGTGTTCTAGTGCCTCCGGTTTGCCAAAAACGTCAACCTGTACGGAGTGGTCAATGACAAGTTCTGATGGGATGTGTGGGTTGATCTGCTCTGCGGTGCCGCCGAGTCTGATGGCTGCGTCACGCATGGCTGCCAAGTCGACTAAGCAGGGAACTCCGGTGAAGTCCTGTAGCAACACACGGGCTGGCATGAATGCAATTTCGGTGTCCGGCTCGGCTTTGGGATTCCATTTGGCCACTGCCTCAATATGCGCGGTGCTGACGGTGACGCCGCCGTCTTCATGCCGGAGCAGATTCTCCAGCAAGATCTTCATTGAGTAGGGAAGGTGCGATATGTCGAAGTGCTCACCCAGTTTCGTAAGGCTGTAATAGTGGTAAGACTGGTTCCCGACGTGTAATTGACGATGGGTGGAGAATGAATCGCGCATAGTGGGTGATTCCTTACGTTTGGATGGCTTGCAGTGGCAGTGCCGCTTCACATTATCGGCTTACAGTGTCCCTGATGGATCCTGATGGGCGGTTGTAGTGCTTGAGGCATACCTTAGGTATACCTCAAGAGTACACCTTGGGATGTGTCACTGATGTCACTGCGAATGTTTATGCTCACGTATGACCCGGAATACTTGATGTCTGCATGCATTCTGGTATGTCAAAAAAAATATGTATAATGAACGCATACTCATAGAGGCAATCATCAATGGATGCGACTGTTGCCGAACGTGGGCAAATTACGCTGCCTAAGAGAGTGCGCGATGCACTGGGTTTGACCAAGGGCACCGTGTTGAAGGTTGAATTGGAGGGGGGACGTATCATCCTACGTAAGAGTGTGGATGATGCAATCGCGCGTGCCCGCGGCAGATTTATCCTGGACGATTTCGGTTGCAGTGCCATCGAGACGAAGACGGACAAGCAATGAGACGGTGATTGCAGTCGATTTCCCCGTTCTGGTTGAATTGCTCACTGATCGGCCACAGGCCGATGCAGTTGAAGCTGCGTTGCGCCAATGTCTAGTCAGTGGCCGGGTTGTGGTGTGTGATGTGGTGTTGGCCGAGATGAGTGCTGTGTTACGCGGCGGCGCTGAGGTGCTGGGAGTGCTTGAGGAGATGGGGGTACACTTCGATCCATTAGAAGCTAAATCGGCGTTGCGTGCTGGCGAGATGTACCGCCGCTATCGTCAACGTAATGCCACCGAAAGTGACATGAAATATTTTCTAGTTGGTGCCCATGCGTTGTTGCAGTGCGACGGCCTGATGACCTGGAACGATGCGTTTTATCGTGACTATTTTAAAGGTATGAAACTCATCGTGCCGGGCGCATGAGCGCCTCCATCCATACGTTGTCCATCCTAAATTATTTATGCGGAGAGTTACCCATGTTGGAAGCCTATCGCCATCACGTTGCTGAGCGCGCTGCGCTTGGCATTCCACCATTGCCGCTGAGTGCGCAGCAGACGGCAGATGTCATTGAATTGTTTAAAACCCCACCAGTGGGTGAAGAAGATTTTCTCCTGGATCTCATCACCCACCGTGTGCCAGGTGGCGTAGATGATGCGGCTAAAGTCAAAGCCTCCTATTTGGCCGCGGTTGCCTTTGGAACAGAAGTCACGCCGTTGCTCACGCCACAGCGCGCCACCGAATTATTAGCGACGATGCTCGGGGGCTATAACATCCAACCGTTGATTGATTTGCTTGATCATGCCGCATTAGGTCAGGTTGCGGCCGAAGGGTTGAAGCACACCTTACTGGTGTTTGATGCGTTCCATGACGTGCAGGAGAAAGCAGAGCAGGGCAATGGCAACGCACGCGCAGTCCTTGAAAGCTGGGCGGCGGCTGAGTGGTTCACCAGCAAGCCGGAAGTGCCGCATTGCCTGACCGTCACCGTGTTCAAAGTCCCCGGTGAAACCAATACCGATGATTTGTCGCCGGCACCGGATGCGACAACCCGGCCGGATATTCCGATGCATGCGTTAGCAATGCTGAAGAACAAGCGTGAGGGAGCACCGTTTGTACCCGAAGAAGATGGCAAACGGGGGCCAATTCAAGAGATGTTGTCGTTGAAGGAGAAAGGGCATCTCGTTGCCTATGTCGGTGATGTTGTCGGTACAGGCTCCAGCCGGAAGTCCGCAACTAACTCGGTGCTGTGGTGGACGGGCAAGGACATTCCATACATTCCGAACAAACGTTTCGGAGGTGTGTGTTTAGGCTCGAAGATCGCGCCGATTTTCTACAACACGATGGAAGATGCTGGTGCGCTGCCGATTGAGCTTGATGTATCGAAGATGGAACATGGCGACGTGATTGAGTTGTATCCGTATGAAGGAAAAGCACGGAAGAACGGCGCAGTGATTGCTGAATTTTCGTTGAAATCGGACGTGTTGTTGGATGAGGTGCGCGCTGGTGGTCGTATCCCGCTCATCATTGGCCGTGGCCTGACCTCCAAGGCGCGTGAGGCCTTAAAGCTGGAACCCACTTCCCTATTCCGTTTGCCCGTCAATCCACCGGAAACTGGCCGCGGATTTTCGTTGGCGCAGAAGATCGTGGGCCGCGCTTGTGGCCTCCCCGAAGTAAATGGCAAGCAGCAGGGCATGCGCCCGGGGACATACTGCGAACCAAAAATGACATCAGTCGGTTCACAGGATACGACCGGTCCCATGACGCGTGACGAATTGAAAGATTTGGCCTGCTTGGGATTCTCCGCTGACTTGGTGATGCAGTCGTTCTGCCACACCGCGGCCTACCCGAAACCGGTGGATGTAAAAACTCACCACACCTTGCCGGAATTCATTTCCACCCGCGGCGGCGTCTCCCTACGTCCTGGTGATGGTGTGATTCATAGTTGGCTCAATCGCATGCTGTTGCCTGATACCGTCGGTACTGGCGGTGATTCGCATACCCGTTTCCCGATTGGTATTTCGTTTCCTGCGGGGTCTGGCTTGGTTGCTTTCGCTGCGGCGACCGGAGTGATGCCGTTGGATATGCCCGAATCCGTCTTGGTGCGCTTCAAAGGTCACATGCAACCGGGGGTGACGCTACGTGATCTGGTGAATGCGATTCCGCTGTACGCCATCAAACAAGGCTTGTTGACTGTTGCCAAACAGGGCAAGAAAAACATTTTCTCTGGTCGGATTCTCGAAATTGAAGGGCTGCCCAATTTGAAGGTAGAACAGGCATTCGAGCTGTCTGATGCTTCGGCGGAACGTTCAGCGGCGGGCTGCACCGTCCGTTTGAATAAAGAGCCGATCATTGAGTATCTCAATAGCAATATCACCCTGTTGAAGTGGATGATTGCCGAAGGCTATGCCGATGCCCGTTCCTTGGCGCGCCGGATTAAGAAGATGGAAGCATGGCTGGCTGATCCGCAACTGATCGAACCGGATACCGACGTTGAGTACGCTGCGGTCATTGAGATCGACCTGGCTGATATTCATGAACCTATTGTGGCCTGCCCGAATGACCCAGATGACGTGAAAACCTTGTCTGAAATTGCGGGCGCGAAAATTGACGAGGTCTTTATCGGTTCATGCATGACCAATATTGGCCACTTCCGCGCTGCGGCCAAGCTGTTGGAAGGCAAACGTGATATCCCAACTCGGCTATGGGTGGCTCCCCCGACCAAAATGGACGCATCGGAGCTGACCAAGGAAGGCCACTATGGCACCTTTGGCAATGCTGGGGCGCGTATGGAGATGCCAGGCTGCTCCCTGTGCATGGGCAATCAAGCGCAGGCGCGTGAGGGGGCGACGGTATTTTCTACCTCCACCCGTAACTTCCCTAATCGCTTGGGTCGTAATACCAACGTGTATCTGGGTTCGGCAGAATTAGCCGCTATCTGCTCCCGCTTGGGAAAAATTCCGACCAAGGATGAATACATGGCAGACATTGGTGTGATCGATACTCAACGTACGGAGATATACCGTTACATGAACTTTGATCAGATCCAGGAGTATCTGGATGTGGATCACACTGCGGTCGCGTGATCGTCAATAGGACGTGGTGTCATCGCCCCCGGCCAGGAGTTTGCCAGCTCCGGCTCGGGGGCTTGATGAGGTAAGCAGACTTGTTTTGGCCGCAGCTCATCAACAGCCACGACAACCTAGGATGCATCGGTGATAGCAGTGACCTCATGCAGTGCGACGTATTCCTCTGCATCTGATGGGCTTATCGCGTTGCTTTATGGTGACTCCTGGTCAGCGTGATCGCTGAGTGCATCACACATCAACATGCAGTTGCCTGCGTACCTGTTGTTCCTCTGCGGGGTTTGTTGCTGGTTATGTTCGCGCGGCGCGTAAAACTTGATCTACCTGTGCCTGGGTGGGTATAGTCGCCGCACCTTACACATGCAGCGAAACGATGCGGTGTGAAGGGCCGGGTAGCTCAGTCGGTAGAGCAGGGGACTGAAAATCCCCGTGTCGGGGGTTCGATTCCCTCCCCGGCCACCAAAATTCAACGCCCAACTGTTCTCAGTTGGGCGTTTTCATTTCCAGGCTCCGCGACACAACGCGAACGACTAGGACAGATCGCCTCACAATAGCGGCAGCGCCTATGAGCGCGCTCCCAGTGTTGAGAACTAGATCGTGCAGCCCCTTGATCGCCTGGTCTGTCGCATCGTGTGCCTCAGATGCGGACTGGAGAGGGGGTGCCAGAGAGACGCTCACAGACGCTCACGCAAACAGGAAGAGCCAGCACGGCTGCGGTGTCGGAGGCCCCATTTTCAAGCCGATACCGAGTTCTCTACGTGTACTGCCACCGTGCCGTGTTGCGTTGCTGAATTGCCTTTCTTACGCGTGCGATGGCGGACGGTATGCTCATCTATTCCTCCTGCATCACACCCTGCTTCTTGTCGATCTGTACTTTCGGCAAAGCGGTGTTGCCCCGTACCTTCCATTGCGTGCCAACCGGGAACATATGCACTCATCAGTGCCTTGAACATGCGCCCGTGAGTTGCCAAGCGTAGGTGAAGCAGCTCATGGACGATGACGTAGTCCTGAAAACGCTGCTCTTGGTCGAGGAGGTCGCTCGCTAACGTGATGGTGCCCGTTGAAGAGCACGAGCCCCATTTTTTGCGCATGTCCTGGACCCGAACGGCACGAGGATTCACCTTGAGCTTGACCGCCCAGGACAGCACACGACGTTTCAAGTCTTGTGCCGGATATTGCGACGATTTCATTCGCGGCCCTCCGCCAACAACAGCCGTACAACGAGGTCGACGACACGCGCCCGCTCGTCCTGCCCAAGAGCAAGGAGGGGCGTGTACAGCGAGGCACGCGCAGCCTCCGTTGTTCGTCGGCGTTCATCAGGGCGTTGCGGTAGCGTCCCAGCAACGCTTCGGCATCCTTGGCCAGCGTCATGGCGTCGATACCCAGCGCTTTGATGGCTGCGTCTTCGCGCAGCACCCAGGCAATGGCGAAGGCGCGAGGTGACAAACCACTGTTGCGTGCCGCCTGCATTGCCGCGTCTTTCTCGGCAGCCAGTGCTGCGAGCTGGTCCATCGCGGCCAGACCGGTCGTCTTGCGCTCCTCCAGATTCTTGATGATGCGATCGGCGCAATCCTTCAGTGGCTGTAGCACCGGGGCCGTGGCGGGGTTTTCGTCAATTTCGCGCTGCAGATCGCGCACCAGGTTGTATACCTTGCCCTCCTCGGACCCAACTTCGTCACGCAGTGAGGTGAGTGTTGCCATGTCGAAGGTCACACTCTTGGTCAGGCGTCCAAGACCGTGTTGTTCGGCGTTTTGCTCAATAAGGCGGCGTGTTTTGTAGGCCAAGTCAGCCACAAATCCAACCTTTGAGGCGTAGGCGTTGCGCACAGTGGCGTACAGCTGACTGAGCTGCTTATAGGTCGTGATGTGGTCACATAGCGCGGGATCGGGCGAAAGAATTTCCCACAGGGCCTTGATCTCTTTGTAGTTTTCGAAGAAGGTTTTACGCGCCTCGGGCGTCAAGAAGCGGCCGAACACCAGGCGCTCCAACCGCTCGTCCGGCGTGCCACCAGCATCCGGCTTTAGGTAGTCCTGCTTGGCCTGTGCAATACGCTTCAGGAAATCCTCCAGCAGCATGTCGAGATCCTCAATTGCACCGCTGACGTCGCTGGAGTCGAACTGCAGCGCTTTCTTAAGGGCACGCAGCACGCCGACAACGTCGACCACCAGGCCGACACGCTTCTGCATCCCGTTGGCATCCACGTAAGGCCGGTTCGCTCGCGCAACCGACTGCAGCAAAATGTGGTCGCGCATCGGCTTATCCAGGTACAAGCAGTACAGCAATGGCGCATCGTAGCCCGTGAGCAGCTTGTCGGTGACAATCAGAATTTTCGGGTCTTCGGTGTTTTTCTTGAAGTCTTTGTGCACTTGCTTCTCGGCCTCCTTGGAGAGCTGCAACCCGGCCACCAGCGGACGATCCACCACGTCAGCGGCGTTCTCGGTGTAGACCGCTGCAGTCCACTCGGGCGGTAGCAGCGTGTCCAGTGCCTTCTTGTACTTGGCGCACGCCTTGCGGTTCACCGCAACCACGAAGGCCTTGTAACCCAGTGGCAGCACATTCTCCTTGAAGTGTGCCGCGATGAAAGCCGACACCTTTTCGATGCGGTCATCTGCCGTCAAGAAGGTGCGTAGCCCTACCGCGCGGTCCAGTATCTTGTTCAATTCCTCGACATCACTCACGCCTTCGCTCTCGGCCAGCGCAAAAAACTCCTTGTCCAGCCGTTCGGCAGGCACCGTCATCTCACCCGGTGCCATCATGTATTTGATCGGTAGCGTGGTCTGGTCGGCGATGCTCTCAGCAATGGAGTACTTGTCCAGGTAACCCAGCGCATCCTGCGTGCCGAAGATCTTGAACGTGCTTTCCCCTTGTGAGGTGTGCGCGATAGATGTGCCGGTGAAGCCGATGATCGTGGCCTTGGGAACAGCCGCCATCAGGTAGATGCCAAGGTCCTTGGCTACCGAGCGGTCCGCCTCATCAATAAACACGTACACGTTGTCGCGCAGGCACCTGTCTTTGCGGACGGCCTCGAACTTGTGGATCATTGAGATGATCAGGCCGCGAAAGTCAGCATCTCACAGGGACTGCAGTTTGGCCTTATTGTTGGCCCGTTTGACCGTGATGTCTTGCTGCTGCATCTCGCCCAGCAGGCATTCCACCCATCCTTTCAACTGGCCTTCCAGCTCCGTGCGGTCTACAACGAGAATCACCGTTGCATTGGCGAAGCGTGCCTTGTTTTCCAAGATCAACCGTGCAGCGGTCAGCAGAGTGAAGGTCTTGCCCAAGCCCTGGGTGTGCCAGATTAGGCCGCGTGTCTTGGCAGGGTCTGCGCAGCGTTCCAGAATCACGTCGATGGCGCGCCGCTGGTGCTGGTGCAGCACCGACTTGCGCATCTTGCCGTCCTCTACGTAGAACAAAATCCAGTGCTGCAACGTGCGCAGGAATTCGGTGGGTTGGAAGAAGGACTGTACTGCGAAGCGGTAGGTTTCTTCTGGTGCCTGTTTCCAGCGTGCCATAGAGCGCCGGTTCGCATTCCAGGTGACGCCGTACCAGTAGTCGAGTAGGTGCGTGACGTTGAATAGCTGGGCTGTCGCCAGCAGCTCGGGTGTTTCCAGCGTGTAGCGACGCAGTTGCTTGATGGCACGCTCAATGGCGTCGCCGTCCTTCGGGTTTTTGTGTTCGACGATCATCACCGGTACGCCGTTGATGAGGAACATGACATCGGCGCGGTTGCCCTTGCGTGCGGGTGGTTTGATCTTCCATTCCCAGGTCACATGAAACAGGTTGTCCGCCACGTGTGTGAAGTCGATGAGTGTCACCGGTCGGTGGCGCTTTGCGGAGGCGTCGTACCACTGATGTTCGCCGCGCAGCCAGGCCAGCAACTTGCGGTTGCCTTCAATGGTGGCCGGCAGTGCGTCCAAGGTTTCCACCACGGAGCGCATGGTGTCGGCAGACATCCAGGGGTTGAACGCTGCGAGCTTGGCTTCCAGCACGTCACGGAAGAAGGTACCGGCTTCGCCGCCGCGCTTGGTGCGCGCATCCTCCGGCGTGATTGATGTCCAGCCGATCTCCACCGCGTGTTTCACCATGGGGAACTGCACGGTCCCGGCTTCGCTGATTTTGAGTGTGCTCATGCGGTGATCCCCTCGTGTTGCGTCGAGGCTGGGGACAGTGCCGACAGATCCAGATCCGATACAGAAATTTCCCCGGTCATCAGTTTGTGGAGCAGGGATTTGGACATGTCCTCAAGGACATGGCGCTTGCGACGGTGCAGGTCGATCTTGCGGTCGATGGCGTCAATGATTGAGACAATCTCGTCCTGCTCGGCGTGCGAGGGAGGTGTTGCGAATAGAAGGTCACGAACCATCTCCAAATTGAGGTTCTGTTGCTGCCCGCCGTGGGCGAGTGATCGAATATCCTCGTAGCGCCAAGTCAAGTAAGAAAGTGATAGAGGTATCGTGTATGAACTAGGTTGTTGATCGGAACCATAGCCGCGCATGCCTGATTGCATGCGGCTTCGATACCAAGAATCGCGACTTTGCCTCGAGTAACGCCTTGGCCGTACATAGCCATCAAAAGGGTTCCCTTCGGTAGCAACTTGGCCGCAGGGTCTTGAAGTCCTTTGGGTGTGATGTGCTCCTTTGTCTCCGTAATCTGACAGTACGCCACCTCGGTAGTTTTGATCCAAGGGATGCTGCCGCCAGTCCAATAGGCAGGGTCGCCACGAGATGGGGTGCCACCAGATACAACCGAGAAGTGTGCCGCGATGGGTTCTAACCCTCAGCTTTCCGGCATCGGCCCGATCTCGGTGTCCTTCTGTGCTTCGCCGTGCAGGCCGCGTGTGAAGATGCTGCTAAGCGCTGAGCGCTTCAGTGCCATGAGTGTTTGACAGAGGTGCTGTTCGTGCCGATAGGCGGTGCGTACGCCAATGATAAGGCGCGCGAGGGACTGTTGTTCCTGCAGAGGATGCGCGGGCACTTCGATTCGGAGGTACTCACGCCAGTCCAGATTGCGAATACCCGTTGTTGCGCGTTGGAGGGTTTCAGTAGCTTCATCAAGGTAGAGTGCGTGCAAATAGAGGGCGACGTAGCCAGGGTCGAATAGCGATCGATCTCGGATGCGAATCGTTGTTGTGAAGTTGCTGGAGAAGTAGGTGTGATCGTCGAAGGGGACGAAGAGTGCGGCTTTACCGATGGGCTGCTTTGGGCCGCCACCGGGGCGTTCGATGATGATGTCCCCGGGTTGAAGTTGCCGCGAGGCAACGTGTCGATCCTCGACCTCCAGCTCCACCACATCATCGAAGTCGAGCAGCCCATCGCCTGCGAAGTTCGTGCTACGTAGGACTCTGGCTGACTTCAAGGGTCCACGTGTTCCTTATCCAAAGACTGCTGATCAGCTCGAAGTTCGACGTGTCGTTAAGCGGCACGCTTTTCATGACGCCTCTGCCTGCGAAGCAATGCGGCAAAGCAGCGGCTCAAGCTCATGCCAGAGGTTATCTGCGTTCTTTGTCAGGTCATTTGCAAGACGAACTAAGTCACCGCTGCTTCGATGATCGGTGTCCTCTGACTGCCTCACCCATCGCTCCGGACTCAGGTTGTAGTCTGCCTCTTCGGCTTGTTGCTGGGTGATAACCGCCAGCTCCCCGGCGACGGGTTCGCCCTTGAGGTAGAGCGCCGCTAAAGACCGCACGTCCTCCTCAGGCATGTAGTTCTTGGGTTTGCCCTTTTTGTATCGGCGGCTGGCGTTGAGCAGGACGATCTTGTCCTTTCGCGCCGCCGGTTTGCGTTTGTTGAGCACCACGATTACGCCCGCTGCTGTGGTGTTGTAGAACAAGTTCTCAGGCAGCAGGATGACGCCGTCGATCAGGTCTTGATCCACGAACCACTTGCGAATGCTGCGCTCCTTGTCTTCGTTCTTGGAGCCGGAGCCGCGTGTCACCGCGCCGGTGTCAAGTACCACCGCTGCGCGGCCGTGGTCGTACAGGCACGCCAAGGTGTGCTGCAACCATGCCCAGTCTCTCTTGCCGCTGGTGATGCCGCCTGCCGTGCGGAAGCGGTCAAAAGGTCGTTGGCGAATAGGTCCGCCGTAAAGGGCTGGTTCCACATCGGGTTGGCCACCACGATGTCGTGGCTGGGGATTTTGCCGTTGGCTGCGCGAAACTTTGGGTTGATCATGGTGTCGCCGCGGGCGAGTTCGGCCTCCATATCGTGGATGATTGCGTTCATTTGCGCGATGGCGTAGTTGTCTGCCTGGAGTTCCTGGCCGGACAACTTCACTGGGACGCGGCTGGTGGGGTCAAGTTCGTGGGCAGACGATCTGCAGTTTGATGAGTAACCCGCCTGAGTCGCACGCATAGTCGTGACAGGCGTCGCCTGACTTGGGGCGCAGGATGTGTGCCATCAAAAAGCCCACCTTGGTTGGGGTGAAGAACTCGCCGGCACTCTGTCCGGAACCTTCGGCGAATTTGCGTAGTAGGTATGCGTAGGCGCGGCCGAGGAAATCAGGGTGTACGTGGGCGAGTCCGAGGTGGTAGCGCAGGTCGGAGAATGTTTCGACCACGCCGCGCAGCTTGGCCGGATTGATGTCGCCTTCGCTGTTACGTTCGACGGCGAAGTCCACGATGTCGATTACATCGGAGAGTGTCGGGTTCTGTTTGATCACTGCACGGACGGCTTTAGTGAGGTGCTCGCCGATGTCGCGTGGCGCGGTTGGACGGTCGTCTTCATCCAGCGGCCAGTTGAACGACTTACGCCCGCTGATCACCGTCCACCGAGCCTGCGGGGGCAGGTAGAACCGCAGCAGTGAGTGGTCCGATTCGGCAATTTCCAGGGCGGTGGCACAATCGCCGTATTCCTCGGCGAGCCGTGTGATTTTGTCGTCGAAAACATCGGACAGCCGCTTCAGGAAGAGTAAGGGCAGCAGGTAATCCTTGAACTTAGCTGCGTCCTTCTCGCCGCGGATCGAGCAGGCGGCATCCCACAGCATCTGCTCCATCGGTTTGGTTGTGGGCGTGGCCGTCGCCGCTCGCCCCGTGCGCCGCCGCGTCACTTGTGCGGCGGCTTCGGCTGGCGGGGGGCTTTCGGTCCCTTGGACCCCCGCTTCCTGCGCTAGAGCAAGGGTGGTTTGCATGCGCTGCATGCTGAGGTGTGTTGCCGCCACTTTCCCAGCGGTTGACCGTGGTGAAGCAGACGCCTAGGCGCTTGGCAAGTTGTTTCTGGGTGAGGTTCAAGGCGGCGCGCGTAGCGCGGAGGATCGCAGGGAAATCTATGTGATATGTCAGTTTGTGATGTTTGATCACTGTGTCAAACAGTGTGTTGCGCGGCAGGTCACGGTGTTGGGCGAGCTTCGAAGGGGTAGGCAGATGAGTAGGAGCCGATGCGATGTGGCTGTGGTGTCTCACAGGGTCGATGTGCATGGATGTGGTCGATCTATGCGGTGCCGACGAAGCCAGTGATGAGACTTGCCTGATGGATGGAAACAAGAAGATCTGGGGCGTCCACGTCATGATATACGCCGATGTTGACGCGCTCTACCGGGTTGGCTGTGTCTGCGCGGGGAAGAGGAGCGGCGGCGATAGACCACGTTGATGTGAAGGTTGGCTACGGTATCGATTCATCCGCTGATCAAGGTGGCTGGACCGCAAGTGGCGGGTTCCAGCCAAGGGCAACCTGTTCCTGAATGTCAGGGGCTACACCTTGGAGGTTTACAAGATCAAGACGGGACGCTAGGGAGATCGCATCGGTAGCCGATGTGGTCACCGGACCTATGCGGTTCTGGACGAGGCGAAGCTAGCGCTGTTCGACGACGTTTGTGCGATGCCTCAGGAGGATGACCGGCGATAGGTTGCTGGCTGATGGGGCGGCGGGAGCCATTGCGTGTTAGTTGTGAGGGTTGCAGTTCTCTAAAGTGCAGACCCTATCGCCTGTTGAGTGAGTGAAACCAATGTGGAGGAGTGCCCTATCAGGCTGTGAGTGACGTCTGGGGACGCGCATGGTAATCCAAAGGCACGCTTTGGCGCTGCCTTAAATGTCACGCGTGTTTGGTAAGTAGGTCGTGGATTTTCATACCGCAGTACTGGAGTGCAATCAGGTGACTCTCTTTCTGGCCTTTATACGGTGCTGGAGCTGGGGGGGGGACTCGGTTCTAGAGCTGTAACGTTCATTAAATAAATTCTCTGCCATGAATCATTCGAAGTTATTGAATGAATGACGTATAGAGCAAGATCAGCGGGCCAATGATTGTCGCGGTAAGGGGCGTTGGATGGCGATTGTGGTGAGTATTGCTGTGATTCACTTGATGGTTGCTGTGGTGTGGTGGCGTACCCAGGGGGTTATTTTGGTGCAGCGCGTGACGGCAATATCGTCACGTTCTAGTGCAGCAACGCCGCTGCTGCAAGGGACGGGCTATGTGATCGCGAGACGGCAAGCGACGGTTTCGGCGCAGGTCAGCGGCGTTTTGGTTCAGTTATTCATTGAAGAGGGTGACACGGTCAAGGCCGGGCAAGTGATTGCGCGTTTTGATGATAGTGCGCTGCGTACTGAATTCAACACAGCTGTGGTCAGTGTCGAAGCAGCCGCGGCGTAGGTGGGGCAGTTCCAGGCGTAATTGGTGCAGGCTGAGGCTGAGGCGCGCCGCGCCAGCGAGTTGTCCAGTGTCGGTGTGCTCAGTAAGTAGGCAGCGGAGCAGTCGCGTACCGCGGTGACCACGCTTAAAGCGCATAAAGCGCAGCTTGAAGCAAGTCGCAAGGTGGCCGATGTGGCGCGGGCGCAGGTTGCTCAGGTCAAAATGAACTTGGGTTTCACGGTGGTACGTGTACCTTTGGCCGGTGTGGTGATTGTGAAGGCGGCGCAGGTGGGCGAGAGCGTTTGGCCGTTATCTGCCGGCAGTGGTTTTATCCGCTCTTGCATAGGCACCATTTTGGATATGGATTTGCTAGAAATTGATGTTGACGTGAATGAGGTTTACATCTGTCATGTGAAGGTCAACATGCTTATTGAGCAGGCCTATTGAGGTGGTGTTGACGGCTTATCCTGACTGGCGCATCCCGGGGCATGTCGTTGCCATTGTGCCCACGGAGGATAAAGGAAAGGCCGCGGTGAAGGTGCGTATTGCGCTGGAGCAGAAGGATCCACGTATAACCTCCAGCATGGGGACGCGTGTTTCTTTTTTGAAAGCTAAATTTGCAGTGGCCAGTGAGGCAGTGTCGCCAAGTGGTGTGTTGTTGCCGTCATTTACAGTGGTGCAGGGTGGTCAGCACCGGGTTGTTTACCGTGTGCAGTGATGGTAGTGCCGAAGTTGGTTGGCAGTCAGATGCTGACATTGATGGGCTGTGTGTGGGTGACAGTGTCGTCAGTAGGGTGATTGTCAGGTTGCTTACGTCAAGTGGTTCAGTCATATGTGTATTGGGAATGTAAAGATGCCGGGGTGTGGGGTGTTGGTTGCTGACAGTGCAGGGAACGCTTGCTGTGGATGCTGGGGAGGGGCTGTGATGTGAATTGGATAGGCATTGTTCAGAAGACGATGGAACATCGGCTATCCTTGCGTACTGGAATTTTCAGGAGTTTCTAACCTATGCGTCCCAAGATTGTGGCTGGGAATTGGAAGTTGCATGGTAGCCACGCGTTCGCACAGGCATTGGTTGCGCAGGTCGCTGCTGGTTTGCCGCTGCCTGGAGTCAGTGTGATTATCTTGCCGCCATTGCTGTATCTGAGTGATTTGGCGCAGCGCTTCAAAGGGGAAGGTTTGGCGTTTGGTGCGCAGAACGTCAGTCACCATGATAAAGGTGCTTACACTGGGGAAGTTTCGGCGGCGATGGTGGCTGATGTCGGTGCTCATTACACTTTGGTTGGGCATTCTGAACGTCGGGAGTATCACCATGAGGACAGTGAGTTGGTGGCGCGTAAATTTGCTGCTGCTCTGAGTGCTGGGTTGCGACCAATTCTATGTGTTGGGGAGAGTTTGCCCCAGCGTGAGGCTGGACAGGCAGAGGTTGCCATTGCGATGCAGCTTGCGCCTGTGTTGGCTCTGGTTGGCCCGCAGGGTGTTGCCCGTGGCTTGATTGCCTATGAGCCGGTTTGGGCGATTGGTACTGGCCGTCATGCGGATCCGAGCCAAGTTCAAGCGATGCACGCTTTTATTCGTGGTGAAATTGCGAGGCAAGATGCTAGAATCGGCGATTCTCTGTTGATTCTATACGGAGGCGGCATCAAGCCTTGCAATGCTGCTGAGTTGTTTTCCCAGCAGGATGTCGATGGTGGGTTGATTGGTGGTGCTTCGTTGGTTGCTGATGATTTCTTGGCTATCGCTCGTGCGACGGTTTAGGGCTGATCTGCAACGTTCCTTTACTCGGAGGCTGATTCGAGATGTTGTTGCTTAATGTGATCTATGTTCTTGTTGCCATCGCTATGATTGTGTTGATTTTGATGCAGCGTGGTACGGGTGCGGCGGCAGGGTCTGGCTTTGGTGCTGGCGCATCGGGTACCGTATTCGGTTCCCGTGGTGCTTCCAATTTCCTCTCGAAATCGACGAAGTGGTTGGCTGTAGTGTTCTTTGGTATCAGTCTATTCATGGCTTGGTATGCCAGTCGCGGTCACCATTCGGTTGCGCAGCAGAATAGTTTGATGACGGAGGTGCCTGCGGCTCCTGCTGCTGGCGCTGACCAAGCGGCATCGCCAGTGCTTCAAGTTCCTGCGGTGCCAACGTCCACTAATACACCGGTTGGTGATAAGGAAAAAGCTTCCGATCACTCGCAAAAACGGTGAAGGTGGTTAGAATACGCTGCGTTTGTAAGGGTGGTCACGTAACGTAAGCCCAGGTGGCGGAATTGGTAGACGCACTACCTTGAGGTGGTAGCGACGTAAGTCGTAGGGGTTCGAGTCCCCTCTTGGGCACCATGTTTGCTTGTTTGTTTTTGCGCGTCGTGATCATCGCCAGGTAGAATCTTGTTGTATCCCCTCCCCAATGCATGCCTATGTCTTCCTATTTTATGGGGGCATCGGTTAGAAAGAGAATCGCTGTGCTGGCCGAATATTTGCCGATTCTGATTTTTCTGGTTGTGGCTACCGGTATTGGTCTTGCATTGATATTGATTGGCAGGTTCCTCGGTCCGCATCGCCCTGATTCCGAAAAGCTCTCCTCATATGAGTGTGGGTTTTCGGCTTTCGAAGACGCACGGATGAAGTTCGATGTGCGTTATTACTTGATTGCGATTCAATTCATTGTCTTCGACTTAGAAATCATCTTCATCGTGCCTTGGACTCAGGTGTTCATGGATATTGGCGCGCGTTCGCTTGTCACGATGGGGCTATTTGTCGGGATGCTGTTTCTTGGTTTTATATACGTATGGAAGAAGGGAGCGCTGGAATGGGAGTAATTCAGGCTATTGATCGTCTGATGACTAATCCGATCCCTGATGGTCAGGTGGATGACATTCTACGGCCGCAGGGGGAGAGTCCACTGTTGCAAAAGGGCTACGTGACAACCAGTGTCGATGCTTTGTTGAACTGGGCGCGTACCGGTTCGATGTGGCCAATGACCTTTGGTTTGGCCTGCTGTGCCGTTGAAATGATGCACGCTGGTGCTGCCCGCCTGGATTTGGACCGTTACGGAATAGTATTTCGTCCTTCGCCGCGTCAGTCTGACGTGATGATCGTGGCGGGTACTCTTGTTAACAAAATGGCTCCGGCGTTGCGCAAGGTCTACGATCAGATGCCTGACCCGAAGTGGGTGATCTCTATGGGTAGTTGCGCTAATGGTGGCGGTTACTATCACTATTCTTATTCAGTGGTGCGCGGTTGTGATCGCATCGTGCCCGTGGATGTCTATGTTCCCGGTTGTCCGCCGACTGCCGAAGCGTTGGTCTACGGCATTTTGCAGTTGCAGAAAAAGATCTGGCGAACCAAGACCATCGCAGGTTGATCTGTTGTTTTCTATCTACTGAATAGCCAACTATTGAGCAGCCAAGTCCACATGGCAGAACAAACTCTTTCTTTCGTTGATTGTCTAATGTCGCGCTTCCCAACGGTTCGGGTCTCCGTGGCCCAGCCGCGTGGTGAGATCAGTCTTGATGTGCCCGTGGTTGAGTGGTGTGCCGTTTGCAAAGCGTTGCGTGACGAGTTCGACTTTGAACAGTTATCCGATCTTTGCGGAGTGGACTATCTTGGCTATGGCAATGCGGAGTGGGACACCACTGATGTATCCGCGCAGGGGTTCAGCCGTGGCGTTGCTGGTAAGGCGGTTGGCCGCTTTGCTTGGGGTGAGTTTCCAAGTGCAGGCAGCAATGATGGTACTCAGCCGTGGGATGTTCCGCAGGAGCGCTTTGCAGTGCTCGCGCACCTCATTTCTTATCGGCATAACCGGCGTTTGCGGGTGCGTTGTTTTGCTTCCAATGATGCGTTACCGATCGTCGCTTCGCTGACGGACGTATGGCCTGGGGTGAATTGGTTCGAGCGTGAGGCATTTGATTTGTTCGGTATTGTGTTCGAGGGGCACCCTGATTTGCGTCGCATCCTGACGGACTATGGATTCATTGGTCATCCCTTTCGTAAGGATTTTCCGCTGACCGGCAACGTTGAGGTGCGTTACGACGAGGAAAAGAAGCGTGTTGTGTATGTCCCGGTCACCTCGGTTGAGCCGCGTGTCAGTGTTCCGCGGGTGATTCGTGATGATCCCCGCTTTGGGGCTGCAGCGGGCGAATCTACTCATTCGGAGACTGTTAAGTGAATCAGATTCGCCAGGCGCCTGCGGCTTCTGCCAGCAATGCTACTGAATCCAAGCAGGAGATTCGTAATTACACGATGAACTTCGGTCCACAGCATCCTGCCGCGCATGGGGTGTTGCGTCTGATTCTTGAAATGGACGGGGAGACAGTGGTTCGTGCGGATCCGCATATCGGTCTGCTGCATCGCGGGACTGAGAAACTTGCTGAGTCCAAGCCGTTTAATCAATCCATCGGTTACATGGATCGCTTGGACTATGTGTCGATGATGTGCAATGAGCACGCTTACGTACGCGCCATTGAGACTTTGATTGGCATCCAAGCGCCGGAGCGGGCGCAGTACATTCGTACGATGTTCGATGAGATCACGCGTATTCTGAATCATTTGATGTGGCTGGGGTCCAATGCGTTGGACCTTGGCGCAATGGCTGTGATGTTGTATGCGTTTCGCGAGCGTGAGGAGCTGATGGATGTGTATGAGGCGATCAGCGGCGCACGCATGCACGCAGCCTACTATCGTCCAGGTGGTGTGTATCGTGATTTGCCGGATACGATGCCCAAGTACAAGGAATCACGTTGGCACAAGGGCAAGGCGCTGAAGCGTCTGAACGCCGCTCGCGAAGGTTCAATGCTCGATTTTCTGGAGCACTTCACTGACACGTTCCCGCAGCGTATCGACGAGTATGAGACGTTACTTACTGACAACCGTATCTGGAAGCAACGCACCGTTGGTGTGGGTGTGATTGAGCCGGATGTGGCCAAGGCCTGGGGAATGACAGGTGTCATGTTGCGTGGCTCGGGTATTGCTTGGGATCTGCGCAAGAAGCAGCCTTACGCTAAATATGATGCGGTCGATTTTGATATTCCGCTTGGCACGTGTGGTGATTGCTATGACCGTTATTTGTGCCGTGTGGCTGAGATGCGTGAGTCGAATCGCATCATCAAACAGTGTGTGCAGTGGTTGAAGATGAATCCCGGTCAGGTGATGGTTGAAAACTGCAAAGTTGCTCCGCCCAAGCGTGAGAGCATGAAGGACGACATGGAGGCATTAATTCACCACTTTAAATTGTTCAGCGAAGGTTATTGTGTTCCTGCCGGTGAAACTTACAGTGCGGTCGAGGCGCCGAAAGGTGAGTTTGGTTGTTACTTGATCTCCGATGGTGCCAATAAGCCGTTTCGTGTGCATTTGCGTGCTCCAGGATTTGCGCACTTGTCCTCAATGGATGCCGTGGTGCGTGGCTATATGTTGGCCGATGTTGTGGCCATGATTGGTACATATGATTTAGTGTTTGGTGAGGTCGACCGATGAAGGCGACAAAGAGTTTTGAACTGGTGCGTGATGTGGATCCCCAGGTGGTATTGGGTGACCGCACGCGGGCTCACATTGATCATTGGCTTGCCAAGTTTCCAGCGGATCAGAAGCGATCAGCCTTGTTGCAGGGGCTGTATGCCGCGCAGGAGCAAAATCAGGGTTGGTTGACGGATGAGCTCATCGCCGCTGTGGCCAAATATCTGGATATTCCGTCCGTATGGGCTTATGAGGTTGCTACTTTCTACTCAATGTTTGAGACGCGGAAGGTTGGCCGCCATAATGTTGCTTTCTGCACCAATGTCAGTTGTTGGCTCAACGGTGCTGAGGATTTGGTGAGCTATGCGGAGGAAAAACTAGGTTGCAAGCTTGGCCAATCCACTGCTGACGGCCGTGTTTACCTCAAGTGTGAGGAAGAATGCCTTGCTGCTTGTGCTGGTGCTCCGATGATGGTGATTAACGGTCATTATCATGAGCGTCTGACCAAGGAGAAGGTTGACCAGTTGTTAGACGGCTTGGAGTAACGTCATGGGACATCCTCACGTATCCAAGGGACCGGTTGGCCCGGCACCTCAGCCGCACCAAGTGATCTATACCACGTTGCATTATGAAATTCCTTGGTCGTATGAAAGCTATTTGAAGACCGGCGGCTACACTGCGTTACGCAAGATTTTTGAGGAAAAGATCCCTCCGGAGCAGGTCATAGACATGGTCAAGCAGTCGAATCTGCGGGGTCGTGGTGGTGCAGGTTTTCCGACGGGTCTCAAATGGTCCTTCATGCCGAAGGGCACCATGCAAAAATATATTCTGTGTAACTCGGACGAGTCCGAACCGGGAACCTGTAAAGATCGTGACATCCTGCGCTATAACCCGCATTCCGTGGTGGAGGGGATGGCGATTGCATGTTATGCCACTGGTTCCACTGTGGCTTACAACTATTTGCGTGGGGAGTTCCACCACGAGCCGTTCGAACATTTTGAACAGGCGCTGGCCGATGCTTACACACATGGTTGGCTTGGTAAGAGCGTTTTGGGAAGTGGCGTAGATATCGATATCTATGCGGTGCTTGGTGCTGGTGCCTACATCTGTGGTGAAGAGACTGCGCTCATGGAGTCTCTGGAAGGCAAGAAGGGGCAGCCTCGCTACAAGCCCCCCTTTCCTGCCAATTTTGGCTTGTACGGCAAGCCATCAACGATCAACAACACTGAGACGTATGCCGCAGTGCCAGCCATTATTCGCAATGGTCCGGAGTGGTTTTTGTCTCTGAGCAAGACTAAAAACGGTGGCTCTAAGATCTTCTCCGTCTCGGGGTGCGTGCAGCAAGGGGGTAACTTCGAGGTACCCTTAGGCACCACCTTTGATGAATTGCTGGAGATGGCTGGTGGCCTGCGGCCAGGTCGCGCTCTGAAAGCTGCAATTCCGGGGGGAGTATCCATGCCGGTATTGAAAGCCGAGCAGTTGCAGGGCCTTCAGATGGACTACGACACACTGCGTGTGCTGGGTAGCGGTTTAGGCTCGGGGGGGATTGTTGTGCTTGATGACAGTGTCTGTTGTGTCCGTTTTGCCTGCCGCATCTCGCAGTTTTTTCATAAGGAATCGTGTGGCCAGTGTACTCCGTGCCGTGAGGGGACCGGTTGGATGCACCGCGTTTTGGAGCGTATCGTTGCTGGCCAGGCCACGATGGAGGATCTGCACCAGCTTAAAGTTGTGGCGGGGCAGATTGAGGGGCATACCATTTGTGCGTTTGGTGAAGCTGCAGCTTGGCCAATCCAAGGGTTCCTGCGCCAATTCTGGGATGAATTTGAGTACTACATTGTTCATGGTCGGTCGATTGTGGATGACAAGGCGAGAGTGGCTGCATGAGTGACCAATCTGTGAATCCTGAGGTGCGGCCTGATCGTGTCACCATTGAAATTGATGGCCAGAATTTAGTTGTACCGAAAGGTTCAATGATTATTCAGGCTGCAGATAACGCTGGTATTCCGATCCCGCGTTTTTGTTACCACGAGAAGTTGCCAATCGCGGCCAATTGCAGAATGTGTCTTGTCGATGTCGAGAAGGTGCCGAAGCCTTTGCCAGCCTGTGCTACGCCGGTGATGGAGGGGATGAAAGTCCGCACCCGCAGTGAAAAAGCCCTGCAATATCAGCGTAGCGTGATGGAGTTCTTGCTCATCAATCATCCCCTGGATTGTCCGATTTGTGATCAGGGAGGCGAGTGCGAGTTGCAGGATGTTTCAATGGGCTATGGTCGCTCGGTCAGCCGCTTTCATGAGCGTAAACGCGTGGTACCGGATGAGGACATTGGTCCGTTGGTCGCTACCGAGATGACCCGCTGTATTCAATGCACGCGTTGTGTGCGTTTTACCGCTGACATTGCTGGTACCTATGAGTTGGGCGGTATGTACCGTGGAGAGAATCTGCAAATCGGTACTTATGACGGTAAACCACTTATTACTGAGTTATCTGGGAACGTGGTCGATGTGTGCCCGGTCGGTGCATTGACGAACAAGGTATTTCAGTTTCGTGCTAGACCGTGGGAATTAATGGCCTACCAGTCGTTGGGGTATCACGATGCGATGGGTTCCAACTTATTTCTGCATGTGCGTCAGGGCGAAGTGTTACGTACGGTGCCGCGTGACAATGAGTATGTGAACGAGTGTTGGTTGTCTGATCGTGATCGTTATTCGCATCAGGGGTTGTACGCGGCGGATCGTGCGGTCAAGCCGCTAAAGAAGGTTGGTGACCAGTGGTTGGAAGTGAGTTGGGCCGAGGGTGTGTCCGCTGCCGCTGAGATCTTGAGTGCGCATCGTGGCGATGCGCTTGGTGTTTTGGTGCATCCTGCTACGTCGAACGAAGAGGGGGCATTGTTGGCACGTCTGGCAGCGGGTCTGGGCACCGGTCACCTTGATCATCGGATCTTCAACCGTGATTTTTCTGATGTTGCTGTGGCCGAGCCGTTTGCATTGCCGTTGGCAGAGATCGGCAACGCCGATCTGGTCGTCTTATTCGGAAGCAACATACGTCAGGAGTTACCGTTGTTGCATGCACGCCTCCGCAAAGCGGTCACTTGCAACGGCGCCAAGGTGTACGCGGTAAATCCGGTCGATTTTGACTTCACTTTCTCGCTGACTGGGAAGTCCATCGTTCCTCCGTCGCAGTTAGCCAATGCGTTGACCGATGCGGCTTTGCTCAATGCGGCGAAAGCGGCTGCCCGTGTGGTCATTGTGGTCGGTGCACTGGCCGAGAATCACCCGCAAGCAGCCACGTTGCGGGCGGCGGCGCGTCAGTTCGCTGAGACGACCGGTGCGGCCTTGTGCCGCATCCCGCAAGGGGCTAATTCGATTGGACTTACCCAGCACGGTGTGTTGCCGACAGGTCGTGATGCTGCTGCGATGCTTGTCGAGCCTTGTCAGGCTTATGTGTTGTACGGTATTGAGCCGGGCTTGGACTTTGCCGACACGGCGACCGCGCGTCAGGTACTGCATGGTGCCAAGGTGGTCGCGTTCAGTCATTTCGCTTGTGTCTCAACCCGTGATGTCGCGGATGTCATCTTGCCTATTGGTTTATTACCTGAGATTGATGGGACATTGACTAATCTTGATGGTCGCACTCAGGCGGCTAAGCCAGGCGGCAAATTACCGCTTGAGGCCCGTGAGGGATGGCGTGTGCTGCGTGCCTTGGGAGGTGAGTTGGGGCTATCCGGTTTTGATTTTCTCGATTTGGCGGGTTTGCGTGCGCAGTTGCGGCCGCACCCCGTGGTTCCTTCGACATCGGCACAGCCGATTGCAGCGCAGGAGGGGTTGGAAGTGGCGGCGACACCGGCGATCTATCGTACGGATGCCGTCGTACGTCGTGCTGCTGCATTGCAGGCGCATCCGCTGAATGTTGCTCCAGCCCTGGCGTTACATCCAGAGCAGGCGAAGCAATTGCAAGTGGTCGCTGGCCAGATGGTTAAAGTGAGTACGGCTGCTGGCAAAGCGACGCTGCCAGTGGTGTTAGACACGCGTGTCGCCTTGGGTACGGTCTGGATCGAAACGGGTCACGGTGCCACCGCACCAATCGGTGCTGGTCGCGTCACGATGGTGGCTGTATGAATACATGGTTCTTGAATGTGGTTGATCCGTTGCACCAATGGTTTCTCGGGTTTGGAGACATTGGTGTCGTGTTGTGGACCGTCTTGAAGATACTCATGATCGCTATCCCATTAATTGTGTCGGTGGCGTTCTATGTGGTGTGGGAACGCAAACTGATCGGTTGGATGCATGTGCGTCATGGGCCGATGTATGTCGGCATGGGTCTCTTTCAAGCTTTCGCGGACGTTTTCAAACTTCTGTTTAAAGAGGTTCTATATCCTAGCAAGGCGCATAAGGCGATTTTTGTGATCGCGCCGTTGTTGACGTTAGCGCCCTCATTCGCCGCTTGGGCCGTTGTGCCCTTTGATACAAAATTAGTGTTGTCTAACGCCAATGTGGGCTTGTTGTATTTGTTGGCGATGACTTCGCTGGGTGTCTACGGCATCATTTTGGCCGGTTGGGCCTCTAATTCGAAGTATGCCTTCCTGGGGGCAATGCGTTCAGCGGCTCAGGTCGTCAGCTACGAAATTGCGATGGGCTTTGCTTTGGTCGGTGTGATGATTGCTGCGGGCAGTCTCAATCTGTCTCAGATTGTGATGGCGCAGGCGGGCAGTTCTGGTTTCTTTGATTGGTTTTTGATTCCGTTATTCCCCTTGTTTATTGTGTATTGGGTATCTGGTGTGGCTGAAACGAATCGTTCTCCGTTTGATGTTGTGGAGGGTGAGTCTGAAATTGTCGCCGGACATATGGTGGAATATTCCGGCAGTGTATTTGCGCTTTTTTTCTTGGCCGAATACGCCAATATGATTTTGGTCAGTTTATTGATTTCTATTTTTTTCCTGGGCGGTTGGTTGAGTCCAATCCAGGGATGGGTGAGTGGTCAGGTTTCACCGTTGATTGATTGGGTGTGGAACGGTGGTTGGCCGTGGTTGCTGCTTAAGGTCTTGTTTTTTGCAAGCGCCTATATTTGGTTCCGTGCGAGTTTCCCCCGATATCGTTACGACCAGATTATGCGTTTGGGGTGGAAGGTGTTTATCCCACTGACGATTGTGTGGATCGCAGTGACGGCATTAATGGTGTTTTCCGGTGTGATTCAAAAGGGCGTGTAAGTGATGAACAGAGTGATGCATTACTTCAAGAGCCTGCTGTTACTTGAACTGTTGGCTGGATTGTGGCTGACGTTGAAATACACCTTCAGGCCGAAATACACCGTGTTGTATCCGATGGAGAAGTTTCCACAATCACCACGTTTCCGTGGCCTGCATGCGCTGCGCCGTTATCCTAATGGTGAGGAACGTTGTATCGCTTGCAAGCTCTGTGAAGCGGTATGCCCTGCGTTGGCAATTACGATTGATTCTGCCAAACGTGAAGATGGCACGCGTCGTACCACGCGTTACGACATTGATTTGTTCAAATGTATTTTTTGCGGTTTTTGCGAAGAGAGTTGCCCTGTTGATTCGATTGTGGAGACTCACATTCTTGAATATCACTTTGAGAAACGTGGGGAGAATATTGTGACTAAACCGCAGTTATTGGCCATCGGTGATCGATTTGAAGCAGAGATCGCCGAACGTCGTGCTGCCGATGCCGCTTTCCGTTGAGGTCATGATGGATTGGGTAAATATTGCTTTCTATCTCTTTTCCGCTGTCGCTGTTGCAGCGGCTGGTGCCGTTATCAGTGTGCGTCATCCGGTGTATGCCGTGTTATGTCTGATTTTGACGTTCTTTTCCATGGCCTGCATCTGGTTGCTCGTTGGTGCCGAGTTCCTGGGAGTGACTTTGGTGTTGGTCTACGTTGGCGCGGTGATGGTGCTGTTCTTGTTTGTGGTGATGATGTTGGATATCGATACCAGTCGATTACGTGAGGGTTGGGTCAGATATTTGCCCGTTGGTCTATTGGTGGCTGGGGTGATGCTGGTGCAGATGGTGGTGTTGATCGGCGTGAAGATGCGCATGGCGACGCCGTTCCCTGTGGATAATGCTGCTGCTCAGGCTGCTGATACGTCCAATCTAATCTGGTTGGCTCATAGTTTGTTCACCGACTTTTTGTTCCCGTTTGAGTTTGCGGCAGTCATTCTGACGGTGGCTGTGATCGCTGCCGTGATGCTAACGCTGCGCAAGCGTGAGGGTGTGAAGACTCAGGATCCGGGTCAGCAAACTCGGGTGAAGTCTGCTGATCGCCTGCGTATCGTTAGCATGCCAACTGAAAAACCGGTTTCTGTGGTTCCGATTCGGAGTGATACCAACAACGATGTACAGGAGATAAAGCCGTGATTAGCCTGGGTCATCTTCTTGCGTTGGGAGCAGTCCTATTTTGTATCAGTCTTGCGGGTATCTTTCTGAATCGTAAGAATGTCATCGTATTGTTGATGTCTATCGAGCTGATGTTGTTGGCCGTCAATGTCAACTTCATTGCCTTCTCTCGTCAGCTTGGTGACACTGCGGGCCAATTGTTCGTGTTTTTTATCTTGACCGTTGCTGCTGCAGAGGCTGCCATTGGCCTCGCGATCCTGGTCACCCTGTTCCGTACCCGCCACACGATTAATGTGGCCGAAGTCGATGCTCTGAAGGGCTGATCCGCAGATGGATATTACTCTTTCCAAGAATATGCTGATTGCTGTGGTCCTTGCTCCACTGCTTGGCAGCATTATTGCCGGATTGTTAGGGCGCCAGGTCGGCCGCAAGGGGGCGCATTGTGTCACCCTTTTGGGTGTTGCTGTCAGTTGCGCGTTGTCGTGTTGGACGCTTTACCAGCTCGTTGGACAGGGAGCGGCACCGTTTAATCAGAATCTCTATACCTTCTTCCAGGTGGGTGAGTATTCTGCCCATGTCGGCTTCATGATTGATCGTCTCACTGCGGTAATGATGGTTGTGGTGACGTTTGTGTCGCTGTTGGTCCATCTGTATACCATCGGCTACATGGAAGAAGATCCGGGGTATCAGCGCTTTTTTAGTTATATCTCTCTATTCACCTTCTCGATGCTCACTTTGGTGATGAGCAACAACTTTTTACAGTTGTTTTTCGGTTGGGAGGCAGTGGGATTGGTGTCTTACCTCTTGATCGGTTTTTGGTTCAAGCGGCCGAGTGCGATATTTGCCAACATGAAGGCGTTTTTGGTGAATCGCGTTGGTGACTTCGGTTTCTTGCTTGGCATTAGTTTGGTTCTGTACACGTTTGGCACATTGGATTATTCAGTGGTCTTTGCCAACGTGGGTAGCTTGGTGGGACAAACCACTAACGTGTGGAGCGGTAATGTCGACGTGTTTGGCAGCATCATCCACGTCATGGGGCCGCTGAGTTGGTCAACGGCGACGTTGGTGTGTATTTGTTTGTTTATCGGTGCGATGGGTAAGTCCGCACAGGTTCCGTTGCACGTGTGGTTGCCTGATTCCATGGAAGGGCCAACTCCTATTTCAGCGTTAATCCATGCGGCCACGATGGTGACGGCAGGCATTTTTATGGTTGCACGCATGTCACCGTTGTTCCAACTCAGTGAGGTTGCGTTGCAGTTCGTGTTGTTCGTTGGTGCCACGACCGCATTTTTTACGGGGTTGATCGGCATGGTGCAGAATGACATTAAGCGTGTCGTGGCGTATTCCACCTTATCGCAGTTGGGTTATATGACAGTGGCACTGGGTGTGTCGGCGTATTCGGCGGCTGTGTTCCACCTGATGACGCACGCGTTCTTTAAAGCATTGCTATTTCTTGCGGCTGGCTCAGTCATTATTGGCATGCATCATGAGCAAGATATGCGCAAGATGGGCGGGCTACGTAAGTACATGCCAATAACCTATATCACCAGTGTGATTGGTACGTTGGCTTTGGTGGGGACGCCGTTCTTTTCTGGATTCTATTCCAAGGACACCATCATTGAGGCAGCGGCTTATCATGCTGAGCATGCACACAGTTGGGTAGCGACTTACGGTTACTGGGCGGTGCTCGGCGGTGTACTGGTGACGAGTTTCTACAGCTTCCGCTTGTTGTTTCTGACCTTTCATGGTGAGGAGCGTTTCCGCCGTGTTGGAGGCGGACATGATGCTGATGACCATGTAAATACACACACGTCAAATGATGAACATGCGCATGGTGTGCATGAGCCGCAAGAATCGCCATGGGTAGTGACATTGCCGCTAATTTTTCTGGCAATCCCTTCTATTGCGTTGGGCTTCTTCACGATTGGTCCGATGCTGTTTGGTACGGACTGGGCAGGCCATCATGCCGTTGAGGTGATCTGGGGTCAGACTGTCTCATTCTTTACAGGCATCATTGATTTTTATGATCCGGCACAGAATACAGTTGCTGTTTTGGGTGAGGAATTCCGCGGCCCGGTGGCTTTTGCGCTGCATGGGATGATGTCGGCACCATTCTTTTTAACGGTTGCCGGCTTCTTGCTTGCCGTGTTGCTGTATCTATGGAAACCGCAATGGCCAGTGAAAATACGTGAAACCTTCTCGTTGCCGGTGCGTATTCTGGAGAACAAGTACGGTTTTGATGCGTTGTGGATCGGTGGTTTTTCCGGATGGGGCCTCAAGCTTGGTAATGTTTCCCGCGCGATTGATACCCATGTGGTGGATGGTGTTTTGGTGAATGGTTCGGCACGCCTGATTGATGTGGTGGCGAATGTGTTACGTCGCACGCAATCTGGTTTTGTCTATCACTATGCCTTCGCAATGATCATTGGTTTGATCGCTTTGTTGGCAGTGCTGATGTGTTTTTGGCGTTGATCTGTTACGGAATAAAAATACGTGTCGAATTGGCCTCTACTGTCTGTCTTAATTTGGCTGCCGATCATTGGTGGCCTCTTGATTATGGGGTTGCGCAACGCCCATGTTGCTCGTTGGGCAGCGTTAGCGGTCGCGCTGGTTACCTTCGGATTCAGTCTGCACTTGTTGGGTGGTTACGATATTGCTAAAGATGCGTTGCAGTTTGTTGAGCAGCATGTCTGGATCCAGACGTACAGTATTGGTTACAACCTTGGTGTGGATGGCATCGCGATCGCGCTGGTGCTGTTGACAACGTTGGTGACTGTATTGGTATTGATCGGTTCCTGGGGGTCGATCCAGCAGCGTGTTCCCCAATACGTGGCGGCGTTTCTCATTCTTGAAGGGGTGACAATCGGTATCTTCGCTGCGACGGACGCAATGCTTTTCTATGTGTTCTTCGAGGCGATGTTGATTCCGATGTTCTTGATCATCGGTGTCTGGGGTGGTCCACGTCGTATCTATGCAGCGATCAAGTTTTTTCTTTATACCTTTCTCGGTTCGGTGTTGATGTTGGTTGGCTTGATCTACCTGTATTTGAAGGGGGGGAGCTTTCAGCTGGCTGATTTGTATGCAATGCAGCTCAGTGCCAAAGAGCAGACGTGGTTGTTCTTTGCCTTCTTGATTGCTTTTGCGGTCAAGGTCCCAATGTTCCCGGTGCATACATGGTTGCCGGATGCTCACGTGGAAGCGCCGACTGCAGGTTCAGTGATCCTGGCGGCGATTGCGTTGAAGATTGGTGGCTACGGTTTCTTGCGTTTCAATCTGCCGATTGTCCCGGATGCGAGCCACGAGTTTGCTTGGGTGGTTATTGCGTTGTCCTTAATTGCGGTGATCTATGTCGGCTTGGTTGCGCTGGTACAGGAGGATATGAAGAAACTGATTGCCTATTCTTCAATTGCGCATATGGGCTTCGTGACATTGGGGATCTTCATTGCCTTCACCTTGGTACGTGACTTTGGTAATACAGATGCTGCGCGTCTTGGATTACAGGGGGCCATGGTGCAAATGATTTCGCACGGTTTCGTCTCTGGTGCAATGTTCACTTGTATTGGTGTGCTGTACGATCGCATGCATACCCGCCGTATCGCTGATTACGGTGGGGTGGTGAATGTGATGCCGTGGTTTGCGACGTTTGCCATATTGTTCTATATGGCAAATGCGGGCTTGCCGGGAACCAGTGGTTTTGTTGGTGAATTCATGGTGATCCTTGCCAGTTTTCAAAAGCACCCACTGGTGGCATTCGGTGCAGGGACGACGCTAGTGATTACCGCTGCCTACACGCTGTGGCTCTATAAACGTGTGTTTTTTGGAGAGGTTGCTAATACGCATGTCGCCGCATTGAAAGACATTAATTTTCGGGAAGCTTCCGTACTCGTGTTGTTCGCGATTGGTGTGTTGGTGTTGGGGCTGTATCCTAAGCCGCTTATTGATTTGATGGATTCTTCCATTGTCAAGCTCACTACTCAGATTGCCGTGAGCAAGCTGTGATCGGCTGCGGCACAATTGATTTCAGGATTCGATAATGACCATGCCGACATCTGGGTTAAACATTGCCGATCTGGCTCCCTTGTTGCCGGAGCTAGTCCTTCTAGCTAGTACCTTTGCATTGTTGATGATCGATCTATTTATCGGTCAAGTGCGGAAGGTTTGGACGCATTTTCTTTCGGTTGCGATTTTGGTTGTTGTGTTGTCCATGTTAGTCGCCGGTGTTGGCGGGCAAGGTGCAGCGTTTCATGGGATGTTTGTGCGTGATAGCGCTGCCGATATGATGAAAGTAGTGATTGTCTTGGTCAGCGCCCTAAGTTTGGTTTACGGGTGGAGTTACTTGCGTGAGCGCAACTTGTTCCAGGGTGAAATTCCAGTGCTCGTGTTGTTTGCCACCTTGGGGATGATGGTCCTGGTGTCTGCGGGTCACTTGCTGATGGTGTACCTGGGGCTTGAGCTGTTGGCGCTTTGTTCCTATGCGTTGGTTGCGGTCAATCGCGATAGCAAAATATCGACTGAGGCAGCGATGAAGTACATCGTGCTTGGTTCGTTGGCCTCTGGTTTGCTGTTATATGGAATGTCTTTGATTTATGGCGCCACTGGCACACTCAGTCTGCCTGGTATCAGCGATGTGATCCATGGTTCATCGGAAAAGACGCTGCTGTTGACGGGTACGGTATTTTTGATTGCCGGAGTAGCTTTTAAACTTGGTGCCGTGCCGTTTCATATGTGGTTGCCCGATGTGTATCAAGGGGCGCCGACACCCATTGTTTTGTTTATCAGTTCGGCGCCAAAGTTGGCAGCATTCGGTATGGCTTATCGACTATTGGAAGTGGGTGTCGGTCCATTGTCCCCGCAGTGGCATTTGATTTTTGGTGGTCTGGCGGCGCTCTCCTTGGTGATTGGCAATCTGATGGCGATTGTGCAGACCAACTTGAAGCGTATGCTGGCTTACTCGACTGTCTCTCATGTCGGTTTTTTGATGATGGGTATGTCTGGTGGCGGTATACGCGGTTATTCCTCGTCCATGTTCTATGTGTTGAGTTACGCAATCATGTCTACCGCTTCGTTTGGAGCGATTATTGCGATGTCAAGTCGCGGTTCCGAGGCTGAGAATATTGACGACTTTAAAGGATTGAGCACGCGTCATCCTTGGATGGCGTGCTTGCTCTTATGTGTCATGGCTTCGTTAGCTGGTATTCCTCCTTTCTTAGGATTTTGGACAAAATTGGCTGTGCTCGGTGCTGCAGTTCAGGGGGCATGCTGTGGTTGGCGATTCTTGGGGTGATCTGTGCGGTGATTGGTGCTTACTATTATCTTCGTGTCATTAAAGTGATGTATTTTGATGAGCCCGTTGGTGAGCCGCTCCCAGTGAATGATGGTCGTGTTCTGAGAGTCATTCTGAGTATTAATGTGTTTGCTCTGTTGGCTTTAGGAATCCTTTGGAACCCGATCATTGATTGGTGCCAGAAGGCATTTGCTCATCTGGTCTGAAGATTCCCAGTCATCACAGTATAGAAAGTCACGCAGCTTTTGCTTGTTTTTAATTTTAATTGGCTTGTTGGAATGGGACGTCGGTGCGTTGTTCTCTCGGAAAAGTGTTGCCTCAGAAAAAATAATTTGAAAGCTGTGATAGATAGGGCTAGGACAGGGTGGAGTCTGTTTTTGATCCTTGGATTGCTTGTTTTAGATGAATTAGTGTTCGATGTCTTCTTTCGATCGATAGCGCGTCAGATTCCCCGTGAAGCGCCAGGTATCACCAATCGTGGCGATTCGCATACCACCTCGTGTTGTGCTCTCTTCCTCGGGCTTGGCTGGCCATCTTTTAATAATGAGGTTCACGTCGCAGTCTCATGTTAGGGATGATGCAAATCTTGGATAGCGATCTTTGTGATTTTTATTTTTCTGGGCGTCCAAGAGGAAGCGCAAGTCTCTCTCATGAAGAAGTGACTTGGGAAGTAGGCTGTTGGAGCATGTAACGGAGCCAGTGAGTACTGCCTTGCAATGCGTTATTTGCAGCTTCCGATCTATATGTTACTGGCGATGATTTCAGCCTTATTGGCTTCATAGAAGCCAGCCGCCGATTCCCTCGAACGTGTGAGGGGATGCCATATAAGCCCGGTAGTAAGGTCGTCAAGATGATAAGTGACTATGTGACTATCGAAGAGAAGAAGTCACCATGCCGCAGGCGGCTTCACTCCATGCGTAAGCCACCGTTAACTGCGTAGTCGGCACCTGTGACGTAGGCAGCTTCATCTGAAACCAGCCAAGCGCATAGCCCAGCGACTTCTTCGGCTTTGCCCAAGCGCCGCATTGGTACTGAGTTGGCGAGACGGTCAAGGACATCTGGGGGGAAACTGCTGATTGCAGCGCTGGCGATATACCCTGGGGAAATTGTATTTACGGTGACGTTGCGGGTAGCGACTTCTTGTGCAAGTGCACGCGTGAAGCCGTGCATTGCGGCTTTTGCAGTGGCATAGTTCACTTGGCCTATTTGACCTTTGTGCGCGCTCACCGAACCAATGTTGACGATACGTCCCCAATTGCGCGCGGTCATGGCGTCAATGACTTGTTTAGTGATATTGAACAGTGAATTGAGGTTGCTACTGATGACACTGTTCCAGTCTTCACGGCCCATTTGCCGGAACAGCATGTCGCGGTTGTTACCGGCGTTATTGACCAAAACGTCAATCTCGCCGACCTCGGCTTTTACCTTGGCAAAGGCGGATACCGTTGAATCCCAATCGGCAGCATTGCCTTCAGAGGCGATGAAGTCGAAGCCAAGTTCACGTTGCTCACGCAGCCAGTTAGCTTTGCGAGGCGAGTTGGGGCCACAGCCAGCCACCACGGTATGGCCGTTGCGTGCCAACTTCTGGCAGATTGCAGTTCCGATACTGCCCATGCCGCTGGTGACGTAGGCGATGCGAAGGGTCATACGAGACTCCTTGTAGAAATTAAAAGTGGGCGTGTGGAGATTAGATGAGAAGTCAAGTTCATGCGGCCAGTGGGTAAATCAAAAACAATAGGCTACTGAGTAATAGCACCATTGAGATTAACACCGCCCATTTGAGGGAAAAACGCTGGTGGTCACCGAAATCTACTTTGGCAAGTCCGACCAGTAGGTAGGTGGAAGGAACGAGTGGACTCAGTAGATGTACCGGTTGCCCAGCCAATGAGGCACGTGCCATTTCTACAGGGGTAATGCCGTAGTGGCTGGCGGCTTCGGATAGGATCGGGAGCACACCGAAATAGAACGCATCGTTGGACATAAAAAAAGTGAAGGGCATGCTGGCGATAGCAGTAATCACCGCCAAGTAGGGCCCCAAGCTGTCTGGTATGAGTGCCAGAAAGCTGCGTGACATCGCGTCGACCATTCCAGTGTTTGACAAGATGCCTGTGAAGATGCCGGCAGCAAAGATCAACGAGACCACTGAAAGAACGTTCCCTGCATGATTAACCACACGACGGCGTTGTTCTGCCAAGTTTGGATAATTAATCAGGAGCGCTAATGCGAAGCCGATCATGAACAGGATGGGCATCGGAAGTATGCCAACGACTAATCCGGCCATCAGGGCGATAGTGAGCGCAAAATTCACCCACAGCAGCTTGGGTCGCTTGATATCTTCGGCATCGCCTTCCATGGTGGGCAGCGCATCTTCATCATCGTGCATTGCGTAACCATTCCAAGCGCCGCTGTTAGGCAATTTGGCCACACCCAGACGTTTGCGTTCCTTCATGCCTAGCCACCATGCCAGCGTCAGAATGCCGATGATGGCGATGCCCATCGCCGGGATGAGGGGGATGAAGACATCGGCTGGATCGACACGTAGCGCGGTCGCCGCGCGTGCGGTTGGGCCGCCCCATGGTGTCAGGTTCATCACTCCGCCGGCCAGGATGGTCACGCAAGTCAGATTCAGTGCGTTTAGGCCCAGACGCTGGTACAGCGGTAGCATTGCCGAGACGGTGATCATGTAGGTTGTCGAACCGTCACCGTCGAGTGAGATCAGTAGCGCCAGGATTGCCGTACCCATAACGATCTTCATCGGATCGCCTTTGACTATCCGCAGAATGCGCCGTACGAGCGGATCGAACAGGCCAGCATCAATCATCACCCCGAAGTAAAGAATGGCGAACATCAGCATCACGCCGGTTGGCGCAATCTTTTTGATCCCTTCAAGCATCATTTCGCTCATGCTGGAGCCGAAGCCGCCAGCCAATGCGAACACAATGGGCACGATGATCAGTGAGACCAGCGGCGAAAGCCGCTTGCTCATTATCAAATACATGAAGGTGATGACCATTCCGAAGCCGAGCGCAGTCAGCATGGAGAGTTTCCTTGGAATGTTGCAGGTGGGAGGCGATAGCATGCCGTTATCGCGCATACGCCGCACCTATTGCGGCGTAGCACTTGGCTGAAAGTCAATATTTCGACGTGTGTGTCGGCGCTGAGGGGCATACTAAAAGTCGTAATGTAAACGCCCGGTCAATGCCCGGGTATGGTCTAAAACGGTGCCGGCCAAACGGTCGCGATTACGGCTGTCGATCAGGTTGAGCATCAGTCTTAGGTTGGGTTTAATGTACCAGTTTACGCCCAGTGTACAGGAGGCGGTGGACGCATTGAGGAAATTGGGTTGGTTGTTGTGGTGTTGGTTGCCCCACATGCGATCGTATCGTAGCGCCAATTCTAATGCGCCACGTGGATTGTGCAGTGTTTTGATGCGTGTGAATCGTCCAGTTTTGCGGTCGTAGGTACGAGATTCACCCGTGACGAACCAACTGACAAAGCCGTAGGCCGATTGCACAGTGGCGCGTTGCATGCCGTCGTTGAATGCACCGCCGATATACTCACTTTGCCATGACAGCGGTCCGCGCACTTGCGCGTATTCCAGTGCCCATCTGTTTACTTTGGTATCGCGTCCGTTGGCGAAATGTGCCAGCGTAATGCCACTGTTGTCGGACAGGTGCCCAGCCGGGAGTGGGCGGATGCTTAAGGCGGTCATGCCGTCGCTGCCGGGATGATCGTAACGCTGGTGTGCCAGCGACAGGCCAAGATGCAGCACGTCGCCCTCTGGTGTGTCTGGCGACCAGGTTCCGCGGCCACCGAGTCCACGCCCGTTGACGTTGGAGAGACTAATGCTGTCCAGGCTGTAGGCGCTGACCCACCAAGTGGTGTTTTGGTGTGTGGCTTTCCATGACACACCCTTGTGGTACTCCGGTGCCAGTGTATTGGCGCCTCCACTGCGTTCCAAGAATTGGCCGTAGTCAGGGCTGGTGCGGTCGTCTAGGCTGAAATGTTGTTTGAACTGTCCGAGGGTCAGCGTGCCGGTGTTGCCAAAGTCGTGTCTGAGATAGACATCTCCCATCTCGATACTTTTTCCTTTGAACTTATCCTGCAAATTTGTGAAATTGCCTTCTATCGTGTAGTCGAAGGCGAAAACCTTACCCGTCACATCAAGCCAGAATCTGCGGATCTCGTTATTGCTGCGATTTGGAGTCCCGCGAGTGTCGTTGTCGAATAGTGCAAAATCCCATTCAAATCGTCCTTCCAGTTTGGCGGTTACATTGCGGTCACTGCGATCGGCCGCCTGAGTGGCCGAGGCGGCTAAGCCTAGCAGTAGGGAAACAAAAATAGTGCGCAGGCGTCGTATCGCCACATACCCTCCCATGTGCTGTGTGGTGTGTGAAACTTGAGCAGAACCTCAGGTGAATACCTTCAGCTTAGGTGGGCAAAGCTGTCATTGACCTGTCAATGACGCCAAGCCACGGACAGACATTGAATATCAAGAGTGAGGTGTCACTGCATTGAGGTACGCACGTTGGTCTTTACGAAGCCCTTGGATTTGATGAGATTCAATGCGCCTATTGTTGATTGAGGACAATGCTGATCTTGCCGATGCGATCATCCGGCGCATGCGGCGTCACGGGCATGCGGTGGATTGGCAGAGCGATGGTCTAGCTGCTGCGGGCGTGTTGCGTTACCAGCGCTTTGACCTGGTGGTGTTGGATATTGGCTTACCCAGTTTGGATGGCTTGCAGTTGCTGAGTGAGTTGCGCCAGCGTGGCGACACGACACCGGTGCTGATACTGACGGCACGTGATGCCATTGAAGATCGTGTGTATACGTTGAATGTTGGTGCCGACGACTACTTGAGCAAACCGTTCGACTTTCGTGAGTTTGAGGCGCGTTGCCGTGTCTTGTTGCGTCGTAACCGTGGTAATGCCAGTGAAGTGGTGCGGATTGGCGGCTTTGAGTTTGATAATGCAGCGCATCGCATCTGTTTGAACGGTGAGCCGATCAAATTACCTAATCGTGAATACCGGCTTCTGGAGATATTGATTGCCCGGTTGGGTCAAATCGTGGGTAAAGACGAGATTGGCAACAGCTTGTTCAATTTTGATGACAATGCCGGGCCGAATGCGATTGAACTTTATGTGGCACGGTTGCGTAGGAAATTGGAAGCGGCGCCACTGCGTATCGTGACTGTGCGTCGTGCAGGCTATCTCCTCGAACCGATCGTTGAGGCTAGGGGCCATGAAGCGTGCGATTAACGGTGGTTCGATCCGCCGTACCTTGTGGTTGTATCTCGGCGCATTCTCGATGATGAGCACCGTGTTCCTGTTCTTTGCCGCGCGTGACTACGGGCAGCGTGCTGCTGACGGTTCTTATGACCATTTGTTGGTGTCCTCTGCGTTATCGATCTTGGGCAGCGTCTCGCTGGTCGATGGACAGTGGCAGGTGGATCTGCCTTATGTGGCGTTGGACGTATTGGCGATGGCACCTGAAGACCGGGTTTTTTATCGTGTTTACGATGTACACGGCCACATTATGACCGGGTATGGTGACCTACCGTCACCACCGCGTGTGCCGTTGCCTGGGGAGGCACCCTTGCTGTTCGATGCTGACTACAGCGGTGAGCTGGTGCGGTTCGTCGCGGTGGCAAGGACGCTTGCTTCAGTGGCAACACTGACTGAGGTGTATGTGCAAGTTGGTCAGACCCGGCAGGCACGTGATGCGTTGGCGCATGAAATGGTGGTGAACGCGTTGTTGGTGATTGCTGTCTTGACGCTGTTGTCACTGCCCTTGGTTGCGTTGGGTGTATATCGCGCGTTGTGGCCGTTGCGTCGGATTGAGCGTGATTTAGCGCAGCGCCAACCCTGGGATCTAAAGCCGTTGACGACTGCGCCGCCGCAAGAAATGGCGCAGATGGTCGGTGCACTGAACCACTTTATGGAGCGGCTGTCCAACAGTAATGAAACGTTACGTGCGTTTATGGGGGAAGCCGCGCATCAGATGCGTACCCCACTGGCTGCATTGCGTGCTCAGGCGCAGCTTGCATTGGAGGAAGGGGATGCGTTCCAGTTGCGTTGCAGTTTGACGGCGATTGAGCGTAATGCAAGCCACATGAGTCGCTTGCTTAACCAGTTGCTGAGTGATGCCAGTGCGATTCATCGTACCCAGATACAGCACTTTGAGGAGGTGAATCTGCTCGAGTTGATCCACCAGGCCGTGTCTGAAGTCGTGCCATATAGGGAGGAGATGCTATGTGTGCAGTGGACGAATGATCCGCATCCAGCATGGATACGTGGTGATGCCTTGTTGCTGCGCGAAGCACTGAAAAATTTGGTCGACAATGCCTGCAAATACGGGGGTGGCAGCTTGCAGTTGACATTGACCAGTGACGCACATGAGTGTGTCTTGACATTGGCCGATCAAGGTCCGGGGATTGCTCCTAGTGAGGCTGAGCGTGTGTTTGAGCGTTTTGTGCGTGGCGTGCATGCATCCCCAGGGGGGGCGGGTCTGGGATTGGCGATTGTGAAACGGATCATTGATAACCATCGTGGCCGTATCGATCTATCTAATCGCATTGGTGGCGGCCTGATGATCACCCTAGGTTTTCCTCGGTGACCCGCATCATGATCCGTGTTGCCGTTTTGCTGCTGTTATTGACCTGCCATTTTATGGTGTGGGCACATCCTGGTGAGATACGGCATTTTTCAACCAAAGGCCCGGTGACCGCACAACTGCGCATTCAAGGGGCTAACGATGTGGAGAGGTTTGCCGTGGTCATTGCTGATTATCAGCGCCTGCATCCTGGAAGCGAAGTGATCTATGAGGAGCAGATTGCATCGCAGATCTATCACCGTTATCTGCATCCGGCATCAAGTCAGCCACCACCGGATCTGTTGATCAGCGCGAGTATGGATTTACAGATCAAGCTGGCAAATGACGGCCACGCATTGGCCTATCGTTCGTCGCGAACCAGGGCACTGCCGACCTGGGCGCAGTGGCGTTATGAGGTGTTCGGGATCGGTTATGAACCAGCGGTCATCGTCTACAACACCCGGCGGCTGCCGTCGCCGCAGGTGCCACGCACCCGCCACCAATTGCTTGCGTTGCTGCGCGCCCCTGAGGCGCCATTGCGTGGTCAGATTGGAACCTATGATGTGGAGCGCAGTGCGGTGGGTTATCTATTGAGCACTCAGGATGCGCAGCTCGGCAGCATTGCTGGCGCGTTGTGGGAGGCGATGGGGGAGGAACGAGTGCAGTTGGAAGCAGGGACAGGGGCGTTGTTGGAGCGTGTCGCCAGCGGCGAATTGCTATTGGCCTATAACGTCCTTGGTTCGTATGCGCAGGCGCGCGTGGATGCTGGTGTGCCTCTTGGTATCGTGCAGCCTGAGGATTACACCCTGCTGGCATTGCGTACCGCTGTGATCCCGCGTGGTGGCGTGCATGTGTCTGAGGCGCAGCGTTTCCTTGATTATTTGTTGTCAGAGCGCGGCCAACGGGTCCTGTCGCATGAAGTACGGCTGATGCCGGTGTTACCGGGGAGTGATCGTATTGTGTCCATGTTCCGTCCCATTGCACTTGGACCAGGGCTGCTGGTGTATCTGGATACGTTGAAGCGTCGTCAATTTTTGTATACGTGGCGCAGTAGCATGTTGCCGCCCCGTTGAGTGCTCAGTGTATGAGGGTACGAGGTGGCGTGTGTATTGCGCTTTAGTCAGGTGCTGGCCGCTCATGGCATTGATCGTGGGACGCATACGTCAGTGGGATCGTGCATTGGGATCGCATGTGTCCATTAGAGATTCTGGCGTCATGCAGGCGCGCGCGCAGCGTGATATGGCTCCCCAGCGTTGCGTTGGCGGGTTTGTCTGTTGCTGTCTTGCGGTGCTAATCAGTGCTTATGGATTTGTGTCATTGCTGTGTTGTCGCTGTATCCGCAAGCATGCTTCATTGCGGTGTGCTGTCTTGTGGGATGGTGCGGTATACCTGTGTTAGTCGTGTTGCTGTGAGGTGGGGCATCATGGGTTTTGGGGGGTGATGCAGGTCGTTGTATTGATCATTAGAAATAGGTGGTTGCGAGCATGCAGCGGAGCGTTGTTGAGGTCATGAGGGTTGTGTCGTGCGAGGGCGTTAATGAAGTGTCTCTTCTCTTAACTGCTGGATGCTGCTGTTGGATTGGGCTGCTGTGCATGTGGTCATCGTGCCAGACTGCACACATGAGTGAGATGCTGATCCTGGTGGCCGATGACCATCCACTATTTCGCAATGCGGTGATTCAAGTGCTGCGCGAAAATTTTCAGGATGCCCAGGTGCTGGATGCTTCCAGTGCCGCGACGCTCAGGTCGGCATTGCAGGCATATCCACAAACGGAATTGGTGTTGTTGGATTTGGCAATGCCAGGCGCGCGAGGTTTTTCGGCGTTATTGCATGTGCGTGGTGAGCACCCGGATATCCCTGTGGTGGTGATTTCTTCTAATGATCACCCACGGGTGATCCGTCGTGCGCAGCAATTCGGTGCTGCTGGTTTTATTCCCAAGTCCTCACCACCGGAGACGATAACGGAAGTGGTTGCTGCAGTGTTGGATGGCTGCACCTGGTTCCCACCGATGTTGGTGGAGTGTTCTGAAGCCGATACCCAGTTAGCCGTTAAATTGGCTCGACTGACTCCACAACAATTCCGTGTGTTGTTGTGCTTGGCTGATGGCCTGTTAAATAAACAAATTGCGTATGAATTGGGTTTGGCGGAAAACACCGTCAAGGTGCATGTAACAGCCATTTTGAAAAAATTGGAGTGCTATAGCCGTACCCAGGCAGCGGTATTGGTGAAGTCGCTTGAGCCTGAAGCCTAGACACGGCTTTATAAACGCGGCTGGTGAAGGATGTTCTGTGTTGTGTTCAGTCTTGGCGTAGCAGTGTTTGTGTCATCAGTGCACGTAATGCCGGTGGCCGTATAGGTTTTCCCAGGAAGCCCCAGCCTCGATTCAATGCCCGGTCGCGTAGGGTTGGATCTTCTTCGGAGGTCATCAGGATCACGCGTGGTGTGTGTCCCCAGTGTGTCATCAGCAATGGTATTAGAGGGGTGTCGCCGTGTTCATCGATACTGGTGTCCATCAGGATCAGTTCGGGCGGTGGTGCAGTGGCGGCGGTGATGAGTGCTTCGTCCAGACTCCCGGTAAAGCCAACCGCACAGTGCCAGCGTTCCAGCAGGGTGTGGATGATTTGGCAGACGCTCGGGTCGTTGTCTATACACCAGACCTGGCAGCCATGCAGCATCGGGTCATCATCCAGCTCGCGGGTGGGCATTGGTGTCCGTGTGAATACGGGGTGGGTTGTTGTGATCTGCTCCAGTGGTACGCTGACTGAAAACGTGCTGCCATGTCCAAGTGTGGAGCGTAGTCCGATAGGGTGGTTGAGCAGGCGTCCGATGCGTTCGACGATGGCCAATCCAAGGCCGGCACCGCGGTCGTTGACTACGCCGTCATCAAGGCGTCGAAATTCCTCGAAGATTTCGCTTTGCAAGCTTTCGGGAATGCCCGGTCCTTGGTCATGTACTTCGATGCGTAACCAGTTGCCATGTCGCCGGCAGCCTATCAGCACGCGTCCGCGCGGGGTGTAGCGGATTGCGTTAGAAAGGAAATTCTGCAAAATCCGCCGAAGTAATGTTTCGTCGCTGTATACGATGGCATGGCTTGGTACCCATTTGAGGGAGATTCCGCGACTTTGCGCAAGGATGCCAAATTCACCTGCCAGCGTTTCTAGCAGTGTTCCCAGTGCAAAGTGATGCACTTGCGTTTTTAAGGTACCTGATTCAAGCCGCGAGATGTCCAGTAGACTGCTGAGGATGGCATCTTCTGCGATCAGCGCCCCATCAATGTTGTTGGCGATGCGCAGTGCATCTGTGTCGTGCAATTGTTTGCGCAACATTGCTACAAACATGCGTGCTGCATTGAGTGGTTGCAGTAGATCGTGTACTGCTGAGGCGATGAAACGGGTTTTATAACGATTGGCATTCTCGGCTTCAAGGCGTGCTTGGTCCAGGTCGCGAGTGCGCTCGGCGACACGGTGTTCGAGTGTGTCGGCGAGTAAACGTAGTTCGCGTGTGGCGTTTTTGTAGCTGGTGATGTCGGTGTAGCTGGTGACGAAGCCACCCTCTGGCAGGGAATTTCCGCGAATTTCCAGTACTGTGCCGTCTTCTTTCTCGCTTTCACGGATGTGTGCCTTGCCGCTGCGCAGGTGGTTGAGGCGGCGTTGGATTGCCTCTTCAATGGGGCCATCACCAAGGAGGCCACGCTCTGCGTTGTAACGGAATAAATCTTCGATCGGTTGGCCGACTTGCATCAGTTCCGGGGGGAAGTGGAAGAGTTCGACGTAACGTGTATTCCAAGCAGCTAGACGCAGTTCGGCGTCGATAATCACCACCCCTTGCGGTAAGTGTTCCAGACTGCAATGAAGGGTGGTATTGCTGTCTTGGGTGGTTTGTAGGATCGCGCTTTGTACGGTAGGTGGTGTTTGGCTCTGTTGTTTCAGTGGCATGTTTTGTTTATGTCTGTTGCTCTAGCACAGCATGGCCAGGCAATGTTGCTGCTGAATGAACATTGCTCGTCCTCTGTGTCAGCCAAATGTGGTTGGTGCTGAGTGCTGGGGGATGCCTGGTGCGATGCTCGTATGGGTGGTGTGCAGCAAATGAATGTGTCAGCGGCTGTTGAGTATGGCAAGGGGGGGCGACAGCCGTTGTGTGTGGCAATACCTGATCCTCTCCCTGGGGTAGTAGGTGAGTGTTGCTGAAGACCGATGTTAGGGCGGCGGCTGTCTATGTTCAGTACGTGCTGTGTAAGTGGGGACGGAAGTGTCGATTGCTGTCAGCTTCATGCTGCCGTGGTCAATGGTGTCATGGTTGAGGTATGGGGAGTGTGTTGGGTGCGTTCCAGTGTCGGGCTGTTTGTCTGTCTCTGGATGGTTTTGATTCTTCTATTCGCTGAGCGGTGTCCCGTTGCTCCTCCTCCAGCCAATGCGATGATGTTCTCCAGGCAGTGGTTGTGAATGGTTGCAGTGGTGGTATGTACAGCATGTGTGAGTGCCGTAGGTTGCATCGTTTGTATCGGGTGCGCTGACTGGACGATATGACCTGTTGCGGTCATATCGTTTCTCATGATGATCGAAAATAGCAGCGGCACGCGTCCAGTGCCGCTGTCATGATGATTTAGGGTTGGTACCTGGAAATGTGCCAAATGCTACATCATGTGCTGTTACCACGTGATGTGGCTCATGGTTCAAAAATGAACTTGGGCGCGTAGCTCGACAATATCCGGTGTGGTACGTGTGCCAAGGCGAGTAGCGTTGACTTTGACGTAGTTTGCTTGGAATTTGAAGTAGTTGGTGAGGTACCAGTTGGCGCCGACAGTCCAGTCGTGTTGACGCCCGCCGAGGATGCTGCCGTTATCCAGGTTGAGGCGGCTGTAGCGGGCCAGTAATTCGACTGCGCCGTAGTCGTGCATGGGAGTGACATTGCCAACGGTGCCGGCTGTGTAAGGCCGGGATTCGCCAGTCAGTATCCAACTGCCGTAGATGTACTGGCCGTTGCCGTTGTAAGTGGGTAGGCCGTTATTACGTGTCACTTTGATATGCAGTGCTTCGCTCTGTACCAGGAGTGGGCCGTGGATCCATAGTTGTTCCAAGCCGTTGCGTTGGATTTTGTCAACGTCAACCAGGGTGCCCGAGTCGATGAGGCGCACGTCGGTCAGTCCGCTTTCTGGACGGGCGCGTACCCGGGTGCGTGGGCTGAAGGATACGTTTGAGCCGTTATGGTAGCCGCGTGGGTTTTCCTGTGAATAGGACACGCCCAAGTGCAGTACGTCGCCAGTGCTCTTGAACGGAGTCCATATTGCACGGATGGCTTGGGTGGTGCCCGGGTTGTCGCCTTGTAGATCTTTTCCGCCGTAGGCACCGGTTTGCAGCAGGTACTGTGGACGTTCCAGCACCCATTCCACGCCGGTACGGCGCCCTTCATAGATGGATTGCACCGGCAGTGCAGTTTCCATGAAGCTTCCAGCGCGTGAGCTGGCGAGTGCTTCCATACCCACTGGGGTTTTCATGTAGCCTAGGCGGATACGACCGTAATCCTGGTCAAAGAGTGCTTTTGTTTCAAAGCGGAAGAAAACGTCAAGCCACAGTTTGGATTGGAAGTCAAAGGCAACAGCGGCGTCATAGACATCCTTCTTTTTAATTGAGATACCCAATTCTTTGCGGCGCATAAAATTTCTGTCTTTAAGACGATCATCACCAGAGAAGTTGTTGTAGTCGTAAGCAAAGTTTCCGGTTAACGAAGCCTCTGTTGCGTTGCCAAAGGTATATTGCAATGGCCAGTGGTTAAAGTCGCCAGCGACGGCAGCGGAAGCGGTGCTTGTTAGGCATAGAGTGAAAAGAAACTTGATGGGGCGCATAGCGGTTCTCTGAACTTCAGATTAATGTATGGGGTTGTTGTTGCCGAGGCATTCCATAGGAGGCAAGTGCATTTCTGGGACGGGCTTTTACAGGTGCGACGGTGTTTTCAAGCGCCTTAACGGAATTTGAGCAAATAGTAAAAGAATTCACAAGGACTTAATCTTAAGCTCCGGGTGTCAATCTTTACGGAGGTTAGTACCAATAGGTTATCTGTATGATTACGTCTTCGTTCGAGAATTGCATCATTTGAAGCCCGCGCTATGCGGTTCCGTTTTGTCTACCGGAGTTTGTTTCATGCATCCCAGCTCTCGGGCCAATGGGCCTGCCCCGCATAAACCTTATAATCCTTTTTATTTACAGTTGTATTTCTGGGTGATCATCGCGATTATCCTGGGGGCGCTGTTAGGCCATTGTTATCCTGCTGTGGGTCAGCAACTCAAGCCGTTGGGGGATGCCTTTATCAAGCTGGTGAAGATGATTATCTCGCCAGTGATTTTTCTGACAATCGTGACAGGGATCGCTAGCGTTGCGCATGTGGGGACGGTGGCTCGCGTATTTGGTAAGGCGATGGTGTATTTCCTTTTCTTTTCCACGCTAGCCTTGCTGCTGGGTTTGGTCGTTGCTCATGTGGTGCATCCAGGTGCGGGCATGAACATTAATCCAGTAGATCTCCATCAGGGGGAGATCGCAAATTATGTGGAGAAATCACACGATTTGACGTTGGTTGGCTTTTTGATGGACATCATCCCGAAGACACTGTTGAGTCCGTTTGTTGGGGACAATATTTTGCAGGTGTTGTTTGTGGCAGTGTTGTTCGGTATTGCGTTGGCGCTTGCTGGGGAACGTGGTAAGCCTGTGCTCAATTTACTGGATGCGTTGACCGTACCAGTATTCAAGCTTGTCCAGATGTTGATGAAAATGGCTCCTATCGGTGCATTCGGAGCGATTGCGTTCACGATTGGTAAGTATGGAGTTGATTCATTGGTGAATTTGGGGGGGTTGGTTGGCTCGTTCTATCTCACTTCGCTGTTGTTTGTGTTGGTGATTTTGGGTGCCGTGAGTTGGTTGTGTGGTTTTTCAATATTAAAACTGATTCGCTATTTGAAGGCGGAGCTGTTGCTGGTGTTGGGGACTTCGTCTTCGGAGTCGGCGTTGCCGTCGCTAATGGAAAAGATGGTGCAGGCGGGGTGTGGAAAGTCCGTGGTTGGACTGGTTGTGCCCACTGGTTACTCTTTTAATCTGGATGGCACCAATATTTATATGACGTTAGCGGCGTTGTTTATTGCTCAGGCAACCAACACGGAGCTGACGCCAGCGCATCAGCTTGCTTTGTTTTTGGTGGCGATGTTGAGTTCTAAAGGGGCAGCCGGTGTGTCCGGTGCTGGTTTTATTACTTTGGCAGCAACGTTGGCGGTGGTGCCGGAAGTGCCGATTGCGGGCATGGCACTAATCTTGGGTGTAGATCGCTTTATGAGTGAGTGCCGCTCACTGACCAATTTTATTGGCAATGCAGTGGCTACGCTGGTAGTTTCGCGTTGGGAGAATGCGTTGAACTATGAGCAGCTCAAAATTGCACTGGATGGCAGTGAAGCTGCATACCAGTCACTACATGCCAATGATGCTGAGCCGTCTGTGTCGCGTTGAGTCTTTAGTTAGTCATCGCAGTGCGTGTTGCTGCGATGGTGGTGTTATACGCTTTGGGGTTTGTGGTGCCGTATTTAGCATCGGCTGTCACTGTTGCGTGACAGGTCTCGTCATTGGTATGTAGTTAGAGTGGGCTCTTCCTACGCCTATTTAGGTATTCAAGCGCGATGTCAAACGATACATTTAAACAGGCGGCGATTGATTATCACCGCACGCAGCCAGCCGGTAAGATCAAGGTGGTCGCAACCAAGCCAATGCTGACGCAGCGTGATTTGTCGTTGGCGTATTCCCCAGGTGTGGCGTTTGCTTGCCAAGCGATTGTCGAAAATCCTCAGCAGGCAAGTGAGCTCACGGCGCGCGGTAACTTGGTTGCGGTGATTTCCAACGGCACTGCGGTGTTGGGTTTGGGGAACATTGGTCCACTGGCGGGTAAGCCGGTGATGGAAGGCAAGGGCGTGCTGTTTCAGAAGTTCGCTGGCATTGATGTGTTTGATATCGAGATTGACGAGTCTGACCCGGATAAGTTGGTAGACATTATTGCCAGTCTGGAGCCGACTTTCGGTGGTGTGAACTTAGAGGACATCAAAGCCCCGGAATGTTTCATCGTCGAGCGTAAGTTGCGTGAGCGGATGAGTATTCCGGTCTTTCACGATGATCAGCACGGTACTGCGATCATTGTCGGTGCGGCTGTGCTTAACGCGATGGTCATCACTGGAAAGAAGATCGGAGAGGTGAAGTTGGCAACCACCGGCATGGGAGCGGCGGGTGTCTCCTGCGTCAATATGCTGGTTTCGCTGGGGTTGAACCCGGATAACATTCTGGCTTATGACCGGGAGGGGGTGATCCATACTGGCCGTACCGATTTGGATCCGGAGAAGCAGCGTTATGCACGGGATACGGATAAGCGCACTTTGGCGGAGATTGTGGAGGGTGCGGATATTTTTCTTGGGCTTTCTGCTGCTGGCATCTTGACGCCAGAGATGGTGGCGACGATGGCGCCTGACCCAGTGATCTTTGCCTTGGCCAATCCCATTCCGGAGATCATGCCTGAGGCGGTATGTGCGGTGCGTACGGATGCCATTATTGGAACTGGGCGTTCGGATTATCCAAATCAAATCAACAATGTTTTGTGTTTTCCCTACTTGTTCCGTGGTGCGTTGGATGTGGGTGCGACCACGATCAATGAGGAGATGAAGATTGCTTGCGTTAAGGCGATTGCTGCGTTAGCACGGTGTGAGGCTTCCGATCTGGGCGCTGCTTACGGTGGTGAGACGCCAAGTTTTGGCCGGGAGTATTTGATTCCGCGTCCGCTTGACCCACGTTTATTAGTGGAACTGTCTTCGGCGGTGGCGCAGGCGGCGATGGATTCTGGGGTGGCGACCCGCCCGATTACGGATATGAGCGCCTACCATGACAAGTTGAGCCAATTTGTTTACCGCACCAGCTTGATGATGAAGCCGGTTTACGATCGTGCGCGTGCTGATAAGCAGCGGGTGGTGTATGCCGAGGGTGAGGAAGAGGTGATTCTGCGTGCGGTGCAGAATGTGATTGACGAAGGGTTGGCGTTCCCGATTCTGATTGGTCGTCCGGATGTGATCGAAAGCAGGATTCAGCGCATGGGGCTGCGCATGAAGGTTGGTGTCGATTTCGAGGTGACCAATATCCACGATGATCCTCGCTTCAACGATTATTGGCAGTACTACCATGGGGTGACGGAGCGTCGTGGGGTGACGGTCAGTGCGGCGAAGGAGTTAATGCGTTCGCGTCCTACTCTGATTGCCTCGGTGATGGTTGCACGTGGTGAGGCCGATGCGTTGTTGACTGGAGCCGTCGGTCGTTTCCATAAGAGGCTCGGTTATGCGCGCAGTGTGATCCCTCTGGAACCTCGGGTGAGTTCAACGGCGGCGATGACAGGCGTGATTAACCAACATGGTGCGTTTTTCTTTGTGGATACCCATGTGCAGGAAGATCCGAGCGCCGAGCAGATTACCGAGGCCACGTTGCAGGCGTGTTACCGCTTGAGGTTGTTTGGCATTGAGCCGAGTGTGGCGTTACTGTCGCACAGTAATTTTGGTAGTCACGATTCGCGTGATGCATTGAAGATGCGCCAGGTGCGTGAGCTGCTGCTCAAGCGTAGCCCCAGGTTGAATATTGATGGGGAGATGCAGGCGGATACAGCGTGGGATGAGGTGCTGCGCGAGCGCATTATGCCCAATACAACGTTGAAAGGTCGGGCTAATCTGTTTGTGTTTCCAAATTTGGAGGCGGCCAATATTGCTTACAACTTGGTGCGTGTGTTTACCGATGGTGTGGCGATTGGCCCGATTTTGATGGGTATTTCCAAGGCAGTGCATATTTTGACGAGTAGCACCACGTCACGGCGCGTGATGAATATGACGGCAATCGCTGCGGTGGATGCGCAGATTCGCAAGCAGTTTGAAGGTGGAAAGCGCGGTGGATAAATGAAAGAACGTAGGGTGTGATGCAGCGTGCTGAGGCATTGATGTTTTTTTGAGTGTATTTGAGGAACGTTTTTGTTCCTCCACTTGGCAGCGTTTGCTTGAGATTAGCGGATCTAAATAAGGTTTCGTGTGTAGCGCCTGAAGGACAATGCCCCTGAACATTCAGGGGCATTGTTGGTGTGTTGCTGCGGGCGTGTTGCTGTGCTGCCCATTGCATCCAGTTGTTTTTTAGGCCGATAGTTCCAGTAGGAGTTTGTTGAGGCGGCGCACGTAGTTGGCCGGGTCTTTCAAACTGTCTCCGGCAGCGAGTGCGGCTTGATCGAACAGGATGTGGCTCAAGTCCGCAAAACGGTCCATGTCTTGTTCGGCGTCCAGTTTCTCGATGAGTGGGTGGCTTGGGTTGAATTCGAAGACGGGTTTTGTTTCTGGAACTTTCTGGCCGCTAGCTTCGAGTAACTGACGCATTTGCAGGCCGAGATCGCCTTCGCCGATGGCGAGTACTGCGGGTGAATCGGTCAGGCGATGTGAGACGCGCACTTCGGCAACATCTTCTCCCAGTGTGGCTTTGATCCGGCTGGCTAATGCTTCTTTGGTTTTTGCGATTTCCTCTTGTGCTTTTTTGTCTGCTTCGCTGTCGAGGTTTCCGAGGTCCAGATCGCCGCGTGCAATGTCGACAAAGGATTTGCCGTCGAATTCATGTAAGTAGTTCATCAACCACTCGTCAATGCGGTCTACCAGTAGCAGTACTTCAATGCCTTTTTTACGGAATACTTCCAGGTATGGGCTGTCCTTGATTTGTGCGTAGGATTCTCCGGTCAGGTAGTAGAGCTTGTCCTGACCTTCTTTCATGCGTGCGATGTAATCGGTGAGTGCGACGGAGGGATCACCGGAGGTGTCGTAGGTTGAGGCAAAGCGCAGCAGGCTGGCGACTTTCTCGCGGTTGCTGTAATCCTCGGCGGGTCCTTCTTTCAGTACCTGGCCAAAGTTTTTCCAGAAGGTTTTGTAATCTTCTGGGGCGTCTTTGGCGAGTTTTTCAAGCATGTCCAGGGCGCGTTTGCTCAGTGCGGCTTTCATGGAGTCCACGACTGGGCCAGATTGGAGGATCTCGCGGGAGACGTTCAGCGAGAGGTCGGCAGAGTCAACAACGCCCTTGATGAAACGCAGGTAGAGCGGCAGGAACTGTTCCGCTTGATCCATGATGAAAACACGTTGTACATACAGTTTCAGTCCCTTGGCAGCATTGCGGTGGTACAGGTCAAATGGTGCGCGTGTTGGGACATAGAGTAAGGAGGTGTATTCCAGCTTGCCTTCGACCTTGTTATGGCTCCAGGCGAGCGGGTTGGTCATATCGTGTGAGATGTGTTTATAGAATTCCTGGTATTCCTCATCCTTAATGTCGTTTTTGGGGCGTGTCCATAGGGCGCTGGCTTTGTTGACGGCTTCCCACTCGGCTTCTTTGGGGGTGTCTTTTTCTTCCTCCTTGCCGTGGTGTTCCTTGAGCATTTCAATGGGGAGGCCGATGTGGTCGGAATATTTTTTCAGGGTGCTGCGTAGGGTCCATCCTTCTGCAAAGTGTTGTTCATTTTCTTTCAGGTGGAGCACGACGCGGGTACCGCGTTGCGGTTTATCAATGGTGGCCACTTCAAAGTTGCCTTCACCTTTGCTCGACCAGTGTACGCCCTCGGCTGCTGTCAGTCCGGCGCGGCGGCTGTAGACGTCGACGTGGTCGGCGACAATAAAGGCACTGTAGAAGCCGACACCGAATTGGCCAATGAGGTTGGCGTCTTTGCGTTGATCGCCAGACAGTGTTTTGAGGAAATCCGCGGTGCCTGACTTGGCAATCGTGCCCAGGTGTGCAATGGCCTCATCACGACTCATACCAATGCCGTTGTCATCAATGGTGATGGTGTGTGCTTGTTTATCAAACTCAACGCGGATGCGCAGGTTGGGATCTTCTTCCAGTAATGAGGGGGCGCTCAATGCCTCAAAGCGCAGTTTGTCCGCAGCATCGGCAGCATTGGAGATTAATTCGCGTAGGAAAATCTCCTTGTTTGAGTACAGGGAGTGGATCATCAGTTGCAGTAACTGTTTGACTTCCGTTTGGAAGCCGTGGGTCTGTTTGTCTGCTTCGAGGGTCATCGTTGTTAAGCTCCATAAAAGGTGTGCCGCATTCGATGCGGGGATGGCGAGGGGGTATGGGTCGTCGGTGATGCTTTCAAGGCTTCTGGTCAGTCGGGAGGTATCATTGGGTTTCTTTTTTGGTGTCTGGCGGTCGATGTTCTTCTCTTGTCATCCGTTGTTTTTTGTTTGCCGATGAATCATCGGCGTGTGTTACCGGTGCGTGTTTGTGGTGAAGGACATGTACGGATTATCGGTGGCCGCTGGCGGAATACGCGCTTGAGAGTGCCGGAACTGCCTGGGTTACGTCCGACCAGTAGCCGTGTGCGCGAAACGCTGTTCAATTGGTTGATGCCTGTGTTGCCGGGGGCACATGTTCTGGATTTGTTTGCTGGGAGCGGTGCGTTGGGATTGGAAGCGGTGTCGCGTGGTGCGGCGAGGGCGGTACTGGTCGAACGTCACGCGGAGTTGGTGGTCCTGTTGCGTGAGCAGGTGGCGCGGCTTGGTGCTCAGGATCAGGTGGAGATTGTGCAGGCTGATGCGTTGCAGTGGTTGCAACGGCCTGCTGCGGCGCGTTTCGATATTATCTTTCTTGATCCGCCGTTTGCTGCTGGGGTGTGGGAGACGGTGGTGGTGCGATTGGCGCTGCACGTGGCGGCCGCAGCGTGGTTGTATATGGAGTCTCCGGTTGATCTGGAACCAGTGATGCTGCCAGGTTGGGAGTTGCATCGTGACGGTCGCACGCGTGAAGTGTGCTATGCGTTGTATCGGTATCCGGCTGTTACACTGCCTGTTGGTTCTAAGTCAGTATCGTCTGTATGAGCGTGGTTAATCGCCGCATCGCCGTCTATCCTGGCACCTTCGATCCGATCACTAATGGTCACATTGATTTAGTGAGTCGTGCTGCTCCGCTGTTTGAGTCGGTTGTGGTTGGTGTTGCGCAGAGTCCATCCAAGGGACCTTCTCTGCCGTTGCAGCAGCGTGTGACTCTGGCGCGTGAGGCGTTGTGCCAGCATGAAAATGTGCAGGTCATTGGGTTCGATACATTGTTAGCGCATTTTGTGCGTCACGTTGGCGCGGGTGTGTTGCTGCGTGGCTTGCGTGCGGTTTCGGATTTCGAGTATGAGTTCCAGATGGCGAGTATGAATCGTCATCTGATCCCTGAAGTTGAGACATTATTTCTGACTCCGGCGGAGCAGCATAGTTTTATTTCGTCTTCGCTGGTGCGTGAGATTGCGCGGCTTGGCGGAGATGTTTCCGGCTTTGCACCTGCGGCGGTCGTTGCGGCGTTACGTCAGAATCTTTAGGGGTACACGATGTTTTTCTGTTTTATCCATAATCTGTAAGGCAAGAGCAATGAATAACATGTTGCGTGTGGTGGTGGTTGCTTCGTTTGTTTTTGTTTTGGCCGCTTGTGGTCAGAAAGCAGCTCAAACGGTGGCGGATGTTGCTTCTTCAGTGCCGACTGTTCCGGCGAAGGATGATGATGCTGCTTGGAAGACGTATCTTGGCCAGGTTGTTTCCAATCACTTGGGCAATAGTACCGGTAGTCCGTTTTTGTACTATTTGCCGCCGGCGTCTGATCCTGATTTCAAAGGAAAGTATGATCGCCAATTAGAGAATGTCACGAGTGCGTTGGGGCGTGGGGTGCAGCCGGGGACGCTGGTGGTGTTTGGTTCTTCGGCGTCGGCCAAGATGGCCGATTTGATTGTGGCTGCGTTCAATAAGGTGCAGGCCGGTTCGATGAAGGGAGTGCATGTGCTTTTCATTGGGATGAGTGCTGACAATGCTCGCGTGCAAAAAGTGGTGCAGTCCAGTGGGGCTGAGTATGTTTTTGTCGAAGCAAAATGAGGCAGCAGGTGTTGCTGGGAGCAGGCAGATGCGTGCTTGCGTCTTTATGAATATCCCCGTCATGGGCGTTAGCTTCGATGGCTTGTTTGCTGGGATTGCTGTTTTTTTAACGGTGGTGGTTGCGTGATGTCGCTGTGCATGATGTGGTTGGCCTTTTCTTTGAGACATCTGTGATGTCGTTAAGGATTAATGCGTTGTGCGTTAATTGCGATGTGTGTGAGCCGGTCTGTCCGAATCGGGCGATTTCGATGGGGGAGACGATCTACATCATTGATCCGCTGCGCTGTACCGAGTGTGTTGGTCATTACGATGAGCCGCAATGCGTGGTTGTTTGCCCGGTGGAGTGTATTGATCCAGATCCTGGTCTGTTGGAAACGCGGGAGCAACTGCTTAGTAAGTTGCAGCAGTTGCAACGCAACGATCCCGAGTTGTATGAAAAGGAATCTCCTGATTTATGAGTTTATTTCCTCGTTGTTTCTTGTTGCTCTGTGTTTTTTTCTCGCACGTCTCTGCAGAGCAGACAGAGGTAGCACTGTTACGGGAGGGAGTCGCCAGAGTCCCGCCTGGTGCAGTGATTGCTAGTAGTCATTATTTGGCGACGGATGCTGGGCTGCAGATTCTGAAGCAGGGTGGGAATGCTTTCGATGCTGCAGTGGCGGTGTCTTCCACGTTGTCGGTGGTTGAACCCATTAGTTCTGGTTTGGGCGGCGGTGGCTTTTTTCTGCTTCATGATGCCAAGACGGGGCGTGATGTCATGCTGGATGCGCGGGAATACGCGCCGGCGTCGGTTAATCTGGGTACGTTTCTAAACAAGGATGGTCAACTGGATCATGACCGTTCGATCAACGGGCCTTGGTCGGCAGGTATCCCGGGGTTACCGGCAGCACTTGTTGAACTAGCTGAGCATTATGGCAAGTTGCCATTGAGACAAACATTGGCACCGGCTATCCGCATTGCGTCTGCGGGGTTTCCTGTGTACAGGCGTATGGTGGAGGGGTATCAGTCGCGCCGTGAAGTGATGGAGCGTTATCCGGGGACACGTGAAGTCTATCTCCGTGGCGGTAAGCCGATGGATGAGGGTGATATTTTCAAACAGCCGGAATTGGCGCGGACTTTGTCGTTATTGGCCAATAAGGGCTTTGATGGTTTTTATAGGGGCGAGACCGCGAAGCGGTTGCTGGCTGGGGTGAATCAGGCGGGTGGACGTTGGACTGCTGAGGATTTGGCCGGTTATCGGGTCAAGTCGCGTGTTCCCATCACGTTCGATTATCGAGGGTGGAAGATCACCACTGCGCCGCCGCCGTCTTCTGGCGGTATCGCGTTGGCGGAAATGTTACAGATCTTGGAAGGTTGGGATCTGGCTCGGCTAGATGACGTGCATCGCGTTCATTTGGTGGTAGAAGCGATGCGCCGTGCGTATCGGGATCGTACTTTTTTTCTCGGTGATCCCGATTTTGTGTCGATTCCGCAGCGTGTGTTGACGAGTCAGGACTATGCGCGTGGTTTGCGTGCGGGGATTAACCCTGAGAAGGCAACGCCTAGCGTGTTGTTATCAGGTCATCCAACGCCATTGGAGGATGAGGAGACGACGCACTTTTCAATCATTGATGCGGAGGGAAACCGAGTGGGTGCGACGCAAACGGTTAATTTGCTATACGGTTCGGGGCTGATTCCGAAGGGAACCGGTGTGTTGCTTAACAATGAGATGGATGATTTTGCACTCCAGCCAGGCGTGCCAAATGTGTTTGGGGTGATGGGCTATGAGGCGAATGCCCCCAAACCAGGGAAGCGCATGCTCAGCTCAATGACGCCGACTTTCCTTGAATCTGCCGATAAAGTGGCGGTGATTGGCACGCCTGGCGGCAGTCGTATTATCACAATGGTGCTGTTGGGGATCTTGGGTTACGACGCTGGATTGGACGCGCAACAGGTTGCTGCGTTGCCGCGGTATCACCACCAATGGTTGCCGGACGTCATTGAGACGGAGGCGGCTACGTTTCCGGCAGAGGTGATCAAGGGATTGGAGACGATGGGGCATACGATCAAGCAGCCAAGCGATACGGTTGCCGGTGGGCGTGGTTCTAGCCACGTTTGGGGCAATGTGCAGACGGTTGAATGGGATCGTCGTTCTAATGTGCTCATTGGCGGTCATGATCCGCGTCATGTTGTGGGCAAAGCGGCCGTTTGGCTCACTGATAAAGCGGTTGTTCTGCCGCCTATGGACCATTTACCTACGCCGTGCTTGCAGGATTGCCATGCTCAATGATCGAATTCGGAAGGCTTGCATTGACTCATGAGTAATGCAGCGTATGGCCGCCGTTTGAGTGCCATACGCAGGTTGTGATGGTGTGATGTGTATTCGCTAAGTACATTGAAGCGATATGTTCATCGTTTGCCTCGTTGCTTTTCTCGGAAATATTTAACTTCCGAACTTGGTTTTTCTGTTTGTGCCGCACATTTTACTTAGATTAACCACGTTATTTTTTCGATAGAAATATATTATTTTCTATAAACAAACTTGGTTTATGGTCGATGTGCATTTTTTGCGACACGGGGTTGAAGGGCGATCTGTTCGACAGATGCAATGTGGTTAACTGATATTATTTTTAGATGTTCATCGTGTGAATATTAATTAATAAATTTTTCCCTAGGAATTCTCAGTAACCGATTAACAGTATTCTTGGGAAGATAGCTTTTTTATAAAGAACGTTATTCAATTGTTACGCTGTCAGCATGTCTTTCCATCAATCCATCATGCATTTTCACCAATGCCAGCGATCTCGAGCACACTGTTTTCTAACAGTTGGTTAATCAATACACACACAGGATGAGGAGGTGCTATTGGTTTGTATCTCAATCCGGCGTTATCAAGAAAATCAGGTGATGAATTAACGTGTTCCTCAAAGAGGATCACACGTGGTAATCAAAGGTCATCCATGTGTGAATAAATTCAAAAAATTGCAATCCATCCTGAGGCGGACATCACACAGCATGAAGGTATCGGAGATTATCCATTGCATCTTAAGTGTGTGGAGGCAAAGAGAGATTGCAGGGTGGGCGATGCACTTTGGTTTATGGGACCTTCCAGGTCAGTCACTTTCTCAGTGATGCCGTTGTTGGGAGCTGCTAAGAGAATGAAGCGTCAGCTTGGTTATTTTCTGTTGAGAGGTGTGTTGTTGTGGCTGTGCTTGGCAGCACCAGCAGTTGCACAGTCGCTGATGCTGGAACGCTTGGATGACGACCCGCCAGCACACGAGGTGTTGGCGGGTGTATACGATGCTATGTTGCGCCCAAATGACACAGGGGGTGCCAGTATCTATGAAACGGCGCGACATCCGGTGTGGTGGCGTATCCGCGCTGACCGCCAGATCAGTGCAGCTGGGCAACCAAAGCTGCAGATAGAGTTCCCGTATCTGAACTGGGTTGAGGCTTGGGTCCCTGGGCGTAGCGTGCCGAGCCACCATGCGATCTACGGAGCTGCGGCGGACCGCCGCTATGCAACGCGTGCATTGGTGATCGATTTACCCGAGGGGTTGCCGCAGGGGAGGGCAGTATGGTTGCGTGTGCATGCGCAGAGCACGATATCAATGCCAGTTTCCATTGTGAGCAATGATGTGGTGCATCGTCGTGATCTGGATCATGTTGCTTGGTATAGCTTTATCCTCGGTTTAACGACGGTGCTGGCTGTACTTTCAGCCTCACTCTGGGTGCGGTTGCGTGAGCCTGTGTATGGCTATTTTACGGTCAATTTGGTGTGTGTACTGCTGTACCTGATCGGCTTTGATGGCGAGGCGAGAGGTTTTCCGGTGCTCGGAGAATTGTTTGGCTCCTCACCAGTACCGATACGGGTGGTTGCCACCTTTGGTGGCTTTGTCATCGTGAATTTCCAGCGTCACTACTTGAACACCGCGTTCCGGATACCACGGGTGGATTTGGCGTTGAAAGCTTCTTCGGGTTGGTTACTGGTGATGGCAGTGTTGAACGTGGTGCCGCAGATCCAGCCATATCCGGTACTCACGTATCTTTCTCTGATGGTTGCTTCGTTGTTGTTGTTGTTTAGTTGTGTATGGTTGGGAGGCGTCCGTGGTCATCGCGATGCTTGGTCGTTGTTGGTTGCTTGGACCCCTTTGTTATTGTTCTCTATGCTGCGCAGCTTGGAGTTGATTGGCTGGAATCGGTTGAGTGGCAATGGCGCTTGGATTGGATATGGGCTGAGCATGTCGCTGGGATTATCTTGTTTGCTGGTGACTCTGGTACTGGCTGATCATATGCTGGAGTTGCGACGTGATCGCGACCGTGCCAGGTTGCTTGCAAATGTGGATGGTCTGACCGGTGCGTTGACCCGGGTCGCGATTGAGCGGAGATTGGAGCGCGATATTGATGATGCCCGTCAGATGGGGACTCCTTTATCGGTGGCGTTTATCGACATTGATCATTTCAAACGTATCAATGACGAATATGGGCATGCTGCTGGAGATGCTTGTTTGCGTCAGGTGGTGCAGCGGGTGCGCGGTTGGCTACGTGCCAGTGACGCGCTTGGGCGTCATGGAGGTGATGAGTTAATTGCGATCCTTCCTGGGGCCGACTTGGTAGCAGCGCGGCGTGTCGCCGAGGGGATCCGCGTTGCTGTTTCAAGCCAGCCGTTCCAATTTGAATGTACCCGGTTACGTTGCACATTGAGTCTTGGGGTGGCCTCGTGGTTGCCTGATGAATCCATCGAAGCACTATTGCAACGTGCCGATAACGGGTTGTATGCAAGCAAGGCGGCTGGACGTGATCGGGTCAGTACTGAGATGTAAAAAGGAAAAGGGGCATCCATTGTGTCGGTGCCCCGTTCGATACATTGCCAGATTGAGTGAATGTGCTGTTGTGGAGTGGTTTTGTCAGGTCGCGAATGTCTAGCGGGTGCGTTCGAGTATTAACAAAGGATCAATACGCACGTTGAACCAATTCATCCCCCAATGTAAGTGCGGTCCGGTGGCTCGCCCAGTTGCACCGACTGCACCGATGACTTGACCTTGATCCACGTGATCGCCAGCTTTTACATCAATCCGTGATAGGTGCAGAAAGTTGGAGCTGACTCCAGCGCCATGGTCTAACAACACTGTGCCGCCTGTCAGGTACAAATCTGGTGCGGCGAAGGTGATCACACCAGCCGCTGGTGCCTTTACCGGCGTCCCGGTTGCTGTGGCGATGTCCATCCCTGAGTGCCCGTTGCCTGCAGTTTGACCGTTGTAGATGCGTTCGCTGCCGAAACGTCCGCTGATTCGGCCTTGTACAGGCCAGATAAAGGCTTGGGCGAAATCCGAGCGAGCGTCGTTGCGCTGGCGTGCATCAGTGATTTGTGCTTGTTCACGGGTGATCCGTGCAGCAATTGCTGGTGGTGGATTGACTGTTTTTGGCGGCACGCCGTTGACCACCTCAAGCGGCCATTGGCGTGTTGTCACGTTGATGTTGACTTGTTTGACAGTCCCTTTTGGGGTTTGGATACGTAGTATCAGTGGTCCGGTTTCATTACGGCCTACTCCAAAGACAACCTGACCCTTGTCATCGACTCGCAACACCTGTCCGCTGTACTCGACTCGGCTGCCTGCTGGGACGGTCCCGATCACCAGTGCGCCTTGGGATACATTGGTGGGAAACTCAGAGCGGGTTTCTTGTGTGTTTATCTTGTTCTGGGCATATGTAATGGGCGGTAAAGTCATTGTGACCAACATACCGAGCGCGAGTAACCTATTCACAGTGAGTGCAAGCATCAGCGGTCAAATTCCAGACGTTGGCCGTTCGGTACGCCAACAAGGCGGTTGCCGTCCCACACATGGTTGCCGTTGACCCACGTGGAAGCGATACGAGAACGAAATGTGGTGCCTTCGAATGGCGACCAGCCACATTTAGAAAGTATCTCCTGACGTTTGACAGTGAATGGTGTGTCTTCGACCAGTACCAAGTCCGCCCAGTAGCCCTCGCGCAGGAAACCACGTTCAATCACGTCAAACAGTTGTGCCGGTGCATGGGCAAACTTGCGCACGATCTCAGTTACCGATAACCGACCGGCATGCACCAGTTCCAGTGCTGCGACCAGCGCGTACTGGACCAATGGCAGGCCGGAGGGAGCCTGTGCATATGGTTGCTGTTTCTCTTCCCAGGTGTGCGGTGCATGATCGGTGGCGAGGACGTCGATCACGTCCTTTGCCAAAGCGGCGATCAGTGCTTCGCGGTCGCTGGCTTCCTTGATGGCTGGGTTGCACTTGATGAGGTTGCCAAGGCGTGCATAGTCCATGCGATCAAAATGTAGGAAATGGATACAGGTTTCGGCGGTGATTTGCTTGCATCGTTTGCCGGCGGCATCGACCAGTGGGCCAGCTTCAAACAGTCTCAGCTCATCAGCGGTAGAAATATGGAGTACGTGCAGCCGGGTGCCGTTTTTCTTTGCCAGCGATACGGCTAGCTGCGAGGATTTCAAGCAGGCTTGGCGCGAGCGGATATCTGGGTGTTGCTCGGCACTCAGTGTATTGCCGTAGCGAGAGTGGTACTTGGCCAGTGTTGCGTTGATGGTCGGTGTGTCCTCGCAGTGGGTGATGATCGGGGTGGGTGCATAGCGGAAAATCCCTTCCAGCGTGGTTTCATTGTCCACCAGCATGTTGCCTGTGGAGGCCCCCATGAACACTTTGATGCCTGGACTGGTTTTGGGGTCTAGTGCTTGGATTGCCGCAAGATTATCGTTGCTGGCGCCGAGGTAGAAACCATAGTTGCCCCAGGCACGCCCCCTTGCAGCGTCATACTTGGCCTGCAATGCAGCAGCGCCTAATGTCGGTGGATTGGTGTTGGGCATATCCATAAAGCTCGTCAGTCCGCCGGCCACTGCAGCAGCGGACTCGCTGGCAATATCGCCCTTGTGGGTGAGTCCAGGTTCGCGAAAATGGACTTGGTCGTCGATCATGCCAGGCAGTAAACGGCGGCCCGCTGCATCAATGACGATGTCCTTACTTTGTGCAGACAGTCCGGTGTCGATACGGGCGATGCGTCCGTTCTCGATTCTCAAATCGCTGTCGAATTCGCGGCCTTCATTGACCAAGCGGGCGTTCACGATCAAGGTTGGATTCATTGGTGGTGTCCTGTACAGCGATGAGAACGGGGATTGACCTGTGTGCTGGTGTTGTCGGGTACCGGGTCGTGGCCACCCAGTTGCAACGGATGGCAGCGTGCCAGCCGACGTGCTGCTAACCATATGCCGCGCAGCGTGCCGAAGCGGGCAATAGCCACCATCGCGTATTCAGAGCAACTTGGTTCGAAACGGCAATGTGGCCCTAACAGTGGGCTAATAAGGCGCTTGTAAATCTTGAGCAAGAGGATGAGTGGGTGCATGATGACTTTGTGCACGTGATTTAATGAACACGTGGTTGATTGGTTAGGGAAGGTAGGCTATAAAAAGCCGCTTTCCCAGATACCAGGGAGTCAAGGAAGCGTGTTTTGTGGCTGCTAAAAAAATTGTAAAGAAGATTGTTCCGGTTGTTTCCAACACTGCCAAGCCCATTGGCAAGAATGCGGCTGTTGCTGCTGATAAGGAACTACCTGCCAAGAGTCCCTCTCCGTCTGCCGGGAAGAAACGACCGGCCACTACCAAGAAAGCGCCTGTGAATAAGACTGTTGCCAATAAAGATGCTCAGGTCAAGCTTTTGTCTGGCCATCTTACAAATAAGGTCGCCAAATCTGTGCTCAAGTCGGCAAGTAAACCCATGACGGCAGAGTCCGTTCCGATCGACAATAACGTTGTTCCTGCGGTCGCGATAATTCCGATGGATCCCAAGTCTACGTCTGCGGCCAATCATGCGCTTATTTCGAAATCTTCAGCGAAGACGCCTGCTAAGTTTGATTCTTCCAGAAAACCGAGTGCCTCGCGTCCGGCAGGGAAGGTGGCTGTTGCAGTGACTGGTGAAACCCTGCCTCGCGTATCCAAGACGAAATATAAAGTCGTTAAATACAATGTCGATGAGGCGACCGGTCGTCCCATATTGCCTTTGGGTTACAAGCCCTCCTCAGAAGAGGAGTATATGAACCCGCTGCATCAGGAGTATTTCCGCCAGCGTTTAGAGCAATGGCGTAAGGATCTTGTCGAAGAGTCTAAGCAGACCATCGAAAATCTTCGCGATGAAGTACGTGATATTGGTGATGAAGCCGAGCGTGCGACCCGTGAAACCGAGAATTCGTTGGAACTGCGTACCCGTGATCGTTACCGTAAGTTAATTGCTAAGATTGATAGCACCCTCAATCGCTTGGAAATTAACGATTACGGCTACTGTGTGGATACCGGCGAGGAGATCGGCTTGGAGCGGCTTGATGCGCGTCTCACTGCCGAGCGTACGATTGATGCCCAAGAGCGTTGGGAACACCTACAAAAGCAGCAGGGCGATTAAACACAGCTTGTTTCCAGTGTCTGGTTTGCCACGCGTTATGACATCAATCACTACATTTGGTTCAGCGCGCGGCTATTCCTCTTGCTTCCGGTGTTGCCACATTCTTCAGGAATGTGCGTTCTTTCGTCTTAACATAATTGTTATTCCACCGAAGGTCGTGTGTTATGACTAAGTCCAGCAGACGGTCGTGGTCATGGTTGTTGGGGATCCTGGCTTTCTTCGGGTTAGTGTTCGTACTCGGCCCGCGTACTTCTACCGCCTTGCCACCGATTGTTCCGGTGAGTGTTCCGAATCATCCCAACACGCTGACCCAATGGTTGGTGCAACGTGAAGATGCAGCGGGTCAGCTCCGCTCGGACACACAGGCGCATATTGTCTGGGCTGATCCGTTGCATCCGGCGCGTGCCGGTTGTGCGATGGTTTATCTGCATGGCTTCACCGCAAGTCAGGGGGAAGGTGCTCCCCTTCATGTTAAGTTGGCCCGAGCATTTGGCTGTAATTTATATTTGCCCCGGTTCCCAGGGCACGGCCTACAGGCGATGGATGCACTCCGTGGTATTGATGCCGTACAACTGCGTCAGGCTGCTGCTGAAGCCGTTGCCGTGGCCCGTGTGCTGGGCGAGCGCGTTGTAGTGATTGGTACCTCCATGGGGGGGGCACTGGCTACCCAGGTTGTGGCTGCTGACCCAGCGCAAGTCCAGACACTGGTGTTGTGGTCCCCGTTGGTGCGTGAGCGTGATGAACGCTTGCGTGTATTTGGATGGCCTTGGGGTAGCCAATTCGTGCTCTGGGTTAAAAACAGCGGTGACCCAGTGATGCGCTCCTCGGCTAAAAGCCCCTACTGGGCTGGCGGGGCGCATCTGGATGGCTATCGTGCCTTGTATGCATTGAGCCGTGGTGGGATGGTGCCGTCCATGTATGCACAGATACGGGTACCTGTGTTTGTCGGTTACTACTACCGCGATGCGCACCATCAGGATACGGTCGTCTCGGTTGATGCCATACGTACGATGTTTACCCAATTGGGGACGCCGCCAGCACAGCGTCAGCTACTGGCATTTGCGCAGGCAGGTGACCACGTGATCGCCTCGCCATTGCGTTCCAATGCCGCTCCCCAGGTGTTCATGGCCACCTGTCGCTTCATTGCTACTCACGGTGGCCTACGCTTCGCTCCCACCATCCCAGACTGTGAACATGCTTGGGAATACTAGCACTGGGTGTCTAGGAATCGCTGCTTGCTTTCTTAGCTAATGCGTCATACGTACAGAGAACCCGTCTGTCGAACGTCATCAACATCACCGCCCACTCTGCCGCCTCCCCGGATATCGACCAACTGCCCGATCAGTGCTGGCACAAAAGGGCAGAACATCGACCATGCCACTCATTAGCTTGTTACAGATCGCGTAGATCCAACCGGCGTAACCGCGGTGCCTTCAGTGCCGTGATGCCAACGACAACCAATGTCATAAAGCCGCCCAGAACCACAGCGTGTACCAGGCCGATAAAACGTGCCATGACTCCGTCATAGAATGCGCCCAGCTCATTAGACGAACCAATGAAGATGCTATTGATTGACGAGACCCGACCGCGCATCTCATCTGGTGTGACCAATTGCAGGATTGACGCGCGCGAGACGACAGAAATCCCGTCGCATGCCCCATAAACCAGAAGTATCCCCGCTGACACCCAAAAGTGTTGGGACAGACCGAACGCGATCGTACATATCCCGAATCCGGCGACTGCCAGCAATAAGGTGCGTCCTGCGTGACGTTGTAGCGGATACCTTGCCAGCCATAGCCCCGCCAGTACTGAACCCAGCGCCGGCGTGCCACGCAAAATGCCCAGACCCTCCGGACCATAGTGAAAAATATCCTGGATGAACGCCGGCAGCATCGACACGGCACCCCCCAACAGCACGGAGAACATGTCCAGTGCCATCGCACCAAGCATGATCTGATTGGAGAACACAAAGCGCACGCCCTCGGCGATGCTGCCCAATACTGGGGCACGTGGTTTATCGACTGCGGGTTCTTCAACCCGCAGCAATGCCAGTGCAAGCAGCGCGATGATGGCTGCGACCACTCCGGCAGCATAAGCTAGTTCTTTGCCGCCCAAAGCGATCAAGATGCCTCCCAGCATGGAACTGAGCACCAAACTAGCCTGGAATGCTACAGTGCCAAGTCCAGCACCACGTGCATAGTCTTCTCGTGGCAGCACACGTGCAAACAGCGCGTTGTACACCGGGACGATGAAAGAACGCACCATGCCACTCAAACTGGCCGCAACGTAGATTGGCCAAGTAGTCTGTACTGGTGCCGTTACTGGTGCCGTGTTGAATGCGGCTATCAGTAAAATTGTTGGAGTCATTGCCAAGCCGAGACTTGCGAACATTCCCAGCCGACGCCGTGGTAGATGGTCGACCAAATAACCAGCGAATGGAGCGATGCAGAAAAACGGAAGAATCTCAGCCAGAGCGACCAGACCGAGTAAAAGTGGGTTACGCGTGATCTCGTAAATATGCCAGCCGATCGTCACGGACACGATTTGGTAAGACAGCGTTGCAGCGATGCGATAGGCCAGCACCGCCGTGAAACCAGGACGGCATAGCAGCGTGCGCAGCGTTGCGTTGGAGGAAGGGGATGTGCTCATGCGGTAAGTGCTTGCGCTGTATTGCGAATCAAGTCGAGCATTGCTGCCAAACCATTATTACGTGTTGGCGACAGGTGTTTGGCGAGGCCGATATCGGTGATGTAACTGGGGGAAGTCTTTAGTATTTCGGCGGCACTGCGTCCGGAGTAAACGCGCAACGCTAGATAGATCAGACCGGAGACAATGGCTGAATCACTGGCACCATAGAACTTGAGATCATCGCTATTGCCTTCAGACACAATCCAGACCATGGACTGGCAGCCGTGCAGACGGTGCTCCTCCGTTTTCCAACTCTCGGGAAATACTGGGAGCTTGCGTCCCAAGTCGATCAGATACTGATAGCGTTCCGACCAGTTGCCGAAGAAGGAAAATTCCTCGGCAATGGCTGCTTGCGCCGCTGCCGCGGTGGATTCCAGTGGAAATGGATCATCGGTCATGGTCTTGAACAGGATGACTCCGTGTACGGTGACGGTAGGGCGAGTGTATCAGCGTGATTGCCGTAGATAGTCAGATCCACACCTTTACGTGTGCTGCTTCATCCAGCGTACCCCCTGCGGTGTATCCTCAAGCACAATACCCTCTGCGGCGAGTTGTGCACGGATTGCGTCGGCACGTACAAAATCCCGCGCCTGCTTGGCGGCACCGCGTGCATCAATCAGCGCCTGGATATGCGTTTCATCGCTCTCGTTGGTACCTTGGCTGAACCATGCCTCCGGCGTTTGCTGCAGCAGACCAAGAGCCAGTCCGGCGCCAAGCAACTTGGCTTTCAGCCGGGTGAGCGCGGTAGTGACCTCGGCTGCTGCGTGATGTGTGGTGTCAGCCAATTGGATGCGTGCCTCGTTTGCCAGTGTCGCCAACTCGGCCAGCGCCTGCGGCGTGTTGAGATCGTCATCCAACGCTGCTTCGATATTCCCTGGGATGATGGCGCGTGCCGGATACGCCGCCAAATCGCGCAGCGTCCCATACAGCCGGTTTAGAGTGCGTACCGACTGTGCGATGAGTGCCTCTGACCAGTCCAGCGGTTTCCGATAATGTGCCGAAAGCAGCGCGTAACGTAGTGCTTCGGGAGGATGCTTTGCCACCAACTCATGCACGGTCTCGATATTGCCCAGCGATTTGCTCATTTTGGCACCTTCAAAATTGAGCATCCCGTTGTGCATCCAGACCCGTGCGAACGTACTGCTGCCGTGTGCGCAGCGACTTTGTGCGATTTCATTTTCATGATGCGGGAATTGCAGATCGATTCCGCCAGCGTGGATATCAATCGTCTCCCCCAGATGCGCAGCGGCCATTGCGGAGCACTCAATATGCCAGCCGGGGCGGCCGCGCCCCCAGGGCGAGTCCCAGCCAGGAAGCTGATCGCTGGAAGGTTTCCACAGCACGAAATCGCTTGGGTCACGCTTGTATGGAGCGATCTCGACTCGAGCACCGGCCAACATTTCTTCCGTATCCCTGCGCGACAGTTGCCCATAATCGGCAAAGCTGTTCACCGCGAACAGCACATGCTCCATCGCGACATATGCATGCTGGCGTTCGATCAGCTGTTCGATCATCGCGATGATCTGTGGCATATGCGCAGTGGCTTCCGGCTCGATATCAGGCGGCTCCACACCGAGTTTTTTCATATCCTCACGGTAAGCAGCGCAAAAGCGTTCAGTAATGGCCGAGATGGGAACACCCTGCTCCTGCGCAGCAGTGTTGATCTTGTCATCCACGTCAGTGATGTTGCGTGCGTAGCGCAGCGCCCCATACCGCCGCCGCAGCAGCGCGGCCAACACCCCAAACACGACTGGACCGCGGGCGTTGCCGATATGCACATAGTTGTAGACGGTCGGACCGCATACATACATAGTTGGGCAGGCAGGGTCCAGCGGTTCGAACGGCTCGACTCTCCGGTGAAGGGTGTTGTAAAGGTGCAGGCTCATCACAGACCATCCTAGGAGCAATCTCGGATTCTAGCGCCTGAGACCGTATCTTGATGCTTTGGTTCATACTTGAGACTGTGATTGGCTGCCAGAAGGGGTATGTTCAGCCCCTTGACAGATTCCGTCTCTACACTACGTTCCGCTGAATACATGCTTGAATGGGATTGATGCGCCTTCCATCGTTATTTTTCACATGCTGCGTATTGGCGTCTTTTGTGATGCCTTCTTGGGCAGCCCATCCACGGAAGGCTGATCTGAAAAATGTGGGGATCGTCGGCAACGTCAAATTTGATTACGCCCAGGTGATGAAGGTCGCGCCTGTCTATCAGACTTGGCATGCCAGCCATGTTGAGGAACAGTGCGATCCCTTGCCACTTACTGAGGTTGCCCCCGAATTGGACCCGGGTCATGACAAACATCGCAAAATCTCGCGGGTCATGGAGTTGGTAAAAGGTTTTTTTTCCAATCACCGCACAGAACAAGCACTGCCTGGCGCTTCAACCAATTCCCAGCGTAACTGCCGTATCGTTGAGGTGCCGCGTCAATTTCGCCGTCCGATTGCCTATGACGTTGACTACATTTACAAGGGCACCAAATATCGTTCGCGACTGCCTGAGGATCCAGGTAACCGCTTACCGGTGCGTGTCCTGGTGACACCTTACCTCTCCGAACACAACTTCCCCCCGCCCCGTTGAAACCAATGCACTGTTTCCCATGCATGGTGCGACACAGCAGTAGCCCTGAGCCTGCTGATGCATCGTCCTCGTTGGAGTTGCACTGGCACCCCGTGCATGGCACCATTGCTGCCCCCTATACAAATGAACGTCACTATGGCGCCTTCATCCGTGCCCGCTTGTATTCCAGTTTGACCTTTCGTGTCCATTGGTTACAGGTCAGCATTCTTCAATGCATAGGAATGCATAGGTGATTTGCGGAGCGTTTTTTCATTCCCTTTAAAAAATCCTGGCCAGCGAAGCTGGGTTTTTTCTTTTTCATGTTTGCCACAATTTAAGTGATTAAAAATACGACGCATTCTGTGTGTGTGTCCCCTAGCTTTATTTTGCGGCAACACTTCATATTGAAAAGGATCGAACGATGGCCTTGAAACACTTTTTGAATACCCAGGACTGGACTTGCTCTGAACTTAATGCACTGCTGACCCAAGCACGCGCGTTCAAGCACAACAAACTGGGGAACGCCCTGAAGGGCAAGTCCATCGCCTTAGTATTTTTCAACCCATCCATGCGTACCCGCAGCAGCTTTGAACTGGGAGCATTTCAGTTGGGCGGTCACGCCATCGTTTTACAGCCTGGCAAAGATGCCTGGCCGATTGAGTTCGATACCGGCACCGTGATGGAAGCAGAGACCGAAGAACACATCTGCGAAGTTGCCAGAGTCCTGGGTCACTACGTTGACCTCATCGGCGTGCGTGCGTTCCCGAAATTTTTAGACTGGACTTACGACCGCCAGGACATCGTACTCAACAGCTTTGCCAAATATTCCCCAGTGCCGGTGATCAACATGGAGACAATCACCCATCCCTGCCAGGAACTGGCACATATCATGGCCTTGCAGGAGCACTTTGGCACCACAGACTTGCGCGGCAAAAAGTACGTATTGACCTGGACCTATCACCCCAAACCCTTGAATACCGCCGTGGCCAATTCCGCACTGACCATCGCGACTCGCTTGGGCATGGATGTCACCTTACTGTGCCCAACCCCCGATTACGTCCTTGATGAGCGTTACATTGATTGGGCGCGGCAGAACATTGCAGACACTGGCAGCACCTTTCAAGTGAGCCACGACATCGACAACGCCTACCGTGGTGCTGATGTGATCTACGCCAAGAGTTGGGGCGCACTCCCGTTCTTTGGCAACTGGGCCATGGAAAAACCGATACGCGACCAATACAGACACTTTATCGTTGACGAAGCCAAAATGGCGTTGACCAACAACGCCGTCTTCTCGCATTGCTTACCACTGCGCCGTAACGTCAAGGCGACCGATGCAGTGATGGATGGATCTAACTGCATTGCCATCCATGAAGCTGGTAACCGCCTGCATGTACAAAAGGCCATCATGGCCGCACTTGCTTCCCAATAATTCACGCTATATTTTTTTGGAACTTCCCCCATGAGTAATAAAAACATTGTCTTGGCCTTCTCCGGTGGACTCGACACCAGCTTTTGCATCCCCTACCTGAAAGAACAGGGCTATGCCGTACACACCGTATTTGCCGACACCGGCGGTGTTGACGAAGATGAGCGCGACTTCATTGAAAAACGTGCTGCCGAATTAGGCGTAGCTAGCCACCTCACCGTGGATGGCGGCCCTGCCATCTGGGATGGTTTCGTAAAACAGCTTGTCTGGGCTGGCGAAGCCTACCAAGGCCAGTACCCCTTACTTGTTTCTGATCGCTATTTAATTGTGGATGCCGTACTACAGCGTGCCGATGCACTGGGCACCTGCGCCGTTGCCCATGGGTGTACTGGCATGGGCAACGACCAAGTCCGCTTCGACCTGGCGATCAAAGCACAGGGCGACTACACCATCATTGCCCCGATTCGGGAAATCCAGAAAGAGCACACCCAGACCCGTCTGTACGAACAAAAATACTTAGAAGAACGCGGCTTTGGCGTCCGTGCCAAACAGAAAAACTACACCATCAATGAAAACCTCCTGGGCATCACCCTGTCTGGTGGCGAGATCGACAAATGGGAAGCCCCGGGAGAAGGTGCCCGTGGCTGGTGCGCCCCGCGCAGCGCCTGGCCCACCGACCCCCTCACGGTGGCTATCAAATTTGTTGAAGGCGAAGCCGTCGCCGTAGATGGAAAACCCCTTTCCGGCCCTCAGATTCTGATGAAACTCAACAAACTCTTCGCCTCCTATGGCGTGGGGCGCGGTATTTACACCGGCGATACCGTCATTGGCCTAAAAGGCCGCATCGTATACGAAGCCCCTGGACTCACCGCACTGCTGACCGCCCACCGTGCCCTGGAAGACGCCGTGTTGACCAAACAACAGAACCGCTTCAAACCCCACATAGCCCGTAAATGGGTTGAACTGGTGTACGAAGGATTTTTCCATGACCCCTTGAAGACCGACCTAGAGACCTTCTTAAAATCCTCCCAAGCCAACGTGAATGGTGAAATCGTCCTTGAAACCCGAGGTGGTCGAGTCGATGCCGTCGCAGTACGCTCACCGCACATCCTCACTAGCAAAGGCGTCACCTACGCCCAAACCGCTGACTGGGGTATTGAAGAAGCCGAAGGATTTATCAAACTCTTTGGCATGAGCTCCACCCTATACGCTCATGTAAATCGTTCCCTGCGCTCATGACCGTCATTGTCTTTTCAAACCACGCCCTCCCACTGCGCCCATTGCCACACATCATGATGAAGGTTGACGCATGAGCGCGTTGCTCGACTCCACCCTGGATCACCTTGAGCAACTGGTATCCTTCGATACCCGCAACCCCCCCGTTCCATCACGACCGACGGCATTTTCTCCTATGTGAAAGCCCACCTCCCGGGCTTCCAGATTGAAATGACCGATCATGGCGCCGGTGCCGTCAGCCTCTATGCAGTGCGCGGCACCCCCAACGTCCTATTCAACGTCCACCTAGATACCGTCCCCGACTCCCCCGCATGGAGCGCTGACCCACATGTGATGCGCCGTGCCGTGGATCGCGTCATCGGATTAGGTGTCTGCGACATCAAAGGCGCTGCCGCCGCCCTATTGGCCGCCGTCCAAGCCACTGATGGCCCCGCTGCCCTCCTATTCACCTCTGACGAAGAAGCCAACGACCCGCGCGGCGTTGCCGCCTTCCTAAAACGCAATATCCCGTATCACGCCGTCTTAGTGGCCGAACCGACCATGAGTCAAGCTGTGCTAGCCCATCGTGGCATCAGCGCCGTCCTGATGAAATTCACCGGCCGCGCCGGTCATGCCTCCGCCGAACAACAACCCCAGGCCAGTGCCCTCCACCAAGCGATGCGCTGGGGCGTCCGTGCCCTTGATTACACCGCATCATTGGCACATACCCGCTTCGGCGGACTGACCGGACTGCGTTTCAACATCGGACGCCTCGAAGGAGGCATCAAAGCCAACATCATCGCACCGACCGCCGAACTACGCTTTGGCCTCCGCCCCCTCCCATCAATGGATGTGGATCAACTCCTGGCCGCATTGGCCGCATTGGCCGTACCGGCGCCCGCCTCCTTTGAAGAAACATTCCGCGGCCCAAGCTTACCCTGGGGTGGCATTGCTACTGCCGAAATCCGTCGCCTCTCCGCCCGTGATATCGCGGATGCATTGCACTTGCCGATTGGTAACGCCGTGGACTTTTGGACAGAAGCCTCACTCTTTTCCGCCTGCGGCTACACTGCTCTCGTTTACGGACCGGGCGACATTGCCCAAGCCCACACCGCAGATGAATTCGTCACCCTCCAACAATTGCAACGCTACGCCGAATCCGTTTACCGCATCATCAATGCCACCTAACCTCCGGCATCGCTAATTATTTGGTCCTCCCGGGCGCGTCCGTCCCCCAACCACCGCCAATCCAATGCACGCCAACCTACAGACTCGACAGATCATCATCCGCCTGCTGTCAAGCATGGCGAGCGCCAAGGAAATTAGCCAATACCTCAAGCGATTCTCCCAATTGGATGCAAAACGCTTTGCTGTCGTCAAAGTTGGCGGCGCCGTACTGCGCGATGATGTGGACGCACTGACCTCCTCCCTCTCATTCCTCCAAGAGGTGGGACTCACCCCGATTGTCCTGCACGGCGCCGGTCCCCAATTGGATGAAGAACTCACTGCTGTCGGCATTCAAAAAAAGACCGTCAACGGCTTCCGTGTCACCTTGCCAGAGACAATGGCCATCGTCCGCAAAGTGTTTCATGCCACCAACCTCCAACTCATCGAAGCATTACAGCGCAACGGCGCCCGCGCCACCTCCATCACCGGCGGAGTATTTGAAGCACACTACCTTGACCAAGAAACCTACGGCCTTGTGGGCGGAATCTCCGCCGTCAACATCGCACCGATTGAGGCCAGCTTGCGTGCCGCCTCTATTCCCGTCATTGCCAGCCTCGGCGAAACTCCCAGCGGCCAAATTCTCAACATCAATGCCGATGTTGCCGCCAATGAACTCGTACACGTCCTCCAGCCCTACAAAATCATCTTTCTCACCGGCACGGGCGGCTTACTTGATGCCGATGGAAAAATCATTAACTCAATCAACCTATCCACCGAATACGAACAACTCATCCAGCAGCCCTGGGTCTATGGCGGCATGAAACTCAAGATCGAACAGATCAAACACCTCCTGGACCGACTGCCCCTAGAATCCTCAGTCTCCATCACCCGCCCCGCCGACCTTGCCAAAGAACTGTTTACCCACAAAGGCTCCGGCACCCTGATACGCCGTGGCGAACGAGTCATCCGCGCCACCACATGGAAAGACCTAGACCTCCCGCGCCTCCAACACCTCATCCAATCCAGCTTCAGGCGTACCCTGATCCCCCATTACTTCGAAACCACCCCCTTACTGCGCGCCTATGTCAGCGAAAACTACCGCGCTGCCGTGATCCTGACCAAGCTGGGTAACGTCCCATACCTAGATAAATTCGCCGTATTGGACGACGCACAGGGAGAAGGCCTCGGCCGTGCCGTCTGGAGCATCATGCGCGAAGAAACACCCCAACTCTTCTGGCGTTCCCGCCACAACAACCAAGCCAATGCTTTTTACTACGCCGAATCCGATGGCTACTACAAACAAGACCACTGGAAAATCTTTTGGAATGGCCTACATCACTTCCAACAGATCCAACAATGCGTCGCCCACTGCACCCAACATCCCCCAACCCTGATCGATTGAAGATGAGCACTGCCACCTTCACCCTTGGCATTGTTGGTGCCCGCGGCTACACCGGCGCCGCATTGATCACCCTCCTGACTGCCCACCCCGCGATTGAACTCATCTTTGTTTCCTCGCGTGAATACCATGGCCAGCCCGTTGCCGCACACAACCCCACCTACTGCGGTGATCTGCGTTTTGAAACCCTCGACCCAGCTGCCGTTGCTGCCAAACGTGCAGATGTCGTCATCCTCGCCCTACCCAATGGCAACGCCGCCCCTTACGTACACGCCATTGATGCCACCGCACCCCCCACCCTCATCATCGACCTATCCGCAGATACCCGCTTTGACCCAGACTGGTACTACGGCCTCCCCGAACTGACCCGACACACCTACACCGGACAGAAACGCATCAGCAACCCAGGCTGCTACGCCACCGCAATGCAACTAGCCATCGCCCCCCTTCGCGACCAACTGGCTGGCCCCCCACAGTGCTTTGGCGTCTCCGGCTACTCCGGTGCTGGCACCACCCCCTCAGACAAAAACAACCAAGCCCTACTGCGTGACAACCTCATGCCATACGCACTCACCGACCACCTGCATGAACGTGAAGTTAGCGCCCAACTTGGTATCCCCGTCGAATTCATGCCCCATGTCGCCCCCCACTTTCGCGGCATCACCCTCACCGCCAACCTCTGGTTACAACGCCCCCTGACCCGGGAACACATCAAGACCCTCTACGCAACCCGTTATGCCAACGACCCACTGATCGACATCATCGACCCACCCCCCTGGGTTAACCAGATTGCCGCCCGCCATACCGTACAGATCGGCGCCTTCACCATGGCACCGGGCAACAAACGCGTTGTGATCGTCGCCACCTTGGATAACCTCCTCAAAGGCGCCGCCACCCAAGCCCTACAGAACCTCAACCGCGCACTTGGCCTGGACGAACTGACCGCCATTCCCTACCAACCTAACCCTGTCCCATCACCCATTCCATAATGACCACCCCGGCCTCCCCAATGGACACCACCACCATGCCAAACCTGCTTTGGCACAAACCCGGCGTGGCGATCGACGCCAGCATCCAAACCTTCCTGGCAGCCGATGATGTCCTTCTGGACCGCGAATTCTTCCTCTACGACATCACAGCCAGCACAGCCCATGCCCAAGCATTACAGCGCATCGGCCTCCTCACCCCCGACGAACTCGACAACATCCTCCGAGAACTGCAACACCTCAGCGACGAATACCGCAACGGCACCTTCCTCCTAGATACACAGTACGAAGACGGCCACTCCGCCATTGAATCCCGCTTGACCGAACGCCTCGGAGACACCGGCCGCAAAATTCACACCGGCCGCAGCCGCAACGACCAAATCCTAGTCGCCACCCGCCTATGGCTGAAAGACCGACTCACCCAACTGAGCACCTTGAACCGTGACATTGCCCACCATGCATTACAGCGTGCTGCTGCCGAACAACACCTCCCCATGCCTGGCTACACCCACCTGCAGCGCGCCGTTGTCTCATCGGCCGGCATGTGGTGGGCAGGCTGGGCTGAATCCTTCATCGACAACGCCCTACGCGCCGCCGATACCCTCGCCCTGATCGACTGCAACCCCCTCGGCACCGCCGCCGGCTATGGCGTCAACCTCCCCCTGGATCGCCCCCACACCACCACTGCACTGGGCTTTGCACGCCTCCAAGTCAACCCCATCTGCGCCCAACTTTCTCGCGGCAAATTTGAACTGGCCGCACTCGAAGCACTCGGCAGCGCCACCTTAGACCTCCGCCGTATCGCCTGGGATCTCTCCCTATTTACCACCAGCGAATTTGCATTCATCACCCTGCCGCCCGAATACAGCACCGGCAGCTCCATCATGCCCAACAAACGCAACCCAGACGTCATCGAACTCATGCGCGCCACCCATGCCAGCGTTGCCGCCGCCCGCACCGAAATCGAACAACTCCTCTCCCTCCCGTCCGGCTACCACCGCGACCTTCAGAACAGTAAAGGCGCCATCGTCCGCGGCTTCAACCGCGGCCTGGCCGCCTTAGAACTCTTACCCGCACTCCTGTCCCGCCTACAGTGGCGCCCAGACACCCTCCGTGCCGCCATTGATCCCGGTATGTATGCCACCGATGCCGCTATTGAAGCCGCAATCGCCGGCATCCCCTTCCGTGACGCCTACCAGATGGCCGCCAAAACCGCTGACACCGCCGCCCAAGACCGCACCCCAGAAACCAGCCTCACCGCACGCCGCTCCCCCGGCGCTGCCGCTGATTTATGCCTGGAGACCCTCCGTGCCCGTTGGCACACCTTGACCCAACCCACCTCCGACCCAGACCCGCGGTGAACCACCGCCTCCCCGATTCCCATCACCCCCCCCCACACACACCAACCCATCCCCTCCCTGACCCCCCACAGCAACTGCCCATGCCTCCCATCTATCCCTGCAACTGACCCCGTCTCCCCATGACCGGCATCCCTCCCCCCTCCCGCTTCCCCGAACAACCCATCCCCCGTGGCGCCGCGCCGTCCTCAAAGTGGGTAGCAGCCTCCTCGCCGCCGATGGCGGCGGCCTTTCCCCCCGCTTTGCCTTGGACTTAGCACACTTCGTCTCCGCCAACATCACCGCCGGACGCCAACTCGTCATCGTCTCCTCTGGCGCTGTCGCCGCTGGTCGTGCCCTGATACCCCCACTGCCCGAATCCGGCGGCGCTCTCGCCGCCCGCCAAGCCTTAGCTGCCCTTGGACAAGCACAACTCATCGCACTGTGGCAACGCTTCTTCGACCGCCCCGTTGCCCAGGTCCTCCTGACCCACGACGACCTCCGCAACCGCCGTCGCTACCTCAACGCACGTGCCACATTGCGTGAACTACTGCACCTGGGCACCTTGCCTGTCGTCAACGAAAACGACACCGTCTCCGTCGATGAACTCAAACTAGGCGACAACGACAACCTGGCAGCCATTGTTGCCGCACTGATTGATGCCCAAGCCCTGTTTATCGCCACCGATATTGACGGCTTATACACCACCGACCCACGCCACCATTCTGACGCACAGCCCCTGCATGAAGTCCGCACCCTGACCCCTGAAAACCTTGCCATGGCTGGTGACAGCAGCAGCACCGTTGGCACCGGCGGTATGCGTACCAAACTTGAAGCAGCACTTAAAGCCGGCGCCGCTGGCATTGACACCTACCTATTTAACGGCCGCAGCAGCGACGTTGTCCGCGGACTCGCACAACACCGCCTCCGCGGCACCCGCATCCATCCCACCTGTACCCCGATTGCCGCCCGTAAATATTGGTTGCGTCACGCCCCAGTGGAGCCCGGCGCGATCCTCATCGATGCCGGTGCCGCCGCTGCCTTGGCACAACAAGGCGCTTCCCTACTTCCGGGCGGCGTTTTGAGTGCCGAAGGCGACTTCCGCCGCGGCGATATGATCCAGATAGCCACCCGCAGCCCAGATCACCCCTCCCACCCCCTGGCACGCGGACTTGTCCAATACTCAGCCGCCGATGTCCGCCGCATTGCCGGTTGCCATTCCCGCGATATTCAAACCCTCCTTGGATACACCTATGGCGACACAATCGTTCACCGTGATGACCTCGTCCTCCTCTGACCGCCCCCCACTCTTGCAACCATCACCACCATCAAATAAATAGCGAACCGCAACTGACCTCCCGATAGCCAGCCCCCCATACCATTGCACCCCCTGCCTACTACAACCGTAGATGCCCCCCGCCTGCAGAACATACCCACCGTTTGCCTTCTCACCCCCTGAGCACATCCAGCACAGCAACCACCCATCCCCAGCACCATCTCCCCACATCTCAGCGCCTGCGCCACCCGTGCCACACTGCGAACACACCCCCCGCCAACACCCATCCCCTTGCACCCACGGCCCTACCTGATGTCCCACATCCGACACCTTGCCCAACAATGCCGCGACGCCGCCCGCATCTTGGCGACCTTATCCACCGACGCCAAACGCCGCCTCCTTGAAACAATGGCGACCGCCTTGAACACCGATGCCGCAACCATCCTCGCCGCCAATGCTGCCGACCTCGACGCCGCCCGCACCCAACAGGTTGGCACCGCCATGCTCGACAGACTCGCCCTAGACCCCCAACGCCTTGCCGCCATGGCCGATGCCTTACGTGACATTGCCGCATTGCCGGACCCCGTCGGCCAAGTGACCCGCGACGACCGGCGCCCTAACGGCATCCATATCCAAAAAATCCGCGTCCCACTGGGCGTCATTGCCATGATCTATGAAGCAAGACCCAATGTGACCGCCGATGCTGCCGCACTCTGCATCAAAGCCGGCAACGGCATCATCTTGCGTGGCGGCTCCGAAGCCATCCGCTCCAACATCGCCATTGCCACCGCACTACAGCGCGCCTTGCGCCTCGCCTCACTGCCTGAAACCGCCCTGATCCTCGTCCAAGACATGGCGCGCCACACCATGCTGGAACTCCTACAACTCAGCGACCTCATTGACCTGGTGATCCCCCGTGGCGGCGAAGGCCTTATCCGCTTCGTTGCCGAACATGCACGCATCCCCGTCATTAAACATTACAAAGGCGTCTGCCATCAGTTTGTCGATGCCTCAGCCGACATCGAGATGGCAATACGTCTGCTGATTGACGGAAAAACCACCCGTCCCGCCGCCTGCAACGCCCTGGAAACCTTACTCGTCCATACCGACATCGCCCCACGCTTCCTCCCTGCCGCCGCCGCTGCCTTACGTCCCTATGGCGTCCAACTGCGTGGTGACCACGCCACCTGCACCTTGCTTCCTGATGTGCTCCTGGCCACGGACGCCGACTACGCCGCCGAATATCTCGACTTAATCCTCGCAATACGTATTGTTCCCAACTTAGATGCCGCACTTGAACATATTCGCCGCTACGGCTCCGATCACACCGAAGTCATCGTCACCGCCGACCCCGCACATGCCGACACCTTCGTACAACAACTGCCTTCCGCCGTCGTCATGGTCAACGCCTCCTCGCGTTTTTCTGATGGTGGCGCCCTCGGACTGGGCGCAGAGATTGGCATTTCCACTACACGACTCCATGCCTATGGCCCCATGGGATTAGACGCACTCACAGTAGAACGCTTTGTCGTCCGTGGCCAAGGCCAAGTCCGCCACTGCCCCCCTTATCCACCTGCACCGCGACGTTAGCGTAGCGAACATACCGCCCATCACCTCCTAGCGCCTGCTCCCCCCTTGCATCGCCAAAAAAAAGTGATATAAATCGCAAAAAATAAGGCAAAGGAAGCCGCCCCAATGCAACCCAAGGACACCCAGACCAACAGGCCACCGCATCCCTGCCAGCCCTGTCACCCTCCCCCCGATCACCATCCATCACACCCACTCCCTGTCCTTTAAAAACTAAAGAGACAGCATGTCTGATGCACTGTAAACATGGGGATGATGCATGACCCAGCGATTGACTTTCTCAACGCTTCCAAACAGCGCCCTATCCAACCGCAAAGACCATACAGAACACCCCAGAGCACCCCGTGACACAGCGGCTTTAACCTCCTGTGGAGCAAAGACGCTGCCCAATAACCCACAGCAGCACTTCTTTGATTAACCATGACACCTACTGTCCCCATGTTTTAAATACTCAAAGGACCGTCTATGCCGTTTATCAATGAAATCCCCAGTGCCGAAGATATCGAAAAATATGGGTTGCCTTTTAAAAAAGGTCTGAATTTGGATATTAGTCTGCGTAGTCAATGGACGGTGGATCGTGAACGCAACTTCCATTTATACGGGGGGGGCTTACAGGAAATCCAGCGTATGAAGATGCTATTTATTATTGTTTCTATCTGTATTTGAATGGGACGAAGTTTGTTGTTGAATTAGACGTGGACCGTAATCGTATACCCTCCACGTTTAAGGACAACCCCTATGTGGTTGAGTGGAGCAAACCAGTGTCGATCAAAGTCATGCCCCATGATCAGGCGGGGTATCTTAAGGAGTTACCCCATTCTGCCTGGGAAAGTCCTGATGTGCCGCAACCCTTATTGGATAATTATTCGTTCAATGAATTTATCAGTATTTTTAAAGAAGCAGTGACTGTGCATGGTGCAGGTGACGCTAACCGTCACATTCATCATCCCATTGTGGTCCGTTTTAAATTTTAAATGAAAGGAATAAGGAAAAAGAGATGACACTCACTGTAGAACAAGCAAATGCATTATTGGACAGTATTACCACACAGGAGCAATTGCGGGATTTAATTAATCAACTTGATATTCATAGCAGCGGCAGTATCACGGTTTTATACAGCGGTTATACGGCCAATGGACTCGATAACTCTCAGATTATTCAGGGGATGCTGCATAACGGGGATACTATCCGGGTGATTGATACCACCGAGGCCGCCAAGTTTTTGAATATAGATCCGGATGATCCCCACAAAAATAACACGCTGCTGCGCAGTCATTATTATGTGGACGTTCTGCTGCATGGCGATGATGTGTATTCAACTGCAAACCGCAGTGTCATATGTTTGATAAAGCACCATGATCGGGTGTTTTATCAAGGGTGTGACACCGCCACACCATCACAAGGGAGGAGCGCACGCAGTAAGCAGTGTTTTATTGACTCAATAACATCATCTATGTATTTCACACCTTAAAGGACCGTCTATGCCGTTTATTAATGAAATCCCCAGTGCCGAAGATATCGAAAAATATGGGTTGCCTTATAAAAAGCAACTAAATTTGGATATCAGTCTACGTAGTCAATGGACGGTGGATCGTGAACGCAACTTCCATTTATACGGGGGGGGCACTGCAAATCAGGCTTATGAAGAGATTTTTTATTACCGTTTTTATATGTATTTAAATGGGACGAAGTTTGTTGTTGAATTAGATGTAGACCGTAATCGTATACCCTCCATGTTTAAGGACAACCCCTATGTAGTTGAGTGGAGCAAACTGATGTCGATCAAGGTATGGCACCATGATCAGGTGAGTCCCTTGAAGAGAGTACCGCCCGCGGCCTGGGACACCCCAGATGCGCCGCAACCACTCTTGGACAATCGCTCACTCAATCAATTTATTGCCATTCTGAAAGAGGCATTAACTGTGCATGGCGCGGGAGATTCTAATCGTCGCATTCACCATCCCATTGTGGTCCATTTTGGATTTTAAATCAGAGGAAGATAAACATGTCATTGACTGTAGAACAAGCCAACGCATTACTGGGCAGCATCACCACCAGGGAGCAGTTGCGGGATTTAATTAATCAACTTGATATTCATAGCAGCGGCAGTATCACGGTTTTATATAGCGGTTATACGGCCAATGGACTCGATAACTCTCAGATTATTCAGGGGATGCTGCATAACGGGGATACTATCCGGGTGATTGATACAACTGAGGCCGCCAAGTTTCTGAATATAGAGCCGGGTGATCCCAACAGAAATGAGGCGCTGCTGCGCAGTCATTATTATGTGGAGGTTCTGCTGCATGGCGATGATGTGTATTCAACTGCAAACCGCAGTGTCATATGTTTGATAAAGCACCATGATCGGGTGTTTTATCAAGGGTGTGACACCGCCACACCATCACAAGGGAGGGGGCATGCAGTAAGCAGTGTTTTATTTACTCAATAACATCATCTATGTATTTCACACCTTAAAGGAGCGTCTATGCCGTTTATCAATGAAATTCCCACCGCAGAAGATATCGAAAAATATGGCATGTTACCTTATAAAAATGATTTGAATTTGGATATCAGTCTGCGTAGTCAATGGACGGTGGATCGTGAACGCAACTTCCATTTATACGGGGGGGGCCACTGCAAATCAGGCTTATGAAGAGATTTTTTATTACCGTTTTTATCTGTATTTGAATGGGACGAAGTTTGTTGTTGAATTAGATGTGGACCGTAATCGTAAACCCTCAATGTTTAAGGATAATCCTTTTGTTGTTGAGTGGAGCAAACTGATGTCGATCAAGGTATGGCCCCATGATCAGGTGAGTCCCTTGAAGAGAGTACCGCCCACGGCCTGGGACACCCCCGATGCACCGCAACCGCTCCTGGACAATTATTCACTCAATGAATTCATTGCCATCCTGAAAGAAGCCGTGACTGTGCATGGCGCGGGAGATTCTAACCGTCACATTCACCATCCCATTGTGGTCCGTTTTGGATTTTAAATCAGAGGAAGATAAACATGTCATTGACTGCAGAACAAGCCAACGCATTACTGGGCAGTATTACCACCCAGGAGCAGTTGCGGGATTTAATTAATCAGCTCGATATTCATAGCAGCGGCAGTATCACCATTTTATATAGCGGTTATACGGCCAATGGACTCGATAACTCTCAGATTATTCAGGGGATGCTGCATAACGGGGATACTATCCGGGTGATTGATACCACCGAGGCTGTTAGGTTTTTGAATATCACCCCGAATGATCCCCACAAAAATAACGCGTTGCTGCGCAGTCATTATTATGTGGACGTTTTGCTGCATGGCGATGATGTGTATTCAACTGCAAACCGCAGTGTCATATGTTTGATAAAGCACCATGATCGGGTGTTTTATCAAGGGTGTGACACCGCCACACCATCACAAGGGAGGGGGGCATGCAGTAAGCAGTATTTTATTGACTCAATAACATCATCTATGTATTTCACACTTTAAAGGAGCATCTATGCCGTTTATCAATGAAATCCCCAGTGCCGAAGATATCGAAAAATATGGGTTACCTTTTAAAAAAGATCTGGATTTAGACATCAGTCTGCGTAGGCAATGGACGGTGGATCGTGAACGTAACTTCCATTTATACGGGGGGGGGCCACTGGAAATCAAGCCTATGAAGGTATTATTCATTACCGTTTTTATCTGTATTTAAATGGGGCGAAGTTTATTGTCGAATTGGATGATGGAGGGGGATCACTGGTTTTTGAGGACAACCCCTATGTGGTTGTGTGGAGCAAACTGGTATCGATCGAATTAATGCCCTCTGATCAAGGAGGCTATCTTAAGGCGTTACCCCGTTCCACCTGGGACACCCCCGATGCGCCGCAACCGCTGTTGCATAATTATTCGCTGAATCAATTTATCGTCATTTTGAAAGAAGCAGTGACGGTGCATGGAGCAGGTGAATCTAACGATAGCATTCACCATCCCATTGTGGTCCGTTTTGGATTTTAAATCAGAGGAAGATAAACATGTCATTGACTGCAGAACAAGCTAACGCATTACTGGGCAGCATCACCACCAGGGAGCAGTTGCGCGATTTAATTAATCAACTTGATATTCATAGCAGCGGCAGTATCACGGTTTTATATAGCGGTTATACGGCCAATGGACTCGATAACTCTCAGATTATTCAGGGGATGCTGCATAATGGCGACGATATTCGGGTGATTGATACCACTGAGGCCGCCAGGTTTCTGAATGTCGATCCGACTACTCCTAATTGGAATAAACCACTTTATCAAAAACTAGAACAAATTATCGGCGGTAAACCTGATAAGTGGGGTACCCCCGCCAACCAATTCCTGTTTGGCGAAAAAGCCGCCGATGGCACACGTCTTCCGAATGGGGCTTGGGACACGATCTCCGCCCGCTTTGTGAATGAGACGGTGGGTGAGGTGCGCACCCTGACCGGCGGTGCCTCGGTGAATGGGGTGTTTAATCAAACCGAACTGCCGCGCCTGCTGAACAACCCCAATATCACCTCGGTGGATGGGTTGCCTATCGCTGATTTGCGGCGCTTGGGGGCGGTGGGGTCCTTCCAGGCGATTTCAGCACAATCAGAGCATCTCTCTGGCTACTTAAAGCTGGCCATCAATGCGGATGGCTCCATCATGAAATTATCCGGTGGTATCCCCAGCGTGGACAGCCAGCAGTACTTTGCGCTGACCGGTTTGGAAGGCAAGCCGCCGCTTGGGGATGCGGGACGTTATGACAACCTCGCCCGATACATCCCCGCGCGCTTGGACACTCACCTGGAGGGCGCACGTCTGGTGCAGGACATCAAAGACGGGTATCAGCGTACCACGCAGTTGTTGGGGCCGGAGTCTGCTGCGGCACGTGCTGATGCGTTGCGGGTGCTGGGCAAACTCGGTGTGGCTGCCGATCTGCTGTCGCTGGCGGTGATGGCGCACGATGCCAATGCGGCGTACGCCAGTGGCAATATCGAGGGCAGCCGGCAGATTGTCCAGGATTGGACCAGTCAGTATCTGGGTGGCTTGATGGGTGGTTTGGCGGAGGCCAAAGCGGTTGGGCTGCTGTTGACTCCGGTATATCTGGATGGCCCGATTGGGGCGGCTGTTGCTTCGGTGTTGACGGTGGCGGCCGGTGTGGAAGGCACGTTCTTAGGCAGTCATTACATTGGCGCTTTTCTGGATAAGGTGTTTGACCAGTTGCACCACATCGGGGAGTTGTCAGGGGCGAGGTTGTATGACTGGGTCACTCAGATAGGCGATCTATTCAGACGCCTGAATCAGACATTGCACACAGACAACGCCTCCCTGCTAGATCTGCTGCATGACCTGTTTCGTCATAGCCGTGATGTACGCGACCCGCTGGTGCTGGACCTGGACGGCGACGGCATCACCCACGCCAGCGGCTGGGTGAAGTCCGATGACGGCTTGCTGGTCCTGGACCGCAACGGCAACGGGCGTATTGATAACGGCAGCGAACTGTTCGGCGCCGATACCGTGCTCAGCAACGGTCACACCGCCGCCTCTGGCTTTGACGCCCTGCGTGATTTAGATAGCAACGGTGATGGCCTCTTCAGTGCTGCCGACGCCCGCTTTACGGACGTGCGCGTCTGGCGCGATCTCAACCAAGATGGCCAGTCCCAGGCCAACGAACTGTTCACCCTCTCCACCCTGGGCATTGCCTCCATCACCCTCACGCCTACGGACACCCAACGCGTGAACCTGGGCAACGGTAACGTGATGGATGCCCGCGGCAGCTACACCCGTACCGATGGCCGCAGCGGCACCGTTGGCAATCTGCAATTAGGTGTGGACCAGTTCTACCGCGATTACCGCGGCGCCCACGACAAGGTGACCATCAATGACGCGGCCCGCGCCTTGCCAGCCATCAGCGGCAGCGGCGCAGTGCGCGATCTGCAAGAAGCCGCCAGCCTCTCACCTGCCTTATTGGTGGCGGTGCAGGCGCTGCTCTCTGGCACCACCCAGGGCACACTGCGTGCGGCGCTGGATCAGGTGATCGCCCTGTGGGCCAGCACCTCAACCATGCTGAGCACTGAGGAACGCCTGAAAGCCTCCGCAGATGTGGAGCGCACGGTGTATTACCAGGGGTTCGTCCCTCCTGAGGTGACCGCCCAGGGGAAGGAGGCCGTTCTGGCCTTCCAACAGCAGCAGCGTACCCGGCTTGGGCCGATGATCGGCATTTTGGAAAAGTTCAACGGCTCTAGACTGATTAGCGATCAAAACGACCACATACTGGGAGCACCGATCCTCAGCTGGAACCGCGTTGTCCATCCGGATGGACACAAAGAAGATGTCATCACCATCACGCTCATCCCTGAGCAACTCTACTCTGGGTTCGATCCCCTTACGGATGCCTACGCCAAGCTCAAAGAATCCATCTATATCCGCCTGGTGCTGGAGCCACGGCTCAATGATTACCTGTCCGGACTCACCCTGACGTACAACAACGGCGTGATGGGATGGGATGCCTCCGGCCTGGAGGCCAAGTTAGATCAGACCTGGCAGCACAACAAAGCTCAGGCGCTACAAGATGTGATGGACTTACAGCGCTACGGCCGTGACGCCCTGGCCCCCAGCGGTTGGAATCCCCTGGATGCCTTATGCCAGATGGTCTATCGGACTGCGGCAACGCCCGATGGAAGGCAGGCGCTGGCCGATGCGGGCATTCCCCTGATTGCCGGAAATGCCGAGGGCAGTGCCGCCATGGATCTGCTGTTTGGCGATGCGGGCGCCAATCTCCTGCGGGGCGGTGGCGGTGATGATGTGCTCTCCGGTGGTGATGGTGATGACGTGCTGGATGGTGGCGAAGGCAGCAATCGCCTGGAGGGCGGCGCCGGTCACGATGTACTGAACGTGGCGAATGGCTGGAATAACGTGCTGAACGGCGGCAGCGGCGATGACCTGTTGTATGGCAGTTTCTTTGCAGACACATATCTGTTCAACAAAGGAGACGGCCACGACACGCTCATTGAGCAAGGCGGTGCTGACAAACTCGTCTTTGGTGTGGGCATTGTTGCTAACCAGGTGCGGCTGCTGCGCGAAGGGCAAGATGTGGTGTTGGATTTGGGCAACGGTCAGGACAGTATCCGTTTGAAGGACTGGTTGACTTTCTATGGCGCCCGCAACCATAGCGCCGATATTGAGCAGATCGTCTTTGCCGACGGCACGGTATGGACTGGGGAGACCTTGAGCACGCTGGGCCTCACCACGCTGGGCACCTCGGGCAATGACATCCTCAATGGCTGGCAAGGCAATGATCTGCTGCTGGGCGGGGATGGCGATGACGTGCTAGACGGGGGCGAAGGCAGCAACCGTCTGGAGGGCGGCGCCGGTCACGATGTACTGAACGTGGCGAATGGCTGGAATAACGTGCTGAACGGCGGCAGCGGCGATGACCTGTTGTATGGCAGTTTCTTTGCAGACACCTATCTGTTCAACAAAGGAGACGGCCGCGACACGCTCATTGAGCAAGGCGGTGCTGACAAGCTCGTCTTTGGTGCGGGGATTATTGCTAGCCAGGTGCGGCTGCTGCACGAAGGGCAAGATGTGGTGTTGGACCTGGGCAACGGCCACGACAGTATCCGCATGAAGGATTGGCTGACCTCTGATGGCGAATACAATCGCACCGGCAACATTGAAGAAATCCTTTTTGCTGACGGCACGAGGTGGACAGGGGATACGTTGGGTTGGAGGGAGATGACGACGTTCGGTACTTCTGGTAATGACACTCTGCAGGGCTGGGGAAGCTCGGATATTCTGCTAGGTGGCAATGGGGATGATGTGCTGTCCGGGGATTATGGAGACGACACGCTTTATGGAGAAGCAGGAGACGATCTGCTGTTAGGTGATAATGGAAACGACGTGCTGGACGGTGGGGAAGGCCACAACCGCCTGGAGGGCGGCGCCGGGAAGGATGTGCTGAAGGTGTCTACGGATGGCTCCTCGGACAACGTATTCAGCGGGGGTACCGGTGATGACATGTTGTACGGGAGTGTGCATTCGGATACGTATCTGTTCAACCGGGGAGATGGTCGCGACACCATTGTGGAACAGGGTGGTTTCGACAAGATCGTGTTTGGTGAGGAGATTGCCGTCAGTGATATACACGTGCTGCGTGAAGGTCAGGATGTTGTGCTGGATCTGTATAACGGATACGACAGCATCCGTTTAAAGGATTGGTTGACGTCCGATGGTACCCGCAACAGTAACGCCGACATTGAACAGATCGTGTTTGCCGATGGCACGGTATGGAGCGGAGAGACATTGAGCAGCATAGGTCTGAAGACGCTAGGAAGCGCAGACAATGACACGCTGAACGGCTGGAACGGCCGGAACATCCTGGTTGGAGAGGATGGCGATGACGTGTTGAAGGTATCTATGTTTGACTCTTCGGATAACGTATTGGTCGGCTGCAGGGGCAACGATATGCTCTACGGCAGCAGCAATTCAGACACCTACTTTTTCGATCAGGGAGACGGTCACGACACCATCATTGAGCAAGGCGGTGCTGACACGCTCGAGTTTGGTGAGGGGTTGCATCGGGAGGAGGCGTGTTTTACGCGCTCAGGTGATGATCTGTCTATCCTGTTCAATGGCAGTGAGGATCAGGTGACTGTGGCGGGTTGGTTCAGTGAGGCGGCGCATCAGGTGGAATCGTTGGTGTTCCAGGATGGGACGGTGCTGTCCGGTGAGGTGGAGCGTTTGATTGAGGCGATGGCGCTGTCCCCTACGGTGACGACGATGCAAGCCAGTGTGCGTGATATCAAGGAGTCGCCCAGGTTGGTCGCCAGTTCGATTGTGTGAGTATGTGATCTGTTGTTGTGTTGTCAGGCCCCGCAGTTGCGGGGCCTGTTGTGTTTGGTCTCTGGGAGGTGTGTTGTTGCAAGGTCAGGAATGTAGGTGCGCGTGGGGGGTGAGAGGGGTGTTTGATCGGTGGATGGATGCTGTGTTGTGGTGTATCGGATGGTTGGTGGTGCTGTCGCGCAGGGGGAGGGGGGTTATTGTGGCAGTGGCGGTTGGCCGCGTTTGGTACGGAAGTAGTTTGTCAGGCGGCGTGAGGCTTCTTCGGCAAGGAGGCCGCCGTAGACGTGGACATGGTGGTTGTGGCGTGGGTCGTTGAGGATGTCGAATGTGCTGCCGCAGGCGCCTGTTTTGGGGTCTGCGGCGGCGTAGATGAGGTGTGCGATGCGTGCATGGATGATGGCCATGGCGCACATCAGGCAAGGTTCCAGGGTGACGTAGAGGGTGCAGCCAGGCATGCGATGGTTGCGCAGTTGGTGGCCCGCAGCGCGCAGTGCCATGATTTCGGCGTGTGCGCTGGGGTCGTGGCTGGTGATGTTGTAGTTGCATCCTTCGCCGAGTAGGGTCCCTTCGGGGCTGATTAGTACAGCGCCGACGGGGATTTCATCGAATTCTGTTGCTGCACGGTGGGCCAGGGTCAGTGCATGGCGCATCCAGTGGGTGTGTTCTGGCAAGACGGGGGGGGGGCAGTCATGTTGGTTTCAGGTGGTGTCGCTGTGGCGTTGTAGGAATGTTCTAAAGGCGGCCAATGTTGTTTCGCTAACGTGGTGTTCGATGCCTTCGGCGTCGCGGCGTGCGGTGGTTGCATCAATGCCCAGGGCCAGTAGGAAGCGTTCTACGGTTTGATGGCATTCTCGGCTGGCGGCAGCGAGTGCTTTGCCCGCAGGGGTGAGGAATGTGCCACGGTATGGCCGTTGTATGACCCAGCCATCGCGGGCAAGACGTTTGAGCATTTTGGCGACGGTCGGTTGTGCAACGCCTAAGTGTGCGGCGATATCAACTTGGCGTGCTTGGCCGCTGTCAGCGATAAGGTCGGAGATCAGTTCTACGTAGTCTTTGATCAGTTCGTCACGGCGTGCTTGGCGCACTTGACGAAAGCTTGCGACGTGAATCTTTGCATCAATCAGGGGGGCGGTCTGTGTTTGGGTGTTCTCGTGTTTGGGTATGGTGTGCCTCGTGTTCATCGGGGATTGCATCGTTGGTCATCGCTATTTTGGGGTAACTTTTTTGTGCTTGTGTCCATCACATGGTGAGTCGGCATTGGGGGCGTTCCGTGGGATGTTTTGAATGGTGAAATGTTGGTATCAGGTGTTTAGTTGTGTTTGGTATGGGCAGCGATTTTTTGTAGGGTGAGTTGCTGTATAGCCAATGCTATAAGATGGGATGTGTCGTTGCTTATTCATCGTTCTATGTCTTCTTCTATGTCTTCGGTTCAGCCTACGTCTCCAGTGTCGGATTCTCCCAGTCTTGGGGAGATGCATGCCAGTGTCGCGGTGTCGCGCAGGGGGCATTGGGGGTTCCGTTTGTTGGCCTTTTTGGGGCCGGGCTATATGGTGTCGGTCGGTTATATGGATCCGGGCAATTGGGCGACGGGGTTGGCGGGTGGTTCGCGTTTTGGCTATATGTTGTTGTCGGTGATTTTGCTCTCCAATGTGATGGCGATTGTGTTGCAGGCGTTGGCGGCGCGTTTAGGGATTGCCAGTGATATGGATTTGGCGCAGGCGTGCCGTGCGCGTTATTCACGTGGGACGAATCTGGCGTTGTGGGCGGTCTGTGAGTTGGCGATTATTGCGTGTGATTTGGCGGAGGTGATCGGTACGGCGATTGCGCTCAATTTGTTGTTAGGGGTTCCAATCATTTTGGGGGCCGTGATCACGGCGGTTGATGTGGTCTTGGTGTTGTTGTTGATGCATCGTGGTTTCCGTGCGCTTGAGGCGTTTGTGATCGCGTTGTTGTTGGTGATTTTTGGGTGTTTCGTGGTTCAAATTGTGTTGGCTGCGCCTCCGTTGCAGGAGGTGTTGGGTGGTTTTGTGCCGCGTTGGCAGGTGGTTGCTGATCCTCAAGCGCTGTATTTGGCGATCGGTATTGTCGGTGCGACGGTGATGCCGCATAACTTGTATTTGCATTCTTCGATTGTGCAGACGCGTGCTTATCCGCGTACGCCGGTGGGGCGACGTTCGGCGTTGCGTTGGGCTGTGGCCGACAGTACTTTGGCGTTGATGTTGGCGTTGTTTATCAATGCGTCGATTCTGATTCTTGCTGCGGCGGTGTTTCATGCGCAGCATCATTTTGATGTGGAGGAAATCGAGCAGGCGTATCAGTTGCTCGCGCCGGTCCTTGGGGTTGGGGTGGCTGCGACGTTGTTTGCAACGGCATTGTTGGCGTCAGGGATCAATTCAACGGTCACGGCGACGTTGGCAGGGCAGATCGTGATGGAGGGGTTTTTGCGGTTGCGGTTGCGGCCGTGGTTGCGGCGTGTGTTGACCCGCGGTTTGGCGATTGTGCCGGTGATTGTTGTGGTAGCGCTGTATGGGGAGCAAGGGACCGGGCGCTTGCTGCTGTTGAGTCAAGTGATTTTGTCGATGCAGTTGCCGTTTGCGGTGATTCCGTTATTGCGTTGTGTTGCGGATCGTAAGGTGATGGGTGCGTTGGTGGCGCCACGTTGGTTAATGGTGGTTGCGTGGTTGATTGCTGGGGTGATTGTCGTACTCAATGTTAAGTTGTTGGGCGATTATGCTGTTCATTTGATGGTTGGTGTCAGTGATTGAACAGTGGTTAGGTGATTGATCCGGCGAGGGCGTTGCAGTCAATGGTCATGGTGTTTTGTGTTTATGCATCGGTTTGCTGTGTTTCAAGGGGCTTTTTATGGAATGCCCGTTTGCATGGTTGTTGATGGTGTCGATGTTGGCAGCAGGCGCCACAATGATGTGTTGGCTATTTGTTGGGTATCGTTTTGATATGTGAGGCATTGTGCCATGACGCTATTTGTTTTGGTTGGGGTGAAGGTGCGGATAGTCCAGTGCGTTCTGTGATGTGGTGAGGTTACGTTGAGGCTGTGGTTGGAACAGTTCGTTGCTTGTGCTGTCTTTTTTACGTGTTCGATTCAATTATTTTTTCTATGTATATGCGGTGAGGTATTGGTGGTGGGGATGTTTGACGGGTACATCGGAATGGGTGTTTTTGGGGTGCGGTGTGGTGTTGCCGAATTGAAACGGTGTGGTCACGAGAAGTAGATCATTCAGTCGTTGTTGGATGCGATGTTGGGTGTATGGGTTATAGGGTGTGCGTTGTTGGATAGGTGGTGCTGAAGGGGCGCCAGCGGTAGCCGTCATATATTTCAAGTTTTTGGAAGCGGCGTTTGTAATCCATTTTGAAGTGGTCTTTGATCCAATAACCCAGGTACAGGTATGGGCGCTGTTCGCGTTGTGCCCAGTGGATTTGATGCAGGATGGCCAGTGTGCCGAGGCCGCGGGCCGCTGCGTTTGGTTCGTAGAAGGTGTATACGGCTGATAAGGCTTGGTGGGTTAGGTCAGTGACTGCGACTGCCAGTAGTTGGCCGGGTGTGCCGTTGGTGGCGGGTTCGCGGATTTCCATGAAGCGCCCGTATCCCCAGGGGCCGATCAGGAATTGATCAAATTCAATGGCCCCGTGACCATCCATGCCGCCATCGGGATGACGTTGGTGCAGGTAGCGGCGGTAGAGTGAAAGTTGTTCTGCGTTACGTTCGGCCGGCACGATGCGTGTGACAAGCGTGGCGTTGCGGGCCAGGCAGCGACGCTGGCTACGATTTGGAACGAAAGCATTGACATTGACGCGTACTGGGACGCAGGCATTGCAGTGTTCGCAGTGTGGTCTGTACAGCAGGTTGCCGGAGCGACGGAAGCCCCAAGCCAGGGTTTGGGGGTAGATGGCACCCAGGCGGGGGTCGTTTGGGTCCATGACCAAATCGCTTGCCCATCTGTCCGGCCAGTAACCGCATGGGTGAAGGTTGGTCTTGAATAGCTGTAGGTCGTCGTGTGGTTTGGAGTCTATCGCCATGATTGCAGCATAGTGGCTACTGGGGGTGCATGGTTCGTGATTTTCTTATGGGGTGAATGTTGCTGTCAGGGTCACAACGGCATGTGTGCCTGTCTGTCTGTGCATTCAATGATAGATGTCCAAGCGGTAGTGTTGCTTTTGAGGTGATGCGAATGGGGGGCGATGTGCTGTGGTAAGTAGTGATTGTTGCGTGCCATTACGAACGGGTTGTTTGCATTGCTGGGTGAGAATGCCGGTTTTGTCGTGGTTTTGGGGCAACGGGTGGGATGTGAAGGGGTGTTGGATGTTTGGATGGTGCTTTAGGTGGCTTTCGTATTGTGTATCGGCATCACATGAAGGTTGTTTTGTGTTTCTTTAGGTGGGTATATGGGTGGCTTGGAGGGTGGGAGATCGTTACGGAGATGAGTAGTTGATGGTTTGAGTTTAATGCATCGGTTGGATTTGCACGCGGACTGTTTGTTCGTCTTGTTGTTTGGCCCGTTGTTGTGTTTGGAGCGATGTTTGTGGTGTTGTCGTTGGAGGCGGGAAGTGATGCCAGGTGATGATTAGTCCGATTGCAGTAATCGTCAGCAGCAGGGTGAGGCGGATACGCCATGTCCAATGAAGCGACCGTGGTGCAATGGTGTTGATAGGGGAGGTAAATACGTTGTCGGTATCGGAGAGGTTATGCCGGGTGGTGTCCAGTAACCTCGCTTTTCTTAGAATATCGCGTGCGAGGGGTTGGTCATTTGCATGGATGATCCAGACGGTTGGATGTTGGTCTTTGTTTTTTGTGTCGAGATAGCTGAATTGACCGTTGCGTTTGCTGTGGTAAGAGCGTTGATGGCTGATTTTTACTTGGATGTCGGCTTCGTTGAGGAGTGCAGCGACACCTTCGACTGTTTCCACACGCTGGCTGGTAAAGATGGCACGCATCGGTTAATCCTTGGAGGGCGTTGTATGGTTGGTCATGCGCATGAGTCCTTCCTGGGCGGTGTTGGCGATCAATACGCCATTGCGGGTGAAAAATTGTCCGCGGGCCAATCCGCGGGCGCCCTGTGCGGTGGGGCTTTCAAGCGTATATAACAACCAGTCATCAATGCGGAATGGGCGGTGGAACCACAGTGCATGGTCCAGTGAGGCCATCTGTACTTGTGGTGTGTGGTAGTTGATTCCATGTCGTGAGGTGGCTGTTTCGAGGAGTTGGAAGTCGGATGCGTAGGTTAGCAATATCTGATGCAATTCAATGCGGTCACCAAGTGGGGCGTTCATGCGTAGCCACAAGTGTTGGAATGCTGAATGTTTCTGCAAATCCAGTGTGTTGTTGGGCGGCACGCGGCGAAATTCAAATTGTCCGCTCAGGTTGAGCCAGGTTTGCATTTGGGGTGGCATTCTGGCTAGTGTTTCCGGAGGCAGCGGTGGGGTTGGTGCGATGTCTTCAGGGGGAGGGACTGCAGGCATGTTGGTTTGGTGTTCAGCGCCGTCTTCGCGTTCCTGGAATGATGCCGTGCAGAAAAAGATTACTTGACCGTGCTGGATTGCGGTGACGCGGCGTAATGAGAAGCTTTTGCCGTCCCGAGTGCGTTCTACGTTATAGATAATCGGTTGTTGGATGTTGCCAGTGCGTAGAAAGTAGGCATGTAGGGAGTGCGCAATGCGGCTGTTTTCAATGGTGTTTTGCGCTGCGGCCAGGGCTTGGGCAAGTATTTGCCCACCAAACACATATTTCGTTCCAATGTCACGGTTTTGACCACGGAACAGATTATCTTCAAGCCTTTCCAGCGAGAGCATTTTGGTCCATTCGGAGGATGCGTTAGATGTGGTATGCGTTGGCAAGATAATGTGGCCTGAATAGTTGTGATGGGTAATTCATTATAGCGGATGGGATTTATTTGGAAAATTATAATGATGTATATTGCTGAATCTCTGAATCTCTGAATCTCTGAATCTCTGAATCTCTGAATCTCTGAATCTCTGAATCTCTGAATCTCTGAATCTCTGAATCTCTGAATCTCTGAATCTCTGAATCTCTGAATCTCTGAATCTCTGAATCTCTGAATCTCTGAATCTCTGAATCTCTGAATCTCTGAATCTCTGAATCTCTGAATCTCTGAATCTCTGAATCTGTTGTGCATTTTTCCGATGTTTTGGAATTTCTGTGGGTTTATTTTGGAATGGCGGAGGGATTGTTTCTCTGCTGATCAAGATTGATTCGATACGTGCATCAAGGAGGATTGCATGGTGTATTTGAATGTTGTTGCATTTAAATACATCACTGATAACGAATATCCATATTCGCTAGGTTTAATGTGTGTTGATTGTTTGATACAGATTACGGTGGTTTATTTCCAATAGTGGATTCTTTCAAAAATTAGTTGCCCGTCATTACAGATGAAAGCTTCACGCTTGTATGTTTCCAGACTATTTCTTGATGAGAGGCTTTTGAAATTCGAGTGTCTTGGTGTGCACCAGTGAAAATGGGACTGACTTGTTTGGTGTGTCATAGGGTGAGGCAGGTATTTAATTGACCAAGCATTATTCTTTGGAAAAAGCTATTCAGGGGAGTGTGTAGAAGAATTGAATATTTTCGTGATTTTTGCCGCTAATTTTTCGGTAGGCGGGGCGAGCTGTATAACGACTAGAGATGGGTGATTCTCGGCGATGCGATCTTCAGCGATATAGTCGCTTATTAATTAAAATTGCATTCATTGTTTGGCAATCGGGGCATGGCACTTAGTTTGCCAAGCAAATGCGTGGTACATCTAACTCCATCTTAAACGGCAAGTTTTGTTGAAGTCAGGCAGTAGGCAAAGACTCATGGTTGTATACGGTCACTGCTAAGCAAAGGAAAAGCCGCTGGCAAACCAGCGGCTTTTCCGAACACATGAAGTACTGAAGAAGGATTACTTCTTCTGTTCTGCAGGGTTTTTCGCCTTGTTGGCAGGAGCTGCTCCAGATTGCTTGGCAGCATCTGCTGGAGGAGTTGTGGTTGCAGCGGCATCAGCTGCTGTGTTGGCAGCAGCAGCTGCAGTATCGGCGGCAGCTGGGGTTGCGTCAGCAGGTGGATTGGCAGCCGCCTGATCGGCGGCTGCTTGAGCCTCATTGGCTGCAGGATTACTAGGAGGATTAGGATCCTGGGTCGGTGGCGTTTCTGGTGTTTTTCGGCCGCACGCAGCAAGGGTCGCACCCATCGCCAGTGCGATCAGTAGTTTGTTGATGCTCATTCGTTCAATCCTCGTCGTTAGTTAGGCAACGCGCAAGATGCGCGCGCCCAACATGATGACGACCAAGATTCGGGTGTCAAGTATATGCGCATTCAGTTTCTGGAATTTGCAGTTAATCTAAATTAAATCAATTCGATAGCGAAGGGCACCGCTTTGCTTTCATTAGGAGCGTTGTGGGCTGAGGCTGCGCTTTTAACCTTACATGCGCAAAGCGTGAGATTAGAGACACTGGGGCGTTCAGTAAGGATGGGATGATTGTGAGGTCAACAATCAGGCATCATCGTAAAGAAATTTGTTGGTAAGCAGGAGTCGCTGTAGTGTCTCCTGTAAGTATCGTAACTTATTGATTATATATGGGTTTGTGCGTCACGGTTATGGTGTGTGACTCCATTGTGCTTCTATGTGATGCGCTGGTGACACTTCTTTGGGATTTAGCTTCTAAATCACCTGCACCTTACCATGCGGTATGTGTTGCTCAAAGAGCAATGAATCAAGGTGATAGGTATCCGCTTAACCTGGCTAGACAATATGTTCCTGATGTCTGGTGATTTTGACGCCTACGCCTATGAAGGTGACGGCAAATAAATACAGAAGGGTGGGGCCCCTAGTGCAGCTGAATGGTTTTGTATCAGTGGATTCTGAGCGAATGCAGTACGACACTGAATACGCGTCTTCCGTATAGAAGCGTGTGATCTTTGGTGATATAGGTCAGCTATTTTAGATTCCCCCATTCCGTGATGTGTGTTGTCTCAGTAGGTGCTTGGGGGAGTCGAGGATCAAAGAAGTTGCTGGTTTGATGAGCCCGAAGGTGCTTTACAAGGCAGGGCAACCCAGTCTGTGATCCCTTCGGAGGGACCACTGGTATGAGGATGCTATTTTGGTGATTTGGTAACGATAGCCCCAATGGTGATGATTCACAGCGGTTGTGCGTGTTGAGTCGAACGCAGGAAGAAAAGGCAGTGATGTACTTGGCGATGGTTAAGCCTGCTTTGAGATCCCAGCGGTGTGAATTTGACTTGTTTTAAATCAAATATTTGAGCGATAATCAAGTAATTTTTCGCATAAAATATATGAAATTTGTCATGTATTTTTCCTTGCGCATTGAAGGATAAATGAAAACGATGAAAACGATATTTGCTGCCAGGACGATCTTGGCATCCGCATTGGCTGCTGCTTTGAGTGCCTGCGGCGATCCATTAGTTCGCTCAGAGACACCGACACCGACGACACCGACGACACCGACGACACCGACGACACCGACGACACCGACGACACCGACGACACCGACGACACCGACGACACCGACACCATTGCCTGCTTTGGATCCGGCGTTAGCTGCCGAGTTTCGGGTGCACCTAAATGGTACGAATACAGAGCCTGCTCATACACTTGGCTTTACTGGCAAGGGTTACATGATTGGCGTCGTTGATTCCGGCGTGAATCGTAACCATGTGACATTGCACGATCAGGTCATCCACAACAATGTGTATGTGGATTATCAAGACCCCGCCAGTCCAGATGATGTGAGTGGCCATGGCACCAACGTGGCACAGCTCATTGCGGGGCAACCCGTTGAATATTGGCCTGGTGGTATCGCACCAGGTGCGACTATCTTCTCAGCGCGCGTCTTCTCGTCTGCAGCAGAAAGTGCAAAAGAAAGTCCAATAGGCGGGAACTTTTTTGAAAGAGAAACAGCACAGCTAAAACGCGTCAATGCCGACATGATTGCCGCAGGAGTGCGTATCCAAAACAACTCCTGGGGATATGAGAGTGAGGACACAGGTGGTGAGCCAGTATGGAGAAGTCCAATCACCACGGGTTTGTTCGTGAATGCATACCGTGACTTCGTGCTGAATAACAATGGCTTGGTGGTCTTCGCTAGTGGTAATGAAGCCCAACCACAACCGGGTCAACTTTCCAGATTGCCGAGCTTGCCCACGGTGGAGGGGGGGCATCGCCTGCCGATCTGGAAAGGGGATGGTTAGTGGTTGCTGCGCTGGATAGTTTGGATCATCCCGACCAATTGACTTCGTACTCGAACCATTGCGGCATCGCAATGCACTATTGCTTAGCTGCACCAGGTGATGTCGTGGTAATACATAACAGCGTGACCAACAGCTCTTCTGTTGACGATGAATATTATAAACTACAGGGCACCTCATTTTCAGCGCCGTTGGTTTCTGGTGCAGCGGCATTGGTATGGGAGGCATTTCCCTATTTCAGCAACGACCTGGTGCGGCAGACCCTGCTTGGTACGGCGACTGATCTTGGTGCTCCCGGCGTGGATGAAGTCTTCGGCTATGGTGCACTGAATGTGGGTAAAGCAGTGCTGGGCCCGGCTAAGTTCGATTGGGGTGATGTCCAAGTTAGCTTCGATGACAGGCGTTCCACCTGGGGCAATGACATCACCGGCAGCGGCGGCTTGATCAAGCGTGGTACCGGAACACTGGTGCTTGGTGGCAGCAATAATCAATACACCGGAGCCACCCAAGTCCTGGGAGGCACATTGCAAGCGTCCAGCTTGGGTGCATCCGCAGTCAGCGTTGCTAATACTGCGACGTTGATTGGTAGCGGTCGCTTCGGCGGTGCGGTGAGCAATGCCGGCACCCTGGAGCTTGGGAAGGATGGGCTCAAGGTGCAGGGTGATTACACCCAATTGGAGACAGGGCGTCTTGCACTGTACGTTGGAGATCAGCTGAGCGTGGCTGGTAATGCCACCCTGAAAGGGGGGGAACTCCAAGTGTTGGGTAAACGTGATTATGTGACCTTCAATACTTCCTACAGCGTATTGCAGGCCGATGGTAGTTTAACCGGCACGTTCTCGCAGTTGACTTGGGGTCCGGCTGTGCTGCTTGGAGAAGGTCGTCTGACTTACGGCACTAACAATGCCTACGTGACCCTGCAGCGTCTGAATGTCAGCGCGGCGGCACAGGCTTTGGGGATCGTTGATAGAGTTGCGCAGGCCTCTGCCCAGCGTGTTGAGCATGCATTCCGTGCAATTGATGCACAGCAGGCGCAAGGCGGCGGTGCGTTGCCCACCAGTTTTATTGGGGCGGCAGCGGCATTGCAACAGTCCAGTAGCGCGGCAGTGGCGGCGGCTTCGTTGCAGAGTTTGTCGGGGCAATCGCATGTTGCGGCGGCGGCGGCTAGCCTTGATGCCATTGATTTGGGGCGCCGCAGTTTGGCGACGCGTCTAGATGCGCCTCGTTCGGGCGAGCGTATTGTGACGTGGCATCAAGCCTTGGGTGGTCCGGGGCACAATGGTGCGGCTAGCGGCACCTTCTCCCTGTCTGGCTGGTTGGTGGGACATGATGCGCAACTTGCCTCCGGTGACATTGTGGGTGTTGCTTTTGGTCAGGCCGATAGCAGCCCCTCCGGTAGTGCCTCTGGGTTTCGAGGGATAGACAGACAAGTGCAAGGGCGTGTGTATTTACAGCGCACCCAGGGCCCCTTGTATGTCTTGGGGCAGCTTGGTTTTGGTAGTTTCCAACGTCGCCTGGACCGGCAGTTGCAATTGGGTGACTGGAACGATTGGACATCCAGTCGCTACAGCGGTCAGTTTTGGAGTGGCAGTGTGGAGGCTGGCTATCACTGGCGTCAGGGTTCCTTGGCATTGACCCCGTATCTTGGTCTGGATCAAACGCAACTGCGGACGGATGGATTCCGTGAGCAGAGTGGCTCTGGCTTTGGCTTACAGGTACAGTCCGCCCAAGCGAGGCGGAGTCAGTTACTGGCCGGTGTGCGTACGGAGTGGCGCTGGGGTGGCGTGCAATGGCGTGGTTATGGTGAATGGCAGCAGACGTTGCGTCAGAGTGGTTTGAATCCACAGGCCAGCTTTACAGCGACTTCGTCGTGGACGCCGTTGGTGGCTTCGTCCTGGCCTGGTCGTTCTGGGGGTGTGCTTGGATTATCGATGGTCTTGCCTGTCGGAGTGACCGCAGGTCTGTGGACCATGGGGTTAGAGCATTACTTTGGTACACGTAGCCGTGGGGAGAGTCTTGGACTGCGTTACCAGCTTGGTTTTTAGTATGAGGTGATGATGGATGCCGACGTACGGTAGTTTCGTGCGTCGGCATTGTCACGGATGGATGTGTTATTGGTGATCTGATGCGTTGATGGCGGCACGTTTGCAGCGCTTATCCATAGGTAGGGCCAGTTTTTAATGTTTATTACGTCGTCAATCACGTCGTCCGTTGTGCGTGCTGTTCTTAGTCATGTATCTGGGTACGATTTTATTTGTTGGTTATCCTTACAGAGGATTCCATCTGGCGCTCAATGCGCCAATACGCGATTTTTTTGCTGTTCTGATGTGTGTGTATTGCGATGATTGGCTGTATTTGCTTGTGCTCCTATGGCGAAGCGCCTTGGGGTGATACGCGACTACATTGGAATAAATGATGTGTTCTTCCAAGTGCCGTCAAGACTTTTTTGGAGAAGGTTCTATTTAGGCGTGTATTGAGTGGTGATTGAGATATCCAAGGTTCAAGACGGTAGTAACATCGGTTGGTGCATAGTCGAATGAACTGGTGGTGTGTACTTCATGGTCAAGTATGTTTGACAGCATTCGTTGTTAAGTATTTTGGCTGCGTTTGCCTACCATGATTGCGTAGGTGGAAGTGATGGCAGGACTATCATTAATCGCAAGCTGGCGGCTCGACTGCATGAGGCGCTACAATCTGCGGGATGAGCAGTGGTGGAGTTGGGTGGTGTAAGCGTCCGGCTTTACAAGAGTCCTTAAGGTCCAGTGCGTTTGAAACTGTTTAAGGACTTCCAAGCTGTTCTAACGTGTTTATGGTGGCCCTGCCGGTCCCTCGCAACGCTAGATCGAAAACCCCGCCAGGGCCGGAAGGCAGCAACGGTATTGATTGATGCGGGTGCCGAGATCAACCGGTGGGGCCATCTCCTTTTGTACGCGTTCCTTCTTGCAAGTTCTTTATCTGTTGGTAGGCGTGCTGTGTTGCCAGAATGCTTCGATACGTTTGTTTGGGGAACTGCTCAATCTGTGATGACAGTGAGCGGTAAGGCGTAGCATCTATATTGATGGGCAGTGCAGCGTTCAAACTTATTGAGCTGCCGAGCTGCAATGATCCAGGTTAGGTGTGTCTTATCAGGAATCAGGTGAAACATGCGGAATTCTTAATGTTTCTCGGAGTCGCTCTGGTGTTGGCACGGCCAATTGTGTTGTGTAAAGCGTTTCATGTTGTTGTGCGGAGAATAATGTCCGTCGAATCCAGTCAGCATCAAAATGTTGATGGGTGGGGAATTTGTATCGGCATCGCAGGAGCAAAGTCACGCTGCACAATTATGATGTGTGTTCTACAACCAGTCAGAGAGTGATGGGGTAGGTAACGTTGTTTTGTGAGAGCTGCCGATGTTCCAATGAGTCCACTGTGTGAGTATGTCTGGATTCACCACAGGAAGTTCGACGAAACTGGGTTGTCGTGGTGTGTGCCAGATGCGTTGGGTTGCTTTGATGTAATCATCAGGTTTGGCGAAAAAGATATTCGGTACGTAGCGCTGCGGGTTGCGGTCGTACAGTGGAAACAGGCTGGATTGCACCTGCACCATGATGCGGTGTCCAGTGAGGAACGTATGGTTGGCATTTGGGAGGTCGAAACGGTACAACAGCGGCTGATTCGGCGTCATTGGGGTTGGATATTGGAAGCTGGTGCGGTAGCGGCCACGGAAGATGCCGAGTGATATTGCCAGTTCGTTGCCCCCCATCTTTGGATCGGATGCTATTTCATCTGGATAGACATCAATCAGTTTGACCACCCAATCGCTATCTGTGCCACTTGTGGAGGCATGCAGGTTGATCCGGGGTACGCCTGCGATTTGCAGGGGTGTGGTCAGTGGTTCACTGAGGTAAGTCAACACGTCTGGACGGTTGTCAACGAAGCGTTGATCCTGAACCAGCCAGGTGCTCCACATCGCGTTGTCTTTGAAGTTTATTGGACGTGGCATAAAGGGGACTGGGTTAGCAGGATCGGAGATGTATTCGTCGTAATCATTTTGCTTTCTTTGCGATGTCTGGAATGACAGTGTGCCGCCAGCATTGAGGTATAGCGGCTTGGATGTGTACTCGCAGCCACGCTCACAGCTACGTGGCCAGTGTTGCATGCGGTCCCAATGGTTCGCTCCAGTGTTGTAGATAAGGACAGGCGGTGTGTCTGCTTTGGAGGCACCATCAATCAAGTATTGATCGAAGAATGGTTTCAGTACATCGTGGCGGAATTGCAGTGAGGTGTTGCCGTCGAATTTGAGGGTGCCTAGGTTGCTGCCGTCATAGTTGACTTGGCTGTGACGCCATGGACCCATCACCAAGTAATTTTTGTCGTTGTGTACGTCGCGTGGTTCCATCGCGGCATAACAATGGATTGCTCCCCACATGTCTTCTTGATCCCATAGGCCCTGCAACCACATTGTGGGGACTTTCAGTGGGGTGCGTGCCATGACTTTATCCAGTGCTTGTTCTTGCCAGAAGCTGTCATACGCTGGATGTTCGGTGAGTTTGTGCCACCAGGGTAATTGTTCTAAACCTGCGGCTTTAGCATAGTTGCCGGCCGAGCCTGCTTGCAGAAAGTTGCTGTAGTCGTCGTAACCTTGGCGTGCGATGGATAGGCCTTTGCCGCGATTGGTCATCTGGCCAGAGAAATAGTCGAAATTGACTTGGCGGAAGGCGCCGTAGTTGAACCAGTCATCGCCCATCCAACCATCAATCATCGGGCTTTCCGGTGCAGCCACTTTTAACGCTGGGTGTGGATCGGTCAGGGCCATCACGACGGTGAACCCTTCATACGAGGAGCCGATCATGCCGACGTTGCCATTAGACTGCTTGATGTTTTTCACCAACCAATCAATGGTGTCCCAGGCATCGGTTGCATGATCGATATTGGTGAGGTTGAGCACACCCCGTAATGGTCGGGTCACAACGTAGTCTCCTTCCGAGCCGTACTTGCCGCGTACGTCTTGGAACACGCGGATGTAGTCGCCGGTTGCGAACACGTCATCTCCCTGTGGCAGGAGGTTTTTCATGTGCGGTGATAGTATGCGTTCGCTACGCTCGTTGGCGTTGTATGGTGTTCGTGTGAGCAACATCGGTGCATGCTGGGCTTTCTTGGGAATAATAATGACGGTGTGTAGCTTTGTTCCGTCACGCATCGGAATCATCACTTCACGTTTGATGTAATCGTCCTTTTCTGTTGGCACGACGAATTGCCTGCCGGTGATGTCAGGTGTCATGGGTGCAGTTTGGGCGATTGCGGCAAGAGGCAGGATGAAGGATAGAGCGGCGATGAAGCGGCGCATAAATAGTTCTGAGCCGGTCGGGGGTATATGAAATGTAATACGTAGCTGAAACAGAGTCGATGGATGTGTTATCGCAGTGCTACCTCATGGATCGTGAGGTGGTTGCCTTTTGTTGGTGAGAAGTGGCTCGAGTTGCATTGGTATTGTCATCGGATTTTGTGAAATAACCATCGAATTCGACGGTTTCTCATATGTAGGACATAGAGAGCAGCTCGGATCGTCAGAAGAGGGGGAGGGGGCGGGAATGTTGATGGTTTGATAGAAGACCGCAGCGGTTTTTGTCATGTATACACGCATGGTTGTCAGGTTCTGGCCCTATAGCGTGTGCTTGCAATCTTCTTATTTGATGTTTGTATCAGGCTTGTGCGATGTATTTGATGCTGGCAAGTGAGAGTGTTCCGAGATTGATTATTTTGATGTGATGCATCAAGTGGAGCCAAGTGCATGTAGGTGAGGAAGTGAGTGTGTCGATGCGCTGTGTACTCCTACGTGCTTTATTTTGTGTCCTGCAGGTGTTTACAACGTTATGGTTTGACTATTTGTTGTAATGAAAAAACGACTTAGCGCGTTAGGTGCGCCTCGTGCCACCAAAGAGGTAGATCATTGTTATCGGTAGTCTGTGTTGTGTCGTTGCTGTATATCTTTATTTTGGTGCAGGTTTCGTTGCTTCCGGACTGATGCGTTCGATCGTGTGCCGTAGTTCGCGGCCAAGGATCACTTGAGCGTCTTTGGCGGATGTGTCTAGACGTTCGTCAAATAGCAGTTTGCTATATGTGTCTGGCCATACTAAGTTCAGTTCGCGAAGTTTTTGGATGAAGCCTCGGAACAGTCCTTTATCAAAAAACTCCGGTGCGGTCGACGCATAGAGCAGGCTTAAGCGTTGTGCAGCGAGCTGGCACAGGCTCTCCAATTCGGATGCACTGAGGGTTCCAGGGCCGTTTTTCACCAATATTGAAATGGTGATGTAGTAGCGCTCGAATGCTTGTTGCAATGAATGACTGATCGCCCGTAGGCGGAAGACTTCGTCGGTCTGGCTTGTGTTGCGTGTGAGTGGGTCTTCTTCCTCATTGCCGGCTGATAGGAGAAGCCCTTCCCGGACAAATAATTCAATGACCTGTTGGATGTGTTGGGCAAATTGGTCCTCAGTCCATGGTAGAAATAATTCGGCTTGTAGGAATGGATACATACCAACCCCCAGACGGATCAGAGCAATGCGGCTCATGCGTCGGTTGTTTTTGAAGCAACAGGCCACCCACGCGGAGGCAGTAAATAGATGCAACACGTTGTTGCGGAAGTAACTGAGCAGAACTGCATTGTCTCCATCGACTCTCAATACATCGCCAAGTGGATGGTGGACACGGGTGAGTATGTTGATTTGTTCGGCGTGGGCAATGATGCGTTCTGGGGTGTGTGGAGTGATGGTTACTCGGTTTGAATAGGGCAATTCAAGCAGTATTTTTTTGCACAGAGTAATTTGCGCGATCAGGTCAGCTTCACCCATCGCATGTTTAGGTGTGGATAGTAGTGCAAGTGCCAATAAGTTGATTGGGTTGACGTCAGCGGCGCTGTTGATGCGAGTCTGAATTTGCCGAGCAAGATGGTTGACGGTGCTTGATAACCAGGCTGGTTTCTCATTTTCGTTGAGTGCTTGACCTTCCCATTCTGGGGCTAGTTCGGCGAGTACGTCGTTGAGTGCGATTGGCTCGCCGAAGTTCACCACAACCTGGCCATACTTCTGTTTGAGCACTTTGGGAATATTCCAGAACACCCTCCAGATCGACTCTTTCTTTTTGGGTTCGCCGGACAGTTCATCCAGGTAGCTGGTGCCTTCCATCAGTTTTTCATAGCCGATATAGATTGGCTGGAACAGTACGGGCCTGCGTGGCTGGCGCAAGAAGGCCTGCACCGTCATCATGATCATGCCACCTTTGGGTTGCAGCAGGCGGCCAGTACGTGAGCGGCCGCCTTCGATAAAGTATTCGAGGGAATAACCACCGGCCACCAGCTGCGCTACGTATTCGCTGAGCACTACTGAATACAGCATGTTGCCTTTGATGGATCGACGGATGAAAAATGCGCCGCATTTGCGGAGCAGTGTGCCCACGACAGGAAGATTCAGGTTGATGCCTGCCACGATGTGTGGTAACCCGATGCTGCATTTGTACAGGCAGTACGACAGGAGCAGGTAGTCCATATGGCTGCGGTGGCTGGGTACATACACAATCTCGTGCCCTGGTGATATCTCTTTGAAGCTGTCCACGTGGTGTACCAGTACACCGGCATAGATGCGGTTCCAGACATGGCTGAACAAAAAATCGGCCGAACGTATGACAGGACTGGAATAGTCGGCAGCGATTTCCCAGGCGTAAGCTTGCGCCTTGCGCCAGGTTTCCGACAGATCGGTACCGTCGCGCTTGGCTTGGGCGCCAATGGCTTCACGCACTGCTTCTGTTGCCAGAACATTGTCTACCAGTAAGCGACGGGTTGACAGATCTGGACCGATCACTGTTTCCCGAATACGGCGGAAGTGGGTGCGTAATACACGTTGTAGCTTGCGCAGAGTACGTTCAGGCGGCAAACCTTCGTTCAGTGTTTGACGTACTGAGATGGGGGGTGCGAAGCACACAATGGTGTTGCGTCCATTGAGTAGTATCGCCAGGATGCGTCGGAAGCGACCAACGAGCGCCCAATTTTCCGAGAAAAGCACTGCAAACCAGCCACTTTGCCGATCTGGTGTACGTCCAATGAAGATGGATACGGGCACTAAATGCACATCAAGGGTGTCACGTATACGGTGTGCTTGGAGTAGATTGGCTAGCGAGTCGGAGTGTGTTTTGCCGCCGCGCTGGTTAGGGATCAGTGAGTTGCTGGAGCTACGTCGCGACAGGGCTAAGTAAGCACGCTTGCGCTGTAGTGGATTGCCTGACAGTGGTATCAATGGAGATGGCAACTTGGTTTTGCGGCAGGCTTTGTCCAGGATCAGTGTATTGCACAGGCCATAGTCTTCCAGCACGTAGATGATGGGGCGGCCATCGTTATATTGAACAGAGTGTTCTGGCTCTATGGAGAGATCCAACCAAGGATCAAGGATCTGGCCAAGCAGGCGCGCCCATAGCGGGCGACGTATCGTGTGTTCAGAGACGGGCCAGGTCAGATTGGATGATCCCGAGGTGTCAACGCTGGATTGAGTAGTCGTCGTTTCTTTCGGGAGGAGTGGGGAGTTCTTTTTTGGCATCCTCGGTATTATCGCTTAGCGGGTATCGGCAAGTCTTTCATGGTGACAGATGCGCACACCGCCATTCATTTATGTGTATTTTCATCCATGTTTCCAATGCACGGGCAAGGCAGCTGTACATGTGATCGCTACTGTCCCTTTTGTGGCTAGTGGATCAAACAGTTCGTACGTATGCAGCGGCCTCCTAAGCCTGCGTTGATCATGGTGGTTCTGGTAGATAGATCGTTTAGGACTTTATCTTTACCACATCGGATATCCTGAACAGATCCTGGTGTGACTGTTCACCACAATCGCTTACCCGAAGTGCTTGTCTCAAGAAACTGGGTGTGACACAAGCCACATTGGGGCACCCCTTTCTCGATTCGCTGTTTCGTGTAGATTGCTTGTATACCTTTTAGGACCTTTGATCCTTGGATCAATCTAGATACGTTGGACGTGATTACTGCTATCTTGCTTCGATGCTGAGAAATGCAACGCATTTACACCGTCTGGAAGCGACTCTCTCCTTCATCAAGCAGCACAATGCACCATAGATTGGATAAAGTTTCGGGGCGGAGCCAGTCGATTGCTGTTTGACCTGTAGCCTATTTCTATTTTGAATTATCAATATGTTTTTAAGCTGGTTTTATACTTCATCTTTATCACTGGCCAGAATAATCGCCATACTGACGCGCTCGCGTAAAAAGAACAGTATTGCAATACTAAGAAATGTCAATACATCTTATTGATGTGCTTTTGCGGTAAGAAAATTTAGCACTGATACACGGTATTGTGCATGTGATTTTCTGATGTTGTCCCGTATCCCGTATCCCGTATCCCGTATCCCGTATCCCGTATCCCGTATCCCGTATCCCGTATTACTTTCAATAGCAGAAACCAATTTTGGCATGGTCGCTCTGGGGATTATCTTGTGTCTGTTATTGCGATAACACCATGTGTTCAGTGAATTCTTGAAGATCTTAGTTTTCCCAGATTCTCTTGATTGATTCTGGTTTTTATCAGCGCAATGAGAGGACCTGTCCTGAACATCCGTTAATGCATGTAATGAAACATCGGAGTTTGGTTATGGCTTGATGGATTTTTCATGGTTGGTATTTACCGCTCTAACAGCTGTTTCACGCTATCGCTGTATCTTCCAGTGCATCTTTTGATGTGTACTATATTGAGCTTGATGGGTCACCATGTGATGCGGGTGCTAAGCTATTGAGCGTTCCGGACTTGGTTTGGTGGGTACGTCAGCTTATGCTTGTTTATTAGCGTCATTGCTGGTGACGCTATTTGACTATTACCCGAGTATGAGTTGCTTTCCGGTGTTAAATATCAATAGCGACCATGATGTGCCAGCGGTGATGTGGTATTTCTTCAACAAGGGTGATTGCGGCATCATTTTTATCGGCAAACTATTGGATAACATATGGCAACCCATACATATGTTGCCGCGTTGATGGCAAGAACGATTGGCTGCTGTAATCCCAGTTGCATAGAATTTATGGTGGCCACGTTGGTCCTTGAATGGGTGGAATACGGTGGTGTTGTTGCGATGCCGTGTTCGAGGGGGAAAGTGCGGTGTTACTGGGTGACTTAACCATGTTCTGTCACGGTGTTGCTCAGGAAGAAAAGGGCATCCTTCGAACAGGCCTGGATGATGTGTGGATCAAATGATGTCAAAACGGTGCGAACGACGATGCATGTCAGTGTGTTTGGACCTCAAGGGACGTTTGATGCATGTTTCCATGGAACATCTGTCAGATACGTCTGTTCCGTTCCTTGCTTGTTTTCATGCCAATCATCTAGAAACTGCTTATCTGTGCTTCAAATTTCATGCGCGCATATGGTGTTAATTGAGCTTTGGCATCCTTACATCCTTAAATGAAGTGTACATCCGAACGATAGCTGATCCATTTCTTGCACGTAATACTCGTTGCCCTTGGGAGAGAGTCAAGATGAAGAAATCCTGCTCCAGCCAGTTATTGCAGATACGCCGTTTGCTGTGTTATGCATTCGCTGTTTGTCTGTACTTGGCACTGCCGAATGCATTCGCGCAGAGCAGTAATGCCACTCTGCGTGGTCAGGTGAGCCGGGCGCAGGCGGGGGCTGTGGTTTTAGTCACCAACACCGCCACTGGTTTGGTGCGCCGAACTACGCTCTTATCCGATGGGACTTACGGGATGACCGGTCTTCCTCCTGGGCAGTACACGATCAGCGTTGGTGGCGTTTCCCGCACAGTCACGTTGAGCGTGGCTTCTAGTGTGACAGTCAATTTGGATGCTGGTGTTCCCATCAGTGGCGATGCGAAGACTTTGGATGCGGTCCAAGTGACTGGACAGGCGATCCGTGAGGTCAAAACGTCCGAGATCGGCAATACAATCGCCTTACGTCAGATCCAGCAACTACCGCAGGCGACGCGTAACTTCCTGGAGTTTGCCGATACCGTGCCAGGTATGGCGTTCAATATTGATCCTCAGGGACGCACCACACTACGCGCCGGTGCGTCTAATAGTAGCGCCAGTAATTTGTATATCGACGGTGTTGGGCAGAAGAGCTACGTTGCCAAAGGGGGGATTTCGGGGCAGAACGACAGCCAGGGGAGTCCGTTCCCGCAACTAGCGATTGGCGAATACAAAATCATCACTTCCAACTACAAAGCCGAATATGGTCAGATCGGTGGCGCGGCGGTCACAGCGGCGACAAAATCAGGGACCAATGAATTCCACGGTGAAACATTCTATCGTTACACCAATCAAAGTCTGCGTGACCGGCGGCCAGATGAGGGTGAGACCAAGGTTGATTCACAGACCAAAGAATATGGTTTTGCGCTCGGCGGGCCGATCATTCGCGACCGTATGCATTTTTTCTTTGCCTATGAAGGCAAGGACAATGTGGTACCACGTAGTGTCCAGGCCGATGCACGTGCTGCACCTTATGTGCATTTTCTGCCTTCTTATCTGTCGCAACAGTACGGCCCTGTCAATTTGCCATTTAACGAGGATCTATTTTTCGGCAAGATCGATTTTGAGCCAACCGGTGATGACCGTTTGGAATTGAGTGTGCAGTATCGCGATGAAACTCAAATCGATAATATCGGTGGCCAGAATGCCGCCGATCATGGCCTCAATAAGATCAATAAAGACAAACGCGGCAGCTTGCGTTGGCAGCGTAGTGCTGATGCTTGGTCCAATGAGCTGATCTTTACCCGGGAAAATGCTAGGAACAATCCGAATCCGATGAGTATCGGTAATGGGTTTAACTACGTGTATCTGGACGAAACCGATCCCAATATTGGCGAATACACGTTCCTTTCCATAGGCCCTGATGGTGGCTCAAGTATGCAGCGCCGCCATCAAGATGGCTGGTCCTTGCAGAACGATCTAACGTTCACCAGTGTTAAGTGGAATGGTGACCACACTATTAAAATGGGTGTCAGCTATAAGAACATTACGCTGCAATCACAAGATGCGGCATCGTTGAACCCTCAATTCAGTTATGCGGTGAGTTCCAGTGGAGTGGCCACAACGCCATACCGCGTTGATTTCTACTCACCCTATGCGACGCCTGGGCAGAAGGCGCTGGTGGAAACCAGGGCCAAGCAGTATGGCCTTTATCTTCAGGATGATTGGAACGTCAACCAGAAATTGACGCTGAATTTGGGGTTGCGTTGGGATTACGAGGACAATCCGGCTTATACCAATTTTGTCACTTCGCAGGCATTTGTTGCCGCACTATATGCCGATGATCCGGAGAATCCAGGTCACCCGTGGGCGAATCGATTACTGCCTAGCGGTATCAACGTTGCTGATTACATCAGTAATGGTCACAACCGTCATAACTTCAATAAGGGGTGGGCACCACGCTTTGGTTTCTCTTATGACATTTATGGTGATGAAGCGGCGGTGATGCACGGTGGTGCTGGGCGTTCGTATGATCGTAATCTATTCGAACAAATGGCTTATGAGACTAGTAAAGCGGCGTTGTCGCCGGTTGCCGTGTATTTCCAAGATCCAGCCACCCATACGTGTTATCACTCTGATCGGCTTTGTGTGCCTTGGGATCCGAAATATCTCAATGGCATTGATCAATTAAATGCCATTGCTGGGGTCAGTGGCAGCGGTGAACTGTTTATCTTCAACAATAAGCTGAAGACCCCTTACAGCGACCAATACAGCATCGGTATCAGCAATAAGATAGGTGGTTGGTTGACTGATGTGACGTTTCAGCGTGTATTGAGCAATGACGGCCTTGCGATGTCGCTTGTCAACCGCTATCCAGATGGTCGGTATTTTGATGCTGAAGGTAACGCGCCATGGGATCAGTCGGTCCCTGGTCACAAAAACACGATTCTCGGCATGAATGGTTTGAAGCAGCGTAGTAGCCAAGTGCTGTTGTCTGTTGAGAAGCCTTATAGCAAGGAATCCGGTTGGGGAGTCAATGTGGCCTATACGCACACCAGTGCGCGTCAAAATCGCACCATTGATGAACCATTTGCTTTCGACAAGGCAACGATCTATGAGTATCCGTTCGTCAAGTCCGATGCGGTTGCCGCGCACCGTTTGGTTGTTTCCGGTTCGATGGATGGGTTGTGGGGGATGACCTTTGGCGCCAAGGTGGTGCTGGCCACCCCCACCCCGATCAATACGATTGCTTGTTACGGTCAGATTGATCCAGATGGTGCGAATTGCCAGCAGGTGGGAGTTATTCCACCGTCCAGCGGAAAGTTCCTGGTGGGAGGCAACATTTGGGGGTATCGCACGGTGGATTTCCAGGCCAGTAAAGAGTTCACAGTGTTTAACGATTTCAAGCTATCGGCCCGTGTGAATCTGCTCAATGCGTTTAATTTCAAGAATTACGCATCTTATGTCTATAACAGCTTTGGCAGTGATGGGCGATTGCAACCGGACATCACCATCAATCGGATCGGCGATATCAACTATGTTCCACGTACCGTCACATTCGAGCTTGGGATGAAGTTCTGAAGTGCCGCATGCCCGTCGTCTGCTTGTGTTAGCCGACGGGCATGTTTTCTATAGCAATTGCTATTGTCGGTGTGTGCTAAATACTTCTGGTGTTTTCGGGGTGTGTTCAATACCGATAGTGCTCAGGTTTGAATGGTCCTTCTACTGATATGCCTAAATAGGCGGCTTGGTTAGCCGTGAGTGTGGTGAGTTTCACGCCGATTTTCTCCAGATGAAGGCGTGCGACTTCTTCATCCAATTTTTTTGGCAAGCGGTAAACATTTTTTTCGTAAACGTCTTTGTTTTGCCACAGATCAATCTGCGCCAGAGTTTGATTGGCGAAGCTGTTAGACATGACGAAGCTGGGATGACCCGTTGCGCAGCCCAGGTTGACGAGGCGTCCTTCTGCAAGAAGAAAGAGTGTATTGCCGTTGGGTAATATGAATTTATCCACCTGCGGTTTGATATTGATTTTTTGTACCCCAGTCAGGGCATTGAGTGCATCGACTTGAATTTCATTGTCAAAGTGGCCGATGTTGCAGACGATCACTTGGTCTTTCATTGCGGTCATGTGTTCGATCCGGATGACATCTTTGTTACCTGTGGTGGTGACATAGATGTCAGCCTGACCGAGTGTGTCCTCAACCGTTGTGACTTCAAAACCCTCCATCGCGGCTTGTAACGCACAGATTGGATCGATTTCGGTCACAATCACGCGGGCACCGTAGGCGCGCAAACTATGTGCCGACCCTTTGCCAACATCGCCATAGCCGCATACCACCGCTAATTTACCGGCCAACATCACGTCCATTGCACGCTTCAAACCATCAGCCAGCGATTCGCGGCAACCATATAGGTTGTCGAATTTACTTTTAGTGACCGAATCATTGACGTTGATTGCAGGTACGAGCAGCCTGCCGGTTGCAGCGATTTGGTACAGACGGTGTACACCTGTGGTGGTTTCTTCAGACACGCCCTTCCAGTCGTTGACGACTCGGGTCCAGTAGCCGGGGCGCTCAATGGCGATGCGTTTGAGCAGGCGTTTAATCACCTGTTCTTCAAGTGAGTCGCTGGGTTCATCGACCCAGGTTGATCCGTTCTCTAATTCATAGCCTTTGTGGATGAGGAGGGTAGCGTCGCCGCCATCATCCACAATCAATTCTGGGCCGGTCAGTGTGCCATCCGCCAGGGTGAAGGTGAGTGCTTGCAGGGTGCAATCCCAGTATTCCTCTAATGTCTCTCCCTTCCAGGCGAACACGGGTGTGCCGCTGGTGGCGATCGCAGCAGCGGCATGATCTTGAGTGGAAAAAATGTTGCACGAGGCCCAGCGTACATCGGCACCGATATCTTTTAGTGTCTCGATCAGTACGGCTGTCTGGATGGTCATATGAAGCGAGCCGGTCACGCGTACGCCTTTGAGTGGTTGTTTGCTGGCATATTTGCGGCGAATGGACATGAGTCCCGGCATTTCGTGCTCGGCAATGTCGATTTCTTTGCGGCCCCAGTCGGCCAAGGAAATGTCTGCGATTTTGTAGTGAGTATTTGGTGATGTTTGGGGGTGGGTGTTCATGGCGGGATATCAGTTATGGGCAGATAGGCGGAAGGTCTGCACGTTTCCTGGCGCTGTAGAACGGTAAAATTCCGCTCGGGCCTGGCTATCGGTAAGACGTGAAGGAGGTTGTAGCGCCCTGCATCAGGGAGTCGGGATTATATCGTTCAATGTCACGGTGTGATGGTGCTGTTACATTATTCTTTCTTATATCAATCACAATTTAGTGTTGCATCAAGATCAGTTGTACGCTGTCGTTGAGTATTTTGGTTTATATGTACTCTGAAATTCATTGAGTGTGGATTGGAACATGATGCGAATGACAACGTAGATAGGATGTTGTGTTATCTCTTTAATGGGATATTCATTTTTTCTTGGATACCCAGTTTTGGAGTGTGGCTGCGAAATGAGTTTCTTTGAAATATATGCAGTGATTCAGTGGTTTATAATCGGAATTATTTTTTTGAATTTCGCAGCCTCTCGTTATTTTTCGAGTCAGGAAGTTATGAATGAATTTTTAGAATGTTCTATGTGTTCACCAATGAATGTATTTTTTTCAGAGTCATTATTTATAGAAAGTTAGGAAGGATTTTTTAATTCAAAAGGAATATCAATGTGTTTTTTCGTTGCGTGATGTTTTATTTTTCCGTTATCGATTCAGTGGTATCACTTTTATATTGACTTGGTGAATGTCTTTGCTGCTGGACGTGTTTCGTTCAGTTCTATTTCAGCGTGCATTGAAACAATTATCCGCTGCTAAAGACTGGGTATGATCGCTTTCTTGGATTCGTTTCATGGTGAGGCATATCGTTATTGTTGCGGTTTATTGATCGTTTTCTTTGATTCAACAGTGTGTGAGGGCATGTGTGGTTGAAACACAGCAGCGTTAAGAGCGATCAAGTGAAGGTCATGCAGAGTGCATCGTATGTTTTGATGCTTTAGTGGATAGATTCTTTTGATTTCATCTGGTGCACTGTGTTTGTGTGCTGTATGTATCGAAACGTTGCTCAGAATGTATTGCATATCGTTACCGTAGAGTCGCAGGCCTTGTCCTTGTGCCGATGTGCTAGCCCTGGTCGGTATGGCTGCATGGGGATGATTTCCTTGACTGCTATCTCTACGCTATGTCGCTTGTTGCTTTTCCCTCTTTTCCCTCTTCAGGTGTCGGGTCTCTTCCGATGGGTGTCGGTTCGCTTCATCGGCCACTGGTATGGGTACATGGGAAGCCTATTACCCTGGGGCGTTTTTTAGCTCAGGTCCGTGGTTTGGCTGCTCAACTTCCTAGTGGGCGCTATGTGGTGAATTTGTGTGAGGATCGTTACCACTTTTTGTTGGCGTTCTATGCGTGTGCATTACGTGGCCAGGTTTCTCTTTTACCGTCTTCACGTGCTCCGGGAGTGGTTGCTGAGATTTATGCGGCTTATCCAGATAGTTACTGTTTGGGTGATCGAGAGTTATCTATGGAGGCGTTGCGTTATTGGCACTTGCCCGAGATCTTTCCGGAATTAGATGGTGCGATACCTAGTCTTTTGGAAGATGCTGTGGTTGCGATTGGTTTTACTTCTGGAAGTACTGGGGTGCCTACATCCAATCTCAAAACCTGGGGTAGTTTGGTGACCAGTACGGAGCAGGATTGGGCTGCATTTCATAGTTTGTGGGGCTCTCAGGTTCCAACGATCGTCGCCACAGTGCCGTCGCAGCATATGTATGGTATGGAGTTTTCGGTGTTGTTGCCGTTGCTGGCGCCAGTGGCGGTGCATGCTGGTCGGCCATTTTTTCCTGAAGACGTTGCGCAAGCTTTGGCTGAGGTACCAGCACCTCGTTTGTTGGTGACGACACCGGTACATCTGCGTGTGTTGGTTCAATCGGGTCTGCGTTTTCCGGAGGTTGCCGGTATTGTTTCGGCGACTGCGCCACTGGCACATGATTTGGCGGTTGCCGCTGAGGCTTGCTTTGGCTGTGAATTACGGGAGGTATTTGGTTCTACTGAAACCTGTACTTTTGCGGTGCGCCGTACAGTGTATGAACAAGCATGGACACGGTTTGATGGGGTGAGTATTGAGGTCAATGCTGATGTGACTTGGGTGTATGCCCGTCATCTTCCCGCGCCGATGGCTATCGCTGATTTTGTGGATGTGTACGAGGATGGTCGTTTTGAGGTGCTTGGGCGTCAGGCCGATTTGTTGGAGATCGCCGGTAAGCGTGCTTCGTTGGGTGAGTTGAATCGGTGTCTATTGGCCATTCCTGGTGTGGTGGATGGTGTGTTGGTGCAGATGCCGCTTGAGGCTGATCAGACGGTGGGGCGCATTGCTGCGGTGGTGGTCGCGCCGACGTTGCATGAGGTGCATATTCAAAAAATGTTGCGTACAAAAATTGATCCGCTTTTTCTGCCGCGTCGTCTACGCAAGGTCGATGCGTTGCCACGTAATGAGACTGGTAAGTTGCCACGCGAGGCGTTGTTGGCGTTGTTGGCTGATGTGTGTTGATGAAAATAGTGGGGAATGTGTGTCAGCTTTTTCAAAGGCGAATGGATAGGTGTGTACACACAGGCATGATGTTTAGTGAAGCGTCGCTGGGAGGGTGATCTCCAGGATGCACGTTGCTGTTTTTTTTCAATCGTTGACGTTCGATGTTGTCAATGATGGTGAGTGGGGACCGGGTTGCTGTGCATCAGGTCAAAGGGGCAGGATTGTGATGGGCGAAGGCACTGTATCTGTTTGAATAGTATGTGTTTGCTTAATGCGTAACACTGTGTTGGTGAATACATCTGTTTGTAATGTCAGTTGGGTGTTATTCGTCACGCAGCATTGTTTATTGGGTTTAGTTGCTGAGATGCGTTGTTTACTGATAGCTATTTTGGCGTGGCGTTGGATTTTGGTGTTCAGTATGGGATACAAATATCGGGGCATTGTCTAAAGGGTGATGGCAGTATTTGGCATTCACGGGCTGTGCGGTGGGTTGCGTGGGTACTTTTTTCGATGTGTGTGTTGCAGGCGTGCAATTGGGACGTGGTTTGATGGTGTGTGTGATCGAGTGGAGTGTTCTGGGAAGGAGTGGGTTTTATCACTCAGTCAGTAGTGGTGTTTGGTAGTGAAGTCTGGATGTCATCTCGGTTTGTAAGTTGGACAATTTTTTGTACATCCACGCGTTTGATAGGTGGTTCCAGATTTGGTGCTGGTTGTGGTAGCTGTGGAGGTTTGTTGTCTGATGGTGATGTAATGGGTTTGAAATGTGGAATTGGTGTTGGTGTTTTTGGGGTGTTCTTATTCGGTTGAATGTGTGGGGGAATGCAAGTCTGTTATGTGCTCGGAAAGCATTCACTGTGATCTTCAGTGACTTCGGAAGAGTTACTTGTTATTCGATGTTGCTCTCAATCATCGCGTTCTATGAGCATGTTAAAGGCTGCTTTAGTAGGTGAGTTCTCATTGTGTTGATGTGCTGATTGTCTTGCATGGATGGCTTTAGGGGTCAGCATTCTGCGCACAGGAGCGAAGCTTTGGCGGTGCTCTAGACATGGGCCATGCTCTGCTAAAGCGGCCAGGTGTGCCGGTGTTCCGTACCCTTTGTGTTTGTCGAAGCCGTAATGTGGATATTGCAGATGCAGTTCAACCATATGGCGATCGCGGGTGACTTTGGCCAGTATGGAAGCGGCCATGATTGTGGGATCACGTGCGTCACCGCCGACTAGAGCTTCAGCCGGGCAGGGGAGGTTTTTAGGGAGACGGTTGCCATCAATTCTCGCGGATTTCGCAACGTGAGCGACGCCTTCTACCGCTAAGCGCATACCGAGCATGGTGGCTTGGTAAATATTCAGTGTATCGATCTGTGTGCTGTCGATCATGACTACTTTATAGGCCAAGGCGCGCTCAACGATGTGAGCGTAGAGACGTTCACGGCAGGCAGGGGACAATTGTTTGGAATCGTTAAGGCCGTTGATGTGTGGTTGTGAGGGATCGAATACGACTGCTGCAACGACGACTGGTCCGGCGAGGGGGCCACGTCCGGCTTCGTCGACGCCAGCGACAAGTGCCGTGTTGCTATTGAGGAGATGTTGTGTATCAAACTTGGAGACCATTGTTACCTGCTGTGTGTGGTGCTGATTCGTGGTGCAGTGTCCCCGAGTGTTGCAGTCTATCTCTGTTGTAATAGTTCGGCGATTGCTTCGGCTGCGCGTGTCGATGCGTTGCGGCGTAGTTGTGTGTGTAATTGCAGATAACGGTTTTGTAGTGCGGTGACTTTCTGGGGATGTTTGAAGCAGTCTAGCAGTGCTGCGCAGAGGGCCGGTGCGGTGCAATCCTTCTGTATCAGTTCCGGTACAAGGTCTTCTCCTGCGAGGATGTTGGGCAGGGCAAAACGATTGATTTTTAGTAGTTTCAGTGTTTTGACAATGCGATAGGTGAGTGGTGCGACTTTGTAAGCGACGACCATTGGGCGTTTGAGCAGCATGGCTTCGAGGGTCGCTGTACCAGAGGCCACCAGGACCACGTCTGCGGCCAACATTGCAGTACGAGCGCTACTATCCAGTAGGTGTGAGTGCATGACGGGTAAGGTGGAGCGCGAGAGTTGTTCGGCTAGCAGTGGTTTGCATTGTGTGTTTGCAGCTGGGATGACGACATGTAGCCCTGGTAGATGTTCAGACAATTGTCCGGCGGCTTCTAAGAAGGTGTTGCCAAGTTGGCTAATTTCGCTATGGCGGCTGCCTGGAAGGACTGCAAGCACTGGGCTGAGGAGGGGCAGGCCCAATGCAGTTCGCGCTGTGGCACGGTCGGTTTGATAGGGAATCTCATCGGCCATTGGATGGCCGACAAAGCGTGCATCAATGCCGTAGCGTGCGTAAATAGGTGGTTCCATTGGGAAGAGACAGAGGACGCGGTCGACGCTGGCACCAATTTTCGCGGCACGTTTTTCACGCCAAGCCCATATCGAGGGACTGACGTAATGAACGGTGCGGATGTGACGCTGTTTGAACCAGCGTTCTACTGTAAGGTTGAAGTCTGGTGCGTCAATACCGATCAATACGTCCGGATGCCAAGCTAGTGCGCGTTTGCAGAATTCGCGACGTATCTTTAAAAGACGTGGTAGATGCCGTAGTACTTCGGTCAGGCCCATAACCGCGAGTTCGCTTGTGTCAAACCAAGTCTGGCAGCCCGCCGAGCGCATCATGTCCCCGCCGATGCCGATGAATTCTGCGGTAGCGAAGTGCAAGCGCAGTTGTTGGATTAATCCAGCGCCAAGGTGGTCACCTGATGCTTCACCCGCGATGATTGCGATGCGGGGCGCTTGGATCATGTCAAGGTGCCGTGGTAAGTCAGTTTGGTGTGCGGTAACGGGGTATCGGTGGGTATCTTCTGCTTTGAGGTTGAGCTCATCGTAGTAGCGGCCTTTGCGCTGTCTCGATGAATTGGAGGAGTTCTTTGATGTCGTCGTTGTCTTTGGCTTGTTCAGCGAGTTGCTGTTTTGCTTCAGCCAGTGGTAGTCCGGCTACGTATAAGGTGCGATAAGCGCGTTTGATGGCGGTGATGCGTTCTGGAGTGAAGTTGCGCCGTTTCAATCCTTCATTATTGATGCCCCTTGGACGACCAAGGGTATCGCTACCAATTAAGGTGAACGGTGGTACGTCGCCATTAATCAATGTTCCCATGCCGATGAAGGCATATCTTCCGATTCGGCAAAATTGATGTGCGCCAGAGAAGCCACTGAAGATCACCCAGTCACCGACGGTGACGTGACCAGCCAGCGAGGCGTTGTTGGAGAATACACAGTGGTGACCGACGTGGCAGTCGTGAGCGATATGGGTATACGCCAGTATCCAGTTGTCATTGCCAATTGATGTGACACCACCACCACCGCCAGTGCCACGGTTGATAGTGACGAATTCGCGGATGGTGTTGTTATCGCCGATCAGTAGTTCGGTGCGCTCGCCTGCGAACTTTTTGTCTTGTGGTTCGCCGCCAATCGCGGCTTGACCAATGAATCGGTTATTACGCCCGATCCTGGTGGGACCGTGAATAGTGCAATGTGATCCGATGATCGTACCTGTGTCTATTTGCACGTCGTTACCGATCAATGTAAAGGCACCAATCTGTACGTCTGGGGCTAACGTGGCCGATGGAGCGATCACTGCGGTTGGGTGGATCAAGGACGCATGCTTATTCATCACTGCTTCCATACTGGGCGCTTAAGACTTGACACCAGCACACATGATATCAGCGCAAGCGACGACTTCGCCGTTAACCCGCGCTTCGCCGTAGTAGCAGCCCATATTGCGGATCCGTCGTTTCATCGTCATATCCAGGATCAGGATGTCGCCGGGCACCACCTGTTTGTTGAAGCGGGCATTGTCGACTCTAACCATATAAAACAAGAGGCTGGAATGCCCATTATGGCTAAGGTTTAGTTGGGTCATCACGCCGCCGGCTTGCGCAAGTGCTTCAATGATAAGAACGCCTGGCATGACTGGATGTTCAGGGAAATGTCCTTGAAAGAATGGTTCGTTGATGGACACATTTTTCTGAGCAACGATACGCTTTTGCTTCTGGTCTAGTTCCAGTATTCGGTCGACCAATAGAAAGGGATAGCGGTGTGGCAGCAATGCTTGGATTCTAATGATATCGATTGGTAATTCCAGACGAGTGTGAGCGGTAGTGGGTGAATCGCTCATGCTTTCTCCTTACTGACGGCCATCATGCGGCGCACCAGCATATCCAGCTGTTTAAACCGTACAGCGTTTTTGCGCCAAGTACGATTGTCGGTCAATGGAGTACCTGATGAGTACTCGCCGGGGGTGTGAATTGAGTTACGTACGACCGATTTGCCGGTGATCACGACGTTGTCACAGATCTGGAGGTGACCAACGACGCCAACGTGGCCGCCAAGCAGACAGTAGCGGCCAATTTTCGCGCTACCAGCAATGCCTGTACAGCCGGCGATTGCGGTATGTGCTCCAATCCGGCAGTTGTGTGCGATTTGCACTAAATTGTCGATATGCACATCCTCTTCCAATACAGTGTCGTCAAGTGCACCGCGGTCGATGCAGCTGTTGGCGCCTATCTCGCAATCATCGCCGATCACAACGCCACCTAACTGCGGTATTTTGATCCAGTGTCCGCTTTCCATTGCAAGTCCGAAGCCTTCACCACCCAGCACTGCACCAGGGTGAATGCGTACCCGTTTACCCAAGCGTACTCTGGAGATCAACGTGACACGTGCAATGAGTTCACTGCCGTCATCAATGGTGCAATCATCGCCGATGATACTACCGGTTCCTATGATGCAGCTTGCGCCGATGCTGCTGCGTGCGCCAATGCTGACAAATGCGCCGACATGCGCGGTTGGTGAGACATGCGCGCTTGGATCGACGGTTGCTAGAGGATGGATGCCTGCTTCACGCGCTGGTTTTATGTCGAATAGTGTGGCGATCTTGGCGAAAGTGACGTAAGGGTCTTTGGCGATCAGTACTGCACCAGAGGCTGCTTTGACATCGTCGGCATGCAGCACAATGACGCCCGCGCGACTATTGGGTAGCTGTGTGAGGTAGCGTGGATTAGCGAGGAAGCTAAGTTGTTCCGGACTTGCTTGTGTGAGTGTGGCGACACCGTGGATACGGATGTTGCCGTCCCCAAACAGTTGCAGGTTAAAGCGTTCGGCGAGCTCTTGAGCAGTAAAGATTGGCATGTTTACGCTGAAAATTTTAATGTCTGGTGACTGTCCGAAGAATAACCACTCATGCGGCAGTGAATCAGACGGAATGCTGCCCCCGCGCGCATTGTAGTGCTTGGGGGGAGCAAACCCTGTGTTTTTAAAGCGGCTGGATGCTTCGCCGGATGTATTAGGAGTACAAGAAGGTTCCTGCTATTTTGCAGTTAGAATTGGCCGCCGAAGGTGAATTGCAGTCGCTCAATCTCGTCGTCGTTTTTCTTCTTTATAGGAAATGCATAGCTGATAGAGATCGGGCCAATGGGGGCACGCCATAGCAGCGCTACGCCGCTGGAGGCACGTAATTCGTTTGTTGTAAAGTTCTTTACGCCATTGAAGACGTTGCCGACGTCAAGGAAAGCCGAGATACGTGCCGATGGGCTGTCGAAAAGTTTTGGGAAGTACATTTCAGTTGATCCAACGGTCTTGAAGGAACCACCCAATGGTTGGCCTTGATTGTACAGTGCGGTCACTTCCGAGCGCGGTCCTAGGGTGTTATCTCTGAAGCCTCGTACCGAGTTGGTGCCACCGGCGTAGAAATTTTCGAAGAAAGGCAATCCGGAAGCAGTGGCCACAGTCCCGTCAGGAAGGATCCGAGTGTGACTCTTTCCGTAGTCGTCTCCGTAGCCTACTTCAAGGCGCGTGTTGAGTACTAACGCCGGGATAATTGGCCAGTATTTCGAGATCTGGTAATTGATTTTGTAGTACTTGATCGTTGAGCCGGGTAGTGTCACTTCTGCGCCAATGCGCTGATACATACCAAGATTTGGCATGAAGTAGTCGTTGCGAGTGTCACGTGCCCAGCCCAGCTCGGTGCGCCAAGCGCGGAAGGTACGCTGTCCGACTGCGTCGATGTAGTCAATAATTGCTTTTGGCGTGGAACCTGGGAAGGTCGTGATTTGGTTGCTATCTGCACCGATGACCCAAGAGACAGTGTCGTTCTCTGTAATCGGGATTCCAAAGATGGTTTGTCCTGACATACGCTTGCTGTTGTATTGCGCAGCGTTGAAGTCTGAGTAGTCTAATTTTTGGTAGGCCAAGTTATAGCCTAGTGAGACGCCATTGTCGGTGAAAAACGGGTTGGTGTAGGAGAACGAATAGCGATCTTGGTATCTGCTGCGTGAAGCATCTACGGACACGCGGTTGCCACTACCAAGGAAATTGTTCTGCGATAACTGTACTGAAGTGGTGACACCATAGGTTTTCGAGTAACCCAGGCCGACCTGGAAGCTACCCGAGGTAGTCTCTTTGACGGTATAGACGATATCCACTTGGTCGTTGCTTCCTGGAACTGGTGTGCTCTCTACGTCCACGGCTTCGAAGTAGCCCAGGCGTTGCAGGCGTATCTTGGAGCGGTCAATCGCTGCTTGCGAGTACCAACTGTTTTCGAACTGACGCATTTCACGACGTAGTACTTCATCGGAGGTGCGGGTATTACCTTTGAACAGGATCTGACGCACGGTGACGCGAGGCCCAGGGATAACGTGCAAGTTGACGGCGACGGTACGGTCAGCGCGGTTGGCTGTTGGGATTGGGTTGACCTTGGAAAATGCGTAGCCGATATTGCTCAGCGTATTAATGATCGCTGCCGAGCTGTATTCCAGCAGAACGCGCGAGAAAATGTCACCTGTCTTGGGGATGACTAGCTTTTCGATTTTTTCCTGAGGTAATACTGTGTTGCCTGTTACCTTGATGGAGGAGATCTTGTATTGATCGCCTTCTGTGACGCCGGCAGTAATGAACATGTTGTGCTTTTCGGGGCTGATCGACACTTGAGTTGAGTCAATATTGAAATCGACGTAGCCACGATCCAAGTACCAGGAGTTCAGCTTCTCAAGGTCTCCAGACAGCTTTTCCTTAGAGTATTGGTCGTCACGGCGGTACCAGGAAGCCCAGTTGTGTTCCTTGGATTCCCAGGCACTCATGACATCTTTGTTATTGAATTTTTCAGTGCCGATCAGATTGATGTGCCGGATTTTGGCAGCCTTGCCTTCTTTAATCGCGATTGTTACATCCACACGGTTACGATCCAATGGAGTGGTCGTTGTTGTCATCTGAACGTTGTATTTACCGCGATTGTTGTACTGGCGTTTCAGCTCTTGGGTAACGCGGTCCAGGCTGAGCCGGTCGAAGGTACCTCCTTCGCTCAGTCCGATCTCAGATAGGCCCTTGAGGAGTTCTTCGGACTTGATGTCCTTATTTCCTGTGATGGTCAGCTTATTAATTGCCGGGCGTTCTTTGACTTTGACGACCAATATATTACCTTGGCGGTCTATCCGAACGTTTTCAAAAAAACCGGTGCGGTACAGTGCACGGATTGCATCAGCAACTTTAGCGTCATCCACAGTGTCTCCCCGGTTAACCGGTAGGTAGGTAAAGACCGTTCCCGATGCGATGCGCTGTAGGCCGTCGACGCGTATATCGTTTGCAACGAAGGATTCGGCGGCCTGTGTCAAGACAGGTAAGCCGAAATTGGCAGCAATGGTTAGGGTAAGTAAATGGCGGGTGTAAAATCGCGTCATGTTAAATCCGATTGGTGTCGATAACTTGGGTTACAGGGTGCCGACGCATGACGACGACAGTTTCGCTTAAACACAGTCTCACCTCACATAGCGGTTCTTCAGCCGAGCAGATCGTTGTAGAACGCTAGCCCCATCAGTCCGGCGAGTAGCGCTAAACCGATGTATTGGCCTGCGGCCATGGCACGTGTGCTAAGTGGGCTGCCTTTGAGTAGTTCGATAGCGTAATACAGTAGGTGCCCCCCATCCAATATTGGTATTGGAAACAGGTTGATAATCGCTAAGCTGAGTGATAGCAACGACAGAAAATAGATGAACCATCCTACTCCTCGTTTGGCTGATGCATTGGCGATCTTGGCGATGCTGATTGGGCCAGAGATATTTTTTGCCGATGCTTGGCCAGTGATGATCCGTTTCATCATTCCCAATGAATCGGCGGTCATCCGAGCGGTCTCGCGGATTGCCAGCGGTACAGCTGCAAGTACACCATAGCGTTGTTGACTGTCGAAAGCTGGCACCGGTCCGGGATTAGTCTTTACACCGAGTAACCAGACTCCCTGTGCTGACTTCCGAGGGCTGAGTTCTAGCGCCAAGCGTTCTTCACCACGCCTGATCTCTATCATTCCCGGATGTCCATCGCGGCCCAGTTTCTGAATTTGGTTGTATAGGTCTTCGGTGGAAAGGGTCTGTTGTCCATCTACGGCAAGGACGATATCCCCTGGTTTTATGGCGCCTTCGGCGATTGAACCAGGTTCGATTTTCGCAATGATGGGTGGCTGCAACATGAATTGCCAGTTTATGCCAACCAGTGCGGTCACGTGCCTTTCATCAAAAGGTTGTTTTAGCTTTGATAATTCTAAGGTGTGCTCGCTGCGCTCGCCGTAAGGTCCGATAACGCTTAAAACGGCATTCTGCCTATCCATGGCTGCGGCCGTCAGTAGCATGCTGGCTTCGCTCCAGCTGGTGACCTGACGACCATCAATGGCTGTGATGCGATCTCCAGGATGGATACCGGCTTGTGCAGCAAGGTGTTCGGCACGGCCCACAGTTGCTGAATAATCTTGCTTTCCGATCACGAACAGTACCCATAGCAGCAGCATGCATAGCAATAGGTTGGCGAGCGGTCCGGCGGCGACGATTGCGATACGCTGCCATACCGATTTACGGTTGAATGCTTGGTTGCGTTCCGCGACTGTTACATCAGCCTCGCGTTCATCCAGCATCTTCACGTATCCACCCAGTGGGATTGCGCCGATCACAAATTCGGTACCTGAGCTACTGCGGCGTGACCAAAGCGGCGTGCCGAAGCCGATTGAGAAGCGTAGAACTTTGACGCCGCAGCGGCGTGCGACCCAGTAATGCCCGAATTCGTGGAACGTAACCAGGACACTGAAGCTGACGATCATCCACCAGATAGATGCTAAGAAATCACCCATAAGATTTTGTATTGATGTTTGTGATATTAGAGAGGGAGTGGGAAATGGGTGAGTGCTGCGTGTGTGATGCGGCGGGTTTCTGTGTCCACGGTCAGTAGAGTCTCCAAAGTGTCTGCCTCGTAACGAGGAAGTGTAGTCAGTGCGTGTTCTATCAGTGCTGGAATTGTTAGGAAACCGATGCGCCCCTGAAGAAACGCTGAAACAGCGATTTCATTGGCAGCATTTAGCACCGCAGGCGCCGTGCCGCCAGTCTGCATGGCGTCTCGTGCCAGACGCAGACAGGAAAACGTTTCGGTATCCGGATGCTCAAAGTCCAACCTGTTGTGCTTCATCAAGTCCAAACCCTGCACCCCGGAACCGATTCGCTCTGGCCAGGCGAGGCCAACTGCCAGGGTGGTACGCATGTCTGGCAGGCTTAACTGAGCGAGCGTCGAACCATCAATAAACTCCACCAGAGAGTGCACCAAACTTTGTGGATGCACTAGTACATCAATCTGTTCGCTAGGTAGCCCGAACAAATGGTGGGCCTCAATGACTTCCAAGCCCTTGTTCATCAGTGTAGCCGAATCTACCGATATCTTTGGTCCCATCGACCACGTTGGGTGGGCCATTGCTTGAGTGGGAGTGATCTTGGCTAGCATCGTGCGGTTGTGGCCACGAAATGGACCGCCAGAAGCAGTCAAAGTGACCCGATGCACGCCATCTGTAGTACGCGAACGCAGGCACTGAAAAATTGCGTTGTGTTCGCTATCGATCGGTATGATCTCCGCGCCACTGATGCTGGCCTCACGCATCAGCAGCATTCCGGCCAGGACCAGCGATTCTTTGTTCGCCAGCAACAGACGTTTTCCGGCGCGTGCTGCCGCCAGTGTCGAATGGAGGCCCGCTGCTCCGACGATTGCTGCCACTACGGTATCGCATGTGGTGCTGGCGACTAGTTCTGCTAATGCTGCTTCTCCAGCGTACGCTTTGGTGGCTAAACCAGCGGCATTCAGGCCGTCGCGAAGAGTGGTGTAGAGCGTTGCATCGCCGATCACCGCATGGTCCGGACGATACGTGCGGCACAATGCCAACAGTGCATCGACGCGCTGGCCAGCGGCTAGCAGGCTTACGTGGAACTGTCTGGGGTGGCGTGCGAGCACATCCAGTGCTGCTGCCCCAATTGAGCCAGTGGCACCGAGTACGGCGACGTTGCGGATCGGTTTAGTCATGCTCAGAAACCGAAGATGTCTTTTCCCAGTGCGAACACGGGGAGTGCGGCGAGCGTGCTATCGATACGATCGAGAACGCCACCGTGGCCTGGAATCATACTGCCGGAATCTTTGATGCCGGCGTGGCGCTTAAGCAGGCTTTCGAACAAATCGCCGATCACCGAAGCCAAGATTGCCACGAATGAAACGAGCAATAGTGATGGGAACTGGGCCATGGTTACGCCATTCAATAGACCAAAACCAGCCGCTACTGCCAATCCAGTGAGTATGCCGCCGAGGAGGCCTTCTACAGTTTTGTTGGGACTGATCTGCGGTGCCAGTTTGTGTTTACCAAAGAGGCGACCAGAAAAATACGCTCCGGAGTCAGCGGCCCATATCATTATCTGAGCCGTTAGCAGCCACAGGTGGGCATGTAAGCTCTCTGGAAATGTTGAGCCAGGCTTATCACCTGAGTGGAGTAGGACCAGTGCAGACCACGCTGGAATCACCGCTAACGTGCCTGCGGTGACTTTGACTATCTTTGCGGTGCGTTGGTTAGGGTCGGCACAAAATCCGAGGAAGCGTAGCCATAACAATGCTAGGATCCACCAGGCGATACCAATGAGCGTGGCAATCTGAAACAGCACCAGTGAGTGAGCTGAAACCCAAACCAATAACACCATGAGAAGCAGGTTCAGTGTCAGCAGCACGGTGCGTACCAAGGTGTCCTCTACCTGGGACAGCTTCATCCATTCCCATAAGCCCCATAGGAAGATGATTGCTGTCAATGAGGCTAACCAGGCCGTTGGTAAAAACAGGATCGAACACATTGCGACGGGTGCCATGACCAGCGCGGCAATGACACGGGTTCGGGTCATGCGGGTATGCTTCCTTTCCCCCGGCTGGCGATTTGTGCATTTGTTAGACCGAAGCGACGCTCCCGGCTGGCGTAGTCGTCCAACGCTTGCTGCAATACGGTCGAGTTGAATTCTGGCCACATCACGTCGGTGAACCACAGCTCGGTATAGGCGATCTGCCACAGCAAGAAGTTACTAATTCGAATAACACCGCTGGTGCGGATGAACATGTCGGGCGGCGGCAGATCAGCGAGCGCCATGTGTTGTCCAAGCAAATCTTCATCAATCTGCTCTGGTTTCAATCGTCCGGCAGCCACATCCTGGGCCAGAGCGCGTGCAGCCATCGTAATGTCCTGGCGTCCACCGTAGCTGACGGCGAGTGACAGTATTAAGCGTTGGTTGCTGGCTGTCAGGTGTTCCGCCTTGGTCATATGTTCGACGAGCGCGATATCAAAGCGTTTACGTTCCCCTATAAAGCGTACTTGTACACCGCGTCGGTGCAGTTCTTCGATGCCGCGGCCAAATAACTTGATTGACATTTCCATCAAAAAGTTGACTTCATCGGCTGGCCGGTTCCAATTTTCGCTGGAGAATGCGAACAATGTCAGCATCTTGATTCCCTTCTCCAGACAGAAATCCACGGTGCGCATGGCTGCTTTTACGCCGGCGCGATGGCCTGTGGTGCGCGGCCGTGATCGGCGTTCTGCCCAGCGCCCGTTACCATCCATGATGATGGCTATGTGGCGGGGAAGTGTGGGATTGACTGGTATGGTGTTGATCTGCATCTTCAGACCGTCATCAATTCCTGTTCTTTGGACTTGACTACCTCATCCACGCTTTTGATTGCTTTATCGGTCAGCTTCTGGATGTCTTCTTCACCGTGGCGTACTTCGTCTTCAGTGATTTCCTTGCTCTTTAGCATATCCTTAATCTGCTGATTGGCGTCGCGGCGGATATTGCGGATTGCGACTTTGGTGTCCTCTCCCTCGCTGTGCACGACTTTTGTGAGTTCCTTACGGCGCTCCTCAGTGAGTGGTGGCAGGTTGAGGCGGATCAATGTGCCAACAACGGTTGGTGTCAGGCCAAGGTCGGAAGCATAAATTGCTTTCTCAACGTCCTTGGACATATTTTTGTCGAACACCGTGATGACCAATGAGCGTCCTTCTGAGACACTGATGCTGGCGACCTGATTCAATGGTGTATCGGTACCGTAAGCCTTGATTTTGATGCCATCCAATAGTGATGGCGAAGCCCGGCCAGTACGTACAGATGCCAGGGAGTTGCGTAGAGCGTCAATGCTCTTTGTCATGCGATCCTGAGCGTCTTGTTTGATTTGGTTGAGCATCGCCTGAATGTTCATTGATAAAGCGTAGTTGACCGATTATAGCTGGGACTGGTGCTTGTGGTGCTGAGGGGGTGATCCAAGCTCTTTTTCTGGTGAATTCCTAAACGTTCTTCCTTCAGCGTAGAGCAAACGATGGCTTCGCAGATTCCATTGCCTAAGCCAATTACTCTACTTGAATTTGACTGCCAGACATGAAATGCCCTTAGTGTCTGCCTTCCAAGTCTCTTCACGCTGCTACGGCTTTTCTCTCTCCTCACATGATGCCAGGCCCAGGAGTGTGAAACTGGCAATCCTGCATTGGTAATGAATGTAGGTGGAATGTAAGCACTTGGATACTTGATGCTTGCTTATAGCCGCCGGAATAACACACTATCGTTACGTTGATGTGTGTTGATGTGTTAAGTGCGTGTGTTCCGCTGAGAAGTTATTGTTGTTGAGGAGAGGGGGAAATAAAGACCTTACAGGGGGAGGGGCTGAAGACGATATCCCTCCGTCATTTGGTACGGCGACACAACGGGTGCTTGCATTCTGCTTTTCAGCACTCGCGCTGCAGTGACAAGCTTTTCGGGCTATTGAGTCATATTGGTTGTGGTTGGTACCAGTGATGCCGAACGCCAAGGGATCCCTTGGCGTTCGGTGAATAGGTGTTGCAGGTGTGGTTTGCTACCGAGGGTTTCTGAATCGATTGAATTCGGTCTAGTGGATTGACCTTCTGGGGGTAGGTTAGTAATGGGCGGTGTATATACGCATTACTCAGAACTTGTAGTTGATCGAAGTTGCAAGTAAGTCGGCATTGATGTTGTAAGCACCGGCTAAGGTGCTACCTGTTGCGCTGATTTGTGTGATAGTCGGATGACCGATAAACAAATGTGCATATCCGATGTTGTAATCGGTTTGCTTTGATGGTTTCCAAGTCATACCGAATGAGATCCAGGTGCGGCTGTTGTCTGGCACCCGTACGCTGCGATATTCGGCGGTGGTCGGCGTCTGGTCATAAGCCAAGCCACCACGCAGCGTTAGCATGTCGTTGAACCGATATTCGGTCCCGAGAGCAACAAAAGTGGTATCTCGATAGGAAAAATTCAGTACGTTTTTGGGCTGAGAGGATGCGAAATGAATGGTGATTTTGTCTAACTTGCTCCAGGCAGTCCGAGTGACTTCAGCCATTATGGACCATCGGTCATCAATGGCATGAGTGAAGCTGGTTGTTGCGCTGGCAGGTAAGCGGATCGTGGACTTAATTTTTGTATTGATGAATGTTCCCGGTGCAGCAACCGCCAGCACTGCAGCAGCGTTCTCAGGTACAGTAAAGTGAGCATTTCCATTGTTTGCGTTGTGTTTAACCTCAGATCGGTAGCTGAAGCCAATATGGGTCTTTTCATCGGGACTGAACAACCCCCCCAGTGTGAAGCCCATGCTGGTATCGTGACCTTCGATGTGTGAGTAACCATCGGCACTACCCGGGGAGAAGCTTGGTACGCGACGCGCATTTAGAATGCTCCCGAAGTCGATCGCATTACTCAGGTTCACGTTCAAGCGTTCAGCAAACACTGCACCGCCGAACGACACGTACGGGTTAACGTCATAGGAAACGGCTATGCCTAGATCGATTGCCTGTAACTTGCTATAGATGCCGTGATAGCGTCCTGTCCAGTTGCGATCGTATTTTGTACTGAAACCGAATGGTGCGTTGAGAGTTGCCCCTAAATGCACGTTGTTGTTATCGCCAAAAGGCATGTGGAAATAGGAGTCAGGCAGCAGTGCCACCATGCCGGCATCCCCACCATTGCCGCCACCGATTGGGTTGCCATTGCGATAAATTCCTGGATTCCCACGATATTCGGCGGAAAATCTGACCGTGCTCAGATCGGCCTGGAATTGTCGTCCGTCGAGTTGGCGCATGCCGGCAGGGTTGTTGACAATGATGGCGGCGTCGTCTTGGGCGCTTGCCGCGCCTGCGAATGACCGACCCAGAGCTTTAGCGCTGTTCTCCTTTAATTGGAAAGCAGCAGCGTGCGCATTACTGATGTAGAGCACACCAGTGATGCTTAGCGTTAGTGTAGTAACGTTGACTAAGGTGAAAACACGTCTAATCATGCGGTGTTGCCTCGTTGAAGGATGTCTACTCGGGTGTTCCTTACCTGCCCATTGTGCTATCTAGCTAGAGTCAGGCAGTAGATGCCTGAGTCTCATTATCAATAGATGAGTCATGCTGTACTGCAACTACATGCGGATCCTTGCTAAACAATAATGTCTCCATCGCTGTAAAGTACGCGGCTGTACGTATGCGGAATCAATGATTTTCCCGAGTTGGTATTGGGCCAACCTATGTTTGTATCTATTCCTTCACGCAATCGACCAACCTGGCTTTGGGCGGTGCCATTGCTTTTTTTTGCTGTATTGATCGCGTTCCTGTGGTCGATCAGTAGGCCAGGCCAAGAACGCAGTACGCTGTGGCTGGATTGGGGAGCGCTGTCAGGTGGCTTCTCTCATGTGCCTGACATGTGGATTACCTCGCAGGGTGGCAGTGCGCTGCGCCTGTTTACAGCCCTGTTTCTCCATGCCGATTGGGCTCATTTGTTGGGTAATCTCGTGTTTCTGCTGATCTTTGGGTTACCAGCCGAACGTATCCTCGGGTCGTGGCGGTTACTGCTGCTGTTTCTGCTTGGTGGCGCACTGGCCAATTTGGCTGCGGTGTTGACCATCGGTAGCCCGAATCACGTGATTATTGGTGCTTCTGGTGCCGTTTCGGCGCTCATTGGTAGTTACCTGGCATTGTTTCCAGGAGCAAAGTTGGGAGTGGTGTTGCCGTTAGGGTTGTTTCTGGAGTTTATCCGGGTTCCAGCTCCTTTCCTCATCGGGTTTTGGGCGTTGCTGCAGGTCGTATTTGCTTACACTGGTCCGACATTGGTTATGGTTGCTTGGTCGGCCCATTTGGCAGGATTTGTATCTGGTGTTGTCTACGGAAGCTTTGTACGCGCTGCAATTGTGCGGCGGCTGCGTCAGTGATGTTGATTCTGAATGTGCTCGCATTATATGGTGACAATGTGTGTAACAGTACCTGCAAGATGTATCGCTAATACAAAATCAAAATGAAGTGACATGAGATGGACGTATAATCCATCTCATGTCAAAAACACTATACAAAATTATTTTCGTCAACCAGGGCAAGGTATATGAGTTGTACGCCCGTTGTGTGATCAGTAGCCATTTGTGGGGTTTTAACGAGATCAGTGAGTTGGTGTTTGATGTGCATAGTGGGCTTGTGGTCGATCCCACTGAGGAGCAGTTGCGCCATGAATTTGCGAACACTAAAACGCTGCACCTGCCGATGCAAAGTATCGTGCGTATCGAAGAGGTGGATAAGAAAGGCCAATCTGTTATTCGTGATGCTGAAACGGGTGAGAAGGTTGTGACACCTTTCATAACGCCATTCAAACCACGTTGATGCCAATGGTTATCTTGTCGCTTATCTTTTACGGCGCGCAATATTTTTTCTTACCTTAACTGATCAATGTATATAGCTTCTCAAGATATCCACGCAGATTTGCTCATGGTGGTTGAGTAGTGTTCATTTTCTTGAATAAGCAGTGCCATGATGCACTAGGGGCTTGTAACGGTATGGACTGGTGCTCAAACCCTATACTTGTTTAAGGATCAGTGTTGTAAAAGATGTCGCGTAGCGGCATCACGTGTATTTACTTTTTATATATCAATGAATTTTGAGATTTTCCGCCCATAATTTTTAAATACATGGATTTTGTCCGTAATGTCTGGTTTTGAAGCAGCATTGTGTTCCGTCAGAAGTTGAATTAAGCGAACCGATATTGCATAAAATCGTTTGTATCGTCTAACGCCGAATGTGTGTTCGTTTCTTGGCAGACATAGCGTTAGATGCTGTGTGATAATCGGCGGCGGTGAAGTCGGCTGGACAGTCGCGTCATCCGAGAGGATGCCGAGGAAAGTCCGGGCTCCATAGGGCAAGGTGCCAGGTAACACCTGGGCGGCGTGAGTCGACGGAAAGTGCAACAGAAAGATACCGCCAATATTCCTTTCTAGGATTCGGTAAGGGTGAAATGGTGCGGTAAGAGCGCACCGCGAGTTCGGTAACGGACCGGCACGGCAAACCCCACCTGGAGCAAGACCAAATAGGGATCCTATGGCGTGGCTCGTGCTGGATCCGGGTAGGTTGCTTGAGCACCGTGGTGACGCGGTGCCTAGATGAATGGCTGTTCATGACAGAACCCGGCTTATAGGCCGACTTCACCGCTTTGCCATGAATAATTGCTGTTAAGTTTCCTACTTTTGTTCGTCGATGCAGTCGGTGCATGCATTTATCAAATGTTGGTGAGGTGTTGTATTTGATTGAAGCACTGCAATGTTGCGCTGCATCGCTGCCTGCGCATGTCATTTGGTCTGGAAAAGAAACATTGGGACGTAAATGTCCGCTGAAGAGAATCGCGCAAAAGCACTTTGAAAGTGTGTATGTGACTCTATCTCCAGCATGGTCAGCGCAATACGAATGTGAAAAAGATCCGCAACAGCGGTCTTAATGTTGTATCGGGTCAGAGCCCTGCTTACCTTCTATTTGACCTTCAGCCTCAACAGCCGTGGATATGCAGAGATGATCGAGCGTTTTTACATGGGCAGGCCATCATTTTTAGCTTTTTGAGTTGCGTTCCTTGACCAAAGTGCCAATCTCTTCGCCGTGCAAGATGCGTAGTAGTACGCCAGGTTGCTCAATGTCGAAAATGCGTAATGGTAGGTTGCTGTCACGTGCCAGTGCGAAGGCGGCGGTATCCATGACTTCAAGGTTCTGCGAAATGACTTCGTCGTAACTCAGCGTGCTGTACTTGACTGCGTCGCAGTGCTTTTGCGGATCTTTGTTGTAAATGCCATCGACTTTGGTCGCCTTCAATAGCAAATCTGCGCCAATTTCAATGGCGCGTAGCGCCGCGCCAGAATCGGTGGTGAAAAAGGGATTGCCAGTGCCCGCTGCGAAGATGGTGATACGGCTTTTTTCCAGGTGACGGATTGCGCGGCGGCGGATGAAGTCTTCGCATACGTTGTTGATTTTGATTGCACTCATCACTCGTACTTTGGTGCCGAGCTTTTCCAGTGCATCTTGCATTGCCAATGCGTTGATGATTGTTGCCAGCATCCCCATCTGGTCACCGGTGACGCGGTCCATACCCTTGGCAGCCAGACCTGCACCTCGGAAGATGTTACCGCCGCCGATCACCAAGGCTAACTCGGCACCTGCGTTTTGTGCCTCAATGACTTCACCCGCCAGTCGATTGATCACTTTTGGATCAATGCCGTAATCCGCACTTCCCATCAACGCCTCTCCTGAAAGTTTGAGGAGAACGCGGTGATAGGCAAGTTTTGACATGGGATATCTCAATGAGTGAGGGGGGAGCAAACAGTGTCATTCTAGCGGAGGCGCACAAGCTGTGCTGTTGGCAAAGCAAAAGCAAAGTCATGTTGGTGGAGAAGTATCATTTAGATGAGGCACAAGTATCGGTATGCAGCGACCATGCTTGATTTGTTATAGGACGTTCTCTTTGGACGTTTTTAAGCAATGCAGCTGCCAATGGAAAAGACCTCATTTCCGGAGACTGTCAGCTAATGACATTTTAAAAAATTGTAAGCCATATTGTTATAACAGTTGATTGTAGTGTGATATTGATTGAGTATTCATAATGCATATTCGATCACGTTTGACGCTGGATGTGATCGAATATAGCGGCGTGCCTAGGGTGATTGCCGCGTGCGTAGCGCCGCTGGACGCTATGCGATGCGCAGCCGATCTGAATGTAGGTAGCAGGGTGGAGGGCGTTGCTTGAGGGTTAGTCCAAGTGCCTATATGTATGTGGTCACAAAGTTTGAAGCCAATCCGTTCCTTGAGGTTTTGCAGTACTGCGACTCGTTGGGCACAGTGTGTGCAGATGACTGGAAATTGCTTTGGGTTTGGGGAGATGAAATGGTGATTGGTCGCTGTGCCGTTGCCGGTCACCGTAGACCTTTCGCCTACAGCGTAGTAGGGGACGATGTTGTAGCAAAACAAAAGGGCCAAGCCTATAAAGGCTGACCCTTTAAGTTTTACTTTACATTTACCTGGTGCCGAAGGTGGGACTCGAACCCACACACTTTTAAGGGTGGCGGATTTTGAGTCCGCTGCGTCTACCAATTCCGCCACTTCGGCATTGAGAGGGGATTATAGCGAAGGATTCAGGCCCATGTGGAAAAAATGATAGATGGGCATGTATACATCCATTAGCACGGTTGAGATGAGTTAAAAAAGAAGGTGCCCCCCCTACATAGGGGGGCAAATATGGCGTCCCCACGGGGATTCGAACCCCGGTCGCCACCGTGAAAGGGTGATGTCCTAGGCCTCTAGACGATGGGGACGTACGACGCAAAGCATGTTGATACCGCTTCCTGGTTTTTGGTTGAGCGTGCGTTGGTGGAGCCAGCCGGGGTCGAACCGGCGACCTCTTGCATGCCATGCAAGCGCTCTACCAACTGAGCTATGGCCCCTGGAAATCGAGGTTGCGATCATATCTGGGCAGTAAATACTGCGCAAGCACTTTAATTAAACTGGTCATTGTTTGATGTTGTATAGATCGCTTAGTGGGTTAGTTGTTGTGTGAACGAAGCGAGGAAATACACGGGTGATTTTTGATCTTTTGATCGCTAAAACTGCAACAGATTTTTCAGATTACTTTTTCGATAAGTGGCTACTGGGCATGGGATTACAGATATGTCCCTAGATCTGCAGATGAATCGATATTTAGTGGCTGCGCGCTTGTTGGATGATTGCTGCGGCCTTTGAGGAGGAGTTTTTGATGTTGTCCCAATGCCCTTGAACGAGCCAGTCTTTGGGAACCATCCATGAGCCGCCGATGCAGATGACGTTGGGTTGTGCCAGATAGTCGCTAGCATTGGTTTCGTTGATACCACCAGTGGGGCATAGTTTCAGATTGGTTAGGGGGCCGGCCAAGCTGGTGAGCATGTGCAGGCCGCCCACCACATTGGCCGGAAACAGTTTGCAGACGTGGAAGCCCAACACCATGAGTGCGAGCAATTCTGTTGCTGTGGCCGCACCCGGTACTGCGGGGATTGGTGCATCGGCTAGCAGCTGTGCCAAGGTGGGAGGGGTGCCTGGTGTAATAAGAAAGTCGGCTCCAGCGTCGATTGATTGGCGGAGTTGGTGTTCGTTGAGTACGGTCCCTGCTCCGATCGTGATTTCTGGTTGTTCGCGCTTGAGAGTTGCTAATGCTTCCAGGGCCACTGGGGTGCGTAAGGTCAGTTCGATCGTGGTGAGGCCGCCTTCCAGCAGTGCGCCGACGACACGGCGCGCCTGATCCACTGTGTCCACGGTTACAACAGGTAGGATGCCGGCGTTGTATAACAGGGATTCGGCTTTGTTTTGGGTTTCAGTAATGCTCATTTGTGTCTTTAAATAGGGCGATGTCGAATAGGACAGGGGATTCAGGGCAAGCGGTGTGTGCTATTTGGGGCTGTGTATTGGGTGATGTCTCAGGGGGCTTTGGACTCGTCTGTCAGGGGGCCAAGGTGGCGTGATCGTCTGGCGTGTCGTTGGCAGTGTTGCTCCACACGTGGTTGTCCGGAGGTTTCGGACCACAGGAGATCGATAGTCCGCCTTGGTCGGCAGGGCCAACCACTTGGCGGTTGATCGCAAACAGGTTGCGCCCCAGGTCGTTGCTTGTGGTTGCTGTGTTTGGGGCTGGGGTGCGCGTCTCCCATTCGGTTGTCGGTACCAGGGCTTCCAAGATGCCGGCTTCACCATCAAGGCGTAAGAGGTCGCCTTCGCGGATGCGTCCAATCGGGCCGCCCCGTGCTGCTTCTGGGGTCAAGTGGATCGCCGTCGGGAATTTGCCCGAGGCGCCGGAGAGACGTCCGTCGGTGACTAGGGCGACCCGCCGACCTTGGTTTTGCAGCAATCCTAGCAATGGTGCCAGCGAGTGAAGTTCTGGCATTCCGTTGGCACGCGGTCCTTGATAGCGAACGACCAGGATGAAATCTTTGGGGAGTGCACCTGCGGCATGCAGTTTATGCAGTGTCTGTGGTGTGTCGATCACCACGGCTGGCGCTTCGATGGCCCGGTATTCCGGTTTAACCGCTGACAGTTTGATGAGCGCACGGCCTAGGTTGCCATGTAGGAGGCGCAGGCCTCCTTGGGGTTCGAATGGATGGGTCACCGGGCGGACTACGGATGCGTCGGTGCTGGTGGTCGGTGAGGGGCTGTAGCCGAGTGTGCCGTGATGTAGGTGAGGTTCTTGGGTGTAGGCCCGCATGCCGCCTGCGACGATGGTTGGCAAGTCGTCGTACATCAGTCCGGCATCCATCAGTTCACGGAACACAAAGGCAGTGCCACCGGCGGCATGGAATCGATTGACATCGGCTTCACCGTTGGGATAGACGCGTGCCAGGAGTGGTACGGTTTGGGAGATGCGATCCATATCGTCCCAGGTTAGCAAGATGCCGGCTGCACGTGCGACGGCGATCCAGTGGATGGTATGGTTGGTTGAGCCGCCTGTAGCCATGAGGGCGACGATGGCATTCACGATGGCGCGTTCGTCGATTAATCGCCCAATCGGGCGGAAATCCTGCCCCAGTGCGGTGATGTGTAGGACGCGTTCTGTGGCGGCTTGGGTCAGTGCCTCACGCAGTGGGGTGCCTGGAGAGACAAACGAGGCGCCGGGTAATTGCACGCCCATTGCTTCCAGCAATACTTGGTTGGAATTGGCGGTGCCATAGAAGGTGCAGGTTCCGGGGGCGTGGTAGGAGGCGGCCTCGACTGCGAGCAGTTCAGCACGTGTTGCCTGACCAGCCGCGTAGCGTTCGCGTATTTCTGCTTTTTGTTTGTTTGGGATGCCGGAGGGCATGGGTCCTGCAGGGACGAAGGCGGCGGGTAGGTGGCCAAATGCCAATGCGCCGATCAGCAGGCCGGGGACGATTTTGTCGCATACGCCCAAGTAGATTGCTGCGTCGAACATGTCGTGGCTCAGTCCGATAGCAGTGCTTTGAGCAATGTTGTCGCGTGAAAATAGCGACAGTTCCATGCCTGCACGGCCTTGGGTGACACCATCGCACATGGCCGGGACACTGCCGGCGACTTGTGCGGTGGCACCCAGTGCGCGCGCCGTGTTACGGATGATGTCTGGGTAATGTTCAAACGGTTGGTGTGCCGAAAGCATGTCGTTGTAGGCGGTAATGATGCCTAGGTTCGGGGTGATTGCTTCCCGTAGACGTTCTTTATCAGTCGTGCCGCAGGCGGCGAAGCCGTGGGCGAGGTTGCCGCAGCTTAGGCGGCTGCGGGATGGTCCGTCGCGCAGTGCTGCATCAATCCCGGCGAGGTAGTCGGTGCGCGTGGTGGCACTGCGTTGGCGGATATGGTCGGTGACGGCTTGAATGTTGGGATGTGGGCGCATGGGCGGTGGGTTTATGAATGGAGCAGAGGGTGTTTTAGTTGACTTTGCTCTCTCATTGCAGGCCAGTGATAGGGTGTGGGATCTGTTGCGAGGGTTTGTATTCTTCCACGATGGATGTAGCGCTTTTTGCGAGGGCTTGGTTAAGCGCACCAGTGCACGCGGAGGCGCGCATTTGGTAGGTCGATCGCGGTCCTTATCGGATAGTCCAGTGCATCTTTGCAGGAGAGTGCTGTTTCCAGAACTTTCAGTTTCTGTTTTCCGCGTAGCAGCAGGAGACGGTGTGGAATGTTGTTGAGTCCGGCTGGAGTGAGGGTGATACGCAGTGGCCAGACGCCGGCGCCGGGGCAGCCGGTGGCATCGAGTGCTACGTAGGGTTGGGGAGTGTTTATTGCTTTTTGGAGATCCAATGAGCCTGGAAACAGTGATGCGGTGTGGCCGTCATTGCCCATGCCCAGCACTACGGCGCAAGGTGGGGGGCTATGGGTGATCTGAAGGTTGGCGTCATGGACGCATTGGTTCAGTGTTTTGCCTGGTCGTATCAGGGGCAGGAAGGTGGCGTGCTTGGCGTGTTCCAGAAGTGTGTGTCGTACCAGCCAAGCGTTACTGTCTTTGTCTTGCGGTGATAGCCAGCGTTCGTCGACTAAGCCAATGTCGATCTTGGACCAGTCTAGGGGCCGTGTGGCGAGGGTTTCGTAGACGAGTGCCGGTGTGGTGCCACCAGAGAGGAGCAGGGAGGCGCGGCCACGTTGGGTGATCTCTTGGAGGAGGATGTTCTCCAATTCTCTGGTGACACTCTGTGCCCACTCCAGCGGGTCGTCGTAGTTCATCAAGGTGATGTGTGCGTCGTTTGTAGGGATCATGCCTTGATTTCCTGCGGGACTTGCTCGGTGTCTCGTGCGTATGCGGCTGCGCCGAGTAGGCCAGGGTGTGGATGGATCACTGCCAAAGAGGGGATACGGGCCATGATGGCCGAAAATCGACCCTTATGTTCAAATCTTTGGCGGAAACCGGAATGCTGTATTGAGTTCAATAGTTTGGGAACGAGGCCGCCTGTCAGAAAGACGCCATCCCAAGCCCCTTGGATGAGTACCAGGTCGCCGGTGATGGTGCCGAAGATGTTGCAGAACAGATTGATGGTGCGTGTGGCGCGTATGTCGCCGTCAGCGGCGCGCATGGTGATGTCTTGAGGGCGCAGTGGACCTGGGTCGATTCCGTCGATTTCGCTCAGTGCGCGGTGAATGTTGACTATCCCTGGACCGGAGATCAGCCGTTCGTTGGAGACACGTCCGAATTGTTGTGACAGGATTTCCAGGATCCGGATTTCTTCTGGGGTGCTTGGCGGGAAGCTGACATGGCCGCCCTCGGTTTCTAGCGGATAGCAGCGGCCGTTGCGAATCATCAGGCCGCCGACGCCTAGGCCGGTGCCGGGGCCAATGATGCCGTAGTTGCGAGTGGCTGCTGATAGCGGGAATTGCTCCCATTTGGCACTGCCGATTTGGATGACATCTTGAGGGCCTAACACGCTGATGGCCATCGCTTGGGCAACAAAATCGTTGATGAGGTGCAGGGTGTCGAAGCCGAGCATTGTTGCAGTGCGCGTGCGTGTGATGACCCAGGGATGATTGGTAATACGTGCTTCATCGCCGTCTACGTGTCCGGCGATCGCAAAGACGCCTTTGGTGGTATGTATGCCGATGTGATGCAGGTAGTGCTGTGCAGCTTCGCCCAGTGAGGGGAATTCGATGACGGCGAATTCGCGCATGCTGTCGTTCAGCAGTGGTGCTGAGGTTAGGGTGGGGTTGGCGAGCGCAAAGCGGGCGTTAGTCCCTCCAATGTCTGCGACCAGTACGGGAGCCTGTGGTGCGTTCATGCGTTGTTTCCATGGCCATCAATCCCCAATGGCGGCAGAAATTGGTGGGCTTGAGGTGGGCCCCAGCCGCCGGCGGGGTAGGGTTGCAGTGGTAAGTCGGACAGTTCCCAGGCATTGCTGATGCTGTCGATCCAAGCCCAGGCTTCTGTGACTTCGTCGTGACGTACAAATAGCGCAGGGTTGCCGTTGAATGCGTCGAGGAAAAGGCGCTCATAGGCGATGTGGCGATGTTTCCCGGTTGGGACGGATAACTCCAATTCCAGCGGTTGCAGTTCTAGGGTTCCCCATTCGGGGCCGGCCAGGCTGCTCATCAGGTTTAGTTCGATATTTTCCTGGGGCTGTAGTTTGAAGCACAGGCGGTTTGGTGCTGCATTGTTCCGGTTTGGACGTTCAAATAGCCAGTGTGTGACGGGTTTGAGGGTGACGACGATTTGGGTTGAGCGTTCGGCCAAGCGTTTTCCTGTGCATAGATGGAACGGTACGCCCGCCCAGCGCCAGTTGTCGATGTATGCGGTGACACCGACAAAGGTCTCTACATTGCTGCCTTCTGGTGGTTGATAGGCTGGCACTGGTTGGCTGTTAATGGTGCCCGCGCTGTAGCGTCCGCGCACGCTGTGCATTGCGGCGTTTTGGGCGTTCAGTGGGCGTAGTGCGCGCAGGACTTTGACTTTTTCGTCGCGTATGCGGTCGGCTTCCATAGAGACCGGGGGTTCCATAGCGACCAGGCATAGGAGTTGCAGGATGTGGCTTTGCATCATGTCACGTAGTGCGCCAGCACGTGCGTAGTAAGCATTGCGGCCATCGACGCCTTCGGTTTCGGCGATGAGGATGTGTACGGACTCAATGTGGTTTCGGTTCCATACCGCTTCTAGCAGGGTGTTTCCGAACCGCAGTGCGACGAGGTTCTGCACTGCTGCTTTGCCTAGATAGTGGTCTACGCGGAAGATGCGATCTTCGTCAATCAGTGTGCCGATGGTGTTTAGGATTTCGCGTGCGTTTATTGAGTCGCGTCCGATCGGTTTTTCCAGCATCAATCGGTGTGGTGTCTGCAGTGCCCCTCCTTGTGCCAATCCTAGGGCGGTGTTGGTATACAGGCCTGGTGGGATTGCCAAGTAGCTGATGCAGGGATGTTCCGTCAGATCTCGGACTGCTTCGGCGATTGATGTTGGGTCGTTCAAGTCTACGGAAAGGTAGTCGACACGTTGTAGTAGGGCTTGGATGTGCGCGGTGTTGGCGATGGGTAGTGCTTGTTCCAAGCGCGTGCGCAGGATGTCGCGGAATTGTGTGGTGTTATGGGGTGACAAGGCCAGAGCACGAATGCGGAAGTCTTGTGGCAATAAGCCATCAGTAAACAGTTGCAGTAAGGAGGGGAAGAGATAGCGTTGGGCGAGGTCGCCGGTGGCGCCAAACAATAAGAGGGTGTTGTGCATGGACCTGGTCTCGGATTTGGATGTTAACGTTTGTTGGTGTGGGGGTGTTTTTGTTTGCGTGAGCAGCATGTGTTGATGCGTGGCTTAATCGTTGCGTTTGGTGGTGTATGTGCTAGTGCTGGGTTGGTGGAGTAGGGATGGGAGCGGGTGATAGTGCGAACCCGCTTGTGATTTCTTGGAATGGATGGCGTAGGTGGGTGGTGATTTGGTGGTGTGATGTGAAAATGATGTCAATGTCATGTCAGAATCGCTAGATGCGGCTAAGGCCGCGCGGTCCGGTTGCTTTCGGGGCCGGGACAGCGATGTTTGTTCCGTTGAGGCTTATGGCATGGCCAAAGTGCAGTTGGAAGCGATCCGTAAGGTGTACGACAACGGCCAGGTGGTAGTTCCTGGAATCAGTTTCGAAGTTAATGACGGTGAGCTGATGGTGTTGGTGGGACCGTCAGGATGCGGTAAATCGACGTTGTTGCGCATGATCGCTGGGTTGGAAGATATCAGTAGCGGCACGTTGCGTATTGGTGAGCGTGTGGTGAATGACGTGCCGCCGAAGGATCGTAATGTCGCAATGGTGTTTCAGAGCTATGCGTTGTATCCCCATATGACGGCCGCTGAGAATTTGGCGTTCGGGCTGAAGCTGCGGGGGTATTCCACGGAGGCCATTGCCGAGCGCATTAAGAATGTGGCCGAGATGCTTGGTTTGACTTCTCTGCTGGATACCTTGCCTAAAGCGATGTCTGGTGGGCAGCGCCAGCGTGTTGCGTTGGGGCGGGCGATGGTACGTGAATCAGCAGTGTTTTTATTGGATGAGCCGTTATCCAATTTAGACGCAAAACTGCGTAACAGTGTGCGTTCTGATATCACGCGTCTGCATCGCAAGCTTGGTACGACGATGATTTACGTGACCCACGATCAGGTTGAGGCGATGACTCTCGGTCACCGTATTGTGTTGCTCAAAGATGGAGTGATCCAGCAGATTGATACCCCGATGGTGCTTTACGACCATCCGGCGAATCTGTTTGTTGCTGGTTTTCTTGGTAATCCAGCAATGAACATGTTGTCTGGCCGATTGGAGGCGGTTGCAGGTGGAATGGAACTGCACTTGGTATCCGGTGAGCGCGTCATGTTTGCTGGTGCGATTCCGAAGTCAGTTTGGTTCGGGCGTGATGTGGTGTTGGGGGTACGTCCGGAGCACATACGTCCGGCGGGTCTTGGTGAACCAGTGGCATTGGAGGCGACTATCGAAGCGTTGGAGCCAGTCGGTAATGAGGTTTTTTTACATCTGCGCTGTGGTGCCTTGGCACTCATTTTGCGGGTGCCGCCTCAGGAGTTGCCGGGGATCGGCGAGTCATTGCCGTTGGCGGTGCAGCCTGATCGGTTACATGTGTTTGACGCGGTTTCTGGTGAATGTTTGGCCGGTCATTAAGGTGCTTCAATGTGTGGCTTGATGCACTGTGTTTAGTATTTGGTGGATGTGTTTTTGACAGTTCCCATTCTTACATCTGTCTCAAGGGTGAATGTGGTTCGGTTCCAGTTGATGGGCAGGCGAGTGTCGCCGGATCTGCCTATATCAGCGTGCAAGCCCGGCGACGAAAGGAAGGGGTGTTGCCAGTGTTCCGGCGACTCTGAGTTCACCGTATTCTGTGTCTATTGGAAGTACTGCGAGTGCTAGACCCTCTGCAACGCTGGCCACCTGGCCGATGTCGCCCTCTGCGCTTTTGACCGTTTCCCCTGGCTGTACATGAGTATTGATGGCCAGTAGCTGAGCGCGGCGTTTCGCTTTGCCGAGGAAATGAGTACGTGCAACGATTTCCTGCCCGGGATAGCAACCTTTGCGTATGCTGTAGGCATTCAACCCGTCTAGGCCGATCTGCTGTGGTGTCCATTGATCGCGCTGGCTTGCGTCCAGGCGTGGTAGCCCCAATCGTAAATCTGCCGCGCGCCATTGCGCTTCGAATGCGGGGACCCGTGGTGGCATGGCGGCAGCTGGTACTAGCAGTAGTCGTCTTGGCAGAGTGATTCCGCTAACGTCCAATTCGGTGATTCCGTCAAGTTGCGCTGCTTGCGTACCTGTGGCGTGTACCGGTGTGTCGTAAGTTGCGGTTGTAATGAGATTCCGCTCCACAGCGATCTGTACTTTACGTCGGAAGATATAGCGTTGCAGTTGGGTGGCCATCATCACTGCTTCTCCATCGGGTAGGATCAACAGTAATTCGTTTTCAGCAGGACGATATAAGGCGAACAATGCAGTGACACGTCCTTTCGGAGTTAGCCAAGCACTCCAGTGCCACTTGCCGATGGCTAGGCCTTGTGCATCGCTGCTGAATTGGGCATGTGCGAAACTCAGTGTATCTGCGCCTGAAATGCGCAACATTTCATACGATGGCAGTGGGAAGAGTGTCTGTCCGTTGCTTTGGAGGTTGTCAGTCACTGGGGAGAGGAATAGAATCGCAGCCGGTTTGAAGAGGATTATAGGGATAGACCGCACTGCCTTGCAGGTTCTTTTAAGATAAGACGCTCAGTAAGCGTTTTTGCTGAATGTATACAGGATGTATACAGAGACCCTAGTTATATGTTCGGATAAAGATGCGGATCGGTATTTTAGATGTCGTGAATCGCGGAAAGTTGGTTCTTGAGTTTTATCCATTTCCGGATACAAAAAGCTTCAGTGCATTCTTGTGATGATTTGTGATGTCAGGTTCAGGCCTATCAGAGTTCCAAAATTTTATTGGTGAAAAACGTATGTTTTCTGTCTGCTCTGCTCCAGAGGATTCCCAGGAGATAGCGAAAAACGCAACTGCCGATCTGAAGCAACGATCTAATCTTGAAGAGGTTGGCGGGCGTGGTGGATTGGATCCGGTGCGTTATGGGGATTGGGAGAAAGATGGGCGCTGTATTGATTTCTGATTGCAGTTTCAGTCAACGCGGCCAATGTGCTGCTCAGCCGGGATAACGAGTTCTACCATGGCGACCCGAGAACGCCCTCTTTCACCTCATTTGCAGGTCTACCGCTGGCAAATGCAAATGGTTACGTCGATTCTGCATCGTGCGACTGGGGTCTTCCTTTCGCTGGGAGTACTTGTCATCGCTGCAGGCTTGTTGGCGTTGATGTTTGGCCCGGAGCCTTGGGATTATTTTCGAAGTTGTCTCAATCTCTGGTACGGCCAATGTTTCTTGCTTGTATGGACGTGGTGCTTCGGTTACCACTTGTGCAACGGTATCCGGCATATTGCGCAGGACTTTGGTTGCGGTTTTGCTATCAGCAGCTTTCTTCGTTCCAGTTGGGCTTCCGTACTCGGTAGCATTGTCATCACCGCTGGTGTATGGGGCTATGTGGTTGTTGGCCGGGGGACTGTATGAGTCGTTACCGTACACCACTCAAAAATGCCCGTGGTCTAGGTGCTGCTAAGGTGGGGACCGGGCATTTTGTGTTGCAGCGCCTCACTGCGATTGCATTAGTATTGCTGGGAGTATGGTTTTTGGCATTTTTGCTGACTTTGCTTGGTGTCGACTATGCAGCAGCGGTTGCAGCCGTCGCCAAACCTTGGAATGCAATATTGCTCATTGGATTCCTGGTCGCTGCCTTTTGGCATGCGCAGCTCGGTTTGCAGGTGGTACTTGAGGATTACATCCACAACTCTTTTCTGGCTTTGACACTCCAGACGATGGTGAGATTTATCGCTGTCCTTGGCGCGGTCGCCAGCGTTTTTGCGGTCGTTCGTATCGCGCTTGGGAACTGATAATTCGATGTCCGCTTATACAATTACCGAACACAAATATGACATGGTTGTCGTTGGTGCTGGCGGTGCTGGTCTACGTGCCACGTTCGGTTTGGCTCATAAAGGCTTACAGACTGTCTGTCTGACAAAAGTATTCCCGACGCGTTCGCATACCGTCGCTGCGCAAGGTGGTATCTCCGCTGCGCTTGGTAACATGGGGGAGGATGATTGGCGTTACCATTTTTATGACACCATCAAAGGGTCAGACTGGCTGGGTGACCAGGATGCGATTGAGTACATGTGCCGTGAGGCAATCCCGGCTGTGATCGAACTAGAACACTATGGTGTTCCGTTCTCTCGTACTGCACAAGGCAAGATTTACCAGCGGCCATTTGGTGGGATGACGACACGTTACGGTGAGGGGCCGCGGGCAGAGCGTACCTGCGCTGCAGCTGATCGAACCGGCCATGCGATGTTACATACCTTGTACCAGCAAGCATTGGCGCACGACGCGCGTTTCATGATTGAGTACTTTGCACTTGATCTGATCTTCGACAGCGAGGGTTTGTGTCGTGGCGTGTTGGCGTTGGACATGGCCGAGGGATCCTTGCACCTGTTTCGTGCCCATGGAGTCGTGTTGGCGACCGGTGGCTACGGTCGCACGTACTTCAGTGCAACTTCTGCTCATACCTGTACTGGTGACGGTGGTGGCTTGGTGATGCGTGCCGGTTTACCGATGCAGGATATGGAGTTTGTGCAGTTCCATCCCACAGGAATCTATGGGGCTGGCTGCCTCATCACCGAAGGAGTGCGTGGTGAGGGAGGAATCTTGCGTAACTCTAACGGGGAGCGCTTCATGGAGCGCTATGCACCTCACTACAAGGATCTGGCCTCTCGTGATGTGGTGAGTCGCTCAATGATTATTGAGATCAGGGAGGGGCGCGGCGTTGGTGAACACAAAGACCATATATTGCTTGATTTGACTCACTTGGGTCCGAGCATGATCCAAGAAAAATTGCCTGGCATTGCCGAGAGTGCGCGTATCTTCGCTGGCGTGGATGTGACCAAGCAGCCGATTCCAGTGCTGCCAACAGTGCATTACAACATGGGTGGTATTCCAACCAATTACCATGGCGAAGTGGTGCGTAAAGTTGGTAATGATCCTGATGCAGTGGTGCCGGGGCTATATGCGGTTGGTGAAGCGGCCTGTGTATCGGTGCACGGTGCCAATCGTTTGGGATCGAATTCGTTGCTTGATTTGGTGGTATTCGGTCGTGCGGTTGCCAATCGTTGTTCCGAAACAATCAAACCAAATCAGCCGCATAAGGTATTGCCCTCGGATAGTTGCGACAAGGCACTGGGCTTGCTTGATAAACTTCGCCATGCTGATGGTTCCACGCCGACAGCGGTGATTCGTGACACGATGCAACGTACCATGCAATCTGATGCTTCGGTGTTTCGTACGAGTAAGACCTTGCAAGAAGGGTGCGAAAAGATGAATGAAATCTTTGCCTTGTTTGATGACGTCAAGGTTTCTGATCGTTCACTTGTTTGGAATTCGGATTTGATAGAAACCTACGAGCTCCACAATTTGCTGTTAAACGCACTGGCTACGATTAACTCGGCTGAACAGCGCAAAGAGAGCCGTGGTGCTCATGCGCATGAAGATTATCCAGATCGCGATGACGAGAATTGGTTGAAACACACATTGGTCAGTGTCGACGAAAAGGGCTCATGCAGTTTTGACTACCGCCCTGTGCACATGTACACGCTCAGCAAAGACGTGGATGTGATACCTCCTAAGCCGCGCGTCTATTGACCTAGCTGGATATAAATGTCATGGCAGAGTTCACTCTCCCTAAGAATTCGAAGATCGGTAAGGGGACGCATTTCCCCGCCAAAAGCGGTACTAAAAATGCTCGCACCTTTAAGGTCTACCGTTGGAATCCGGATGATGATGCCAATCCGCGTACCGATACCTACGAAATTGATCTAGATACATGCGGCCCGATGGTTTTGGATGCGTTGATCAAGATTAAGAATGAGATCGACCCGACTCTGACGTTCCGTCGTTCTTGCCGCGAGGGTATTTGTGGCTCATGTGCGATGAACATTGATGGGACCAACACGTTAGCTTGTACCAAGGCGATTAGTGCATGCACCATATCTGAGATCCCGATCTATCCACTGCCTCACATGAACGTGATCAAGGATTTGATCCCCGACTTGACTCACTTTTATGCGCAGTACGCTTCTATTAAGCCCTGGATACGTACTCAGACCCCGCCGCCGCCTGATCGTGAGCGATTGCAGTCTCCTGTGGACCGCAAGAAGCTTGATGGTTTGTATGAGTGCATTCTATGTGCCTGTTGCTCGACGAGTTGTCCGAGTTACTGGTGGAATGGTGATCGCTATTTGGGTCCGGCGATCTTGCTGCAGGCTTACCGCTGGATTATCGATTCACGTGATGAAGATACTGGCGCGCGCTTGGATGATCTCGAGGATCCATTCAAGTTATATCGTTGTCATACCATCATGAATTGCACGCGAACCTGTCCGAAGGGATTGAATCCCGCTCAGGCCATTGCCGAGATCAAAAAACTGATGATGCTGCGTCGCGCCTGAGACTAAAGAATGCGAATAGGATGCATTAGTCACCAAACGAAGGTAGTGCTGGTATTAAATTGACGCCTCTGCTGCTTGCGCTATTGCCGATGCCAGCGTGCTACTGCCGAGGAACCTACGATGGATAAACCGGCTGAATTGAACAAACTACGTTGGCGTAGCCGACGTGGGATGCGTGAATTGGATCACCTGTTTGATCGCTATCTCTCACATTGCTGGGCGCAAGCGTCTGAGGCGGAGCGCGGTGTTTTCCTACGCTTTTTGGATTGTGAGGACGATAAATTGTGGCGTTGGTTGATGGGGTACGAGGTTTGTCAGGATGCGTCGTTTGCCGCTCTCATCGTTACCATGCGGGCCTTGCCTGCTTGAGTGGTCACCGTCTCGATGGCTGTTGGTTGCGTTGTTTGCTTTGACGCTACTGGCTTGCGTTGCGCTGCTACGGTGTGACTTAAATCTTACCTTGCGTTGGAGCGGTGTTCTATTGGCCGCCTGCGGTGGTGCTTGGGAGCTGCGCCGTGTTGTTTGTCACCCTTGTTGTGTCTTGCTGATTCCTTCTGGCGATGAGCCACCTTTGTTCAACCAGATGCCGGTTAAAGAATTGCACGTCTCCTGGTACGGCCCGTTGGTGACGGTTTCTTGGCGTGTTCCGGATAGCTGCCGTATGTATCTGTTGTTTTGGCCTGATACATTGTCGGTAGCCATGCGGCGTCAGTTGCGTCTGGTCATGCAAGCGCGTCAGCTTTCGTCCCAGGTGCCGTCAATGGCACCATAGCCGCTTCACTATCAGTTGGGTCTCAATGTTTAATCCGCTTTCTGTTGCGATCGGTTTGCGTTATCTGCGTGCCAAGCGGCGCAATGGTTTCATCTCGTTTATTTCAATGGCTTCCATCCTGGGCATTGCTCTGGGAGTGACTGTCTTGATTACTACCTTGGCAGTGATGAGCGGCTTTCAGAAAGAGATTCGTGACCGATTGTTGCAAATGTCTGCACACGCAACGGTGAGTGCGCAGGGAGCACCGATGCATGATTGGCAGCATGCAGTTGCGTTGGCGATGACTGATCCCCGCGTCGCTGGTGCTGCGCCGTACATCGAGAGTGAAGCGTTGCTCCAGGGGGAGCGTCATCAGCCTGCGATGATGCGTGGCATCGTGCCCAACCAGGAAACTAAGGTTTCGGTGCTGGCGCAGAAATTGAAGGTTGGTTCAATTGATAGTCTCAAGCCCGGTGAGTACAACATCTTGCTTGGTAAGGAGTTAGCCTTGTGGTTAGGCGTTGATGTCGGCGACAGCGTGATCGTGCTCCTCAGTCAAACTCAGACCACTCCAGTGGGGACGATGCCACGGATGAAGCGCTTCACCGTCAGTGGCTTGTTTGAAGTCGGCTACAACGAAATCGACCGTGGCTTAGCGGTGGTCAATATGGAGGATATGCAGAAGATCATGCGGATGGACGGTGTGACCGGCGTGCGTTTGAAATTGCACGATATGGATCATGCCTGGGACGTTGCGAGTGACTTGGCGGTCCGCCTGAATGGCCCCTATCTGGTGAGCGACTGGACACGCGAAAATGCCAATCTGTACAGTTCATTGAAGATGGAAAAAACGGTGATGGGCATTTTGCTCTCCCTGATCATCGCGATGGGCGCCTTCAACTTGGTGTCCTCGCAGGTGATGTTGGTCACTGATAAGCAAGCCGATATCGCCATCTTGCGCACCTTGGGTTTGTCGCCAGCAGGGGTGATGCGAGTATTTATGGTGCAGGGGTCGTTGATTGGCATCATCGGTACCCTCTCTGGCGTGATCGGTGGTGTGGTGCTGACTTGGAATCTGGAGCGAATCCTGAAATTGATTGAATCCACGTTCAACATTACCCTGCTTCCGGAGGATGTGTATTACATCACTGGCCTGCCGACCGATATGCAGTTCCCTGATGTGGTAGTGATTACTCTGATGGCGTTGGCAATGAGTTTCATTGCCACCTTGTACCCGGCGTGGCGTGCCGCCAGGATTCAGCCAGCAGAGGCGCTGCGTTATGAATGAGCGCAGTACTCCCCAGGCATTGACCGGCCCGGTGATTCGAGCCGAGTCCCTTGGAAAAACCTATTCTGAGGGTAAGTTACTGACCCAAGTGTTTGATGGGCTGGATTTGCAAGTTATGCGTGGCGAGACGGTGGCGATTGTTGGTGCCTCTGGTGCTGGTAAAAGCACGCTGCTGCATTTACTGGGCGGACTCGACGTTCCAACTGCGGGTGAAGTGTACGTCGCTGGGCAACGTATGTCGGCCTTGTCTGATGGGGATCGTGGTCGCTTACGTAACAAAACATTGGGGTTTATCTACCAGTTCCATCACTTGTTGCCGGAATTTACTGCATTGGAGAATGTGATGATGCCGGTGTTGTTGTCTGGTCAGAGTGTATGCAGCGCTAAGATGCGCGCACAGATGTTGTTGGAAGCGGTCGAATTGGGGCATCGTCTGAATCACAAGCCAAGTGAGCTATCCGGGGGTGAACGGCAACGTGCTGCGGTTGCGCGGGCTTTGGCCAATTCTCCTGATTGTGTGCTTGGGGATGAGCCGACCGGAAATCTCGACAATCGTACCGCCAGCACGGTGTTTGAATTGATGCTCGAACTCAATCGTGCGCAGCGAACCAGTTTGGTACTGGTGACACATGATCGCGGCTTGGCAAGATGCCTGGATCGGGTACTGGAGTTGTATCAAGGTGGTTTGCGCGAATTGACCTCAGCAGAAGTCTGAGTGTGGAGTCCCGGGTGTGTCCTTGCATGCCTTGGTTCTGTTTTTGGTGGTTAAACTGGTGCGGCGGTGATGTTCCAAGTGATTCCACCACGATATGCCAATCATGATGAATGATGGTGCGGGTCCGTGAGAACGGACCGATCATGATGCGGCGTCAATTCTTACAGCCGCATGCGCTGATATCCACTACGTTGCTTAATCTAAGTGAACTAGGCTGACTTCGATGGCCGCATCGCCAGTGCATGACGGTTACCTTGATCTCAAGAAAGTGATTTGTGACCCTTCCTAAAAGAACGGAGCGGTTATCGAAGGATGTGATATTGGCTGCGGTCGATGCCGGTGACGATATGGACGATATGAAACCTGAGCAGCGACACATGTTGCAGCGATGTTGGGTTGACGTGTTAAGTGTGATCCGGCACGCAGCGTGCCTGCGTTACCTCGCGTTTCCGGCGTTGTTGCCGAGTGCTGTTGCGTTGCTGCTGGGTTGTCTTGCTGCACTCACCTTGCCGCGATTACCGCCCGTATGGGTGTTGTGGATTTTTCTGTTTGTCGGAGTAATGCTCGCTGTTGTCGTGCGCCGTGTTGCTTGGTGCGGTGTGGTGTTGTTTGGTTTTGCTAACTGTTGCTTGCATGGTCAGTTTGGTTTGCGACATCAATTGTCGTTCGCGTTGGAGGGCCGTGATCTGGTGTTACGTGGTCGGATCGTTTCTTTGCCGGTTCCAGAGACCAGGCGTACACGTTTCTTGTTGCGTGTTGATACCGATCAAGATCAGGAACCAGCGCTGCGTGGTCGACTGCTGCAGTTATCCTGGTATGACGAGAATAAGGCGGTAGTACCGGGGCCACGCAGTGCATTGCATGCTGGATCTGTATGGCAGCTGCACGTGCGTCTGCGTGCGCCGCACAGTTTGATGAATCCCGGAGGTTTCGACAGCGAGCGTTATGCCCTAGCCCAGGGGATTGTTGCGACCGGTTACGTACGTATGCCGACGATGGCACGTGAGCTTGCGGCAGCCACTGGCATCAATGCTTGGCGGGAACGGATGTCTGCGCGTATTGCTGATGCGGTGTTGTTGGAAGCGTCGGTGTATTTACGTGCGTTGGCCTTGGGTGATACCCGGGGTTTGTCTCAACAGGATTGGGAAGTATTGCGCGCTACAGGGCTGACGCATTTGATTGCGATCTCGGGGTTCCATGTCGGTATGGTCGCTGGTGCCTGTGCGTTGCTTGTGTCGTTGCTGTGGCGAGTTTTCCCACATTTGGCTTGGCGTTGGCCGCGGCCAATCGCTATGGCACTCATTGCGGTACCGGCCGCAGCCGGCTACACCGTCCTGGCTGGGGCGTCACTGCCCACAGTGAGAACCGCTTTGATGATCGGCATCGTCGCATTGGCGCGCCTCACTCGGCGTCGTGCCATGCCGGGTCATGTCCTGGGGCTTGCCTTGCTTGTCGTACTTGTTTGGGATCCATTAGCCATTCTTAGTGCTGGCTTCTGGCTCAGCTTTGCCGGTGTCGCTTGGTTAATGTGGTGTATGCAAGACGGTCATGCCGCGTCTTGTCGTGGCTTCTTATCGGCACAAGGTGTTGCAACCCTTGGGTTATTACCATTCACCGTGGCTTTATTTGGTCAGGTTTCGTTTGTTGGGCCTTTGGCTAACTTGATTGCGATTCCGTTATGGACCTTTGTCGTTGTACCGCTGGCGTTGTTAGGGACTGCGCTGGAAGCGTTAGTGCCAGGGTGGGGTAGCCCCATGTGGCGTTTGGGGGGGAATTTTTTCCAATGGAGTTGGCAGCTATTCGAATACTTGGCACAGACTGATTTCGCATTGTGGTGGTTGCCGGAATCTGATGGTGTTGCATTGGGGTTGGCCTTGCTGGGAGCGTTTTGGTTGCTGTTACCACGCGGTACGCCTGGTAAGTGGTTGGCGCTGTTGCTGTGGTTGCCTTTGTTGTGGCCTGAGCGTGAGCGTCCCCGCCCCGGGGAGTTTGAGATGCAGATGCTGGACGTGGGGCAAGGACTGTCGATTGTGGTGCGTACTTCAGGCCATACGTTGTTGTACGACGCAGGTCCAGCAGTGAATGATGGTTTCGATGCCGGTGAGCGTGTTGTGGTGCCGGCATTACGTGCCAGTGGCATCCGTCGCTTGGATGCATTGGTGGCTAGTCATGCTGATAGTGATCACGTCGGAGGTTTGCCCGCGGTCCTGAAGGCTTATCCGGTTGATATCAGCTACGCTCCTCCGGATGCTCCACTCGACGTTGAGCGCCGTTGCAGTGCTGGGGACAGTTGGCTGTGGGATGGAGTCCAGTTTCGTTTCTTACATCCTGCACCGCATTCGAGGTATTTAGGTAACGAGTCCAGTTGTGTATTGCGTATCGACACGCGCTGGGGCAGTGCTTTGTTGACGGGTGACATCGGCAAAGTGGTCGAACGTGGTTTATTGAGTCAGGATCGTGAGAGTGTACGTGCCGATGTGGTGGTCGTACCGCATCATGGGAGCGCCGGTTCTTCCTCGCTTGGGTTTGTCCGTGCGGTTAATGCGCGGTTAGCTTTGGTATCCAGTGGTGATGGTAACCGCTTCGGTCATCCGCGCTGTTCGGTGGTGGAGAGCTGGAGTGAAACGGCAGATGTGTTGCTTACTGCGCATAGCGGCGCAGTACGGATTTGGGTTGGACAGCAGGGTCTGCAGTTACGTGAACGCCGTGTTTGGCGTCGTCGATTCTGGGATGCGGTCGAACGTCGCCGATCCGCTGCTATCCTATCCGCCACTGAAGATGTATCCAAAGAGCGTCGGAGAAACGAGACATGCTGGAACTGGTAAAGGCTGGCGGCTGGCCGATGTTGCCGCTGTTGATGTTAGGTGTTGTTGCATTGGCGATTGTGCTTGAAAGGCTGTGGACTCTGCGTCGTAATGAGGTATTGCCGTCGGGGCTGGGTCGGGAGGTTCGTGAGTGGGTGAGGCGTGGCAAATTGGACCAAAATCATCTTGAGTCTCTGCGCCGTAATTCTCCGCTTGGTGCGCTATTGGCCGCCGCTTTGGATGTAAAAGGTGGCGTACGTGAAATGATTCGTGAACGTATTGAGGATACAGGGCGCCATCTGGTGCATCGCATGGAGCGTTTTCTGAATGCACTCGGTACGATTGCTTCTGCAGGTCCTTTACTTGGTTTGCTAGGTACTGTGGTCGGTATGATTCAAATGTTCCTGGGGATTCTCGATTATGGCGTGGGCGATGTGAATCAGCTTGCTGGAGGGATTGGCAAGGCATTGGTTTGCACTGCTACAGGTATGATTATTGCGATTCCCGCTCTGATTTTTCATCGTTATTTCAAGGGGCGAATTACTGGGTACGTGATTGAGATGGAGCAAGAGGCAATGCTCTTGCTGGATGCGATTGATGGTCTTCAGATTGCTATTCAAGGAAGAAATGCCGAAGTGGCGCACCCCAATGCTGTCACCAAGGATTGATGAGATGCGTATAGGGAATCAGCGTCTCGAAGACGAGCCACACATCGATTTGGTCCCGCTGATTGATGTGATTTTGGTTTTGATCATTTTTTTCGTAGTAACGACAACGTTCGATGCTCGTTCCACGTTGCAACTTCAGTTGCCCAATGCCAGCGACCAGCATAAGTCGGTGCCATCCAAGGCGTTAAGCATACTGGTCAATGCGGATGGACACTACTTCATTAACGATCATGAGGTATTGCGGACCGATGTTGAGTCATTGAAGCGTAGCATTGCTGATGTTGCTGGCGATGACCGTGAGCAGACCGTTCTGCTACGTGCTGATGCGCGTACTCCATATCAGGCGGTGGTCACTGTGCAGGATGCATTGGGCCAACTCGGTTTCCGGCATATCGCTATCGCCACTGCACCAGATGCTAATAAAGTTGGAACAGCTCGGTGAACGTCTTATCAGGGGCCATGCGTTATGCCACGCCCTGGCGGACGTACCGTCGCTTGCTGTCGTATGCGCGGGAGTATCGTTGGTTACTCGTTGTTGCTGCATGTGGTGCTTTACTTGAGGCAGTTGCTGGTTCTACCTTTCTGGCGTTGATGAAGCCCATCACCAACGAAACCTTTATCGAGCGAAACCGTGAGGTGGCCCTGTGGCTGCCTCTTGGAATTGTCGGTTTGTTTTTGTTACGCGGCATTGCTGGCTATATCACTGATATGGCGATGGGCCGCGCCGCGCGTAGCATTGCTCGGGATTTTCGTGTGTGTGTCCTGACCAAATATTTTCGTTTGCCTGGTAGCCGTTTTGACGGTGAGCCAGTGGCTTCGATGTTGGTGCGACTCGGTTCAGACAGTGAGCAAGTTGCGCATGCGGTTATCGACGCGATGAAGGTGATGGTGCAGCAGACACTTCAGGTGATTGGTGCGTTGGTTGTGATGTTGTGGTACAGCTGGACGGTCACGCTCGCCATCCTTTTGGTCGCTCCGTTGCTGGCTTGGGTCATGCAGCGGGTTGCTAAGCGTTACCGTCGTATCAGCCATCACATCCAAGAGAGTAATGCGCAGCTCATGCAAGCTGCCGATCAAGCGTTAAGCAACTACCAGGACGTTAAAGTGTATGCCGCGCAAGAGAGCGAGTTGGAGCGCTATGCTCGGTTGGCCAATATCAATTTGGGTTTGGCGGTAAAGGTTGAGTCGACACGTAGTATCTCTTCGGCGGCGGTTCAATTGCTTGGTGCGGTTGGGTTGGCAATGTTGTTGCTCATTGCTGGCCATGAAGCTTTGGCCGGTCGCCTCAGTCCAGGCGATTTTGTCTCGCTGATGACTTCAATGATCGCGGTTATTCCCGCGTTGAAACAGTTGACCAATGTACAGAACATGTTGCAGAGCGGTATTGCTTCTGCACAACGTCTGTTCTCGGTACTAGATAGTCCTGATGAGCTTGATACTGGCAGACGACCGTTGGGGCGTGCCAGAGGATTAATTGAGTTCCGCGGGATCACCGCACGCTATCCTGGTCGGTCTGCTCCTGTGCTGGATAGTGTCAGCTTTGTTGCTGCACCGGGCACGGTCACTGCGATTGTTGGTCGTTCAGGAAGCGGTAAGTCAAGTTTAATCAAGTTGATTCCGCGTTTTTACGAGCCGGAGTCTGGGCAGATATTGTTGGATGGCCATCCATTACAGGATTATCTTTTAGCTGATCTGCGCCGTCAGATTGCATTGGTAGGGCAGCAGGTCATGTTGTTCGATGGCAGCATCGCGGATAATATTGCTTATGGTGAGATGCGTCAGGTCGTTTCTGAGGAGATTGAACGTGTCGTGGTTGATGCAAACGCTCAGGATTTTGTGAATCAACTTCCAGAGGGATTACAGTTTCAGGTTGGGGTTAAGGGGGGGCGTCTTTCTGGGGGACAACGTCAGCGTTTGGCCATTGCGCGCGCGATGCTGAAGGATGCGCCGATTCTTATCCTGGACGAGGCCACGGCTGCGCTTGATAACGAATCTGAGCGCTTAGTGCAGGATGCGTTGCAGCGCTTGATGCCGGAGCGCACCACACTTGTGATTGCGCATCGACTGTCAACGATCAAGCATGCGGATCAGGTGTTGGTGATGGACCAGGGGCGCATCATTGAGTCTGGTACCCATGTCGATCTGTTGGCACGTGATGGGTTGTACGCTTATTTGTACAGCATGCAATTTCGCGAACGTCCAACATGAGTAGTGGACGTGGTTCTAGGATTCCTGAGTATTGGTATGGGCAGGTTCCGGTGCCGCCATTCATGCGGTTCATGGAGGTCATTTATGCTGGTGCAGTCAGTTTGCGTCGTTTGGCCTATCGCCGCGGCTGGCGGCGTCGCTATGGAGTGGCTGTACCCGTCGTGGTGATCGGTAACTTGGTTGCTGGAGGTACTGGTAAAACGCCGTTAACCATCGAAATAGTTGCACGCCTGCGTGAAGCAGGGTGGACCCCGGGCATCGCCAGCCGTGGTTATGGTCGCCGTGATCCTAAGACTCCCCGCTGGATTCAACCAGATACGCCAATTGAATTGGCTGGCGATGAACCAGCAATGATCGCTTGGAAGACCGGCATGCGTGTGCGTGTGGATGTTGATAGGAGTGCGGCAGCGCGTGCTTTGGTTGCGGAAGGCTGTGACATCGTGGTTTGTGACGATGGGTTGCAGCATTATCGGTTGATGCGTGATATCGAGATTGAAGTCATCGACGGTCAGCGTCGTTACGGCAATGGGCATCTGTTGCCCGCTGGTCCGCTGCGTGAGCCGATGGTGCGTGGTCGCCTTTGCGATTTTCGTGTGCTCAATGCAGGTCAGTATAGTGATCGACCAACGTCTGGGTTTGGTCCCAGTGACTGGCAGATGCGTTTACACATTGATCACGCGCAGTCGTTACAAGGTTCCCGACGGCGGTCGTTGGATGCTTTTTCTGGACAACGTGTGCATGCCGTTGCTGGTATCGCACATCCGGAACGTTTTTTTTCGATGCTGCGTCAGCGTGGTATTGGCGTGGTGCCGCATGCATTTCCGGATCATCACTTTTATCGGGCAGAGGATTTTACCTTTGGTAGTCGACTTCCTGTGTTGATGACCGAGAAGGATGCGGTCAAATGCCGTGCATTTGCTGACGATTGGTTTTTCAGCGTGCCGTTGCGAGTTGAATTGCCGACGGTGTTCTGGACTGCACTGTTTGATCGCCTAGAACGGCTTGTTTCGTGTTGATTATCTCTAATGTAAATTTATCTTAAAAATATATTTTATATTAATTTAAACTCCATAATGAGTAAAATTACTAATTGTTATTTTCAGGGGATTTTTGATGGGGATGAGAAATTGCGGAGCGCATATTGGGCTTTCCGTCTTTGAACCTTAACCTTGAAACTCACGGCCAATTCATCAGTAACCGCAATCTCAAGAAAGAATTTCGTTTAACTGGACTGCTGCGCAAAATATTTCGTTAATCAAAGCGGATAAGCTGCCGGAAAAGGCGCTGCTCCAGCGCCTCGCGGATGGAGCGGCCTTAATGGCCCCGCGTCCGGCAGGGTTAATATGCTGGACGCGGTGGGGGTGGTGGTATCGGAAAATGCCGCATTGAGGTATCAGAGAATGCGGAACCGATAGCAGGCCCTTATGTTTTCTGATGATGGGTGCGGGACGGGCGTACGACTTGATCGCGTACTTGCGTGTTGATGGCGGCAGCAACATCTGGATGGTTGTTGGGCCGCTCGGCTTCGATGCTACATCGGTAGCCGTTTTTGTCTAGGCCATGTTGCACACGGGTGACGAGCCAATCACCATTCACTCCTTCCCGCCAGCCGTTGAGTGTCAAGACGGCTTCTGCGGACAGCTCCGCACGCCCTGCCATCTCTAGAGTGAGTTTGGTTTCAGCGCGGGCGCGGCGTGAGAGTTCACCCCGAGCAGCAGCGATGGCGGCGGCGGCATCAGGCAGGTATTGTTTGATGCGGTGAACGGGATGCCCGTCACCGACACTGACTTGATGCAGTTCAGCGCGGCGTGCCAGGCGATAGAAGGCAATCACTGTGCCGGGGCTGTCCCGCGTTGCGTAGGTCATTTGCCAGGAGGCAATCTCATCAGGTGTTAAGGTGATGCGTGGCATATCAATGCCTGTGACGCTTTTAGCTTCGCCGCGTTTGGCAAAGATCAGTCGACCTCCGGCAGGTTTAGCAATCGCATCGTAACGCTGTGCTAGCCGTAGCAGGACGTTGATATCTGATTCTTCTGTCTGATCAATGTGGGGTAGCGCGACGCCTGTGAGCGACGGGGAGATCGCCCAGGTCATGCCATGTTCGGCAGCCATTGTGGATAGCATGGCACCGAGTGTGGTTCCGGTGGGAGTCACCAATCAGGGTGCCTTGGGATTGGAGCGAGCCTGTCATGAGGCTTCCTGTTTTTTTCACCAGAGTATCTAGTTGCGAGGCCAGTTCTGGGATATCGCTGCTGGCGTGCTGGTGGGCACTCGGTGGATAGGTCTGTGGTGTGTTCTGGAGGTTTCTCCATTGTAGGTAGTAGGTGCCGTGATAGCCGTCAAGTAAATCTGCGTCCAAGTTTTTTCCTGATCCGGTGTCCATCACGGCAGCATCGCCTAGGCCCAGCAGGTGGCGGAGGGTGGGCGCATCGGCGCTGGCCAGCAGTGTTTTGGCGTAGTCGGAAGGGGCGGCTTCGCCTAGGCGGTGATCCAGGGTGGCTTTCAATGCGGTAGGCGGTATGGCGCTGCGATCCTCCAGGCCCGCGATGGCTTGGGCGTTGCTGGACAAGGTGAGCACGCCTGCCACTGTCTGTGTCGCCGGTGGGTTGTTCCAGGAGGTTTCACCGAAGGAGAGTTGAGTCGCATCGGTATCTACGAAGCGAACATCAATGGCCAGCAGTAGCATGGCCGATGCGGATTTGCTGAGAATGATGTCCTGTTGGGAGTAGGTGGCAAATAAGGTGCCATCATCCAGGTAGACGCCAAAGCCGCGGACGTCGTACTGGTCGCTAGTTGCATCGCGGATAGTGATGTGAATGGTGTCTGCGGCCACCACGCCGCCTGAGAAGGTGGTCAGGCGTTTGGATTCATCAGGCATCGTTGCCGCGGTGGGGTCAAAGTGTTGTGCGGTCAGGCCGACAGAGGCCAGCCGCACGGGGACGGTGCCATGATGTTGGGCGTTCACTAGGGCGGCGCGGCCCTGGGGGGTGATGGTGATTTGGAGTGGGGTCATAACATCCTCATGCGGCCTGGGTGAGGTGTAGGCGTCGGTACGCGGTGATCTGTGCGCCACCCAGCAGGCCAATCTGTCCGATGGTGTGCACGCCCTGGGTAAAGGTGAAATGGCTGCGAACGGGTTTGGTGCGGATGACTTCTGTAATGACATCTGCGACAAATTCGGCGGTGCTCTGGCTGCCGCCTTGCCCGGATAAGGTGAGCAGCAGTGTGAAGGTGTGCGGTGCAGCCGGTGGGTTTTGTTGCCACCATTCGGTGATGAGGACGTCTCCGCCAAAGCTGCGCACCACATCGCGCACACTTTTAACGCTGCCTTTGCAACGCTGAATCTCGATGGCTGCTGCAATACGCGCGCGTTTGATATGCACGGGCCACGTGCTGCGCCAGGTGTCCACGGACAATGACCAGGCCAGCCAGGGGAGTAATGGCTCGGGGCAGGTGTGCGGGTCCCATAGTTGTTTGAATGGGATCGGGATGTCAGCCATGCGTGCCATCACTTGCTCCAGGGTGCGCATGAGCGGTGTTGCCGTGGGGGGAAGCAGGCTGTGCAGGGGTTCATTCATCCACGCCACCATGCACGACGGTGATGTTGGTGCAGCGGGCCGCCTGGGTACGGTCCATCGTCAGTCCCTGTTGTGGTGTGATGAGTTCTACGCGTTGGATGCCTTCGACATGCAGTCCGGCATACAGGCCACTCAGGGCGATATCTCGCCCTAAGCGGAATGTGTCTGTGGTGTAGGCGGTGATGCGGCGGTGTGCTTCGGACAGGACGACCGCTGCATCCGGTCCGGCGTAGGTGTGCAATCGTGCGTGAACTTGGTAGTCAGTGATCTGTGCCGGTTGTACGGTCACGTGATCGGTCATGGGGCGTACTGATTCTTGGTTGACAGCGGCCATCACGGCGTCAAGCACGTCTTGTGAGGGCTGTCCGTTGGCGCTGCGTGATAGTACGGTGATGATGACGTCCCCAGGGGTTGGGCTGGTGGCGCTGACGTCAAGCACGTCGGGATGGGCGCTGATGGCATGGTAGATGTAAGCGCCTTCCGGACCGGCGACGCTGTAGCCTTCCGGTGCAAGGACGATACGCCGCCGAAAGGCAGCATCACTCTCCATCCTCGGGGGGATGCCTTGAGTGGGGTCACCTGCCTCCAACACGAGGCGCTTGACGCGAAATAATGCGGCTAAATGATCTAGGTCGGCATCGCTGGCCAAGGCCACCATGACGGCTTTGGCATCTTCATTGCTTTGGTAGCGGCGCACGGCTTCGCGGTAGGCGGCCACTTCTAACAGGGTGTAGATGGGGTCTGAGGGCAGGAGGTTTTTCAGGGTCGGGTCACGTGCCGCCAGATCAGCCAGCATCTCTTGCAAGATCACGTCTGCGGCCACTTGCCGGATGACATCGGGCATGGGCAGCTTGGAGATATCAATCGCCGTCAGAGTGTTGTCCATCAACGCACCTGGATGCCGTCTAGGGTGACGGTTTTCCCCTCAGGAAGGTAGTGGGCAGTCAACACAAGGGTTACCGTGCCCGATGCGGTGGCGCGGGCCGTCACTTGCCGCAGGGTGATCCGTGGCTCGTGTGCGGCAAGGGCTTGTGCGGTGGCCGCGTACAGGTCCATTGTTAGGGCACGTGTGATCGGGGCATCAAGCAGGTGTGGTAGTCGGCTGCCGTAATCACGGCGCATGATCCGGCTCCCTAATGGGGTGCTCAAGATGTTTTGCACCGATTGGCGCAGGTGGTCGATGCCATCAAGCGGCTTTCCGGTGTGCATGTTCATTCCGCGCATGCTCAGCAGCTTGGGGGGACTCACTGGGCGGTGTCCTGTGGCGGGTTTTCCTTAGCGTTTCTTTTATCGGTTACCGATATATGCAACGCATGATGCGGACATGATATGGAACATTTGTTCAGTATTTTAATGTGGGTTCGACTGGTTATAACCACCTCTGGCTGTATACCGATCATTTACGGTATACTGGCCGCCTGATGATCAAAAGTTTCCGCCACAAAGGCATTCAACAATTCTTCCTCAAGGGATCAACCGCTGGTATCCAAACCAAACACGCCGCCAAACTGCGTATCCAGCTCACCGCGTTGGAGAGTGCCAAGCGCCCCGAAGATATGAATGCTCCAGGCTGGAAACTGCACCCACTAAAAGGCGCTGACTTAAAAGGTCATTGGTCCATCTGGGTGAATGGCAACTATCGCCTCACGTTTGCTTTTGAAGGCGAAGACGCAATCTTGGTCGACTATCAGGATTATCACTAGGAAACACACGATGAAACGTATGCACAATCCCGCACATCCAGGTGAAGTGTTGCGTGAGTATCTTGGTGAGCTCACTGTGACCAATGCGGCTGCAAAGCTAGGCGTCAGCCGTGTGGCTTTGTCGCGTATTCTCAATGGTACCAATGGCATCTCTGCCGATATGGCCCTTCGCCTGGAAGATGCGCTTGGCACCAGTGCAGAGATGTGGGCAGCCATGCAGTTCAAGTATGACCTGTGGGTTGCTAGTCAGCAGCCACGCCCGAAGATCACGCGCCTTCATGTTTAGTCGCACGTTAAGTAGGAATTGCTGAAAATCTCAAAATTAACCTAATTAACCTACTTGATAAATTAACCTAATAAGTTAAAATGGTGCATGGAGAAAGGCACATCTCACTATAAGCTACCAGTCGTCAAAGCCTTGGTGAAAGCTGGCAAGGTCAGGGCTACAGCGACCGCCTACCAAGGAGCACGTGAGCTCGGCATCAAAGATTTAACTGGAATGTGCACCGTTGTCTTGGCGCTCACGTCTGCCGACTTCTACAAGAGCATGACGACCTACGCGGATCACACAGTATTCCAGGATGTGTACCACGCCAAGACGGCAAGCGGTGATGAGGTGTACCTGAAGTTAACTGTCATTGATGACGTGTTGATTGTTTCCTTCAAGGAGTTATGACCATGAGATGTCCATGCTGCGGCGCGGCAGAACTGATCCACGACACGCGCGACATGCTTTACACCTACAAGAGCGAAACTACTAGTATCCCAACGGTGACCGGCGACTTCTGCCCGGCTTGTGGCGAAGTCGTCTTGGACCGTGAACATGGTGATCGTTACAGCGAATTGGTCGGCTTGTTCCAACGTCAGGTGAATTCGGCCTACGTCGATCCTGGTTACATTACCAAGGTACGCCGGAAGCTTGATCTCGACCAGCGGCAAGCTGCCGAACTGTTCGGTGGTGGTGTTAATGCTTTCTCACGTTACGAGAACGGTAAAACCAAGCCGCCGCTGTCTTTGGTTAAGTTATTCAAGCTTCTGGATCGCCACCCCGATTTGCTCAACGAAGTGAAGAGTTCCTAACCGTTAAAAGGTACTGGCTTGAACAGTTAATGGTCATGATCGCCTCACGTTCGCTTTTGTTTGAACGCCTACCCCTGTGCAGGGGTGGTCGGTGCATTGGGTCCTTGGGCCGTATGGTGGTGACGTTGTAGGCCAATGTCTGCGGCGGTGATGTCCCCTTGTGCGTGAATGGTGCCGTCTACGGTGAGGTTGCCGGTGAGGTGGAGGCTGGGCGTGTCCAAGGTGAGGCGGTCGCTGGCATTGAGGGTGGCGGTGGCACAGATCAGGGTGACGGTGCCGGATGCGGCGGAAGCATCTACGGTCAGGGCGTGGGCTTGGCGGTCGTAGGTGATGCGTGTTCCGTCGCCAAACAGCAGGCAGGGCTGGTGGGCGGTGTTGCTGGGCGCAGGGAAGGTCTCTTGGTAGAGGCTGCCAGGCAAGACGATGCCCAGTGCCGAATCTCCATTGGGGCACAGTGCAATGACTTGTTCGCCCAGGTGCGGCAGCCACCAGGAGCGGTCGGCTCCGGCACGTGAGGCCATGACAGGCAGCCAGTCGGTGAGCAGTTCTCCGGCTTCAATCCGCACGCAGGCGGTTGCAGGGTCCAGTTCGGCGACGGTCCCTTGGAGGATCAGGTGTGCTAATTGGCGGGTGTGTTCGTTGAGTGTCTGTCTCATGGGGCGATCTGGTGATAGCTGTCTTGGACGGAGGGGCCGGTCTGCGGTGTGAAGGACAGCCATAGGTTGGTGGGTAGGGTGCCTGCATGGGTCCAGGCGCTGTTGCCAAGAAAGACGGGTTGTTGCCATTCCACGGTCCAGACGACGTATCGATCTAATGCGGCGTTGAATTCGTCTGGGTAGATGGCAATCACGCGGCAGGGGTCGGTTGGTACGCCACGCCAGCGGCGCTGGTACAGCCAGGTGCCCAGGGCGGCGGCGGCCAGACGTGCTTGCAGGTGGGTGGAGGGGCCGCGGTGCCCTAGGACAAGCCGTGCCTGAAAGCGCAGCAGGGCGGGGAATTGTCCGGTGCCTGCATCGTTTTCGGGGGCCGGTTCGATCTCACTCAGTGTCAGTAAACAGGCGGGCATGGGCAGTTGGTGGTCTTCATCGTCCTGATAAAACGCAACGGTGGCCAGGTCTGGGAAGTGCGCTGCAATTTGGTCGCGGATGGCGGTATGCAGGGTTTCTAAGCTTATGTCGGTGTGTGTGTCCGCCATTGCAGTTCGTGCTCAAACAGGGTGTAAAAGCGTGCTTCAAAGGTGGCTGTGTCAAGAAGGCCGTTTTCGATATAGGTCATGGAGGGTGCGTAAATGTCTGCTTTTTGAACGGCCACGGGGTAGCGGGCGCGGCCCAGGCGTTTGAGTACCTGCCGTTTGCCGCGCACTGTGGCAATGAATGCGCCTTTGATCTGACGCCCGCCCAGGGCGCTGACGCCGCTAGGGGTGGCTTTGGGGTTCAGCCATAGGAGGGGGACGGGGTTCAGGCCGTACCACACTTTCATTTGGTCGCGTTGTCGATAGGTGCGCAGGCGGCGGCGCACGATCTTTTGTTGGAGTTGCAATGCATCGCTCAGTCCGCGCACGGAGCGGGTACGCAGCCAGGCCGCCATTTTGATTTTGGCCGAACGCAGGGCCTGTTCCATCTGCGTTTCAGTGGCGTTGAGTGCTTGTGCGATGGCGGTGAGGCTGTGGGGGTGGATGTGGATGCCAATCATGGGGGCGCCATCGGGGCCAGCCGCACGAGGGCCATGCCGGTTCCATCCGGTTGTGGGTCGTGGGTGAGGCGGTAGTGGCGATCTTCAATGCGGGCGTAGTCATGTTTTTTGAAGTCCATAACATCGCTTTCTTTGCAGGTAAAGGAGGGTTCTGGGGCGTTCATTCTGTAGTCGCCGATGTCCGCATCAATGTAGGTCGCGTCAAAAACAATGGTGCATTGATGGACGCGCCCCGTTTTCTCCGAGTGTAATTGGGCTGTCACGGCAAAATCATCGGTTTCTAGGAAGGCGTCTAGGTCATCCCAGGAGGGGTGGTGCATCAACGGCGACTCCCGCGGGGGGAGGTTTCTCGTTGGTTTCTGTAGGGGTCAAGGTGTTTGGTGTGGGTGCTCCGCCGCTGGGTGGGTCGATGATCACTGCCACGGGGCCATCGGCATCACCGGCAAGCTCAGCACGGCCACGGCGCATTAAATCGTGCGCCAGTGCCGTAGGGATCTGGACGATTGTGCCAGGGCGGTAAATCAGGCCTTGGATTACCACCGCAGCGCTGATTTTGAGGGTGTTTGTCGTCGTCGGCATGGTGTGTTCCTCAAGGGTCAGGCGGCTGCGCCGTAGCAGAAGCTTTCGGTACGACGGATGTTAAAGTCGACATCTTGGAACACGACAATCCGGGTGCCGCCGCTGGTGCTGAGGCTGTAGGGGTCGACGGTGATATCTAAGCCTCCCCACATGGCAATGATGAGGTCCGCCCAGTTCCCAAAGAAGACATCACCGGCCTTGATCTGGTTGGACACGCTGGCTGGGTAGCCGTTGACGGTGTTGCCGGATTCCCAAATCGTGCCGCTGGCGGCAGTCTGGGGAAACTTCAAGGCGGTTTTGGCATAGCCACGTATGCCTGCATTGAAGGCGTAGGACATGGCGTTCACATCTGCGTTGTTCAGGGCAATTTGCGTTTCCATCTGGACAAGTTCAGCAAATGTGGGTTGCCCTTTTTGTGCAAAGGACACGGCGTTAATGCCGCTGTGATGTTTAACGCCTGTGGGTTGCATGTCTGAGCCGCTGCCGTAGATGGCGGCACGGTCCACTTCCAGGGCCATGACGTTCAGTAGGTCGCTGCGGACGATTTGTTCGGCATCCGGGGTGGATTGCAGGAGCAGACGCCGGGTGATGTCGGTATAGGCGGCCAGGGATTTGGGGGTGAAGTGGATTTGGTCCAGGGCAGGTTTGCTTTTTTCCGGTGAGTCGCCCTCCCCCACCCAGTAGGCTTGGGTGGTGCCTTTCTGTCTGGGGATATCGACGTTGCCAACCAGGCCGCCCATGACGGTAGCGCGCTGCATGACCCAGGTTTTATTACGCAGGATTTCGATAAAGGAGGAGGCGTGTAGTTCGGTGGCAATGATGTTGCTGCCGGGGCCGTCCGTCGGGGTGGTGGTGGAGAATGCGCGGTTGAGGACGTCCGAGGGGATCAGTAGGCCGCGCGCCTGTTTGCCGTAGGTTTTTTCTGCGGCAGCGGAACAGGCAATCTCAAAGGCCGCCGCGTTGCGGTCGGTCTGGCTGGCATTAGGCAATAACGCGCGGACTGCGCGGACGATGCTGTAGTGCCGTATTTCTTGTGTGGACAGGCCGATGCCGGTTTCCGTGTGAGGTTCAGACTGGGGCATGGGGGCTTTGTCCGTCAGTTTTGTCAGTAGGGCGCGCTGGAATGCTTCCGGTGAGTGGCCTTGGGTAATGTAGTCGTGCGCCAGTTCCAGGTGTCCGTAGGTTTTGCCAAGGTCAGCAATGTGTCTGACACGGGTTCGTTCGGCATCGACGCTGTTGGGGGTGTCAGTCGCGTTGGATGTCGGCTGGGGTGTGTTGGTGGTGTCGGCATGGGCGGGGGGTGATGGTTCCGTCATGGTTTTATCCTCAGAGGTGCCTGGAGTGTGTTGCGAGACTGTTGCGGTGTCCTGTGGCGGATTTTCCAAGGCGCGCCCGATGCCAACGGAGGGGTCGGCAGGGATGCTGACAATGGAGATTTCAATGGGTTCCCAGTCCGTGGCGCGGTACAGGGGGCCTGCGTCGCGTTGGCCGATCACTTCGACTTGATGGACTAAATAGCCCACTGAGACGTGTTTACGGATGCCGTCCAGGACATCACGTAGGATTTCTTCAGCACGTGGGCTGCGCCCGAAGCGCACGATGGCGCGTCCGCGGTGGTCGCTGTCAATAGAGGCCGATTCGACAACGCCAATGTGTTCGCGTGGGTTGTGGTCCAGGAGTAAGGCGGCACCGTTGTCAAGACGGTGCATGCGTACTTCGTTGATACGGTGGCCGAGAATCTCCACGCCGCTCCTTGTTTGCACTTCTGCTGCTTCGCTGCTAAATGCAAGTTCAAGGGTTCTGGAGGGTTCGTCTATCGATAGGACATCGGCATGGCGGTACTGGGTGCCGCCTTTGCGAAGGTCCCGTACTACCTCAGTGGCTGTGGTCATGGGGGGTGGGTTCCTTCTGGGTCGGTGTGGTGTTGGCGGTAGTGAGGTCTGCGCCATACAGCAGGTACTTGAGGTAGTCGTTGGGGATGCCGGAGGCTTGCATTTCTTTCAGGTCTTGGGCGATTTCGCGAAAGACGTCCTGGGGGTCGCGGCCTTGTTCCAGGATGACTTGGCTGGTGGAGGTCAGGCCGCCACGGATGCAGGTCAGTGCGCTTTCAACGTCGGTGCGGGGGTCGACCCAGGCCCAGCGGCGGCCTTGCCAGGAAACGCGGCGGTATCGGTCGTAGTGTTCGGCAGGCAGTGGTTTGCCATGCACGCGAATCTGTCCGCTCAGCAAGGCCACTTTCAAGGCCGCTTCAAAAACAGGGGTGTGGAGGGATTCAATAAAAAATTGCTGGTCTTCTTTCCAGCGTTCGCGTTCATCCAATGTGCCTTGGCGGATGCTGGAGTAGTTGACGTCCGCTAGATCGCCGGAAAGGGCGTGGTAGGAGAGATCCATGCCCGCAGCCAAGCTTTGTTTGGCGGCTTTGGTGAATAAGCCAAATTCACCTGAGGGGTATTGGGGGTTCCAGTCTTGAAATTCTGCGCCTTGGGGGAGTTCGTGGATGGCTAAGGGTCCAGCGTTCATCTGGATGGTTTGGGCAACGTTTTCCTGCCATTGCCGCGTTTTGGCAGGCGTTGCAGTGCGCAGTCACAGACGCCATCGGCCACCCCGAAACGGCGCACACCTGCTGCGGTATCACAGTGCAGTACAGCCGTGCATGGCTGCGTCTGCGTCTGCCGTCGGGGCGGGTGCTTTACTACGCCGCTCCCAGAGTCGATGAGCACGGCGCGCTGTCCTACATGGGCACGCATCCGGTAACGCGCAAATGGACGCGCATCACCACCTACGGCGGCAAGCTGGTCGAGAACATCACCCAAGCCGTCAGCCGCGACGTGTTGGCCGCCTGCATGCCTGCGATTGAAGCCGCCGGATACGCGATTGTTTTAACCGTGCACGACGAAATCATTACCGAAGCCGATGACAACGCCGCTTTCAATGCCGCGCACTTGGCCGCACTCATGGCCACACCGCCCCCCTGGGCACAAGGGTTGCCCTTAGCGGCGGAAGGCTTTGAAACCCACCGGTATAGGAAGCAATGATGACCATTCCCCGTGAGCGGACAATCGAACGTTATTTAGTGGCCCAGGTCAGGGCCAAGGGCGGTGAAATCCGCAAGGTGAAATGGGAGGGCCGCCACGGTGCGCCGGACCGTATCGCCATGCTGCCCAACGGGCGCACCCTGTGGGTGGAACTCAAAGCCCCCGGCCAGCAGTGCACACCGCATCAAGTCCGTGAGCATGAGCGCATGCGCGGCATGGGCCAGCGCGTGGTCGTGGTCGATTCCTTAAAAGGCGTGGATGAGGTGCTGGCGTGACTCAGAAAAACGCTTTGATGATCAGTGCAGCAACGCCCGCCACGAGCACGCCTAGCATCCACTTGAGTAGGAGCATTTCGCCTTTTATCTCAGCAAAGCGCGTATTCACCTGCGCAAAGCCTTCCTTCATATCCGCTTCAAGACGCGCTAATGCCTTGCCGTTTTTAGATTCAGACTCAGCAAGGCCTTTTAAATTTATTTCTAGCACTTCGGCCAAGGCTTCGGCTTCGGCCTCTGCGTGCGCCGCAGGAACCCCTGCCGTTTTCAGCCGGTTCGCAAATTTAAGCGTATCGAACGCTACAGATGTCACACAGTCCCCCGCTTTAGCTCCATGTGGTGGCGAGTATAGCAGCGTGCCTCCCACCCATCCTGAAGTGCTGCACGGAGCATTGGCATGAACCTGCGCCCCTACCAACACACCATCGTTGATTTCATCCTGACGCACCCACGCTGCAATTTGTTTGTGCCCATGGGTTTGGGGAAGACAGTAGCCACGCTGACGGCGTTAGATGTGCTCCTGGTGGTGGAAGACATTGCGCCTATTTTGGTGATTGCTCCGCTGCGCGTTGCGGCCACGACATGGCCGGATGAGGTGGCCAAGTTCCCCCATTTGCGCCATCTGCGGGTGTCCGTGGTCGTGGGTAGTGCGGCGGCACGTCGCCACGCCTTGGAGCAGGAGGCGGATATCTACTGCATTAATTACGACACTCTGAAATGGTTAGTGGAGTTTTACAAGGACCGTTGGCCGTTCCGTATGGTGGTCGCCGATGAGTGCTCCAAGTTGAAAGGGTTCCGGCTGCGGCAAGGAACACGGCGCGCCCGCGCACTGGCCACGCATGTGCATACCAAGGTGGAGCGCTACGTTGGGTTGACCGGCACGCCCGCGCCCAATGGGCTACAGGACCTGTGGGCGCTGATGTGGATGGTGGATCGTGGGGCACGGCTTGGGACGCATTTTAAAGCGTTTATCGATCGCTGGTTCCGTGCGATGCAGATCGGCAGTGATCCGCATGCGGTGCGCTTTGCGCCCACGCCACATGCATCTCAAGAGATTCAAGACAAGATACGCGACCTGTGTTTATCACTTGATCCACAGGCGTACTTCGATTTACGCCAGCCGATTGTCAATACGATTCGCGTTGCGTTGCCAGCACATGCGCAACGTCTGTACAAGGCGATGGAACAAGATATGTTCATCGCCTTGGAATGCGGTGCTGAAGTAGAAGCCTTTAACGCCGCCAGCAAGACAATTAAATGCCTGCAACTGGCCAATGGTGCGCTGTACACCGATGACACACGTCAGGCCTGGGAAGTCGTGCACGATGCGAAATTAGAGGCGCTGCACGACATTATCGAAGAAGCCGCCGGTATGCCGGTGTTGGTGGCGTATCACTTTAAAAGTGATGTCGCACGGTTGCAGCGTGCCTTCCCCAAGGGGCGTGCTTTGGACAAACACCCCGACACGATCCGCGATTGGAATGCGGGGAACATTCCCGTGCTATTTGCCCATCCGGCCAGTGCCGGTCATGGCTTAAATCTGCAAGACGGCGGAAATATTTTGGCCTTCTTCGGCCACTGGTGGGACCTGGAGCAGTACCAGCAGATCATCGAACGCATTGGGCCGACACGTCAGGCGCAAGCCGGACATACGCGGCCTGTATTTATTCACCACATCGTGGCGGCGGGCACGGTGGATGAATTGGTGATGGCCCGCCGTGAATCTAAACGCGAAGTACAGGACCTGCTGCTGGAAGCGGTGAAACGCAGAGAAACAGGCAAACCACTCACATCACAAGGAGCCATGACGCGATGAGCGCCCCATCAAAGCAGACATGTGGCATGCCCCCAGCCGCTGGTTTATGTCTTTCTAGAAGTGAGGTGGCCGAGTTATGCGGTACTCCGCAACGCGCTCGCCAAGCCGCTTTTCTTAGGAAGAACGGCATTCGGCATTATCTGGATGCGCATGACTGGCCTGTCGTGCTGCGTGCTGCAATTGACGCGATGCCGCCTTCTGCGGTGGTTCGGCCTGTGTGGAAGTCTAATAAGGTCGCTTATGGGACGTAAGCCAATCAAAGCAGGCGCGATTCCGAGGTTTCGCGTGCGCCCTCAGAAGTCCGGCGTGGTGTATTACTACTACGATCATGGCGGCAAGCCACGCAAAGAGACGCCACTAGGACGCGACTACGGGTTAGCCATCAAGCGGTGGGCTGAGCTGGAGCATGCGCAGATCACTCCTGCGATTGCGGTGACGTTCCGCCATGTGGCCGAGCGTTACCGCGCTGAGGTGATCCCAACAAAGGCGTATAACACCCAACGCATGCACCACGTATATTTAAACTATCTGTTGCAGTTTTTCGACGATCCCCCCGCGCCGTTTGAGTCAATTAAACCTGTGAATATCCGCCAGTATCTAGATTGGCGGCCTTTTAAGGTAAGCGCTAATCGCGAAGTAGCATTATTTTCGCATCTTTGGAATTGGGCGCGGAGTAAGGGAATTACTGATCTTCCTAACCCTTGTGGGGGTATCCGGCGTAATAAGGAGCGGGGGCGCGACGTGTATATAGATGATACGACGTACCGCGCTGTGTACCAGGCAGCGGACCAAACGCTCAGGGATGCGATGGACCTCGCCTATCTGACGGGGCAGCGTGTGAGTGATGTTGTGTCTATGGATGAGCGCCATATTGTTAATGGCGCTTTGGAGATTTGCCAAGCTAAAACGGGAGTGAAATTGGCGATTGCGATTACGGGTGAATTGGCAGTTTTAATAAAGCGTATTTTTGATCGCAAGCGGGGGATGAAGCTGCGTAGTACACGTTTGATTGTGGATGAAAAAGGCTTGGGGTTGAATTGGAAAAAATTAGCTTACAGGTTTAGGAAAGTACGCGCTGCCGCAGGGATCGCCAAGGAGGTATTTCAATTCCGCGATCTACGCGCCAAAGCGGCGACCGATAAGGCAGATTTGGCGGGCGATATGCGCCAAGCACAAGCACAATTGGGGCATGCGTCGGTGACGATGACGGAACACTATGTACGCAAGCGCAAAGGGGCGAAGGTGACGCCGACGCGGTGAATTGCGGAGCGCTCCCAATATTGCGGAGCGCTCCAAATATTGCGGAGCGAAATAACCATTTTAACGCATTGATTTTAAATGAATTAATATAGATAAATAGTTATTTTGTGGTTGATTATCTCGCAAATGATTTCTCTAATCTGTGGTGTGATTGCGATTGTTCTTCAAAATATGGATAGGTTTTTTTAGCAGAGGGTTTCAATCGTCTGAAATGAGCATGAGTGCGTTCAATTGCGTGGTGTCGGGCTGGCTGTAGTTGCGTGGTTTGATTCTGACTCCTGAGTGATGCACAAAGCTTGTTGTGTTTGTCGTCGCGTCGATGTGCAACATGTGGTAGTGCAGGGCGGTCTGAATCTCTCATCTAAGAAAACGTGATTTCTGGGAGTTCAATGTTCTGCTGACTGTTTGGATAGCCGTTGATCTGTCAGATCTTTGGAGCAGATAGGCTCCAAGGCCGACAAAAAGATGAATCCAGTATCGCGGGCGTTTAAGTCATGCCTCTGGAGAGGGGTCGATCCACGTGCCACAGCTCAATTAGCTGTGTATGGGAGCCGTTGCTGCCACTGGTGGTAGTACGGCTCTACTTGATTCAAAATGCGTAGCTGCCATTAGAAACATTGCGTTTTCTGCTGCGGTTGGTGGGTTGGATTGACGGGTGTTATTTTGGTGCACAGCATTCATGCTGTTAAGTGTAAGTGTTGTTGTTACAACGATCTCTATTTATACGTTTCAGTCGGTGTACGCTGGTGGTGTTTCTTGACGCGAGGCATACATGAAAACATTCGTAGTGGCCGGCTCCAAGGGTGGCGTGGGCAAGACGACTATTGCCACCAATTTGGCGGCGCAGGCGGCGTTGCGTGGGGTGCGTACTGTCCTGGCCGATGCGGATCCGCAGAAATCGTCTACACGCTGGACTGAGCGCCGCGCTGACCTGGATAGTCAGGTGCTGTCAATCAATGCTAATGCTGCCAATGGGTCCCATCGCTGGCGCAACGATTTACCCGCCAATACGGATCTGCTTATTGTTGATGCTCCTGCTGGGATGTTTGCCGATGATCTGGAGGGTTTTCTAGAACATGCTGATGCGGTGATTGTCCCGGTGATGGCTTCGGCATTGGATATTGAGGCAGTGGTGGGTTTCTTGAACACCATGGCTAAGGTTCCACGGGTGCATCAGCGCAAGTTGCCGGTTGGTTTAGTGCTTAACCGTGCTCGATCTCGGACTCAGACCACGCAACAAGCAATGCAGATGCTGGGTGACTGGCCGTATCTGTTGGTTGCGCAATTGCGTGATAGTCAGTTTTATGTGGTGCTGGCTGGTCAGGGGCGTAGCGTGTTCGATTACCGTTCTGCTCAGGCGCGCGAGCATCAGCAGGACTGGAAGCCGCTGTTGCAGTGGCTCCATAAGCTGTAGGTGGATCTGTGGATATAGCACGTCGTGATGCGTGAACTGATCTTGTTGCGTCATGCGCATGCTGAGCCGACTGGTATCGGTCAGACTGATTTTGATCGCTCGCTTTCCCAACAAGGCATGATTGAGGCGGAAGCCGCTGGGCACTGGTTGTGTAAGCAGCATTTGATTCCTGATCGGGTGTTGTGTTCTCCGGCGCGACGTACGCGTGAGACATTGGAGGCAATAGTTGCGGTGCTCGGTGATGTCGAGCAACGCTTAGAGGAGCGCCTCTACGAGGCAACAGTGGGTACTCTGATGGCACTTGCTGATGAGTGCCGTGACGTCGATCGGTTGCTGTTGGTCGGGCATAATCCCAGCATGGAACGGTTGGTCTCGCTGATACACAGCAACAAGACCAGTGATGACGTTGGGATGTCTACTGGCTCGATTGCGTTGCTGACGTTGCCATTGAAGACGGGCATTGAACTGGACACTATCTGTCTGACTGCGCTCTGGTGGCCGTGACGTCATGTCTGCAATGGTATGGATCTCTATTTTGTTTTCCGTGTTACCTGTCTCCTGGGCGACAGCGCAGCAGCGATTGACGCTGGATTCAGTGCATTCTTACTTTGAGTTCGAAGTCCGTACTCGTTTAGGGCAGAGCATTGATGGGGTGTTCCCTCGCTTAGAAGGTGAAGTGGTAATCTTGCCGGAGGGGCGCGAGAAAGTACGGTTGCACCTGTATGCAGGCGATGCGCTCATTCCTGGTAGAACCCATTACACTGATTGGGTCCGTGGAGAGCATTTTTTCGATGTTCAGCATTATCCGACAATCGAGTTTGAATCCCAGCCCTATTCCTCTCGGGTGATCCTGCAAGGAGGCAAAATTAGTGGGAGTTTGACAATTCGTGGTATCAGCCGTGATGAAACCTTGCAGATTCAGCCAGCCGCCTGTGCTCGGCCTGGTTATGATTGCGACCTGGTCGGTACTGGCGTTGTGTTGCGTGAGCGTTATGGCATTGACGGTTGGCGGTTAATACTTGGCAATCGGGTGACCTTCCGTTGGCATGGCCGTTTGATCGAGGGGCCGCCAAGTCATTGAATATATTCATACGTTTGTTGCTGCTAGCAGCTGTTTTGTTGGGCAGTGGTTGCGCTAGCCTGTCGCATGCCCAGTTGGATTATGCTGCGTCGGTCGCCGTGGCTGCGCGCCCGGCTACGCTGGATTGTGACAGGCCCAATCGTTGTGCGTTGGATTCGCCGTTGTACGCGCTTGGGAGCCGAGCGCTGAGTGAATCTACGCCTGTGACACCACTTCACTATGTCACCATCCTCGATAAAGGCGAGAGCGCGTTGGTCGCACGGATCAATTTGATCCGCAGTGCTACCCGCAGTATCGACATGCAGACTTACATTTTTGACAAGGACGATAGTGCCCGGTTGATCATGGATGAGCTATTGACTGCTGCCAGACGTGGTGTTCGAGTTCGTTTACTGATTGACCAGCTTTCGGCGATTTCTGATCTGAATATTCTGGGTGCCTTGGCTGGTGCACACGTTAATTTCCAACTACGTATCTACAACCCGATTTTTGGCAAAGCCAAGCTGAACTATGGTGACTATGTTGCCAGCGTGCTGTGTTGTTTTCGTCGATTTAATCAGCGCATGCACAATAAATTGTTGGTCATTGATGAAATGATCGGCGTGGTCGGCGGGCGTAATTACCAAGATGACTATTATGATTGGGATCTTGAATATAATTTTCGTGACCGTGATGTGCTTGTCGCCGGACCGGCGGTGCTGCAAATGGCAGTTAACTTTGATGCGTTTTGGGCGGCTGAGCGCAGCGTACCGGTAGAGCGCCTCAGGGATGTTGGACGTATGGTGCTGCAGGATGGGGTGCCGATGCTGCCATCAGCTGTCTTCAATCTGTTGGAACGGGTCCAGCGTGTTACTGCTGAGGCCAACGATCCGGACTATGTCAAGCGCACTTTTGTCGATGCGGCCTTGGCTGTGAACAAAGTGCAATATGTTGCTGACCTGCCGCAAAAGCATCGCTATGAGCACAACGCAAATCCGGTTTCCATCGGGCCACGGTTGGATAGTTTGATTTCTAATGCGCGTCATGAGGTGATCTTGCAGACCCCATATCTGGTGTTGTCCAAACCAGCGCTGAACATCTTCCGTCGCCTCAATCGGACTCAGGACAAACCGCGCGTGGTTGTGGTGACCAACAGTTTGGCTGCTACCGATAATCCCATCGTCTATGCCTTATTTTACAAATACAAGCGGCGTAACATGCGTGACCTGGGGTTCGACATTTACGAGTACAAGCCGTTTCCGGAAAATCCGCCAATCGACCTGACGGGCGTTGTTCCGATTGAAGGATGGAACAATGACTCTCTTCAGAGGCGACAGGACCTTTTGGCTGCTGCCAAAGTCTCCGATGATTCAGACAATGCTCGTCAGTTACCTCAGCTTGAAAATAAAGGTCAAGTGGATAGGCGTGTTTTACGTACTGAAACGCGTCCGCCCTTTTGGCGCATTCACACTGTCAATAAACCATTACCTGTGACCCGTCCGGGCGCACGCATGGGCTTGCATGCAAAATCATTGGTGGTTGATCGTAAGGTTGGAGTGATTGGTACCCACAACTTCGATCCGCGCAGTGAGAGTTACAATACTGAAGCTGTTGTGGTGATTGAGGATCCAGCGTTTGCCGGTCTGTTGGCTTCCAGTATTGAGGGTGACATTGCTCCAGGTAATGCGTGGGTCGTGGCACCGCGGAAGAAGTTACCTGGGCTCTATAAGCTCAATTATTCGGTAGGTAAACTGTCTGAGGCATTGCCTGTGCTGGACCTGTGGCCTTGGCGCTATGCAACCAACTATGAATTCAAACCCGGGTTGGATTGTCCAATACCATTGCCACGTCGGGATCCGAATTTCATGCAATGTTATGAACCTGTCGGTGACTTTCCTGAAGTCAATGTTGGTCCAAAGTGGTTGTTGGTGCGGATGCTGATTGCATTCGGTGCTGGGCTGGTGCCTATCTTGTAAGGTGTTGGGTGATTTGCTCTACGATTATTGCCACAAATCGCAAGCGCAACCACCGTGTAGTAGTGTTTCGCATTATTTAATAACGGATTGAAGGTCTCATCACTTTCAAAGCTTCATATATAGGCTCTGGAAGCTAGATTCAGTCGCTGTGTTCGATCAATTTTAAGTGATGTTGCATGATTACATTTTATTGAATAGCTCATTCAATACGCTGAGAAATTGAGGATGAGATCTAAAAAATAAATAAAATCGATTTATGGAATTCTTATTCTTATTGATGTGATTTTTATTTTTTTAGATAAGTATTTTGCATCCCTTTTGTTGTGTCAGTGCATGTTAGCTTGATTTGCTTACTTGAGAAATATAACTCGCCGATCCAAACCAATGGATCCCATAGCGCAGTTCATTTATTCAAAAGATATCTACTCGTCTAACACGGGTTTAATTCGTTTCAATCGTGGGTGTGGTTGTCTGTGGTTTATCCCGAATGCCGTTCCAACAGCACAGCGGCGCGTCTTTGATGTCACTAGCAGCAGCGCAATTAACCGCGGCTACCGCGGTGGCTGTATCGGTATGTTGTGGTCCTGTCTGTGGTGCTGCTTAGCATGTGATGGCTTGTGCGGTGAATGTGCTTGTATTTATGAACAATATTGCTATTAGAAATAGTTATGCTGCACGCCGCATTATGTTAAATGCTTTTAGAAATATTTTACGTATTGCGATAGCCCACTCTGGCGGGGTGGGTGGCTCGTTAGCCGCTTAAATTGACAGCACAACAGACTAGCGCTCAGCACTGCGCTTTACAGTTTTTTCAACGCTTTTATGGGAATGAAAAAGACTTTTTTGGACTTCTATCAGACGACTGATAAGATAGGCTGATTGCTCGATTCCACGCAGCGCGTGCAGTGTTTTATTGCCCCTTTTCTCCGTCTTTATTCTGAATCGGTCGATTTCGGGTACAACCCATTCAGCGCGTGCAAGGCTAGGTTAGTAATATTCCTTTTATCGCGTGCATCTGCTGAGCGAAAATATTTCAATAGGTTGGACTCTTGCATCGTTTCCGCCGCGTTATCGAAGTGGAAAACGTAGGCGGGTGTTAAAGTGCCATAAATACTACATAGCGCGTTTACAAGAAAAACATGAGGAAGGCGGTGTCCGCTTTCATAACCGGAGATAGTTGCAGCTGTAATATGCTTACCTAAACTTTTACTAAGTAATTCTGCTGCCTTGCTTTGAGTCATAGCCGGTACAACAGCTTTACGCGCAGCCGCTAAACGCTCTCCAACCGCTATGGCATAGCTATCTTTCTTTTTCGTAGGCATGGCGCGAAGTGTATGCGAACAACGGCATAACGTGCACATCTCGCTTTAACGGCCAACATATTACAAAGCGCTGCTGAGTATGTAATAACGCTGAAGCTATTTTAAAGACGGTGTGCCATTGGTTGCCGTTTATCTTAAGAACATTACAACGCGCACGACATGAACGCGCCGTAACATTCACATTAATGCAGCAACCTGCTGCGCACCGTGACCTACTGAATAACATGTAGTGGTCGGCTGCTGTTTGCCTTGACTCAAGGAATAAAACATATGCACGACTCTGATAATGATTTTAAGACATCCGGTTAAACGGCTGGCGAAGATGTGGCGCGCGGATGGGACGATTAAGGCTTATGACAATGCTAAGTTTTTTAGTATTGAGCAGCGACCGTTAAATAATCTTCACGATGTCGTAACGCTGTTATCTCAATTAGAACATGATCCGTGTGCCTGTGTGCCTGTGTGCCTGTGTGCCTGTGTGCCTGTGTGCCTGTGTGCCTGTGTGCCTGCGTGCCTGCGTGATGCGGAGATGCGATCGCGACGGCACATGATCCGGACAGCGATAAGAAGCGTAATTACTACAGCGGTTCATTGTGTCGAAACGCCTGCAAATGAATCTCAAGAACGTATTGACACTCTTTTCTGCTTGGTTACCAACAGGGTTGGTGGCATTGGTTATTTTCTGTGAGAAACATAGACACTGTGAACAGATGGACGTAGTACGGCTTAGTTGGTTTCGACTTTGTTTTTCTAAGCGTGGCACACAGTCACTCAGGTTTCAGTCCAGGTGATTTTTGTGCACCAACCCGGATCAGGTATGTTGCTTCACCTATCAGAGGCCATCATGGCTGCGCGCCCAGGTTATTTAAGTGCTGCTTGTTTGATGCAGTTTGGTGCGGTGTGCCGCGTGATAGAAGATCATCGCCGTATCGGGACTTTGACTGTTTGGTGGAGGTGATTCGCCGCGATGCGATCTCATCGCGAATACGATTCGGGGCACTGTCAAGGTGTGTGACACTTTTAGATCCGCTGTGCTCGGCAAGCACACCAGCTGTCCGTGCGCAGGTGTGATGATGGCATCCTAACGCGGTGTTGTTGCAGTAGGACGTTGCTATCTGATTCCTTCTGTCTGATCGGTGTGTGTTCGCGTCACTCCAGACAGTCAGTAGGTAATAGGTGTTCCCACAGATGAGGTGCGTTGCATTGACAGTGTCGATGTTGGTATTGCGGTGGCGTATTTCGTAGGAATGTGGCTGATAGGCGATCTTGGTTGTGTTTGCTGCGTGTGGTTTCCAGCATGATTCAGATTGTTTCGAAACAGTTTTTGATGATGTTCTTGCGGACCTTGTCCGGATGCCAGATTCTTCCGTTCATCGCGATATACACGCCTGACGATAGCGATTGTAGTGCGCCGATTGCGCAGCCGATGTTGAAGTGGGCGTCTGAGCCGTGAAAACGTGCTGGATTTAGTGCACCTGTGATCACGATGGTTTTATTTTGGATTGATTGTAGTCGCTTGCCAGTTTCTACCATTGAATCGGTACCGTGGGTAATCAGCACGTGCTGGCAGGAGTGTGCGGTGATTGTGTTGTGGATCAATTCGCGGTCCGCTTCAACCATGTGCAGTGAGTCCTTGCGCATGATTGGAATCACGTTGAAGCGGAAGGCGATGCCAAGCGCTTCGAGAATCTGGGTAATTTGTGGGTCTCCGACTTGATAGTGTGATTTTTCGTCGAAGTAGATTTTGTCGATCGTGCCACCTGTGGTGACGATCAAAAGGTCTTCCATATGCTGTGGTTCTGTGAGCAGGTGATGAGTAAAAGAGGCGTTATGATAAGCCTTATGCTCCTAAGTTTGATCCAGTACGTGTTTTCATTTGCAAGTGGAGTATCGCCGTCACTGGGTGGTATGACCTGCTTGTTGGTACAGGAGGCTATCAGTAGTGCGTTCAGGTGGTATCGCTGAGTGTGTTATATGTACAGCGTATTGTGCAGGATGTGTCTGTAGGCCAGTTGCTTCGTTAACTGTTTTTATCGTTGTTGTGTCAGTCGCTGTGCGAGATCTGCAACGCGTCGACCAAGTGCGCGTGCCAACAAGGTTTCTTCGTCGGTCGGTTGTGTGTCGTTTGTGGCGTTGGCGACGTGGCTAGCACCGTAAGGTGTGCCGCCGCTACGTGTGTGACTGAGTGCTCGTTCGGTGAATGGGATGCCGACAATCAAGCAGCCGTGGTGCAGCAGCGGTAGGTGCATTGACAATAGCGTGGCTTCTTGACCGCCATGCATGGACCCGGTGGAGGTGAATACCCCTGCAGGCTTGCCGACCAGTGTGCCGTTGGCCCAGTCGGTGCCTAGCGAGTCAAGGAAATATTTTACGGGTGCTGCCATGTTGCCGAAGTGAGTCGGACTTCCGAGTAATAGGCCGGCGCATTCGGTCAAGTCTGTGGGTAGCACGTAGGGTGCGCCATCTTCCGGTACGACGGGCGCAAGTGCTTGGGTGACTGCAGTGACTGGTGGTACGGTGCGCAGCCGGGCGGCCATCCCCGGTACTTCGGCAATGCCGCGTGCGATTTGTCTTGCAAGCCGTGCAACTGAACCGCTATGGCTGTAGTAGAGCACCAGAATATCAGTCATATGGGAACCTTTTTAGAGAGTGAAGAGTATTGAGCAGGCAATGCGTCGTGTACATTGAGCAGCTCTGAGGGGTGTGATGTTGATGCATCGGTATAGGAGGCAAAGCATCAGCGGGTTGATAGTGTCTGTGGGGCAGTATTTAAGTACTTCCTCTCGTAGTGGTCGGTGGTTTCAGTTCTCTTATTTGCGTTGCTGCTGTTGTCCTAACGTTTTGTGAGATTGCATTTTTACCGATTATTTAAAATAGCGAATAGCGAACGAAGTGGACATGAGATTGTTGCTGCATGTGTTGTGATGCGTGGCGACTTGGTGAAAATATTCGATGCGTTTAAACAAGCATTCGACTGCATTACATGCGGGGATGTGCCCTGACGATTGCAGTGTTTCAACCTGATGTTTGAGTGTGGTGTAATACTTTTCTTGGCGGTGCTGGAGTGAAGCGGAAGCAATGGTTCTTCACATGGATCGCCGTCAGCGTGCCATTGATTGGAGTGGATGTGAAGTTACATGCAGAGTATCCTGCAACGCTTGCCTGGGGGCGCTGAGATTCGGTGAATGTTGTGATGAGTAATATATGGAATTTATTATAAAGTCGCTCCTCGACACTGATTTATATAAATTCACGATGATGCAGGCGGTGTTGCATCAATACCCTGGGGCACAGGTGGAGTACAGGTTTAAATGCCGTACGCCTGGTGTGGATCTGGCGCGTTTCATCAACGAAATCTCTCATGAGATTGATGGGCTATGTGGGCTGTGTTTTTCTAAGGAGGAACTGGATTATTTGCGCGGCTTGCGCTTCATGAAGCCAGATTTCGTTGATTTCCTTGGACTGTTTCATTTAGACCGTAAATACCTGCAATTGCGTGCCTCGTCCCAGGTGCCGGGCGAGATTGAATTGGATATTCGTGGCCCATGGTTACATACGATTCTGTTCGAGGTGCCGTTGTTGGCGATTATCAATGAGGTTTGGTTCCGCAATACAAGCGTGTTGAATCTTGATGTGGGTCGTGACCGATTGGATGCCAAGGTACGTTTACTTAAAGACGAGAGTGGTTATGAGGAGTGCAGCATTGCTGACTATGGCACCCGCCGCCGTTACTCGCGGCAGTGGCATGCCGAATTATTGCCGTTGTTGGCGCAAGGTTTAGGGTCGAACTTCGTTGGTACCAGTAACGTTTATTTCGCCAAGCAGTATGGCTATACCCCATTGGGGACGATGGCACACGAGTATCTACAGGCATTTCAGGCATTGGGACCGCGCCTGCGTGATTCCCAGGTGGCAGGGTTGGAAGCCTGGGCGCGTGAGTACCGCGGCGATTTAGGAATTGCGTTGTCGGATGTTGTTGGGTTGGATGCGTTTTTGGGTGACTTTGACTTGTATTTTTGCAAGTTGTTTGACGGAATGCGCCACGACTCCGGAGATCCATTTAAATGGGGGGAGCGCATCATTATGCATCTGGAGTCGCATCGTATCGATCCACGTACCAAGGTGCTGGTATTCAGTGATGGACTTGATATGAATAAGGTCATGCGGTTGTACCAGCACTTCCGTGGCCGTTGTCGCTTGGCGTTTGGCGTAGGGACGAGTTTGACGAATGATCTCGGGCCGACGCCATTGCAGATCGTGATTAAAATGGTCCGTTGCAATGGTCAGCCAGTGGCGAAGCTCAGTGATTCTCCGGGTAAAAGCATGTGCGATGATCCAGGGTACCTGCATTACTTGCGTCAGGTGTTTGGGGTATCTGCCGATGTTTGATTTTTATAGCGGCCGCTGCTTGTGGTTTTAGATCGGATACTGCACTCAATGCTTGATTGACGATCATTGTTTTTTGGCTACGCCGTTGTTGTGGCTGAGTTGTTTTACATTTTTTGCGAATGATTTTGTGATTCACATTACAAAAATGGCGTGTACAACGCGGGTGCATGATCTGATTCGTACGCAATTACTCGCTCATACTACGGAACAATGCCGCGGTAGCCGCGCCCAGTGCGGCACCGACTGCCACCTCGCGGCGGGTATGGCGACCCAGCGCTAGTCGGGACCAACCAACCAGTGCCGTTGCTGCCAATAGGCTGACATCTACTGGCAGTGTGTTGTTTAGTCCTGTGGCCAGAATACCGAAACCGACGTGCAGAGATGGTTTCATCCAGTGCCGTACACTGTGTGCGGCTAATACGAGGGCGATGCCGGCGATTGGGCCGGAGACCACTTGTTTTGGCATGTCCAGCGCCCATAGGCTGAGTGTGGCTATGCCGAGCAGTAGCAGCAATATCGGTAGGAGTTGGGCGCGTTCGTTTGGTTTGGAGGCATCAATATGGCTCCAATATCCACGTTGAACCTGCCATACACTGTAGGCCAAGCCCAGTACCGTCACTAGCAGCATAGTACTGATGACGACGGTTTTTACGTGTGTACTTGTCGGTGTGTTGCTTAGTTTTGTAGCGATTGCGAATGATCCCAGTACGCCAGGATGGCCGAGTATGGAGATGATGCGGGCCAAAAAGATGCGTGTATTCATTGTTCCTTTCGTTGCATCTAGCGTGGATCAATTATCATCAATTTTTTAATAGATAGCATCACAGTAGTGTGGTGTTGCCGAATAGCCGCTTCGGAGAGCATTCCTGTCAGGTGGGCTGTTGTATTTAAAGGTGTGGTGCAATTTATCGTGCTGTTTTTTGGTGAGAATGAATACCGATGCTGTAGAGGCATGATCTTTGCATGATGTGTATTAATAAATTTTGGTCACGTTATCTCTGACTCAGTGCCGCAAGATGTTTCATAGAGGACACGGTTTCATGGATGTGTGTTGGTTCGGTGTGTGAGTGAATAAGAGTTCGATGCGAAATATGCTGTGTCTGGCTAGATGCGTTGTGGGTTGCCAGGGATTTTAGTATGCAGACGATGTGTTTGTGATTGATGTTTTTCAATGGTATGCGCCTAGATGTGTTGTTAATCGGTCTTCCCAAAGTGGCGTGTGCCAAGTCCACATTTTATTTAGATGAGTGGCGGCTGCTGCGGTTGTTTTATTCGATATTCTGAAATGACTGTGGAAACGATGCATTGGGTAAGTGCAGTTGTGTTTTTTTATGTTGCAGGATTGTGAGTTGATTACGTGAGTGCAATTGAATATTGGCCCGTTATGATCTTTGTGGGCACTGTATATGATTCATATGTACCCGTTGCACTCAGAAATTTATAGAGTGAATGTGTTGTTGGGAGGGGCGAGCAGGAACTGCAACTGCCATGAGTGAGCGTAGAGGATGCTGTTGATGAACCTTAGTTCGAGGTTAAGAAATTTGCACGATGAAAAATGTTTGTATATTGATGATGCGTTCAAATCACTCACATTGATCACGATCAGTTTAAGCTGAGTGTGGTATTGGATTGTTCGGCATTGGTTTATATGTAGTGAGCGTATACATTTTTACTTTTAGTATGAGTTTCATGATGCGTTGGCTGTTTTACGCAAAGTCGCTTTATGTATGTGAAAGCAAGGATTTGAATATGCAGTTGCAGTCGAACATTTTTGGAGACGTTCCTTGTGTCCAGCGTATCGTCATTGTTGTATTGATGTATAAAGGCAACGTCTCATAGGGATGCTGTTCATGATGCAGTGAGGTATGTACGTATAGATATATTTGACGTATGGCGAGGCTCTGCATTTATTTGGAGTGGGACGATGACTGCATTAGGTTGGTCCGTATCATGCGGTTTTGACAAATGACGATTTTTTGGAGCCGAGCTGCTCCTCCATTGGTTGAGGAGCATGTTTTGAAGCAGCTTGGTTTGTGCAATGAGGTGGTTGCGTTGGATGGTGGTCCAGTGAATATGCCAAGCAATCGGTGATGTTTGTTAAGTAAAGGGCATTCTGTCACCAACTATAAATGTTCCAATATACGGGTGAAACGATGTTGCGGTCGCCGTCGAGGTGGCCATCCCCATTACGATCGTACAAGTAGTATGCAGGTGCGTGTTTCGGGGTGATCTTGACCATACGTAGCTGTCCGCTTACCCGGAATTCATCCACGCGATCACCGTTTCCCATAATTTTGGTGGTTATTACAGCTCCATGTAGTTTTAAGGGTGCATCGGCGTGTATGTCGCCCTTTGTGCTGCAGCCAGAAAATATGAGTAGGGATAACAAAATCAGGGGTGCGTGTTTCATCGTGGTCGATTTGCTTCTGAAGTCAGTGGTAGGTAAGAGTATGCGTTTTCGATGTCACTGTGGTGTGCAGCGTAGAATGCGCTGATGAGTAAATTAGTTTTAATTGATGGGTCCAGTTACCTTTATCGTGCGTTTCACGCATTGCCGCCGCTCAGTAATGCAGCAGGTGAACCTACCGGTGCGTTGTTCGGTGTGGTCAACATGTTGCGTACTACATTGAAGGAGCGCCCGGACTATGCTGCTTTCGTGATTGATGCTCCAGGAAAGACGTTTCGCGATGCTCTTGATTCCGAATACAAAATGCATCGTCCGCCTATGCCTGATGATTTGCGTATGCAGGTGGAGCCGATGCGTGGGATTGTGCATGCGTTAGGTATCGATATTTTGTGTATCGATGGGGTGGAGGCTGATGATGTGATCGGCACATTAGCTTTAGCTGCCGTTGCTGATGGGATTGCGGTGACAATTTCTACGGGTGATAAGGACTTCGCTCAGTTGGTGCGTCCAGGTGTGGAGTTGGTCAACACAATGACTGGTAGTCGGATGGACTCGGCTATGGCAGTGATCAATAAATTCGGCGTTGCTCCGGATCAGATTATTGATTTTTTGGCGTTGATGGGTGATTCGGTGGATAACGTGCCTGGTGTGGATAAATGCGGGCCGAAGACAGCAGCGAAGTGGTTGGCTGAGTATGGTTCACTGGATGCGGTGATTGCCAATGCGGACAAGATCAAGGGGAAAATTGGTGACAATCTGCGTGTTGTGCTGCCACGACTTTTGTTAAATCGTGCGCTGATTACAATCAAGACTGATGTGGTATTGGAGAAGCGCCCGCAGGATTTGGCGCTGCGTGAGCGTGATACTGAAGCGCTGCGTGATTTTTATCAGCGGTATGGCTTCACACAGGCATTGAAGGAACTCGATGGTGGTAGCGTTGCAGTCACTGTGGCTGAGCAGGAACCTGGGCGTGGGCGAAATGCGGGTTTCCATGTTGCTCCTGATGCATCGGTGGCAATGGAGATTAATCCGGCGTTGTCTGCGTCCGGAGAGTACGAGACGATTTTCACAATTGAGCAGTTGCAGGATTGGATTGTGCGGTTGCGGGTGGCAGGTCAGTTTGCTTTGGACACTGAAACTGACAGTCTGGATCCAATGCAAGCGGTGCTCATTGGCCTGAGTTTTGCGTCAGAAGTAGGATGTGCTGCTTATTTGCCATTTGGTCATGATTACCCTGGTGCGCCGGTGCAGCTTGATCGCGGGCAGGCGCTGGCATTACTGCAACCGCTGCTGGAAGATGCTGCGGTGCGTAAGGTGGGTCAGCATGGCAAATATGATATGCATGTGCTGCGTCGTTACGGTATCGTGCTCGCTGGTTATGCCGATGACACTCTATTAGAAAGTTTTGTACTTACTTCCGGTCATGCGCGTCACGATATGGATACGTTGGCCAGGCGCCACCTCGGTTACGAGACGATGAAGTATGTTGATCTGGTGGGTAAGGGAGCTAAGCAGATTCCTTTTTCGCATGTGGGGGTTCAGGAGGCCACTCAGTACGCTGCTGAGGATGCGGATATCACGTTGCGCTTGCACTGTGTGCTGGCGCCCAAGTTGTTGGCCGAGCCACGTTTGGAGCGGGTCTACCGTGAAATCGAAATGCCACTGGTTGCAGTGTTGGAGCGCATTGAGGCCAATGGTGTGCAGATTGATGCAGAGGAGTTGTATAAGCAGAGTGCTGATTTGTCGCGGCGGATGGTTATTGCGCAGCAAAAGGCGATGGACTTGGCAGGGCGTCACTTCAACTTGGATTCACCGAAACAGTTACAGGTGCTGTTGTTTGATGAGCTGAAGTTGCCAGTCGTGGTGAAGACGCCCAAGGGGCAGCCATCGACTAATGAGGAGGCGTTGGAGGCGATTGTTGATCAGCATGCGTTGCCGCGTGTCATTCTGGAATATCGCAGCTTGGCCAAGCTGCGCAATACCTACACTGAGAAGTTGCCGGAGATGATCCATCCGCACACTGGGCGTGTGCATACCAATTACCATCAGGCCGGTGCTGCTACTGGGAGGTTGTCTTCCTCAGATCCCAATTTGCAGAATATCCCGATTCGTACAGATGATGGTCGCCGTATCCGTCGTGCTTTTGTGGCGCCTTCTGGGCGCAAGTTGATTGCTTGCGATTATTCGCAGATCGAGTTGAGGATCATGGCGCATCTTTCAGGTGATGCGGGGCTTGTTGATGCGTTTGAGTCTGGTGTGGATGTGCATTGTGCTATCGCTGCGGAGGTGTTCGGTCGTGGAATTGATGAGGTGACGCCGAATGAGCGTCGTGCGGCGAAGGCAATCAATTTTGGCTTGATCTACGGGATGAGTGCGTTTGGCTTGGCGCGTCAGCTTGGTATCAGCCGCGGTGAGGCGCAGGATTACATTGCCTTGTATTTCGATCGTTTTTCTGGGGTGCGTGATTTTATGGAAAACACGCGTCAGCAGGCGCGCGATAGAGGGTATGTAGAAACGGTGTTTGGACGCCGTCTGTATTTGAACTCCATTGCCAGCGGTAACCAGACGCAGCGTGCCGGTGCTGAGCGTGCAGCGATCAATGCGCCAATGCAGGGGACTGCGGCCGATATCATCAAGCGTGCCATGGTTGCAGTGGATGGTTGGTTGGGAGTGGGAGGGCATCGGGAGCGTGCGCTGATGATCTTGCAAGTACACGATGAATTAGTGTTTGAGGCGGATGAGGGTTTCGTGCCGACGCTTGTACATGAAGTGTCGGCACGAATGGCTGCGGCAGCGCAGTTGCGTGTGCCGTTGGTTGTCGATGTTGGCGTAGGTCATCACTGGGATGAGGCGCACTGAGTCATGTGTAAGCGTTGTTTACTTGTGATCTATCCATGATCTTGGATGCGGTATGGGGTAATGTTGCCGCTATTTCGCTATTTAATGAGTGATTAATTTATATCTTCACGTGTTATCAATGTATAGGTGTGGTGTGATACGCATCGGCAAGTGCAATGCTTGCCTGTAGGATCTCTCCTAATCCCCTGGAGAAGATCGTTGGAGTAGGGATTCATCCCCAATCCCCGCTTCTGGCCTCGCCGACCTAATCCCCTGGTCAGCGAGGCTTTTTATTTGTTTTTCTCTGAGTTTTTAGCAATGCAGTGGTTTTACGGCATGGCAATGGTGATAGGTCACTGTCCTTGAAGTGTTTCGGGTTTGATGGTGTTGTGTGCATGTTGGGTGGCGTCATCATTACTTTGATGTCGCTTTTGATGTGTTGTGAGTTTCATTGGTGGTTTCTGTTGCAGTGCCAAGCTATGTTGATGTGATTTTTCTGTCGTTTTGGCTGATGCTAAAAATGTTCTGGTCTCTGCTGTAGGTTTGCATGTGATTGTTGGTGTTGCATGATGTGGTAAACCGTCAGGGCTTTTGATTCGCACTGTGTTTGAGGGGAGTCGTTGTGTTGGACACGGTGCTATCTTGTAGGGTCTTCATAGCGTGGTTGGGTTGTTGCAGTGGATTCTTTTCTTAGACTTCTTATTCATGGCGCTTCCGGGCGCATGGGCCAGTCGCTGTTGCGACTGGCCTCAGAAGACCCTTCGTTTCAGGTGACTGCTGCGGTGGTCGGGAATGCACCGCATCGCCATGTGAGCGATGGTGTGCCATTTTTTGCGGCTGCTGAATTGGCAGCTGTGCCGGCGTTTGATGTTGCGATTGATTTCAGTTTGCCACAGGGGTTTTCGTCGTTGCTGGCATTGTGTGTAGCGCGCGCTGTGCCGCTGGTCTCTGGGACGACTGGTCTCGATTCGAGGCAGCATGAGGCTTTGGTCATGGCAGGGGCGCGGATTCCTCTGGTGTGGGGGTCCAATTTCAGTGTGGGTATGGCGGCGTTGGTGAATTTGGTTGAACGTGCCGGTGATGCGTTGTCAGGTTGGGATTGCGACATCGTCGAGTCGCATCACGTCCACAAGCAGGATGCTCCGTCTGGGAGTGCGCTGACGTTAGGTGAGGCGGTTGCCTGCAAGGGGATCGCGCCGCGCTATACAAGCTTGCGTGCCGGCGACATTGTTGGTGACCATCTGGTGCAGTTTACGGGCTTGGGTGAGCGCATTGAGTTAGTACACCGTGCCACCAATCGTGATGTTTTTGCACGTGGTGCGTTGTGCGTAGCCCGGCGTGTGGTGGGGCGTGTGCCTGGGTGTTATCGGGTGCGTGACTTGATTATGTGAGTTGATACTCGGCTTTCAGCTTCCGTGTGTTGTCTGTGTGGTGATGTTGGGCTGGTACGGGGCGATGCTTGCCGTTAGAATACCAGTCTGCCCGAATCTAGTTTCGGACCGGTCTCAACGCCGTGTTCGAGCTTTCCTGCAACCTGATTTCAGGCGGCGGCATCGGTGTCCCAGGCAGCCAGAGCGAGACTCCACCCGTGACAGAACCCGCAATCCTAGTTCTCGAAGACGGTACCGTATTCGAGGGCGATGCTGTAGGCGCTAATGGGCTTTCCGTTGGTGAGGTGGTATTTAACACAGCCCTCACTGGTTATCAGGAGATCCTGACCGATCCTTCGTATGCGTACCAATTGGTCACCCTGACTTATCCGCATATTGGCAATACGGGTTGTACCGATCAGGATGATGAGGCGAATAAGGTATGGGCGGCTGGGCTGATTGTGCGGGATGTGCCGCGTCGTCCAAGCAATTGGCGCAGTCAGATTTCGTTGTCAGATTGGTTGGCCGCACGCGGTGTGGTTGCTATTGCTGGGATCGATACGCGCAAACTGACCCGTATTCTTCGTGAGAAAGGCGCTCAGCATGGTGCGTTGATGGCTGGTGAGATTGATGTTGGCAAGGCTCAGAATGCGGCCCGTCAATTTGCAGGTATCAAAGGTATGGATTTAGCCAAAGTGGTCAGTACCAAACAGGGGTATTCTTGGTACGAAGGCCAGCTTGACTTGGATCGTAACGAATTCAAGCGCGCCGCGCCGCAATATAAGGTTGTGGCCTATGATTACGGTGTGAAGCTCAATATTCTGCGGATGTTGGCGGAGCGTGGTTGTGATCTTACAGTGGTGCCTGCGCAGACTCCGGCTGACGAGGTGTTGGCGCTCTGCCCGGATGGGGTGTTTCTTTCCAATGGCCCAGGTGATCCAGAGCCTTGTGATTATGCCGTTGCGGCGATTAAGACGTTCATCATGCGACGGGTTCCAATCTTCGGTATTTGTTTGGGTCATCAGTTGCTGGCCCAGGCTGTTGGTGCCAGGGTCGTCAAAATGAGCCATGGTCACCATGGTGCGAATCATCCGGTGCAGGACTTGCGCAGCGGGCGGGTAATGATTACGTCGCAGAATCATGGCTTTGCTGTTGACGAGGCAACGTTGCCAAACAATGTCAGGGTGACGCATCGTTCGTTGTTCGACGGGACCAATCAGGGGATTGAGTTGCTTGATGTGCCGGCATTCTCGTTTCAAGGGCATCCGGAGGCTTCCCCTGGTCCGCACGATGTTGATGTGTTGTTTGACAGGTTCATTACAATGATGGCGGCTCAATCCTGACGGTTTTGATGTCCGTCATTAGTGATGTGCTGGTGGTGGTGGGGCGGTGTGCGTATCGGTATTGCCGTTGTCATTGGCGTTACGATGCGATGTGAGATTCGCGTGGCAGTCGATCACGGCGTCATCAATGCTCAGGGGCGGCCAGGATGATTGGGTTGTCTGCTGAGGCGTAACAGGATTGATTTTACTGAGGATTTCATGCCAAAGCGTACTGACCTTCGTACCATACTTATCATCGGTGCTGGCCCGATTGTTATCGGTCAGGCTTGTGAGTTTGACTATTCTGGTGCCCAAGCCTGTAAGGCGTTGCGTGCGGAAGGCTTCCGTGTCGTCTTGGTGAACAGTAACCCGGCGACGATTATGACCGATCCTGATATGGCCGACGCTGTGTATATCGAACCGATTCACTGGCGGACGGTTGAGAAGATCATCACCAAAGAGAAGCCAGATGCGCTGTTGCCAACGATGGGTGGTCAGACGGCTTTGAACTGCGCTTTGGACTTGGCCGATCACGGTGTGCTGGAGAAATATGGTGTCGAGTTGATCGGAGCCAAGCGCGAGGCGATCCGTATGGCTGAGGATCGTGAGTTGTTTCGTGTGGCGATGCAGGAGATCGGCTTGGAGTGTCCGAAGGCCGAAGTGGCTAAAAGTTTGGAGCGAGCTTTGGAGATCCAGGCCAAAGTCGGTTTTCCGACGATCATCCGACCGAGCTTCACCCTGGGCGGTACCGGAGGGGGGATTGCTTACAATCGCCAGGAGTTCGAGGAAATTATCAAGCGCGGTCTGGAGCTTTCCCCAGTACATGAGGTGCTGGTGGAGGAGTCCGTCCTAGGCTGGAAAGAGTTTGAGATGGAGGTGGTTCGTGACGCCTCGGACAATTGCATCATTGTCTGTTCAATCGAGAACTTGGATCCGATGGGGGTACATACCGGGGATTCGATCACGGTTGCTCCGGCGCAGACATTGAGTGATAAGGAGTATCAGCGTTTGCGTGATGCTTCGATTGCGGTACTGCGTAAGATCGGTGTGGATACTGGTGGTTCGAATGTACAGTTTGGTATTGATCCACAGACCGGCCGTGTGGTGGTGATTGAGATGAATCCGCGCGTGTCGCGTTCTTCAGCGTTGGCTTCCAAAGCGACTGGTTTCCCAATCGCTAAGATTGCGGCAAAACTGGCGGTGGGCTACACCCTTGATGAGCTTAAGAACGAGATTACCGGCGGTAAAACGCCTGCTTCGTTTGAGCCATCCATTGATTACGTGGTGACTAAAATCCCGCGTTTTGCTTTCGAGAAGTTTCCGCAAGCGGATGCACGTCTGACTACGCAGATGAAATCTGTGGGTGAGGTGATGGCAATGGGGCGGACCTTTGCAGAGTCGTTGCAGAAGGCGGTGCGTGGGCTGGAGACCGGCAAGGTTGGCTTGGAGCCGACTGGTTTGGATTTGAGCAGCGAAGATGATTTGGTTGTCCTCAAGCGTGAGTTGAAAGCACCGGGGGCCGAGCGGCTATTTTATGTAGCCGATGCATTTCGTGCTGGGTTCGCAGTCGCTGATGTTTACGCGTTGTCTTATATCGACCCATGGTTTTTGGATCAGATTGAGGAGATTGTTGCTGCTGAGGGCCGACTGGTTACCGATGGTCTTGGTTCGATAGATGGGGCACGCTTACGTCAGCTCAAGCGTATAGGTTTCTCTGATGCGCGTATCGCGCAGTTAACCGGCACGAATGAGGTTGCGGTGCGGACGTTGCGCCGTGTGCTCAAGGTCAAGCCGGTATATAAGCGTGTCGATTCTTGCGCTGGTGAGTTTGCCACTGGCACTGCTTACCTGTACTCAACATATGAGGAAGAGTGTGAGGCTGCGCCGAGTGATCGCCGCAAAATTATGATCTTGGGGGGGGGCCGAATCGCATTGGCCAAGGCATTGAGTTTGATTACTGTTGCGTCCATGCCGCTTTGGCGTTACGTGAGGATGGGTTTGAAACCATCATGGTCAACTGTAATCCGGAGACGGTATCTACGGATTACGATACCTCTGACCGCCTTTACTTTGAGCCATTGACGTTAGAGGACGTGTTAGAAATCGTTGAGGTCGAACACCCTGTTGGAGTGATCGTACAGTACGGTGGACAGACTCCTCTGAAGCTGGCTAAAGCGTTGGAAGCCAACGGTGTGCCGGTGATCGGCACCTCTCCGGAATCGATTGACTTGGCCGAGGACCGTGAACGTTTCCAGAGGCTGGTTCAGCAACTTGGTTTGAGGCAGCCGCCAAACTGTACGGCGCGTACCGCTGACGAGGCATTGGTATTGGCCCGTGAGATTGGTTATCCCCTGGTGGTCCGTCCGAGTTATGTGCTTGGTGGCCGTGCGATGGAGATTGTCTACAGTGAGGCCGATTTGGCGCGTTATGTGCGTGATGCGGTGAAGGTATCCAACGATTCGCCCGTGTTGCTTGATCGTTTCCTTGACAATGCGGTTGAGGTCGATGTGGACATCATTGCTGATCCGGAGGGTCAGGTACTGATCGGTGGAGTGATGGAGCACATTGAGGAGGCTGGTGTCCACTCAGGTGACTCCTCATGTTCCTTGCCGCCCTATTCGTTATCGGCCGCGACTCAGGACGATTTACGTCGCCAAGTCATCAGGTTGGCGCAGGCATTGAACGTCATTGGTTTGATGAATACACAGTTTGCGATCCAATCCAATGATGATGGTAGTGACATCGTATATTTGCTGGAAGTCAATCCACGTGCTTCGCGCACCGTGCCGTTCGTCTCTAAAGCGACGGGGGTGCCGCTTGCCAAGATTGCCGCGCGTTGTATGACTGGCAAGACATTGGCCGAGCAAAGTGTGACTTGTGAGGTTGTACCGGCATATTATGCGGTGAAGGAAGCGATCTTTCCGTTTGCTAAACTACAGGGCGTGGACCCGATTCTCGGTCCGGAAATGCGTTCTACAGGTGAAGTGATGGGGGTGGGCCGTAGTTTTGCCGCAGCGTTCGCCCGCGCGCAGGAAGCCGGCGATATCCGTGCCCCGCAACCAGGCAGGGCGTTTGTTTCGGTGCGTGATCCTGATAAAAAGCGTGTGTTGCCAGTTGTCTTGGCCTTGGTGGAGCGCGGCTTCGGTGTGGTTGCTACTGCTGGTACTTATGCTTGGTTGCAGCAGAATGGAGTGGCCTGTGAGGTTGTGAATAAAGTGGCCGAAGGGCGTCCGCACATCGTCGACTTGATTAAGAACGGCGAGATTGTTTACATCATCAATACTACGGAAGGGCGTGCGGCGATTGCCGACTCTTTCTCAATCCGTCGGGAGGCACTGCAACATTGTGTGACCTACTCGACTACTATTGCTGGCGCTAAGGCGTTGGTGAATTCACTCGAGTTCCGCGGTACCGGTCCGGTTTGGTCGCTACAGGAACTCCACAAGGAGCTGCAGGTATGAGACCGCCCATGACTTTGAAAGGTGTGCGTCGTCTTCGTGATGAGCTGGAACATCTGAAATTGGTCAAGCGTCCAGAGATTATCAATGCGATTGCAGAGGCACGTGCGCATGGGGATCTTAAGGAAAATGCTGAATATCACGCTGCGCGTGAACAACAAAGCTTTATTGAAGGTCGCATTAAACAGTTGGAAGGCGAGCTTTCGCATGCTGAAGTGATTGATGTCGCCAAACTCAATGCGGGTACCAAGATCGTGTTTGGTGCCACGGTGACGTTAGCCGATCTTGAGACTGATGAAGAGAGTCGCTATCAGATCGTGGGCGATCTTGAGGCTGACATCAAACAGGGTTTGGTTGCGATTTCCTCGCCGGTGGCCCGTGCGCTGATTGGCAAACAAGAGGGCGATACGATTGTGATTGAGGCGCCTGCTGGCCGACGTGAGTACGAGGTGGTTGCGGTGGAATATATCAGCTGATTCTGTCATGTCCAGTGTCACGCTGTTGTTGCCGGAGCGTCATTGCTTGCTAGGTACGTTGCGGGGTGACGCGGTTGTGCGGGCGCTGGCGCGTGCTGATCGTATCACTGGGGGTTGTGGGGAGCGTGCTCAATTGGGCCGTCACTTTGAACTTGTTCCTGCGTCCTGGCCAGTGGCCGCCTTGACCCGCCAGATAGATGTTGGTGATGCGGCAGGTGCGGCTTGGGTGCGTGCGGATCCTGCCTATGTGGTTCCGGATATGGGTGCGGCACGGTTGGTGGCCTGTGGTGAGATGTTGGCATTGGACGCTAAGGACCAAGCTGCATTGTTGCCAGAGTTGCAGACCTTGTTCAGTGAAGCCGGTTTGTTGCTGGATGCGCCAACGCCAGCACGGTGGTACGTGCAGCTGACTCCAGAGGCTTGTTTGCCCGCATTCTCCGCCCCGGAGGATGTCCTTGGTGATGACCTGTTTAATCACTTGCCGGATGGTGACATGGGGCGTTGCTGGAGGGCGTTGTTAACCGAGGTCCAGGTGTTATTGCATCAACATGCGTGGAACGTTGAGCGCGTTGCGCGTGGTAAGCAGATGATCAACTCGCTGTGGTTTTGGGGAGCAGGTGTGTTACCGCATACGGTGATGACGCCGCACCGACAGGTGCGCAGTCGTGATGTGCTGCTGCGTGCCTTGGCGAAGGCCTCTGGATCTGATACCGACAGTCTGCACATGGTGGATGCATTGGTTGATCTGCGTCACCTGCGCTCGTTGACGCAATTTAGCGATGAGGTAGTTGCTCCTTTGTTGGCGGCGATGAGGCGTGGCGAATTAAAGCAATTGGTACTGGATTTTCGGGATGGAGAAATTTTCACAATGATCCGTGCGCACCGTTGGCGTTTTTGGTGTGGTGCGCGTACTCAGCTGGCCGATTGAGCGTGCCCAAGATTATTCGCCGTCTCTCTTTACCGCTGGCTGTTTGGCCTGACAATGTGCCGCCATTGCTGCGACGTGTGTACACGGCACGTGGTTGTGCTGATCCGGTGACGGCGCAACCCTGTCTCGCTCAGTTGTTGTCACCCGCCATGCTGAGCAACATGCAGGCAGCCACTGTATTGTTGACTGAGGTCATCAAGGCCAAGGGGCGTATTCTCGTTGTCGGTGATTTTGACTGCGATGGTGCAACTGCCTGTGCGGTTGCGGTGCGTGGTTTGCGTTTGCTTGGCGCGCGTAACGTGATGCATGCGGTCCCCAATCGTATGGTGCATGGTTACGGTTTGTCGTCGGCATTGGTTGAGGAGTTGGCACCGTTGCAGCCAGCGTTGCTTGTTACGGTGGATCACGGCATTGCTTGCCATGCTGGCATTGCTGCTGCTAAGGCCCGCGGTTGGAAGGTGTTGGTGACTGATCACCATTTGCCGGGTGAAACCTTGCCAGCAGCCGATGTCATTGTTAATCCGAATCTGCCTGGCGATTTGTTTCCGAGTAAAACGCTGGCGGGTGTCGGGGTGATCTTTTATGTACTGCTTGCGCTGCGTGCGCGTCTTTATCCTGCTGCTCGTGCTGAGTGCGAAGGTCAAGAAACGCGTATTCACAGTTCTATTTCTCAGAAAAACCGTCCTGATTTGACGTCCTTACTGGATTTAGTTGCGGTCGGGACGGTTGCCGACTTGGTGCCTTTAGATACGAATAATCGTGCTTTGGTTGCTGCCGGCTTGCGCCGGTTGCGTCGTGGTCAAGGGTGTCTCGGACTACGCGCGTTGATCGAGGTCAGTGGCCGTGATGAGTCGCAATTGACCGCTACTGATATTGGTTTTGCATTGAGTCCGCGTCTGAACGCTGCGGGACGGTTGGAGGATATGGCGTTGGGCATTGAATTGTTGCTCACTGAGGATTGGACTCGCGCGCGTGCTATCGCAGCCATGCTTGAGGAGATTAATGCCGCACGCCGTGTGGTACAGCAGGGTATGAGTGACGATGCTGAGCAGGCAGTAGCGCAAGCGATGGCGCAGTCAGGCGGTGTGTTGCCAATGGCGGTGTGCCTGTTCGATCCGGACTGGCATCCAGGAGTGATTGGTTTGGTCGCGTCCAAGATGAAGGACAAAATGCACCGTCCGGTGGTGGCTTTAGCACCGGCTGAGCCGGGAGGTACAGTGTTGCGAGGGTCGGCACGGTCGATCCCAGGACTGCATATCCGCGATGTATTGGTGGCGCTCGACAGTGGTTATCCCGGGATGATTCAGAAATTTGGAGGTCATGCGATGGCGGCCGGCTTGACACTGGATGCGGAGGTGTTGCCGGTGTTCGAACGTGTATTTCGTGCCCAAGTTGAGATGATGGTTGATAAGAATGTGTTGCAGGCTGAGTTGTATAGCGATGGTGAATTGGCGGCCGATGAGCTGGACGCATTACATGCGCGGGCATTGCGGCTGGGTGGGCCATGGGGACAGGGGTTTCCAGAGCCATTGTTTGATGGAGAGTTTGAAGTGCTGCAATGGCGTGTCCTCAAGGAGCGTCATTTGAAAATGGAGGTGCGTTATTCAGGACGGCATGACGCTCTGAACGCTATTTATTTCAACGGCTGGCAGGGTGATCCTCCAGCACGGCGATTGCGTTTGGCATATCGGTTGGTTTGCGACGATTACCGCGGTGGTGATGCGATTCAGTTGATCGTGGAATATGCGGAAGTGATTGAATGTGATGTATTGGGTTCCCAAGCAATTTCCAGTGGCCTACTTGATCCTTAGGTTGGTGCAGATGGAGTGTTGCGATGAGCACGTTCAAACTTATTGAGGGTGGGAAGCTGCTTGAAGAGATGTAGTAGTGGTGGCACTCACGATGCACCAAAAATTGAAATGTCATTGCGTTACATCGTTGCTGAGGATCGCTGAGTCACTTTAGCCTGGGTTTGCCGTTGTCCCTTACTTCTGTGAGGGATGCGCATTTCTAGATGTTGTCTCACATCGTATGTGCTTCAGAATGCTTTATTTGGCTTTCTACCGATCCCTTGTTGGGATGTTTCAGGTTCTTCCTATCTTTGCTTTATCTGTTTCAATGGCTTGCTAACAGGAGCATCTGCCTTGTGTAGACAGCTTATAACGCGTCCTGGGGATGGGCAGGTTTGGGTAGCGAATCTTAGTCTCCGATCTCAGTCTTGGAGTCGGGCGTGTTGTGAGGTGGGCCGTACATGTGTGAAACAGCGTGATGCTCTACTGCTCATCCGTGCGTTCGCTGGTATAGGGACAGGGATGACGGTTTGGAATTGTTGTCACGCTGCTGCTCTCTTGGGCACGTTGCAGAGGTGGTTAGTGACGACATAAAGCCGCTTAGATAGAAAGCTGCGTAGATAGACGAACCGTTTTACGTTGGTTTGGCTTGGTAAACTGATGCGCTTGTTTTCCGGAATCCTGAGATGATCGAAATTAATCCGATACGCCAGCGAATCGCCGATCTGAATGATCGGATGATTTCGCTGAGGGGGTATCTTTGACTATGACGCCAAGAAGGAGCGTCTGGAAGAAGTAACCCGTGAGCTGGAAAGCCCCACGATCTGGAATACTCCAGACTATGCGCAGCAACTGGGCCGGGAACGTTCGCTACTGGATAAGACCGTCACCGGCATTGCTCATGTGCTGAACGGGGTCGCTGAAGCCAGCGAATTTTTGGATCTGGCTGAAATAGAGCAAGATCAGGAGATGTTGCAGGCTGTCCTGAACGACGTGGACATCTATCAACTTCAGGTCGAGAAACTGGAGTTTCAGCGCATGTTTTCCGGGAAGATGGACGGTGCCAATGCGTTTGTTGACATCCAGGCGGGTGCTGGAGGGACCGAGGCCCAAGATTGGGCAGAGATGCTGCTGCGTATGTATTTGCGTTGGGCCGAGGGGCGTGGTTGGAAGGCCGAATTGCTTGAAGTTTCTGGCGGTGAAGTGGCCGGCATCAAATCAGCCACGTTTCGCGTGGAGGGCGATTTTGCCTACGGTTGGTTGAAGACGGAGACTGGGGTGCATCGTTTGGTGCGTAAGTCGCCATTTGATTCGGATAACCGTCGCCATACGAGTTTTACCTCTGTCTTTGTTTCCCCGGAGGTCGATGACAACATCGACATTGAGATTAACCCGGCCGACTTGAAGACCGATGTATACCGCTCCTCTGGGGCTGGTGGTCAGCACGTGAACAAGACTGAGTCTGCAGTACGTATCACCCACGTACCGAGTGGGATTGTGGTGGCCTGCCAGACGGAACGTAGTCAGCATGCTAACCGTGATCGTGCGATGAAGATGCTGGCGGCCAAGTTGTACGAGTCGGAGATCCAGAAGCGGAATGCCGAAAAAGACGTACTTGAGGCCTCTAAGTCTGATATCGGCTGGGGGAGTCAGATTCGCAATTACGTATTGGATCAGAGTCGGATTAAAGATCTTCGTACTGGCGTTGAGCGCAGCGATACTCAGAAAGTACTTGACGGCGATTTAGATGAGTTTATTGAAGCGAGTTTGAAGGCTGGTTTGGAAGCAGGCGCTAAACGCGCCGATGCATGATTCACCTATAGTTTCGGGTGCCGCTACCCTACGGTATCACTTTTGAAGTGTATACGGCATCCAGTATGACGACGTTGCTTTGACTGCGTTATCCGATTTAAAAAAGTATCCGAGTTTCTTTGGTGTCACCCTTATTCCCGAATCTGGAACGTCCTGTGTCCTTTAACGATAGATCATCTTCATGACTGAGCATCTCCCTGCGTCGCAGGTGTCCTTTGACGAGAACGCGCTGATTGCCGAGCGCCGTGCAAAACTTTTAGCACTACGTGCGCAAGGCGTGGCTTATCCGAATGATGTCAAACGCGAGCATTATGCTGCTGATGTGCAGGCAGCATTTGCCAACGTCGAGACATGGACTGCTGAGACCCTGGAGGCGTCAAGCCATCGTGTACGTATGGCTGGCCGATTGATGGCTAAGCGTCTCATGGGCAAGGCCAGCTTTGCTCAGATTCAGGACGAGTCTGGCCGCATCCAGCTGTTAATACAGAGTAACGTGCTTGGTGAGGACAGCTATGCCGCATTCAAGGTGTTGGATGTTGGCGACATCATTGCTGTTGAAGGAGGATTGACCCGCACCAGAACGGGCGAGCTGTCGGTCAAGGTGAATGTTTTGCGACTTTTGACGAAGGCGTTACGTCCATTGCCTGACAAGTGGCACGGGCTGACTGATGTGGAGCAGCGCTACCGCCAGCGCTATGTTGATCTTATTGTGACTCCAGAATCGCGTGAGATCTTCATCAAACGCTCCAAGATCATTCGTGCGCTGCGTACTTGGCTGGATGCGCGTCTTTTCTTGGAAGTAGAGACGCCGATGATGCATTACATCCCAGGAGGTGCTGCGGCTAAGCCGTTTGTGACCTACCACAATGCCTTGGATTTAGAGTTATATCTGCGCGTGGCCCCAGAGTTGTATCTCAAGCGTTTGGTCGTGGGTGGGCTGGAACGGGTTTACGAGATTAACCGCAACTTCCGTAACGAGGGGGTGTCGACCCGGCACAACCCCGAATTTACGATGCTTGAGTTATACGAGGCCTATTCCACCTACCATGAGGTCATGGATCTGGCTGAGACGATGATCCGTGATACTGCACAGTCTGTGCTGGGCACGACCCAGGTGATTTGGGACGGTGCTCAGATTGATCTGGGTCCGATATTCCGGCGTTGGCGCATGGATGAGGCAGTTTGCCATCATAATCCTGAGATGAGCGTTGCCGAGTGTACCGATCGTGATGCATTGCTCCTTCACTGTGAGAGACTCAAGATCAAGGTTAAATCGTCCTACGGTTGGGGTCGATTGCTCTTGAGTATTTTTGAGGCGACTGTTGAGCATACGTTGATCCAGCCGACCTTCATTACGGATCATCCGGTTGAAATCTCTCCTTTAGCGCGCGAAAGCGACATCGAATCAGGGTATACCGATCGCTTCGAACTGTTCATCAATGGGAAGGAAATCGCCAACGGTTTCTCGGAATTGAACGATCCGGAGGAGCAGGCGATGCGCTTCCAAAAGCAGGTTGAAGCCAAAGAAGGGGGGGATGATGAGGCCATGTACTACGATGCCGACTATATTCGCGCTTTGGAGTATGGGATGGCGCCAACCGGAGGGTTAGGGATTGGTGTTGATCGACTGGTGATGCTGCTGACCGGTAGCACCTCAATCCGCGATGTGCTGTTATTCCCTTATATGCGTCCAGAACGTTAATTGATATCCAATCAAAATGTGACGGGAAGCAATTATCGTGAGTCGGATTCAACCTATGCTGCCTGTACATTCCCACTTTTATAGTGGGGCGGGTGACGTACGAAAGTGGGTGGCATACTTCCTTGAAGGGGGCGCGTATGCATGATGTTTTTGCTATGCAGTCCGGTGAATTGTCTTCGCTACAGCATTTGGATAGCTGTGACGCGGTGCATGTGGTATTGAACATTGTGATTGTCGACGATCAGATGTCGGCTAGGACGATGCTCCGCCATGTGATTGAGGACATTGCGCCTCATTTGCAAGTTTTTGACTTCGGTGATCCATCAGAAGCGCTGGCTTGGTGTGAGGTTAGCCAAGTTGATTTATTATTGCTTGATTACCGGATGCCGGATATGGATGGTCTGGAATTCGCTATGCGCCTCCATCAGCTGCCCAATCGCCGCGATATTCCTATTCTATTGATTACCATCGTCGGTGATGAGCCGATCCGTCAGGCTGCGTTGGATGCCGGTGTCATTGATTTTCTGATTAAACCGATCCGTCCTCGTGAACTACGCGCCCGTTGCAATAACTTATTGCAGCTACGCCAGCATAGTGAAAGGGCGAAACAACGTGTGCTGTCCTTGGAGCAGCGGTTGCGCGCTGTGATGAGTGAGTTCGAAGAACGGGAGCGTGAAACCGTCTCCCGTTTAGCTCGGGCGGTTGAGTACCGCCATATCAGCAGCAGTACCTATCTCGAGCGCATGTCGCAGGTCGCCGGATTAATTGCTGAGCAACTTGGTCTGTCTGAGGAAGAGGTGCGACTTATCCAGAGTGCCGCACCGCTTCATGATATTGGCAAGATTGCCATTCCCGATGCGGTGTTGCTTAAGCGGAGCACGTTGAACGAGGAGGAGATGGCCATGATGCGTCGGCATCCGCGTATTGGTTGCGAGTTGCTGAGTGGCAGCCAGAACCGTTGTATCCAGCTGGGTGCATTGATTGCGTTGCGCCATCACGAGCGTTACGACGGCAGTGGCTATCCAGATGGCTTGGTGGGTGAGGCTATTCCTTTGGAAGCGCGTATTGTTGCTTTGGCTGATGTATTTGACGCATTGATCTCATTGCGGCCTTACAAGCAGGCGTGGACTATGGAGGCGGCCATCACCTATTTGTACGCGCAGCGTGGGCGTTTATTTGATCCACATTGTGTCGACGCTCTCATCAGGGGGCGCGATCAACTACAACGCATTTGCGTTAAGTTCTCCACTGCTTTGGCCAGGCCGGGAGTGTGGGATGCTAAAGAAAGCTAAATGGATATGCAGTCGGCTATCGCAGCGGCCAGATAGTGAGCATGTACAAAATTTAATCAGATTTCTTATCGCCTCGCTCTTCATCATCTACTTGAGCGTATGTTGGCATGGCGAAACGGATCTCAATACATCGCGGGTCATCTGGTTGGTGTTGCTGTCCGATCTTGGCGTGTCGCTGGCGCTGATGCTTGCGATTGTCATGCATCCGCAGATCTCGCACGTGCGGCGTTGTATTGGCATCATTGCCGACTACACATCACTGACGGTGCTGATGTTGCTGATGGGCGAGGCGGGTTCACCGCTGTATGTCCTATGTTTGTGGGTAACCATCGGTAATGGCTTACGTTATGGCAGTGTGTATTTGCTGGTCACTACGACCCTTGGTGCGTTGAGTTTCCTGACGGTGATCCTCGTTTCAGCGTACTGGAAGTCGAATCCGTTTCTGGCTTGGGGATTACTGATTGGTCTGATTGCCATCCCTTGGTATTTCCAGTCTCTGTTGAAGGCATTGATCCAAGCCCTTAACGATGCACGTCATGCTAATGAGGCTAAGAGTCGCTTCTTGGCTAATATGAGCCATGAATTTCGCACGCCGCTGAATGGTTTGTCGGGTATGACGGAGGTGCTGGCCACAACGCGTTTGGATGCCGAGCAAAGGGAATGCTTGAAAGCGATCCAGGCATCGGTACACAGCGTGTTGTCCTTGATTGAGGAAGTGCTCGACATCTCAAGAATTGAGGCAGGTAAGATCCGTATCCTCCACGATACTTTCTCCTTGAAGGAGGTGATTGGCAGTGTCGGTCTGATCCTGCAACCACAGATCCGCAATAAAGCCTTGGAATATCGTGTCGATGTGGGGTTGGATGTTCCCGAATGGTTGTTCGGCGATGCTGGCTATGTGCGTCAGGTCTTATTGAACATTGTCGGTAATGCGGTCAAGTTTACCGAGCGTGGTCGGATTACATTGTGTGTCAGCGTGTTGAACCGTTCTAGACAGCACAGTGTGGTGTTGCGTTTTGAAGTTGCAGATACTGGCATTGGTGTGCCATTGGGAATGCGGAATCGGCTTTTCGACGTGTTCGAGCAGGCTGATGTTGGTTTGGATCGCCGTTATCAAGGAAGCGGACTGGGTACCACGATTGCCAAGGGTTTAATTGAATTGATGGGTGGAAGCATCGGGTTTGAGGAGAACGTCCCTTGTGGGAGCTTGTTTTGGTTCGAATTGCCGTTTGAACTTGCCAAGAAACAGGTGGTTGCGCAAGAGGTATCCGAAGCATCGCAGTGTACCGAACCGAGTAACGTTATCGCATTTTCCAATCCATTCCTACGGCATCGTGCTCGTGTCAAGAGCATGCGCGTGCTGGTTGCTGATGACCATGAAACTAACCGCATGGTGTTATCCAGAATCCTTGATAAGGCGGGACACAAGCTGTTATGCGTGGATGGTGCGGAAGCAGTGTTGGATTGTTTGATCAGTATGGAATTCGATGTTGTGATCATCGACCTGCACATGCCTGGAATGAGCGGTTTGGACATGCTCAAACAGTTGCGGGTCATGCAAAGTTCCAGTCTGCCTTATACACCGGTGCTTGTGCTGAGTGCCGATGCGACGTCCGATTCGATCCGCTGTTGTGAAGAGGCAGGAGCGCGTGCTTTTCTGTCCAAACCCGTGCTTGCTACTAAATTGCTGGATGTACTTGCCGAAATTGCTGAAGGGGATGGTGGTGCATTACCTTACGCTGCATTATCGCAATCCTCAGTTCAGCAGCATCAGGTGTTCGATCCGGCGGGTTTGGATGATCTGGCTGAGTTGAATATGGACGATGATTTCGAAGAGCGGTTCATAGTTCAGTCTTTTCGAGATGCCGAACACTGCCAGCAGACAATGTTGTCTGCCGCTGAAACCAACCAGTGGCAGGAGGTGCGGGAAGAAGCGCATGCACTGCGTGGTGTGCTTGGTCATCTTGGTTTAATGCGCGCTTCGTCGCTGGCGGCAGAGTTGATGCGTATCCCAGATTGGCAGTTGCAATTGGAGTGGTGTGCTCTTGTCCAAATGCTGGATGAAGCACTGCTGTGTGGTCGTGATGCGCTTGAAGCGCGCCGACAGGAACGCCGGCGCAGTGGGGTTTTACGATGATCATCAGCACAGCTTTAAGTGCTCAGTTTTTTAGTGCTGTGTTTTTGTGAGTCTGCTGGGCGCGGATCAGGCGCTCCATAGTTCGGAGTGATTTGTTACTTAGTTTCAATGCACTGTCTACCCAGAGTTCGGTGATGCGTATCATTTCTTCTAAAGAGACTTCGTGTGCGATTTTTTTCACCTCCTGCATGGCTGCCCAAGTATATTGACGGCGTTTGCTGTCACGGATGATTTGCTCGACTGCTTCTATCCCCTTGCCGCGCGGTACTACTTTGTCGATCAGCCCAATCGCCAATAATTCTTCGGAACTGTAGAGATTGCCCTCAAGGATGAGGCGTTCGGCCAGTTTAGGAGAGATGCGTTGACGCATGAAAGAGTAGGCTCCCATGCCTGGGAAAAGATCGAACAATACTTCAGGAAAACCCATCATCACACCTTCTTCAGCTACGATGGTATGGCAACAGAGCGCAGCTTCGAAGCCTCCTCCAAGCGCATTGCCTTGGAGCAGCGCGATGCTATGCACATTAGCATTGAGCCCAGCATGGAACGCATAGGCTCCACGCACACAGCGGCAGGCATAGTCCAATAATGCTTCACGCTCCTTACGGCGTATCAGGTCACAAAAAAGCTGCAGATCCCCGCCTAAATTAAATACATTGCTGTCCGAGGCGAGAACAACGAATGGTAATTGAACCGTTTGTTCCTTTAAACGTTGTCTAAGTACGGATTGATAATTCATGATGTCATCAATCAGTTTTAAGGAAAAATAGGCGGCTCCCGTGGTTCTGGCGAGATGAGCATGCATATAGATCCAGTACACATTGCGATGGGTTTCTTCGATGATGCGAATGGATGATTCGCATATGGGGTGAGGAATGGGATGTACAGCGGACATTTATTGTTCTCCGTAATGGTAGTCCGGTCGGCCATGTTGCGGACGTAGAAGCGGGAAGTGACGGTGTTGGCCGACACTTGATTCTATGTGCGCAAAAAACACTATTTGCCGCTTCTCTCTCTGCATTGGGCTGGTTTTATCGTTTTATTTGCTAGATCTCAGTACGAATAGATCAGTGACAGGAATAGGGCGGTCATCAATCGTTAGATTGGCAGTAGAATTCCCAGAAATGCCACGTACCGTAAATGGCTTTACTCTTGAGTGAAAACAGTAACGCTAATGTCCGCTTCCCCTACAGCCGAGCGCTGGATCGTTCTAAAATTTGGTGGTACTTCCGTATCGCGTCGTCATCGCTGGGACACCATTGCGATGGTGGTGAGGAAGCGCCTTGAAGAGCATGGAACACGTGTACTGATCGTGGTTTCGGCGCTGTCTGGCGTGACCAATGAACTGACGGCGATTGCTCAAGGTGTTGTGGACAGTGCCAAGCGCGTCACTGCATTGGAGCAGCGTCATCGCGATTTTTTGGTTGAGCTTGGGTTAGATGCGCAAGCTGTGCTCGGCACGCGTTTCGCCATGTTGTCGGATCTTCTGCAAGATGCGCGTGCGGTGACGCGGTCACTGGACTGGCAGGCTGAGTTGTTAGGGCAAGGTGAACTGTTGTCTTCCACACTCGGTGCGGCCTACCTGGGTGCTTCGGGTATTGATATCGGTTGGATGGATGCACGTGACTGGCTGACCGCTTTACCACCACAGCCCAACCAGAGTGAATGGTCGCAACGTCTTTCTGTCTCCTGTCAATGGAAGTCTGATGTGGAGTGGCGTACACGTTTCGATGCCCAACGTGCTCAGGTATTGATCACTCAAGGGTTTATCTCACGTCATCAAGATGGTGGTACCGCCATCCTGGGACGTGGTGGTTCGGACACGTCAGCAGCATATTTTGGTGCGCTACTTGGTGCGGCGTGTGTTGAGATCTGGACTGATGTACCAGGGATGTTCAGTGCGAACCCGAAGGAGGTCCCTGATGCGCGTTTGCTGACGCGCCTGGATTACTACGAGGCACAGGAGATCGCCACAACTGGCGCGAAGGTGTTGCATCCGCGTTCGATCAAACCATGCCGTGATACTGGCGTGCCGATGCTGATTCTAGATACTGAGCGGCCCGATGTGTTGGGGACCCGTATTGATGCTGAAGTTGAGCCGGTGCTTGGAGTCAAGGCGATTAGCCGTCGTGATGGCATTGTATTAGTGTCGATGGAAGGGATCGGCATGTGGCAGCAGGTGGGTTTTCTTGCTGACGTATTTACATTGTTCAAGAAACACGGATTGTCGGTGGACCTCATCGGATCGGCAGAAACCAATGTTACTGTGTCCTTGGACCCCTCCGAGAACCTGGTTAACACCGACGTACTGACTGCATTGTCAACCGATTTATCACAGATCTGCAAAGTCAAAATTATTGTGCCTTGCGCTGCGATCACTTTGGTCGGGCGTGGTATGCGTTCCCTGCTGCATAAACTCTCTGAGGTATGGGCTACGTTCGGTAAAGAACGTGTCCACATGATCTCGCAGTCTTCCAATGATCTTAATCTCACCTTTGTGATTGATGAGACTGATGCGGACGGATTATTGGCGGTGCTGCATTTCAAATTGATCGAAAGTGGTGCAATGCCTGTCCAAGATCGTGCCGTGTTTGGTTCGCCTTGGCGCGAGATCATCGGGCACGTACGTACGCGGGTCATGCCTTGGTGGCACAGTGCCCGCATGCGTTTACTGGCCATGAGAGATGAAGAGGGCATTGGTCCTTGCTACGTCTACCATTTGCCGACAGTGCGCGAACGTGCGCGGCAATTGAATGCAGTAGCTGCCGTGGATCAGTGCTACTACGCCATCAAGGCCAACCCGCATCCGGCCATTCTCCGTACCCTGATTGAAGAAGGCTTTGGACTAGAGTGCGTGTCATTGGGTGAATTGCGTCACGTGTTTGAAGTGGTGCCACACTTGGTTCCGTCGCGTGTGTTATTCACTCCAAGTTTCGCCTCACGTGTGGAGTACGAGCAGGCATTCTTACTAGGTGTCAATGTGACCTTGGACAATGTCGAGGCCTTGCGCTTATGGCCGGAGGTATTCCGTGAACGGACGTTATGGTTACGTATCGATTTGGGTTACGGCGATGGACATCACGAGAAGGTCACCACCGGTGGTAAGACATCTAAATTTGGCCTTTCGGTCACGCGGATTGATGAATTTATCGATGTTGCCAAGACACTGAACATAACCGTGACCGGCCTGCATGCCCATCTTGGCAGTGGCGTGGAGAGCGGCAACCATTGGTCTCGCATGTACGATGAGTTGGCTGGTTTTGCCTCCCGCATCGGGAGTGTGTCTACCCTGGATATCGGCGGCGGCTTACCGATCCCGTACCGGCCTGATGATGAACCATTTGACGTGGGGGCGTGGGGAGCAAGTTTGGCTGAAGTCAAAGCCTTGCATCCCAAATTTCAATTGGTGATTGAGCCGGGCCGCTTCCTTGTAGCCGAAGCGGGCGTGCTCTTGACCAGGGTCACCCAAGTGATTGAAAAAGATGACATCCTTCGGGTTGGCCTGGAGGCTGGCATGCATACCCTGATTCGTCCGGCCCTTTACGATGCCTGGCACGGCGTGGAGAACCTCACCCGCTTGGATGAGACACCCCATGTACTGTGCGATGTCGTGGGTCCTATTTGCGAGTCATCCGACGTGTTTGGCCGTCGCCGTCACCTTCCAGCCGCCACCGCCTCCGGTGATTTAATGTTGATTGCAGATGCTGGCGCCTATGGTTTCTCGATGGCCAGCACTTACAATCTGCGCGGCCTGCCGGCCGAGGTCGTGCTTGATGCCTGAGTGGTGTTGTGGTCCGGTTGTAACGACAATCATGCAGGTTGTGCATCCTGTTACATGCGGACTGTTGACCTGTCCGTTCAGGGATTTTTCATGACGTCCACTTTTGATACATCCCAGATCTCTGCATTTCGCTTTGTGCGCTGCACATTGGATGCACAGACCGGCGTTGTTTCTTTGGTGTATGCCTTTGACCAGGGACCGGAATTTGTGGAAAAAATCATGGTTCCGGGCGCTCCGTTTGCCTTGGAGGGGCAGCGCGCCGAGGCCGTACGCCAGGCATTGCGCCTGCTGCACCTGATTGCTGGTGTGAGTTATTACAAAGCAATCGTTCCGTCCACAGTGACGATGGATGATGATTCCATAGATGCTGAGACTGCTGCCCTTGTGGAGGAGGTGTACTTGTATGGACTGAGCGAATTCGCATATCGCAATGGATTGAACCTGCATGGTCGCTTCCAATTGCCGGTGCAAGCCACCGGGGCAATGGCCCCTGCACCGCAGCTCGGTTTGCGTGAACACGCTCTGGTAGCGATTGGTGGCGGTAAGGATTCCTTGGTCAGTATTGAGGCATTGCGTGTCGCCGGTATGCAGCAAACGGTGGTGTGGATCGGTGCTTCGCAATTGATCCGTGCCTGCGCTGAGCGCTCAGAACTTCAGATGCTCAACGTTGGACGTACCTTAGCGCCAGAATTATTCGCGTTAAACCGCAAAGGTGCCTGGAACGGACATATCCCGGTGACCGCCATCAACTCGGCAATCTTGGTATTAGTTGCCTTACTACATGGTGTCGATCAAGTTGTATTTTCCAACGAGCGTTCCGCCAGCTATGGCAGTGTTATCCCCGGCACCGGCGAAGTGAACCATCAATGGTCCAAGAGCTGGGCATTCGAGCAGCATTTCAGTGACTATGTACAGCGCCGTGTTGCTGCTGACCTGCGTTACTACTCCTTATTGCGTCCTCTCTCGGAATTGGCAGTAGCGCGGCAGTTTGCACACTGTGCCCGCTACGATGCCTATTTCTCGAGTTGCAATCGTAATTTCCACATCTTGGGTGAACGTCCCGCGCATCGTTGGTGCGGACAGTGTCCCAAGTGCCATTTTGTGTTCTTGGCGTTGGCACCGTTCATGCCCAAGACCCGCCTCGTAGGGATCTTTGGCCGTAACTTGTTGGATGATGCTAGCCAAGCCAGCGGTTTTGATGCCTTGCTGGAATGGCAGGATTACAAGCCTTTCGAGTGTGTCGGCGAAGCACGCGAGTCTCGTACCGCGCTGGCCGTGCTGGCGACACGTGCGGAATGGAAGGAAGATGCTTTGGTGATGCGCTTCATGCGTGAAATCCAGCCGCATCTGGATCCTGCACAGTTACAGTTAGACCCCTTGCTGACGTTGTCCGATGAGCATCGCATCCCAGCATCCCTATGGGAGTCCATGAGTGCGCATTTCCGCACTTGAAGGCTGCCGTGTCGCGTTGTGGGGCTGGGGGCGCGAAAGTCGTGCCGCTTACCGTGCATTTCGTGCCGCGTTTCCGAAACAACCATTAACGTTGTTCTGCACGATTGCCGAAGCGACTGAGGTGCAGGCGCTGGCTGATCCGGTACTGTCCATTGAAACCGAAGTGAGTGTTCCACGGCTTGCCGCCTTCGATGTGGTGATTAAATCGCCAGGCATCAGTCCTTACTCTCCGCTGGCTGTTGCTGCTACCGCCGCGGGAGCGCATTTCATTGGTGGCACCCAATTGTGGTTTGCAGCGCACGCCGATACGGATGGCGTGGTTCCTGGTGCCGTGTGCGTCACTGGGACTAAAGGCAAAAGCACGACAACGGCACTGCTGGCGCACCTGTTGCGCGCTGCGGGGCATTGCACGGCATTGGCTGGCAACATTGGCCTGCCGTTACTGGAGTTGCTAACACCGCAGCCGGCACCCGAGTATTGGGCCATCGAATTGTCCAGTTATCAGACCGCAGATGTGGCAGGCAGTGGGGCGCGTCCCGCGCTGGCGTTGGTGTTGAATGTGTTTCCCGAGCACTTGGATTGGCATGGCGGCGAGCAGCGCTATATCAATGACAAGCTCAGCCTGGTGACTGTGGCGCGTCCCCCCATCGCCTTGCTCAATGCCGCCGATCCGCGGTTGGCGTCGCTGGTATTGCCACAGAGTGATCTGCGTTGGTTCAACCAGCGTGATGGCTGGCACGTGCGCGGTCAGGTGGTGTACCGGGGTGAGCAGGCCGTGCTGGATACTGCATTAATTCCGTTGCCTGGAGCGCACAATGGCAGCAATGTCTGTGCAGTGTTGGCCACACTCGAAGCGCTGGGGCTGAATGCGGTGGCCTTGGCACCTGCCGCCTGCAATTTCCGTCCGCTACCCAACCGGCTGCAATTTTTGGGGGAGCGCGATGGCATTCTCTGGGTCAATGATTCGATCAGCACGACGCCGCATGCCACCTTGGCGGCGCTGGATTGCTTCCTCGGGCGTCGCCGCGTCGCCGTATTGGTGGGTGGGTATGATCGGGGAGTGAATTGGGAATGTTTTGCTGCCCGGATAACACGGAAAGTACCACTGGACATTGTCACGATGGGAGCCAACGGGCCACATATCCAGGCACTGCTGGCGCCATTGGCAGCAGGTCGATTTGGATTACATGCGGCGGTGGATCTTCCGCATGCGGTGGCGTTGGCACGCACGGCGTTGGGTGCGCAGGGGGGGGTGTTATTACTTTCTCCTGGAGCACCGAGTTTTGGTGCTTATCAGGACTACGTGGAGCGAGGTCGCCACTTTGCTATTTTGGCGGGGTTCGATCCGGAGGTGATCAGCAGCATTTCTGGTCTTGGCATTGCTTGAGCTGAGGTCAGATAGATTGAAACGATGATGCTCCCGCCAAGCCAAGTGTTGCAGCATTGCCTGTTCACATGATCCGCACGCATTTCATGCAGTCTTGCTGGGAGCTGGCTATGACACGCTGCGCACACATGTTCTTACATGGTTTCAGATGCCTGCCATGAGCAGCATGGTATGGGAGGTTCAGGCACAGCTGCCAATAGAAAAACGCCCTAAACCTTTGCGGCTGGGCGTTTGGGGTGAATCGGGTGAACCATGTGGTCTACCGGATTCTGATGATGGTGCCCAAGAGAGGACTCGAACCTCCACGGTTTTACCCGCTAGTACCTGAAACTAGTGCGTCTACCAATTCCGCCACCTGGGCTTTTCAAGGCGTTGGATTATGAAAAGCCCCCTAAGCGCTGTCAAGGGAGCCGCCGTGCTGAGTCCGGTGTGTGCAATGCGGTGTTGATATGGTGAGTCGCGGGGGATGTTTGATGAGGTTGCGTGCGGTGGCGATGTATCATGCCCTGCTGTTGCTTTGAGTCCTCACATACCTATGCCATGGATGCGTTTTGAAGCGATTGGGTTGCTATCGATCTATAACGGGATTCTTACGTTGAGATCGGTTCGATCTCCTGTTGTGCTAGAGCATGTTTGCACATTTTTATTTACACATTCTCTAAATGCGTAGGTATGTGAGCATGGCAATTGATATGTGCTGACTGTTTCGTGTTTATTGGTCCTGTTTCCAGTGTTGTCAGCTTTGCAACATACCGATGATGTGTCGATCTAGATGACGATCCGATCCATTTCCAGGTGGCCTTTAGTTCTTATCGAGGATGTCGCTTGATTCGTATGATGACTCGCACCTGCGGTATTCATGTCATGAGTGTATTGTTTGGTGACCGCGTTCTGGTCAATGAATGGGGAGATGGATGTCCTGGGATACCCTGCGATGTGTGAATCAAGTCGTATGTATGAGTCATTCTGTTGCATGGGATGACGAGATATCGGCAAGCTTGCGGATATGACTGATTCTTTGCGATCTATTCATGTTGTGGCAGCTGTGATTGCTGATGTGCGAGGACGCTTGCTGCTGAGTAGGCGTACCGAGAACAGCGATATGCCTGGCTTGTGGGAATTTCCAGGGGGAAAGCGTGAGTCTGGTGAGACATCCGAGCAGGCGTTGGCCCGCGAGTTGTATGAGGAACTTGGGATCAGCGCTGACGTTGGCGAGTGGTTGATGGAGGTGCCGCAGTTGTATCCGGGTAAACGTCTGCGTCTGGAGGTGAGGCGGGTGCGTGCTTGGAAGGGGGGGCTGCGGGGACGTGAGGGACAGGCGTTGACGTGGGTCGAACCCGATAAATTGTTGCGTTATTCGATGCCGCCGGCTGATCAGCCGGTCGTGGGGATGTTGCGTCAACCAGACCGTTATTTGGTGACACCTGAGCCTGGGGAGCAGGATGCTGAGTGGTTGGATGCAGTGGAGCATGCGTATCGGCTTGGCATTGAGCGGATCCAGCTGCGCATGCGTCAACACGATCCGGTGCGTTGGTCGGGGTTGGTGCGCCAAGCAGTGCAACGTCGTGGCCGTGCCCATGTGGAAGTGTTGCTGAATCGCGATATTGCTTTGGCCGAGGCCTTGGGTATCGGGGTGCATTTGGGGGCTGAACAGTTGGCTGTGTTGGATGCGCGTCCGTTGCCGGTTGGGTTGCCGGTCGGTGCGTCGTGTCATTGCCTGGCCGATTTGTGCCATGCCCAGCGCATTGGGTGTGATTTTGCGGTGCTCGGCCCGGTGTTACCGACGGAGAGTCATCCTGGTGCAGTGACATTGGGGTGGGAGAGGTTTGAGCAGTTGCGCGAGCAGGTTGCATTGCCAATCTATGCGATCGGTGGGATGTGCGCTGATCAGGTCAAGGAAGCACGGCGTCATGGTGCGCAAGGGATTGCTGCCATGCGTGGTTTGTGGCCGGGGGGAGCGAAGCAATAAGGCGTGGCTACTGTTGCTGTATGTGATGCAGTGGTGGGCGTGCTGTGGTGGCTTCAATAGCCTAAGCGTTGCAGCACTTGGGTGCTTGGTTTGGCTAGGTTGAGCGTGTAGAAGTGCAGCCCCGGTGCGCCGCCAGCGATTAGCCGCTCACATAGTGCGGTCACGACGTCGGCACCGAACGCGCGTATCGATTTGGTGTCGTCGCCGTAAGCCTGCATTTTTTTTGTAATCCAGCGAGGTATTTCGGCGCCGCATTGTTCGGAGAAATGGCGCAACTGGTCAAAGTTGGAGATGGGCATGACTCCGGCAACAATGGGGATGGTGACGCCCAGGCGCTGCACTGCGTCGACGAAGTGGAAATAGGCGTCTGGGTTGTAAAAGTATTGAGTGATTGCCGCATCGGCGCCTGCATCGACTTTGGCTTTGAAATAGTGAAGGTCGTTCAGTGTGTTGCTGGCTTGTGGGTGGGTTTCCGGGTATGCGCCGATCTCTAGGTGGAAGTGATCGCCATGCTCGGCACGGATGAAGGTAATCAGGTCAGCTGCGTAGCGGAGGTCGCCGGGGTGGCCCATGCCCGAGGGGAGATCGCCGCGTAGCGCCACGATGCGTTGGCAGCCAATCGCGCGGTACAGTTTGAGAAGTTCGCGGATTTCTTGGCGACTGCCGCCCACACAGGACAGATGCGGTGCGGCGTCAAAGCCGTGGTGTTGGCTGAGATGGCGCACTGTTTCTGAGGTGTAACTGAGTGTGGAGCCACCGGCGCCGAAGGTGCAGGAGACATATTCTGGTGCGAATGCGCGTAGCCGGTTTGCTGTCCTGTCCAACTGTGCGCGTTGATCGTCGTTTTTGGGTGGATAAAACTCGAAGCTGATTGGAATCATGGCAACGTGATCGGTGGGGCTGGATTATTCTATCTCTTCATCCGGATGAATGTGAAATTCGGTGTCTTTGTTGCTGCTAGAGGTAGGGGGCGTGACGGTGAAGGGAATGCAGGACAGGATAATTAAGGCGGATAGGGTTAATTTGATCGCTCATCCGTAAAAACAGTAGATCAAGAAATACTGCAGAAGCTGCCAAATGGGCAGTCAAGTCATGATGTCCATCATTGCCCTGTTTTTGTGGATCACATCTTAAATAAGAGTGCCTCAAAATACGGGAGTTCTTGGGGTGCCAGATTCAAATATGGCCGAAGCAGGTATTGGTTACTGCGGATGTGTTGTTTTCTTTTGTAAATGAAAGTGGTTATTTTTCAGAACAAGGCACCGCCAAGCATATTTTGTTTTCTAATGAAGAGACATGCTGACGGTGCTTGTACGAATCACTCTTGAGTTTGTTGCAATCTTGATGGGGAATCCCAAGATGTTTTGTTTTCTATTTCCCTAATTCAAATTTGATATTGAGTGAAACGCCGATGCTGTTTTCACCAAGGGAGATTGGGGTTTCTGTATTGTCTTTCATTGCGCGGGTGAACATCACTTTCATTGGACGTGAGTCGCCGCCGCGGCTCTCGGAGATATCAATTACTCGGCGTACCTTAAGGCCCAGACGGTCAGCATAGGACTTGGCTTGTGCTTGGGCTTTTTGTAATGCGGAGAGGCGCGCTTCGTCGTAGGCCGATTCAATCTGGTCGATCTCAAAGCTTGGGCCATTGAGTTGGCTGACGCCGTTGGTTGTCAAAATGTCGATAATTTTACCGAGCTTGGTAAGGTCACGTACCTTGATGTTGATGGTATTGCTGGCTTGGTAACCGGTGAGTTTTTGGCCAAGCTTTTCTTGATAGACGTATTGCGGGTAAAGCGAAATGCTGCTGGTTTGCACATCATTATTGGGGATGCCTGCAGCCTTGATGCCGGCCATCACCCGGCTCATTCGCTCGGCGTTTTGGCTCATGGCGGCGTTGCTGCTGGGGTCCTTGGTGAACACGCTTGCCGATAGGTTGGCGGTGTCCGGGGTGCGCTTGCTCTCTCCTTCTGTGGAAATGCTGAGTAAGGTTGCATCGTTGGGCAGGTTGCAGCTGGAAGAGTCGTGAGCATGGGCTCTTGTGGCCAATCCCGTGAACAGGGACAGGGCAATTAGTACTGGTGGTAATGCAATACGCATCAATTTTTCCTTGGTTGGTGAATACACTGTGAGTCAGTGAGATGTGTCGCTAATGAATAAATTGTGATCTGAGAAGGGTAACGTAAGTTTGGTATGCGCGCGGGTTATTCTTCCACGTATGCTCTATCTCGCCTCCCGTTCGCTGTGCCGTCGGCAATTATTGCAACGCTTGGATATTCCATTCCAAGTCATTGATCTAGAGATTCCTGAGGTGCGTAGGGAGGACGAACTTCCCCAGGATTATGTGCGCCGTGTGGCGCAAGAGAAGGCGCAGGTGGGGTTGGCAAGGGTGGGGGATGCGTTTGCGCCGAAGGTGTTGGGTGCGGATACCGAGGTGGTGTTGGATGGCCGCGTCTTCGGTAAGCCGGTCGATTTGGCTGAAGCGGCAACGATGTTGGCCGCTTTATCTGGGCGTACTCATCAGGTGATGACGGCGGTGTCGTTGGTGGCGGCTGGAGGTGTGGCAGCGCAGGTATTGGTGGTTTCGGAGGTGAGTTTTGCGTTGTTGAGTCAGGGACAGATCGCGCGTTACGTGGACAGTGGTGAGCCGATGGGGAAGGCTGGTGCATATGCTATCCAAGGACGAGGGGAGTGTTTCGTCAGCCGTTTGGTCGGTAGTTATTCTGGGGTGATGGGGTTACCGCTACAGCAAACCGCTCAGTTGCTGGCTACGTTCGAGGAGAGTTAGATGTCAGAGGAGATCTTAGTTAACGTGACTTTTGGTGAAACGCGTGTGGCAGTCGTTGAAAACGGTTTGCTTCAGGAGTTGCACATTGAGCGCGATGGGTGTCGTGGTGTGGTTGGGAATATCTACAAAGGTAGGGTGCAGCGCGTCATGCCTGGGATGCAGGCGGCTTTTGTTGATGTGGGAATGGAACGTACCGCTTTTCTACACGTTAACGATGTGGTGCGGTCTGCGCCTGCTGATTCCAGTGTGATTGATACTGATGAAACGACAGTGCCGCCTTTATCTGAGATACCAATTGTTGAGTTACTGCGTGATGGGCAGGAGTTGATGGTTCAGGTGCTTAAGGAGCCGATCGGTACGAAAGGTGCGCGTTTGACCACTCAGATCAGCATTCCTTCGCGTTATTTAGTGTTGCTGCCGCAGTCTAAGATGGTTGGGGTTTCGCTCCGGATTGAAGATGAAGCAGAGCGTGCGCGGTTGAAAGCAGTCGTGACGGATCTGGCGGCGCAGTACGGTGATTACGGTTATATCGTCCGTACCAATGCTGAGGGCCAGTCTGCTGATGTGCTTGTTGAGGATATTGCCTATTTGTCGCGGTTGTGGGGTGTGGTGGAGCGGCGTGGGCGTGAATTGCCTGTGTGCAGTCTCCTCTATGAGGATTTGAGTCTTTCGTTGCGTTCGGTGCGCGATCTAATCCGTAAAGATGTGGAAAAGATCAAGGTGGACTCGAAGGAGGCTTTCGCCCAGTTGCAGGGATTTGTGACGAAATATATGCCGGTGCTGGCGGATAAGTTGGAGTTGTATGTCGGCGATCATCCGATTTTCGATCTTTATGGTGTGGAGGATGAGATCGGTCGCGCTTTGGATAGACAAATCCCTCTTAAATCAGGGGGGTATCTTGTCATTGAGCAAACTGAGGCGATGACCACGGTGGATGTGAATACCGGTTCCTTTGTCGGTAAGCGTACTCTGGAGGAGACGGTGTTTCGTACTAATCTGGAGGCGGCGCAGGCGTTGGCACGTCAACTGCGGTTGCGTAATCTTGGCGGGATTATCGTCATTGATTTTATCGACATGCAAGACGCCGAACACCGTTGCCAAGTGTTGCGTGTGTTGGAGAAAGCATTGATACGTGACCATGCCAAGACCACGGTGTACGATTTTTCGCCGCTGGGTTTGGTTGAGATGACGCGCAAACGTACTGTGGAAAGTTTGCAGAGGCAGTTGTCTGAGACGTGCCAGACATGCGGGGGGCGTGGCACGATCAAAACGGTCGAGACGGTGACCTACGAGATATTCCGTGATATCACCCGTGCAGTGCGTCAGTTCGATGCGGTGCGGTTGTTGGTGATTGCCTCACCCAATGTGGTGTCCAGGATGACGGATGAGGAGTCTGCTGCGGTTGCTGAGTTGGAGGCGGTGCTTGGCAAAGCGATTCGGTTTCAGGCTGATCCGCACTATTTGCAGGAGCAGTATGAGGTGGTGTTGTTGTGAATGATTTGGTGCCATGTGTGGTGTACATGGTGGATATGTGGTTGTGGATGTTCATTATGCGTGTGTCAAGGTGGGTATTTGTTTCACGGCAGATGGATATGATGGGGTTCCATGCGGCCGATTTTTTCAAGCTTGCTATTGTTTAAGGTGTCTTCTTTGTTGCGCTTCCCCCGTGTTTTCCGTTACGCGGCGTACGCTTGCGTTGCTGTCTTTGTTGCAGTGGCGTTGGCGATGGGGTAGTGAGCCAGCTCTTGCCAGTGGTGGAACGTCATCCACAGCAAGTGGCGGACTGGCTCAGTGTGCGTGCGGGTCAGCCGGTGCGCTTCGATACGTTGAGTACATCTTGGACGCAGCGCGGTCCATTGCTGCGTTTGCAGGGGGTACGTATCGGTCCGCAGGGTAAGGTGGGGATTGGGCAAGTAGAGATGCTGGTGGCGATGTATACAGGGATTCTTCCAGGGCATTCGCTGATCGAGTTGCGGTTGCGTGGGGTGGCGTTGACTGTACATCGTGACAGTGCGGGACGTTGGTCGGTCTATGGGTTGCCCCGTGATGTTGAGGGCGATCCGTTGGAGGTATTGCGGCGGTTGGGTGAGTTACAGGTGATCGGTGGTCGGCTCAGTGTGGATGCTCCGTCGTCAGGGGTGAGTACGACGTTGTCGCAGATTAATCTGCGGGTGCGTGTGGCCGGAGATCGGCTACGCGCTGGTGTTCATGGTTGGTTGGATTCAGCGCGTGCCCCGGTGACAGGGGTTGTCGATTTTGATCGTGTGAGTGGTGATGGTGATGTTTATGTTGAGACGCTGCCGAATCAGTTGGCGTCTTGGTCATCCTTGCTTGCTGGTGTGATGAGAGGAGTCCACCTACGTGATGGTGCTGGCCATGTGCGGGTTTGGGCGCAACTTCATCGCCACCATGTCGAGCAGGTGACGGTGCAAGGTGATCTACAAGGGGTCCGATTCGAGGGGGGCGTCTTGCTGGACAGACAGTGGTGCCAAGGGTGTTTTGGCCGCAGTTACAGGTGTTGGTGCGTTGGCAACGTCAGGGGGATGGGTGGCGGGTTGTGGCGCCTCGGTTGCGGATGGGGGAATCGGGGAGGCTGCAAAAGTTGGATGGGGTGGTGGTCGAAGGAGGTTCGTTCTATACGGTCAGTGCACCAAATGCTGTAGATGCCGGAGCGGTGTTGGCGGTGTTGGCGCTTGGCGATTGGCTTGCGCCGGATCTGCGTACTTGGTTGCTGCATGCACGGCCACAGTTGCGGGTTGCTGGGTTGCATGTGAGCAAGCAGGCCGATGGTTGGTTTTGGGTTGCTGGCCGTGTTGAGCAGCTTGGTTTTCTACCTGTGGCTGATGCTCCTGGTCTGAGTGGGGTCCGCGGTACGTTGGAGGGGGATGCGCAGGGGGCGGTGCTGACTTTGGATTCTGATGCGTCGGTGCATCTTGATTGGCCTTCCGGGTTTGGACGTAGGCATGAAATCCACTTGGCGGGGCGTATTGTCGGTTGGCGTCAAGGTGATGGTTGGAAAGTTGCAACGCCAGCATTGCGGGTGCAGGCAGCCGATTACGGGGCAAATCTGCGTGGTGGGCTGTGGTTCGAAGGGCATGGCACGTTGCCGCGTATTTCACTGGCTGTGCAGTTGGATGATGTTGCGGTGCCAGTGGCCAAGCGCTTTTGGGTTCGTTCTAAGATGAGTCGTGAGTTGATTGATTGGCTGAATGCTGCTTTGGTCAATGGTTCGACTAGCGGTGGCTTTGCTCTCATTGAGGGGGAGTTGAAGGATTGGCCGTTTAATAACCATGACGGTTATTTTGAGGCGGCTGGCCGTATCCATGGTGGGGTGATGCGATTTCAGTCCGAGTGGCCTGTATTGGAAAAGCTGGATGCTGATATCGCTTTTATCGGTAATGGTTTTTCGATCAAGGGACGGGGGGAGCTTGCTGGCGTGCCACAAGTTCAGTTGGAGGCGGGTATAGAGGATTTTGAGAAGGGCGATCTCTATGTACGTGCTCATGTCCAAAGTGATGCGACTCGGTTGTTGGGGCTGTTGCGGCGCAGTCCATTGCATCAACACGATGCGGATACTTTGGACAGTGTCAGTGCGAGTGGTCCGGCGAGTGTCAGTTTTGATATGCATCTGCCTTTGCGTCATGAGCAGGGCGCGGACTACGGTCATTTTGGGGGTGAGGTGTCGCTGGAGAATGTGAATTATATTGACCGGCGTTGGAATCTCGCTTTTGAGAATGTGCGTGGTCCTGTGCGCTATAGCAGCGATGGTTTCAGTGCTGAGGGCTTGCATGTGCTGCATCAGGGGTTGGAGGGGCGTTTAAGTGTGCGGGTGGGTGATGCGGTTGATGATCCAGCACAGATATTCCAGGCGCGGTTGTCGGCAGCGGTCAATGTCAAGTCTTTGCTGCGTCATGCGCCTCAGATGGATTGGTTGCGGCCTTATGTCAATGGTATTTCGCAATGGCGGATCGGTGTTGATTTGGCTAAGAGTGTGCCTGACGCTCACAGGGTCTTGGGTCATTTAACTTTGGATTCGGATCTGGTCGGTACGGCGTTGAATTTGCCGGCGCCGTTGGACAAAGGGAGCGGCAGGGTGTTGCCTGCTCATATAAATGTTGCTTTACCCATGGAGCAGGGTGATATCGCTTTGGCATTGGGTAAGTTGGTTGCGGCGCGTGTGCGTCATCGAGATGGGGCAGGGGTCGGTGTGCGTGTGGTTATGGGGGGTGACAACGTGCGCGAGGCACCGCTGGAGCATGGTTTGGTTGTTATTGGACACAGTACGTCGCTTGATGCAATCGACTGGGTGAGGTTAGTGCGTGGTGGGTCTGCTGTTTCCTCAGATTTGCCGTTGCGGTTGATTGATCTGCAGGTGGATAGTTTGTTGCTGTTGGGTGGGATGTTCCCGAATACTCGATTTCAGTTGCGTCCGGTGCATCAAGGGGTTGCGGTGGTGGTGGATGGGCCGGCATTGTCTGGTCAATTGAACATTCCTGAGTCAATTGACGGTACGGTCACGGGCAGTTTGGGTGTGTTGCACTGGCAGGCAGCGCAGGCTCCGTCGGTGAAGGTGTCTGGGTCGGTGCAGTCTGCAATGGCGGATGTCGATCCGGCTTCGATTCCATCTTTGGCGTTTGAGGTGGAAGATGCGAGGTTAGGTCAGGTCAAGCTTGGCCGTGTGGGGTTGCGTACTCGGCGCTTGTCTGATGGGATTCAGGTAGATCAGTTGCAGACAAATTCGCCTAGTCAGCGGTTATCGATGTTCGCTACGTGGCGGGGTAAAGGGGAGGCCGCCAGCATTCGACTGTCGGCGCGGGTCGATAGCCGTGATCTTGGGGAGTTGGCACAAGCGATCGGTTATGGGGAGCAATTGCGTGGCGGTGAGGGGCAGATTCAGTTGAGTGCTGGTTGGAATGGACCGCCGGTCGGTTTCCAGTTGCCTTCGCTGAGTGGTGATTTAAAGGTGAATGCGCGTAATGGCCAGTTACTGGAACTCAAGCCTGGGGCTGGTCGGGTGCTTGGGTTACTCAGTGTGACGCAGCTGCCACGGCGCTTGATGCTGGATTTCCGCGATTTATTTTCTAAGGGTTTAGCGTTTAATCGCTTCTATGGTGAAGTGCACTTTGGGGATGGTAAGGCGCACACGGATAGACTCAAGATTGAGGGACCAGCGGTGAATATTGCGATCCGTGGTCAGTCTGATTTATCTACGCAGACGTTTGATCAGATCGTGGATGTGAATCCCAAAAGCGGCAATTTGTTGACGGTGGTTGGTGCGGTAGCTGGAGGTCCGGTGGGTGCGGCGGTGGGTGCGGCCGCCAATATGGTGCTTGGTAAGTCATTGGGTGCGATCGGTTCCAAAACCTATCATGTGAGTGGGCCTTGGAATGATCCAAAGGTCCAGGTGATGAATCTGGACTCGCGTCAGCGTGATAAGCCTTCCAATAGTAAGTCGGAGAATTAGGGGGGCTGGTTGATCGGTGTATTGTGATGATGAAGTGGGTATGTGTGCTGCCTTCGTTTGATTTGATCTTGTTAATTCAGTGGGAGTGCTTGCGTGTTTGTTAATCCGCCCGCATTCTTGACTCATGAAAAATACCGCACTCTCTGTCGCCGAATCCCGGCTGTTGTTGCCTGCCGGTCTGGATGACGGCCAAATTGATTCTATTTTCGGAACGTTACTCGGACCTGGGGTCGATTTTGGCGACCTGTATTTCCAGCACGCGCGTCGTGAGAGTTGGAGTATAGAGGACGGTATTGTCAAGGATGGAACGCACTCGATTGAACAGGGTGTCGGGGTGCGTGCTATTTCTGGTGAGAAGACCGGTTTTGCTTATTCCGATGACATTAACCGGGATGCGTTGCTTGAAGCGGCGTATGCCGCGCGTGCGATTTCGCGTTCACCTGGGGATGGGGTGCAGGGGACACATGCGGTGTTGCGCCGTCATGGGCGGGAGCTGTGTTTGTATCCGGCATTGGATCCGGTGGGTGGGATGGATAATGCTGAGAAGATTGCGGTGATGCGGCGTGTCGATCAGTTATTGCGTGTGGCTGATCCGCGTGTCACTCAGGTGATGGTTAATTTGTCTGGTGGTGTCGATGTGGTGTTGATTGCACGCAGTGATGGTGTGCTCGCTGCGGATGTGCGCCCGTTGGTGCGATTGAATGTGCAGGTGATCGTTGAGGGTCATGGTCGCCGTGAATCTGGTTATGCCGGTGGTGGCGGGCGTTATGGATATGCTGAGTTGTTTGCCGATGGCCGCCCGGAGGCTTTTGCACGGGAGGCGCTTCGCCAAGCGTTGGTGAATCTTGAGGCGATTCCGGCTCCGGCTGGTGTGATGCCGGTGGTGCTTGGTGCTGGTTGGCCTGGTGTGTTGTTGCACGAGGCGGTGGGCCATGGTCTTGAGGGTGATTTCAACCGTAAGGCTACCAGTGTTTATGCCGGTCGTATTGGTGAGCGCGTCGCGTCACCAGGGGTGACGATTGTTGATGATGGGACGCTGGATGGTCGTCGTGGTTCGCTCAATATTGATGACGAAGGGACGCCTACGCAATGCACCACATTGATTGAAGACGGTGTGTTGGTTGGTTATATGCAGGATACGTTGAATGCTCGGTTGATGGGAGTGGCATCGACTGGTAATGGTCGCCGTGAGTCGTTTGCACACTTGACGATGCCACGCATGACCAATACGTATATGCGTGCTGGTGCACATAGTCGTGAGGAGATGATCCGTTCGGTTAAGAAGGGACTGTATGCGGTTAATTTCGGGGGGGGCAGGTCGACATTACCAGCGGCAAGTACGTGTTTTCGGCGACTGAAGCTTATTTGATTGAGGATGGCCGGGTGACTGCTCCGATTAAGGGGGCTACGCTGATTGGCAATGGTCCTGAGACGATGCAGCGGGTGCGCATGATTGGGGATGATTTGGCGTTGGATGCGGGGGTCGGGGTCTGTGGCAAAGATGGGCAGAGTGTGCCCGTCGGTGTCGGCCAACCGTCGTTACTCATTGATGGGTTGACGGTGGGGGGGACTCAGGCATGAATGCGGTTAGGTTAAAAGGTGGTCGAAGGGTTTTTTCTGGTTCTGCTGATTGTTGTTATTGGAGACGCAGCGGGGAGGTGGCTGTTTCGATTGATGTTCGAATAGAGTAGAGAAGATGCGATTGACATCAGAGACAGTGTAGGCCGTTTTGAGCGAGGTTTTTTTGGCTCTAGCTGTTGTTTGGATGAAGGGGCTCTTTGGGCTGGGGTGGCGTCGTTGCTCAATGACACTTCTTGGAAGTTTTTGCGTGCAGTGTTTGGTGATTCAGGGGTGGCTATATGCTTTGATGCAGTGAGATTCTTTAGTGAGGCTGCACGGTTTTGTTGTTGTTGCGTTGCCTACCTATAAGGGAAATGTGCTTAAGGGTTTGCGATGCAACACGATGGCGGTTGGTATGGTAGTGAGGCAGCGCTATTGTGTTCAGGAGACTTTGATTTAGTCTGGTATGCCGGGTGAATGGCGGTGTTGTGTTTATCACGGCATGGTTTGGTCGATTATTGTGGTGTTTGGTGCTGATTGTCGCTGTTTTGGGTGATGATCAATCCATGGAGTACTTGGTACAGTTCGCGGAATGCCTGCGGTGCTTTGTTCCTGGCTTGTTCGGTTTTGCTGTTGCGCAGTAATTGGCGCAGTTTTCCGCAATCTGCTTGTGGGTATTGGTTTAATAGTTCAGTGAGTGCGCTGTCGCCTTCTTCGAGGAGGCGTTTGCGCCACTGTTCAGTCCGATGCAAGGTTGCAACCTCACGTTGTGCCTGTATGCCGCTGGCATTAAGTTTCTCGCGGATCGCTTCTAGCGTGGTGTCGTCTTCGCGTCGCATTTGTTTGGCGAGAAAGGCAAGCTGGCGCTTGCGGGCAATGTGTGATGTGATCCGTTTGGTTTCGGTGATGTGTGGTAGTAATCTCTCGGGGATTGGCAGTTTGGCCAACTGGGCAGGTGTGAGTGCTGCTAGTTTTTCGGAGAGTACTAGGACTTCAAGTGCTGTACGGCGTTGTTGGCTGCGGCTGGGGCCAAGGAATTCGCCGGTTTCTTTATTACATCCGCGCATTGCACCATTCTTCCACATTTAAAAATAAACTTTGTCGACCGTGTACATAGGCACGCTGACTTCAACAGGATAAGACATTGAACGTATGTTCCACAGATCTCAATAGTGTTGATGATAGCCAGGTGCGTTTGGATGTTCTGGCTGATATTGCGCAGCGTTTGCTGGAGCGTGCTCATGCATGTGGTGCTACTCAGGCTGAAGTGGGTTGCAGTGAGGAGCGTGGGTTGGATGTGAATGTGCGGATGGGCGATGTGGAGACGGTTGAGTCTACGTGTGATCGCAGTATTGGGGTGACTCTGTATTTTGGTCAGCGTAAGGGCAGTGCTAGTACTGTCGATTTGCAAGAGGCAAGTTTGGAGGCCACAGTTGCACAAGCGTGTGCGATTGCTCGTTATACGGAGGATGATCCAGCGAATGGGTTGGCTGATCCAGTGCGAATGGCAACGGTGTTCCCTGATCTGGATTGTTGGCATCCGTGGACTCTGGAGGCCGGTACTGCGGTGGATTTGGCTCTGGGGTGTGAAGCAGCAGGCCGCGCTGCTGATGCGCGTATTGTCAATTCTGATGGTGCTTCGGTCAGTACTCGTTTTGCGTTGTCTGTGTATGCCAATTCGCATGGTTTTGTCGGTCGTGAGCGTATGACTCAGCATTCGATGAGTTGTGCGTTGATCGCTGGTGATGGGGATGGAATGCAGCGTGATGGTTGGTATACCAACGCTCTGGCACGAGAGGATTTGGAGTTGCCTGTTGCAGTTGGACGTAAGGCTGCGGAGCGCACTGTTGCGCGGTTGCAGCCGCGTTCTTTGGCGACGACTCAGTTACCAGTATTGTTCGTTCCAGAAGTTGCACGTTCGTTGATTGGGCATTTGCTCAATGCGGTTTCCGGTGGGGCGTTGTATCGTCGTGCTAGTTTTCTGCTTGATAGTGTTGGGACCCGGTTGTTCCCAGAGTGGTTTGCGATTAATGAGCGCCCCCATTTGCGCCGTGGGCTTCGCTCGGCGACGTTCGATGCTGAAGGTGTGGCGACTTGTGATGCTCCGCTGGTTGCAGGCGGGGTATTGCAGCGTTATGTGTTGAGTAGTTATTCGGCACGCAAGCTTGGCTTGCAGAGTACTGCCAACGCAGGTGGTGTGCACAATCTTGAGGTGATAGCCAATGCTGCTGATCTGGATGCGCTTGTTGCTGGGTTACCGCGTGGTTTGCTGGTGACTGAATTAATGGGCAGTGGTGTGAATCCGGTGACTGGTGATTATTCGCGTGGGGCGGCTGGTTTTTGGATTGAGAATGGGGCGATTGCTTATCCAGTGGATGGTCTGACTATTGCTGGCAATCTGCGTGAGATGTTTTCCGCCATTGAGGCGGTGGGTGCGGATGTGGATAGGCGTTCGCATGTCAGCATGGGGTCGTTGTTGATCGGGAGGATGATGGTGGCTGGTAACGATTGATGCGATGTTGATGTACGTCGTTGATAGGGTTATGGGGAATTTTGTTATTTTTTGTTATGAGGGTTAGTCAAATGCCACTATACATCTCAGGCTTCCAGATATTTAGGTAATTCAGCGGCAAGTAGGTTGATTGCTAGTCTGGAGCGTAGGGGCACATGCTGGGCGGCAGGCCAAACTACATGACACTCTATTACTGCACTTGGACGATCCCCCCAAATGCCGATGAGTTCGCCGCGTTGCATCCGTTCCATAAGTAGCCAGTAGGGTAGCCAGGCAACTCCCATTCCATCGACGGCGGTATCCGCAATGACCTCCAGATCGTTGCAACGCAGTCGGGAGGTGATCGGAATGTCGACGAGGGCACCTGTTGCGTCGGGAAGTGTCCAGGCCATGTTACGGTCATTGCGGCAGTAGGTGAGCAAGTCGTGGTCTGCGAGGTCTGCAAGTGTGTGGGGTTTGCCTCTTGCGGCCAAGTAAGTCGGTGAAGCGCATAGGATTTTGCGTTGGTTCCCTAAGCGGCGTGCGCGTAGTGTGGTGCCATTGCCCAGAGGGCCGTTGCGTACCGCAAGGTCGAAACCGTCGGCAATCAGGTCGACATGATGGTCGCTGAAATTTAGTTCGAGTTCTAGCTGGGGATGTTCTCGTGCATAGGTGCGCAGGATGGGGGCGACACATTGCCGTCCGAACAGAACCGGCAAGGAGACATGCAGTCGTCCGGCCACTTCTCGCCGACCTTGCTCAAGCATGGCTTCGCCAGCACGTAATTCTTTGATTGCACGAAGGCACCGTTCGTAATACTGCTGGCCGTCTTCGGTGAGGGACTGCACTCTCGTTGTCCGTTGAAAAAGCTGGACGCCGAGGCGCATTTCTAGACGGGCGATTGCTTTGCCGATTGTGGAGCGGGTGAGTGAAAGTCGTTTACCTGCTTTGGCGAAGCCGCCGGCTTCAACGACTTCAACGAATAGTTGCACACCATCGAACATGTTCTGCATATCTTCATATACCTCATAAAATTTATATAATTTATTATTGTAGAATTTTTTGAATCATTGAGTGGAAATGTATCCTCTATTGTTGATATGAATTCTGCTTTATAGTGGCTGGCAAGTTAAGTGGAGATTTGGACATGGCTCGGGAAGTTTGAAAGTTTGCAGTTTCCCGGTTCAATTACTGTTTTTCAGAATTTAATAAATTAAGGTGAAATAGATGCTGATTTCGATCGTGTATGACAGCGGTTATGGGCACACTGCGCGGGTTGCTCAGGCCGTTGCGGCAGGTGTTCAGGAAATGAAAGGTGCCGATGTTAGACTCATGGCCGTTGCTGATGGTTCGGTGGACTGGGAGGCTCTGGAGAGGAGCGATGCAATCATTTTTGGTTCGCCGACCTATAACGGTTTGATTAGTGCGAAGTTCAAGCAGTTCTTTGAGGACTCGACCAAGAAGGCCTGGGTGTCGCAGAAATGGCGCAACAAGATTGCCGCGGGTTTTACCAACTCAGGGGCACAGCATGGTGACAAGCTCAATTCGCTGATGTCGATGGTGTTGTTCGCTGCTCAGCATGGAATGATCTGGGTGGGACTCGACCTGATGCCGGGCAATAACAGCAGCACCGGCAGTCCGGACGATCTTAATCGCCTCGGAAGCTGGCTAGGCGTGATGACGCAGTCGAATAACGATGCGGCTCCGGAGATCGCGCCGCCCGCCAGCGATTTGAAGACCGCACAACATCTAGGTCTGCGCGTGGCGGAGACCGTGCGCCGCTTTCAGCCCGTGTAATCCGTTATACCCCGGAACGAGGGGGTTTGAATATGAAATTGTTGTGTCTTGACGTTCCCCAGCCTGGTGCGAGCTTGGAGAAATATTTTGGAGAAATATCAGCCGTACATGCTGGATGAAGTCCGTCATGGTTGGCAGATGTATAAGAGTGACATTATCAGTGATATCTATTTCCGACAGGGACCGCCCTGGTGTGGTCATCATTGTGGAAGCTGAGTCTGCGGATGCTGCCAGGAAGTCTCTTTCCAAGTTTCCTCTCGCCGAGGCCGGATTGATCGGTTGGGATGTGATTCCGTTGGGTCCTTTCGTGAACTTGGAAGCGCTTTTTGCTTCTGGTAACGCTTGAGATTCGATTTCGCTATTTCTTTTTCCGGTTGCGCCGGTGTGGTGTGACCGGAAGATCTTTTACGAAAATTTAAGGAATGTGCGCCATGAATGTAATGGGCTTCGCTGCCCTATCGGCTACTGGCCCGCTTGAACGGTTCGCTTTCGGACGGAGAGCTCCCAGACCGGATGACGTCGTCATTGATATCCTTTACTGCGGTGTCTGCCACACTGATCTGCATCTTGCCCGTAACCACAGCGGCTTTACTACTTATCCAATCGTGCCCGGCCACGAGATCATCGGTTGTGTACGCGAGATCGGCAAGACAGTCACCCGCTTTAAGCGGGGCGATCTGGTTGGTGTTGGTTGCATGGTCGATTCTTGCCAGCACTGCCAGCCTTGTCTCAAAGGGTGGGAACAGGACTGCATTGAAGGTTCGACCTTCACCTATAACAGTATTGATCGGCGGGATGGCAGTATCACCTATGGTGGCTATTCAGATGTCATTGTCGTGCGTGATAAGTTCGTGCTGTTGTTGCCTGATGGTCTCGATCCAGCCGGAGCCGCGCCGCTGCTTTGCGCGGGCATCACGACATGGTCGCCGCTGCGTCGCTGGAATGTCGGCAAAGACAGCAAGGTTGCGGTGGTCGGTCTTGGCGGCCTCGGACACATGGCCTTGAAGCTGGCTAAGGCTCTTGGAGCCGATGTGACGTTGTTCACGCGTTCTTCCGGCAAAGAGGGAGATGCCTTCCGTCTTGGAGCCGACCGTGTTGTGTTGTCCAGCGATCTGGAGCAGATGAAAGCTGTCTACAGCCGCTTTGACGTTATCATTGATACCGCTCCTTATGATCACGACGTCAATCCCTATATGCCCACCCTTGTACTTGAAGGTGTGCTCGTACTCGTCGGCTATATGGGACCGCTCAGCACGCCTGTGAACGCTGGAGGTGTGGTACGTGGCCGTAGGGCCATTTCGGGTTCGTTCATTGGCGGTGTGCCTGAAACCCAGCAAATGCTCGATTTCTGTGGGCAGCACGGCATTGTCTCTGATGTCGAGATCATCCCCATCCAGAAAATTAACGAGGCCTATGAGCGTATGTTGAAAAGTGACGTTAAGTATCGTTTCGTCATTGACATGACTTCGCTGACATCATCAGGAGCTTGAAAACATGACCAATATCATCAACCCATCCTGTGTGTAGTGACCAGTCATCTGATCCGCGGCGATAGCGGTGAGCCTACAGGGTTCGCGATGGTTGAACTCACCCATCCGCTTGAGGTCTTTGAAGCAGCGGGTATCCCGGTGGAGATTGCTTCCATCCGTGGTGGCCACCCACCGATCGACTTCTTTGATCTTTCCGACCCGGTCAATGATCGTTTTTGGAAGAACAAAGCGGTTCCGTCGCTCGCTGACTCATTCGTTCTCGGTGACCTTGATCCGTTGCGTTACTCGGCGGTCTTTTTTGTTGGTGGTCACGGTACGATGTGGGACTTTGCTGACAGTCTGGCCGTGCAGAACGTAGTCCGTGGTATTTGGGAAAGTGACGGTATTGTTTCTGCGGTTTGTCATGGTCCTGCTGCTCTGGTGAATGCAATACTCTCTGACGGCAGTTACCTCGTCGCTGGCAAGGAGGAGACTGAGGTTAAGTACGCTAATGTTGTGCCTTATTTGTTGGCTACCACGCTGAAGCAGCGTGGTGCGCTACATCAGTCTGCTCCTAATTGGGTTGAAAATGTCGTGGTCGATGGTCGCCTTATCACCGGCCAGAACCCAGCTTCGGCGTACGGTGTCGGCCAACGTGTAGTTGACCAGCTCAAGGCCAGTATTTGACGTCAAAGTTAAACGTTGTCGGCGTGAGGACTCATTTTATTGAGGCATCCACTCGGTCTGTTCTTGCATGTCTGCGGCGTGTTCTCTCGTGGCGGCTTTTTTCTCGTCAGCTTTTTAATAATGTGGGTGCGTCGCTGGTGGTGCGGCGCGGCTTAAGGCCAATCATGGGGATAGGAACGCATTTCAGCTTGTGAGACTTCATCGTTCCGATGTCAATTTTTTGTCTGAGGATTTCACTCGGTATTGCAGTTAGGTCTGGTTTGAATAGGATGCCGGACGCTCGTAGTTTGAACGTTCCGTAAGCTTAGGTGGTTCTTGGTGAGTACGATCTGTAGCCTTGTGTCGGAACGGCGATGAAAAAGATCGAAACAAAGATTGAGGCAGGCTTTTTGACAGGTTTTACGAAGAAATCATTGCAGTATCTGGATTGGTAACGCTTGCTAAGCGCATCGTTGCGCTTAGCAAGGAAGATTACAGTATTTCAGAGATTGCTAATTTGCTGTTATACACCGAAAGCAACATTGAAGGAGTATTGGCGTTGACGTATGTCAAGAGGAAACCCCGGGGATCGATCTTGCTCCAGTACTTTCATGGAAATGTGGAAATGTTGGCGCACTGGAAAACAATGTTAGTAGGTTTTTGCTAATGCATTGAATACTTTTCGCAGCCGTTTGTATTTTTAATGCGATTGTATCTTCACGTAATGACTTCAGTAGGCCATTGGATGACGTCCGAGCAGCGGCTTAGATCGCCGCTGTAGGTAGCCGTTGTTTTAGGGCGGGTGGGCGTATTTTGAGGGGTTTCAGGTAGGCGACTGCTGCAATGTGTGTTGCTTGTGCTTGTTGTTCTGTGGATGTCTTTATGGTTTTTCTGTTCGGGAAGGCCACAGTGCTCCTTGGCGCATCGGCAGGTTCTTATATGAAGAAGTTCTAATCTGATGGTGTCAGAGTATGAATACCAGTAAGTGGAATGGGCGAGCTTGTTAGTGCAGGATCTGTGAGGCGCATAGGGCATGAGTCCAGGGATGTTATATAACTGGGGTATGAAGTGTGAGGTAGGAGATCCTTTTAAAATCGGTATTTCACAGTGAAAGACGTGTAGCGTCCTGGTCATATTTAGGAGGCTAGAGTCTGACTAAACAGGCACATTGCCATTAGGCATTTCACTGTCTGGTAGCAATTACCAGCGATGCGGGAATGATGATATGGAGGTGGCTGCCCGGGTTTTGATTCGGTGCAAGGTGGTCTGTGGTGGCTGTTGTTGGACAGGAGACGTGCTTCTGGCTATGTGATGGAGCCCAGGTAGGGAGTATGTAGGATGATATTATCCAATCAACGTCGCCATCACGAGTTTGTATCGGGAAAAGCAGGAATGAAAGGCGTTACAAGGAGGGATGAGCATTATGTTACGTCTTGTGTATCTAGGTTTTCTTTTTCGGGCGTTGCCAGCCGTCCAGTGTGGTTTGACGTGCGCGCGCCACAGTAAGTTGATGGGCTGGTGCATCATGGGTCAGTACTGTTCCGGCACCGAGTGTGGCGCCAGCACCCACACTGACGGGTGCTATCAGTGCCGAGTGTGAGCCAATGAAGGCGCCATCACCGATCAGTGTGATCGATTTATTGACGCCGTCGTAGTTGCAAGTGATGGTGCCAGCACCAATGTTTACCTTGGTGCCGATTTGTGCGTCGCCCAAGTAAGTTAGGTGATTGGCTTTACTATCGGCACCTATTGACGTGTTTTTTGTCTCGACAAAGTTACCGATGTGCACGCCGTCGGCCAGCATTGTTTCCGGACGCAGGCGTGCAAATGGACCGATGAGTGCTGAGCCCGTTGTGGTGACGCCTTCCAGATCACAGTGTGCGTGTACTTTGGTACCAGGTCCAAGTTTTACGTTCTTCAGTCGCACGAATGGGCCAATTACGACGTTATCACCGAGTTCGATTTCTCCTTCTAGCACAACGTCAATATCAATGTGGACATTCTGTCCGATGCGTATTGTGCCTCGTTGGTCCAGTCTTGCTGGATCGGCCACGCGTGCGCCTTGCAGGCACAAGGCACGTGCAGCGCGTATTTGCCAGGCGCGTTCCAGTTGGGTGAGTTGCCAAAGATCATTGACGCCTTCCACTTCTTGAGCATCGGTAACCATGATCATGTTGGCTGGTGTGAGGTCGGCTGTGGCGCTGGCAAAGATGTCGGTCAGGTAGTATTCCCCCTGCATATTGGTATTTGATAGTTTGCTTAGCCAACGGCGTAGTGCCGTTGATTCAGCACAGAGGATGCCAGTGTTGACAGTATGGATGCGGCGTTGTTCTTCGTCGGCGTCTTTGTCTTCAATGATCGCTGCGACTTTGCCTTCGCTATTGCGTACGATGTGGCCGTAGCCAGCTGGGTTTGCGAGCTCTGTAACCAGTACGGCGATCGGTGTAGATGCTCTTGGCAGACGTTGCAGGGTTTCGGCACGAATCAATGGTACGTCGCCATACAGTACGAGTACGTTTGCTGCATTCGGGATGGCCGACATCGTTTGTTTGACTGCGTGTCCCGTGCCAAGTTGCTGAGTCTGTTCGACCCAGTGTAGGTCGGTCTGGTCTGCAAATGCTGCGCGGACTTGGTTGCCAGCGTGGCCGTAGACTACGTGGATCGCGTCTGGAGTGAGTGCGCGTGCGGTCGTAATCACATGCGCGAGCATCGGTTTTCCGGCGATGGGATGCAGTACTTTTGGCAGTGCCGATTTCATGCGCTTACCTTCGCCGGCGGCAAGGATCACGATGTGTAGGGGTAGGGACAGAGGCATTGGTAGCGTCCGGTTTCAGCGAGATTTGCATTCTAGGCACTCCAACCATAGTGGGAGGGGCGCTACTTATGATGCGTCATTACTTTAGTAAAACGTACCAGTGATCGTATTGCAGCAGAGGTAACAAAAATGTTGTTAGTGTTAGTGGTGTCTTTGGGATGGTGTTGTTGAGGGATTTCTCTGGTCAGTTGTTTGGATGTCTTTGAGCTTAAGGAGCACTTGGGGTGATTTTATTCAGCCCGTAGATGTTTTTCTTGGAGGACTGAGGCGTTAAGCAGGGTGTTGGAGGTTGGCAGTACGACCGCGGCTTGGTTCATCGTCGTGGCTCACTTGGTGAGCGCACAGTCGGTGTCGCATTACTGAGTTCAGTGGCAGAAATCACCGAGACTGCGTATTAATGCGAGATGATGGAGATTGTCTAGGTTCAATTGTCGCGCATAGGCTTCGGTGGCAAGGGCAATCTCAGATGGACAGTTGTTCTGTTCACGTAGAGTCATACTCTGTGCTAGTGCGTCAAGCAGTTCGTTTTGCAGGTGATCTAGGCGATCACGCAGAGCGATAAGGTTTGGTCGCGTCCGATTTGGAGCCTTGCCGCGTAATTGCCAACGGTTGAGCAGTTGATATTGCACCAGTTTGTTGCTCTCAATTTGTGCGGAGAAGAAGCGAGCAGCTAAGTCTGGGTCTAATCTGTACTGCGGTGCTTGGTCGCGTACGCTTTGTAATACTGCTGTTTCGCGTGAGGCATCAAGGACGGGTTTACCAGTGTCCCATTTGCTGAGTGCGACTTCGTCACCGATTGCGTTGCGTTCTGCTACTTTTCCCAGCAAGGTGGTCAATGTACTGGGGGCACTGTGTGCCTGGTCTGTGTACCCGAAAAGGCTCAGGCTAATGATGAATGCAGCAAGATGTACGTTGTGCCGCAATAGGGAAGACAATGACATGGGTTTTCTCTAGCAGTATGAATTAGGGAACGTTGTTGTCCAATGTGAAGCGTCCTATGTTCCCGATGTCGAATGATCTCCGATGTCAAGGGATTCAAGGTGTGCTTTGCGGCACGATATGTTTATGCGCTTTTGAACTGCGAGGCAGAATTGGCTTTAGACCCACTCTTTTGATTACCGATATCGGTATTTCTCTAGCTAATAGTGGAATGGGTGATGAGCTCCGATCTTCTGCCGGAGAAAATGTCAGTGTTTGACTGTGCGGCGGAGGCGTTCCAATGCTTGCATCTGCACGACAGCTTCAACTAATTGCTGTTGTGCTTTAGCTACGTCAATCGTTTCGCCACGATTGGCCAGGATGCGTTCGGCTTCTTCCTTTGCTTTACGTACGGCCACTTCGTCAATTGTGTCTGCACGTATTGCTGAGTCTGCCAAAATCGTGACGACTTGCGGTTGTACCTCTAGGATGCCACCAGAAATGGCGAAGTCGAGTTGTTCGCCGTTTACAGTGGTAATGACTACTTTGCCAGGTTTCAGACGAGTGATCAGTGGCGCATGTTTTGGGGCAATTCCCAGTTCGCCAAGTTCTCCTGTGGCCACGACAAAGGTGGCTTCACCATGAAAGATCTCTTGCTCAGCGCTGACTATGTCACAACGGATAGTGCTCATGGATGCCATGTGTTTTCTAGGGTGAATCCTGTTCCAATGCAGTAGAGGATTGAGCTGATTCTTATCCGAGGAAGTCAATCATGCTGTCATTTTGTTGGCTTTTTCGATGACTTCTTCAATGTTACCGACCATATAGAAGGCTTGTTCGGGAAGATGGTCATATTCGCCGTCTACGATTGCTTTGAAACCACGGATTGTGTCTTTTAATGGGACGTATTTACCTGGGGCACCGGTGAATACTTCTGCGACATGGAATGGTTGACTGAAAAATCGTTCAATTTTGCGTGCACGTGACACGGATAGTTTGTCGTCTTCGGAAAGTTCATCCATGCCTAAGATTGCAATGATGTCCTTCAGATCTTTATATTTTTGCAGAGTTTGTTGGACACGTTGGGTGGTATTGTAGTGTTCTTCGCCGATGATCAGCGGATCCATCTGGCGACTGCTCGAATCCAGTGGATCCACTGCCGGGTAAATGCCTAATGCGGCGATCGAGCGGGATAGTGTCACTGTGGAGTCCAGATGTCCAAAGGTCGTCGCAGGTGATGGGTCAGTCAGATCATCGGCGGGTACGTACACTGCTTGGATCGAGGTGATCGAGCCATTTGCGGTTGAGGTGATACGTTCTTGTAGTACGCCCATTTCCTCGGCAAGGGTTGGTTGGTAGCCTACTGCTGAGGGCATGCGACCGAGTAGGGCGGATACTTCCGTGCCAGCTAAGGTGTAGCGGTAGATATTGTCGATGAATAGAAGTACATCTTTGCCTTTGCCGCTACTGTCTTTCTCATCGCGGAAGTACTCGGCCATGGTGAGACCGGTGAGCGCAACGCGCAGACGGTTACCCGGTGGTTCGTTCATCTGCCCATACACCATTGCTACCTTGTCGAGAACGTTGGAGTCTTTCATCTCGTGATAGAAGTCGTTACCTTCGCGGGTTCGCTCGCCAACACCCGCGAATACGGACAGCCCACTATGTGCCTTGGCGATGTTATTGATCAATTCCATCATGTTGACAGTTTTGCCGACACCGGCACCACCGAATAATCCGACTTTGCCGCCTTTAGCAAATGGACACATAAGGTCGATGACCTTGATTCCGGTCTCCAGCAGTTCGGTGGTTGAGGCTTGATCTTCATAGGAAGGAGCGTTTCGATGGATTTCCCATTGATCTGTATAAGTGATCGGACCTGCTTCGTCGATTGGGTTGCCTAGTACATCCATGATGCGACCTAATGTGCCAGTGCCTACGGGAACTGTGATTGCATGGCCGGTGTCGGTGGCAATGAGGTTGCGTTTTAAGCCGTCTGTGGAGCCAAGTGCTATTGTGCGTACAATGCCGTCGCCAAGCTGTTGCTGCACTTCCAAGATGATGGCTGTGCCGTCGATCTTCAGCGCGTTATATACTTTGGGGACATTGTTTCGTGGGAATTCGACGTCGACAATTGCGCCGATGATCTGAACGATCTTACCCTGATTCATGGATGGAATCCTCGTGGCATTTTAAATGTTTTGTCAGTCCAGGCCGGATATGGCAAGGGATCTTGGGAAAATGGTATTCAGATCAGACTGCGGCGGCACCGCCGACGATTTCTGAAATTTCTTGGGTGATCGCTGCCTGACGTGCTTTGTTGTAGACCAGTTGTAGTGTGCCAATCAGCTTGTTGGCGTTGTCGCTAGCAGCCTTCATTGCTACCATGCGCGCTGCATGCTCAGATGCTATGTTTTCTAGCATCGCTTGGTATACAAGCGATTCTATGTAGCGTGTCATCACGTGCTCAAGTACTGTTGCGGCATCGGGTTCGTATAAGTAATCCCAATCATGGTGCGCGACCTTGTCTTTAGCTGCTAGCAGTGGCAGAAGTTGGTCGAAGCTCGCTTTCTGAACCATTGTGTTGATGAAATGGTTATAGACCAAATAGACGCGATCAAGCTTTTCTTCAGTGTATGCATCAAGCATAACTTTGATGACACCAATGAGCTGTTCTAGGCGTGGCGTGTCTCCTAGGTGAGTCACGCTGCCGAGTATGTTGACTTTAATTCTGCGAAAGAATACGGATGCTTTCTGACCAATCGTGACGATGTCGACTTCGGCCCCATTATCTTGCCACTGGTGCATTTCGCCAAGCATCTTGCGGAACAGATTGTTGTTGAGACCACCAGCCAAGCCACGGTCAGATGAGATCACGATATAGCCTATTCGCTTAACTTGCTTGTGTGCGATCAGAAATGGATGCAGATAGTCAGTATTTGCTTGAGCTAAATGGCCAATCATTTGTTTCATTGCCTGCGCATACGGGCGCGAGATTTTCATTTGCTCCTGTGCTTTGCGGATTTTTGAGGCCGAGACCATCTCTAATGCGCGTGTCACTTTACGAGTGTTCTGCACACTTTTGATCTTGCTTTTGATTTCGCGTCCGCTTGCCATTGCTTACTCGTTTGATTCATAGGGAGGGGTGAGCTGAAGCTCATTCAAGCCTTTACAGTAGCTAGCCTGAGGCCCGCCCGCAGTCGCTACTGTTACCAGCTGCCCGTGGTCTTAAATTCTTCAATGTGCTGCTTGAAAGCAGCTTCAATGTTGTTGTCCCAGTCACCGGAGTTATTGATCTTGTCGATCAGCGCGCCTTGAGTGTTGGAAAAATGGGCGTGTAGGCCTTCTTCGAAGGTGAGTACTTTGTCCACTGGTATGTCGTCAAGGTAGCCTTCGTTGACTGCGTAGATTGATAACGCTTGGTTGGCGACGGACATTGAGGTGTACTGTTTCTGCTTCATCAGTTCAGTGACACGTTGGCCGCGCTCGAGTTGCTTGCGGGTTGTTTCATCTAGGTCAGATGCAAACTGCGCGAATGCTGCCAGCTCACGGTATTGTGCCAGTGAGATGCGGATGCCCCCGGACAGTTTCTTGATAATTTTAGTCTGTGCCGAGCCACCGACGCGCGATACGGAGATGCCGGCGTTGACAGCTGGACGTATACCAGCATTGAAAAGATCAGTTTCCAGGAAGATCTGGCCATCAGTAATTGAAATTACGTTGGTTGGTACAAAGGCGGACACGTCGCCAGCTTGTGTTTCGATGATTGGTAGTGCAGTTAAGGATCCTGTTTTTCCTTTCACCTCACCTTGGGTGAATTTTTCGACATATTCTTCAGATACACGAGCGGCACGCTCCAGCAGACGCGAGTGCAGGTAGAATACGTCGCCCGGGTAAGCTTCTCGGCCAGGGGGACGTTTTAGGAGTAGCGAGATTTGGCGATAGGCAACGGCTTGTTTCGACAAATCGTCATAGATGATGAGTGCGTCCTCGCCACGGTCCATGAAATATTCGCCCATGGTGCACCCAGCGTAGGCACTGATGTACTGAAGTGCGGCTGATTCAGATGCGGTTGCGGCTACGACGATAGTGTGGTCCAGCGCATCATTCTCTTCGAGTTTTCGAACGATATTGGCGATAGTAGAAGCTTTTTGGCCGATCGCTACATAAACGCATTTGATACCGGTGTCTTTCTGGCTGATCACTGTATCGATTGCCATTGCGGTTTTCCCAGTTTGGCGGTCTCCGATGATGAGTTCGCGTTGGCCGCGGCCGATAGGGATCATCGCATCAACTGACTTATAACCGGTCTGTACTGGTTGATCGACTGATTTGCGCCAGATGACACCAGGAGCAACGCGCTCCACTGGTGCAGTTTGAGTGGGGCCTAGTGCACCTTTGCCATCGATTGGTTCACCTAAAGCATTGACAACGCGGCCCAACAGCGATTTGCCAACCGGCACTTCAAGGATGCGTCCGGTTGTTTTAGCGACGTCTCCTTCACGTAAATGTTTGTAATCACCCAGTATCACGGCACCAACTGAATCACGCTCCAAATTCAGTGCTAGTGCATAGGTTTTGTTAGGCAATTCGATCATTTCTCCTTGCATCGCATCTGCTAAGCCAAAAATGCGCACAATGCCATCGGAAACGCTGGTCACGGTGCCTTCGTTACGGGATTCTGCGGATAGTTTGACCTGTTCGATGCGAGTCTTAATCAATTCGCTTATTTCGGAAGGGTTGAGGGTGGTTGCCATCGTTGAGTCCTAATTGCGTCGGCCTGGGGGAGCTGACAGTTTGTGAGTTTCAGTGGGTCAGCGAGGCCTGTAAGCGTGTGAGCTTGCTTTTGATCGAGCCGTCGATGACTACGTTACCAGTGTCGATCACTGCACCACCGATCAGTGAGTGGTCAACACCAGTGGTGACCTCAATCTCGCAGTCAAAGCGTTTTTTCAGTGCGGTGACAATGTTGTTTAGTTCATTTGGCGCAAGCTCAATGGCAGATGTGATCTTAGCTTTGATGACATGCTCGGCTTCGGCGCGTAATTTTTCATACAAGCCTGCAACCTGTAGTAATACATCAAGTCGATGTGCTTCGGCGATTACCTCTAGAAAGCGGACATAAGCTGGATCCGCTCCTTCGGGTGACAGTAGTGCTGCGGCTTGTTCATGATCTAGTTGTGGATGGGAAAGCAACGTAGCCGCAATGGGATTGTTTGCGACTTGCGCGGAGAATGTTAACGCTTGTGACCACTGCATACACTTACCTTTTTCACAGGCTATGGCGAACGCTGCACGAGCGTAAGGACGAGCCAGCGTAAGGGCCTGACTCATGGGTCAAATCTCCGCAGCGAGCTCATCAAGTAGCATTTTGTGTGTGTTAACGTCGATTTCACGTTTAAGTAGCTTTTCAGCACCGTTAACAGCGAGTATAGATACATGCTTACGTAACTCCTCTCTGGCGCGTTTTGCAGCTGCTTCTATTTCAACCTGTGCCAAATTTTGCTGCCGATTGGTTTCAGTGATTGCTTCAGCTTTTGCTGCTTCGATAATTTGATGAGCACGCGCATGAGCTTGTTCGATGATTTCGTTGGCCTTTTCGCGTGCATTTTTTAATGTCTTTTTAATTTCTTCTTGGGCTTGAGCTAATTCCTTTTGGCCGAGGTCAGCAGCAGCTAAACCCTCTGCAATTTTTTGCTGCCGCTCCTCAATTACCTTTATCAATGGCGGCCAAATCTTGGTTGCCACGATCCAAATCAAAGCTGCGAAGGCTATGGATTGGGCAAAGATAGTAAATGTGATGTCCATAGGGCTCTCAATTTGCTTATTACGGATTATGGTGACACTACAAAAGCGAGTGTGACTCCACATTGCATAGTGTGGCCAAGTGCTTCATGTGTGTGTTTAGCCACATCCTATTACACTGGATCAACCAGCTAATGCCTTGCTAACTGCTACGAGAAGAGTGGATGAGAGTGGGTTAGCAAAAGCAAGCAACAGACCAACGGCGACACTAATAATAAATGCGGCGTCGATCAGACCAGCGCTGATAAACATGCGGACTTGCAACAGTGGGATCAACTCTGGCTGACGTGCGGCCGACTCTAGGAATTTGCCAGCCATGATGGCGAGGCCAAGACCCGCCCCAAGTGCCGCTAAACCGATCATGATGCCAATGGCAAGAGCAGTGAAGCTCTGGATTTGAGCGAAATTGGTCAGGACATCTAGGGACATGATTTTCTCCGGTAATGAAATAATTGAGGGTGAGGAAGCAAACTTAAGATGATGGGGAACAACTCAATGAGAGTCTTCTGACAGGCTCAGGTATACGATCGAGAGCATCATGAAAATAAATGCTTGGAGTGGAATCACCAGTAAGTGAAACAGCATCCAGGCTAGGCCAAACGTGCTGCTGGCAAGCATGCCCGAAATGCCTGCACCACCAAGTACCCAAATCAATAAGAAAACGATCTCGCCACCAAACATGTTTCCGAAGAGCCGCATCGCTAGTGAAATCGGTTTACTTAGCCATTCTACAATGTTGAGGACAAGGTTGAACGGCATCATCCATTTACCGAAAGGTGTTGTAAGAAATTCTTTGAGGAAGCCGCTTATACCCTTTGCACGAAATGAGAAGAAGAGCATCAAGAAAAAGACACTGATTGACATCCCAAGCGTGGCATTGACGTCAGCCGTTGGAACTGGTTTCCAAGCATGTACACCTGCCCAGCTAAATGGGATAGCGATGAAGTCAGCAGGGATCACCTTTATGAGGTTCATCAAAAATATCCAAAAGAACAGAGTTATTGCGATTGGTGTGACCAACTTACTCGGACCGTGGTAGGTATCTTTGACTTGGCGGTCGACAAATTCCAAGCAAACCTCGACGAATGCTTGCCATTTCCCAGGTATCCCTGAAGTGGCCTTGCATGTACCGCTCCAAAATACCAATACCATTACCAACCCCATCAAGACAGCCATTATCAGCGTGTCAAGATGCAGTACCCAAAATTTGCTGCCGTCCTGCATTTGAAAAGTCAGATTGTGCAGGTGGTGTTGAATGTATGAGGTGGGAGTTGCTTCCTCGCCTGCCATGTGTCTGGGACCTTAAGTCTGAAAAATCTTTATGATTGTTGTCTGGTCATAGTTAAGGCTTGAAAAAACAAGCCAATTGTAATGCCACTTAGAAGCCCTAATGCAGGCAGCCGCCAAAGGCAAAAGCCAAGCAATAGCGCAGTAATCACAGACACCCATTTGAGCAAAAATGCGAGTATCAGTCTGGCTATTACTGCTACTGCTCCTTGAACTCTGCCACCTAATGCGACTTGCGCTGACAACCAACTACCCAATGTGATTGCTAAACCCGTCAATGTTGCGCCACAGGCATACTTTACATCAAATATTAGTAAAGCGAGACTGGTTATGGTTACAGCAATGAGTGAAGATATAGCAGCGCGGAGCGCGAGTTTCTTCGTGGTGTACGTAGAAGTCAGCACATATAAGTCCCAAGTCTATACTTTAAATTAAGTGTGCTTAGCAAAGCACTAGCCTGGCTCTTACCAAGCCAGGATTATAGCAATTAGATATTATTAGACAAGATTCTAAAGCTGTAGTTAGTTATCTACTCTATTCATGGTACTGCATCCAATAGAGTGTCGGGCTATTCGGTTCGGTGTACTTGAGTGTTCGTATCGTTTTTTGTTAGCTTCATGCCCTCTATTGGGTTTGTCGAGAAGTCGTGATTTCGTGTGGCCTGGCCGATAGCTTGGCTTGCTGATGTGCAAGATTAAATAAAAGGTTCCTTGGTCGTTAAGCTTCAGTCCGAGTTTGGTAGGTTGCATGGTTCAGGTTAAAGCTAATGTTTAGAAAGTCCAAAGATGCTTTGCATTATCATGCTAACTGAATTAACGTAATGTATGGGGTAATGAAGTATTAAGGTTTAGAATTTAGGCGCTTGGTGGATTTATATCCCTGCTAATACTTGCTGGTAGGTTTTGACATCGCAGTGGGTTTGTTTCTGGTCGTTGTATGCGATCTGGCAGGTATGTTTTTAGCGGAGGTCATTCATTTAATTGTGGGTTTTTGATTGTGTTGATCTAATTCGGTGTGATTTAGTTTGTTGTTTGAGCTGATTAGTAAGTCACTCGAACATAACTGTGACTTGGTAATGGCGTTTTGATGGTGTTGTTTTGCTATCCTTCGGTGTATGGCTTGGTTCTCTCGCATTGCTAACTGAAGTTTTTGAAAAATTCAGTCCTGCATTAATCTTTTGACTTGGCATAACTGTGTCTGGGGTAGTGTTTTCAAATTGATGTTTCTCATTATCTTTATGCTTTTTTGCTCTATAGACAGAGTGGCGTCATAATTTGCTTGCTGTGTTGCTTGCTTCGTCATTAAGTTGCTTTTCTTGGATATGCTTCTTGCCTATGGGGCTGGTTCGGCGTATAATGTGCCTTTTTTGTTGCTCCTTAATTGATGTTGATTGGATTGCGTTGCATTCATGGTCTCTTAGTCTCTCCATTGTGGTGTGATTGCATCTTGTAGATGGTGTGTCGGTTTTTTTATGTGGTTATTGAGCGGCTCTTGGCTGTTGTTCTTGACCATCCTTATTTGAGTGCTATATACTCCCCTGCCTTGATTTGCATGGAACTGAAGATTAGTTGTTCTTGTGCTAAGTTGGGTGGCTTGGGTCTCTATATGCTTATAGCTGTGCCCATTGTGTTTGAGAGTTTGTTCAATGAATTGGTTGTGCTTGGTTGCTTGTTGCTGCGATTGTTCCGGTATTTAAGTGATCTGGCCGTGTTATTTAAAATAATTATGGAAACTCCTTCATGGCGGACCAAAAGATTCAGATTCGATTGAAGGCATTTGATTGTCGCCTGATTGATCGCTCTGCTGGTGAAATTGTCGAGACGGCTAAGCGGACTGGTGCTCATGTTCGTGGTCCTATCCCTTTGCCCACTAAGATTGAGCGGTGCACCATTCTTGTTTCTCCGCACGCTGATAAAGATGCCCGTGACCAGTACGAGACTTGTACTTATAAGCGTGTTCTTTATATCGTTGATCCAAACGATAAGACGGTGGATGCGTTGATGAGGCTTGAGTTGGCTGCTGGCGTAGATGTGCAAATCAAGTTGACCTGAGGGGATCTGTAGTCATGGGGTGCTATTCAATGGGTTTTGTGGGCCGTAAGGCTGGTATGAGTAGGGTATTCCTTGAGGATGGTCGTTCGATACCTGTTACTCTCATAGAGGCGACTGCGAATCGTGTCGTGCAAATAAAAACTTCCGATGTTGACGGTTATGATGCTATTCAGGTAACGGTTGGTTCGCGTCGTTCTGTTCTTGTGAATAAGCCTGAGTCTGGTCATTTTGCTAAAGCAAAGGTTGAGGCAGGTCGTGGGTTGTGGGAGTTTCGTGTCGAAAAAACTCAGCTTGGTAGTTATAGTGTTGGTTCTGAGGTTGGGTTAAGTATTTTTGCTGTTGGTCAGAAGGTAGATATTCAGGGTATAACCAAGGGTAAGGGGTTTCAAGGTACTATTAAACGCCATAATTTTAGGATGGGTGATGCTACTCATGGTAACTCTTTGTCGCATCGTGCGCCGGGTTCCTTGGGGCAGCGGCAGACCCCTGGGCGTGTGTTTCCGGGAAAAAAGATGTCTGGTCATATGGGCGCTGTGAGGCAGAGCGTCCAAAATCTTGAAGTGATTAAGATTGATGTTGAGCGTTTCTTGATTGCTGTTCGCGGCGCTATTCCTGGTGCTTCTGGTGGTGATGTCCTCATTCGTTCGGCTAGTAAGATATAGGGGGTGGTGTTATGGATTTGACTATCGTCGGTAGCGATAACACTCTGCCTGTTTCGGATGTGGTTTTCGGTCGCGAATTTAGTGAGGCGTTAGTTCATCAAGTCGTTGTTGCCTATCGCAATACGGCGCGATCTGGAACTAAGGCTCAGAAATCTCGTTCGCAAGTTTCTGGCACCACCAAAAAATCAAAAAAGCAAAAAGGTGGCGGCGCGCGTCATGGTGCTTTGACAGCTCCTATTTTTGTTGGCGGTGGTGTTGCTTTTGCTGCCAAGCCCCGTAGTTTTTCTCAAAAAGTTAATCGTAAGCAGTATCGCTCGGCCATATGTTCGATTTTTTCTGAGTTGAACCGTCAAGGGCGATTGAAGGTTGTGGATGCCTTTGATGTTGAAGTTTCTAAGACTAAGGTGTTTGCCGAGAAAATTAAATCGCTTGAAGTGGTGGGGGTGGGCTCTAGTTTATTGATTGTGAGTGATGAGATTTCAGAGTGCTTGTCATTATCGTCTCGTAATTTACCTTGTGTAGATGTTCGTAGCGTGCAGGCGCTGGATCCAGTGGCGCTAGTCGGCTCAGACGTTGTTGTGCTTACTGTGGGTGCTGTCAAAAAGATCGAGGAATGGTTGGTATGAACAGTAGTTGTGAAAAAATATTCGGCGTACTGCGTTCTCCTCGGGTTTCAGAAAAGAGCTCTCGTCTTCAAGAGATTTCTAATGTCTATGTTTTTGAGGTGTCGAGTGATGCTACTAAGGTTGATGTGAAAAATGCAGTTGAGCGTCTTTTCGATGTAAAGGTCGGTGTCGTTAGGGTTTTGAATGTAAAAGGTAAAAGTAAATCCTTTCGCAATCGTGGTGGCTCTCGTTCTGGATGGCGTAAAGCTTATGTTCGCTTAATCGATGGGCAATCCATTGATGTTGCTGCTAGCGTTTGAGGTGTGACACCGTGCCGTTAATAAAATTCAAACCCACTTCTCCAGGTCGCCGTTCTGCTGCACGCGTGGTCACTCCAAATATTCATAAGGGATCTCCGCACGCTTCCTTGTTGGAATCGCAAAGTAAAACTGGTGGCCGTAATCATCATGGTCGTATTACTGTTCGTCACATAGGTGGTGGTTGCAAGCAGCGCTATCGTGTTATCGATTTTAAGCGTGATAAAGAAGCTATTCCTGCTCGTGTAGAGCGGATCGAATATGATCCTAATCGTACTGCTCATATTGCTTTATTATGTTACATTGATGGCGAGCGTTGCTACATTATCGCTCCGAAGGGGTTAAAGGAAGGCGATAAAATAATTTCTGGCCCGAATGTGCCTATTAAGCTTGGTAATTCTCTTCCCCTGCGTAATATCCCTGTTGGTACTACTGTTCACGCTGTTGAATTGAAACCAAGAAAAGGTGCCCAAATGGCGCGTTCTGCGGGTTCTTCTGTTCAATTGGTCGCGCGTGAAGGTGTATATGCGACGCTGCGTTTGCGTTCTGGGGAAATGCGTAGAGTGCTGGCTGAGTGTCGAGCCACTATCGGTGAGGTTGGTAATGAAGAACATAATTTGCGGAAACTTGGTAAGGCTGGTGCTAAAAGGTGGCTTGGGGTTCGTCCTACTGTGCGTGGTGCTGCTATGAATCCTGTTGATCATCCTCATGGTGGCGGTGAAGCTAAGTCAGGCCAGGGTAATCCTCATCCCGTTACTCCTTGGGGCGTTCCTACTAAAGGTTATAAAACGCGTAAAAATAAGCGTACTCAGCAATTCATTATTCGTGGTCGCAGAGGTTAAATTACTAATGCCGCGTTCAACAAAAAAGGGTCCTTTCTTCGATCACCATTTGATCAAAAAGGTTGAGTCTGCTGCAGGTAGTAAACGACCTATCAAGACTTGCTCCAGGCGTTCCGTTATTCTTCCGCAAATGGTTGGTCATACCATTGCTATACATAACGGTAAAAATTACCATCCTGTCGTTATTAATGAAAATATGGTCGGTCATAAGCTCGGTGAGTTTTCTATAACTCGAGTTTTTAAGGGTCATTGTGGTGATAAAAAATCAGGTAAATAAGGCAATATGAATATGGAAGCGTCTGCTATATTGCGTGGTGCACGTGTTTCTCCTCAAAAGGCTCGTTTGGTTGCCGCTCAAGTTCGCGGTTTATCTGCTGACTCTGCTGTTAATCTCTTGAGATTTTCGAGTAAGAAGGCCGCCTGCTTGATTAAGAAGGTGGTTGAGTCTGCTATTGCTAATGCAGAAAACAATCACGGTTCTAATATTGATGATTTGAGGATCAATACCATAATCGTTGATGAGGGCAGAATGCTGAAACGTTTCATGGCACGTGCCAAGGGGCGTAGTTCTCGTATTGTTAAACGTAGTAGTCATATTACCGTAGTTGTCGGCCCTGCCAAGTAATTCGGGAAGGAAAATATTATGGGGCATAAAGTTCATCCGATTGGAATTCGTTTGGGTATATCTGCAGATTGGAATTCCAAGTGGTACGCAAATAAGGCTGAATTTGCGCGGTATTTGGCCGCAGATCTTAAAGTGCGCCAAGTGTTACGTAAAAAAATGTCTCAGGCTGGTATCAGTAAGATACTTATTGAGCGTCCTTCTAATACTGCTTGTGTTAGCATGCATGTTGCTCGCCCTGGTGTAGTTATTGGTAAGCGTGGTGAAGATATTGAAATGTTGAGAAAACAAGTCAGTGATATTATGGGCGTTCCCGTCCATATCAATGTCATTGAAGTACGTAAACCTGAGCTTGATGCACAGTTGGTCGCTGAATCGGTCGCTCAACAGTTAGAACGTAGGATTATGTTTCGTCGTGCTATGAAGCGTTCGGTTAGCAATGCGATACGCTTGGGTGCTTTAGGGATAAAAATTAGTGTTGCTGGACGTCTTAATGGCGCTGAGATTGCTCGATCTGAATGGTACCGTGAAGGTCGTGTCCCATTGCAAACTTTGCGTGCCGATATAGGTTATGGTTTTTCTGAAGCGTATACGAACTATGGTGTTACTGGCGTCAAGGTTTTGATGTATCATGGAGATATTTTCAGTTTTTCTAGTGTGAGTCAGGAAAAGCAGGATGATGGTTCGCGCGGTGATCGTAATGCTGACCGTTCATCTCGTCGTTCCCGTGAGGTGAGGTGACGTTAATGCTACAGCCAAAGCGAACAAAATATCGTAAAATGCATAAAGGCCGCAATTGTGGTTTGAGCTGGAACGCTAATGTAGTCAGTTTCGGTCAGTATGGTTTAAGAGCTACGGCTCACGGCCAGTTGACGGCTCGTCAAATTGAGGCTGCTCGTCGTTCAATTAGTCGTTATGTTAAGCGTGGCGGAAAATTGTTGATCCGTGTTTTTCCAGATAAGCCAATTACAAAGAAACCTATTGAGGTTAGAATGGGTTCAGGTAAGGGTAATGTTGAGTATTGGGTTGCTCAAATTCAACCAGGTCGTATGATCTATGAGATTGAAGGTGTTTCGGAGGATGTGGCGCGTGAAGCTTTCCGTTTGGCTGCGTCCAAACTTTCAGTGACTACCGCTTTTGTTGTCAGGACGGTGCGTTGATGGATATTCAACAATTTCGCGGTAAATCTGTTGATGATTTGAAGGCTCATTTGATTGAGTTGCGTAAAGAACAGTTTTCGATGCGTATGCAAGTGGCTATGGGTCAATTTCAAAAGACTCATGAAATCCGTAGAGTGCGCCGTAATATTGCTCGTGTGAAGTATCTATTGTCTTGGATAAATAGGACGCCGGCGTGATGAATGACAATAACGAAAGAAAGCCGTTACGTACGATTAAAGGTCTTGTGATCAGTAATAAAATGCAAAAGACGGTTACTGTTTTGGTCGAACGTCAAATCAAGCATGCCCTTTACGGTAAATATATTAAACGCTCCACTAAGCTTCATGCACATGATGCTGATGATCTTTGTAATGAGGGTGATGTGGTTCTTATGACTGAAGTCGCTCCAATATCCAAAACAAAAAACTGGCGTGTAGTGGAAATTGTTGCCCGTTCAGATTAAATAAATCTTTGGAGAGCTAGGTCATGATTCAAATGCAGAGTTACCTTGGTGTTGCTGATAATTCTGGCGCTAAGGAAGTAATGTGTATTAAGGTTTTAGGCGGTTCGAAACGTCGTTATGCAAGTATTGGTGACGTTATTAAAGTCACTGTGAAAGAAGCTATCCCTCGCGGGAAAGTTAAAAAAGGTGAGGTTTATGATGCTGTTGTCGTTCGTACTCGCAGTGGAGTGCGTCGTCCCGATGGTTCACTAATCCGTTTTGACGGTAACGCGGCGGTGTTATTGAATAATAAGCAAGAACCCATTGGTACGCGTGTCTTTGGGCCGGTAACTCGAGAGCTTCGTTCTGAGAAATTGATGAAGATAGTCTCTCTCGCCCCTGAAGTACTGTGAGTGGATGATATAGAAATGGCTAGTCGTATTAAGAAGGGTGACCAAGTAATTGTTATCGCTGGTAAAGACAAAGGTAAGCAAGGGGAGATTATACGCATTGATGGTCATCGTGTGGTTGTTTCTAATGTTAATTTTGTTAAACGGCACACAAAGCCCAATCCTCAGCGGGGTATTTCTGGTGGCTTAATTGACCGTGAAGCCCCTATCCATGTTTCAAACATTAAAATTTTAAATCCGATGACTGGTAAGGGTGATCGTGTTGGTTTTAAAATTTTAGGCGATGGTTGTAAGTTGCGTATTTTTCGCTCCACTGGTGAAGTTATTGGTGCTTGAGGGATTAGGTTATGACGCGTTTGGAAAACATGTATAAGAAAGAAGTAGTGCCTGCTTTAATTAAGAGGTTTGGTTATTCTAATCCCATGGCTGTTCCTAGATTGGTCAAGATTACGCTCAACATGGGTGTAGGTGAGGCAGCTACGAATAAGAAGGTTCTAGAAAACGCTCTTGCTGATATGGCTAAAATTTCTGGTCAGAAGCCAATTGTTACTAAGTCTCGTATTTCGGTTGCATCTTTCAAGATTCGTAATGGTTGGCCTATTGGCTGCAAGACTACTTTGCGTCGCTCTAAGATGTATGAATTCTTAGATAGGTTGATTAATATTTCTTTGCCTTGTGTCCGTGATTTCCGTGGTATTCCTCCACGTTCCTTTGATGGTCGTGGTAATTTTAATATGGGTGTGAAGGAGCAGGTTGTTTTTCCTGAGATCGATTTCGATGCGGTTGATGCTATACGTGGAATGGATATTGCTATTACAACTACAGCTAACTCGGATGCTGAAGCTAAAGCTTTGCTTGATGCCTTTAACTTCCCATTCCGTAACTGATTGGAGAATTAAAGATATGGCAAAAATTTCCATGATTAATCGTGACCTTAAACGGAAAAGGTTGGCTAAAAAGTTTGCAGATAAACGTCTTTCCTTAAAAAAGGTTATTTCAAGTTATGCTTCTTCTTATGAAGAAAAGATCGAAGCCTCTTGCAAATTGCAGAAATTGCCTAGGGATTCTTCTCCCACTCGGTTGCGTAACCGTTGTGAAATTTCTGGTCGTCCACGTGGTGTCTACTGTAAATTTGGTTTAGGTCGCAATAAACTTAGGGAGGCAGCTATGAGGGGGGATATCCCTGGTTTGCGTAAGGCAAGTTGGTAGTTCTTGTTAAGCTTTGTGGTATAGGATATTTAACTCACTTTAATTTGAAATGTTGATTCTACTTTCTTGAAGTATAGTTGATTTCCTTTTAGTCATACAAAAATGATTGAATTTTCGTAATAGTGGATATCGATGCAACTATATATTAAGGTGTTAAGATGAGCATGACTGATCCTATAGCTGATATGTTGGTTCGTATTAAAAATGCAGCCTCTGTTGGTAAGCCTAATGTGAGATTTCCTTTCTCTAAGGTTAAGCTTGCTATTGCTCTGGTTCTGAAGAATGAAGGTTATATTTTTGATGCAAAAGTAATTCAGAGTGATAATAGTAAATCTGATATCGAGGTTGTACTGAAATATTTTGAAGGTCGCCCTGTTATCAGAATTTTAAAGCGTGTTTCGCGTTCTGGGTTGCGTAAATATTGTGGTAAGGCCGAGCTTCCTGAAGTATTGGGTGGCTTGGGTGTTTCTATTATCTCCACCTCCAAGGGCATTATGACCGATTCTAAAGCTCGTGAGTCTGGTGTTGGTGGTGAAGTTCTTTGTTTCGTTGCTTAGGAAGGGGGGCGTATGTCACGAGTAGCTAAGAAGCCCATTTCTATTCCGAAGGGTGTAGAAGTCAGTGTTCAGTCTGACATGCTAACTGTTAAGGGAGTGAAAGGTGTTTTAACTTTTCCTAAGTCCGATAATGTAAATGTTGTTATGGATGGCGATATCCTTACATTGTCGGCTAATGATCATTCTCATGTTTCTTTGGCTGGTACGGTCCGTGCTATTTTGTCAAATATGATTAAGGGTGTTTCTATAGGCTTTGAGCGTAAACTTGAATTGGTTGGTGTGGGTTATCGTGCTTCAATGCAAGGCAAAGATTTGAATCTTTCTCTTGGTTTTTCGCATCCATTGTTGTTTGTTCCCCCTGAAGGCATAAATTTGTTGACTCCTAGTCAAACTGAAGTTGTGGTGCAGGGGATAGATAAACAGCGTGTTGGTGAAGTTGCTGCTAAGATTCGTAATTTTCGGCCGCCTGAGCCCTATAAAGGAAAAGGCTTGAAGTATGCTACTGAGGCTATCATGCGTAAAGAAGCTAAGAAAGCGTGATGTGCAAATGTCTATTAATCGCTGACCCTTCTGTTTGGTAGTTGGATTTCCCTCTGCCATGCTTTTTAGTATTTAGGAAGTCTATTGTGAGTATTGGTAAGAATGTTGCTCGTTTGCGTCGCGCTAAATCGACCCGTCTTCATATACGTAAGTTGGGTGTACCTCGCCTCTCCGTGTTGCGTACTGGCCGCCATTTGTATGCGCAAATTTTTACTGCTGATGGTTCAAAGGTCATTGCGGCCGCCAATACCCTACAATCTCAGGTTAAGGGTGGTCTCAAGAATGGTAAAAACAGTCTGGCAGCTATCAAAGTTGGTAAGTTAATTGCTGAGCGTGCTAGGGCTGTTGGTGTGGATAGGATTGCTTTTGACCGTTCTGGTTATCTTTATCATGGTCGCATCAAGATCCTAGCCGATGCAGCCCGTGATGCGGGGTTGAAATTCTGAATTCTTCCCTTTGTTTCTTTGGTTGCTTATTTAAAGTTGGAGCGGGCGGGGGGGGATTATGCTTCCTGTTCTTGTGTTTTTTTGTCCTTATGAAATTACGGCTTCAACATTTAAGCTATAACTTAATAACTGTCTCTGGGCCGTAACTATATATCCGTTCAATCTAAGGAATTAATAATGGCAGAAGAACGTTCACAACGAAGTCGAGATCGTTCTCGTGAAGAAAAAATCGATGATGGTATGATAGAAAAGCTGGTTGCTGTCAATCGTGTCAGTAAAACAGTTAAGGGTGGGCGTCAATTTACTTTTACTGCTTTGACTATTGTAGGTAACGGTGAAGGTAGTGTTGGCTTTGGTTATGGAAAAGCGCGTGAAGTTCCTGTCGCTATTCAAAAATCAATGGAGTATGCTCGTAAAAGGATGTCTAATGTGAGTTTAAATAACGGTACTCTTTGGCATCCTGTGAAGGCTAACCACGGTGCTGCTTCTGTCTTCATGAAGCCTGCATCGGAGGGTACAGGTGTTATTGCTGGTGGTGCTATGCGTGCTGTATTAGAGGCGGTTGGCGTGAAAAATGTTCTTGCTAAAGCTATTGGTTCTCGTAATCCGATTAATCTAGTGCGTGCTACATTAAAGGGTTTGGAGGACATGCAATCACCGACTCATATTGCTCTCAAGCGTGGTAAGAATGTTAGAGACTTTAGCCATGGTTCATGAATACGATAAAACTCTGAAAGTGTGTTTAGTTCGTAGTTTGATTGGTGTTCCTTCTCGACATCGTTTGTCAGTCCGTGCTTTAGGATTGAGTAAGGTTAGTGATATGCGTAAAGTAAATGATACTCCACAGGTACGGGGGTTGATTAATAAGGTTCATTACCTCGTTCGTATTCAGGATTGATCGATAATGTCTCTTCGTCTAAATGACTTAAAGCCCGCCTTGGGTGCTAGTTCTTCCCGTGCTCGGGTTGGTCGTGGTATTGGTTCTGGTTTGGGTAAAACAGCAGGTCGCGGCCACAAAGGGTCTTTTGCTCGTAAGGGGGGGGGAAGATCAAGCCTGGTTTCGAAGGGGGGCAGACTCCAATGCAGCGTCGTTTACCTAAGATCGGTTTTCGTTCCAGATCAGTTGCTAATACTGCCGAAGTGCTTTCTTATAAATTGGATAATTTAGAACCAGGTGAGATTGATTTTGCTTCCTTGCGTTTGGCGAAATTGGTCCCTTCCACTGCGAAGAAGGCGAAAATCGTCAAGAAAGGTAGATTGACCAAAGTATTTGTATTAAAGGGTATAGAATCAACTGCAGGTGCTAGGGCTATGATTGAAGCTACTGGTGGTAGCTTCCAGGAGTAACATATAAATGTCTCAACCTGGTCTGGGAAATTTTGGTAATCGCTTCGCTAAGTCGATCGAGCTTCGTAATCGGTTGCTTTTTCTTTTGGGCGCTTTAATTGTTTATAGGGTTGGCTGTTACGTTCCGGTTCCTGGCGTAAATCCTGAGGCCATGCTCGCTCTGATGCAGAAGCAAGGTGGTGGTATCGTGGACATGTTTAACATGTTTTCCGGTGGTGCTCTCCATCGCTTTAGCATTTTTGCATTAAATGTGATGCCTTACATTTCTGCTTCTATTGTTGTCCAGTTGGCTACTCATATTTTCCCTTCCCTGAAAGCAATGCAAAAAGAGGGTGAGTCAGGGCGGCGCAAGATAACACAGTATTCGCGCATTGGTGCTGTTATTCTAGCTGTAATTCAGGGTGGTAGTATCGCATTAGCATTGCAAAATCAAACAGCTCCTGGCGGCGCTGCTGTGGTATATGCTCCTGGAGCTGCTTTTGTAATGACTGCTATTGTTGCTTTGACTGCAGGAACTGTTTTTCTGATGTGGGTTGGTGAGCAGGTTACGGAGCGGGGTATTGGCAATGGTGTGTCGATGATTATTTTTGCAGGTATCGTTGCTGGCCTGCCTGGGTCTGTGTTGCAAACAATTGATGCTTTCCGTAGCGATGCATTGAGTTTGATCTCCTTATTGATAATTGTTTTTATTGTTTTATCATTCACTTTTTTCGTTGTTTTTGTTGAGCGTGGCTTGCGTAGGATTACTGTGAACTATGCTCGGCGTGTTGAGGGTCGTAATTCTTATATGAATAAAAGTTCTTTTTTGCCTCTCAAGCTTAATATGGCAGGTGTTATTCCCCCTATTTTCGCCTCTAGTATTTTAGCCTTTCCTGTTACCTTATCAATGTGGTCTGGGCAAGCTTCTTCTAATACTCTTTTTGGTGCTTGGTTGCAGCGCGTTTCTAGTGCTTTAGGTCCGGGTGAGCCTTTGCATATGATTCTTTTTGCTGTTCTGATAATAGGCTTTGCTTTTTTTTATACAGCTCTTGTGTTTAGTTCGCAGGAAACTGCTGATATTCTTAAAAAGTCTGGTGCATTGATTCCTGGAATCAGGCCTGGTAAGGCTACTTCCGATTACGTTGATGGGGTTTTGACTCGTTTGACTGCGGTAGGATCTTTGTACTTAGTTATTGTATGTTTGTTGCCAGAATTCATGCAGTCCAGGATGGGCGCTTCCTTTCATTTCGGTGGCACTTCTTTGCTGATTGCTGTTGTGGTTGTTATGGATTTTATTTCTCAAATACAAGTTCATCAAGCCTCTAACCAATATGATGGTGTGAGTTTTTTTAATAAAGCTAATTTGAAAGGTGTTTCAAAAAAGCGTCGCTTTGTGAATTAACAAAATTTATATGCTTCCAACTTCCTATAATTTTTGGTAAAATACCTCCCATCTTCATCCATTATTGGATTCACTGGCGTATCTATATTTTTTGATCTAAACGCCTGAGATCTGTTCATTTTAATTTGGAGGTTTTCCTCATGGCGCGTATTGCAGGCGTCAATTTAGCAATTCAAAAGCATGTTTGGATAGGGTTGCAAAGCATTTATGGAATTGGTCGTACACGTTCCAGAAAGGTTTGTGATGCTGCTAACGTTGCCATTTATACAAAGATTCGTGATTTATCTGAATCGGAAATTGAGCGTCTTAGAGTTGAAGTGGGTAAATATGTGATTGAGGGCGATTTGCGACGTGAAGTCGGTATGGCTATCAAACGTCTAATGGATTTAAATTGCTATCGTGGTCTTCGTCATAGACGTTGTCTTCCTTTGCGTGGGCAACGAACTAGAACTAATGCTCGTACCCGAAAGGGGCCGCGCAAAGCAATTAAGAAGTAGAGAGATCCTAAGAAAATGTCTAAACAGTCTGTTGTCAAAACTAAGAAGAGGGTTAAGCGTGTTATCACCGATGGCGTTGCCCATATTTGCGCTTCTTTCAATAATACTATTGTTACAATTACTGACCGACAGGGTAATTCTTTGTTCTGGTGTACCTCCGGTGCTTCTGGTTTTCGCGGGTCACGTAAATGTACACCTTTTGCTGCGCAGGTAGCTGCCGAGAAGGCTGGGCGTGCCGTGTTAGATTATGGAATGAAATCTTTGGAAGTGCGGATCAATGGTCCAGGTCCTGGTCGAGAATCAGCAGTCCGTTCTTTAAGTAATGTCGGTTATAAAATTACAAATATCATTGATGTGACGCCAATCCCGCATAATGGTTGTCGTCCTCCAAAAAAGCGTCGTGTCTAAAGGAACGTTAAAAAATGGCTCGTTATATCGGCCCTAGTTGTAAGCTTGCGCGCCGCGAAGGCGCCGACTTATCCTTAAAGAGTCCATCTCGTGCTTTAGATTCTAAGTGTAAATTGGAACAGAGGCCTGGTCAGCACGGTGCTGTACGAAAGTCTAAATTGTCTGATTACGCTTCTCAATTGCGCGAAAAACAAAAAGTTAAGCGTATTTATGGTGTTTTGGAGCGTCAGTTCCGTAATTATTATAAAAATGCTTCTACTAAAAAAGGTAACACTGGGGAGAATTTGCTTCAGTTGTTGGAAACTCGTTTGGATAATGTTATTTACCGCATGGGTTTTGCTGTTACACGTCCTGCTGCTCGTCAGTTGGTCTCTCACCGTAGTGTGTTGGTCAATGGGAAGATGGTAAATTTGCCTTCGTATCATGTTAAGCCTGGTGATGTGGTTGCTCTCTCTCAGAGAGCGCAAAAGTATTTGTGTGTTCAAGAGTCGTTGACTATAAAAGATCAGCATGGTTCCGCTTTTTCCTGGATTGAGGTTGATTCTGAGAAGTTCAGTGGTGTCTTTAAGGCTCTTCCGGATCGTGCTGACTTACCTTCGGATATCAATGAAGCTTTGATTGTAGAGTTGTATTCAAAATAATTTATATTGGAAATCCTCCATTTTTTAAAGGAGGTTTATAGGAGATCACGCGACATGACGGTTACCGTCAGCCAGGTTCTGCGTCCTCGAGGTCCGCAGATCGAACGTCTTACAGAAAACCGTGCCAAGGTTGTACTTGAGCCTTTGGGTCGCGGGTATGCTCATACATTAGGTAATGCATTGCGTCGTGTCCTGCTTTCTTCGATTCCGGGATTCGCGATTACAGAAGTGGAAATTGATGGTGTGTTGCATGAGTACACAACAGTCGAAGGTTTGCAGGAAGATGTGCTTGAAGTTTTGTTAAATCTTAAGGATGTGGCGATCCGTATACATAGTGGTGATACTGCTACTCTTTCTTTATTTAAACAAGGAGCAGGAGTGGTGACTGCTGCGGATATTAAGACGGACCATAATGTTGAAATTATCAATGATGGTCACGTCATATGTCATTTGACTAAAGACACTACAATTAATATGCGTTTGAAAATTGAGCGTGGTTTTGGTTATCAGCCTGCTGTTGTCCGTCGTCGTCCTGATGATGAAAATAGAACCATTGGTCGTTTGATTTTGGATGCCTCGTTTTCTCCGGTTCGTCGTGTTGCTTATGTCGTTGAGGCGGCACGTGTAGAGCAACGTACTGATTTGGATAAACTCATTATTGACATCGAAACAAATGGTACGATAGACGCTGAAGAAGCTCTTCGTACTGCTGCTGATATTCTTACTGATCAGCTGTCGGTGTTTGGTGATTTTACGCACCGTGATCGTGGTACAGTCAAACCTGCTAGTAGTGGTGTGGATCCTGTGCTGCTTCGTCCAATTGATGATTTGGAGTTGACGGTGCGTTCTGCTAATTGTTTGAAGGCGGAGAGTATTTATTATATTGGTGATCTTATCCAAAAAACAGAGGTTGAGTTGCTTAAGACTCCCAATTTAGGTAAGAAGTCGCTTACTGAGATTAAAGAAGTTCTTGGCCAACGTGGTTTAGGACTTGGAGTGAAGTTGGAGAATTGGCCGCCTCCAGGTGTTTCTCAATATGGAATGCTTGGTTAAACTTGGATTTGGGGGCAGATGAAGAATCTGTGTCTCGCCATCTCTTAGAAACTAATTTATTAGTCCATGGACTAACGAGATGATGGTGATAATCCCTATGGCCATTTTGCTATTAAATAGGAATAAAAAATATGCGTCACCAAAAGTCGGGTCGTAAGTTTAACCGTACTGATGCTCATCGTGGAGCGATGTTTAGTAATATGATTGCTTCATTGTTCAAGTATCAGTTGATAAAGACTACTTTGCCGAAGGCTAAGGAGCTTCGTCGTTTCGCTGAGCCTTTGATAACTTTAGCCAAGGTCGATAGTGTAGCTAATCGTCGTTTGGCCTTTGCGCGTTTACGAAATAAGGAAGCTGTTGGTATCCTTTTTTCAAACTTGGGCCCGCGTTATATTACTCGTCCGGGTGGCTATATTCGTTTGCTGAAATGTGGTTTTCGTCATGGTGATAATGCACCCATGGCTTATGTGGAGATGCTTGAACGCCCTATAATTGCTGAAGAAGTCACTTAGTGATTCTTCACCTCTGTTTTAAGTTGTCATGTTATCGTTGATGGTGTTTTTTAGTGTTTTCTCTATTATTTGTTTCATATTTTTTGATCCATTTATATATTGAATTACATCAAATGAAAGGTAAATTGCGCCATATTTATTTGATGAGTATTTTATATAATTTTCCTACTTTAACGATTAATTAATTTATTTTTTCTAATTTTTATTTAATATCTATTATTTTTTTATTTTTAAGGTTATTTATTTTTTTGAAAGTGATTTCCTTAGCGTAATTTGATTGAAATTCGATTAGGAAGAAATTGTTGTGTTTATTTTTCCTTATTTTAATTCGTATGTTATTTATTATAAATAGCTAGATTAAAGTATTTAATATGATGGCTAGTCGCTATGAGTCAGCCTCAGTCAATATTATTGTATATCTCAATAGAATAGCTTCGAGCGCTGAACAGTGCCTAATGATACGACTCTGACACATAAGCGACCTCATTATGCAACCGCCTTCATGTGAATGAAGGGTGTGTATGTTGCATTGACATTAAACTGTTGTGTGCCCCATTAGTATGATCTTTCTTATAAGATCTCCTAACTGTGACCCATCGGCAATTCATTGTGATTGTTAGAACGTTATAAGATCACTGAATGTTTTCTATTCATAGTCTGCACTATTGTGAAGTTGCATAGTGTTATTTTGTATTTTATTTGATGAATGACTTCAAAATAGGAGCACTTAATCAGATTTTTCTTAACCTGAAATCATGATTATACCTATGTCTCGCTTTTGGAGTAGATGGTATTCTGGTCTTGTTTCTTGTACAGCTCGAGTAATTATGATCGATTTGAACCATCTTGATACCATCGCTAACCGTCTTAGTGACTTGCTTCCTCCCGCTTTGTATGAATCACGGGGGGAGCTACAGACTTTATTTAAAGATGTCTTACAGGCTGGATTGGCAAAGCTGGATTTGGTAACACGTGAGGAATTTGAGATTCAGCGTGTAATTCTTTTAAGTACCCGCGAGAAACTTGAAACTCTATTGCATACACTTGTTCTTCTTGAGGATCGCCTTACTGATCAGGGAAAAAATTGAGGATTCTGTTATGAGCTTGGCTTTGGTGCATAGCCGTGCCCGTGCTGGAGTTTTTGCACCCTCAGTTAGGGTTGAAGTACATTTGTCGGGTGGCCTGCCTGCAACACAGATCGTTGGTTTGCCTGAGGCTGCTGTACGTGAATCTCGAGATCGAGTGCGTGCCGCGTTATTGTGTGCTTGCTTTGAATATCCGGCCCGACGTATCACCATTAATTTGGCGCCTGCTGACTTACCGAAGGAGGGCGGGCGCTTTGATTTGCCGATTGCATTAGGAATCTTGGCCGCCAGCGGTCAACTGCCACTTGATGCTTTAGCAGGTAAGGAGTTCCTCGGTGAACTTGCACTCACTGGAGAACTGCGTTCGGTTGACAGTGTGCTACCTGCGGCTTTAGCTGCATCACAGGCAGGACACTGGCTGGTGATACCAGAAAGTAATGGTGCTGAAGCAGCAATCGCAGGGTGTTGTGAAGCTTATACTGCTCGCACTCTACTTGAGGTTTGTGCTGGCTTGTGCGGTAAAACATTATTGCTGGCTGCTCAGAGATTCGAAGTTAAGTCTGATGTATTGCATGATATTCCTGATATTTCTGACGTGCGCGGCCAAGAGGAGGCACGCCGTGTTCTTGAAATTGCTGCGGCTGGTGGACATCATTTGTTGCTGATTGGTAGTCCTGGTTGCGGTAAAACTCTTTTAGCCTCAAGATTGCCAGGCTTATTACCGCCAGCAAGCGAGCAAGAAGCATTGGAGAGCGCGTCGATTGCCTCGGTGAGTGGGCATGATTTGAATCTGACTCATTGGCGACGACGTCCCTATCGTGCTCCGCATCATAGTGCTAGCGCAGTTGCACTGATCGGTGGTGGGGTACAGGCACGTCCTGGTGAGATCTCGCTCGCGCATAATGGCGTGCTATTTATGGATGAATTGCCCGAATGGCAACGCAAAACCTTGGAAGCCTTACGTGAACCCATGGAATCTGGTGTAGTGACGATTGCTCGTGCCACACGTAGTGTGGATTATCCTGCCCGTTTTCAGTTAGTAGCTGCTATGAATCCTTGCCCTTGTGGTTGGGCAGGTGATTCGAGTGGACGTTGTCAATGTGGTTTGGATGCAATTCGACGTTATCGTCGCCGTATTTCTGGTCCGTTATTGGACCGCATTGATCTACAGTTGGAAATACCACGGTTGGCACCGCAGCTACTGCGCCCTAGTACACCGCGTGGTGAACATAGTGTTACAGTGCGGAGGCGTGTTACTGATTCCAGGACTTTGCAATATAATCGACAAGCGGGGCTTAATGCGCATCTGGGCCAAGCCGCAACCGAGCGTCATTGCTGTTTGGATGCCACCGACCAGCGTTTGCTGGAACGCGCGATCGAACAGTTGCAGCTATCGGCACGTTCAATGCAACGGATTCTACGCGTGGCACGCACCATTGCCGATTTGGATGGTAGCACATTAATCACCAGCATGCATTTGCATGAAGCGATCGGGTATCGTCGATTTGACCGTACAGCCTTTGGCATTGCTTAAGCATTCGCCAAACTATGTAGATGGATTGACTATCCTGTTGGAGCTAATTTATTACATAATTTTTCCATTATTCTTAGATTATTCTAAGTTTCAAGGCCTGTTGTAATCCTGTATACAACCAACATGTTAGTGTTAGTTATGCGGTAGTTGTTTTGTATGCCTGGATTACTACCCTAATTTCTATTCGGACTTTCTTTTTAAATAAGAGTGCTTTATGAATACAAGAAATATCTTTAATATATAAACTGTTTTTTTGATGATTATCGATTCTAGAGAAATTTGACTCAGGAATTAAATTTTTCATGAATACCTATCATCAAATCTTGAAATATTAGGTTGCATATAGGTTTCTGAATATTTGTATAGTTATGATTCCATCATGGATTGCAACTGAAAAAAAGACATTGCTTCAATTATGTGTGATTCTGGAGATGAAATGTAAGATAACAATGATATGATGCGACTAATGCGGTTAGTCTTGCCTCACGGATCGTCACGATATCGTCTTAGATGATCTGAGAAATAAATCCATATTTCTATGTAAAGAATAAGAACTGAAATTTTAAAATAGTATTATTCTTAAAGTGAATGAATACAGAAGGGTATGCCGTTTGCTCTTATAGAGTCTTAATAAACGTGAATTCTGATTGAGATGATATTCACCGATTAGTGAAATTAGGAATGCTCTCTCTCATTCATATTTCTGATCAATCACATTAGTAGTAGATATCTTCTTTAATATAATCGAATGGTTAAATTCTCTCTATGATATCCGTGAAATATTTCTCGGATATATTCTCATTTAGACGCTGTAGAGAAAGTACTGGTACCTATATATTATTCGTTGGATGTAGTTTTGGTAAGTCTGTAATGTTGTGACATCATGGAAAAAATAGAAGACTGAGCTGAGATGATGCAAAAAATCACCAATGACGTTATTGATGCTTGTATTCTACATGGGTAATTGCGTGATTCACTGTGATTTGAATCGGACATATTGTCGGTGCTGCGACAACTGAATATGTGGTTTGTCCAACTCGCATTAATATTTGTAATAGCATGCTTCTTAAACTGGACCTATTTGTGAGAAATGAGCGCATACAGTAATTAAAGAACGGGTGATCTGCTCCTGCGTGGTGAGAGTTATATATGCTGAGTTCTTATAAAAGATCTACCAGAATGGTTGATGCTGCTGTTCATCTGTGCGGCGGTTCTGTGACTTTGGTTTACAGATGTTTCTGGATAGTATCGAGGATGCTAAGGATGCTAAGGATGCTAAGGATGCTAAGGATGCTAAGGATGCTAAGGATGCTAAGGATGCTAAGGATGCTAAGGATGCTAAGGATGCTAAGGATGCTAAGGATGCTAAGGATGCTAAGGATGCTAAGGATGCTATTGGGCAGGCTATGGAAGAAGTATCTACGCCGCAAGTGCTCTCGTTCTGGCGATGGTGGAGGTGATTCTATAATGGGAAAGTGTGTTGAAATACTGCTGATGCCGTCCTGGTATGAATCTTAGTAAATTATATTGATGCGTCGCTTTATTAAAATATGTAAATTGCCGTGTGAGTGACGTGTGTTGATTTTGTGGTTGATCAATGGGATTCTTTAGTGGTGATAGTGTTGTATAGATGGAATGCAGCGTAATAAGTATTAAATTCCTTCTGAAAGATGATAATTTTATCACTCAGGTCTTGCTGTATGACTGATATGCCAATATCATTGATTATATTGTGGGGGCTATTAACGATCTTCTTTTTTTGATTTGCGTTGATCCAGTGTGTTGGATGTCATCATTAAATATTTAATAAACGTTGATAGCAGCCATCAGTGTGATGGTGGTTCAATTGGGGATAAAAAGATAAATAAGGATATTTCTGAATAGTAGGAATTTAAAGAGGCATTAGGTCATCTTCCTGATGGTGTAATTGTTATATCGTAATATCCCTATACTGATGGATTGTCTGCCTCCTAATCATTCTTTGCACTGCTAGCTATCGGTTACTGTAATTTCTATGTACGCGAGTAATGGATGGGAGATTATTTGTCGGGATAGATACGCCAACGATACTGTCCAGCGTACTCAAAGAGTGTGGATTAATTAAAGTCATCAAATTTTAATCTTTAACACTTTTGTTGTTTTTATCTCATCAAAATTCATCTTTTTTTCTATAAATCATTATTTCGGAGCTGCTTTTTTACTCTTTTTTATTCATTTATATGAATAATGTATCGTCACTGGTCTTTCGAATAATTAAAATTAACACGGCCACCAACTATATACAATAAAATAAAAATAGAGATAGAGAAAATCGATCAAAATGACATTGAACTTCTCTTACTTTGAAGTAAATGTTGCGATGATCTTTGAGGTTGCGAAATAGAGAAATAGCTTTCTAAGTCTTAATGATAGTAATTGCTTATTTTTTTATTATTTAATTCTATTTGAAATGGATTTTCTAAGGTGTGAGAATCATCTCCTTAGCATTTTCTGATCTAAATTTTTCGGGGTGGGTTGAATTGATTAATTTTATTTATTATGAGTTAATGAAGAAAATGCTTGCGTGCGTGATGAGCACAGTTTTTTTCGTTAATACGATTGCTTTAGTAATGCTGACGGGTATGGGGGTTGCGTCGGCTGCATCCAAAGACAGTTATGCGGCGACAAAATATCCGATCATTTTCGAACCTGGTTTCGGGGGAGTCGATAAGCTATTTGTTTTTATTGATTATTTTTACAGGATTCCCGAGGATTTGCGAGCACATGGTGCAAATGTCTATCTGTCCACTTCATCTGCTTTTCAGAGACCAGATGGCCCAAATGGTCGTGGTGAGCAATTACTCGCATACGTTAAGGCAGTCCTTGCTATTACCGGGGCGGAGAAAGTTAATTTGATTGGCTATAGTCAGGGTGGATTGACTGTCCGTTACGTAGCGGCTGTTGCTCCCGATCTTGTTGCTTCGTTGACGACTATTGGTACGCCTCATCATGGTTCGGAATTGGCAGATTACTTTGAGGAGCTGTTGAATAAGAATCCAATTAGGCCGTTGTCAACGGCGCTGGGTGGCCTCAGTAATGCGTTTGCTTCGATAACAACCGCTAATCTGAATCAGGATATGTTTGCTGCGTTAAAGAGTCTAACGACATCGCAAGTAGTGATATTTAACGAGAATTATCCAAGTGCTGGCCTTGATAAACTTGCTTCATGTAAGGGAGGAGCAGAATTTGAAACCTTCGGAAGTCATCGTCAATACCTATACTCATGGGGTGGTGCAGCGATTAAGGAAAAAGAATCACTCTTCGGTACCAATGTTATCGATACAAGTGTGATTCCTTTTATTGATCTTGCAAATTTTGTCGATCCAACTACAAAAGCGTTGTATCGATTTGGGAGAGTGATGATCAATCGCGGCTCTGGTAGCAATGATGGCATGGTCTCTACCTGTAGCTCCATGTTCGGTAAGGTAATAAGCAATAACTTTAATTGGAACCATTTTGATGAAATAAACCAAGTTCTTGGTATCCGCGGTGCGTATGCGGAGGATCCTTTAGCAGTAATACGCACTCATGTGAATCGTCTGAAAATGCAGGGTCTTTGAGTGATAAAAAAATATTCGTTTGTGAATCATCGTATTGTGCTTTATTTGATATTGGGCTGCGTGGTCGTATGTGGTGTTTGGTATTCGTTCGATGTACGGCAAGCAATTGATGTTGGCGCAGTCGATTTATCTCTACCGCAAATGTCAAATAATCTATTAAAAGAAGTCGCGGTTGGAGAGGGAAAAACTACCAATCGGCTATCCAGGTTGCCCGTTGATTCTACGGTGCCAACGGTACTGCCACAATCGCTGGCTGGCTCCATTGCGCCACCGTTGCCGCTTGATGCGTATGGGCATCTTGCAAGAGTGAGTGCTGTGCGGGATTTTTTCGATTATTTTTTGACTGCACAGAATGATCTAACGCCTGCCGCACTTGATGAAATTGTTACACATGAGATTGTTAAACAACTGCATGGCAAGTCCGCGCAGGCTGAGGCGCAGGATGTTTGGACACGTTACTGTGCGTATTTTTCGCAGTTGGTGAAGCTGCCAGACATGGGTATGGTACTTGGCGACAAGCTGGACTTTGTGGCGGTACAACGTGCACTTGATCAGCGCGCATCTCTTGCGGTTCGAACGCTGGGCGACTGGAGTGAGCCATTTTTCGGTGCAGAACAGCAACGGCAGCGTTACGATTTGGAGCGTCTTAAGATCGCTGACGATCAAGCGCTGACAGATGAGCAGAAGAAGAAGCGCCTTGTTGCTCTTGAACAGAAACTTCCATCGAAAGTACAGGAAGAGCGTATAAAAATCCAACAGCAGCAGGATGCTGTTGTGAAAATTATCCAACTCCAGAAGGATGAAGTGACGCCTGATGGGATACGCCTGCAAGTTGTGGGCTTGCTTGGTCCTGAGGTTGCTTATCGCGTCGCAGAGATCAGAAGGCAGGATGAGATTTGGCAGGAAAAATATAAGCATTACGCAGCGCAGCGCGCGCAAATCGAAGCACAGCAACTAGAACCCAAAGAGCATGATGTACAGGTCGAAAACCTGCGGCAGCGAATTTTCACGAAGCCAGGTGAGGCGTTGCGTGCTGCATCGCTTGATCAGTAAATTGCTGGTGATATTTTTATATTCTTCTTTCTTTTTTATCGTCTTGGCGATATGGAGCATTTTGTAGTGTGGAAGCGCGTTTAAGTGTTTGGGTGTGATGCTTGATGGAGGGTTTTCACAAGGTGTGTACTCAATCTTGTGATTCTTTGAAGTGCGCGTTTTTACAGGTCTTCAAGACCTCGGTTGAACAGACGGCAATAGTTTCTTAGTTGTTTTTTAGTTACCCCTTGGATCAGCATGGCAAATGATATTTGCATATTTCACGTTCACTTAGAGCAACGGACTTTTTCTTGAAATGCTCCATCTTTCTTAGCCGTTTAATGTGAAGTTCTGTCCGCTGTATGAATGCTCATGTGGTTGAATTTATTGGTGCCCGGGGCGGGAGTCGAACCCGCATAACCTAAAGGTCGAGGGATTTTAAGTCCCTTGCGTCTACCAATTTCGCCACCCGGGCAATTTAGGTGTTATAGGGTGCCTGATTGGCGCAAGAATGTGAACTGCCTAGTGGCGTCTATACGGTTCGTGGCCGGTACGTTATCTTAAGTAGTCTAGGTTTTATCGTGTAGGCGGACAAGTATTTTTGAGTGGCATGGTTGCTGATAAGCAAGGGGGGCCAACGTTGGCGCGCATCGCCGTGGTTGGACTAGGGTATGTGGGATTGCCGTTGGCGGTTGCGTTTGGTCGACAGCGTCCGACACTTGGGTTCGACATTGATATATGTCGGGTACAGCAGTTGTGTGCCGGTCATGACATTACTTGTGAAATTGAGCTTGAGGAACTCCAAGCTGCGCGACATTTGCGTTATAGCAGTGATCCTCGGGAATTGAGTGACTGTCAGATTTTCATCATTACGGTGCCTACCCCTATTGATGTGGTTGAGCAACCGGATTTGGGGCCGCTTCGTTCGGCCAGCATGTTGGTTGCGTCGGTACTTAAGCCTGGGGATTTAGTGATCTATGAGTCCACAGTTTATCCGGGCACAACGGAGGAAGTCTGTGTGCCATTGCTGGAGGCTGGGTCTGGGTTGCGCTTTAATGTCGATTTTCATTGTGGTTACAGTCCTGAGCGGATTAACCCTGGTGATCGTAAGCGTCGGCTACAGGACATCTGCAAGATTATTTCAGGTTCCACCCCTGATATTACAGCTGTCGTGGACGCGTTATATTCGCAGATCATCGTTGCTGGTACTTGGTGTGCTCCGTCGATCAGAGTTGCCGAGGCAGCTAAGGTGGTTGAGAACATTCAGCGTGACGTGAATATTGCGTTGGTCAATGAGTTGGCATTGATCTTTGATCGGCTCGGTATCGACACCTTGGACGTTCTCGAAGCGGCAGAAACCAAGTGGAATTTTTTGCCTTTCCGCCCGGGTTTGGTGGGTGGTCATTGCATCGGTGTGGATCCTTACTATTTGTTGCACAAATCCGAGAGTGTGGGGTATTACCCGGATTTGATTCATACGGCACGTCGCGTTAACAATCGTGTTAGTCGGCATGTTGTGGACCGTGTTGTGGCTTTACTTGGTGAGCTTAGTGTGCCGATGACACGTGCCGTGGTGCTTGTGTTGGGTGTTACCTTCAAGGAAGATTGCCCCGATTTACGTAACAGCCGCGCTTTGGATTTGGTGCGCATGTTCAGGACTTTAGGTGCGCAAGTCGATGTTTGCGATCCTTGTGCTGATCCGCAGCAAGCGTTGGAGCATGAGGCTGTCACGTTGTGTACGGAGCCCAAGGCCGGTGCTTATGATGCAATTGTGCTCGCGGTGGCGCATGCCCAGTACCGAATGTACGATGTAGCGACTATTGCAGCTCTAGGTAAGTCGCAGGCGGTGGTTTATGATGTCAAATCAGTGTGGCCGCGTGCAGCGGTAACTGATCGTCTATAGAAATTATATTTTCGATGTTAGATTGCGCTTTTAGCTTGCGTGTATCCTTTCGTGCGTTTGTGATCTCGTATGTACTCTAGAGTTTGTCTTGTAAAATGGTTGAAATGAGTGCTGCTTGGGTGTGTTGTGTGATTGCGTATAGCGTAGTTATGAGATGTCTGATGTTCTTGTGGTTGGCGAAGCAGGAGATGAGCATTGATGTGCCGAAATTATCTTGCCAGTGCATAGAACAACCAATCATAGTTTCTGTAGGACATTTGAAACTTTGTCTCGATCTATTCTTTGGAATGCCGGGTAGTTAATTTCTAGTATAGGTATTCTCAAAGTTGGTCGAGCAGGCCATTATTGAGGGTGATGTGTAGTCATGAGGGAGCAGATGGTAACGATGGAGCGGAGATGTCTGGGGTGATCTTGCTATAGATGCCGTTCTCAGATTCTTTGCATCTTGAGGTGGTATAGGTCGTATCGCCAATCCAGCGTACTAGGCAGTGATAAACAGATTGTGCTTATGGTTGATCATCAGTGGTTGTGGAACTGTATGTTCCAAGCGTGATGTTTAAACGTGATATTAAACGATGTGTTATTACCCATTCTTGTGGCGTTAGTTACTATTGGTGCTTTACCTAATCTTTTGTGAATATTTTTATAATCTTTGAAAGTTATTTAGGCTAGGCTTTCCTGTTATAAGTGCATGATATTCCTGATGAGTTCAGTATTTTTGTATGTAGTAGAGTGCTACTTTTCATCCAGTGTGTGTGTGGTGTTGTTTTCTACTTAGTGACGTTGGGTGAACCAGATGCTGTAGCCAAAATATAGTCAGATGGGTGTGTGTATAGCTTGGTTCCTTGTTTAGGGTGACTTGCTATCCGATCCGGCAAGAGAGTTAGTTCAGATATTTACCGTTATTTTTGATTGTGTTCATTTGCTGGGCTCCATTTGGGTTCGCTGCTATACATTCCCGAGAAGGTCAAGTCAAAATAGGTCATTAGGCTGGTACAAGTGAGAAAACGAATGGAACAATGGAACATGTTTGTAATTACTGATATTGCTCAGGGGTAATTAGGGTGCATGAAACATAGGAAGAGATTCCTTGATGTCATTAGTTTTGCGGTTGAGAGGATCTTCAGGGTCCAGCGGTAAATTTAGGGCAGTAGTGCCAGGCTTGCGGATTCAAGGTCGAGCTTACTGATTACAAATTGCATCATTACCAGTTCCTGTTCGTCCTGTGCGTCGATCCACATCTGTGCATAGCGCTTTCTGCCTAAAGTAACCACAGTAATGCGGCGGTTTTCTTGACTTGGCGTGTTTTTTATACCTAAGTCAAGTTTGTACCAGTAAAATTTCTCAGAGCCAATTTGGCTCTTCTCGGCACGATGATTGCGAGTCATCGGGATATTAGGGTCGCGCGTTGTTAAAATGACGCCCAATACCATGCGGCCCTCTTCATTGCTGGCCTTACAGAATAGAAAGCCGATGCCGACGTTCTGATCCCAGTGTAGCTTGGATGTAGTAGGTAACTGCGGGCAGAAAAGTGTGCCTTGCTGTGCTTGCGCGTTTGCTATGAAAAGAAGTGAAAGAACGACTAATGCTTGTATGCGTTTCATACATGCTATTCCCGGGATAGTTAATGTTGTCCATGGGAATGCATAAGCCATGGTTTCGTATTCGTCAGACCGGTGATCCCCGATAGACCGATCAGCGTTCCTTGGCGCATCCCCGACGCAGCGACTCCATACAACAGAAGCGGAGTCGATTCCTCTACCATAACGAAGCGACAGTAACTTGACAATTGCTAGGATATTGCCGACATAGAGCCGTTGTTTTCTTTGGATCTTTAAATCTGGAACTTTTTTTGAGACTTTATAACGACTGTAATGTCTTGGGCACGTTTTCTTAGGGTATAAGTGCTGTGTTCCGATGTGAAATCTATAGAAGGGCTGCAAGATTAACCTTCGCCTAATTTAGGCTATAAATTGGGTTGTTTGAGTTTGCTTCTATCGATACTACCCTTCCTTATGTTGAGTAGTTTTCTGTCAAAAAACATATGACGTGCGACCTTGAAAGGATAGTTCTGTATGTTCTTTACTGGAAGGAGGTTAAAGAGTAGTTTTCCTGAATGCGCTTGTTTGAGCAGACTGAGCAGATGAAGATTGGCTCCTCTCGATAGTTTTCCTCACTTTGTAGAAACATAATAAAAGCCTCCTATTCTAACGTTTAGGCAAGATATTATCTTTGGATAGCATTAAGTTAATTAATAAATGCTGACTTTGGATAGGGTGGAAAGCAGGTATCATTAGATTCGGCACTCCGTTCCGGGTAGATCAAAAGTACTTCGTAGGACTTTTGATTAAATCAACAATCGCTAGTTTTTCTAGCTATAGCTATGAGCGCTTTAAATCTTGCTGTAACCTCCTGTTAACTCTATAATACTCTCTCAATAGGACGCTCATAAATTTAAAAATTCAAATTTATCAATGCCTTATCTTTTTCTCTTTGTGAAGAATAGTAATTAGGCTTACTCTTGGTGTTTTTATTCGTTGAGCATCTTAAGGTGGTTCATAAGGTCTAATAATGATCTGTCGCTTAACGTTAAACGATATTTCAAGGTAATGGTAAATTCTCCATTTTATATATCTATCACATATTAATGATAGATATTTTTATATAAAAATTAAAAAATTAATATTTTATAAATAAAGCTTGAGTCTAGGGTTCTGATTATAATGATCGGCTTGAGGTATTTTAAATACTCATATTTTTCATTACTTGCATCGTAATTATCAGTTTAAGGGCTGTGGTAAGGGTTGTGGATAGTATAGTGATAGAGATTCAGGTGATGGCATTCCAAAGGCTTCCCGCTTACGTTCATTAGTGACGTGTTACGCAATCTTTTATAAAGAGTACGGCGGTAATATTTTTATTTGGTGTTCAGTTATAAGGGTTTCTAAAATTTTGAGGCGGTTGATGTCTAAGGATTCTTCTTGTCCATATCACATCTATTCAGCTTGTGGTACCGGTGACAGGACTCGAACCTGCACGCTAAAAGCGAACGGACCTAAACCGTTTGCGTCTACCAATTCCGCCACACCGGCAATGCTCTTTTAAGCAGTCAAGTATAGACGAATCATTCAACTTAAAGTACGTAACCTCATGTGTAGAAATGATGGTTTTGTATTAAGTTATTGATATATATCAAATTTTTCATGGATTAAAGGGGCTTTTTTGAAGAAATGAAGAAGATGTGGGTGATCTAGTACAGTTATTTTGAGGAATCGATTGGGTGCCAATAATTTTTACTGGACGCATAAAGGGAACTTGGTATTAGTTTGCATAGGGTTTAACACTTGATCTTTCACAAGCGTGGTGTCTGTTGGGGGTGCTGGAAGTGTACGCCGTTATCGGCGAAAATAGTCTCCTATAGGTGAGGGCGGGCTGACTGCCTTTATCCGGTTCAACTACAATTTCACTAAAAATTCGTACTGGCCTAATGGGTCGTCGAGGTAGGAGTCAACATGCCAGTTTTGATCGAATCCATCGGTAATTTGGAGCGTCGTTTGACCTTCTCTGTGCCGGAAGACCGTTTGGAATCTCATGTTGATGAACGTTTACGTGAAATTGCTCGTGCCGCGCGTATTAATGGTTTCCGTGCTGGTAAGGTGCCAGCTAAAGTGATTGAGCAGCGCTTCGGTGAAAAGGTGCGTGCTGAGGTGCTTGATAGTTTATTGCGTGAGACTCTTGATTCTGCAATTCGTGCGCATTCGTTGCGTCTAGCGGGTGCAGCCCGTATTGATCATGCTAACGAGGGGGGCTTAATTTTGTCGCTACCTTCGAAGTGGTGCCTGATTTTGGCGAGATTGATGTATCCAAGCTTGGGGTGGTTCGACGTACCGCCAAAGTGACCGACGTTGATATAGATCAAATGATCGAAAATTTGAGGTTGCAGCGGCGCACTTGGCGTGTCGCTGAGCATGGCGCTCAGGTGGGTTATCTGGTGGCTCTGGAGACTTGGTCGCAAGCTGGTGATGAACGTTTGCCGATTGAAGGTGTCGAAGCCGGTAGCACCATTCTTGGTTCCGGTGTGATGTTCGAGCAGATTGAGCGTGGTTTGGAAGGCTTATCTAAGGGAGATGAAAATGTGCTGGATGTAACTTTTCCCGATGATTGGCGTGTAATGCAGCTTGCTGGTAAGGCTGTGCAAGTTCATGTCAAAGTGATTGAGGTTTCCGAGCCAGTGTTGTTGGAGGTGAACGAAGAGTTCATCAAGAGTTTTGGGGTGAAGAGCGGAAAATTAGAGGATTTTCGTGCAGATATCCGTGCAAATCTAGAACGTGAATTGAAGGGGGCGCTAGTGAGTCATCTGCGTCGTGAGATCGGGGAGCAGTTAATTGCTGCCTACGCTCATGTTGAAATGCCGCCTCGTTTGGTTGAGAAAGAGGCTCGCTTAATGTTAGCTAAGCAGATTGAGCAGATTCGACTGAGTGGTCGTGACCCTACGGTTATCCCCGATGATGCACATATTGGTTTTATGGATGCTGCTTGCAAACGTGTTTTGGTTGGCTTGTTGGTTGGTGAGATTGCTGGACGCAATCGATTGCGCTTGGATCCTATGCGTGTCACTGAAACGCTCCATTTGATTGCTTCAACCTACGAGGAGCCCGAAGAGGTATTTCAAATGTACCGCAATGATCCCAAACTGATGGAGGGCGTACAGAGCTTGGTTATGGAGGAGCAGGTGATCGAATGGATCGCTGACCGTGCACAGAAAACTGAACAAGTGCTGTCGTTCCAGGAAGCTATCCAGCAATAAACTGGTTAGTTTTGCGATCATGTGTCTTCTTGATACATGAATATAGGCGCTTTTGTTCTACCCAATAACAAAGTTAGTTCCTTGTGTACCTCTGTGTTGAACGTATGGATGTTTAAATTAGAGTCGGAGATATCCGCGTGGATGATGTGACAAAAGCTTTAAATCTAGTGCCGATGGTGGTCGAACAGACTAGCCGGGGGGAGCGTGCTTACGACATATATTCGCGTTTATTAAAGGAACGTCTCATCTTTCTGGTTGGCCCTATTGACGATTACATGGCCAATTTGATAGTAGCGCAACTCCTTTTCTTGGAAGCGGAAAATCCCGAGAAGGACATTAATATTTACATTAATTCTCCGGGTGGTGTGGTTACTGCAGGTATGGCCATTTACGACACGATGCAGTACATTAAACCCGCTGTCAGTACTATCTGTGTTGGTCAAGCTGCTTCTATGGGGGCGTTGTTGCTGGCTTCAGGTGCGTCTGGTAAGCGTTATGCTTTGCCGAACTCGCGTGTGATGATCCATCAACCGTTAGGTGGTTTCCAGGGGCAAGCTACTGACATAGACATTCATGCGCGTGAGATACTTGCTTTACGTGCACGTCTAAACGAAATATTGGCTAAGCATACGGGACAGTCCTTGGAGACTATTGCTCATGACACCGAGCGTGATAACTTTAAAAGTGCTGTTGATGCCCAAGCTTATGGTTTGGTAGATCAGGTCTTTGGGCAGCGCCAGGAAGAGTTGATCCAGTCTTCTTGATCTCTCAATGCATCAGTTGGAAAATTTTTAGTTGCAATGGAATCTGTGATGTTGTTCTGCTCATATTGTGGTATTGTCATGGGTAAATCTGCATATATACCTACCGCGCTAATCGGGTAACAAAAGCATGAGCGAAGACCGGCAAAGCCGTTCTGGTGACGGAAATAAGATTCTTTACTGCTCATTCTGCGGTAAAAGCCAGCGTGAGGTTCGCAAGCTGATCGCAGGTCCAAGCGTATTCATTTGTGATGAATGCGTTGAGTTGTGTAACGATATTATTCGCGAGGAACTGGAAGAGAAGTCGCAATCTGCGCGTTCCAGTTTGCCTAAGCCCAAGGAGATACTTGAGGTTTTGGATCAGTATGTCATTGGCCAGCAGCGTGCTAAGAGGACTCTTGCTGTAGCCGTCTACAATCATTATAAACGGATCGAAAGTCGGCATAAGAATGACGACATCGAATTGGCTAAATCTAATATTTTGTTGGTTGGCCCAACAGGCTCCGGCAAGACATTGCTTGCCGAGACATTGGCGCGTTTGCTGAATGTGCCTTTCACGATTGCCGATGCAACCACATTGACTGAGGCTGGCTATGTTGGTGAGGACGTGGAGAATATTATTCAGAAGTTGTTACATAAGTGTGATTACGACGTTGAAAAGGCGCAACATGGGATCGTCTACATTGATGAAATAGATAAGATTTCCCGTAAGAGTGAGAATCCATCAATTACCCGAGATGTTTCTGGTGAGGGTGTGCAGCAGGCATTGCTGAAATTGATAGAAGGTACGGTTGCTTCTGTGCCTCCTCAGGGTGGTCGCAAGCATCCACAGCAGGAATTCCTGCAGGTCGATACCAAAAATATTTTATTCATCTGTGGCGGTGCTTTTGCTGGTCTAGATAAAGTGATCCAACAGCGTTGCAATGAAGTTGGTGGTATTGGCTTTGGTGTTAAGGTCAAAAGCTCAGAGAGTAAGCGCGATGTTGGTAAGGTACTAGCTGGTGTCGAGCCAGAGGACCTGATTAAGTTTGGGTTAATCCCTGAATTCGTTGGGCGATTGCCAGTTGTAGCTACACTTGATGAGCTGGATGAGTCGGCTTTGGTTAAAATTTTAACCGAGCCAAAGAACGCTATTACAAAGCAGTTCAAAAAGCTGTTTGAGATGGAGAACGTAGAGTTGGAGTTCCGTCAGGACGCGCTTTCAGCAGTGGCTAGGAAAGCTCTTAAGCGCAAGACTGGTGCGCGGGGTCTCCGTACTATTGTTGAGTTGGTTCTGCTGGATACCATGTACGAACTTCCTTCTCAGGAAGGTATTAGTAAGGTTGTTGTCGATGAATCGGTTATTGAAAATAAATCTGAGCCTTATCTGATTTATCAAACGATGCCTGCAAAGGTTGCTTCCGGCGAATGAATGCTCTTTATAGCGTTGCGGCTATTCGTATAACTGACACTGAGAGTCGACGGTTTTAAAGAAAGCTCTTGTAAGCTTGCCCGAATGGCCTCATAACGGGGCCATTGTCTTTTCTGTTGCCGTAAATTCAATGCATTACACTGGAGTGCTAATGACTCAGTCCTCTCAAAAAGCCCTTGATCTGCAGGTATTGCCGCTGCGTGACGTGGTTGTATTCCCGTACATGGTGATTCCATTGTTCGTAGGTCGTGAAAAGTCAATGCGGGCGCTTGAAAAGGCAATGGACGCTGATAAGCGCATCTTGTTGGTTGCACAAAAAACGGCTGACATTGACGATCCTGGTGTGGTTGATTTGCATGCCATCGGTACTTATGCTCAGGTGCTGCAGTTGTTAAAGCTTCCTGACGGCACGATTAAGGTGTTGGTCGAAGGCCTAACCCGTGTGAGTGTGGATCAAGTAGTCGAGCATGATGGTGCGTTACGAGGTTGTGGTATCGAAATTGCCTCTACTCAGGGGCGCGAAGAACGTGAAATTGAGGCAATTGTTCGATCTCTGTTGTCGCTCTTCGAGCAGTACGTTAAGACCAATCGCAAGCTCCCTCCAGAATTGTTACAAACTTTGAGTGGTATTGATGATCCAGGTCGTTTAGCCGATACCATTGCTGCGCACCTGAGTGTGCGTTTGGCGCATAAGCAGCGTCTGTTGGAAACTATCGAAATTGGTGACCGACTTGAAATACTCATTGGACTAGTCGATGGTGAAATCGACGTTCAGCAGATGGAAAAGCGTATCCGTGGTCGAGTTAAGTCGCAGATGGAGAAGAGTCAGCGTGAGTACTATCTCAATGAGCAGATGAAGGCGATCCAGAAGGAGTTGGGTGACTTCGACGATCTTCCGAGTGAATTGGAGGAGTTGGCTCGTAAAATTGCCGAAATCGGGATGCCAAAATCAGTCCAGAGTAAGGCTAAGAGCGAACTCAACAAGCTTAAACAGATGTCTCCAATGTCAGCTGAGGCAGCAGTAGTGCGTAATTACCTTGACTGGTTGTTGGGGGTCCCTTGGAGGAAGTGCACTAAGGTACGAAAGGACTTGAAAGTCGCTCAATCTACACTGGATGATGACCACTATGGTCTTGATAAGGTGAAAGAACGCATCCTTGAGTATCTTGCGGTCCAGTCACGAGTCAAACAGATGCGAGGTCCGATTTTGTGTTTAGTTGGCCCTCCTGGTGTAGGTAAAACTTCCCTCGGTCAGTCTATTGCTAAGGCGACCAATCGCAAGTTCGTACGGATGTCTTTGGGGGGTGTGCGTGACGAAGCTGAGGTTCGGGGGCATCGACGTACTTATGTTGGCTCAATGCCGGGCCGGGTCGTACAGAATCTCAACAAGGTTGGCAGTAAAAACCCTCTGTTTGTGCTTGATGAGATCGATAAGATGGCTATGGACTTCCGGGGTGATCCTTCTGCAGCGCTCTTGGAGGTGCTTGATCCTGAGCAGAATAATGCGTTCAATGATCATTACCTTGATGTTGACCTGGATTTGTCCGAGGTTATGTTCGTGGCAACCTCTAATTCGCTGAACATTCCTGGTCCATTGCTTGATCGCATGGAAGTGATTCGTATACCAGGCTATACTGAGGACGAAAAACTCAACATTGCTACCCGTTACTTGGTACCTAAACAGATTAGAGCCAATGGTTTGGTTGTTGGGGAATTGGCGATTGGAGAGGACGCGATTCGCGACATTGTGCGCTACTACACGCGTGAGTCTGGAGTGCGTAACCTTGAGCGCGAGATCTCTAAAATTTGCCGTAAAATTGTCAAGGAGATTGCCTTAGTTGGTGTGAAGCCTTTTGCTAAGAAGTCAACCAAGTCTAAGGTATTATTTGCGGTGACTTCGAAAAATCTTGAAAAGTATCTTGGGGTGCGCCGCTTTGATTTTGGCCGTGCTGAGGAAGCTAACGAGATTGGCCTAGTCACTGGTTTGGCTTGGACAGAAGTAGGTGGAGATTTGTTGCAAATCGAATCTACTCTTGTCCCGGGTAAGGGTAACCTGATTTTGACTGGTCAGCTTGGTAGCGTGATGAAGGAGTCGGCGTCTGCGGCGTTGACGGTGGTCCGTTCGCGCGCTGATCGCTTCTGTATTGACGTGGACTTTTTGCATAATCAAGATGTTCACCTTCATGTGCCTGACGGTGCCACGCCGAAGGATGGTCCAAGTGCAGGTATTGCCATGGTCACATCCTTGGTGTCAATGCTTACCAAGGTGCCAGTGCGTGCTGATGTAGCGATGACTGGTGAGATTACTTTGCGTGGCCGAGTTTCTGTGATTGGTGGTTTGAAGGAGAAATTGTTGGCTGCATTACGTGGCGGTATCCGAACAGTATTGATCCCTGAAGGAAATCGTAGAGATTTGGCTGATATCCCGGCTAATGTGACACGTGCTTTGACGATTGTTCCAGTAAAGTGGATTGATGAAGTGTTGGATTTAGCTCTTGAAAGTCCACTTGAACCTAAAGTTGCGGCCCAATTAGGTAAGAGCAAACCGCGTAAGGCCCATTCGCGTGTGTCTACTGTGCGTGGCAAGTCCAAGGGATCAAGCAATGCTCGTGTCAGACACTGATATACGCTATTTAAATGTGTGCAAAAGCGGTTGCCTTAATCGTTATTGTTCATGTTCAGCTTGCGCGTGTTGGATAGGCGCTGGTATAAAAGCATGCGACTCGTGGCTATACCTGTTGTGTGCGCTATGCTAATCAGGTACTTGGTTTAAATTCCTTGCCTCATGAGGCAAAAGACCGATTTTTGATTCTGCGGCTCAATGCCGTAATGGGAGTTTTTAGATGAATAAAACCGAATTGATTGATGGTGTTGCTGCTGCTGCTAATTTGTCCAAGGTTGAGGCGGGTCGTGCTATTGATGCCGTCGTTAATGAAATTACTGAGGCCCTCAAAGAGGGTGATTCCGTTACGTTGGTAGGGTTCGGTACTTTCCAGGTGCGTCAGCGTGCTGAGCGTCCTGGCCGCAATCCGAAGACTGGTGAACCTATCATGATCGCTGCATCAAATAACCCTTCATTCAAGCCTGGTAAAGCACTAAAAGATGCCGTAAAATCCTCCGCTGGCTAGGGGGTGCTTAGCTCAGCGGTAGAGCGTCTCCCTTACAAGGAGAGGGCCGGGGGTTCGAAACCCTCAGCACCCACCAAAGCATTAATGATTAAAGTTTTGTAAACGTGGAGCGGTAGTTCAGCTGGTTAGAATGCTGGCCTGTCACGCCGGAGGTCGCGGGTTCGAGTCCCGTCCGCTCCGCCATATTATCTGAGGTTCTCTCAAGCTCTCTTAATTTAGCTATTTCCTTTTCTAGTTGCATGTTGTTAAAAGGGGAAGCTCTAAAGCGCGTAGCGCTGGCTCAGCTGGTTAATTTGATGTTTTCTCTTGTCCTGCTGGAGGTTGTGAGCTTTAGTCAGTATTTTCTCCCCTGTGTGTCTGGAGCTCAGGCATCAAACACATTCTTTTAATATGTGACCACATGATCTCATGTGCATATAGATAGAGTCGGTGTCCCCCTGCATGCTGCTTGTACTATGTGTTGTCAGTCACTAAAGCTGCCATCCGTGTCTTTACGTTAAACAATTGGCGCCGCTTCAAGCAGGTTAAAATCTAGAATATCTCCTCAGATCTTACGATTCTCAAATACTAATGCTGCAAAAACTCCGTGAAAAAACATCTGGATGGATTGCGACTGCTATCATCGGATTATTGGTCATCCCTTTTCTGTTTGTGATCGACGTTCGTTACATAGGGGTAGGGGGGAAGGACGATGTAGCGCAGTTACAGGCTTCGCCGACTTGGTGGAAGTCTGCACCTGCTTTTTGGCCAATATCTTTATTGTGGCAGCGTCAAGGGATTAGCAAGCAAGAGTTCCAGAGCCGCTTCGATCAGGCGCGCCTGCAGCAGCGTGCTCAGCAGGGCGAAGGCTTCGATGCACGCGAGTTCGAGACCCTCAGTAACAAGCGCAAGCTGTTAGATCAGTTAATCGAAGAGCATGTGATGCGTTTAGTGGCTGAGGGCGCGGGAGTGGTGATCAGTGATGAGGCCGTGCGTACCATTATTGCTAACGATCAGCGTTTCCAGGTTAAAGGAAAGTTCAATCAAGATCGCTATCGCCTGCTGTTGGCTCAGGAACCGACGATGCGTACCCCGCAGATGTACGAGAGCTATGTACGCAGCATGATGCAGCTATCTATGATTCCCAGCGCGATTTTTGATTCTGGGTTTGTACCGAACACCGAGTTGGAGCGAATACTCGCGTTACTCGGCCAGACTCGCAATGCTGAGCTCGTCACTTTACCGGCGTTGAAGCTTGATACGGCTGAGATTAGCGATATGCAGATCAAAGAATGGTATGCCGTTCATAGGGATGATTTCCGTCAGCCGGAGACACTTTCGTTCGAATATGTTGATTTGGATGCCGCTCACTTACCCAGGCCGACGCCTAGTGAGGCTATGTTGCGTAAACGCTACGATGCCCAGCAACGCGGGGAGGCTCAAAATGAGCAACGTAAGGCTGCGCATATTTTAATTACTGCGGGTGCTGATGCTGCTTCACAAAAAGTAGCCGAGGCTAAGGCTGCCAAACTTGTTGAGGAAGCCCGCAAACCCGGTGCTGATTTTGCTGCGCTGGCTCGCATTAACTCACAGGATCCTGGCTCTAAAGATGCTGGTGGTGACTTGGGTTGGGTGCAGAGAGGAATGATGGTTAAGCCGTTTGAGGATGCACTCTTTGCAATGAAAGTGGGTGAAGTGGTCGGCCCTATCAAAACAGAATTTGGTAATCACGTGATCAAACTGGAAGAAATTAAGGCTGCTAAGCAATTACCGTTTGAAGCAGTACGGGATCAGCTTGCTGCAGAACAAACCAAGGAGGACATTGATAAGGCATTCAACGACGTTACAGGAAAACTGATGGACCTTTTAGTCAAAAATCCGACTGATCTTTCTTCCGCGTCCGAACAATTGGGGCTGCCATTGCGCAAACTTGGCCCTTTGTCACGTCGTGATGCTGTTGGTATTGCTGCTAATCCTGCAGTGCAGCGAGTGTTGTTCAACCACGATTTTATCCAGGAGGGTAAAGTTAGCGATCCCATTCAGATTAATCCGAATCACAGCGTGGTATTACGCGTGATTGCGCATACCACTGAGCAGCAACTGCCGTTGGATAAGGTGCGTGAGCAAGTTGTTGCTGCGGTGCGCGCTGATCGTGCGGAAAAGGATGAGGCCTCTGCAGCGGATGCACTGGTAGCACGGTTGCAGAAGGGAGAAACCTTAGAAGAGGTCGCAAAAGCTGAGAAATTGCAGATTACACCTCTTACCGGTTTGCAACGTACTGCACAGGTTCCGGCGTTTGCGGCTACCCGTGCAATTTTTTCGGCATTATCTCCGGTTGCGGGTAAGCCGACGGTTGGTAAAGTGCGTTTGGACGATGGTCGCTATGCAGTGTTTACGGTTACTCGAGTGATCCCTGGTGATCTAACGAAACTCCCTGAAGAGCAGAAAGCGATGCTTAGACAACAGCTTGATCAGATTGAGGGAACGCTAGCAGTCCATGCTTACGTTGATATGATGCGTAAGCGCTTCAAAGTGACCATTCACAAGTCGCAATTGTAACGTGATCGTAAGCAACCTCTCGTTGTTTGATTGGTACAAGAGACATAGGAAGTTGCTAGAAAGTCATTCTTATACAGAGTGTGCAACTTTGCTTGCCGTTTCTTATCGAGATTAAAGGGGGCTAAGATGCCCCTTTTTCTTCGGCTTCTTCTGCCCTGATTGTCATGTTGAGTGGGCAGGCTTTGTGATGGTTGCTAGATGCTTCGCTATTGATGCGATATTTGGAGCATATTATATGTATTAGTACCGAAGCGAGTTTCGGTCCTCCGGGAGGTGTATCAGGCGATTTAGTGGTTGTAAGAATCTTTTGCAGTTTTTCGTGTCGAGTTAATAGTCAAAAATTGAGTGCTTTGGTATGTCCAGATGCATGTAAAGAGCCAAATATGATGAGTTAAAGCACATCGTGATTGTGGTTGTTGTGAACCTTGACCAGGCACGCGTACTTATCACTATACGCATTGTGACATACGGTATGTCGGTGGTTATCGAGAGTGGATGCGTCTAAAAATTAAAGGATATTCGTTTGCTTGACAGCGATGTATGCCTGAGTGGTTCAAAGCGATGAATGTTTTCTACTTAGGTATTTTGGGATAATTATTGGAAAATGCTTGTCGTTTTTCGTGGTTGAACATCATTAGTCTTTACAGTGGGCTTTGCCTTGGTGAAGTGCCATCAAAGGCATTGACGATGAACGTTTATAGCCCATTGCCGCTCTTCTGTACTTCAAGTATTCGATGAGTGTAATGGGTGGTCCAAATCATTCATGTGAATCGCCTTGGTAACTGATTGCTTTACATCAGGTGTGCAGGGGCTAATTATCTCGTGAATTGAGTGGGTGAAAGCATTTACCTTGGTTGACTTGCCTGGGCTGTTGTGGATTCCTGTTTACTGACGACTTCTTATTGGATAGCCATGTAGTAATGAAAGTTCATGCTGTTAAAGGATGCTTGTTTTTAAGGTTCGATCTACTAGGAGATGTCCCGGTTGCTGTTGTGAAATGGAGTGATTGTCAGCTTGTATCTCGATTTTCATTGCAGTTCAGTGTGTGGCACCCGTTAGGTAATCCCTTTAGACTGTTCCTGTTTCACCTTGGCTGACGCGAGTTCCCGTGCAGTCTGGTTGCTTGCTGCTGTTTACGTCTACCTTATGTGTGTGGACGACTCCAGCTTTTTCTTTCCCTTTCTATGCGGTTGTAGCAGCGCATACATTAAGGGAGTTTAGTTTATGCTTCTTGTTGTTCTGGATTCTTTATGCTCCGCGATTTCCGAATTTCTTTCATCTTTACCGCCTTCTGTCTTAGTTTGGCTGCTTGGTGGGGGTACAGCACTGCTCTCGGTGTCTGGCAGGCACTGTGGCTATGCTTAGTGCTGAGTGTGCTGGAAGTTTCGCTGTCATTTGACAACGCGGTGATTAATGCTGGCATTCTCAAGCACATGAGTGAATTCTGGCGAAAGCTGTTTCTCACGATTGGCATTTTCATTGCTGTATTTGGTATGCGTCTGGTGTTTCCTATTGTCATCGTTGCGGTCGCGACCGGCATGGGCTTGATTCCAGTGATGAAGTTGGCGTTGGAACACCCCGAGCAATACAGCCTAGTGCTGACGGATCACTACCCTTCGATTGCTGCGTTTGGCGGTATGTTCTTATTGCTGGTGTTCCTCAACTTTCTGTTTGATAACGAACGGCAGCTGCACTGGTTGGGTCCGATTGAACGCATGCTCGCCAAACTTGGTAAGGCTGATGCTATGGCGGTAATTGTCGCAGTTGCTTGTTTGATGGGGACCAAGTTTTTCTTGCCTTACGAAGTGTTTCAGGATGTCTTGTTTGCCGGCCTTGGCGGTATCCTGCTGTACTTGTTGGTGGATAGCGTCGATGCGCTATTCAAGATGGACGGACAGGAGGATGGGGTGATGGGGCCGGGGAAGCGCTCCGGTGTCGCTGCGTTCCTGTACCTGGAAGTGCTTGATGCCTCGTTCTCATTCGATGGGGTGATCGGCGCGTTCGCTATTACCCGCGATGTCGTCATCATTATGCTTGGTCTTGCAATCGGCGCTATGTTTGTGCGTTCAATCACTTTGTACTTGGTTCGCAAAGGGACGTTGGATGAATTTGTTTTTCTCGAACATGGTGCGCATTACGCGATTGGTGTGCTTGCGGTCATCATGCTGGTTGGTACCGTATATCATGTCCCTGAGGTAATTACTGGGCTGATGGGCGTGGCTTTAATCGCTGCTTCGCTCTGGTCGTCGTTTCAATACCGTAAGCGCTTAATTACTGTTGGTCGTTGAGCGGCATCTATTTTTATTACTGGTTAGGCAACGCTTCCTTGTGTCCCATCAATCCATGCCACCTAAGAATGATTGCCCCTTTGGATTCACTTGTGATTGTCAGTGGTAATTGGTTGGGTGTGCGGCGGTGCAATACCTGAGTGAGAATTGAGTCAGTCACCTTTTACAAAGAAATCGGTGGTTTAACTCGTTGCGATGATTCTGGTGACCAGAGATTGTGGCTGGTGCTGGTGGCTTGATTGGGTGCCCGATACTATTGAAGTTTACGTTGGCTTCATTTGTATTTGTTCGATTTTCGACCAATGTTGGGCGTGCGTGTCGTGGTGGTGGTGTCGTATCGCTTGCGTAACGGCCTTTGTTATCCGTGTTTCACGATCCTCCTGTACCCGAAGTCATTGAAGTGCCAACCTATGCTTGGCCACGGCAGCATTATGTGTGTGAGTTCCAAGATGATGCGTTATTCTGAGTCCGCTTTCCTGATGTTACTAACAGTCATTCGCACCTGTACTTTGAGTGACAGTGTGTGACGATGATTGAAGAGTCTCGCCGCGCTGTGTCTGAGAAGTGTGTGAGTGCAGTTGATACTTGGGGTGCATCCATTGAAATCTGACCTGTTTTGAGCAGAAATAGTCAGTTGTGTCTTGTTGTCAGCCACATCTTAGGATGTCTGTCAAACTCTCCCTATATTCTTGAATGTGCAACCTGTTGATGTGGTTGTCTGGCCAGTGGTTTGTGATGCAAAAATAAAACCAACGGTGCGTCAAAGGTTTGGGTGATTTCACAGCATTTTGTGTTGACGATGCCATTCCTCCCCATTATCTTGTGGTTGTTGGCCCAGGTTGATCTTGCGTCTTCAGGAGCGTTTGGAGGTACAGCCCCCCTGTAGGGTTGGGTATGACTATCCCCGGCGGAATTGGTAAGTGTTGATTGTCATCCTTCGTCCGTTGGGTTGGGGGCGGCTAAATCGACGCGGTTCCTGTCTGCCCGTCCCCGTTGCGTAAAACAGCTGACAACCGCGTGCATAGCACGGTACGCGGTCCATGTTTTGGTGTCTCCCTAATGGGGTAGACGGTGTGTAAATGTTGCCCGTAGCTCTGTTTGTGCGAGCTGTATGGCTACCTGCTGTTGTTTCCAGGTCCACTAAAGCTGGTTTCTACCTCACTGCTTGAGGTAGATCCGTGTATCACATGATGGAGGACGCATGATTCCCAAAGAGCAATTTGTTGCGGCTATCGCTGATTCTTTACCCAATCCTGGCCATGTCGCTGGGTCTGTTCCGCCTGTTGCGTTATCTGTCTTCCATCCTGATGAACCGGAGGACGAGGTGCCTATCCCACGCCAAACTGCCATGATGCATACTCGGGCTGTGGAAGAAGCCAATGTGTCTACCTGGATTACCAAAGAAGCGGGTAACCGCCGTATGCCGTTCGACTGTGCGCGTTTGGAGTGCGCTATCGATACGATTCACCAAGAATTCCCACAATTGGACGTGGCTGAATATAAGCGCGCGGTGTTCGGGTTCGTCGAACGTAAGGATAGCGTTAATGCTGATGACTTGGTTGATCTGTTGATCCGTGAGGCTGAGTCACGTGTTGACCTGACTGCGCCGGAGTGGGAGTACTTCGCTGCACGTTTGTATCTGCGTCGCTTATACAAGCGTGCCAGCCGCAATCGCTTCTACGATGCCAGCCAGAAATACGGCTCGTTTGTCGGTTTACAGGAGAGTTTGGCTGACCGCAATATCTATTCCAACGATATTTTGCGCAGCTACTCCAAGGAGGAGTTGATCGAGGCTGGTCAGATGATCGATCCTGAGCGCGATAAGCTGTTTACTTATAACGGCTTGTACTTATTGGCCACACGTTACTTGGCGACCGATACTTCTCGCGGCGTGTTTGAATTGCCACAAGAACGTTGGCTTACCATCGCCTTGTATTTGATGCAAGACGAGTATGGCCCCGGTAAAGGTGGACGTGAGCGCCGCATGCAACTAGTTGGCGAAGCGTACTGGGCACTGTCTAACTTGTACATGACGGTGGCGACTCCCACCCTGGGCAATGCCGGAAAAATCAATGGCCAGTTGTCTTCGTGCTTCATTGATACCGTTGACGACAGTTTGCAGGGTATTTACGACTCCAACACCGATATTGCGCGTGTGTCCAAGCATGGCGGAGGCGTTGGTGCTTATTTGGGTTACGTACGCTCCTCTGGGTCAATGATTCGTGGTGTAGCTAACTCTTCTGGTGGTGTTGTGCCGTGGATCAAACAGCTCAATAACACCGCTGTCTCTGTGGATCAGCTTGGTCAGCGCAAGGGTGCGATTGCGGTTTATTTGGATATTTGGCACCGCGATATTGAAGCGTTCTTGGATTTGCGTCTGAATAACGGAGATCAGCGTTTACGTGCCCATGATGTGTTTACCTCGGTCTGCATTCCCGACTTGTTTATGGAAGCGGTCGAACGTCGCGGCGATTGGTATTTGTTCGACCCATATGAGGTGAAGCGGGTTAAAGGTTGGTACCTGCAGGATTTCTATGACGAGAAGAGGGGTGACCCCAATGGCAGCTTCCGCCGTAAATACGAGGACGTTGTTGCTGACGAGCGTATCAGCCGTAAGACGGTCAAGGCCATTGACATCTTTAAACGCATCATGGTCAGCCAATTAGAGACGGGCAATCCATTCATGTTCTACCGGGATGAAGTGAACCGGAAGAATCCCAACAAGCATGTTGGCATGGTGTATTCGTCTAATCTCTGTACTGAGATCCTGCAGAACATGACGCCAACCCGGCTCATACAGGAGATGATCAGTGGCAATCAGATCGTTACGACCAAGCATGCTGGTGATTTCGTCGTGTGCAATCTGTCTTCGATCAATCTTGGTCGTGCAATCACGGTACAGGCTGATTTGCTTGGCGCCGATGTATTGGAGCGTCTGATCCCGATTCAGGTGCGTATGCTTGATAATGTCATTGATCTGAATCTGTTGCCCGTCCCACAAGCCACGATTACTAATCAGAAATACCGTGCGATTGGTTTAGGTACTTTCGGTTGGCATCACTTGCTGGCGCAGAAGGCGATTCACTGGAATTCGCAGGAAGCTGAGCAATACAGCGACGCGTTGTATGAACGCATTAATTACCTGACGATTCGAGCAAGCATGGAGTTGGCTAAGGAGAAGGGCACCTATGCAGTGTTTCCCGGCAGTGACTGGCAGACCGGTGAGTATTTCCGCGCGCGTGACTACAACAGCCCACAATGGCTTGAATTAGCTGCCCAAGTTGCTGTCAATGGCGTGCGTAATGCCTATATGGTGGCGGTAGCGCCGAACATGAGTACTGCGCAGATTGCCGGTTCCACTGCGTCAATCGACCCCATCTATAGCGCGTTTTACTACGAAGAGAAGAAGGATTACCGCCGCCCGGTTGTGGCACCCGGATTGTCGCTGGATACGTGGCCGTATTATGAAAAGGGTGCTTATAAGCTCGACCAGTTCGCGAGCATACGCCAGAATGCCCGCCGCCAGCGTCACGTTGATCAATCGCTCAGTTTCAATTTCTATGTGCCAAGTACCATCCGTGCTAGCACGTTGTTGGATCTTCACATGACCGCTTGGCGTGAGGGCTTGAAGACGACTTACTACGTGCGCTCTAACGACATTGACATCAGCGAATGCGAGTGGTGTTCAAGCTGATGCTGTTTGCTCTGCCTGAATTTGTAGTCTATCGGTCCTGTGCCGGTGTCCTGCATCGTTTGACTTAAATGACCAACATGGCTATCTCACTAGATCGCATCAAGATTTTGGAACCCCGTAATCCTAATCGTTCCACAGGGATTATTAACGGGAAAACCAGCGGCATTCTGAATTGGAACGACATTCCTTACCCATCCTTCTATCGGGCGTACAAGGAATTGTCGACCAACTTTTGGATCCCGGACGAGGTTGATATGAAGATCGACAAGCGCCAATACGGTGAACTGTCGGCACGCGAGAAAAACGCTTATGACGCCATCATCGGTTTGCTAGCTACATTGGATTCACCGCAGACACGCTTCATCTACAACGTTGCTGAGTACATCACTGATCCGGCGGCACATGCCAATGCTGCGATTATTGGTCAGCAAGAGGTGATTCACAACGAGAGCTACAGCTATGTGTTGGCTTCCATCACTGACTTGGCCAACCAAAACCGTGTGTTTGAGATCGCTCGGACCCATCCCACCATTCTCAAGCGCAATGCCCCAATCATGCAGGCCTATGACGATTTTATGCGTGAGAAAACTGCTGAGACTTTGCTGTATTCGCTGATTCAATCCTCGATTCTTGAGGGTATTAATTTTTATTCTGGCTTTGCCTATTTCTACAACTTGGTGCGGCAGAACCGCATGACTGGCACTGGCAAAATCATCAGCTTTATCAACCGCGATGAATTGGCTCATACCAAATTCATCAGCGAAGTGATTCGTGCCATTGTTGGTGAGAATCCGGAATTGCAAACCGATGCATTGACCGATTACGTGCATCAAGCATTTGCCCATGCGATTGAGCTAGAAACACAGTGGACTGGTGAGGTACTTGATGGCATTGACGGTATTGACGTAGAGGAGATGATCCGCTACGTGAAGTACCGCGCTAATAAAATGGCTGGCATGCTTGGTATCCAGACGCTGTACACCGAGACTACTGATAACGTCATGCCCTGGATCAGGGCTTATGCAGACAATTTTACCGAGACAAAAACGGATTTCTTTGAGATGCGTAATGCCAGCTATAAGAAGACCAATGTAGACAACTGCTTTGACGACTTATAGCTGATGATGCCATGCGAATTCTGCTTGCTCTCGCCTCCCTAAGTGGTAACACACGTGAAGTGGCCCGTGTCATCAGGGCGCGCTGTGAGGAGAGAGGTCATCGCGTGGATTGGATCGAGACTGACTTGCAAACGCTTGCTGGGCAAGCCCTTGATCCACATACCTACACATTATTCTTGCTTGGCACCTGGACTGATAACGCTGGTCGTACCCCGTTCGAGATGAAGCGTTTTATTGTTGAATTGTTAGAGCTGATTGGCAAGCCGCCGTCTGTCGCGGTCTTTGGTACAGGCGAGACACAATGGGGGCAGGAGTATTATTGCGGTGCGGTGCATCGGATCTCGGATTTTTTTGCCAGCCGATTCCCGCGTTTGTTGATCGAACAGATGCCGCATGGCGAGCGTGATGCGCTTGCCATTGTTGAATGGACTGATCAAGTCCTGGATCAATGCAACAAGGATTCCGATGCAGATCATTACCGCTACGTCGCCTGACGAATTCAATGCCGCCTTGAAGGCGCATTCCCGCCTGTTGGTGGACTTCTATAAGGAACATTGTCCTGGCTGCCGTATGCTAGATATGGCTTTGAACAAATTTGCTGCGACCGATGCAGCCGCTGGTGTGGTGGTGTTGAAGATACGTTTGGAGACGATAGGCGAGGATTTCTTTCGTGACTTGGGGTTACGGCAAACTCCGACCCTGGGGGTGTTCAAGAATGGTCTGGAGGTCTCACGTTTGCTTGGGTTTCAGTCACTAGCTCAGATTGAGGCCGCTGTACAGACGTATCTTTAAGATCGGATAAGAAGTTGTTTTGCGTTATTTCATGATTGGCTCTCAGTGCCATAGCAATAGATCTTTGCTTTATCGCTCCAATGCCCGAGGACGTGGTAGATCATCTAAATCATGGCGTTGCAATGCAAGGTTTTGGCGATGATCCAAACAGTCATTGTGTGTGTTGTTAGCACCGTGTCATGTGAAGTGACTGCCTACGGCGTCCATATTTGGATTTCATGTGTATAACGCCATCAGTATTGATGTTCACCCGTACGGTCTTCTGATTATGTGGTCAGCGTTGCGTTGCCGCGGATTGCACGGGCGTTTTGGTCAGCCAGCTCATTTTCGTGCTTGCCAATCACCACTTACTATATGGGCAGATGTTGAGAGTGAGTCACGGCATGATGCGCAGGGCAGGTCTGTATGAAATTACTCAAGTACATTGCTAATCTTGGTTATGGGAGCCGTAAAGAGGTTGCCCGAATATTTAGAGAAGGCCGTATCACGAATGATGAAGGTGAAGTGTTGTATGCCGATGACCATGTACAACACACTGCGGTTCGTTTTGATGGTGAACCGTTGGATCCGCCGCCTGGATTAATGGTGATGCTGCATAAGCCTTCTGGTTATATTTGTTCGACCAAGGACGCGGGGCGCTTGGTGTATGACTTGTTGCCTGCCCGTTTCCGCTTGCGCTCCCCGTTGCTTTCCACGGTCGGTCGGCTTGATGGGGATACCAGTGGTCTGTTGTTACTCACGGATGATGGTGCACTGCTGCACCGGATGATCTCGCCTAAGACACATCTTCCTAAAGTCTATGAGGCGACACTCGTGCAAGCGTTGCGGGGAGACGAAGCAACGTTGTTTGCCAGCGGCACTCTCCTGTTGGATGGAGATACAAAGCCGTTGCAACCAGCAGTGTTGGAAGTACTGGGACCATGCCAGGTACGGTTGACGTTGTATGAGGGGCGTTATCACCAAGTGCGACGAATGTTTGGTGCAACCGGAAACCGTGTCAACACGTTGCATCGCAGTGCTATCGGTGGCTTGGTCCTGGATGGACTTCCGGAAGGGCAGTGGCGTGTGCTTGAAGCCCAGGATCTTGCGATGCTGTTTTCACAGGGGAGCCGATGATGGTGAGTGCTCCGTTGTCATTCATGCCCGAGGCGGTGATCTTCGACATGGATGGTCTGATGCTTGATAGCGAGCGCGTGAGCATCGAATGTCGGTGTCGCGCTGCGTTTGATCTTGAGCACCAAATTGAGCCGGATTACTGGTTGCAGATGGTCGGGGTGAGCGATATCGCTTGTCACGTGCAGCTGAGCGCACGCATTGGTGCTGTATCAGCGACAGCGTTGTTGGCCCGCAGCGATGCGTTATATGAGGCGGTGGTTATGAAGGGTGTGCCGCATCGGCCAGGAATCGTTACGTTACTGGAGTGGCTGTTCGCGCGTGGTATTCCGTGTGCGGTTGGTACGTCTACGCGGCGTCCGTTGGCGCTGCGTAAATTGAATACGGCAGGCTTGTTGTCGCGTTTCGATGTGGTGTGTACTGCGAGTGAAGTTGCGCAAGCTAAGCCAGCGCCAGATATTTATTTATTGGCTGCGCACACGCTTGGTATCGTTCCGAGGCGCTGCTTGGTGGTGGAGGATTCACCGATTGGGGTACGTGCCGCATTGGCTGCAGGTATGACGCCAATTCAGGTGCCGGATTTGCTGATGCCGGATGCTCAGGTAAGCGCGCTGGGGCACCGGATTGTGGCTTCATTGACAGAGGTGCAGAGCCTGTTGGAAGCGTGTTTTGATGTCTGAACATTCTTTTCGCGTCGTGTGTGGTGGATGTGATCGGTGGGGTTGTATGCTCTGTGTTGTGTATGTGTTGGTTTGTGAGTGATGTGGGTGTGTGCTTTAGGTAGTGTGGTATCGCCTTTGGTTCTGGATGTGCTCAGCCTGCTGGTGATCCTTTTTCCTCACTTGGGGTGTTGTGCAGTGTTATGTTGGTAGCAGTAGCAGTAGCAGTAGCAGTAGCAGTAGCAGTAGCAGTAGCAGTAGCAGCATGTTGCTGTTTGTTTCTGTATTGCGTTGCGCTCTTTGGTGAACATGTGTCGTACATGCTATTTGCTTGTTATCTACTTAGTTATGAGGGAAGTATCCATGAGGATGTCGGTTGTCCTTTTTTCTCATGTGTTGCTGGCCTCAGCGAGGTGTGCTGAAGGTCGTTTCCCATGATGTACATTTTAGAGTCGTGGTGATGCCCCATTGCGCTTGGTGTTGGTGGAGTCGACAGTTGCACGTTACGTTGAAATACTTGAGGTGCGCAGGCGCTAGCCAGGTTTCAATGTGCTGCCGCATGGGCTGGTGACATTGGTGCTGGTGGCACCCATTTGATGTTTATCCAGCTTGCAAGCGATGTGTTGCTGGACAGCGTATTGAGGTGACGCCGGAGTGTGAATATGGTGTACACATGTCAGTGTATTTTGAGGTGCATCCATTCAGTGTTACGCAGGCAGCCAAGATGGGGTGATAGATACGTGGGCCACTTTTAATGAAGTTGATGTAGTTCTGTGTGGTTCATTCTATTTGAGTGCCAGCAAGCACTTGTTGCCAGCCTGTGTTGCCGAGACGTTTGAGTGTTTGGATATTGCGCTGCACGATGACGTTTGGATCAGGGAATGCGGCTATCGCGTGATCCACGCTTTTCTCCCGCAGCAGGTGCAAGCTAGGGTAGGGAGAGCGGTTGGTGTAGTTGCTCATATCATCCGGTGCGGTGCCGTGGAATTGATATTTCGGGTGGAAGCTGGCCACTTGCAATATGCTCTGTAAATCTAATGTCTTGATGATCGCGTCGACATTGTCGAGGAAGTCGTTGTAATCAAGGAAGTCAGTCAAGACGTGGGGATGCACGATCAATGTGGTGTCGATGTGTTCGGCTGGTGTGTCGCGCAGCAGTAGTAATTCTTTTGCTAGATGTTCCAGTAGCGTTTCAGGTTTGGTTGCGTCACTCAGTACCAGGCGTAGCTGTTGTTTGATGTAAACGGCCTTGGCGAATGGGCACAGGTTCAGGCCGATGACAGCGCGTTCGATCCATTGGCGTGTCAGTGCGAGTGGGTCGGCAATGGTGGAAGTCATCTCGTAGGTTTGAGGCTGAGGAGTCGAAATTGTAGGAGGTCGTAAGCGGGCCTTGTTAGCGCTTGATGAGCGGGTTGTTGTCCGTATCGTCGGTATTTTATTTCGATGGGTTGGTTTCTTACTTTGAACGCTTCTGTGCTGTGTTGCGGTGCTTTGCATTGAAGCGGTGACGGCATTGGGTTGGTAGTAAGGGATGATTTATGTTGCGATTGATGTTCAGTGCGAGTGAATGTATGCAGAGGATGATTCACGCAAGTAACGGTCACTGGGCTTGTTTTTTTTCCGGATGTGGCATGGTTTGCTCTCCGACTTGATATGCCACCGTTGCAGTTTAGAGGGAATTCTATTGTGTTTTGGTGAGTGCTTGCGATGTAAGGGATAGCCGCACATAATAAGCGTCTTGCTATGTTAGGTCTGTACATTGGCCGCGGTTTGGGGATTCAGCTCCCTGACTGTTTTGTCGCAGTGTAAGTGTTTGATTCCCGATGCCGCGTTGTGCATTTCGTGTCGTCGGGGTTGCCGTCTCTCAGAGTATGGGGGACACCTTCAGAGCTCGACTGTGGTGGTCGGGCTCATTAACGATTGAGGTGCGCAATGTCACGCGTATGCCAAGTTACCGGCAAGCGAGTGCAGACGGGTAACAACGTCTCCCACGCTAATAACAAGACCCGCCGTCGCTTCTTGCCGAATCTGCATAAGCGCCGTTTCTGGGTTGCCAGCGAAAACCGCTGGGTTAAACTTCGTGTTTCCACATGTGCTGTGCGTACTATTGACAAGAATGGCATTGATGCTGTCCTTGCTGAGCTGCGCGCTAGCGGCGAGAAGGTTTGAGGAGTTATCCATCATGGCAGGCAAGCGCGACAAGATCCGCCTTATTTCTTCGGCTGATACTGGTCATTTTTATACGACTGACAAGAACAAAAAGAACACTCCTGGGAAGCTTGAGTTTAAAAAGTATGATCCTAGGGTGCGTAGGCATGTGATCTACAAGGAAGGCAAGATTAAGTAAGTGATTGTTTTTTATTTTTTTATAGATGCTATTTGTCAAGCGTCATTTCCGTTTTCTTAGTGTGGTGCGGTGCATTTTCTGTGCTGGTGGAGTCAGGTGCTAGTTGGTTGCTTTGTGATGACTGCGAAAGGTTCTGACATAGGGCCGCCCTGACTTTGTGCTGAGGAAAGTTCTTTGTAGGTTTGGATGGAAGGGACTTGGCTGTTTGCATTGGATTGGGTGATCCGTTTGGTTGCGTTGCTTTGGATCCCGGCACGAACCACCCCTAGTGCTGCGCGCAGCTGGTTGTTACTGATTGGTTTCGTCCCTGTGTTTGGCTTGCCACTTTACTTGGTGTTTGGCCATCCTTGGCTGTCACGTAAGCGTGTGTTGCGTCAGGCGTTGGCTTCTCATGTGATCCGTGAGTGGCAGCGTGGGTTGGGTGCATTGCGCTGGCAGCCTCAGGAGAATGGCGTCGCTGCGGAATTGGTACCTTTGGTGGAGCATCAGGGCGATTTTATGCCAACACGTGGTAACGCCTTGGATCTATTGGATGATTACCAAGCTTCGCTGCATTTGTTGATCAATGATATTGATTCCGCGTGCGAACGTGTGCACTTGCTGTATTACTTGATGTTCGATGATGCGGTGGGTGATGCGGTTGTGGCTGCATTACAGCGTGCTGCGGCGCGTGGCGTTTCTTGCCGATTGCTGCTGGATGCAGTCGGTGCTAAACGCGGTCTACGTGCCTATCAGCAGTGCCTTCGTGCCCATGGTGTGGAGGTGCACGCTATGTTGCCTGGTGGGTTGCGCTGGCGTCGCAGTGGGCGTATGGATTTGCGCAACCACCGTAAGATTGCTGTGATCGACAATCGGGTCGCTTATATCGGTTCGCAGAATTTGGCATGTCCAGATTTTGTGCCGCATTTCCCCAACCGTGAATTGGTCGCACGCGTGTGCGGCCCTGCGGTAAGTCATCTGGAGGCGGTGTTTCTCAGTGATTGGTTTGTTGAAACTGGTCAACGTTTGGGGATGCGTCCAGATGTTCCCATATGTGAGCAAAATGTTGCGGCCCAGCTAGTGGCCAGCGGTCCGGCTTACCCGTACGAGAATGCGCGTGATGCGGTGAATACAATGATCCATTTGGCACGGCGGCGTATTGTCTTGACGACGCCGTACTTCGTGCCTGATGAGGCCACACTCAGTGCGTTGCGTATTGCAGGCACATCTGGAGTAGACGTGCAGTTGATCCTGTCCGAGAGTAATAACCAGTTTCTGATGGCCTGGGCTCAGGAGGCGTACTTTGAGGAGCTGTTGCGCGCAGGAATCAAAATTGCGTTGTATCGTCCCCATTTCCTGCATGCCAAGCATCTGAGTGTGGATGATGATATTGCGTTGTTCGGATCGATTAATTTGGACATCCGCTCGTTCGCGCTTAACGCTGAGATTGGCATGATTTGTTACGACTCACGTATTGTGACTCAGTTACGTGAGGTGGAGAGTGATTATCTGGCCAATGCGCGCCAGCTTAATTTGGTTGAGTGGCAGCAACGTCCCGCTTGGCGTCGTAGCCGTGAGGGTATTGCACGCTTGGCAGATGCTCTGATGTAGGTGTTGTGGATGCGTGTCGCGTGCCGCTATTGCAATCTTGAGTTATCAGATTGCTGATGTTTGCGCTGTGGTCGTTGTCGGTGAGGTTGCAGGTGCGATGTCAGCACTGTAGCTATTTTATGTTGCAGTAAGTCCGTGATAGCTGTGCTTGATTGAATGATCTATGGCATTTTAGGGAGCGGCAAAGTCTGGTTTGCTTTGGATTGCTGGACGTGCGTGTGTTCAGATGAACATGGGCGGCGGCTATGTTTTCTTTAGTGCAGATGTTGCTTTGACGCACAGACACACAGTGACTGAAAAATAAGTTAGTTCATTAAAAGCACTCTTTAGGTTGGGATAAGTGTGCATAATTCGGTTCCATTGTTATTGCGGAGTTCTTCAATGAAGTTGTACATCATGCCAGGCGCTTGCTCTTTGGCCGACCACATTTTGTTGCGGTGGTCTGGTTCTTCATTTGATCTTCAGTTTCTCGACCATCAGAGTATGAAGGCACCTGAATACCTTGCTCTGAATCCTGCAGGTGCGGTGCCGACGTTACAAGTAGGTGACTGGGTATTGACTCAGAGTGTAGCCATTCTCAATTACATCACTGATATTGCTCCTGCTGAGCGTGGGTTGTCTGGTGACGGTAGCCTGAAAGCGCGTGCGGAGATCAATCGCTGGATTGCTTTCTCAAATTCCGACGTACATCCCATGTATCGGGCGCTTTTTGGAGGCACCACCTATTTGCAGGATCCACAAATGATTGCACTCAGTCAGGACAACGCTCGCCAGAAATTGCGTGTGTTGTACCAGCGTGCTGATGCACATTTGAAGCATCACAATTGGCTTGCTAACGGACAGCGTTCCGGTGCTGATGCGTATCTGTACGTCACGTTGCGATGGGCTAAAAAAGTCGGTGTGGATCTTTCTAGTTTGGATGCGTTATCAGCGTTCTTTGAGCGTATGGAGGCTGATCCCGGGGTGCAGGCTGCATTACAGGCGGAAGGGCTGATCTGATTGTTAATGCAAGGCGCGTCTTCGTGTGAGGGTGTTTTTGTGGCTGGTGTAGCGGCCAGTCTGAATGGAGTTTGCTGAGCAGTCTCAATCCAAGAATGTCAAAGCCTGGGTAAATCGGGAAGCAATGGGCCCCGGACATCAGTCGGTGCCCAATCGCTGATATATCTCAGTTAACGTAACAGATGCGTGATACTGGCACGCTCTTCTTCCAGTTCGGCCAGCGTTTTGTCAATGTATGTTTTGCTGAAGGTGTCAATGGGCAGATCTTTGACGATGCTGTATTCGCCATTGGTGGTCGTGACTGGGAAACCAAATATCATTCCCTCAGGAATGCCGTAGGAACCGTCCGATGGCACTCCCATTGTGATCCACTTGCCGTTGCTGCCAAGCAGCCAATCACGCATGTGGTCAATGGCTGCGTTGGCTGCAGAAGCTGCTGAAGACAAGCCACGTGCTTCGATGATTGCGGCACCACGCTTGCTGACGGTGGGAATGAAGCTGTTAGCGTTCCATGCTTGGTCGTTAATCGCCTCAATGATTGGAGTGCCATCGGCGGTGGCGAAACGGTAATCCGGATACATGGTTGGACTGTGATTGCCCCATACAATGAGTTTTTCAATGTTGGCGACAGGCTTACCTAGCTTGGTCGATAACTGGCTCAATGCGCGGTTGTGGTCGAGGCGCAGCATCGCAGTAAAGTGTTTCGGGTTTAGATCTGGAGCCGATTTCATTGCGATGTAGGCGTTGGTGTTTGCTGGATTACCAACGACCAGCACTTTGACATCGCGCCGAGCCACTTTGTTTAAGGCCGCACCTTGGGCGGTAAAAATTTTAGCGTTTTCCATTAGCAGATCTTTGCGTTCCATGCCAGGGCCACGGGGGCGGGAGCCTACCAGCAATGCGGCGTCGGCATCCTTGAATGCTATGTCTGGATTATCGGTAACGACCATGCCAGCCAGTAGTGGGAACGCGCAGTCTTCAAGCTCCATCATCACGCCCTTAAGGGCAGCCTGTGCTTTCTCGTCGGGGAGTTCCAGCATCTGGAGTATCACTGGCCTGTCTTTGCCAAACATTTCTCCGGCAGCGATGCGAAATAGCAATGAGTAGCCGATTTGGCCTGCAGCGCCGGTCACAGCAACACGAACAAGTGCTTTCATAGGATGTTTCCCTGTGCTCAATGAAGTGATCTAAAACTGGTGGGGTGTTGTGGGAAAACGGCAATGAAGTGTTGGATAGCATGTTCATACAACAAGTGGAACAAGGCTATTTTTGGTGAGAAAAATGTTAGATTAGGTGGCAAGGATCGAATTCCATTCGATGATGCGATCAGTTTTAAGGGCTAGTACGCCATCAGTATCGCCTTCAATTGTGATTTTGTTGATGATGTCGCCTTGGGCGATTGCATCCACCACATCCTGGCCATCAAGTACTTTCCCAAATACCGTGTGTTTGCCATCTAGCCATGGCGTCGCTACATGAGTGATGAAAAACTGGCTGCCATTCGTATTAGGGCCTGCATTGGCCATCGACAGTGAGCCGCGTTCGTGGCACATGCCATTATTGGTTTCATCTTCAAAGTGGTAGCCTGGACCACCGTGGCCGGAACCTTCGGGGCAGCCGCCCTGAATCATGAAATTGGCGATCACACGATGGAAGTTTAAACCGTCGTAGAAGCCGCGCTTGGCCAAATTAACGAAATTAGCGACGGTTAATGGGGTTTTGTCAGCGAATAGATTGATTTTGATCGGCCCTCGGACAGTGTCTAAATGAGCAATGAGGTGCATGAAGATCTTTTCCTTAAAAAATTAAGAATTTTCGCATGAATAAAGGCGTAGAATACACCCACGCAGCTTATTGCTACTCCCTTCTTTCTTCACGTTAATGTCGGTAGCAAGTTTGAAATAGCTTCGATTTGTTTGTATCTCGAGTGATTGTCCAACGCGAATTTAATCTAAACCGGTATAATCCTCATCCTTCTTACCCTAGCTTCCTTACGACGGGTGCAAAACTCCGGGTCGTTTCGCATGTCCATAGAAAATCTCCGTAATATCGCCATCGTTGCTCACGTTGACCATGGTAAGACCACTCTTGTTGATCAGTTGCTTAAGCAATCTGGGACTTTCAGCGAACGTGCCCAGGTGGGTGAGCGCGTGATGGACAGCAATGACCAGGAAAAGGAACGCGGTATCACAATTCTTGCTAAAAATACGGCAATCAAATGGAATGGTAACCGCATCAACATTGTTGATACTCCTGGGCATGCTGATTTTGGAGGGGAGGTTGAACGCGTATTGTCGATGGTTGATTCAGTCCTACTGTTGGTGGATGCAATGGATGGGCCAATGCCGCAGACGCGCTTCGTGACTCAGAAGGCTTTTGCAATGGGGTTTAAGCCGATTGTGGTGGTCAACAAGATTGATCGTCCTGGTGCTCGTCCGGATTGGGTTGTTGAGCAGGTTTGGGACTTATTCGACCGTCTCGGTGCTACACCGGAGCAGATGGACTTTCCGATTGTCTATGCCTCGGCACTAAATGGCTATGCCAGCTTGGAGTCAAGTGCGCGGGCGGGGGATATGAATCCGCTGTACGAAGCGATCATGCAGCACGTTCAACCGCCGCAAGTTGACCTGCATGGCCCATTTCAGATGCGTATCAGTCAATTGGACTACAACAGTTACGTTGGCCTCATTGGTATTGGTCGGATTCAACGTGGCAAGGTGTCTACTAACATGCCGGTGACGGTCATTGATCGCATGGGTAATAAACATAATGGTAAAGTTCTCCAGGTACTCGGTTTCCTTGGTCTGGAGCGTCATGAGGTTGAGGAAGCCCAGGCAGGCGATATCGTTGCTATTTCAGGTATTGAGTCACTCAGTATTTCCGATACCCTTACTGACCCAACGGCCCCAGATGCGCTGCCAGCATTGAGCGTTGATGAACCGACAATCAGTATGACCTTTCAAGTTAATAATTCGCCATTTGCTGGGCAGAAGGAATATTCGGGTGGGAAGTTCCTGACAAGCCGTCAGATCCGTGAGCGCTTGGCTCGCGAAACTTTACATAATGTTGCGTTGCGTGTTGAGGATACCGAGGATCCTGACAGATTTAAGGTTTCCGGTCGAGGTGAGCTGCACTTGTCTGTCTTGATTGAGACTATGCGGCGTGAGGGCTATGAATTGGGTGTATCGCGCCCGGAAGTCATCATCAAGGAAATCGATGGAATACTCCAAGAGCCTTACGAGCAGTTAGTCGTGGACGTGGAGGAGGAGCATCAAGGTGGTGTGATAGAGCGCTTGGGCACTCGTAAAGCTCAGTTGTCGAATATGGAGTTGGATGGTAAGGGGCGCGTACGTTTGGATTACATTATCCCGGCGCGTGGTTTGATTGGTTTCCAGACTGAGTTTAAAACCATCACTTCTGGGAGCGGCCTTCTGTTCCACATCTTTGATCACTACGGCCCGAAAGCTGATGGTCCGATTGCTAAGCGTATCAACGGTGTCATGATTTCTAATGGTCATGGCAAAGCACCTGGGTACGCTTTGATGGGTTTGCAAGAACGTGGGCGTTTGTTGATTGATGCTGGTGAGGATATTTACGAAGGCATGTTAGTTGGCATCCATTCCAAGGATAATGACCTGACCGTCAATGCACTTCGCGAGAAGCAATTGACAAATATTCGTGCTTCTGGGAAGGACGACGCAATCTCATTGACCCCGCCCATTAAGATGTCCTTGGAGCAGGCGTTAGAGTTTATCGAAGATGACGAGTTGGTTGAGGTCACGCCGAAGGCAATCCGGTTACGGAAAAAATATCTTAGTGAAAATGATCGCAAGCGTGCCAGTCGTACTGGCTGAAGAAGCGAGGTCATCAAGTGTGACTGACAAACCCTGTAATCCGGATTCGCACTCGCATTCGGGGCTTCACGCTATAGCCCTATTCGAAGCATTCAAGGGGGTGCTTACCTTAGTTGGTGCTACTGGACTAGAACTACTTGGTCCTTTGCCGCTTCAGAATATCGTCTCCAATTTGATTAGGCTTCTCCATCTTGATCCAGAGCATGGTTTCTTACCTTCTTTGTTGAAAATGATTGATCCCAATGCCGTGCATTTGGCTGCAGTTCTCATGTTGGCTTACGGGGTACTGCATCTGATCGAATTTTGGGGACTGTGGCGAGTTAAAGCCTGGGCCTCGCTCCTGGGATGCGTGTCGGCGGCGATCTACTTGCCATTTGATATCTATGCAATTATCCATCATCCCGGTTGGCCCTCTTGGAGTGTTCTGGCGATCAACTTGCTAGTGGTTGCAGTCTTGACGCGTGACTTGATTCGGCGTCGTTATGCCTCAGCGCTGCATTAACTGACATGTAGTTCAGTGTTCTTCCCTGTGTGGCAATATTTCATATGCGTATCAAACTGCTTTCTTAACTTATTCTTCATTAATGCGAATCGGTTATAAATTGCTAATCAAGTACGCGCATTACACGCAATAGCGAAGAAATGCAACAGCGAAGAAATAATCAAATTAACGAAAATATGAGTTGCACTGTTGAAAGAGAAATTGTTATAAATCCACTAATGAAAATTGTGATTTTAATCAATTGTGAAGGATTTGTTTCGCAAAGAAGTACTTGAGGCAAAGCGCACTAGTTGGCTTGGTGGTATCTCTTTGATCCAACCAATTAAAGCATGGTTGTTAGTGTTTGCATCCAGCGTTATGGCATTGTTAGTTGTGGTTTTTCTCTGCGTAGGGACTTACACTCGTAGATCCAGTGTAACGGGGCAGCTTGTTCCATCTAAAGGGCTTGTGACGGTAGTCGCACCTGCCACGGGTATGGTAAGCCAGATAAAAGTGTCAGAGGGGGCTAATGCACTTTCTGGGCAGATACTCGCATTGGTTACAGTGCCGCGGACTACTCTTGCCAGTGGTGATGCCATCAGAGCCTTGGAGCAACAGTTGCAGGAGCGGAAGCAGGGATTGTCGATGGGTCAACAAGCTCAGGCGCAAGTGCTATCTGCACAAACATCAGGGATTGAAGCGCAACTGAGTGCTGCGCAACGTGAATTGGCACAAATCGAAATTGAGATTGCGACTCGTCAGAAACAGATACAGATTGCAAACGAAACTTTGCAGCGTTTGAAGCAGTTAGAGGATGCGCGTTATGTGGGCACCCTCCAAATCAAACAACAGGAATCCACTGTACTGGATTACACGAGCCAGATGCAGGCAATGCAACGTCAAGCTATCATGACGCGACGGTCTATTGCTCAGTTGCAACAATCTTTAAGGGAATTACCGGGGCAGTATCAGAATTCCCAGGCAACCTACAGACGTGAACTGGCGCAACTGGAGCAGGAAAAGGTAGAAACGGAGGCGCGCGGTGCGCTTTCGGTTGTTTCCCCAATTGATGGAATCGTGGCTACCCAGATTGTCAAGTCTCAGCAAACAGTACAGGCGGGGCAGCCGATGTTGAGTCTGTTACCCGTGAATGGTGAGTTGGAAGCAGAACTTCTATTGCCGAGTAGCGCCATTGGTTTTATCGAGCAAGGGGATGAGGTCCGTTTACGTTACCAAGCTTACCCATATCAGAAGTTCGGGCATCAACGTGGTCAAGTATCCAGAATTAGTCGTAGTGCGTTGACTTCGAGCGAGCTTGCAGCATTAATCGGTAATACTCAACAAACCGAACCGTATTACCGCGTGATAGTGAAGCTTCCGCAACAGTCCATCACAGTCTATGGTCGGCATGAACCATTAAAACCTGGGATGCTCATTGATGCTGATATTCTTAGCGAGAAACGTCGATTAATAGAATGGATATTTGAACCATTGTACTCATTGCGAGGAAAGGTTAGTGATAATTGATTTTTCTATTGATAGTATTGATCTTACCTTAAATATATAAGTTATATGTATTTTTTGATACTTTTTCATTATATTATTTATATTAATCTTGGCGAATGAATGATATTCTTAGTTTCTATGGTTTGCGAGCAATATTTATTAATAATTAACGTTAATTTTATTTACTTCTAATCTTGTTATTCGCATAATGCAGTCTCTTGAATTAAATTATATTGGAATAAATTATGGGAATTGATAAAGTGCGTGAGTTGACAGTACGGGAAATCGAAAGTGTTGATGGCGGCGTTTATTTTTTAAATCTTAATTATAGATCTTTGGGTGGTTTGATTAGAACTCCTATGCTGACATTTTTTGGAATCGGAAATACAGCGATTGCTGTAAATTTTGGTCGGGGATCTTCCTTTTACATCAAGCCGACACTCAATATCGACACTGTGAATGCTACAAGCATCACCCAGGAAATAAATCAAGGGACTTGAATATTCCCGGTGCTATTTTGCAGCAGTTCTTACTAAATCTGAGGAAGGATGAGGAATCATTAAGGGAGGGGGGATTCGGAATGATTGAAACAAACGAATGTGTGATCTTCTCGCCCCTTATTTTCATTATCTTCCCAATAACCGCCCATGGAAATGAATCAAATGCGTGAGCTTGCTTTCCAAGAAATTGAAAACGTTGATGGTGCTTTTTTCTTCGTTATTTATCCTAAGAGTTTTTCCAACGGAACTGTTTCTTCTATTTCTTTTACAACTGGTTCTAATGTAACTGGGAACTCTGGATCTCTTACGTTGCCAGACCCTGTTGTCTCTGGACCTGTTTTATCTGGGATAGGCTTTTTCGGAACTGGTACTGGATTTTTAAGGACCTCCAGCCGGCATGTTTCTATTGGTACAGTAAATTTATATAATGTCATACAGAAAATAGATTTATAACCTCGCTTCGTCTGAAGCGATAATTGAGCCAATTTTAGAGTTTTTTATTTTCTTGATTTTATTAAAAGATGATTAAATTCGTTAATGTTTAAGGAACCCCATTTCAGATATATCAAACAAAGGAACATGAAAGCCTTTTTCTCCTGATTGGGTTCCTTCTTATTTTCTGTAATCCGCCCCTTTGTTTTATTGTCTTCTTAATAATCAATTATTGGAGTAAATTAAATGCGTGAGCTTGTTATGCAAGAAATCAGAAGGGTTGATGGCGGCATTTTTTTCTTTGTTTCCCCTAATGTCTCTTCTTCCAGTTCGTTTGACTCTTTCCCGGCTTCTGCTCTGACTCCCCCATTCAAACATAGTGGATCAAATGTAAGCCTTTTTGGATTTAACTTTGGGAGGATAGTTTCCCAAGATTTTTATGTCAGAAGTGTGAAAATTTATAATATAATACAAGAGTAAATTAATAAAAATTGAATCTATCATTGATTTCATGGTTGTCTTGCGCTAATCTAAAAATAATTATAAATTATTAGGGATAAAGGAGTCCATGAGGTTGCTCTTTGTCCCTTCTTTTTTTTATTTTTTAAATGCCTATTGGGGTTAAGTGAATGCGTGAAATTACTGTAAATGAAATGGAAAATGTTCATGGTGGTTGCTGCTGCGAAATTATTATCGGGGCGAGTATTCTTATTGGAGCTGTGGCTATAGGTCTACTCTCGCTTGCTGCTATAGGTATAACTGTACTCACAGTTGCTGCTATAGCTGTTGCTATGCATAATGATGCATGCAGCATTAGTTCTAGCCAGTGATTTTAGTTTGGGTCGTTACTTTTACTTAAGATGCTGTTTACTAACAATGTAAACAGCATCTCCTTGAAGAATATAAATTAACCAGCTTGTAGATAGGTGGGGCTTGGGAGCGCCATCGGGCGGTATTAGAAACTGATACCGTCCTTTATTTTTTATGGAAAATCTCTTTACTATTGTATTGTCTACTTGCGATAAGTTGAGAGGAAGCTTTAGTATGGATCATATAAAACGCTATTGATTACTTTAATGAAGTTCTTGCGTCACGTTTACGGATGTTACTCAGAATCTCCTTGAAGTATAAAATTTACCATATGGATTTAAAATGAGATCCGTTTTGCAATCTGAGGTCAGTGAGTGTGGTTTGGCTTCGCTGGCGATGGTAGCCAATGCGCATGGTAAGCATCTGACCCTATCCCAGTTGCGTCAGCGTTTTCCCTCATCTCTCAAAGGCGCCAAACTGACTCATTTGGTCCATATTGCGCAGCAGCTAGGCTTTTCTACGCGTCCACTACGCCTGGATATGGAAGATCTGGGTAAGCTTAAGTTACCTTGTATTCTGCACTGGGATCTCAATCACTTTGTAGTACTGGCAAAAGTTGGGACCACTAAGGTCACCATTTACGATCCAGCCATCGGCAAGCGCAAGCTTTCACTCAATGAAGTGTCAAAGTATTTCACTGGCATAGCGCTTGAATTGACAACAACGACCGAATTCAAGCAGCAGAAACCACCGCCTTCAATTTCAGCACGTCAGTTGACCGGTCCAATCCGAGGGTTGTGGAGGGCATTGGCGCAGATTCTGTTGCTCTCGTTGGCGTTACAGGTCTTTGTAGTGCTCTCGCCTTTCTACATGCAATGGGTCGTGGATCAGGTACTGGTCTCGGCTGATCGCGATTTGCTGGTGGTACTGGGGTTGGGCTTCGGATTGGTATTGTTGCTTCAGATCGCTATCGGTTTGTTCCGTAGCTGGTCGGTGATTTACCTGTCGTCAAGGCTTGGCCTGCAATGGATGGGTAACGTATTCGCACATCTACTGAAGCTTCCATTGGAGTACTTTGAAAAGCGCCATCTTGGAGACTTGACTTCTCGCATGTCTTCGGTGCAATCGATCCAGAAAACGCTGACCACCAGTTTTGTTGAAGCGATTATTGATGGGCTGATGACGCTCGTCACGCTTGGTTTGATGCTCGTTTACAGTTGGAAACTGGCGTTGGTAACCTTGGTAGCCGTGGTGTTGTACATGGTTATCCGTGCTGTTTCTTATTGGCCAGTACGTGACTGCACCGAACAGCAATTAGTCGTTGGAGCAAAACAGCAGACCCATTTGCTGGAATCATTACGTGGTATTCAAAGTTTGAAAGTGGCATGTGAAGAGTCTCTACGTCGTTCTACTTACGAGAATCTACTCAATGACACGGTTAACCAAGAAGTGCGGCTGGCACGCATGTCATTGGGTTTCTCAACTGCTAGTCAGCTTGTGTTCGGTCTGGAGCGTATTGCAGTGATCTGGTACGGTGCCACATTGGCATTGAGCAATGTGTTCTCGGTTGGCATGTTGATTGCCTATTTATCCTACAAAGATCAGTTTGCCAGTCGAATCTCTAGCTTGATTGATAAATGGGTTGAGTTCCGTATGTTGCGTCTGCATGGTGAACGCTTGGCTGATATCGTCTTGACCCCTCCGGAAGAAGATTATGAATTGCCGGAAATGCAGCTACAGAAAAAAGAACCAGATATTGAAGTGGAAGGATTGTCGTTCCGTTATGGTGAAGACGAACCATGGGTGCTGAAAGATTGCAGCTTCAAGGTTGCCGCTGGCGAGTCGGTGGCTATTATCGGTGCTTCTGGTTGCGGTAAAACGACACTGATGAAGTTGCTGCTTGGGTTGCTCAAACCTACCGCAGGTACCATACGTATCAGTGGGCGTGATTTGCATAAATTCGGTACACGCAATGTGCGTTCGATTGTTGGTGCGGTGATGCAAGATGACCAACTCTTTGCGGGGAGTGTTGCTGATAACATTAGTTTTTTTGATCCTGATTTCGACCTGGAGCGTATTGAAGCGGCAGCGAAGCTAGCCGCGATTCATGAAGACATCGCCGCGATGCCAATGGGATACCACGCGTTGATCGGTGATATGGGCAGTGCTCTATCCGGTGGACAGAAGCAACGTGTGATTTTAGCTCGTGCGCTTTATCGTCAGCCCAAGTTGCTGTTCTTAGACGAGGCAACGAGCCACTTGGATGTTATGCGAGAGCGTTTAGTGAATGATGCAGTACACCAGTTAAAACTAACCAAAGTCATCGTTGCGCATCGCCCCGAAACCATTGCGAGTACGGATCGTGTCGTGATCTTGGATCATGGACGTATCGTGCAAACAGTGGCGATGCCAGAAGATCGTGATGACTCAATCGAAATAGTGCATAACACGATACAGAGTACGTGACGATAGTCTCTTGCATTACTGCCTTAATATGGCAATTCAACTATTACATGCAATGGTTTGCAATCTTGGTTTTTTCAAGTATTGCGTGTGGTTTCATCGCGATATCATGTCTGTGGCATCTATATCCTTTAATTTCGGGGGGCGATTGGATCAGATGATAGATGAGTGGCCTACCTACCGGGTTTGCCACATACGCTATTGAATGTTTATGTTTTGCATGTAGCATGTGGTTCCTCCATGCTTCATGGATTCATATCAAAATCCTCTAGAACTATGCTCCTGTGTTTGTTTCATGGTTGTTGATTCTGAATATCTTCAACAGCGACACTGATGTTTATTTTTTGGGGTGTTTAGTGCTTGATTTATTTCTTGTTGATCGTTTTTTCTTTGGCAAGTGAACATCTTGGCATTAATTCAGAAGGTGATAACGCTGCATGTTTTGTGTTTAAACATGCGGTGAGTATTAAGTTCCATAGAATCCAGATCCAGGCTTAGTACCAAACAATCGATCCGACAGGCTTGTAAACTTGCATTCCTAATCTATTTCCCGTCTTAGCAACCACAACGATAATGCACTGAGTCCAGCAATGAATGTCAGCATGAGTGCATATGCTTTCCACAATGGTACGTCGCTATGGCCAAGCAAGCCGTAGCGGAAGGCATTGACCATGTAAAAGATTGGGTTCGCATAAGTGGCGGCCTCTGCCCAGCCTGGTAGCAGCTTCACTGAGTAAAATACGCCTCCGAGATAGCTCAATGGAGTTAGAACGAACGTCGGTATGATCGCGATGTCGTCGAAATTTTTGGCGTAGGTAGCGTTAATGAAGCCGGCCAGTGAGAAGATGATTGCCCCCAGTACAGCTGTGCTTAATGTCACTAGTGGGTAAGGTAGTCGCACCGGAGTAAAGTACATCGCGATGACCATCACGATGGCGCCGACCATCACCCCTCGTAGCACTGCTCCTGCGACGTAGCCCCATAGAATCACCCAATTTGGCATTGGACTCACCAGAAGCTCCTCGACGTGTCGGCCGAACTTGGCGCCGAAGAACGAAGAACTGATGTTACCGTAACTGTTCTGGATCACACTCATCATGACTAAGCCCGGTACGATGAAGTGCATATAGTCGAAGCCATCCATTTGGCCTACGCGTGTACCGATCAACTTGCCAAAAATTAAAAAATACAAGCCCATCGTAATGGCTGGTGGCACCAATGTTTGGCTCCAGATGCGTAATATGCGCCGCACTTCACGGCGGACAATGGTACTTAGAGCGGTCAGGTTGCGCTGAGTGTTGCTTGGTGTGTTTGTCACGGTAAGGATCGCATGCGGTAGTGGAATATAATTAGGGTATGGTTGCGTACGTTGGCATGCTTGCAGCGATGTTGCGGTTCTACGTGCTGGTCAAACGTATAAACAGCTCTTCCAGACGATTACTCTTCGTACGCATCGAACGTACCTGGATGTTAGCAGCGCTCAGTGCAGCGAACACCTGGTTCAGGTTCATCGCGCGCGGCATGCTTAAGTCCAACGTGTGATCGTCCAAAGCATTCAGCGTCGTGTCCTCAATGCTTGGCAGCTGCGCCGGTAATGTTCCGTCGATATCAAGAAGGAATCCCTCCACGTCCAATTTGGCGAGTAGTGTACGCATAGGTCCCTTTTCGATAATCTGACCACCGTTGATGATCGCTAAGTTACGGCATAGGCTTTCTGCTTCTTCAAGGTAGTGTGTGGTGAGCATGATTGTGGTGCCGTTAGCATTGATCTCCTGTAACACACGCCACATGTCCCGGCGAATCTCCACGTCCACACCAGCCGTAGGTTCATCCAGGATGAGCAAACGCGGTTGAGTCATCATCGCACGGGCAATCATCAAACGTCGTTTCATCCCGCCAGACAGAGTGCGACTCATTACATGTGCCTTTCCCCACAGGTGCGCGCGTTTGAGTTCAATCTCTGCAAGAGCCTCAGCTTTGGCGTACGGTATACCGTAGAAGCCGGCGTAGTTGATCAGAATGTCTAAAGGTTTTTCGAACAGGTTGAAGTTGATCTCCTGTGGTACCAGACCGATCAATCGTATGGCCGCACTACGCTCGTGTACCAAGTCAATGCCGAATACTTCGACACTACCGCTGCTTAAATTCACTAGAGAACTGACGATGCTAATTAAAGTGGACTTGCCGGCTCCGTTGGGGCCAAGTAAAGCGAAAAAGTCACCTGGTGTGATGTCCAGACTGATCCCTTTGAGGGCCTGCGTACCATTGCTATAGGTCTTGTGCAGGTTATACACGTGTAGAGCGGGTGTATTAGGGATAGTGGAGTTCAAACGTGATTCCTTGGGTGCCTGAGTGGAGGTATGGCGACGATATTGGCGCTGATTATATGAAGATGTAAGGGATTTGTCCGAACTATGGAGTGTTCCAAAACTCTACGTGACTGTTCAATATTTCCTGACACACTTGTTCTGACAATCTGTTCATGATTGTGTTTCCTATCACTTAACTACCGTTTTATGTCCGATAACGGCGCATCTCTGGATTGTCAGCATCGTGAGTACGTGCAGGTCTACTTTAGTGCATATCGATGGTTTTGGGGACTAAGTAACACAGAATGCCGACGATTGTTTAGTGGTCATTTGTGATGACACACTTCAAATATAATCCCCTCGTAATACACGTGATGTCAGAGACAAAAATCACGTGCTTTTTGCGATGCACAACAGATTTCTTTCCCAGTCTGCTACCTGTACTTGGTGTACAGATGGCCAATGTGTCTCCGCTGTGATTTTCTCAGAGCTATTATTTGAATGTGAGAGGTATTTCCAATAAATGATCGAAATTAGATTTTTTGCGTAGAGTGCGACGTATGGAACGTCTGTTCAGGGAAGTTTCTAATGCTTGATACGTTTGAAAGGATATCCATGTCGTTAGTGATTCTTTCTTTTTCTTGTTACTTATATTATTCTTGATGTGTATACGATTAATTAATTTGTATTTTATTTTAATTGAAAATACTGGAGGGTTGGAATTTATAATTTAGATACTTCTTATTTTTATTTAATAATTCTGCGTGAATTTTTATTCTTTATTGAATAATATGCAAAAGATTTTATTAAACCTCTTATCTGAAATTTCAGGATTCATTATGGTTAATATTTTCTAAGGAGCAAGGATGAAGGAACAAGATTTGATGGTAGGTATGAGCAGGATTATTCTCAATAACCTCTTCTTTTTTAGATGTGTGGTTGCGGTGTTCTCGGCACACTCATTGGTCATCAGTGGTGCTGTACATGCGGGGGTGCAGATCTCCCAGTCCCCATTACATGGTGGCGGCGACGTGCCAGGCAACCTGGCTATTGTTGCGTCTATCGAGTTTCCCACGGTGATTAGCGTGGCTAATCTGGCCGACACCTACACCCCAGGGGTGAGGTATGTCGGCTACTTCGATTCCAACAAGTGCTACAAATACCACTACAGCTCTCGGGAGCTGGATCGTTACTTCTATCCCGTTGCTTCTCCAAGGCCTCAAGCCAATTACGGTTGCAATACTACAGGCGGGGTGTGGGCTGGGAATTTTCTGAATTGGGCCGCCACCCAGACGATTGATCCATTTCGCTCCGCATTGACCGGTGGCTATCGGGTGCGTGACACCGCCAACGAAACCATTCTAGAAAAAGCAGTGATGGATCGTGCTTATCCTGGAAATTTCCCGCGTCGCACCATCGAAGGCTTGGCTCTTACCACTTCAGTGCCGGCGCAGTGGCTCCGTTTCCGTATGCGCATTGACGGTCTCGGCAACAGAATGCGGTTTACTCAGTTTCCCGGTTTATCGACAGATCCTTTAAATACGGAGGGTCAACCTTACGATCCTTCCAGGCATCCATTAAACAGCAATGATAGAGGCGTTTACGAAGTGAGCGTCAGAGTCAAAGTGTGCGATGCCTCGGTCGGCTTGGAGTCCAACTGTGTGGCCTATCCCAGTGGTTTCTACAAGCCCGAGGGGCTGGTCCAGGAATATTCCAAGCGTGTCCGCTATAGCGTTTTTAGTTACAAAAATGACGACTATTACTTGGACGATGGCGGTGTTCTGCGTGCCCGCCAGAAGTTTGTTGGGCCTAAAACCTACTATCCGGAGCAAGGCGAAAAAACCAACCCCCATGCCGAATGGCATCCTCGAACTGGCGTCCTCTATGACAATCCCAATCCTGAGGATGCTAAGGCGACTACTCATCGGGTGGGTCGTACTATCGGCAATTCCGGGGTGATTAACTATTTGAATAAGTTCTCTCAGATGGAGACCGGTAAGAACACGAAGGGGTTCGATCCTGTCAGTGAGCTTTACTACACGGCATACCGTTATTTTAAACGCCTGGGCAATGTCCCGGAATATTCGGTATTGACGGGTTCTGTGAATGAAAAGTACCAGCAGGCCGATGCGTTTCCGGTGATTACCGATTGGGATGACCCGATTCGTTATGCCTGCCAGAGCAATGTTGTTCTGGGAATCGGCGATACCCACACCAATTTCGATAAGAATCTACCTGGGAATACCAACACAACCGGAGAGCCTGTCAAACCCCAAGCGGTCAGAAATGACAGAAGCATTGACGTGGTCAAGCGCATGGCGCAGATCTTCCAGATGGAAGGCATGAGACAGCAGGATGCCATGACCTCGGCTTTGGCACCTTCATTCAACTTTCTAGTGCCTGGCGCCGGAAACAACTCAGCCTACATTGCCGCTCTGGCCTACGATGCCCATACCAAGGACATGCGTCCTGATCTTGAAGGGGATCAGCTGCTCACAACACATTGGGTGGATGTGGTGGAGGGGGGGGATTACAAAATTCCAATATCAACCAACCAATACTGGTTGGCCGCGAAATATGGCGGATTTCAAGTGCCTGCCGGTTACGATCCGGATAAGACAGTTAACCCCCTGTCTGAGGCGACTTGGTGGACCAACGGCGAGTACGTCAATAACGATCTTAAGGCCAATGCCAAGCGGGCGGACAATTTCTACGTTGCCGCCGACGCGGAAAAGATGGTAGCCAGCCTCAAACAGGCCTTCTCGCGCATCGTTGCCGAGATCAAGGGGGCAGGGACGGGACTGTCTAGCAACAGCGCTAGACTTGAAACCGGTGCGGTTACCTACCAGGCACAATTTTTCAGTGGCACCTGGCGTGGTGATCTGATCGCCTATCACGTAGATAAAGTGACCGGCGCGCTCACCCCATTTTGGAACGCCAACTTCCCGGCATGGGAACAGCGTGTTATCAAGTTTGCCAATGCCACCACACTGCAAGACTTCACCAAAAAAAATCTAGGCCAAACCGCGCTGGCATCGGCGAGTGCGCAGCAGATTAATTACCTGCGTGGTGATCGCAGCCAGGAAGGCAATGTGCCCGGCAAACTCCGCATCCGCAGCGGCATCATGGGAGATATTGTCAACTCCCAACCGCTCTATGTTGGTGCCCCCAATGGACGGCTGTACACAACCGCGAACTTCACTGGGGCGAGCGCCTATGCCGCGTTCGCCGCCCAGCAGGCCAACCGGGTGCCGGTGGTTTACGTGGGTGCCAATGACGGCATGTTGCATGCCTTCGATGCCAATACCGGTAAAGAAATATTTGCATTTGTGCCTCGTGCGGCCATGCCCAAATTGCTGGAGTACACCGATCAGAACTACGTACACCAGTACTACGTGGATGGTGAACTGACCGCCGCTGATATTTACGATACCAAGTTGGGGTGGCGCTCGGTGCTGGTGGGGACGTTGGGTCGAGGCGGCAAAGGTCTGTTTGCCTTGGATGTGACCGACCCTTCCAATATTCGTTTGCTGTGGGACAAAACGTCCGCGGATATTGGCGGCTTGGGGAATACCTTGAGCAAACCGATGATTGTGCAGACCTCCGATGGCACCTGGTCGGTATTGCTTGGCAATGGTCCAAACAGCACTGCGGATAACGCGCAACTGATCGTGATGAATCTGTTGACCGGTCATGCAGCCCAAGTGCCCGTTAGCAAGACCTCAAACAATGGACTGTCTGGTGTATTTCCCTGGTCCAGCCAGAGCAACGGCATTACGGATCGCGTGTATGCAGGTGACCTGCTGGGCACGTTGTGGCGCTTTACTTTTAGCGATAACGCTTGGAAGGTGGTGCCGCTGTTTACTGCCACGTATCAAGGGAAGGCACAGCCGATCAGCGCAACTCCGCTGGGGGCCATTGAGCGCTCCACGGGGCGGATGTGGATTTTCTTTGGGACAGGGAGAGTGTTGTCTTCGCATGATATGGATAACAAGGAGGTACAGAGCTGGTATGGCCTGATTGACCAGGGAACGACGATTTCTGGGCGTACTGGGCTGAGCCAGGTACAGATTGTTGATGAGGGTGTAGTCAATGGGTATGCCGTGCGTACGGTTTCTGATCCTAAGAATATAGGTACTGATGGCTGGTATATGGATCTGATTTCGCCGAAATCCGGTAAGCAGGGAGAACGGATGATTGTGTCCAACATGTTCCGTGGAGCGGCGTTGATCGGGACCACTCGTATTCCGGATAACAGCGACATTTGCAAGCTCAGCGGCAGTGGGTTTGTCATGGCGATCAACCCATTCACTGGTGGCCGGTTGGGTCAATGGTTTTTTGATCTCAACACTGGTGGTGGCAGTGGTGGTGCGTTGAATGGTAATCCAGTGTCTGGTGTGGGTGTGAGCAGTGCGCCGAATAGCCCTGTATTTACCGGCAATATCATGCAAATAGGAGCGGATGACGGTACGGTTACGTCGTTGAAGACGCCCTCCAGCGGAGGCCTCAATATAAACCGTGTGTCATGGCGTGAAATCTTGAGGCCGTAATCCACAAAAAAAGAGATGGATAGAGACGCTCCAAAATTCGGATTATTTCTACAATGCTTGGAAGCTCTTTAAAAAGCGTATTACGTATTCAGCGGCGGTACGCAATAAGGAATGGTCGCAAGAAGCTCAATGCTTGGCTTGTGTTGGAGGTGGTTGGCCACAAGCACAATTAAAATTACCTGGGCGCGACACAATGGAGGTAGCGGAGCGGGCACTGCAAAAATAAGGGCATATTTCTCAAGTTTGCATGCCACGCATCGCGCCTGACTTTTTTACTCACTTCAATAATTACAGCGCTATCTTCCTTACTTGAGTGACAAAAACACCTGTAGCCGGGATGTCAGAGAAAAAGCGTGCCAATCATCAAGATTTTAGTATGGCAAGGGCAGAGTATGTGGACATCATTGATTACTTGGCTTCAGATACCGATTGCACGTTGTTATTAGTTTGGCTTGGGATAACATGCACTCCACGCGCTTTCATCCATGCGTCGAACTCATCGGCTGTCATGCGCTTACCTTGTTGGTTCATGTTGAAGCGCCAGGGTGTGTTGTCGTAAATGGTTTGTTTCTTGTAATCGGTTTCTGTTTTGTTATTTGAGTTGGCTGTACTTTCGGTTGAAGTCGTTTTCGTTTTTGCGATACTTTGGCGACTATTTACCCGCAAGTGCAGCAACATGGGGTCCATTAAATACTCTCTGTTGTAACGTTGTGACAGTGCTTTGCCCGGTATGCCTAATGGGGTTTGGGGGTTGTAGAACATCGTGTTGATCGGTGTAACCACCGTCGTTGGGGTCGATTGATTAAAAGGGGTATTGACAGAATAATGAGGTGTGGAAGCCTTCACCATAGGAGTCAACAATACATAGAAAAACCCAGCTGTAGCGAAACGCAGCATAGTAAGATTTATCCGCCGGATGGAAAGTGATTGCAGTTTAGACTGCGTTCGCTGTGCTTTCAATCAATTTTAATTGAGATATGAATAACTAATGAGAAATACTCAAAACAGTGTGTAGGTTTTAAATATGCATTGACAATCAGTGGTAATGACTTGAATCTAAGCCTATATTTCCTATATGTATTAAATATTTCTCCATAAAGATATTTTGTTATATTATTATAAATATTGAGTTAATAAAATATTGATCGAGCTGCATTATAATTGTGTGTCGCTGGGGGTATTGAAGATGATTTCTATTTTCTGGTGTTGATGTGCTGTGTTATTTGCCAATCAGTCCATCCTTGGCTAATTTTTCCCGCTTCGGCATATTTAGGTCTGAAGGTTATTTTATTTGTGTCAGTTTTCTGTGACAGTGCTCTTTATGATTTCGTCATGCTTGATTTGCTTGTTGACAGTCAGTTGCCCAGTTGAGGAGCTGTCTATAGTTTGCATTGTGTCGTCCATTTCTCAAGCAAGCCTGAAAAGCGTTGCTGTTACTGGGGCCTTATCGCTTCGTTTTTCATGATTCGTCTGGATGATCCGTAAAGTACTTTAGTACGGTGCTTGCGTTTTAAAAAACGATGATCCGCAGGTCATACCATGCTGATTTATTGCATGTAGAACGGGGCTACCGATCTGATCTAACTTTAGTGATGGTGCAAACGCTGTTCAGGGGAACTCCGGATCTATGCGGCAGTGACGAGCTGTCCTTGCCAATAAAGACGATCAGTGATTACTTGGGAAGATCAAAGATGGATTCTTTATGAAGACCGACTTTATCTGAATGATTTTTAAATACCAGCGCCACGGGTTTGTGAGGTGTCGTGGTAAATACCGCAGCGTTTTTGCGTGTACAGCGAGTTTGCATCGTGCGAGGGTTACCCACTGTTGTTATCAGTAGGAGCGGCTGCACTGCGATGGCGGTGAATGCTACGTCGTACCTCAACGTGGTCAGCATGCTCATTCAGCATGTGTTCTCCTTTACCGTTGATGACGATTTTCTTTTTATGATTCATCTTATATTTACGGTAGATCATATAACCAGCTAGCCCTACGCTAACTGCTGCGACAGCAACGGCAATGCTGGGGTTGCGTTTGATGAGCTTACCAGTTACCTTCCGGCTGCTTTTAACGACCTCCAAGGCAGCGCCGCTCTTCAACCACTGGCTTGCCTGCGGTGCAGTGCGGCGGATGCGGTCATTGGCCTGTTGAGCCAGGTCCATAGTGTGTTTGAGAGCACGGTCGGTCATGGCGGTGAACTTGTTCATGAATGGGTTCCTTGTCCAGTGAAAAGCGGCTAGTGTTTATGTAATGCAATATATTAGGTCATATCATGACAGCGGGCGCTGATACATATCTTTATTGGCTGATGCTCAGCTAAGTATGTTCCGTAGCGGCCTATGACAGGATAACGGCGCAATAGTGCGGCTAATTTTCTACGTATGCTAAACGATCGCTGTGCAGATTTCGCGTGTTCTTCATTTGAGAACGGTACGTATGGGGTTCGTTGGCATCGTTACCATGACAGCTATATTACTTTCCAGGTGATTTCGTGCGGTGGGTGGCGGTTGCAGTCCATGGATCGTCGGGCCATGGGTGTTTCGGATAGCGTCCTTTCATTTCTTTCTTCACTTCCGGATACGTGTTAGTCCAGAAACTCTTTAAATCCTGAGTCACTTGCAGCGGGCGCCCGCCAGGTGAGAGTAGGTGTAGAGTGAGAGGGATACGGTTTTTTGCGATGCGTGGGGTATCGGGCAGACCAAATAATTCTTGTAGTTTGACAGAAAGCACTGGCGGCTGCGGCGTGCCATCGTCGGCTAATCCATAGTCAATGTGGCGTCCCATCCCAGACGGTACGATGATGTGGGCGGGTACATGACGGTCGATGAGTGCGTGTTGTGTCCACGACAGTAGCGATTTGACTGCTTGCTCGAATGCCGCTTCATCCAGTGCATCCAGTCTGGTTTTCCCTGCGAATGCTGGTCTTAACCACGTGTCCAGTGTTGCTAGTAACGTTGTATTGGAAAGGTCTGGAAGTTCAAGCTCCGGAATCCAGTGACGCAGTGCTACAGCGCGTGCCTGCCACTGGCGTAGGTGTTCTGTCCACGAGAGGGTATCCAGGCCGAGCGTGCGTACGGCTCCGGTTAATACGTTTGCAGCCTGTACTGGATCAATGCGTCCGGCGGGGCGTACGTCGAGGACGATGCGGTCGAAGCAGGATTCACGCTGCGCCACCAAGGCGCGTTTATCTGTTTCCCAGCGTATGACATCGTGTTGGATGAAGCGTTCGGGGAAATCAGCGTGCAACTTTCTCTCATCCAAAGGGGCACCACAGAGCAGTTGGATGTCTTTGATCCCGTGATGTAACTCGCTGGCGATGATCCAAGGTTCGCCATGCAGCGCACTGTTGTCTAACAGGCGCATACGGCGGCCGTTCGCTAATACGTAATACAGTGGGTCACTGGAATGACGTGCGGCGATGCGTTCAGGGAAAGCATATGTGAGTAGGTTGCCGAGGGTATGCGCTTCTATCGCATCCGGTGGTGTGGCGTCACAGCGGATGCGCCTTCGCCATTGGTGCGTTGTGGCGTCGATGGCTTTTAGTGTGCTGCGTTTGGTGTCGTGAGGGAGACAGCCGCTGCGTAATTCGGCTAAGGCACGCCAGCGACTAATCAGCGCGTCGCCGCTGCCGCGCAGTGGATCGCGCGCATCAAGTAATGCTGCCAAATCGCAGGCCAGCGCCTGTTCCTGCGGATCGTGTGGGGCCAGCAACATGGCGGCCAGACGTGGATGAATGCCCAGTGCCAGCATGCGCTTACCCAGGGGAGTGAGGGTGGAGGTGTTACTGATCGCACCCAGTCGTTGTAGTAATTCGCGTGCAGCGCTCAACGCGCCAGAGGGAGGGGGGTCGATGAAGCGCAGTGTGCTGCTGCCCCAAGCTGTCAGTTCCAGGGCCAGACCAGATAATTCGGTTTGGATTATTTCCGGTCGGCGTTGTGCTTCCAGTCGTTGTGATTGCGGCCACAGCCGATAGGCCCAGCCTGGGGCGAGGCGGCCTGCACGTCCAGCGCGTTGGTCAGCCGAAGCTTGCGTGATGCTCACCACATCCAGGCGTGTGAAGCCGGTATTCGGATCGTAGGCAGGTTCACGTGCTAATCCGCTGTCGATCACCACCGATATTCCCGGTAAGGTGATTGAGGACTCAGCGACATTAGTGGCTAGCACGATGCGTCGCCTGCCATGTTGATCTGGTTCCAGCACACGTGTTTGCTCTTGCAGCGGTAGTTCACCGTGCAGTGGCATCACGTGCAATTCTGGGGAGAGTGTTTTCTCCAGTATGGCTTGTAACCTGGCGATCTCTCGCTGGCCGGGGAGGAAGGTCAGCACGTCACCTTGGTGTGTGTCCAGAGCATGCTGAATGGCGCGGCTTGCCTGTGTTTCAAGTGATTCATCACGGCGCGCAGGAAAGTGAGTGATCGTAATGGGGTAGGCACGCCCTTCGCTGGTCAGACGTGGTGCATCGAGAAATTGCGCCAAGCGTTGCCCTTGCAGGGTTGCTGACATCACGACAATGCGTAGATCCTCACGTAGCTGTGTCTGCACGTCCAGTGCCAACGCCAAGCCAAGGTCGCTGGCCAAATGGCGCTCATGGAATTCGTCGAACAGCAGCGCGCCGATCCCATCCAGCAGCGGGTCATCCTGGATGATCCGGGTCAGAATTCCTTCCGTCACGACGTGAATGCGGGTGCGTGCAGAGACTTTACTTTCAAACCGGATGTGATAGCCGACAAGCCCACCGACCTCTTCACCGCATTGGCGGGCCATGAACAGTGCCGCATTGCGTGCGGCGACCCGGCGTGGTTCCAAAAGGATGATGCTGCGTCCGTTCAGCCACGGCGCATCAAGTAAGGCCAGCGGTACTTGGGTGGTTTTGCCTGCCCCTGGTGGGGCTTCCAAAATCAGGCGTGGATGATTGGATAAGCTCGTTGTTATAGCTGGTAGTAGCGCATCAATTGGCAGAGCGTGGTGGTTCATGCGGCACAAAGAAGATGTGGATTTAGGTGTCCACCATTAAATTCATCCTTCTGTACTGCTTGATTGCCTACTTTGATGGATAACAACAAGCATTCCAGTAGCCTGCCATGACTGCCGAGGACGCGCGGGTCGTAGCATCGCATCGCAAACGGATGTTTAACTCCACCTCCAATCTTCAGGGGTGATGCTGTTGGATTGAGTAGGAATAGTGTGGTGCATTCAATTTTTGATCTCATCGCCTCAAGCATCGCCTCAAGTGGTGAAGACAATGAAGCGAAGCACTGATCTGAGAAACTTCATTGCCCAGTGAAGTGCTCCACGGCCACCACCGCCAATGTGAATTGCCTCCCCGAGCCAGCGGGTCCCGGAAATGCTTCTGGTAGGTATGCCAGGGCCAGGTGGAGCTTGCAGTCAACATGGCGGATGTTAACAAAGATGCGGATAGGTCGACTTGACGAAACTAGGGCGTGCTCTTTGGAGCGATGTTGTGCCATAGATGGCAACCACTTTCACCTTAAATTGCTAACGAACACGCGCGCCAGCGATTCAATCCCCGTCTGGTCGTCACTATCGAAGCGAGCACATGTTGGACTGTCCAGATCCAGCACACCGATCAGGGTGTTGTCTTTGAGTAATGGCACCACCAGTTCAGAGCGTGAGGCCGAGTCGCAAGCGATGTGATCAGGGAATGTGTCCACGTCGTCAATCCGTTGCGTGCGCTGCGTACGTGCAGCAGCACCACAGACACCTTTGTCCAGTGGGATGCGTATACAAGCGGGTAATCCTTGAAATGGACCAACGACCAATTCACGCCCATCGTAGAAATAGAAGCCGACCCAATTCAGCCCAGGCAGACTATGAAAGATGAGTGCTGCAAGATTAGCGGCATTCGCAATCCTGTCGGTCTCACCATGTATCAGTGCTTTGGCCTGGGCCTCAAGTTGCGCGTACTGCTCTGGCTTATTCCCGGTGAGTATGAAAGGAGCCAGCATCAGCAAAGCCTATTGGAATGTGTGATGGGCATGTGCCGAAGCTTTATTTTTATGTATGTCAATCTTCATGAGTTATAAAGCCCGAAGCACCGATTCAAATATCGATCGTAATAAATCTAACGAGAGCTGTGAAGCCAATAGTCGGCGGCGTTATTTTTGATCTTGTCTCCAAGCTTGGACACCCCTTAGGGCTGCTGTTTTCTCCATCAACCTTCGCTGCTACTTTCGGTGTGTTAAAGAAACTACGTTGTACCGTGCCATATGATGCGAACGGCATGGATGCTTCACCTGCAGGATTTGGAAGTCCTTAGATGCTTCTGGAATGTGAGATTTATCACTCTATCCATACTGCCTCGGTATACTGCGCAAATGCTAAGACGCTTTATCCCGCCAATGTTGAGCTTATGGTTGCTCTTCGCTTCTTTGGCTCAGGCGAACGCAACCGTAGACAAAATCCAGATCAAAGGTTTGGATAAAGGTGATGACGTTGAGATGATGAAAAACATCACTGTCTCGTTATCGTTGTATAGCGTGGTTGGTAAGGAGCAGGGCGAATCCCGGCTGGAATACCTGCTCAGCCAAGCCGAGTTCCAGACCCGCCAAGCCTTGGAGCCCTTTGGCTATTATGCTCCCGCCATTCGCATTGATGCCCCGCGCCAGAATGATCACATCACCGTGGTTATTTACGTGGACAAAGGAGAGCCGGTCCGGATACGTCAGGCGCACGTTGCGATGACAGGAGCCGCCGCGCAGGACCATTATCTTCAGCGTGACCTGGAAGATTTCAAGCCTAAGCTTGGCGAAATATTCAACCATCCCACGTATGAAGCCAGCAAGGTTCGCATCACCCGGCGCTTGGCTGAGCGAGGCTATTTCGATGCCGATTTCACCCGCCGTCAGGTCGAAGTGACCCGTGCCACGTATGCAGCAGACATTGATTTGATCTGGGAAAGCGGGCGCCGCTATGACATGGGGCCCGTTCGCTTCCATTACGACTATTTCCACGAAGGGCTATTTAATCCACTGGTGTACTGGGAGGAAGGTAGCTATTTCCACGAAGGCAAGCTTGATCGCCTGCGTGAGTCACTGACCAAATTGGACTATTTCAGCAGCATTGATATCCAACCAAAGCCCGAGGAAGCGGACTCTGAAGGCAATGTTCCCGTTGATGTCAAGCTGGAACGCGCCAAAAGCAAAATCTACACGGCGGGCATCAGCTATGGCAGCGAAAGTGGTGCCGGTCTGCGTGCTGGTGTTGAGCGACGTTACATGAATGCGCGTGGACACAAAATGAATGCACGATTGGACTATGCCCAGAATCGCAAAAGCCTCACCACGGCCTATCAAATCCCCGCGTTCAAATGGCTGGATGGTTGGTACATATTCTCCGCACGTGCCTATGATGAGCAGACCCAGTACATCGACTTGCGTAACGTGAAGCTATCGGCGGCACGTAGCGGTCAGATCAACCGACATTTGACCGCAACCGCCTCACTGAACGCGCTACGGGAGCGTTGGCGTTATGCGGCCGATGACGGCACCAATACAGTGGCTTACCAGCATTCCACGCTGGTCTACCCACAATTGGAAGCCAGTTATGTTGATGTTGACGATGCCACCTTCCCCCGCAATGGGAGCGCCGCCACAGTGCTCCTGCGTGGTGGTGCCAGTGCATTTGGTTCCAAAAGTAACTTTACCCAGCTTCATGGCCAACTGCGTTGGTTTCATGGATTGGGGTCCAGCAGCCGCCTCATCTTACGTGGAGAGGTCGGTACCACCTGGGCCAGCGATTTGGTCGCAATGCCGCCAAGCTTGCGTTTCTTTGCTGGAGGCGTTAACAGCATTCGTGGTTACGCTTTCCGCGAGGTTGGTCCACGTACTGCCAAACCGGATGCCTTCGCACTCGGTGCCAAACATGTTTTCAGTGCTGGCGCTGAATATGAGTACTACTACAAAGGAGGACCCTTTGGTGGCGCCGTGTTCGTGGATAGCGGCAGTGCGTTCAATCGCTATCCGGATTGGCATACCGGCATTGGTATTGGCTTGCGTTACCGCTCCCCGGTAGGTCCAGTACGTGTGGATATTGCGCGTGGCTTGAACAAACCCGATTCCAAGATTCAACTGTATATCGACATTGGGGCCAATCTGTGAATGCTCCTCAGCCCATTGGTGCCCTGCGTCGGCACCGTCTATGGTTTGGTATAGGGTTGATTGCCACTGGCCTATTTCTCACACTGCTGGCGTTGCTGTATTGGTTATTGCAGACCACCTCTGGGCGTGATGCTTTGTTGGCTCAGGTCGTGACCCGTCTACCGGCTGCTACCGCATTGACCTGGGACCGTGCTGAAGGTGCTGTGGCTGGGCCGCTGACCTTACACAACATTGAGTTTCGCTACCAAGACATCCATTTCCGTGCTGCGCGTTTGCGTATGGACCCAGATATCTGGCGACTGCTCCTACTTCGGTTGCGTCTTGATGTGCTGGAAATGAGCAACGCCAGCCTCAGCCTGGGTCAGAGCGAGGAACCGTTCAAGCTCCCGAGTTGGCCTGATGTGTTGCCGTCGATCAACGTGCCCTTGGCCTTGCAGATCGATACCATCACGATTGATAATTTTCGCATTTCCAAATTAAAGCAACCACTCATTCATCTGCGCCGCATCCGCGGTGCGGTCAACGTTGCTGATGGTGAATTAGAAATACAGCGCCTTGCCGTGGACAGTGATCGTGGCAATATCCGTGCCGACGGTTACTACCGCCCCCGTCACGATTACTCCACCGACTTGACCGCCACTGCGGTATTGCCTAGTGTCCGTGGCCGGCCGCCCGCCAGTTTTGGCTTGGTGATCCGTGGTGACCTGGATCGCCTGCAGCTCGCGCTTGCCGGACGTGCCCCTGCACCATTGCAGGCCGATGTGGTGCTCAACGGCCGCAGCGACCCTCGCTGGACGTTCAGTGCTGCCAGTGAACACTTTGAACCTGGATTGTTGCTCCCTGGTGAACTGACCGGGACTCCACCAGCGACAGCGTTGGCGTTTAACGTGCATGCCCAGGGGCAAGGTGGGAAAGCTGATCTTAAGGGACAGTTCAAACAGGGAGAGCAAACAATCGTATTGCAGCCCTCGCGCCTGCAACTGGCCAATCAAATGTTGATGGTCGAACCACTGGTCATTGATGCCTTTGGAGGGCGCACCAACCTGCGTGGTAAGGTCGATCTGCGTGATCCTGCTAACACGCGCTTCCATTTTTCAGTCAACGCCCGTGGATTAAGTTTCAAGCCCTCTCCCGAGCCTGGGAATACTCAAATCCGAGCCGTGCCGGTTGTTCTCGAAGAGGCGGGATTGGGAGTGTCCGGCACCCTTCGTGCCTGGGCAGCAGTCGGCCGTGCACGGCTGACGCGCGATGCACAACAAGCGCGTTTGATCTTCGATGTCCGGGGAGATGCTGAACATGCCACCTTCAAGCAAGTCCAAGCGGCTACCCCTGGCGGTCTGCTTGACTTCACTGGCGGGGTGACCTGGGCACCTGCATTGCGTTGGGACCTGAAGGCCGAATTGGCGCAGTTCGATCCGGGTTATTTCATCCCTGGTTGGAATGGTCATGTATCCGGTCAATTGACCTCTCAAGGCCGACAACGCACTGTATCCTCTGGCATTGAGGCTATCGTGGCAGTGCCGGGACTGAACGGACAACTCCGGCAACGTCCCATGCAAGCCAGCGGCCGCTTTACCCTCAAAGATCATCAGGGTGAGGGTGCCTTCCAACTCGGCATCGGTGATAGCCACATCAGTGCTAAAGGGAAAGTCGGACCGCATTTGGATTTGGCCGTGCAGTTACAGTCACTCCATTTGAACGACCTATTGCCAAGCAAAGAAGGCACCCTGAAAGGCAGCCTGCTGCTCAGAGGCCCTGCACACACTCCAGATGTGATTGTCGATTTGAACGGCACCAGCCTGCGCTGGAATGACTATCGCGCCAAACAGTTCGCACTGCATGGACATTTGCCGTGGCGCGGCAACAACGGCAAGCTCACCCTGCAAGCACAGGAACTTGAGATCGGCACACTGCTTGATAGTGTTCGCATCCACGCCAGTGGTGCAGTTGAGAATCTGAATCTTCAGGCCGATGTACGCCATGCAATGGTTCTGCTTACCCTGCATGGCGGCGTCCATCGCGATGGCGCGCGCTGGCGCGGCAACCTTTCACAGTTACGTATTGAACCAGCCAGGGGGCCAGCGTGGGCACTGCGTGCACCGGCACAGTTTGTAATGAACGCTCCTGCTTTCACCCTGTCCGCCACATGTTTGGATGCGCAGGGCGGCGGTGCCCTGTGTCTGCATGCCGACTGGCCACATGAGGGACTGGTACTGAAGGGCCAGGCACTCCCATTGACGTTGGTGCATCCCTGGCTACCCAAGAAAAATGGCCGCTCAATCAACCTGCGAGGTGTACTCACACTCGATGGTCACCTGCGACCGCATGGCGATGCCTGGGAAGGTAGCTTCCGCGCGTCCTCCTTGGAAGGAGGCATTCGCTTAGGAGAGCCGCGCTACGCTGACGTGCTTGGTGTCCAAGATCGCGGTGAATTAGTCCGTTACGACCAATTCAGCGTCCAAGTCGACCTGACCTCGCAGCATATCGTTGGCAAACTCGGCATTGGCTTTCAGGGTAACGGCTTTGTCGATGCCAAGTTCAATACCGGCTGGGATCCCTATGCGCCACTGACAGGGGATCTGTATATGAACATGTCACGCTTGTATTGGCTGGAAATGTTTGTCCCTGACATTGGCAATCCACGAGGCTTGATTGAAGGCCATGTCAGCTTGCGCGGTACACGTAGCGGGCCGCTGCTCGGTGGTGAAGCGACCCTGCGTGATTTCACTGCTGAATACCCCTCAATCGGATTGAACCTCAGCCAGGGTCAAGGGCGCTTCACGGCACAGCCCGACGGATCGGCGCGGATTCTAGCCTCTGTCAAATCAGGAGATGGCACATTGAATATTGATGGTGGTCTCTCCTGGTTCGGAGAGAACAATCCATTACAGCTCAATATTCGAGGTCGCAACGTCCTTGCCTACAACACCAGCGAACTACGTATCGTGTCTGACCCTGATTTACGATTTGGTTTGATTAATAACACCATGCAACTGCAAGGTGAGGTTGCAGTGTCGGAGGCTGACATTGATTTGGAGCGTTTAGACCGTGGCGTCTCGGTGTCTGAGGATGTCGTCGTTCTCGATCCGATAGACCCTGAGCGTACTACCGTCTCACCGCTGGAGATGAACTTACGTATTGTCCTTGGCGACAAAGTCAACATGAGCGGCTTTGGTTTGAAAGGGGGCCTTTCCGGACAGATGCAGATCCGCGCGCGTCCTGGCCGTGAGATGACCGCCAATGGTGGTCTGGATGTGCGTGGCCGCTATAAAGCCTACGGCCAGGACTTGACCATTACGCGCGGTCAACTTGTCTGGAATAACAATATTGTTTCTGATCCGCGTGTGAACATCCGTGCCCAACGCCGTATAGCGGATATCACCGCAGGGATTGATGTCAGTGGCCGCGCGCAATCACCACGTGCTCAGGTCTGGTCGGACCCGGTGATGTCGCAATCCGAAGCGCTCTCCTACTTGGTGCTTGGACGTAAACTGGCGACTGCCAGTAGCGACGAGAACCAGCAAGTTGCTTCTGCCGCCGCCGCACTATCGGCTGGCGGTGGTCTGATTGCCTCCCAACTTGGTGCCAAACTCGGTCTGGATGATGCAGGTATCAGCCAATCCAGCACTATGGGTGGCTCTGTCCTGGGGTTCGGAAAATATCTCTCCCCTAAACTCTATGTAGGCTACGGTGTTTCGATGGTTGGCAGTGGTTCCGTGCTAACCCTCAAATACTTATTAAGCCGTGGTTTTGATCTTGAAGTGGAATCCAGCACTGTTGAGACTAAAGGCTCAGTGAATTGGCGTAAGGAAAAATAACTGTCATTTCTCATTTGCTCGGGATCTCTTGCCGCGCAGCGCGTTTTTCAACGGCTGATGCAGTCTCCTCATTAAAGTCCAACAGACAGGCGAACATATTCAAGGCTTGCAGCGCATGGCCTGTCCGATAAATCCCGGCTGATCAATCACCAAGAAAGATGCACCAATTGCCAGTGACATAGCACTATTGCCGATGTGCTCATGTTCAAACAGGAACAATGCTCATAGATTGGCCACACCCCATCTAGCGTGCAACATCTGTCAGGAAAGCTCCGATCTGCCTTTGCCTAATGCACTCAACGCATCGCTCAAGTCGCCCACATCTCATACTCATGATGTCGCGAGTGCTTTAATCCGGTGCTCCCATTGTCTTGTGTGCCTGTGTTGGCAGCGTCAGAGATCACCATGTGGCAACACGGTGCGGACCAATCTTTGCCTCATGATGATGATGCCTACAACCTGGGTTGATCTGCCAGTGTGACAGGTATTCAAGTCCGCCATCCGTCACAACTGTGCTCAGAGACTGGTTTGGCTACTGAAGCACGGAATACGGATTGTTGCTACGGTCTGCGCCTGTGGCACCCCATCGGGCAGACCGTGCGAACCACCATTTCATGCGAATGATGTTGCCGTGCTTCATGTGATCTCATACTGCGACATAGTGTTCCCCATGATGGAGCACTTCTGAAGGAGCGCTTCCGTGTGGCACCTTAGAGTGCGCTCCTCTCTCCATCTTTTTTACAGATTAAAAATCGCCCCATGTCCACATCTCTCCCCATCCAGACACCAGGCCAATGTTTCCGTACTGCTTTAATGAACGAGCGCCCCTTGCAAGTGATCGGTGCAATGAATGCCTACCACGCACTACTGGCCCAACGTGCCGGTTACCGTGCCCTCTATCTTTCCGGAGGCGGCGTCGCTGCCGGTTCCCTCGGCCTGCCAGATTTGGGAATCAATACCCTAGAAGATGTCTTGATCGATGTACGCCGCATCACCGATGTGTGTGATCTTCCCTTGCTCGTGGATATTGATACGGGTTTCGGTCCCAGCGCACTCAATATCGAACGGACCATCAAGACACTGATTAAAGCTGGTGCTGCTGCGTGCCACATTGAAGACCAAGTAGCGGCAAAACGGTGCGGCCATCGTCCCGGAAAAGAGATCGTGTCCCTGAGCGATATGGCAGATAGGGTGAAGGCTGCTGCCGATGCCCGCACCGATGCAACCTTCTTTTTGATTGCCCGGACCGATGCCATTCAGGCCGAAGGTGTGGAAGCGGCGATTGAACGCGCCCAGGCCTATGTCGAAGCTGGCGCTGACAGTATTTTTGCCGAGGCCGTCTCCGATTTGGAGACCTACCGACATTTTGTCGAAAGAATCCGAGTCCCCGTGCTTGCCAACATGACCGAATTTGGTAAAACCCCACTGTTGACCCGCGAACAATTAGAGGCTGTTGGAGTTGCGATGCAACTTTTCCCATTATCCGCATTCCGTGCCGCCAACAAAGCTGCTGAAACCGTGTATATGGCAATTCGCCGTGATGGCCATCAACAGGCTGTATTGCCGCACATGCAGACCCGTGCCGAACTATACGAACGCCTTGATTACCATGCCTTCGAACAGCGCTTGGATGCCCTGTCTTCCCGCAGCACCTGATCCTTACCTCCTTCCAATGCGGCATCCTAATCGCGCAACGCCAATTTGTCATCGCCATAGCATTGCATTGCAGTGAATATTCCGCCTTTCACACCGGATAGCGACAGAACAATGACATGCACTATTAATGACAATGCCCAGATTAACAATAGAACCATTGCGTGGTTTTATTTTGACGACTTAACCGCAAGCGCAGTGAGACATGTTTGAGAATCGGACCCCAAAAATGTTGATCTCGCCATTCGCCATTAAAAACAAATAAAACACCCTCAATTCATCATGAAAAATAGAGAAAAACTAGAAGGGCTGAAACAAGCTGGTGGGCCGTGCTGGAATCGAACCAGCGACCAGCGGATTAAAAGTCCGATGCTCTACCGACTGAGCTAACGGCCCAAAACAACAACTCAGAACATGAGGTTGCGGCCGCAAAGTGTACAGCTAAGACTAACCAGAAACATAATTTTTACTGTACATAGCCAGTGGCGGCTGCGACACCAGCATCCACAAATCCGGCCGCACGCAGTTTACAACCATCGCAACGCCCGCACATTGGAATTCAAAGAAAGAAGAAAAACGATTCATTCCGTAGTAAGAGGGAGGGTATGCCTTACGGAAGAACCACGTCCCCCTGTCACTGGAGACTTATGCACTACGCAATTCACTCGTTAAGCTTAAAACCAATGTGCGGGCTTCCGAAAGTGTTTGATGACCCCTGAAAATGGTCCGTAGAGACTGGCATACAACCGGCCGATAGACACATCAATGACACGATTGGAATGAATCAAAAGACGTGTTGCCGAGTGTGTTGCGGAAGGACAACAACACCCAAGTGACCGCATCGCCTCGCCATTTTTTGCATCTTTGTCAAAAACGTTTCCGCTGAAAAACCTCTGAAAAATGGCTTTGCTGTGCCACCTCTGGCAGGCAGTGGTACAACCGGCGTTGCCGCGTTACGCGCAAAGCACCGGTTTATAGGCATGGCGTTGTCTCTGGTTTATAGCCACGTTGCAAAGCAGCGTTTGTCCGATAGGGTTTGTGGGCTTATTCGTGATGTGTATCTGTGAAGGTCTGGAGCTGAGCCAGTCATTCACCGTGGCTGCGGTGATCGCGTCCGGCTTAATAGACACGCTGTACACGCTAGCGCTGATTCGGAACTTTATCGTGCTGAAGCTGGGTATCGGCGGAAAGTGATAATGATCAGAAAAGCGTTGCGCCGTATCCCAGCCTATCTTCCTAACATGCGATTGCTTGTTGAATACGTGATGATTACGTCGTTAGTATCACTAGCCGCTCATGCGGTGCTATCGTGGGTTAATCACGCCAAATTAACGCAACGCGCGACGTATATTCAGGAGCAAGTAGCCAGCATGGAACGCGCTTTAAATGAGAAAGCAACGATGAATGCGGAACAACATGCCGCAATCGCGCAATTACTTTTGTTACGCAACAGCGACAGCCGCGCCGTGGCAGTGCCGAGGTGCGCCCGTGAGCTTTAAACATGAAGTAGAGATTGACCCATACGCCGAAGCACACGAGCCGTACCCCTTGATTCTTGCTGAAAAAGTACAAATCGATTGCTACATAAGGCTGCGCGTACCCCGCACGATAGACGTATGTTTGTCTTCCCTCCAGTTAACAGGGACGGATACAACGCACGTTGCTGTGGAGTTAAAAAAACCACAAGGTAACCGGCCGCTTACGTTCGGTTTTGTGCTTACCGGGAAATGCCGGGGCAACACTACAATCACCGCGAAAATGGAATTAACGAACGGCGTTGTTAGTAAACGCACCTTTCATGTTGTTGTACGGTCATGCTGTGGTTAAAAAGCACCTCTTGGAACCTGGGTTGTAGGCTTGCTGGCAGTAAAAATCGCAACACTGCGACGATTAAAAACGCGTTTCTTGAGGCCCTCGACTACCTCGGCGGCGTTCCGGCGTTAGCGGAGTAGGCTTGTGCAAATCGCACGGAATTTCTACACACTCGCCGCGCGCCTTATTCCCAAGCAAACCCATATTGCCAGTAAATTCGCGCTAAACAGTGCTGATGTTGCCGAGTTGGATGCTGCTATTGCAGTCCTTACCACCCAATCATGCCTTGGCATTATTGCTGGCAGAAAAAATGCACCACCGCTGTACTAAACGCTTAGCCAACTATCCTCCCTACGCCAAACAACACGCGTTTCACGTGATGGGCACGACCATGCGCGAGAGGCTGCTCATCCTAGCCAATCAATACGGAAAAACGGCTGTGTGCTTGTCATGAGTCAGCAAATACACCTCACCGGCCGGTATCCTGATTTCTGGGATGGCAAACGTTTTACTAGTGCTCATCACGGTTTACCCGGTTCTGAAACGGGAGAGTTAACGCACCGGCAGTGTGCAACGCCTCTTGCTCGGCCGTGATCCGAAAACCGAATGAGGCACCGGCGCGTTCCTGGCGCGTGCATTGATGGCATGACCTGGGCGCCTGGTGTGCCTGAGCTGGTCGATACCGTATACGTACGCCATTGTTCTGGCGTGCGTAGTTCCGTCTCGCTCAAATCTTTTGAACAGGGAGGTGAAAAATGGCAGGCCGATCCAGTCGATTGGATCTGGTTTGACGAGCAACCGCCCGAAGATGTGTACTTCGAGGGCATCATCCGCACTAATCGCACCTTTGGGCTGGTGTGCATGACGTTTGCGCCGCTAAAAAGCATATTAACCGTGGTGTGGCGCTTTCTGCTGGAAAACGTTCCGGACCGAGCAGATGTGCAAATGATCATTGAAGATGCCGAACACTATTTGCTCGAAGACTGCGCGCGTATCACTGCAAGCTACCCACCGTATGAGCGCCAAGCACGTACTCAAGGCGTTCCAGCATTAGGGAGCGGTCGCCTATTCCCCATCGCGGGAGAAAAAATCGGCGTTGCTCCGGAAAAAAATTTGAAGAAGGTAAGCAACGCGCTCCGAATCGCCTTATCGGCCAAACCATCAACGCATCAGATGCCGCACAGCGTGACATGTCTCTATGGGCACGCATTGACGCCGATCCGAAACACTTTTGTTAGGCTCAAAACGGCAAGCGTCCCAGACACACACGCTGAGGCTGAAGCCGAAGCGTGTGCTGATGTGTTGGAAATGAATTTGCAAAAGGTCACCGAGTCCGCATCCAGAAACGACAAGGGACTGGTGCGTCTTGGGGCGAACATCGTGAAAGGCTTCGCAGAGGTAGAACAACGTTTAGGCAACGTAGAACAACGCTATCACACAGATAGAAAAACGCTTCGTACAGCCAGATCAACGTTTCATTGAAATACAAAGGTGAAATGCTGTTACTTCAATGGATGCTTGGCGTGAGTGTTGTCTGCATCGCCACGTTTATCATCAAAGCGTTGTTCTGAGTCATGCCAGCACCTCATCCACGCTCTGCAAGATGTGTCGGTGCTGCCGTGTACGCTAGCGGTGCCGTTCTGATGAGCGACCGCAAACGCGCCGCAGTGATTGGCCACGACGTATCTATGTACTGCAAGGTGCGGCGTGGCTTGTATGCGTGTATGCGTGGCGGTTGTAAAAGATGCCTACTGCGGCACACCAAGCCGCAATAGAGCTGAAAAATCCGCTACGCAGGGACGTTGCATCATGTTCGCTTGGCTGCCCAATACGCATGATGTGTACAGCATCGGGTGATGTGCGCAACGCTCTCATCACCATCACCCATGATGTTGTCCTTTGATGGCTCCCAAAGGGGGGCGTTATCACCCCATCGACACTCGCGCTATGTAGACTACACAGCAGCCGCAGTGCCTTCCCCTATGCACAACCGCTATTGCAAACCCCTGCCGGGGACACCGTTCCATTACTACGATGCTCGGGCCGCCATTGATGCGTTGTGCCCCGGGGCTTACGCGGCGTTGCCATATGTCGCTCGCGTGTATGCAGAAAACGTGTTGCGCCGCGCCGTGTCGGATCAGTGGCCTGCGTATCTGGGCCAGCTCATTGGGCGGCGCTGTGATACCGATATCCCGTGGTTTCCAGCGCGTATCGTCTGCCATGACATCCTTGGCCTGACAGCACTGGTTGATTTGGCTGGATTGCGTGATGCGATTGCGGCCCAGGGAGGGGATGCCTTCCAGGTCAACCCCACGGTGCCGGTACAACTGATTGTTGACCACTCATTGGCGGTGGAATACGGCGGCAGCGATCCGGAGGCGGTTGCCAAAAACCGTGCGATTGAAGCACGCCGCAACGCGGATCGATTTCATTTTATCGAGTGGACCCGACACGCTTTTGAAAATGTCACGGTGATTCCTCCGGGGTACGGCATCATGCATCAAATCAACCTGGAGGCACTGTCGCCTGTCGTCGCAGTCCAGGATGGCGTGGCGTTCCCAGATACCTGTATCGGTACAGATAGCCATACCCCGCATGTGAATGCTCTGGGTGTGGTTGCCATTGGTGTTGGCGGCTTAGAGGCGGAGAGTGTGATGCTGGGCCGTGCGGTGTGGCTGCGTTGTCCAGAGAGTGTGGGTGTGGAGTTACACGGACGCCCGCGCCCCGGGATCACCGCAACGGATATTGTGCTAGCGCTGACAGCGTTTTTACGCCAGGCGCGTGTGGTGGGTGCGTATCTGGAATTCCGTGGCGAAGGCGTCCCTGCGCTCACCGTGGGTGACCGTGCCACGATTGCCAACATGGCTCCGGAATATGGCGCAACTGCGGCGTTGTTCTTTATTGATGCGCAGACCGTGGAGTATTTACGGCTGACCGGACGCGACAAGGCACAGGTGGCGTTGGTCGATACCTACGCCAAACAGGCCGGACTGTGGGCCGATACGCTTGATGGGGCACAGTACGCGCGCCTGCTGCATTTCGACCTCTCCAGCGTCGCACGCACCATGGCTGGCCCGTCCAGCCCACATCACCAATTGCCCACATCCGCGTTGACGGAGCGCGGCATTGCTGGCGGCTTGGCGCAAGCGCGGGCAGAGGAAGCCGCCGGGCATCTGCCCGATGGCGCAGTCATCATTGCGGCAATCACCTCATGCACCAATACCTCTAACCCGCGTAACCTCATCGCTGCCGGTTTATTGGCGCGTAATGCTCATGCTCGGGGACTACGCTGTAAACCTTGGGTCAAAACCTCCCTAGCGCCGGGTTCCCAAGCGGTGCCATTGTATTTGGAGGCGGCCGGACTATTGTCCGCGCTACAGCAGCTTGGCTTTGGCGTCGTCGGTTTTGCTTGCACCACCTGCAATGGCATGAGTGGTGCACTCGATCCGCTGATCCAGCACGCCATCATGGCGCGTCATGTGCACACCGTGGCCGTGTTGTCGGGGAACCGCAACTTTGACGGACGCATTCATCCTGATGCCACACAAGCTTTTTTGGCTTCGCCGCCTCTGGTGATTGCCTATGCAATCGCTGGCACCATCCGTTTTGATATTGAACGAGATGTGCTCGGTCATGATGCCGATGGTACCCCGGTGATGCTCAAAGATATTTGGCCCAGTGATGCCGACATTGATGCACTGGTGCGTCGCAGCGTTCACCCGGAGCAATTCCGTCATGTGTACATGCCGCTGTTGCAAGCGTCTAGACAGCGGCGTGAATGCGTCCCGCCGTTATACGCATGGGGCACCCCGGGAGTACGTACATCCGTCGGCCCCCTTATTGGGAAGGGGTCTTAGCCGGTGCGCGCACCTTGCGCGGGTTACGGCCGTTGGCGGTGTTGGGCGATAACATCACCACCGATCATCTGTCTCCGTCGAATGCCATCCTGCCCAATAGTGCGGCTGGAGAGTATCTGGCCCGCATGGGGGTGCCCCAAGAGGACTTTAATAGTTATGCAACCCGCCGCGGCGACCATTTGACCGCCCAGCGCGCCACCTTCGCTAATCCGATGCTGTTAAACGAGTTGGTGCGTGATGCTGATGGCAAGGTGCGTCAAGGGTCGCTGACCCGGCTTGAGCCGGATGGCACCGTGATGCGGATGTGGGAAGCCATAGAAATCTACATGCAGCGCAGCCAACCTTTGATCATCATTGCTGGTGCGGATTATGGGCAGGGATCCTCCCGTGACTGGGCGGCCAAGGGCGTGCGTCTGGCTGGCGTGGAGGCGATTGTGGCCGAAGGGTTCGAGCGTATCCACCGCACCAATGTCATTGGCATGGGCGTGTTACCGCTGACGTTTCACCCTGGTACCACCCGCATCACGTTGCGCATTGATGGCACGGAGTTGTTTGATGTATGCGGCGTGCCGAGTGTGGGTGCGGTGTTGATCCTGCGTATACAGCGCCGTGATGGCAGCGTCGCGGAAGTGCCGGTCACATGTCGGCTCGATACCGCTGAGGAGCTGTCAATTTATGCGGCCGGTGGCGTGTTGCAGCGTGTTGCGCAAGAGATGCTTGCGACCACCTCAGGCACCTCACAACGCGTTTGATATAAGCGGTGTCCTGTTGTTGTTCACCGCGTAGGAAATCCCTTTGTGATATGACAGCGTGATGGTGCTTGGTGTGTCTATGATTTAACGCGTATCCCATGCCGCCGCTGTCTTATGTGGAGGTTTCAATGCCGGATGAGATCCCCCAGGGCAGCGCGTTCATGTGGGCCATGAGGACGCAGTATGTGAGGTGCCCTGGTGCCTCTTCTGTGTTTGAGTGGCGATGCCGCTATCGTTGTGATTGGCAGGAGTCCTTCTCAATGATGTGAATGTGGATAGTCCTACACAGGTCGGCTGAGTGGGCACTGTCTTTCCCTCTTTTCCCTTACCGCGTTCGAGGTCTTGTCATGCTACCTCTCCCTCAATGCCGTATCCCTGCGACGTATCTACGTGGCGGTACCAGCAAAGGTGTGTTCTTTCGCTTGGAGGATTTGCCTCCAGCCTGCCGTGTGCCAGGCCCTGCGCGTGATGCCTTGTTACTGCGTGTCATCGGCAGCCCAGATCCCTATGGTAAGCAGATCGACGGAATGGGAGGCGGCACCTCAAGTACCAGTAAAGTGGTGATCATCGCGCCGAGTGCCTATCCCAATCACGATGTGGATTATTTGTTTGGTCAAGTTGCGATTGAGGGTGCCTGTGTCGATTGGACAGGAAATTGCGGCAATTTGTCCGCCGCAGTGGGGCCATTTGCCATTGCTGCCGGTATTGTCGATCCGGCACGGGTGCCACACCGCGGGATATGCAGTGTACGGATTTGGCAAGCCAATATCGGTAAAACCATCGTTGCACATGTGCCCATCCTTGATGGACAGGTGCAGGAGAGTGGCGATTTCATGATGGAGGGGGCTGCTTTTCCGGGGGCTGAAGTGCGCTTGGAGTTTCTCAACCCTGCGGATGTGGGCGGAGATCGCGTGATGTTTCCGACGGGGCACCTGATCGATACGTTGGATGTGCCAGGATTGGGGCCGATTGAAGCCACCTTGATCAATGCAGGGATACCGATGCTTTGTGTGGATGCCCATGCCCTGGGCTACACCGGTACCGAGCTACAAGAGGCGATCAATGGCGATCCGCATGCGTTGGTTTGTCTGGAGACGTTACGCGCCTATGGGGCGTTGCGTATGGGAGTGATCGGACATTTAGAAGACATGGTCCAGCATCAGCACACCCCTAAACTTGCTTTTGTTGCAGCTCCTGCCGATTACGTCGCCTCCGGTGGTCGGCACGTACATGCTACAGAAATTGATGTCCTGGTGCGGGCAATGTCCATGGGCCGGTTGCACCACGCGATGATGGGTACCGCCGCCGTGGCGCTGGGGACGGCGGCTGCAATCCCCGGCACGCTGGTCAATCGTGCGGCTGGTGGCGGGCTGCGTCGTGTGGTCCGCTTTGGCCATCCCTCCGGCACCTTGCAAGTTGGGGCCGAAGTACATCAAGTGAATGGGCAATGGTCTGTCGCCAATGTGCGGATGAGCCGCAGTGCCCGCGTGCTGATGGAAGGTTGTGTGCGGGTGCCAGCAGAAAGTGTGCAGAACGTGGATTGAGTTTTGATCCCGATTGCATGTGTTGCTGTCTTGGGGTGCTGTTAGGTGTTTGTGTGCATGTCGTGTGTTCGCCGCTATCACCTTGGGGTGGCTCTACATATTTCCTAGTGATTCCCATACGGCCCGCCAAGTGCAAGAGCCGATGCTCAATGGGGGATCGCGCTGTGCAGTGTCTCCAGCTCAACCCTGATGTTCCATCACCTGAGGTTTCACCTATGCCATGTTCAGAACGGCAGTGCCAGTGCCTTCCTGATCACCGATGCTGATTTCTCTGCTCTTCCGACTTGCTGGTTATGCGGTGTGATCCAGTGTCCCCGGAGCATTTCAGTCAAGCGCTGAGCAAAACGCAGCTGTGGTTTTAATCGGCTTTGCTTGGTGCGGGCGTGTCGTGCGGTGTATTCGTTTCTTCGGGGTGCATCTCACCTGGCATTGCATCTACCGTAGAGCGCTCACGGCTTCCGCTGTGAAACATACAGCTAGAGACAATGCAGGCAAGGAAAAGACCAAATATTGTCAGGCGGAAAAATGTTTGGCTCCCAGGCGAAAAGAAAGCATAAACCACGAAGTAATAAATAAGGAATGCGAAAACAGAAAACATATTTATTTCTCTATTGCCTGATGATCTGTCAGGTCTCTGTGGAAGCGATTGCAAAGGGGCTTGGCCAATTCAGCGCGGTAATAGCCGCGTATTTTTTATACGTGTTTGATATACCCCGTAAAAGCAGGAGTGTTTGTTGAGTGGCCATGTGATGAGCAGTGGTCTCAAGGTGTCTGCTGTGGAGCGGGGGAGGGTTGCGGTGTATTTTTACTTTCCGAGTGAGTTGCACTTGGAGCTGGGAAGTACTGTGAAAGGTAAATTAAAATATTAGTATTAAGGGAAATATGGAGAAAGATAATCACAACAATAAGAAAGATGATAGAAAATTTAGCAGCGCGTAATCTTAATTCGATATGCGCTTTGATTGCTTTATAAACAGTTGTATAAATGATTAATATCAGTGAAATGAATAAATCTATGATTGCCTCAATGAGTTCGGAGAGTTTCATACAATCGGTGTTTCCAAAAGCATTAGAGGGAGGTAAGTGATATTTTTTAGTTCAGTGCGCTCATGTCCGCCCATGGTTTTAAATGGGCATGGCTGATATAAATCGCATCAGAAGCAGCGCTTGTTGGATGAGCATGTGATGAGCAGTGGTTTCAAGGTGTTTAACCTGGGAAAGTGGTGGGGTGGGGCTGTATTGTTTGTCTCCGCGTGAATTGCACTTGGAGGTTGGTGCGCTGTGGACCGGTCCCGGCGTCCAAAGTGAAACATAGCGCCGCAAATGATAATCACAATAATCAAGAAAATGATCATATACCGTACTCTCCATTGGTCGTGTGAATATGCATCTCCGATTGCATCAATGATTAATATGCATAAATCAATCATTGCTTTAATAAATGTTGAGAATGTCATGCAATCGGTGTTTCCAAAGTATGTAGATGGCTGTGGGCGTCATTGAGTGATATTTGAATAGCTCAGTAGTATCCACGCATTTTTTAATGTCTTTTTGATATACCCTGTAAAAGTATCGGAGTATTGAGTGGCCGTGTGATGAGCAGTGGTTTCAAGGTGTCTAACCTGGGAAAGTGCTGGTGTGGGGTATATTGTTTGCCCCCCAATGAATCAGAGGTACATTTACTTGAAGGCTCGGTCACCTTTCGCAAAATAGAATGCCACAAATAAAATGATAAGGATAATAATAAAAGGGATGGCTATGTCGCGTGCGTCATATTTTCTTTGGAGTAGTACGAAATAGGCGATGGCTAAACTGATGAGTAATTCAACGATTCTTCTTGAGTATCCCGTTTGAGGTGGATTACTTTCTTCCGCGTGAATTGCATTTGGAGGTTGGTGCGCTGTGGAGAGGTCCCTGCGTCCGAAGTGAAACATAGCGCCGCAACAGATAATCAAAATAATCAAAAAGATGATCATGTTGCGTACTCTGGGTGGGTTGTATGAATATAGAGAAGTGATTGCATCAAGGATCAATATGCATAAATCAATCATTCCTTTAATAAATGTTGAGAATGTCATGTAATCGGTGTTTCCAAAGTATTTAGATGGGTGTGGGCGTCATGGAGTGATATTTGAATAGTTCAGTAGTATCCACGCATTTTTTAATATGTCTCTGATATGCCCCGTAAAAGTGGGGAGTTTATTGAGTGGCTATGTGATAAGCAGTGGTCTGAAGGTATCTTGCCTGGAGAGGTGGGCTTGTATTGTTTGTCTCCGAGTGAATCACACTCGGAGACAAATCAATGATGAGTTGCTTTCGGCTTCCAATGCTGACAAAGAGAGCGACCTCCATGACCATGCTAGCAAGAGGGAGTCTGCTTAGATCCCTGCGGAAGCCATTTCAATCGGGCTTCGCCAGTTTGCCGCAGCAACGTATATACATGATTGATAGCGTTGGTTCTGCGATATTTTATAATTTTCCCAAATGATTTGCGCGAAATATTGAACTACAAGTTTCCATCTGTCTTTCCAGAGCGGTTTAAGAAAAGGGTTTAGTATTTGCTGAGGTACGAAGCTGTAGGCTATTGAGCATTTCAAAATTTCTCCCGTCACCGTGGCTAGAATATTCCCAACGGTGGCGTTCATATCCCAATAGTTGACGATCCAGGGTTGCCAGATGGTGGCGGCCAATTGACGCAATTTGTCCTGTTCTTCCGGAGAAGGCTCATTTGACATGGTGCGACGCTTCATCAAGGAGCGGGGGTCCGCAGCGCTACGCTCTTTGGCGTGGGATATCACCGCCGAGGGCGGTAAGAACCGTTTTGTCCACACTTGGATGGCGGGGTGGATTTGGGAAGCGTTGACACCAAAATGGAATATTTGGCGTCCGTTGTAATAAGCCGCATACACTCTGCCTGTTTCCCCAGGGTAGTACACGAAGGCGGCGGCCTGTTTGTCGGGTTGTCCTGTTTTCCAGCCATCTAAAAAGATGCCGCCATCTTTGAGGTGAGCCGGATTGGCGACCATTTCAAAATTGTTTTTGAATGTGTCGAAATGTTCTCCAAGAATTTGCCTTAAATCATTTTCAATGCCTGCTTCAAGGATAATTTCTTGAAATAGTGTCGGTTGTGTCGGTTGTGTCGGTTGTGTCGGTTTGGCGGTGTTGGCCCATGCTGGGGCGATGATCAAACACAGTAATAGCGCGTAAATGCCTTTTAAACCATTCTTGATATTCCTCATTAACGATTTCTCTCCATGTAAATTGAAAGGGTGCTTGCTGCTCAATGGTCATCAATAGGAGACAAGCACTCCAGTTGCAGCCTAACCCAAGTGGGCCGTTGTTGGGAGTTGTTCTGTCAGTGGCGGGTGTTTAAGGACAGAGCGACAACGGGCTGATTGGATGGGATGGTCGTACCGGGAGTGTTGGATGTCCAGGGGGCATGCTATGTGGAAGCAGACGCTGTCAGTGCAGTTTGTGGGTGCCAAGATGTGTGTAGCGCATGGTGCGGGCCGGTTTTAGGGTGCTGCTTAATCAATAGGTAAAAGGAGGCATTGATAATCGCTTTCCGTATGGCAGAGAATGCGTGGAAGCGAATGGCAATGATTTTAGATTAATTTTTTATTCTCAGCGTTCAATGAAGTATTCAATGGTAGATTCATTGTGTGTTGGTATACATAACGATTGTGAAATAGGTAGGTATGATGAAGGACGCAATGAGTATAGTTAAGAAGAAAACAATCAGAATGCTGTTTCCTCAATGGCAAGGTGGAAATCAGGAGCTATATGGTTTGGGCGCACGTCTTCTGGCTTGGTTGGCGCCGGAAACAGAGGCGCCTATGTTTGAGGTGAATGTGCCTGAGTTTAAAAAAGAAACGCCCGAACCGGAGAGAGGGGTTATCTACAGGCAGCAATTATTCAAGCAGTATGATGAAGCTTATCGACTGTTGGAGCGGGAAGATCCGGATTATGTGGTGATCTTTGGTGGTGATTGCCTGGTGGATTTGGCGCCTTTTGCTTGGTTGAATGAGAAACATCATGGTCAGTTGGGTGTGTTATGGATTGATGCTCATCCTGATATAAAAACACCACAGGATTCTATAAATGGTCACACGATGGTTCTGGGAAGTTTGCTGGGTGAAGGTGATAACGAATTTGCCGCAAAGGTGAAAGTTCCGCTGAAGCCGTCCAGGGTGATGTTTGCAGGGTTGATTGAAACGGGGTTGACGGAGCAGGAGACTGAGGTAATTCATCGCCTTGGACTCAATGTGGCCAAACCGGAGGTGTTATTTGACAACAGCCAGACGGTGATTGATTGGGTCCGTAAGGAGAAAATCGAGAAGTTGGTGATTCATTTCGATCTGGACGTTCTTCATCCTGATGTATTCCGCTCGTTGTTATTTGCCGAGCCGGAGCCGGAATTCGATTGGCGGGCAACTTACCCGGTTGGGCAATTGCGTTTGGCACAGGTGATCAGGTTGATTCGCGATGTTGCCGCTGAAACGGAGTTGGTGGCTATTGGCATAACTGAGCATCTTCCTTGGGATGTTTGGCACTTGAAGGAGTCTTTAAGTAAGGTTCCATTGCTGAATCGGTAAGAGCAAAACGATCAGGGATAAAAGTTGGTGTCATTAGTCTATCGGCACCGGCTTTTGTCAGGCACCTTTAGGTAATTAGGTACTTAGATTGCTTAGATAGCGTGCAGGCTATGGTTTTTCGCTGGTTTATCGCAGAGCGGCGATACCCCTCCAGTCATCCCTTGATGTGACTTTGACCCACAAAGAGGTGCCGGCGTGCTGCTTGGGTCAGGTTGAGTGATGCGGTGTGGTGTGTTTCTCGTGGTTTGGGGCAGCGGTGTTGTATTCGACTTAGGGGATGTGCGTTGCGAGCGATCGACGGAGTGGGTCGCTGTAAACGTGGCCATGTGCCGTGATGTGTCATCGGTGTTTGTGACCGGCAATGCTTGAGTGGATGGGGGCAAGCTGGTGTGCTGGATCGGGTGTGATTTGCCGATTTTGGGTTATTCGGTGTTTACGACATGCATACGTGATCTGTGTCGCTATACTGCGGGTGACTATCTGTGGAGTACTCCTAAATGAGAGACCGTGTTGCAATGATGTTGCGTCCGTTGGTCCGCGGTTGGATCCCACGTGCTGTGTTGTTGTTGACGGTTGCTTTTTCATTCGGCTGTAACCGCAACCACAACGGCCAGTTGCCGCAGAGCAGTGGTGAGCCGGTTGCTGTGGCAAAAGAGCCGGTCAAGGGGTTCGTCCTAGTACGCGCTTATCCGGATCAGCATGATGGTGAATTGGCGCTGGCACTGGAATTCTCACAGCCGTTGGCAGCGACGCAGGAATTCGACACGTTGGTCCGTTTAGAGCAGGGCAGCGGTAATCATGATGGGGGTTGGTCGCTGTCCGATGACGCCAAGACGCTCCGTTATCCTTATGTTGAGGCAGACAAGCACTATACGGTATTGATCTCCGGGGATTTGCTTGCTGCGACTGGGAGCCGTTTGGGTAAAAGTCGCAAGGAGCCGGTGTATACCGGCGAACTGGATCCAGTGGTTGGTTTTGCTTCCCGGGGAAGCATTCTTCCGGCGCGCGGCAGCCGTGGTGTGCCGGTTGTTTCGGTTAACGTTCCTGAGGTGGATGTTGAGTTTATGCGCGTGCGCGAAAAGGCGTTACCAGCATTTTTGGCTCGGTACCATAAGGCCGGGCAGCGTAGTAGTTGGGAGTTGAGCAATCAAGGCAATTCCAGGAAGCGCTTATCGGAGTTGGCTGATCCCGTCTACGTGACCCGCTTCGTACTCGATGGTAAGAAAAACGAACGCGCGCTGACCTATCTGCCGATCCAGAACATCAGGGAGCTGCGTGAGCCAGGGCTGTATTTCGCCGTGATGAAGCCGACTGGCAGTTTCAGCGATGCGTTTGAAACGGCTTTTTTCAGTGTCAGCAATATTGGTCTGCACGCCCGTGCTTACAAAGATAAGTTGTTTGTGCATACCGCGTCGTTGCGCAGCGGAAATCCTTATAAGCAGGTTGACCTCCTCGTTCTCGACGCCAAAGGTGAGACCGTGTTGCAGGGCGCCACCGATGATAATGGCAATGCGTTGCTCAATTACACTTTGAATGCTGGCCATGTGCTGGTATCGCGCAATGGCCGCGACATATCGATTCTTCCATTTAATCAGCCGGCGTTGGACCTGAGCGAGTTTGCGGTCGCTGGGCGTGAGAACCCGTGGTTTGATGTGTTTGCTTGGTCCGGACGTGATTTGTACCGTCCGGGGGAAATGCTGCGTATATCGGCGTTGTTGCGTGATCGTGATGGCAAGCCAGTGAAGCCGCAGCCGGTGTTCCTGCGTTTGAAGCAACCGGATGGTAAAACTTTCCGGGAGACCAGGTTGCAGCCTGCCGAGCAGGGATATCTGGAGTTCACGCAGAAGATTCCGTCCGATGCTCCCACCGGGCGTTGGCGGGTTGAGTTCCGTACCGATCCGGCCAGTAAGGAGGCGGTACAGGGGTTGGCTGTGCGGGTTGAGGAATTTCTTCCAGAACGGATGAAGTTAGAGCTGTCCAGTGCGCAGCCGGTGCTGCGGGCAAAGGCACCGTTCACGTTGACGGCTGATGCGGCGTATTTGTATGGCGCACCGGCGGCAGGTAATCGTTTTACTGCAAATCTCGCCGTCGCGGTTGAACAGCATCCGTTGGACAATATGCCCGGCTGGTTTTTCGGCGATGCCACGTTGCAACTGCCGCGTGGGGCGAAGGAGACCATTGATATCACGCTTGGCGCGGATGGCCATCTGGTTCATGACATTGTGCTGCCTGAAGAGGCCAAGCCGGTGAGTCCAATGGCCGTGGTTGTTTCAGGGAGTGTCTACGAGAGTGGGGGGCGCCCCGTTACTCGGAGCCTCAAGCGGGTGCTGTGGCCGGCTGATGCATTGGTGGGGGTGCGTCCACTTTTTGATGTTGCCTCGGGGGCTGATGCGAACGGCATGGCGCGCTTTGAACTGACCCGGGTTGGTGTTGATGGTAAACCGCAATCCGCTAAAGGGTTGAAGGCGACGTTGGTCCGTGAGTTGCGTGACTATCATTGGCGTTACAGCGATGGCCGCTGGGATTATGACTTTACGCGGCGTTTCGAGAATAAGGAGACGCGGACGGTGGACATTTCCTCGAGTCACACCACCACGTTGTCGTTGCCCGTGGAGTGGGGGGATTATCGGTTGGAGGTATTCGATCCGGTGACCGGTTTGACCATGCGTTATCCATTCCGTGCAGGCTGGAGTTGGGGAGACGATAACCGCGGTTTGGATGCGCGTCCGGACAAGGTCAAATTAGCCTTGGATAAAACCAGTTACCGTGCTGGTGATACTTTAAAGGTGACCATCACTCCACCGCACCCGGGCAAGGGGCTGTTGTTGGTGGAGAGTGACAAGCCTTTGTATGTGCAAGCGATCGACGCCAATCCGAGCACTACCCTTGAGATTCCGGTGACTGCTGATTGGGAGCGTCATGATGTTTACGTCACTGCATTAGTGTTCCGTGGCGGCAGCGCTTCTAACAACACCACTCCGGCACGTGCGGTTGGGGAGGCTTATGTTCCGATGCAGCGCAAGGAGCGGCGTGTAGCGGTTGGTCTTGTGGTGCCTAAGCAGGTGCGTCCGGCACAATCGTTGCCGGTGACTGTCAGCGTACCGGAGTTGGCCGGAAAACAGGCGCATGTGACGATTTCTGCGGTGGATGCAGGCATCCTTAACATTACCGGCTTCCCGGTGCCGGATGCTGCGGCGCATTTTTTTGCCCAACGCCGTTTGAGTGTGGATGCGTACGATATTTATGGGCGGGTGATTGAAAGTTTCGAGGGCGGTACCGGCAGGCTGAAGTTTGGTGGTGATATGGCATTGCCGCCATTGCCGCAGGCAAAGCGTCCGACGGCGCTGTCACAGACCGTTGACCTATTTTCCGGTGCGGTCAAGCTGGATGCGAAAGGGAATGCGCATATCCAACTGCCGGTTCCTGACTTCAATGGTGCTTTGCGTGTGTCGGCGTTGGTGTATAGCGACACTCGTTATGGTCAGCGCGATGCTGAGACGGTGGTGCGTGCGCCCATTCTGGCCGAAGCCAGCATGCCGCGCGTGATGGCACCGGGTGATCGCAGTACGGTGACAGTGGATGTGCAGAACTTCACAGGTAAGCAGGGCAAATTTGCGGTGAAGGTCGAGGGTGTTGGCCCGTTGGTGGTAGCTGAGGCTGGCCGCAGTGTCACGCTTGGCATTGATGGCAAGACTACGCTTAATTTTCCGTTGCGTGCGTTGGAGGGAAATAGCGTGGCGCAAGTGCGGGTGCGGGTGGAGGGTAATGGCTCCAAGGCGGAGCGCCACTATGATTTGCCGGTGCGTGCGGTTTGGCCACAGGGATTACGCACGCAGGCGCATGTGTTGAATGTCCTGGCACCAATTGCGTTTGATCCGGCGTTGGCCAAGGGGCTGATGCCTGATTCGGTCAATGCGCGCTTGTCTGTCAGTACATTGGCACCAATCCCGTTTGCCAGTGTGTTGCAGGGGGTGTTTGAGTATCCGTATGGCTGTGCTGAGCAGACGGCCAGTAAGGGCTATGCTGCGCTGTGGTTAGACGATGCCACTATCCGGTCGCTAGGCATTCAGGGGGTGACTCCAGCACAGCGCCTGGAACGCTTGGAAGGTGCTTTGGGGCGGTTGGCGTCGTTGCAGACGACGAATGGCCATTTCTCAATGTGGGGGGGAAACAGTGATGTCAATCCGGTGTTGACACCTTATATCGCTGGTTTCTTGCTGGATGCTAAGGATGCTGGTTTTGCTGTGTCCGATGCAGTGCTCCAGAAGGCATTAAACCGGTTGAGTGAGGATCTGCTGTCTGGTGCTCATCTGTTTTACGGTAATGATCAAAGTGAGGCACTGATGTTCGCCCACCAGGCGTGGTCGGGTTATGTGTTGGCACGTGTCAATCGCGCTCCGTTGGGGACGTTGCGTACGCTGTATGACAATGAGCGTGGTAAGGCAGTGAGCGGTCTGTCGTTGGTGCATTTGGGTGTTGCTCTGAGTTTGCAGGGTGACCGCAAGCGTGGTGAAGCGGCCATTGAAGCGGGCTTTGCCAAATCGGAGGGTGGTCGACCGGAGGTGTTCGGTGATTACGGCAGCGTGATTCGTGATAATGCGTTGATGATTGCCTTGGTGCGTGCCCATGGTCTGGCGAAGCCGGCCTATGAGGCCCGTGTGATGGCCTTAGGACGTGATCTGCAAGCGCGTCGCCGTAGTGGCTGGTTGTGGTTGAGCACTCAGGAGCAGGTGGCGCTAGCGCAACTGGGTAGGGCGTTGTTGGTCGATCAGAAGAAGCAGGTGTCCGGAACGTTGTACGTGGGCAAGCAGCGCGAGGATATTGCTGCAAGTAGGCTGATTGGTCGGAGTTTTGATGCGGCTGCTTTGGCGCGTGGGGTGCGTTTTGTACCGCAAGGGGATGTACCGTTGTACGCCAGTTTTGAGGTTGCGGGTATCCCGCGTCAAGCGCCGGTATCGGATGATAGCCAACTGTTAGTGGTGCGCCGTTGGTACACCGTCGACGGCAAGCCGTGGACACCGGGGCCATTGAAGGAGGGGCAGGCGTTGATCGTGCGGGTGAGTGTCACATCGAAGCAGAATATGCCGGATGCGTTGTTGACCGATCTGTTACCGGCGGGGCTGGAGATCGAGAATTTCAATCTTGGTGAGACCAGGCAATGGGCTGATGTGACGGTGGATGGGATCGCGCTCAGTGAGCGTGCCGATGCTGCCGATATCAAGCATGAGGAGTTCCGCGATGATCGTTATGTCGCAATGTTGCAGTTGACGGGCGGCAGGACGGCCAATCTCTTCTATTTGGTTCGGGCGGTGACGCCAGGTAGTTACAATGTGCCGCCCTCTCTGGTGGAGGATATGTACCGACCGGCGTTGCGTGGTACAGGGCGGGTTGCTCCTGCAATGGTCACGGTTGTGCAGCCTTAGGGGTAGTGTGTGGGGCGGGATTTGGAATTTTTCTCGAGGCGTCTTTAAAACATTCAGGGGGCTAGCCCAACAGCAATCGGATGTTGGGCCAGCTAGCGTCAGACGTTAACGCAGGTGTATCTTCAGTTCTTCGCTTGCCTGGTGTAACGCAGCGCGAGTGGCAGGTAGGTCGGCGAGTACATTGAGGAGCCCGAAGTCGTGAATCATGCCGTTGTAGCGGGTGATGACGACGTTGACGCCGGCTGCGTCAAGTTTGCGTGCATAGGCCTCGCCTTCGTCACGGAGCACATCTTTCTCAGCGGTTTGGATCAGGGTGGGTGGTAGGCCCTTCAATTGTTCGGCTGTGGCTAGCAGCGGTGATGCGTAGATGTCCTGACGCTGTTTGGAATCAGTGGTATAGGCATCCCAGAACCATTTCATCATGTTTTTTGTAAGGAAGTGACCGTTTGCGAATTCGTTGTAAGAGGTGTTTTCAAAGTTTGCATTAGTGACTGGCCAGAACAGCACTTGTGCGCGTAGCGCTGGTGTGCCTTTTTCTTTGGCCATCTGTGCTACCACGGTTGCCATATTGCCGCCGACGCTGTTTCCCACGATGGCGAGGCGTTGACCGTCGACATTGATCTGCGCGCCGTGTTCGGCTACCCACTGGGTTGCTGCGTAGATTTCATTGATAGCCACTGGGTAGCGTGCTTCCGGGGACGGGGTGTAGTTTACGAAGATGGCTACTGCGCCGGAATCGGACACCAGATCACGTACAAGGCGTTCGTGGGTTTGGAAGTCTCCAAGAACCCAGCCGCCGCCGTGGACGAACATGAAGCCAGGCAGGATGCCTTTGACGCCGGCTGGACGAACGATGTTCAACACAATCTGCTTGCCATCAATGGTGATGGTCTTTTCGCTCACGTCTGCAGGTGGCAGTTTGGCTCCCTTTTGTGCGTTTACAAGCACTTGGCGTGCGTTGGCAGGCGACAGGGTTTCGATCGGTGCTCCCCCTCCCTTCGCTAAGTCTTCGAGGAAGGCTTGGGTGCGGTGTTCGACACCAGGGCTGCCGGCGGCTTGGGATGAGGTGGATGCCAGTGCCAAGATGGCAGCGGTGGCTAGTTTGCGGGTGAATTTCATAGGGTTGATCCTCAGTGATAGGTGGGTACATTTGGGACATTCAAATGCACGTTGATGTTGTTGTGAGTGATGTTGAAGTACGGTCGGGTACTGCGAGTTTTGGTGTGATGAGTGACATCCTTTGTGATGTAAGGGGTTTGGTTGGATTCCTTTGGTAAGATGAATTTTATGACTCAATTAAGTATTTTTAGTCACTAAAAGTACTGAAATATTGATAATGAGTATCGAAGTGACGGGTGCATGTACTGATCGTCTGGAGGCGTTGCTGAATCACTTTCCTGTTCGCGCGCGGATGTTCCATTCGGGTACCTTGTGCGGTATCACGGATTTTTCCGTTCCGGCTGAAGGCGGTCAGGTACATCTGCTCAGAAGTGGGGCGATGGATGTTATTCATCCAGGTAGGGAGTTGCTTCAGGTGAGTGTTCCCAGTTTGTTGTTCTATCCGCGCCCCATGTCCCGTCGCTTTGTTGCCGACGCGCAATGTGGCGCTGACTTGGTTTGTGCGCAACTTGACTTCGAAGGTGGGAGTGCGAATCAAGTGGCGGGGGCGTTACCAGATGTCGTCTGTTTACCCTTGGAGAACATTGATGGCGCCGCTCAGGTGCTGGAGCTGCTGTTTGATGAAGCGTTTGGCGATCATTGCGGTCGCCGTGTGTTGATTGATCGGTTGTTCGAGGTGGTGTTGATTCAGATGTTGCGATATCTGATGGAAACGGGCGGGGTGGCCGGTGGCATGTTGGCCGGTTTGTCGCATCCCAAGCTGCGCAAGGTGTTGGTTGCCATGCACGAGCAGCCGGAACGGGGATGGTCATTGGAGGCGTTGGCCTATCTTGCGGGGATGTCTCGCAGTGTGTTCGCTGGTACTTTTCGTCGTGTTGTCGGTTGTACCCCTGGTGTCTATCTGCAAGGTTGGCGCGTCAAGCTGGCTCAGCAAGCTTTACGTCAAGGACGACAGTTGTTAAAGACGATTGCTGTTGAGGTTGGTTATGGCAGTGAAGCTGCATTGTCCCGTGCATTCAAAGCGCAATGTGGTATGACTCCCCGTGAGTGGCGGCAGAGGCAGGATGAGGACTGAAGTCAGTAAGCGTGATAGTAGTTTCTGCGCGCAGGGTGTCGCCAGGGATGCACTATTCAGTTGAGATAACTTGGATAATGATGAATTGATTTTTTTTGTCTAATCAAAGACACCACACTACATAGAGTATGGCGTCTGCGGTACTCAGGGGCTGTTGGTGGGTTTGACCTTGTTATCAGAACTTTACATTGTCCATATCGAATGAAGACGGACCTACGATCTGAGTTTGTCTTTGTTCATCCAAGTAATTTGGATTCTTAGGTTGAGTTTGTTGATCTGATTGTTCCTGAGAGGAACCACCAACGATGAAGTGCAACTCAGTTTCAGCCAGCTCACGTATTGGTGCAGATGGAAATTCACGTGCGAGTCCTTTGGTCATTGCTTTAGTTTGCATTGAAAACCTCACTGTGTTACGGAACGGAAGGGATGCCGATCTGCTATAGAGGGGCAACTCTTAGTTTTCCAGGGGAACTATTCGTTCTATGTGAATTTTCAGATGTCATTTAGCTATTGCGATTGTTGTTTCATCACTGCTGTGAAGTAGGTCTATTGTTTGATTTCATTGGGATCATCTTTTTCTGTAAGGGCATGGGTGAATCACATGTCATTGCATCCATCACTCAGTGTGAGTTGCTTATTGTTTGGGCTGCTTTCATCAGATCTGGCAGTGTTTTGCGATCAACTTTAGTGATGCGTGATGCGTGATGCGTGATGCGTGACTTTTACGCGATTTGGGTAGTCGTTCGCCCGGGGAAATATTTGAATTGGTTTGGTGTCAATGATGATGACTTGATTGTGTTGCAGTTGCCGATCCGCTGTTTGCATCAGGTTTATGGTGAATGATCGGGCGTATCATATTTGGTTCATATGATTGATATGGGTGATTAAAGTGCAAAGGATGGTGATATGGTTGCAGAGCTCCCCGTAGTCGAAAGTGACAGGCGGCTGATTTGGATCGATTTGGAAATGACAGGGCTGGATACCCATCGCGATTCGATCATTGAGATCGCTACGGTGGTGACGGATGCTCAGCTCAATGTGCTTGCTGAGGGTCCTGAGTTTGCCATCAGTCATCCTTTGAATGTGTTGGAAGCAATGGATGAGTGGAACCGTAATCAACACCGCCATTCTGGGTTATGGCAGCGTGTGCTTAATAGTGAAATTCAGCATGCTCAGGCTGAAGCAAGCACGATTGCTTTTTTACAGCAATGGGTCAAAATCGGGGCTTCACCGATGTGTGGTAATTCGATTTGTCAGGATCGACGTTTCTTGCATCGGCAGATGCCGTGTTTGGAGCGCTATTTCCATTACCGTAATCTGGATGTGTCCACGCTGAAGGAATTGGCTGGGTGTTGGTCCCCCAGTATCCTGGATGGTGTGGTCAAAACGTCCAGTCACACGGCGCTGAGCGATATCTATGATTCAATCGCGGAATTGCGTCATTACCGGAAATCAATGGGGACATTCGCTGGTTTGTCAGTAGTCTGACAGTCCGAGGAATGGCTTGTTCACTGGTCTGAGCATCTGCGCGAGGAGAGGGCAGATGCATGGACGTTAGAGCCATTGTTGAGGTTGAAAGGAGCAGAGGCAGGGCGTATTGGTTGTGTTTAAGTGGCATTGTGGGGTTGGTTGGGACGTGAGTGACACCCACCCCCTGGGCGTGGGTGTACTTTCAATGTTGGCAGGCCAGCGGTGGCCCTTTGTGTTGGCCTTAGCTTTTGTCGGTCACGCTAGGTAATAGCAGTGAGGCGATTTTTCCGTTGTTGGTGTCGTGGTGGTAGAGATGTAGGTCACGTTGTGGATAGGGGATGTTCAACCCATTTTCAGGTAGTTGATTGTGAATTTGTTCAAGGATCTCGCTTTTGGCAGGGTTGAAGTTGTCGTTCTGGGTGTAGGCCAATAGCAGAAGGTCTACGCTACTTTCTCCAAGGTTGTTGACATACACCAAGGGTGCAGGGTCATCCAATATTTTTGGATTTTCGCGGGCAATTTTTACCAGTAGTTCCTGTGCCTGCTTTAAGTTGTCTTGATAGCTGACACCGACAGTGATTTCAACCCGACGGGTTGGCAGGGTGCTGTAATTGATGATAGGTACTGTAGTGATTGTGCTGTTTGGTAAGGTGATGATGCGCTGATCGAAGGTACGTAGCCGGGTTTGGAATATCCGGATTTCATCAATGATGCCTTCTTGGCCGGCGATGACAACGTGGTCACCACTACGGACTGGGCCTAATACGATGAGCATCACTCCTGCTGCGATGTTGGAGAGTGAATCTTTCAGTGCGAGGCCAACTGCTAATCCGGTTGCACCGACCACTGCGGCTAAGGATGTTGCTGGAACACCAAGGCGTTGCAGGACGCTGACAGAGACAACGATCAAAAGCAGCGCGTATGCGATATTCCGCAGGAAGTTGGCTAGTGTGATTTCAACGTGCGCGCGGATCAGGATGCGATGCAGCCCGTTGCTCAGGCGTTTGCTCAACCATACACCAAGGATGGCGATGGCGGCGGCGGCGGTCAGATTCATGAGGATGTGGATCCAGTCGATCCGTGTCCAGTTGAATCTGCCGTGGAACGTCGTCACTGTTGCAGGCGATACGATGTTTGATAGTAATTTAGTCCAGTCCATTTAGTGCACCGTTTTTAGTTTTGCCAAGCGTAGCCAAGTATCGACGACGGTATCTGGGTTCAGTGACAGGGATTCTATGCCTTCTTGCATCAGCCATTCGGCCAAGTCTGGATGATCGGATGGGCCTTGGCCGCAGATTCCAATGTATTTTCCCTTGGAACGTGCCGCTTTTATTGCCATTGACAGTAGTTTTTTGACGGCTGGATTGCGCTCGTCAAATAGAGGGGCGACGATGGAGGAGTCGCGGTCCAGACCTAGGGAAAGTTGGGTGAGATCGTTGGAGCCGATTGAGAAGCCGTCGAAGATATCCAGGAATTCATCAGCCAGCAGTGCGTTGGAGGGCACTTCGCACATCATGATCACTTTTAAACCATTTTCTCCCTGTTTTAAGCCATTTTGTCGCAGTACGTCGATCACTTTGCGACCTTCTTCCAAAGTGCGTACAAATGGAATCATCACCCAGAGGTTATCTAGACCCATCTCGTTACGGACTTTTAGTACTGCTTTGCACTCTAATGCGAAGGCATCGCTGAATGAAGGGTCGACGTAACGGCTGGCACCGCGGAAGCCGAGCATCGGGTTTTCTTCTTGTGGCTCATAGTGCTGGCCACCGATCAGGTGTGCGTATTCGTTGGATTTGAAGTCCGACAGGCGCACGATGACCGTATGGGGTGCGACTGAGGCGGTCAGGGTCGCAATACCTTCGGCGAGGCGGTTGACGTAGAAGCTGACTGGATCAGGATAACCGGCAATCTTGGCGTCAATCTTCTGTTTCGTGTCAGCATCTTGTTTGTGGTATTCCAGAAGTGCTTTTGGGTGCACGCCGATGTGTGCGGCGATGATCATTTCCAGGCGTGCCAAGCCGATACCGGCATTCGGGAGTTGCCCAAAGTCGAACGCACGTTCCGGATTGGCAACATTCATCATGATTTTTAGCGGCGCTGGTGGCATGTGGCCGAGGTCTGTTGTGGTGCGTTCGAACGGTAGTTTCCCGGCGTAGATATAGCCGGTGTCACCTTCGGCGCAGCTTACCGTGATGGGTTGGCCGTCTTGAATGATTGATAGCGCATTGCCGGTGCCAACCACTGCGGGTACTCCCAGCTCACGGGCGATAATGGCGGCGTGGCAGGTACGTCCGCCGCGATTGGTGACAATCGCGCTGGCGCGTTTCATGACTGGCTCCCAGTCTGGGTCGGTCATGTCTGCAACCAGGACATCGCCGGGTTGCATGTGGTGCATGTCCTCAAGTGAGTGCACCACACGGGCTGTGCCGCTGCCGATCTTCTGGCCGATGGCACGTCCCTCTGTCAGTATCTGGCCGGGTTGTTGGAGTGCAAAGCGTTCAATCTGGGTGGTGTGACTGCGTGATTTCACTGTCTCCGGACGTGCCTGCACAATAAATAATTTGCCGCTGATCCCATCCTTAGCCCATTCAATGTCCATCGGGCGGCCGTAGTGCTGCTCAATAATCAGTGCTTGTCTCGCCAGCTCTTGTACGTCAGCGTCGCTGATGGCGAAGCAGTGACGTAATTCAGTTGGGGTATCTTCGATCTTGACGCGCTCTCCTGGGGCGTCTGAATAGACCATGCGCACCAGTTTGGTGCCGAGTGTGCGGCGCAGGATGGCAGGTTTGCCAGCTTTGAGCGTCTTTTTATAGACATAGAATTCGTCTGGGTTGACGGCGCCCTGTACGACCATTTCACCAAGGCCGAAGCTGGCGGTGACGAACACCACCTCGCGGAAGCCTGACTCGGTGTCTAGAGTGAACAGCACGCCGGAGGCACTGATATCCGAGCGAACCATCAGTTGTATTCCGGCGGAGAGGAATACGTCCTCGTGCTTGAAGCCATGATGGACGCGGTAGGCAATTGCACGATCGTTATAAAGACTTGCGAATACTTCTTTAATTTTGTGTACGACCTGGTCGGCGCCGATCACATTAAGAAAGGTTTCCTGTTGGCCGGCGAATGAGGCGTCTGGTAAATCTTCCGCGGTCGCTGAAGAGCGCACCGCTACGGCGACGTCGTTGCCGCTATTGTCTTTTGACAACGTGTCGTAGGCGTCACGAATATCCTTCTCCAGTTCTGGTTGTAATGGAGCGTCAATGACCCAGTCGCGGATTTCTTTGCCGGCAGCTGTCAGTGCTTTGACGTCCTCAACATCAAGGGTGGCTAGTTTGTCGTAGATCCGTTTGGACAGGTTGTTGTAAGCGATAAAGGCTTTAAATGCTGCTGCGGTGGTGGCATAGCCACCTGGAACAGAGACTCCAAGGGCAGTGAGATTGCCGATCATTTCGCCGAGTGAGGAATTTTTACCACCGACGCGGGCCAGATCGGTCAAGCGCAGTTCATGTAACCAAAGGATATTTTCGTTCAAGTACGATGCTCCGTTTAGGGCCATCGCCTGGAGGAGGGCTGTATGGCCGCGTCCGTATTAAAGTGGTCGTATGATGCAGTGCATAGGCAAGACTGCACAAGCTTAAATTGGTGAGATGTCTCGGTGCCAGTCAATTGAGGGAGTTTGCATGTCGACAATCCGGCCTGTGTTTTATGTGTCCGATGGGACGGGGATTACCGCTGAAACGATCGGACATTCGTTGTTGACTCAATTTAGCGGCTTTACTTTCGTCGCCGAGCGTATGGTATTCATTGATGATGCAGAGAAGGCACGCGATGCCAGCCAACGCATTTTAGCTGCAAGTGAGCGGTATCGGGTTCGCCCGATTGTGGTCAATTCTTGCGTGAATCCATATTTGAGCGTGATTCTGGCCGAGAGCGGTGCGTTGATGTTGGATGTATTCGCGCCGTTTATTGGACTGTTGGAACATGAACTCAATACATCGCGTCACTCCTGTGTTGGTCGAGCGCATGGCATGGTCGATTTTGAAACCTACCACCGCCGTATCAACGCGATGAATTTTGCGCTGGCTCACGATGATGGCGTCGCTGCGAGTTACGATGAGGCGGAAGTGATTCTCGTGGCTGTTTCGCGTGCGGGCAAGACGCCCACCTGTATTTATTTGGCCTTGCATTACGGAATACGCGCTGCTAACTATCCTCTTATTGATGAAGATTTGAACAGTGATCAATTGCCGTTACGCTTACGCCCGTATCGCAAAAAGCTGTTTGGCTTAACGATTAATCCGGAGCGATTGCAGCAGATTCGCCAAGAGCGGCGGCCCAATTCGCGTTATGCGGCATTGGATACTTGCAAACGTGAGGTGGCAGCGGCTGAGCAGATGTTTTCTGCGGAGCGGATCACCACGTTGAGTACGACGCATACCTCTATTGAAGAAATCTCCAGCAAGGTGTTGGTGACCCTGGGACTGCAGCGGGAGATGTTTTGATGTCACTTATACGCTGGCATACCAGATCGTGATTGCTGGCATTGTGATACTGCTTTTGGTGCCGTGAACCGTGTAGCATCTGCCGATGCTGAACGACATGATGCTCCATCAGCGCATACCCCGTTTGAGTCGTTTGAGTTGGCTCATGGCGCTGTATGCGGAAAATTACCGACATTTGAAAAGGTTGTTCGCACCAGGGGATCTGGAGAAGGGGAGTTACGTTTCGGTGATTGGCGATGGCCTGGACCTGTGTCTGGATGTGATCGAGCGTCACCGCTATACGGTCGATCTGCGTTTAACCTACGAGTTATGCGACCCCATGACCGGTGAGCCGGACCCCTCGGCTTACGTGCGCTTGTATTGTGATGCCTTACAGGTGGAAACCACGCATTGCTATGTTGGGCGTCGTTGGCAAGATGTGATTGGTTTGTCTCCTCTTCCGGGGGAGTTGATGCATTATCGAATGCGCATGAATATTTTTCTTGGGAAGTGGTTGGACTATTTGGCTGAACGCGGTCACGGCATGGCGACATTGAGTGCTATTGGCCGGTCACATCGTGTGTGCCGCCTGATGCGCGGCTAAGACGTAAGACGACGGCTTTTGTGAAAGCAGGCATACTCGCCTCACTCTCTTGCTGTTGAATGTACATATGGCTTATACCCCGATCATTGCCACGCTCGGTTATGTGCTTTCACCGGACCAATGCCGTGTGTTGATGATTCACCGTAATGCGCGTTCTGGAGATGCGCACCTGGGCAAGTACAACGGTCTAGGTGGCAAGGTCGAACCGGGTGAGGATGTTCTGGCTGGCATGCGCCGTGAGTTATATGAGGAAGCAGGGATTGACTGCCTTTCAATCCGTTTGCGAGGCACGATCAGTTGGCCGGGCTTTGGCAAACAGGGGGATGATTGGTTTGGTTTTGTGTTTGTGATTGATGCGTTTCAGGGAGAACCCAAAACACACAATGCTGAAGGTGTTTTGGAATGGGTCGAGCGCCAACGTTTATTCGAATTGCCCATGTGGGAGGGGGATGCCAAGTTCCTACCGCTGGTGTTTGACGATGATCCGCGTCCATTCCATGGGGTGATGCCGTATTGTGAGGGGCGTATGCAGTCTTGGTCGTTTTCCCGTCTTTAGGGGGTATGGGGTATGACCTGAGTATGTTTGATGAGATAGACAATGCTTGTTGTTCGTGATGAATGTGTTGGCATTGCATCTTGTTTGCCTCATGGGTGCGCCAGCGAATTGAATAGTGAGCTAATGGGGTTCAGAACCGGATAGCGATCAAGGCAATCTCTGGTGACTGGTTTTGTATGCCACTGGTGATTATTGGCGATGATTGGTGAACGGCAAAAAATGGCACTTCTTATGATTCAGCCCCAGGCTGGATGGCTTTGTGTGATTGAGGTAAGGGGCACAGTGTCTTACTGCTGTTGTGCGTTGTTATTTTGCAGATGCTTAACAGCGCTATTGGGCGATTGAATCTATAGCCGCCAATGCTGATTGCTGTGAGGCGATGCCTAAAAAAAACATGAATACATGAATAAAAAAAGAGAGCCGCATGTGCGGCTCTCAAGTTTGTATTGCATGTGAAGGATAATGATGTGAGCTGCGGCTCTTAGAAATGTCCGCCTACAGTGAACGTTCCGCCACGTGCGATATCGCCAAAGGCGGTTTGATTCACATCCAGCGTTAATCCAAGCAATATTTTTTCACTGATGGTGTATTGCAATCCGCTTGATAGTGTCGCAATGGTGCCTTTGATTCCGGCACGATGGTTAAAGCTGCCAATATAATCGGCTTGTGCACTGTACACGGCATCACGGTTTTTCAGTGCCCGGTCTATTTCAACAGCAGCCATCCATTTTAGGTTCGTGGTTAATGGGATGGTTGCGTCTGCACCAAGATAAGCAGAAGTGCGTTTGAAGCTCGCCTTGCCGTAAGTGGTTGGGAACGCAGCATTTTGTTCGCTGTATTCAGCACGGGAAACGTTGTTGTAACGTCCTCCTAGATGCCAGCCTAACAAAACGCCATGATCGGACTTAAAGGTTTGTCCTGCTTCCAGCGAAGCGCCACGGCCCTTCATACGACTGGTGCCGATGCCCGCCTCTGTATTTTCAAGGACTGGACGTTGCACGGTGACGTTGTAGCGATTAAATGCCACGGCCGGACGCACATACCATTGGCTCCCTTTGAAAGCGGTATTCCATTGTGCATACAGGCCTGCACCCAGATTGCCATTATTTTTCAGGTAACTATCTGGCAGGGAGCGGGACAGGGAGCGATCCAGGGAGACGCCGGCAGAAAATGTTTCGGTGAACCCATGACCCAGTCTGATACCGGCGACTTTATCTCGGTTGCCGTCTATAGAGCTGATCGCAGTCTGTATACCCCAACAGGATTGCCCCGCCGCGTCTATCTGACAGTGTTGTTGCAGGCGGGTCAATCCTTGACGTTGTAAGTCCATCACCGAGAAGGTTTCTGCACCCAACTGCGATAAAGTTTTTTTCGTGTTGTCTGCATCGACCGTGACGACGGATGGTTGTGAAGGTTGTGAAGGTGTTTGGGTGTTAGTGGTACTGTCTGATGTACTTGTTGATTCTGTTGGATAGGTGATTTTCCAGACGGTGGCATGTGAGCTGCCTGAATCAGTAGCAGCAGTTCCTACGGCGACGCTGCCATCAGGGGAGAGTGCTACCACCTCGGAATTTCCAGAGTTATCGCTTTTGAGTGTTCCTAAATCTGTTTTTGTTGCCCAGTGGCTGCCTGACCAGATGATGGCTCGCGTGGCATTAGCGTCGTTTAGAGCGGCTCCACCTGCGATGCTGCCATCGGCAGAGAGTGCTGCCACCAAAGATGCACCTGAGTTATCGCTTCTGAGTGATCCTAAGTTCGTTTTTGTTGCCCAGTTGCCACCTGACCAGATGGTTGCTAGCTGATCAGCATTCGCGCGGTAGTATTCAGTGGTGACGTAATGGTGAGAAGCCCCACCGATCACTTTCCCGTCGGCGGAGATCGCATTGGCAACGGCGGCCCCTAGGTTATCGCTTCTTAACGTGCCGAGGTCAGTTTTTGTTGCCCAATTGTCGCCTGACCAGGCAATAGCGCGGACACTATTTGGCCCTGTAAGGACGCCTCCTGCGTACATCCCATTAACAGGGGTTTTGATATCAGAGGCAGCAGAGCCAACGGCGATTTTCCCATCAGCGGAAAGCGCCTTAACCATAGAATCACCTGTACCATCGCTTCTTATTGTTCCTAGATCCGTTTTTGTTGCCCAATTGTCTCCCGACCAGATAACCGCATGAAGAGTACCTATCGAGGCTGCGGTTTGTCCTGCAGCGACTTTCCCATCGGCGGAGAGTGCGTAAACAACAGAGTCACCCCCGTTATTTGTTGCTAACGTTCCGAGAGTCGTTTTTGTTGCCCAGTTGTCGCCTGACCAAATGGTTGCATGCAGTTGAGTAGAACTGGAATCAACTGAGGATATTCCCGCAGCGATTTTTCCATCCGCAGAGAGCGCTCTAACAATAGAAGTACCTGAACTATCGCTTTTTAATGAGCCAAGCTCGGTTTTTGTTGCCCAATTGTCACCGGATAACAGGAATGCACGAGTACGATTATTGATGGATGTTGCGATGGTTTTCCCATCGGAGGAAATTGCTTCGCCAGTGGATGCAGCACCATCAAGATGCTGTGTCGCCAAATCTAGTTTCTCCGATATGGATGGCGAGTTTGCATAGGTGGCACCAGCGCTTCCCATCAGTAGTACGGAGATGAGGGTGGCTAATGTTGTTTTTTTATGATTCTTTCTTTCCATAAAATGTCCTTGAATTTTTGCGGTTGTCAGCCAGTGATTGCAATCACTGGGTTGTATCCATGACGCATCCTTAGGGTGATTCCTCTTTCAGTGCGGCACCCTATATATGGCCCAAGATTTTGTGGATTAAATCATACTTTTAATAATGACGTGTTAGCGGACTGGGCGGTGTTCTAGCGGATTGCTTGGATCGCAATGCGTTGTATGTGTTGCAGTGGGATGCATTCGGGATAAAAGGTGAAGACGCCTTGGCGTCACGTCATGTTCTTGTAATCCTTTGAAAGAAAGATTCCATTGCCTATCAAAGCTTGTATTCTGATTTAAGGCAGCGATCCGGTAGCCAGTGGGGTAGGGAACGCTCCAGAGAGCAATTGGCAATCATCGTTCTTGATGTTGTAACGCTATCGGTGCATGACCGAGAAGGTTCCTGCACCCGGCCGTGATAAATAGTGTTCACGGTGTTGCTCGCATCGGAGGCTGAGTGTGAGGCGGTGTTGGGGTGTTTGGTTCGCCGGTCCCATCAGCAGCGCGCTTTATAGCGTTGGATGTTGCTGAGTGATTGCTTTCGAGTGTTTCTAAATCTGTTTTTGTTACCTAGTGTTCGTCTGAGCAGATGGGAACGTATAGGTATGGTGCTTAGTTTTTATTGGGGGGATGAAAGTCTAAGCTCGCAACTACTCCGGCGGCGATGTGCCGCCGGAGTGAAAAACGTACCTCAATAGTTTGCACAGAAACCGAATTCTGTTGTGCCGTTCGGTTCAAGCGTCTTATTCCAGTTCAGACCAGAAGCGATGAGCTTGTCACTACCACTCAGTGACCAAGTCGCACTCCATAGGGTCTGGATCGTCCCCTTGAGTGGAATCGTTACTGTCCAGTTGCTGCGACTGCTGCCGGTATTAGTCACCTTGACACGCTCGCAGTAGCCAGTATACCAATCGCTGTCCACGGTGATACTAGAAGTAATAGGGTTTTTAGTTGGATCGGAGCCAGCACCAGGGTTAAAACCAGCACCAGGGTTAAAACCAGTACCGGAGCTAGAACCGGAGCTGGAAGTAGAACCGGAGCTGGAAGTAGAACCGGAGCTGGAAGTAGAACCGGAGCTGGAAGTAGAACCGGAGCTGGAAGTAGAACCGGAGCTGGAACTAGAACCGGAGCTGGAACTAGAACCGGAGCTGGAAGTAGAACCGGAGCTGGAACTAGAACCGGAGCTGGAACTAGAACCGGAGCTGGAACTAGAACCGGAGCTGGAACTAGAACCGGAGCTGGAACTAGAACCGGAGCTGGAACTAGAACCGGAGCTGGAACTAGAACTAGAACTAGAACTAGAACTAGAACTAGAACCGGAGCTGGGGAGTGGAGTGCGACTGATATCGGGATAAGCGTTGTTGATTAATTTTACAAATTGAGCATGGAACCAATCACCAGAGAGTGGAGCGTCAGGTAATGCACCTGTTAGCACGCCATCTGGTGTTGTAAATGTAGGATCACAGTACCGGTCAAAGCCTTTACCTTGATCGTTTGGAATCAGTGAGCTGGAACCATCGGAGTAACCTGGTGGTTTAATCCATTGAAAAGCATCCACATGGCCACCTGGAGTTACAGTTGGAGGTAAACCTATCCCTGCATCCTGCTGATTACACCAATTACCACGGTGATTACGACGGTCTATACGTCCAGAATTCACATAACTATTAATATCGTTTCCGAAAGCGGACGTTGGGCGTTGAGATCCACCCCATCCGTTACGTCCAGTATCAATGATGAATCCGATACTGGATGGCCAGCCAGCAGCGATAAAATCGTTATACAAAGTTTCTGAATAATCCATTTCGTCAAAATAACGATTCCAGTCGTAGAATTTAGAGGATCTAATAGGCTGTCCACCGATATTTAGATCAGCATTTGGTAGGTTTGGTTCAATCAACGGTGTAGTGTTTGCAGTGTTGGTGGCAAAACCATTGACACTAGCAAAACCTGCTGTAGTACTTTGAATGACCTTGGTGTACAAAGAGACTGCTGGTATCCGGTTAGTATCCCATCCTAGCCAGCCAGCGTGACCGATGTCCATGTAGTTGTATACATTTGGAATTTCAGAAAATTTATTAAGTGCATATTTAATGCCTTCTTCGTAAATTCCGGTATTTTTTGCTTTGGCACAACTAGGGGTGCTCAAGTTGGTGATAAGATTTGGTAAGCTATCCGGTTCAATAATATTGACAATGCGGATATCTTTATATTTTGGATTTGAAAAAATACTGGCAATCGTATCAATATATTCTCTTTTATAACGTTCCAGAGATGCTGAATTTAAAGGCAATTCTCCATTGGAAGCTAATGCGTGGCAATCGCGTCCAGGTATGTCATAAATAACAAAGGTTGCTGTAATAGGCGTATTTCCTTTTTTCTGTGCTAATGCAGCATCTAGATGGCCTGTGAGATTAAGACGTCCTGGATTTTTGGCGCCACCTTTTACCGCATCAATCGTATCAAGCCAAACCCCTGTAGGGTAGTGCTTAATGGTTTCCATTTTTTCTTTTAATGACACATCACTTACTTTCGTAATGGAAGTATCAATATCTTTTGAATAATCTGGATTCAGATAGGAGGTCGCGTCAACAAAGGGGTTATCGACATGAGCTTCAGCGTAAACATATGAGGTTGAAAATAAACCTCCCGCTAATAGTGAAACAGACATCGTATATTTTAAGGTTTTCAAGATACTTTCAGGGAGTTTCAAACTATTCACCTTGTAGTTTTAAATGGAGGATTTTTTGGATGGTTTATTGGGGGGTATATTATTTTTTAAATTTTTTATTCTCCTTATTTTTGTATGAAAATGGAAGTCGTGTTGAATTTTATTTCAGTAAGAAATAATGGGGCGAAATGAATTTTTGAGTTTATTATTTATTAATATCCTCAAACATGTTTTGGGGTGTGATTTTTTAGAAAATTTCTTGATATGTTATTAGGTTTGTGGATTGAATTAACCATTTATTTTTTATAAATCTGTTTTTTTGAAATGAAATTTTTTGAGTTTCAATATCGAAAAAACAATAAAGCATAATAAATATAGAGTTGCTGAATATTCTATGAAATTTTGGCCGACGAACTTAAGTGATCATTTATAAAATAAGATGTTATTTTCCATGAAAATCAGTTTAACTTAGATTTATTTCAATATCGAAAAACAGTAAATCATAATAAATTTAGGGTTGCTGAATACTCTTATGTGGCTTGTGTCGATGAATTTAAGAAATCATCATGATGGATAATATGACGCTATCCAAAATATCTTATTTGAGACATCGTACTCACTTATGAAGAGGTGTGAATTGCTTTATCCGTATTAACTCATCACAAATCAAAAGAAATGTGCTAGATGTGATTGCATCGTGATAGTGAGCTGGTACAACACACTAGGAGTATTAAAACAAGCAATGTTGAGTGATTGCCAAGGAGCAGGTCTATTCTAAGCAGGTGAGTGGTACTTCAGGCGTCTCGTCTAGGGCCTTAAACATGCCGACAATGCTGGGTTGATGTTGTTCTTAACGATGTTGATGAGATGACCGTCAATAGCAGTATGCTCATAAAGAAGGTCATCGGACGCTAACGAGGAAGCATGTTATTCATTAGTGTATTCCTCGCGTCGTTTATGTGGGCGGTGACAAATTCACAAAATGGAAAGGGTAAGACCTCAAAGTTACTGAAACCTAACTAGAAGGCGATGTATGGGGGAGCGATAGCATTCATTAGTGGTATCAAAAAAATGTAGATGGGGGGAGGATGTCGAAAATGGCTTACCTTGTTTCGTGCAACGCCTCATCCTCCAAACGCAACCTGACTACACGAGAGAATGCGCGGGTGTTCTGACTGTTTCTGGACTGGTGGTACGCATTCTGAGCTATCTATGATGGATCGATTCAGTCTTAGAGGCTGATTTTGATGCGATGGTATTGCGCTCCCGATGTTCAGTCGACGATACCGCTGGAGAGCCCAGCGAAACGGTGGCATTGAAGCCTAAGCCCGCCTCTTTCGCCTGATGGTCGGCGTGATACGAAGAACGCACCATCGGACCTGAAGCAACGTGGCTGAAACCCAACGCCATACCGTACTCTTCCAACGCCTTGTACTCATCCGGAGTCCAATACCGCAACACTGGGTGATGATGCGGCGTCGGCTGCAGATACTGACCAACCGTGACCATATCCACGTCATGAGCACGCAAGTCACGCAACGTCGCCTGTACCTGATCCAGAGTCTCCCCTAAACCGAGCATGATCCCGGACTTCGTAGGCACCTGCGGATGCTGTGCCTTAAAGCGTTTTAAGAGCGTCAATGACCATTGATAATCCGCTCCGGGTCGCACATTGGGATACAAAGCGGGCACCGTTTCAACGTTATGATTGAATACATCCGGCGGACATGCCGCCAAAATGTCCAATGCACGATCCATGCGTCCCTTTCCTCGGAAATCTGGGGTCAGAATCTCGATCCGTGTTTGTGGTGCACTCTGACGGATCGCAGCAATGCAATCAACAAAATGCTGGGCACCACCGTCACGCAAATCATCGCGATCCACACTGGTCACCACCACGTACTTCAAACCCATCTCAGCGACGGTGCGTGCCAAACTGATTGGTTCCTCCGGGTCCGGCGGTTTGGGGCGGCCATGCGCCACATCGCAAAACGAACAACGACGCGTGCACACTTCACCCAGAATCATGAACGTCGCTGTGCCATGGCTAAAACACTCATGGATATTAGGGCAGGCAGCCTCCTCACACACCGTGACTAAACGATTCTCACGTAGCTTGGCTTTGAGACTTTGCACCGCATTGCCGGATGGAATGCGAACGCGAATCCATGATGGCTTACGTAACACCGGAACATCTGCAAACTGCACAGGCGAACGCCCAATCTTGTCTTCACCCGATTGCTTTACTCCAGGCTGCAATGGGGAAGATGAAGGATGATCATTTGAGACAACATGCAACGGGATAGAACGGATAATAGGTTGAGTCATCGCAATACCAGAATAGGCTAGACCGCTTGCAAAAAACTAAGAACTAAGCCATCCGGACGTGGGGTGCAGCACGAAACCAAATTGCCGCGCTAGCTCAGCGAGCAATGCAGCCGCCACCGTGTCCATCTCGGAAGGACCCCCCAAGTCTAACACCGAGGTCACCTGCAGCCCCCGGTAACCACAAGGATGAATACGATGGAACGGCTCCAAATCCATTGCAACGTTGAACGCCACACCGTGGAAACTGCAACCACGGCGTACCCGAATACCCAGCGCGGCAATTTTGGCGTCACCGACATAGACCCCAGGAGCATGCTCGCGCCGCTCACCGAGAATATTCCACTGAGCCAGCGTATTAATCACCGCCTGCTCAATCCCATAAACATAATCACGGACACCAAGCCCCAGACGGGATAGATCCAGCAGTGGATACACCACCAATTGACCAGGACCGTGATAGGTCACCTGACCACCGCGGTCCACGTGCACCACCGGGATCTCCCCAGGGGCCAGGACATGCTCAAGCTTCCCAGCCTGCCCAAGAGTGAATACCGGCTCATGCTCAACTACCCACAGCTCGTCAACCGCAGTAGCATCGCGTACATCCGTAAAACGTTGCATCGCATGCCAAACCGGCACATAAGGCTGAGCACCCAGCATACGCAGCAGCGCGGCACGGCCAACATGCCAGGGCGCAACAGCACCACACGCATTCACAGCGTCCACTTCACTTCCGGATGATCACGCAGCACTTGGTGAGCAGCGTCATATTGCTCCCGATCCAGCGCACGGAAGCCAATCCGCACCGACACATACTTCCCGGTTGACGAATGTTTCCAACTGATACGCTCTTGCACCAGTTCCACCCCGCATAGCGCAAGTAACCGCGGTAACTCCGTCTCCAGCGCCTTACCTGCCGTCCCTACCACGCTCAACTCGAACGTACCGGGGAACTGAAAACCATGCTCAGAATGATCGGACTTAATTTCCATCTCGCCATTATCAGACCAACTCAGAACAAACCCAAGCCCACAAGCACCTAAGGAAAAACTCCAACCTGACCTAGCTCACACTCAGCGTAAGTGATAAGCAATATTGAAGCCACCCAATGTCTTAAACCCCATGCACTCCGAATCTTTACGATGATTCTGGATGGTCAGCGCACATCGAACCATAACAACGCGCCAAGCGCTGTCGCCAGAAGTAACGCACTCAACAACAACCACGGCCAACGTGCAGTACGACGCGGCGTTCTAACAGACACAGCAGCCGGTGGTATCGGGGCAGCGACGTCCTCCGACATCGAACATGACAGTGGCAACAATAAAAAAAGCGGACTCTCCAGTACAAAACGGTGCTGACCATCAAGCACAATCTGATCACCCGCCTGCAACCAAGCATCGCGGACCTTGCAACCATTAACCACGCTCCCCTCCTCTGAACCAAGATCGCGCAATAACACCCGATCACCATGCCGCTCAAACACCGCATGACGGGCCGCGAAAACCGGATCATCAATCCAAATATCAACCCCCGCCTCTTGCCCGACGATACGCGGTGTTTCCAGAGTGAAGCTACGCCCATAGTGACGTCCACCAACACCACGCAACACCAAGCAATTCCGATCAAGCGTAGCGGTTGCATCATCGGGTGGCTCAGCTTGAATACCTATCACAAGCATTTCCACACCATCGGCATACACAGCATCGCCGACACGCAACCATGCCATACGCCGCACCGGGCGGCCATTAACATGGATACCACGAATACCTTTAGCCACCTGTAACCAAAGACCGCGGTTATCCAAGGAGAATTGCGCCAACACGACGCCACGCCCCTGAACCTCATCGGCAAAGGCAACGACTCCGGACGCATGCCTGACGATGCGATGCACCCCCGGAGAGAGCGTATGATCAGGTTGTTGCTGCTGAGAAAAATGAATTTTCAAAATACTCACCACGGGGAGCCTAGCAATTTGGCCCCACTTGCTGAAGCACAAGCCTCTTAAAGTACATGGCACTGGCGGCATCAAGACGACTGGCCAAACACGATACGTTCACTTGGACAAACGCAATACCACCATGCCCTAGATCACTATAACCCACGTCCTGAACACCCCCTCATCTGCCTCACCATTACCACATTGACGACCAAACCCACGGAGCACTTTCACGTACACCCATCCATCATCCATTAATGAAAACACCTTGCCCTTCACCAGAGCGATGACACCCACCCACCACAATCGCACTGCAACTAGAACGACTCCAGATCCGGGGTCATGCCAAGCACCATTCTCTGCTGGCCTAATAATAAAACGTCATCAAAACAGAGGATGCCATATCCTCGCCAAAATGCCCGACTGAACGCCACAAAGACACCATCCAATGCATTACATGGCACTTGACATATGCCGTAATAGAATGCAATCCAAAAACGTGTATCGAGTATCCTGTTTCGTATTACAGATTTGAGGAGAGCCGCAATGATCCCTACCAATCACCACAATGAACACGCCTCACGTAAAGACCCAAACGAACAGACAAATGACCATGACAACGAAGAGTTCACCCAACGCTTAGGCAAATCTGCAGAGCGGGTCTGGCTTGCGGGGATCGGCGCCCTCGGCCGTGTCCAATCAGAAGGTGCGCGTTTCTTTGAAGCACTTGTCAATGAAGGCGAAGAAATAAAGCAACGCAGACGTGAAAGTAGCCTTCACAGTGCAGAAAGCATCCGTGAACACGTCGAAGTCAAATTAGAAGAAACATGGGAAAACACGCAACGCAACTGGCGGCGGATGAACCAGCTATTCGATGAACGGATACAAGACATCTTGCATACCCTCAAGATACCAACCCGTGAGGAGATCGAAGCATTGCGCCACGAGATCGAGATACTGCGTAATGAACTACATGAACTACGCAATGAGAAGAAAACCCGCAATCCGTCACCAAGCACCCCAAAGAGCAACAAATCGCATACAGAAGACTGAAATCTATACTGCCCATCAACGCAACACCGCAGTCTTCGTTTTGAGAGCCGATGCATTGATCAGCAAACATCCACCGAGTTTTTTCGTTATTTTCCTGCACTGCAAACGACGTAACTCACCGCACGCAAGCCCATCCCCCCTGCGCATGATTCGTATCCCGTTGCCGCCAGCAACACACAGCCACTCTAGCGACCTAACCATCCCTAACGTACCAGCCAGTGCCTCACATCTCCCCAAGCATCGCCCCGCAGCCTGCAGCCTCTGTACCACACCGCAGAACCGAGAGAAGTCATGACCATCACCCATCAAGTACCGCTACCTAAAACAAGCGATGCACTTCAACTAAACAGACAAAGAGCCACGCATGATGTCTAAAGGAGTGACTGACAAACGGCATGTGCAAAAAACACTATGAGAGACAAAACGCTATTTGAAAGAAAATTAGTCTTTATATGGCAAGCATCGTAGCAACCAAACACATTCAAACCCACGCGACAATGACGCATCCGCATCGCCATATCCGCCAGGACTCAACCCCAAGAACGTTACTATTCTAGAAATCATGCAAACCCCAGTCCTCCGATGCATGTCTATAAAGTGCACATACAGAGAAAATCTCAACACATCACAATGACGATCAGCCCACCAAGCATGATCTGATGTTCGCATCACGTACTACCACCTTTAGAACATGCGTGAACATGTAAACACCATCGCACACCCTCATGACCAACATTACCTAAGTACTATTCGCGGAATGACAGCGCACCGGCCATTCCCACATCATGCGGATTCACCCCTTACTTACTTACACTTCGCCGATGTCCGGCTCCCAGTCCTCTTCCCCAACCACTGATCCCCGTCTGCGCCAACTACGTTTCATGAAAGTAATGGCGCTGCTACTGCTGCTGATCATGCTCGGAGGCTTCATACTGGCCCATACCCAGGGCAACCGCGGCATCTGGGCCTGGCTCGGTGCTTTCTGCGAAGCAGCCATGGTTGGTGCACTGGCCGATTGGTTTGCGGTGGTCGCGTTATTCAAACATCCGATGGGCCTGCCAATCCCTCACACCGCCATCCTGCCACGCAACAAGGATCGCTTGGCCGATGGCCTGGCACACTTCGTACGCGACCATTTCTTAGCCCCTTACTCTCTTCTCGAAAAACTGCGCCTTTTCAACCCCGCAGCGCGCCTGGGCGAATGGCTCTCAACACCTAAGCAGACACAAGCGCTGACACAGATGACACGTGATTGGGCAATCCAGACACTGAATTTACTCAACGAAACAACAGTCCGGAACGCCATCGAACACCTTGTCATCACACATCTACGTGAATGGAATGCTGCAATCACCACCGGCGATATCATGGCGCTACTCACAACTGATAAACGCCACCAACGCTTGTTCGACAAAGCGCTATTACGCTTAGCACGTTGGTTAGACAACGACAAAATCAAAGCACAGGCTTCCGCATTAATCGTGCGCTATGCGCGCCGTGAATGGCCAACACTGATGGGCACCGTGAATTGGATCACCTCCGTTGACGAAATCGGTGACCGTCTGGCCGAACGCATTGCACGCGCCGGATTGGAAGAACTGCAACTGATCCTGACTACACCCAAACACCCATTGCGCCAACAGTACGAACTATGGTTACAAGACTACATACATCGCCTGCGCAACGATCCCGCGTTTATTGAACGCGTAGAAGAATTCAAACAACAAGCGATCGACAACTCAACCATACAAACCTATATCCGGGATTTGTGGACACAAATCAATACCGCACTACGCACCGACCTAGAAAGTGCTGACTCAACATTAGCCGGACATTTAGAAGGCGTATTGCAATCGCTAGGCAAAGCACTCTCCGAAGATCCGAACCTACGCGACAAGTTGAATGAACATCTTCTGGATACCAGCGAACGCCTCAGCGAACGGTTACGCGACACCGTGACCCATCACATCGCCTCGACCATGAGAGGCTGGGACGAACATCACCTTACACGGCAACTGGAACTAAACGTAGGTTGCGACCTGCAATACATCCGTTTCAACGGCACCCTAGTTGGCGGGCTCATCGGACTCCTGCTTCATGCAGTGATATATGGGTGTGAGATCTATAGTGTCATGGGTTAAAGGATTTAAAACCAATAACAATGGGATTGTATTCAGTGAGGTAATTTATTTAAATAATAAAGAAAATTATCAGCTGATTATATGGATGGGTTGTTACGGTGAATATTAATCCATAAGGTTTCTATTTTATATATCGCCGCATATTCAGGATTATTATCTTATTTGAGTAGTATAAAAAGATTTGAAATCGTTGCTATTCACTCATTTAATATATTTTTATGGTTTACTTTAATGACGTTATTTATATTACTTGCAAGTGTGGATCTAAAAAATAAATTAAGAAGCTGTATAAATATAGCAACTGGGTCGGTCTTATCATTTTTCGTTTTTTCATTTTTTGGTGATTACCTTGGAATTACAACGCTTGTCCGGATAATTCAGCATCCTTGGTTGGTGAGTGACGACACTGTTCCGCAGGTTTGCACGTTGATCAGTGGTATCAGCAACAGGGGTTTGGTATGAAATATACTGCTCAATCGCGCTATGAAGGATCAGAGACGATGATTTTTTCGCACGGCTTGAATACTCCCCACATCAATCTTGCCATCCAGAGCTGCAGTTTTCTGATGGCTCGGTCTTTAATAGTGAATGGTGCTTGGGGCAATGAATACTTGCGACGATGCATCGCTATGATGATTCGGGATTTTTAAAAGCCGCACGTTACATCATGGTGTTTGAATGCTAGGGGTTGGCTGGATTTCATTTATGGGGGACGTGGTTTTTTTCTTTATTCAGCCGCTGAAGTAAGAGTTTGTCGATGCGTGCGCCGTCTAGATCAACGATTTCGATACGCCAGCCGGCCCAGTCGAAGTATTCGCCAACATGTGGGATGCGGCCGAAGTAGGAGATACACATCCCGGCTAAGGTGTGGTAGTTGTTTTCCTCTCCGTCTGGCAGTTCGGCGCCGAGTACTTCGCGCAGTTCCTCAATGGGCAGGGTCCCGTCGATCAGGAATGAGCCATCTTCCCGAGTGACCATCAAAGCGTCTTCGTCGGTGTTTTCCACGTTTTGGAGACGGCCGATGACTGCGCCCATGAGGTCGCTGATTGTCACTAAGCCAAGGATCTCTCCGTATTCGTCGACCACCAGCGCCATTGATTGTTGTTCCTCGCGGAAGATTTCTAGCAGTTTCAACGCATGTGTGGATTCAGAGACAAAGACTGGTTCGCATAGTTCTTGGAACAGGGATAGCGTGGTCTGGGTCTGACTATCAATGCGTGTGATGACAGATTTCACTTCGAGAATGCCAACGATGTCCTGGTCGCTGCTGCGATAGACGGGATAGCGTGAGAATTGGTGTTCACGCATGATTTCAAGGTTGTGTTCCAGGTCGGCGCTGTTATCCAGCCAAGCAATCCGATTGCGTGGTGTCATTAGGCTATCGGCAGTACGATCACCCAGGCGCATGACTCGGTTCATCATGTTGCGTTCGTAATCATCAATCACACCGGCTTCGTGACTTTCGGCGACGAGCAGGCGGATTTCCTCTTCAGTGACTGCACTGGATGGAATTTTTCCAAATCCAAAGACACGCAGTACAAGTTGGGTGGATTTGGCCAATACCCAAACGCCGGGTGCGGCGATGCGCGCTAACACGCTCATCGGAACGGCGATGGTGCTGGCGATTTTTTCTGAATGTGTCAGTGCCAGCCGTTTGGGTACCAGTTCGCCGAAGATCAGTGTTAAGAAGGTGATGAGTGCGACGGACAGAGTTTTGCCGATGATGCTTGTGTATTCGCCTAGCTGTGGGGTCAATGCGGTCAGCCATTGACCGATTGCCGTACCGATTGCGTCGCCGCCAAACAGCCCGGTCAAGATGCCGATGAGAGTGATGCCTATCTGTACTGTGGATAGAAAGCTCTCAGGGTTTTGGGCGAGTGTCAGCGCTTTAGCCGCGTGTTTGCTGGAGTGGGCCATCTGCTTCAGCCGGCTTTTGCGTGAGGTCATCAGAGACATCTCTGACATAGCAAAGAAGCCGTTGAGAAAAATCAGCGCAATGACAATCAGCAGTTCAAACACGCGCCTCTTCCTTAGGTGACGTGGCAAGGAGAGCACATAGGTCAATCAAGCCTGGGCGCGTCGAGGGAGAGGAGTAGTGGAGGGAGATTAGGTCGTGGTCCATAGGGCGTGCCGCGAGGGCACTGGGGCATGTTAACAGGATGGTTTGGTGCTTGGCTGGGTGAATGCAGGATGGCATCAGTGTCCAGTATCTATTCCAATGGTCACAATGACTGTTGAGCATGATGTCTGTTGGGATACTGGGGTGTTTCCATTCATGGGTTGGTTGTAGGCCATGAGCACGTCCAATAAGCATGTCTACGGTCTATTTATGAGGGTGTCGACAATCCGGGGAACATCTTACATACGATGATGTGTGGTGCCGATTGCCAGTGGGTGTCGGATGTTTTCAGACGGGGATTCTTGAACCAATGTGCCAAGTGCTCAATGCGTGTATAGGTGGTGTTTACCGAACTTCAAGGTGTCCGAGGATATTCATGGAGTTTTAATCGTGATGATCGTTGTAGCGCAGTGCGTTCTTGTCGATACGGTGTGGATTTGGATGTTCTGCTCAGTATGCGAAATCAGTGCTGGGCGTTGCTATGGTTGGTGATGTCATCGTATTGATGGTGTTTGGATCTGGGTCCGCACACTCTGGGTAGTTTATCTGGTTGAGCATCGTCCCTTGAGCGGTCAAGTCAGCAATACTCTGGAATGAGTATTGCTTTTATGTCGCAAGTGATTGATCAATATCAAGCTAGATATATTTCAGGCGACTGATTCAGGGGGTGTCCTGGGGATGTTCGTACATCGCTTGTACGTCTTGGCGGAATGATGACTGGCTGTCGGGGCGGTTGTAAAACATGTGGCCGCCAGGATATTCGCGCACTTGTATCCGGGTTGGATCGCTGCCCATTTTGGGAATCTGGTCGATGGTCAACACCGATGCCATGAAGGGGCAGGAAAGGTCGTTCCAGCCATGTGCGATCAACACGCGTAGTTTTGGGTCAATGGCCACCGATTGGCGTAATTGTGTGACTGAGCCTTTACGCAACTCTTCGTTCCAGTCCCATTGTCGATTTACATCGTAGTTCAGGGCTTGATAGCGTTCGTGTACTTTCCACCCAACGGTTCGGGTGACGAAGTCGACCATGGCTGTAGTAGTTGGGGCGATGATGCTGTCTAGTAACGGGTCGTTGGTGCGTTGCTCGGAATCGTAGGGAAACGGGTCCAATGCAGTGACGTTAATGTCATAGCGGCTCCCAAGTTCGCCTGTATCACGGAATACTTCACGTAGGTAGGCCTGCGTTTCCAGACGTCCGCCAGCACGGCGTACATAAGTCGGATCTAATCCGGTCAGGTGTATGACTTGCTGTAGCATCGTTTCGGTGGCCGCAGGATCAGAGCGGCCTTTCATCAGTGTGCTGGCATAGTCGCCACGCGTGTACTCAATCACTTCGCGCATCTTTGCTTCGCTTAACTGATGTTGGCGTTCCAGGTGTGCGGCGGCGATAGAAGGCAGGGTCATTATCCAGGCTAACGGTGAAACATCGCTATTGTCGTCCAGGGTCGGGTTGAGGTAGGGCGAGACCAGCACCAGTCCATTGAGTGCAATACCCATCTGGGTTTGTAAGGTGTGTGCAATACGTGGAGCGCGGAAGCCGCCGTAGCTTTCACCCACCAAATATTTGCGGGAGAGGAGACGGCCATTGGCGACCAGCCAGTCATAGATCGTGCGTGATAAGTAGTCGACGTCGGCTTTGGGGTTGAAGAATTGTTTTTTAGCTTCCTCGCCTTCAATGCGGGCACGGCTGAAGCCGGTGCCGATTGGGTCGATGAACACAAGATCTGTAAAGTCCAGCCAAGTGCCGGGGTTGTCGTGCAGTATCGCGGGGTCGGATGGGCTGGTGCCCTGGGTGCCGAAGTGAACCACCTTGGGGCCGATCGCGCCCATATTGAGATAAACCGAGGAGGCTCCGGGACCGCCGTTTAAAGCGAAGGTGACCGGGCGGTTGTTGCCTTTCATGATGTAGGCGGTGAACATCACCTCGCCGATCGTCTTGCCTTTGTCGTCTTGTACCGGTAAAGCACCAATGATGGCTTTGTAGCTTAGGGTGCGGTTACCGAGGGTGCGGTTACCGATGCGGATGCTTTGCCGTATCTGTGTGTTGGCTGGTAGTGCTGTGAGGGTGGTAGCAGGTGTGGTGGTTTCCTTGTCGGGCTTGGGGGGCGTTGCCGTTGCGTAGGCCAAAGGAACACTACCAGAAAGTAGTAGCGACAAAAGAGCGATGCGAGGGGTCATGGCCATGTGAATAGATTTGGTGAGAAATGAGAGCAGTCGCGGTGAGCGGTGGGGGTATCAGAAGTTGCTGGAGGCCATGTCTTGATGTTGGGGTTGATTGGATCTGTGTGGTGCTGTTTCTATCGCGATGGTCGTGAGGTGTTTCTGGTCGATGGTGTGGTCGCTGTGTGTTACCGGTCTGTGTTGGTGACATGGATGTTAAGGTCTATTGATTGATCCGGATGTGCTTTGGTGGATTTTGCATGGGGATTGTGCTGTGCCGGTGAGTGATGTGGTGGTGTGGTTTCGCTGCTGTATTGTTCAACGTGTATCGTTGTTGCTTTCAGAGCCTGCTGTTGTTGTATTGGCGCTCTCATGGAGTGAGCGTGTGGATTCGAAGATGCTTGGGTATATCGCACAGCAGGATGCTGGGGCGAGGCTATCGGATAGGGCAGTGATGTGATGCTACATGAGCCGGGTTTTCAATAGCAGTGGATGGTTGTGCATCGCAAATGACACATTCGTTTTTTGTGCAGTGTGTTGGTATGCGACAGGTTGTGCATTGATGCCTGATGTTGGCGTTGGATCTTGGGGGCTATGTGAATGTTGCAATTGCTGATTTTTATGGTTCGTATGGATGGTCTGCTATATGTCTAGTGACGCTAAGTTACCTTTTGTTTCCAGCCATTGTTTACGATCGCTTGCGCGTTTTTTGGCTAGTAGCATGTCCATCAGTGAGCAAGTCTGGGTGTTGTCATCCATGGTCAGTTGTACGAGGCGGCGTGTATCCGGATGAATGGTGGATTCGCGTAGTTGCTGCGGGTTCATTTCTCCTAGGCCTTTGAAGCGGGTGACGCTGATTTGTCCCTTGATTTTTTCACGCTGTATCTTTTCCAGCAGTATGGTCTTTTCTTCATCGTCTAGTGCGTAAAACACTTGCTTGCCTACGTCGACGCGGAACAGGGGAGGCATTGCCACGAACACGTGACCGGCTGCAACGAGTCCGGGGAAGTGTTTGAGGAAGAGTGCGGTAAGCAGGGTGGCGATGTGTAGGCCGTCGGAGTCGGCGTCGGCCAGGATGACGATTTTGCCGTAGCGCAATCCTGAGAGATTGTCTTTGCCAGGGTCGCAGCCGATTGCGATTGCCAGGTTATGCACTTCATCGGAGGCGAGGACGCTGCCGGAGGCGACTTCCCATGTGTTGAGGATTTTGCCGCGTAACGGCAGGATCGCTTGGAAATCTTTGTCCCGTGCTTGTTTGGCGCTGCCTCCGGCCGAGTCGCCTTCTACCAGGAACAGTTCTGTGCGTGAAAGATCCAGGCTGATGCAGTCGGCTAATTTTCCGGGGAGTGCGGGGCCATGGGTGATTTTCTTTCGGGTGACTTGTTTTTCGGTTTTCAGACGTGCGCTGGCACGTTCAATAGCGATCTGCGCAATGTGTTCGCCAATGTCTACGTTCTGGTTTAACCATAGGCTGAAGGCGTCATGCACTGTGCTTTCAATGAAACCAGCTGCTTGGCGTGAAGATAAGCGTTCCTTGGTTTGACCGGAGAACTGGGGGTCACTCATTTTCAGCGACAGCACAAAAGTGACACGATCCCAGACATCTTCCGGAGCCAGTTTGATTCCGCGTGGCAGTAGATTGCGGAAGTCACAGAATTCGCGTAGTGCGTCGGTTAATCCTGAGCGCAGTCCATTGACGTGGGTGCCATGTTGTGGGGTAGGGATCAGGTTGACGTAGCTTTCTTGAGTGAGTTCTCCTTCGGGGACCCAGGCGACCGCCCAGTCCACTACTTCTGTATCTTTCTTCAGGCAGCCAATGAACAGCTCAGCAGGCAGCAGTTCACTTTCGGTCATTTCGCCTTTAAGGTAGTCGCGTAAGCCGTCTTTGAAGTGCCATGTGTTGATCTCTCCTGTGGCCTCTTCAAGTAATTCGACTGTCAAACCGGGGCAGAGGACCGCTTTGGCACGCAGTAGATGGCGCAATACACGTACGTTGAATTTAGGGGTGTCGAAGTATTTTGAATCAGGCCAGAAGCGCAGACGTGTACCTGTATTTTTTTTGCTGACTGTGCCGAGTACTTTCAATTTGGATACGGCAAAGCCTTCGCGAAATTCCATGTGGTGTTCGCTACCTTCGCGTTTGATGAAGAGATCAACTTTACTGGACAGTGCGTTGACTACGCTCACGCCTACGCCGTGCAATCCTCCAGAAAAGGTGTAGTTGCGATTACTAAATTTGCCGCCAGCGTGTAGCCTGGTCAGGATCAATTCAACGCCGGGAATCTTCTCTTCTGGGTGAATATCCACTGGCATGCCACGACCGTTGTCGGCGACTTCGCAGCTACCGTCTTTGTAGAGTGTGACTTCAATTCGATTCGCGTAGCCTGCAAGTGCCTCGTCTACTGAATTGTCAATAACTTCCTGTGCCAGATGGTTGGGACGTGTCGTATCGGTATACATCCCGGGGCGGCGTTTGACTGGGTCCAGGCCAGTGAGAACTTCGATGTCTGCGGCGTTATAGCGGGAGTTCATGCGTCTTTTGGGGTGGCGTGAGGTAACGTCTAAGTGTGCTGTTTGCTACACATTTTTGCACGCCATTCAGGTTCGTTCAGTGAAGGTCTTGCTATTCCTGGTAGGCTCGGCGGCGGAATTCCAATTGAAGTCGCCCTATTTCGGGTCAGGACAGGAACTTCCGGAGTCGCGACCATGAAACTGAAGTACCTAGTGATGCTCATGCTGGTCCCCGCTGTTGTGGGAGTCGCCGTGCCAAGTGCTCTGGCTCAAGCCCCCAAGGCATCGTCGACCGCTACTGAAATGCAACAGCCAGCCTCTCCTTCTACCGACATGCCTACTAATTCCGAGGGGCAGGGTATGGGTGAGCACACGGGTGAGCACAAAGTAAGAAAAAGCAAGAAGCATCGTTCTCATTCTGCTAAGCCCATGAGCACTGGCAGTGCTACTGCGCCCACGAAGGAAGCAGAAGAGAACACCTCTGCTACCCGTTGATCTAGTTGTTTAGTTACTGCGTTGACGCCCCGGATGATCCCGGGGCGTCTTTAGTTTTGTGCCCCAATACATTTGTCGTTCTTAGTGGTGATGCTTGGGCATCGGAGAAGTGCCCGTTAGACTATTGTTTTACCTGAGCCATGTGGTCCCATGACTCCTCTTATTTTTGTTACTGGCGGTGTTGTTTCTTCCCTTGGCAAGGGCATCGCGGCGGCTTCCCTTGCGTCCATCCTTGAAGCACGTGGTTTGAAGGTGACGATGGTGAAGTTGGATCCTTACATCAACGTGGATCCTGGGACGATGAGTCCGTTCCAACATGGTGAGGTTTATGTCACTGACGATGGTGCTGAGACTGATCTGGATTTGGGCCATTACGAGCGTTTTGTACGCACGCGGTTGTCGCGTAAAAATTCGGTCACTACTGGTAGGATTTACCAGAATGTGATTTGCAAGGAGCGCCGCGGTGACTATCTCGGTGCGACCGTACAGGTGATCCCTCACATTACCGACGAGATTCGCCGCTGCATTGATGAGGCTACAGCAAGCTTTGATGTGGCGTTGGTGGAGATTGGCGGTACTGTCGGGGATATTGAATCGCTCCCTTTCTTGGAGGCGATCCGTCAAGTGCGGATTGAGCGTGGTGCGGAGAGGACGATGTTCATGCACTTGACGCTGGTGCCGTATATTGCCGCTGCTGGGGAACTCAAGACAAAACCGACGCAGCATTCTGTCAAAGAGCTGCGTTCGATCGGTATTCAGCCGGATGTGTTGTTGTGTCGTTCCGAGCAGGTGATTCCGGATTCAGAGCGTCGCAAAATTGCATTGTTTACCAACGTTTCCGAGCGGGCAGTGATTGGCTGTCCTGATATTGACGTGTTGTATGGGATGCCTTTGGAGCTGCGTCGCCAGGGTCTTGATGAAATTGTGATTGATCAGTTCAAACTAAGCGGAACAGCGAGTTTGGCTGATTTGTCCGAATGGGAGGATGTGGTCGACGCGATTAAGCATCCTCTGGATGAAGTCACTATCGCTGTTGTCGGCAAGTACGTCGATTATCAGGATGCCTATAAGTCCGTGGGTGAGGCACTCAAGCATGGTGGCCTGCGTCAACGTACTAAGGTCAATCTGAAGTGGGTTGAGGCTCAGGACTTGGAGGGGAGCGATATGGCTGCTCTTAAAGACATTGACGGTATTTTGGTGCCGGGGGGATTCGGTGATCGTGGTTTTGAGGGGAAGGTGCTCGCCTCCAGGTACGCGCGTGAGCAGCGGGTGCCGTATTTCGGCATTTGCTATGGTATGCAGGCGGCGGTGGTGGATTACGCGCGCCATGTTGCCGGGCTTGAGGGTGCCAATAGTACTGAGAATGATCGCCAGTCGTCTCACCCTGTCATTGCTTTGATTACCGAGTGGCGGACCACAACAGGTGAGGTCGAGCGTCGTGATGAGAAGTCCGATCTAGGCGGTACGATGCGTCTTGGTTTGCAGGAGCAACGTCTCAAGGCAGGGACACTGGCGCGCGAGTTGTATGGAAGGGATGTGGTTGGTGAGCGTCATCGGCATCGTTACGAATTTAATAATCGCTACCGGACTCAGTTGGAGGATGCTGGTTTGGTGATCGCTGCTAAATCAATGGACGACACCTTGGTGGAGATGATCGAGTTACCACGTGAGATGCATCCTTGGTTTCTGGCGTGCCAGGCGCATCCTGAGTTCTTGTCGACTCCACGGGATGGTCATCCGCTCTTTATTGGTTTTGTGAAGGCGTCGCGCGCGCGCAAGGCTGGAGGCAAATTGCTCAGGGAAGTCTGCGTTTGAACCTATGTCTGTTTTTGATCTGATGTTTGATTTTTGATGAAGATGTGTTTCGGATCGGAATCAAGATATCTTCAGGGAGGTTGAGGGAGGGACATGTCCTGCGTTGGGTTTGTCGTTTTTTTCTGTGTTGCTCGTGATTCCTAAACAATCAGGTGATGTGATGAAGCTTTGTGGTTTTGAAGTCGGTCTTAACCAGCCACTTTTCCTGATTGCCGGTCCTTGTGTGATTGAGTCGCTACAGTTGCAGTTGGATACTGCCGGTGTACTGAAGGAGATCACTTCTAAGCTTGGTTTGAACTTTATCTTTAAGTCCAGTTTTGATAAGGCGAACCGAACTTCAGGGAGTAGTTTTCGTGGCCCTGGCTTGGAAGAGGGGTTGAAGGTACTGGAGGCGGTGAAGACGCAGATTGGGGTGCCAGTACTGACGGATGTGCACGAGTACACGCCAATAGACGAGGTAGCCACTGTTGTTGATGTGCTGCAAACGCCAGCGTTTTTGGTACGTCAGACTGATTTCATACGGAATGTCTGTGCGGTCGGTAAACCGGTCAACATCAAGAAGGGACAGTTTTTGTCGCCATGGGATATGAAACCTGTGGTTGAGAAAGCAAAGTCGACGGGTAATTCGCAGATTCTTGTATGTGAACGCGGCGCTTCGTTCGGTTACAACAACTTGGTTAGCGATATGCGTTCACTGGCGGTGATGCGCGAGACCGGCTGTCCGGTGGTATTCGACGCGACTCATTCTGTGCAACTTCCGGGTGCTCAGGGTGGTCGTTCCGGTGGGCAACGCGAGTTCGTACCGGTGTTGGCGAGGGCAGCTGTGGCGGTGGGTATTTCCGGATTGTTCGCTGAGACTCACCCAGACCCACCCAATGCATTGTCTGATGGCCCCAATGCTTGGCCGTTGCGCACAATGGCGATGTTGTTGGAAACCTTGGTGGAGTTGGATGCGGTCACCAAAAAACGAGGTTTCCTCGAGCAGGATTGAATCAATCTGCCGGTTGCAGGAAGGCTTTGGTTTGGATGGATGGTATTCCTTAGTTGCCTTGCTTATTTTTGTGTGTTGGGCTGGTGATCGTCCTCCGTGTGGAGGTGGGTGACTTGGTTGTGATGAGAATGGCGCATGGTGTTGAACAATTTTCAAGCTCGAAGCGTTTATGAATGTGAGGGTTATCTTTGGAATGCACTTCAGGGTGGGATGGTGGCATGTGAATGCTCTGGATTGTCGATGCGATGATCCAGAATGAGATGCATGCGTTGTCGCAATACCTGATGCAGTGTTCCAAATCAACGCAGCCAGGGTGGTGGTCTTCAGTGATATGATCCTGGCGTTTTCTTAGATCTTTTGGGGCCGGAGCTATTTTGCGAGTCGCGCTACCGCGATGATAATCCGATGGTTCTCTGGTATTGCTCCCTTCTTTGGTTGTTGACTGGACCCATGACCGTTATTGCCAAAATTTATGCTCGTGAGATTCTTGATTCCCGTGGCAACCCTACTCTTGAAGCGGAGGTCACTCTGGAGAATGCTGTCTGTGGCCGTGCCGCAGTCCCCTCAGGTGCTTCGACTGGTACCAAGGAAGCGGTGGAATTACGTGATGGTGACAAGACACGTTACTTAGGCAAGGGGGTGCGTGCAGCGGTGGATAACGTCAATGGTGTTATTGCTGCGGCGTTGGTGGGTTTCGATGGAGCTGACCAAACAGGCTTGGACCATCGTTTAATCAATCTGGACGGCACCGAGAATAAGGGGCGTTTGGGCGCTAACGCGCTGCTCGGTGTTTCGTTAGCAACCGCACATGCGGTTGCCGCCGCGCGTAAACAGCCGCTATGGATGTATTTGTCCACCCTTGGTGAATCCAAGTTATCGTTGCCGGTGCCAATGATGAACATCATCAATGGTGGTGCGCATGCGGATAACAACGTTGATTTCCAGGAGTTTATGGTGTTGCCCGTTGGTTTTGCTTCGTTTTCCGAAGCACTGCGTGCCGGTACCGAGATCTTTCATGCGCTAAAGTCAGTGCTGAAGGGACAGGGTTTAAGTACTGCGGTGGGTGATGAAGGGGGCTTTGCTCCGGACTTCCGCAGTAATGTTGAGGCACTGGATGCCATTCTTGAGGCAATAGGTAGGGCTGGTTATATCGCTGGAGAGGATGTGTTGTTAGGTTTGGATGTTGCTTCTTCCGAGTTTCGCAACAACGGTAAGTACAACTTGGTTGGTGAGAACAAGCGTCTGACCAGTGAGCAGTTTGTTGATTTCTTGGATGATTTGGTTGCGCAGTACCCAATCATCAGTATTGAGGATGGTTTAGCCGAGGATGATTGGGTGGGTTGGAAGCAATTGACTGAACGTATCGGCCATAAAGTACAGTTGGTGGGCGATGATCTGTTTGTGACTAATCCTAAGGTTTTCCAGGAAGGCATCACTTCTGGCATCGCGAATGCGATCCTTATAAAACTTAACCAAATCGGTACGTTGACGGAGACTCTGGAATCAATTGCGATGGCTCACCGTGCTCAGTACGCTGCTATCGTCTCGCATCGATCAGGCGAGACTGAGGATACATCAATTGCGGACATTGCGGTGGCGACTACGGCAACTCAAATCAAGACTGGCTCGTTATGCCGTTCTGATCGTGTTGCCAAGTACAACCAGTTGTTACGCATTGAGCAGGCGCTTGGTGTTGGTGCGCGTTATGCTGGTCGTGATGCGTTCGTTTCCCTGAAGTCCTGATTTGTGCGTAACTGGCGCTGGTTATTGCTGGTGCTTGCGGCATTGCTGGCTTGGTTACAGCACCGCTTCTGGTTTGGCCCTGGTAACTCCGGGGAGGTCCGCATGTTGCAGGTGCAAATCGTTCAACAGCATCAAGAGAACGAACGCTTGCGTCAGCGTAATGCTTCGCTTGCTGCTGAGGTTAAGAACTTGAAGGATGGCGATGCAGCGATTGAGGAGCGTGCGCGCAGCGAGCTGGGCATGATCAAGCCTGGGGAGATCTTCTATCGTGTGGTTGAGGATATTCCTGTGCCTCTCCCCAACGATACATCTGCAGATCATGGAGTTGATCTGTCGCAACCTCGTAGAGAAAAACGATGAGTGTTGGTGTTTGGGCGGTGATCCCTGCGGCTGGCCGTGGGGTCCGATTTGGTTCTCCTGTGCCCAAACAGTATTTACCCGTTGTTGGGCGGCCGTTGATTGTCTATACCCTGGAAGCATTGGCAGCACATCCGGCGGTGTGTGGGTTGATGGTGGTGGTGGCTGAGGGCGATCTGGCTTGGTCCGGCTGGACAGAGCTGGCAGGTAAGCCATTGTTGACTTGCAGTGGAGGCGTGACCCGTGCTGCTTCGGTATTGTCTGGCTTGTTGGCGTTGCCACAGGTGGTGCACGCTGATGATTTCGTGTTGGTCCATGATGCTGCGCGTCCCAACGTGGCTTTGTCCGATCTGGAACGATTGCTGGAGGCGGGCTGTGCCCATCCAGTGGGTGCGATCCTGGCTGTACCGGTGCGCGACACGCTGAAGCGTGCCGGTTCTGATGGCAGTATTGACGGCACCGAGCCACGTGAACGGTTATGGCGTGCATTCACTCCACAGTTGTTTCGGCGATCTCAGTTGGTGCGCGGTTTGCAGGTCGCTGCAGCGGATGGGATCGAGATGACCGATGAAGCGATGGTCATGGAGCGGCAGGGATTGCGTCCTCTTCTGGTGGAGTGTGCCGAGAGTAATTTTAAGATCACGACGCCAGATGATTTGGTGCGTTTCGAGTTTGAATTGGCGCGGCGTGTTTGAGTGGCTTATTTAGGGGGAGGGTGATGACGGGTTTGAATGTTCGCATCGGTCAGGGGTATGACGTGCATGCGTTTGGACCCAGTGATCATGTGATGTTGGGTGGGGTGCGAGTGCCGCATCGTTGCGGTGTGTTGGCACACAGTGATGGTGATGTGATCTTGCATGCGTTGTGTGATGCCATGCTTGGTGCGTTGGGGTTGGGTGACATTGGTCAGCACTTTCCACCTTCCGATGTACGTTGGAAGGGAGCAGACAGTGGTGTCTTTGTGCGTCACTGCAACCTGTTGCTGCGCGAACGTGATTGGTGTGTCGGTAATGTTGATGCAACTGCAATCTGCGAATCGCCGAAGATTGCTCCGTATGTCAATGCGATGCGTGAGGGGATTGCGCGCTTGCTTGAAGTGCAGCCGGAGTGTGTCAGTGTAAAGGCTACGACGAGCGAGGGACTTGGTTTTATTGGTCGCGGTGAGGGCCTTGCTGCTCAGGTCGTGGTATTGCTGTATCGCCTTAACGGTGTCGTGGTGTAGGGGACAAAGAATATTGCTTGATCGCTATAGAGTTAAGTCTTGGGTGTATCCACTCCGATCTTCCGTTGCGATGTGGGTGGTTGATGAGTTAGGGGTTGTGGCTGCTGAACAACGTAGCGTGGAAGTGTCGTTATTGAGGTGGGTATTGTTCAGGTGTGCAGTCACTAGACTGAGCGATGTCGTAAGTTCAGTGAGATTGCTATATGCGCTTGGCTGTCGCTCCATGTCGAATTGGTTTAGCGGTGCGTTAATAGCACCAATACTGCGCCGGTGCCGCCTTGAGCGGGTGGTGAAGAATGGAACGCAAGCACATCTTTGCGTAAGCGCAGCAATTGATTCACCAGATTTTTCAGTACTGGGGTGCCGCCGTTGGATTGCAGTCCTTTACCGTGGATGATGCGGACGCAGCCATATTCGTACGTATGTGCTTCGAGTAGAAATTGGCGCAGTAGTGTTTCAGCTTGTACGACAGTGGCTCCATGCAGGTCCAGTTCGTCCTGTACCGAGAATTGTCCTCGCTTGAGTCTCTGGAACAGACGCGAAGGCAGGGCTTTACTGCGGTAGCTGATAGTGTCGCCAGCTTCCAGTGGCGCTGATTCGCGTAGTAACTGTGCAAATTCGCTTTTCGCCTCGTCTTCGTGGTGTTTGATGATGCACCTGCGGGGCCGTGAGCGAGGTTTGATGGTGATGGCCGTCTCGCTTGGGCGCAGTGGCCGTACAGGACCGATCGCAGCACGGAACAGTGCGGCATCATCATCATTGTCATTGTGCTGTGTCATAGGGTACGTGGGTAGCGTGTCATGCTCCAAGGAGTTGCCCACATGTCCCTTGTGGATTATTCCTGTTGGAGAGTAGCAGTGCATGGATGAGGGTAAATGGGGAATGTACTCAGAAGCGAATCCTTAATAGCAGGGGTGTGTTGTCAGCTTAGCGAGCGAGATAAGGCTAATGGTGAAGCAATTTTTGACCCAATTCTGACTGGGAAAACAATAAACGTCTTTTGCTGGGTGATAAGGGAAGCGGATGATTGCTATTGAGTAAGCGTTGGAAAATAGGCGGCGCGGGCGTTATCGGTGTATTTCTTGTGGGTGAAAGTGCAGTTTGAGATGGAACTTGAATTGGCAGTGTTCGTCAAAATGTCGAGCCCCTTGGGCGTGTTATTAGGTTGATACGCTGTGGCCGGTGTGTTGGTTTCTGGCCATATCCATACATTTCTATCGTTAAGGCATGCGCCTTAACGATAGTTTTATTATTTAGTGTTTACTTGCCTTTTACCTTTATTTTTAGACGGTAAATGGCATGGCTTGCTGTCACGTAAAGAATAGGGTTATTTTCTTTATCCAGTGCAAAATTCATGTTGCCGACAGTGCCAGGTAGGATTACTTTGCCAAGAAGTTTTCCTTTGGGGGAAAATATTTGAATAGCTCCTTCACTACTTGACCATATATTTCCATTGGCATCAGTCACGATACCGTCTGGTATGCCGTGTGAAATAGATGCAAGCACTCTTCCATTTCTAAGTGATTTATCTTTTTTAATATCGTAAGCGACAATTCTGCTATTTAGAGCAGAGTTATTGGAGTTATAGGCTAATTCACTGTCTGCGATATAAAGCGTTTTTTCGTCAGGACTGAGGGCGATCCCATTCGGTGCTTTGACAAGAGGTGTTTTTAAGCGAACGATGGTGCCTGTTTTTGGTGAGTAGCGATAGCTGTAATCTCCTCCTTGGACTGCTTTGCCGCCGTAGCTTTCTTTAGGATTATTGATGCCAAATGCAGGATCAGTGAACCATATATCGCCACTACGATCGACAATGAGGTCGTTTGGACTGTTTAGTTTATTTCCTTGATAAGAATCGACCACTATCGTCCACTTACCATCTTTCTCAAGCCGTTCTATCGCCCTTTTCCCATGCGATGCTGCGAGTAAGCGTCCTTCATTGTCTAAGGCATGGCCATTTTGGAAATGTGACGGTTCTAAAAAGACGGAAACTCCTTTTCCTTCTTGCCAGCGAAGCACGCGGTTTGCTTTGACATCGCTCCAAATAAGGCTGCCGTCAGGTAAGGTTTGAGGTCCCTCAAGCCAAATCCCTTGGTCATAGAGGGTGATGAGTTCAGGTGCTTTATCGATTAGTGTTTCAAAAAGTGGATCTTCTTTTTGAATTTTCGCTGTTTGAATTTTGGTGTTGTGTGGTGTCGTGATCCCGTGGAATGGAAGCGTTAGAAAGAATCCAGCGATGATGATGTGAGTGAAATAATTTTTTCGTGTGGCTTTCATTGAAGCATCCTTATTTTGTTTCTTAATACATTGCATAGTGGTGATTGTTTTGAGATTTATAGTGTTTTATCCATTTTTGATGATGTGGTTACTAATCTTTCGGAATGATATTTGTTTATTTTTTTGTGCTTTTGATATTCCTACGGTGTCGATGGGTGCTTATAGGTTTTGATAATTTGGGCCTGATCCGCCTTCTGGGGTGATCCAGTCGATAATCTGGTACGGATCTTTGATGTCACAGGTTTTACAGTGCACGCAGTTGGCTGCATTGATGTGTAAGCGTTTGTTGGTTGCTGAGTTGGGGTCCTCAATGATTTGGTAGACGTTGGCCGGACAGAAGCGGGTGCATGGATTGCCGTATTCCTCTACGCAGCGTGTGACGCATCGTTCGGGGTCGGTGACTTTTAGATGGATGGGTTGATCTTCATTGTGCACAGTGGCCGCGAAGTAGACGCTATGCAGGCGGTCGCGTGGCGGTAAGGTGCGTTGTACGTAGTCGTGTTTTGTTTGTTGGTTTTTGTCGAGCCGTTGCAGTGCGGCCCAGTCTGGTGTGTTTTTCAATGTCCATGGAGAAGCGCCACGGGTAGCTGTCTCCCAGGCGGCGTTCAGTAGGCCCAACCATAAGCCTTTTTTGAAACCTGGCTTGATATTGCGTACTTGTTTTAATTCGGTCATTGCCTTTGAAGCACGCAGTTTGGCATCAAATCCATAGGGGATGAGTTGGGTGGCGACGAGATGTTCGGCGGCGAGCATGCCGCTGCGGATTGCTTGGTGTGTTCCCTTGATCTTAGGGACGTTGAGTAAGCCGGCAGTGTCACCGATCAACAGTGCGCCTGGCATGTCCACTTTGGGGAGGGATTGCCAGCCGCCAGTGACGATTGCACGTGCGCCGCCCGATAGGAGGTCACCACTTTCCAGAAGCGGTTTGATGAGTGGGTGGTTTTTCCATTGCTGGAATGCTTCCCAGGGTTCGTACCTTGGGTCGTGATAGTCCAGGCCGCTGACATAACCTAGTGCGATGCGATTGTCATTCAGGTGATAGAGAAAGCCACCTCCGTAGGTATGTGTATCGGCTGGCCAGCCGAGGGTATGTAAGATTTTGCCTGGAGAGCTACGTTTTTCTGGGACGTGCCATAGTTCTTTGATTCCGATGGAGTAGGTTTGCGGATCACTGTTTTGATCTAGTGAGAAATGTTTAATCAGGTGTTTGGTCAGGTGGCCGCGTGCGCCTTCGGCAAGTACTGTGACCTTTGCCTTGATTGCAATGCCTGGGGTGAAGCTAGGTTTGTGTGTTCCGTTTTTAGCGATACCCATGTCGCCAATGCGCACTCCAATGACTTGGCCAGCCGCGTCGTGCAGGGTTTCAGTGGCGGAGAAGCCTGGGTAAATGTCTACGCCCAGTGTCTCGGCTTGAGGTGCTAACCAGGCGCATAGTGCGCCAAGGCTGACGATCACGTTACCGTGGTTGCGCAAGCTCGGCGGCATGATCGGAAATTTGTATGCGCCATTTTTGCTCAGGAGCCAGAATTCGTCCTCGGTTGCAGGGACGCAGATTGGAGGTGGGGCGTTGCGCCAGCCAGGGAGTAGGCTATCCAGGGGGGCAGGTTCGATCACTGCGCCAGAGAGAATATGTCCGCCGATTGTGCTGGATTTTTCGATCACGCATACCGACAAGGCAGGGTTGAGTTGTTTCAGGCGGATTGCAAAAGCTAAGCCTGCTGGGCCAGAGCCGACGGTGACAACGTCGTATTCCATGACGTCACGCTCAATGGTGTTTGTTTCTGTCTCCTGTTTCGCTGCCAACATGCTTTGCTCCTGAAATAAGCGTGATAGCTTTTGATTATTTTCCTGGAGTTCTGTAATAGCAGCAAATGACTGCTGTGTCCTGGTTTGTCGTGTTAGGGGGATTTGTCATGGATCTGTTTCCGTTTTTGCCAGGTGTGCGGATTTCTCTGCAGTCGGGATGGTTGCCATCCGGTGCGGCTGATGCCTTGTTGGCAGGTCTGCTTGAAGGGGTTCCTTGGGAAGTCCATCGCATCCACATCTTTGGCCGTGAGGTGAATTCGCCGCGATTGTCATGTTGGGTGGGAGATCCGCAGGCCAGTTATCGTTATTCGGGAAGATGCTTTCAGCCCCGTCCGTGGTGGCCGGCGTTAGCTGAGCTGCGTATGTGTTTAGAGGGTGAAACGGGTGCTGTTTTTAACAGTGTTTTGCTTAATCGTTATCGTCATGGTGGTGATGCGATCGGTTGGCATAGTGACGATGAAGCGGAACTTGGTATAGATCCTCTGATTGCATCAGTTAGCTTGGGGGCTTCACGCCGTTTTGTGTTCCGACATCGGAGGGAGCGTCATTTGCGTGCTGAATGCGTTCTCAGTCATGGTGATTTGTTGCTGATGGGAGGGACGACTCAGCGTGACTATCAGCATGCTTTACCACGCACTTTGAGGGTGGTAGGTGAGCGGGTGAATCTGACGTTCCGGCGTATCCTGATGTGATGTTTGTGATTTGGTCAGATGATCTAGGGATGTTGCGGGGTGTTTTTAATGGTGTAGTGGGGCGCGTCTAGCAGTTTGCTTCTTGCTTGGTTGAAGTTGAGGCATCCGTGTTTGCTGTGCTGGTGATGAGGAGGTTGGAATAACAACATGCTGTTGTTTGTGATGTCCTGCCAAACAGGATTGGTTTGTATGTCTTAGTGTTGTGAAGGCTTGTTGTTGGAGATAGCGTCGCTCTGACCCATGGTCAGCGTCCAGCCAACCAGTTCATTGGTCAATTGAGTGAGTGCTTGCCCGAATGCGTTGGCTACCGTGGAGGTATCGGTATTTGTTGCCGGCTGTGTGACGATGAAAGTACGCGAAGCGATCAAGCGTTTATTGTGTGCGCCGATCAATTTGGCGTTGACTTCAATGGTTGCGGTTGGCATTGGTGTTCCGGCGTAATCGGATTCAAAGCGGCGCAGGTCTAAGCTGAGGCTGTAATCAGTACGGATGCCGGTTCCTGCCCGAGTGACGCCAGCAATTTTTCCTGAATCTTCGAAGACGCGGATGAGTGCGTCTTCGAGCATGTCGGTGGTTGGTTGCGCCCAACTGACGTTATGGTAGACCTGGATCTCACCTGGGGTAGGTTGTACGTTGATACGTGGGGTATCGATCATGCGTGGGGCTTTGGGGTGGAGTACTGTCAGATGCCAAGTCACTCTAGGCCAGGAGGGATCGGTGGTGACGTGGATTTGTGGTGAATAAATCGTGGTCGGTTTTTTTTCGCCTAGTAGTGTTGAGGAGCAGCTGGCGAGCGTGAGTACGGATAGGCACACCAGGGGATGGATCAGCTTCATTTGGGGTCGAATTCCTTAGGAGCATCGCGGCCAAGTAGGTAACGTTTTGGATTGCCTTCGAGTTTGTTGCTGATTTGACGCAAGTCACGGATCAGGTTGCTTAGCTCGCTCATAGTCGGAGCAAATTGGCTCAGGCCTTCGTTGGCAAAGCTGTTGATGGCTGCTTGATTGTTGTCAAGGATGCTATTTGCGTTGCTGGCAGTTGCGTCGATCTTGGTCAATGTGGCTTCGAGTTTGTTGAGGATGATCGGCAGTTGTTTCACCAGGTTATTGTCCAATTGCTGCACTGTGCCGTTGGCGGTGGTCAGGGTGGTGTTGAGTTGGCGTGTGGCATCGCGCGCGCTGGTCAGTAGTGCTTCCAAGCCTGTATCACTGTCGGATACTTGGCCGCTGATTTTCTGCATGTTCTGCAGGATGGTTGAGATCGCTGCGACATTCTTGTCGCTGAGGACATCGTACAAACGTTCGACGATGTCGTTAGCAGTGTCGGTGATGTTCTGTAATGCAGACGGGGTGGTTTGGATAATGGGTGCGTCATCTTTATAAATGCTTGTCAGCGATGGTGATTCCGGGGTGCCGCCAGATAATTGGATGATGGATGGGCCGGTCAGGCTGGTGATTGCCAGTTTGGCGCGCGTGTCTTTCTTGACAGGTGTGGTTGAGTTGACACGTATATGTGCGACGACTTGGCGCGGGTCGTTCGGGGCGAGAGTGAGTTGGGTGATTGAACCGATTGCGATTCCGTTGTACTGCACCGGACTGCCGACGGATAGGCCAGTGACTGCCTCACGGAACACTACGCGATAGTTTTGCCAGGTGCGGTCGGAAGAGTACTTGGCTGCCCATAGGCCAAAAATCAGCAGTGCCAGCCCAGTCAGAATGGTGAAGGAACCGATCAGGACGTAGTTAGCTTTGGTTTCCATGGTTCAGCTGCTTCCTGTAGAGGTGTGCTGTGCTGTACGCGCAGCACGCCCCCGTGGTCCGTGAAAATACTCACGGATCCACGGGTGGTCGATGTTTTCAATTTCTGCTAACGGTGCGTTAGCGATGACTTTGCGTTCGGCCAGTACGGCGACGCGATTACAGATGGTGTATAGCGTGTCCAGGTCATGGGTAATGAGAAACACTGTTAATCCAAGTGCTTTCTGAAGGGTTTTGATGAGTTGGTCAAATGAGGCTGCGCCGATGGGATCCAACCCTGCGGTGGGTTCGTCCAGAAATAGCAGTGGGGGATCCAACGCTAGAGCGCGTGCCAAGCCAGCGCGCTTACGCATGCCTCCAGATAGTTGCGAGGGAAGCTTATCCAGTGCGTTGGCGGGTAATCCTGCAAGCTTGATTTTGAGTAGCGCCAGTTCGTAGTACAAGCGTTTTGGGAACTCTCCGTGATGTTCTTTCATTGGTACTTGTACGTTTTCGCCCACCGTCATTGAGGAGAACAAGGCACCATCCTGGAATAGCACGCCCGTGTTGCGAGCAATGATGCGTCGGTCCTCAGAGCTTTGTGAGTGTGGGTTTACTCCGAGTACTTCGATCGACCCTGCGTTGGGGGTGTGTAATCCTAGGATAGTACGCATCAACACTGATTTTCCGGTGCCTGAACCACCGACCACACCGAGGATTTCACCACGATGGACGTCTATGTCTAGTCCATCGTGGACGGTTTGCGTCCCGAAGTGGTTGATTAAGCCACGTACGCGGATTGCCAAGTTTGCTTCCTTATGTTCTGCGGCGATGGGATGCGTTGTTATTTTGCTCATCAGCTTCACCAACCCATACGCATGAACCACAGTGCTGCTAAGGCATCAATGATGATGACTAGCGAGATCGTTTGTACAACACTGGAGGTGGTATGTTTGCCGACGGATTGTGCGGTGCCGGTGACTTTGAGTCCCTCCAGACAGCCGATCAATCCAATAATCAGTGCAAACAGTGGTGCTTTGGACATCCCTATTATGAAGTGCCGCAATTGCATGGTTTCGTGCATGCGTGACAAGTACATTTGCGGAGGGATGCCTAGGTCAAATGCGCCAACCGTAATTCCTCCAGCTAAGCCGGCGATCATTGCGATGAAGGTCAATAGTGGGAGCATGACTAGCAGTGCGATAAGACGTGGGATGACTAGCAGGTCGATCGGGTCTAGGCCTAAAGTTTGGATTGCGTCGATTTCTTCGCGCGACTTCATCGCACCGATTTGTGCTGTGAACGCGCTGGCGGTACGACCGGCCAGGACAATTGCGGTCAACAGCACTGCGAACTCACGCAGGAAGGCAATGTTGACTAATTCGACGACGAAGATTTCTGCGCCAAAGTTGCGCAAGATGGTCGAACCTAGGAATGCAATTACAGCGCCTACCAAATACGACAGCACCACCACCAGAGGCACCGCATCCAAACCGACTTGCTCCATGTGGTGCACGGTTGAGGTGATGCGGAACCGCCGTGGTTCGCGAGCCAGTTGGGCTATCTTCACTAAGTTCTCGCCGAGGAAGCTGCATACGTCGATAATATTGCGGCGGGTTTTGACAACCGCGATGCCTAGGCGTTCCAGTGCTGCAAGAAAACCGTAGTCACGTTCAGGTTTGGGATGCTCATCGTCGAGAATCTCAATTGTGGAGATCAAGGGGCGGTGTTCTTCCCGAAATTCGATTGCTTCGTTTTTCAGTCCTGTACGTGTGGTGAAACGCAGCAGCTGTAATGCGCCGGCCGAATCGAGTTGGTCGATATTGCGTGCGTTGATGTGCTGGATGGAGTTGCTATATGACTGAAGTAATTCGGATGCCGTTAATAAGTTAGCTAACACCCAGCTGCCGCTCAGGTGTATCTGGCCACGGTCTTGGGCGTCTTGTTCAATGTGCGGTGCAGTAACGGTCTTTTTCGGCATAATAAGCGTGTAAGCATAACCGGTTCCGCGTGAAGTACGAAGGTCGATCTTCACGTCAGAGGCGACATACACTGACTCTCTTCGCTATTCGTGCCTTTTTGTCCGACGCATGTCTTCTGCCCCTCTTCTTTCACCTGCCCTTTCCACCAGCTATGCACAGCGTGTTGCGTTTGTCGCTGAGATTGCCGGACGCCTGCATACATATGGCACCACCGCACAGCGGCTGGAGGCATCTTTGGTGGCGCTGAGCCAGCAACTTGGATTGGATTGTGAACCATGGTCCAATCCAACGGGCATCATTCTCAGCTTTAGTGATCCAGCCAAGGCAATCGGTTCAAGTGATATTACCCGCGTGATCCGGTTGGCACCGGGGGAGAACGACTTGTACAAGCTCAGCGTGGCTGACAATGTTGCTCAAGCAGTTGCTTCTGGACGCATGAGTATCTCTCAGGGACACACTACATTGCGCCGGTTGGATCGTGAGTTGGATCGACGTTCCAAGATGATGCGCGTGTTCGGTTTTGGGCTGGCTGCTGGTGGTGTTGCTGGGTTATGGAAGCTGCCGTGGCTGGATGTCGCTACTGCTGCGACGGTTGGTTTGTTGATTGGCCTGCTGACACAGTATACCGATCACCGTGCTGCTACTCGTGAGGCCAGTGAGGCATTGGCCGCGTTGCTGGCTGGTTTTGTTGCGACGTTGGTAGCCACGCTGATTGGTCCGATCAATCTGAATACGGTGATTATTGCTTCTGTGGTGGTATTACTGCCAGGTATGTCACTGACAAACGCTGTGAACGAATTATCAAGTCAGCATTGGGTCTCAGGTACAGCGCGGTTGGCTGGTGCATTGACTGTGGTATTCAAGCTTACAGTCGGGGCTTTGATCGCATTGAGTTTGTGCAAGCTGATTGGGCTAAAACCGCAAATATACGTAGCGCAGCCTCAACCACAATGGGTTGAATGGGTGGCATTGTTGACCACCGCGTATGGGTTTGCTGTGCTGTTCAAGGCACGCTTTCGCGATTACCCATGGGTGATGGCGGCTGCTATGGCTGGTTATGTGATCGCACGCTATGCCGGGAAATTAAGTGGTAATGCCGAAGAAGGTGTTTTCCTGTCAGCAATGGTACTGACTGCAGCAGGCAATTTGTTTGGTCGCTTAATGCCCAAACCTGGCGCCTTGATCCGCTTGCCAGGCATCATCATGTTGGTACCAGGGAGTACCAGTATGCGTGGATTTATGGATGTGGTTGAACATCAAAGCATCCATGTGGGCCAGGACGAATTGCTAGGCGTAACGAATGTGGTGATGGCGCTTGTGGCTGGTTTGCTGTTTGGTAACCTCCTGATACCAACGCGTAAGAACCTGTAGCAACGTGCCGAAAGGTCTCATATTCTGCTTATGTCAAGGACGTTTTATTGATTGCGCTGTAAGCAATTCTGTTAGTAGTAGAGATTAAGATTTTTGAGTTTTTAAGTCTTTATAAGTCTTTAATTTAAATTTAAAAATGACGACTTGAACTCGATCAGGACCATGTATGTGAATATGCTCTTGTGTTTGATTTTATTGATGTTCATGCAATTCTGCTTTCTAATTCCATTTTTTGTTGACAATGCGCTGCTTGTATGGTTACCTTGGGCGACCTGCTTATTTATTGAGATTTTTGTCACAAAAATTTAAGGGGTCGCAGATTAAGATTACAAAATCACTTGTAAATAAACTGGTTAAGTAAACTATGCGCACGATAAATGATGTAGAGATGGAAGAGGTTTCTGGTGGTTTTTTAGGATTGGCAACAGTTGCTTCCCTTTTAGCGCCTGTTGGAACTGCTGTAATGGTCATTGGGACTGCTGTTTCTCAGGCGTCCGCTTTATATAGTGCAGTTAGTAATATTTATAACATTTTTAGCAGTGTTATACGTGGGTTTGAACAGGCTTACAATAAAAAATCTTAAGTGTGTTTATAGATTTTTTAGAACTGAGTTTTTTATAAATTATTTGAATTAATGAAGGAGTGAGTTGAAGATGCGTGAGCTTAGTAAAGTAGAAATGGAGCAGATTTCTGGTGGATGTTTGACTGATATTGTCACGGGTGTCAACACGGCATTCCGTTTGATTTCAGATACCCTAAATACATTATTTAGTGGCAGTGTTACCACATTATTTAGTAATGCTTTCTCGACATTACTTAATACAGCTACTAATATAATTACTTCTAGTAGAAAATCTTAAGTGTGTTTATAGATTTTTTAGAGCTGAGTTTTTTTATAAATTATTTGAATTAATGAAGGAGTGAGTTGAAGATGCGTGAGCTTAGTAAAGTAGAAATGGAGCAGATTTCTGGTGGATGTTTGACTGATATTGTCACGGGTGTCAACACAGTGGTTAATTGGTTTACAACCGGTTTGCAATCATTGTTTACAACTGGTTTGCAATCATTATTTTCTAGTATTTCTAGTATTTTTGGTGCTACGACAACAACGAATTCTTCTACTACTAAAGGTTAAATTTTTTATTAAAGGTTGTAAGGAATAACCTTTAAAATTAAGATTATAAAATAAATTTTCTAATCTTGAAGTTGCATTTGTGGCTTTGTTCTGGCCCCTTCATAGTCGATTCTATTGAAGGGGCTTTTCTTTTGTATATACATTACACTAGTTGCTTTGTGTGAAGTTTACTTCAACATATGTTTGTGGTTTGAGTGGTATAACAGCTTGTTAGTGTCGTCATGCCGTGCTGTGTGGTCATTTTCTTGATATTTACGGATTGATACCTATTATTTGATTGCGCTTTAATTTAACTGAGGATTAAAGCTGCCTTATTTTTTGATGAATCTCATTATTGTCCGAATGGATGTTTGAATCGCTGTGTTCGTTTATGGGGGAATTCAAATAATATATCAATGTATTTTATGGATCTGGATTGCGAAATTACCGGCGATGTTCTCGGTTCCAAGGAGCAGGGGATACGGTTAATCATTAAGACAATGCGTGCATTATCTGTTAGTGAGGTTTCAGAGGTTTTTGGAGGTAACGCTCTGACTGACTGGACGTCAATTGTGATGGATGCAGGTGCTTTTGTGGGAATTATGAACGGTTTTACTTCACCAATGTTTCTTGGTGCATTTGCCGACACAGGGGGATTGATTGGTGTTGCGTGGGGAGGAGCTTGGATGGCAGGAACGTTTATTCATAAAAATTTTATATCTATGTATCCTACTATTTTTAAATCATTAAGGAGTAATAATGATGAATATGGATAAGCTGTTACCTTCTGAAATAATGCAAATTGATGGAGCCGGTTGGAGAAGTAACATGGCTGAATTTGTCGATACAGGTTCTGTTATTGGCACGGTCATAGGTTATGCCCCGACCGGGACTCTGATTGGTGCAGATCAAGGCGGGCTTATTGGAGCGGTTGGTGGATTTTCTGCGGGATTAGGTTGGGGGATTGGAACATTGATTCGTGAGAGAATAATATATCCTTATGCTAGGATATATTATTTTTTCTCTGTGAATGAATGATGTTTTGTGTGTGCCATGATTTTCGGCACCCACATTTAAGGGTGATAAAATAAAAAATTTCAAATCGATAATGATTGTACTTGATGATTCTTTTGAGTCGTTTATTTCATCAGCTCTCTTAGAGGAAGGTGGCAGTAGGCTCCGGATAAAAATTGTTTCATTTATTGTTTCTATTCTTATTTTTTATGCTTTGTATTTACTGGGATAGATGTTTTTTCGGTGTTGGAGGGTGGGTGATACTTGGGAGCATTTATTCAGCAGTTTTACTCTTCATAAATTATTATTTTGATAGTAATTTCAATCCAGATGGGAGTTTAAAGAAAAAGAAGCATCCTTCTAATAAGGTCGTTGGTTCCTAATCATAGATAGGGGAGCAGAAGCCCATCTGTACGGCTTCAAATGTTGCGATGACAGATGGTGCAGTTAATCTTGTTTAAATGATTGTCATGGCTTTTTTAAAACAGATCCTCTCATCACAGAGAGTATGCTGTTTTCTTTCTATCATCCAAAATAATAAAAATCAGAGAGATAGCTATATCACAGCACTGGTAAGCATGGAGCAATACCGCGATTTAGTACATGTTTTACGTGATCATCTCCTTGAGCCGTATGCTCAAAATGACGCTCTGAGATTTCTGGCACCCTGTGCTGTAACTACTGATCGATCTTCAGTGCAATATGAGGTGCTTTGCCGCGAGGCGATGCGAAGTGATTAAGTGCTAGCACGGGGGGATGAGTGAAATAAGCATGATAGGTATGTGCTTTTGCTTTCAGGTGCGATCGCTTAGCGGTGTTGGTGATTGTGCATTACTGAACTGTTTTTTGAATTCTGTAAAAATTGAAGCGCTGAATTTTTGGAATACTTTTAGCATTTGTTTTAATCTTGTCCATCAGTGTTGCTCACCGTGTCGTGAGTGAGTTAGTGCTCCCCTATCTAAATGCTTGATAGATCAAGTTGTCTGGAGGAGTTGTCGTGGGCAGGCAGGGTGATCACATGGCGTATTTATGGTGGCTGGGTTGGTGGTGAACTTCCATCAAGTGAACATACTTCTAGTGAATTTAATCATTTGCGACCGAGGGTTGCTCAAGGGTAGGGGGCATGCCTGCCGTCATCGCTGAATGCTCTGATGATTTGTCTCTCATTTGTGATGATCATGCAGTTGTTTGGCACATATGGTTTCGAGGGGATACCCTAGCTGCATCTGACGAATGTGCGATGTCTGTATGCCACTGGGAACGGTATGTTAAGGATGCGTGTTTGAGTGCGAAAAATGTCACCGCGAGCGTGTGGATATCAGATGCTGTTGTTGTGATTGTATTGGTCTTTCTTTTGACAATAGATTGCCGAAAGAAGGAAGGGGATTCACTGGGGTAAAAGCTGCGGTGATTGAATACTGGAATCGCGCCTATCGCGCCTATTGCTTACAATTTTTTGCTGCATGACATATCAGTGATTGATGATGTTTTTTCCTTGCTTGCATCGGGGATGCATTGTTAATCTAGGCGGCTTTAGAGTTCTTCATTTTGCCTATTTTAAAGCCATCCGGCACATGGGTGTGCATCCTACGTCTTCCAGGATTGATTTTTCAGATGTCCAAGAAGTTGCGCGGTATGTTTTCTAATGATCTGTCCATTGATTTGGGGACAGCAAATACCTTGATTTACGTGCGGGGGCAAGGGATCGTACTGAACGAGCCATCTGTGGTGGCCGTGCGCCAGGATCGTGCAATTGGCGGTACTCGTTCGGTCGCTGCGGTGGGTGTCGAAGCCAAGCAGATGTTGGGCCGCACTCCAGGTAATATCACAACGATCCGTCCGATGAAGGATGGCGTCATCGCCGATTTTACCTACACCGAAGCGATGCTGAAGCACTTCATAAAAAAGGTCCACAAGGCGCGTTTCTTGCGCCCCAGTCCACGTGTGCTGGTGTGTGTGCCGGCCGGATCCACTCAGGTTGAGCGTCGTGCCATCAAGGAGTCTGCCGAGGAGGCTGGTGCACGTGATGTTTATTTGATTGAGGAACCGATGGCCGCAGCGATTGGTGCTGGGATGCCGGTCACCGAGGCGCGTGGTTCGATGGTCATTGACATTGGCGGCGGTACCACTGAGGTTGCGGTGATTTCGTTGAATGGGATTGTGTACTCACAGTCGGTGCGTATCGGTGGAGATCGCTTCGACGAGTCGATCACTAATTACGTGCGTCGCAACCACGGGATGCTCATTGGTGAGGCGACTGCTGAGCGGATTAAATTAGAGGTTGGATGCGCCTATCCGCAAGTTGAGGTGCATGAGTTGGAGATTTCTGGACGCAACCTTGCCGAGGGCGTACCGAAGGTGATCAAGATCAACTCTAATGAGGTGTTGGAGGCGTTGCACGAACCACTCTCTGGGATTGTTTCGGCAGTGAAATCTGCGTTGGAGCAGACTCCACCGGAGTTGTGCGCCGATGTTGCCGAGCGCGGTATCGTCTTGACTGGCGGAGGGGCATTGTTACGCGACCTAGATCGGCTGATTTCCGATGAGACTGGCTTATACGTGCAGGTGGCTGATGATCCGTTGACGTGCGTGGCTCGTGGTGGTGGCCGTGCGTTAGAGTTGGTTGATATGCATGGCAATGAATTCTTTGCACCGTAATTAGCTGGCATGGTGATTTCGTATGATCCATACATGTTTCGCACAGGATCGGGGAGATATGCTCCAGCTTGGTTTGCGCTCTCAGGCTAAGATGCAGGCCTGAGCGTGCTGTACAGGGCAGGATAGGTGCCATAGTGGCGGCTCTTTCTGGTTGGCGGCGTCGTGAGTCTTAGGTTTTTCGATCATGTGGTTTTTCTGTGCCCTCCTATCCCGGTTTTTCATTAGCGTCTCGTTCGCCAGCAGTTGTCAGCACAATACGTTTGCTGACTTACTTAACCTTGGCAATTGTGTTGGTTGTGCTCGACAGTCGCGGCGCTTGGTTGTCGCAGTTGCGGCAGCGGGCTAACTGGCTGGCGCAGCCGGTGTGGGCGCTGGCTGGGTTGCCTGGTTGGTTTGGTGGTCAGCTCAGTGAGCGTGCAATCAGTAATGCGCGTTTGGTTAACGAGAACCGTCAGTTGCGCAATCAGCTGTTGATTGCGAATGCCCGTTTGACCCGATTGCAAACGGCAGCACGTGACAATGCCCAGTTGCGTGAGTTGCTTAATTTTGCTGAGCATCACGGTCTGGATGTGCAGTTGGCTCCGATTCTGGATGTTGATTTGGATCCAACTCGGCAGCGTCTTGTCCTGGATGCCGGCAGCCGCGATGGTGTCAGCGTCGGTCAAACGGTGATTGATGCTGGCGGTTTAATGGGTCAGGTGATTGAGGTGACGCCGCTGCATTCAATTGTTCTGCTGTTGACCGATCCGGATCACGCTGTGCCGGTGACTGTGGCACGTAATGGTGTTCGCTTGATTGTTTATGGGCGGGGGGATCGCTTAGAGCTGCGCAATATTCCGCTGAGTTCAGGTGTGAAAATTGGTGATGTTCTTATTACTTCAGGGCTGGGAGGGCGTTTCCCGGCTGGTTTCCCGGTGGGCAATATTTCAGCACTGCACCCGGATGATAGCCATGCTTTTCTAGTTGGGGAGATCACGCCGACAGCCAAGTTGGATCGTGGTCGTAATGTACTGTTGTTGCGCTTGGGTGGGTCCATGTCACCTGGTGGTGGAGGGTCGTTAACATCAAGATCTATTATTGACTCAAACAGTGAGTCTCACTCCACCAATCTTGGCGCTTCCAGGGTAATCAAGGAGCCGCAGCAATGACCCGGCTGCGTAATACTTGGTTATTGCCGGTCAGCGTGATATTGGCCTTGCTTCTGGGGTTACTTCCGTTACCAGTGTCAGTGCGGCCAATCCGTCCTTACTGGTTAGCGTTGGTGCTGATGTACTGGGTGATCGAGACGCCTGGTCGCGTTGGAATCGGTTTCGCTTTTGTAATGGGTGTACTGGCTGACTTCATTTATGGTGGTTTGTTAGGGGAGCAGGCGTTGCGTCTGGTGGTGATGTCCTTCATCGTGCAACGTTTTCGAGCCCGCCTGCGCTTCTTCCCGATGCCGCAGCAGGCGTTGGTCATCGGTGGCTTGCTATTCAACGATTGTGTAGTTGCTACGGCGTTGCATTTGACCTTGGGTCAGCCATTGTTGCCCTGGAGTTATTGGTCGGCACCGCTATTGGGAATGTTGTTGTGGGCACCGTTGTTTGTGTTGCTGGATGCGTTGCGACTAGGTCATGGGAGTCGGAAGTGATCCGATGAGCGTGCATCATCCACAAGCAAAGCATACGTATGCCGAAGTTGAGCAGTTTCGCCGCCGTGCTTTGCTGAGCTTGTTTGTTGTAGTGGTGTGTCTGTTTGGTTTGGTTGGCTGGTACTTCAAGTTGCAGGTGCTTGATCATGAGATCTATGCGACTCGTTCTGACGCCAATCGGATCAAATTGCATCCAGTCGTGCCAGGGCGCGGAATGATATATGACCGGGACGGACGCCTTTTGGCGGATAACGTGCCTGCATTCCGATTGGACGTGATGCCGGATAAGGTTGCCGACATGGAAGCAATGCTTGTTGAACTGGGAAAGGTGATCCCGCTTTCAGAGGATGAACTGGAGCGTTTTCACCGTGAGCGTAAGGTGCGTCGAAGATTTATGCCGGTGACATTGAAGCTGCGCATGAGTGAGGAGGAGATGGCGCGTTTTGCAGTTGATCGGTGGCGTTTTCCTGGTGTGGAGTTGGAACCCTATTTCACTCGCCGTTATCTTTATAGCGACTTGTTTGCTCACGTGATCGGCTATGTCGGTCGTATCGACGAAAAGGACTTGGAGACGCTGAACGGTGGGGATGCTGCATTGACCTACATCGGTAAATCGGGCCTGGAGCGCTACTACGAGCAGGTGTTGCGTGGCAAGATCGGTTATCAGCAAATCGAAACAAATGTGCAAGGACGTGCGATTCGCAGTCTGGGACGGGTAACGGCACAAGCGGGTGCCGACTTGCGGTTGTCGATTGACGCTGACTTGCAGCGTGCGATGGTCGCTGCGTTTGGTCAATATGAAGGTGCGGCGGTGGCGATGGATCCGCGCAGCGGGGAAATTCTGGGGATGGTGAGTTTACCCAGCTACGATCCCAATTTATTTGTTAATGGCATTTCTCATGCTCAATTCAATGCGCTTAATGCGAATCCTTCGCGACCGCAATTTAACCGTTTGGTCTCTGGCGGCGTGGCTCCTGGTTCTACACTCAAACCCTTGATTGCGTTGGCTGGATTGGATGCCGGCGTGCGTCGTCCCGAGGACCGGATTCTTTCCACCGGTATGTTCTACCTGCCCGGTGTCAATCGGGGTTGGGGAGATTCGCATCGTGGTGGTCATGGTTGGACTGATTTGCGTAAATCGATCGCACAGTCGGTTAATACTTACTACTATAAATTAGCGTTGGATCTGGGCATTGAGCGCTTCACCGACTACATGCGTCGCTATGGCCTCGGTCAGCTCACCGGGGTCGATTTGACCGGAGAGATTAGCGGTATTCTCCCTTCCCTCGAATATAAGCGTAAGGTGCGTAAGCAGGCTTGGTATCAGGGAGATACGGTCAATGTTTCGATTGGGCAGGGAGACTGGAAAGTGACCCTGCTTCAGTTAGTACGTAGCGTTGCTGGCTTGGCCAGTGGTCACATGAACCGCCCGCACTTGGTGGTGGCCGAGCGTGCCGCCTTCAGCCAGCCGTGGCAGGTGTTGCCGCAACCGCCATCACAGCCAATTAGCTCGAACCCGGGGCATGTGCAGGTGGTACGTGAAGGGATGATAGATACCATGCGTCCTGGAGGGACCGGCTACCAAGCTGCGATTGGTGCACCTTATTCGATTGCTGGCAAAACAGGCACTGCGCAAGTTGCCAGCCGTAAGGGGGAGGCTGCCGTTGATCCGCGCAACTTACCAATGCATTTGCGTCATCGTGCGTTATTCGTTGGTTTTGCTCCTGCTGATAATCCGACGATTGCGGTTGCGGTTGCGGTCGAGGGCGGCGGGTATGGTGCTAGCACTGCTGCACCCATTGCACGCAAGATTTTTGATGCTTGGTTGCTAGGCAAGTTGCCAGAGGGCTTGGAGCCTTTGGACAGTGCGCGAGGTCGTACCGCGATTGGTTTGACTCAGTTTGATATGACTGTTGCCGGGGTATGCGAAGCTGGAAACCGTGCTGCCTTGCAACTGGGAGAAATACAGGTTTCGGTTGCTGGTGGAATGCTAAATTCAACCGCCATGATGCCGGTTGCGCCACGTGCGCCAGTGACTCTCGACTCATTGCCGGAGGAAGACCCTTGAGGGATTTGCTGCGCTTGCTTGTGGATCTGGTGTTGCGCTTTACGCGCACTCTGGATTTGCCGCTGTGCTTGACTCTTGGGGCATTGATGGTGATTGGACTGATGGTGATGCATAGTGCTGGTGCGGCGGTCACTGGCACCAGTCACTTGATGTTGTCGCAGAGTGTGCGTTTTGCGTTTGGTCTGTTGATCATGTGGTGCTTGTCACGGGTTCCAGTGCCCCGTCTTCGTGCTTGGAGTCCATTGGTATATGTGTTCTCAATGGTGCCGTTGATGGTGGTATTCATACTGGGTACCGGAAAATATGGGCGCCAGTGGTTGGACCTTAAGCTATTTTATTTGCAGCCTGCTGAGCTGTTGAAAATCAGTTTGCCAATGATGATGGCTTGGTACCTTCATCGTATGCCACTGCCGCCACGTCTGTTTACGGTGATGGTCAGTTTCATGATTATTGGTATTCCGACTTCACTCATCATGTTGCAGCCAGATTTTGGTACCAGTGTGCTGGTTGCCGCCTCTGGTATATTTGTGTTGTTGCTGGCTGGCTTGCCGTGGTGGTGGATTGGAATCGGCGTCGTTAGTATTGCTATGATTGCACCGTTCAGTTGGTTCTGGTTGCTGCGTCCGTATCAAAAGGATCGCATCATGATGTTTCTGAATCCGGAGAACGACACACTTGGTGCGGGTTGGAACATTATTCAATCTAAGATTGCGATTGGCTCGGGGGGCTAGCCGGTAAGGGGTGGGGCCTTGGGACGCAGTCACATCTGAACTTTATTCCGGAGCAGACAACTGACTTTGCGTTTTCAGTATTGAGTGAAGAGTTTGGTTGGGTTGGTGTCACGACGGTGCTGATGTTGTATTTGTTCGTCATCATGCGCTGCTTGTGGATCGCAGGGCAAGCACGCGATACTTATTCTCGCTTGCTTGTTGGCGCGCTTGCTTTGTCTTTTTTTGTCTATGTGTTGGTTAATGGCGGCATGATTTCAGGCTTACTACCTGTGGTGGGTGTACCAATGCCACTGATGAGTTATGGCGGTACTTCGGCGGTTTCTTTACTGGTTGGTTTCGGTTTGGTCATGGGGGTGCGTTCGCATCGGAGAATGCATCATCGTTGAGCATTGTGATGAGGGAAAAAGTTAGCTATGTCTATCCAGCCTTTGGGTACGTTAGTCTCTCTTTATAATCCCAAGCCTGCAGAACAAGTGGTTCTGTGTTGAAAAAGTCCGATTTTCATTACGATTTACCTGAGGAGCTGATTGCTCAAGGCCCTTTGCCTGAACGCTCAGCCAGTCGCCTGATGCTTGTGCCGTCGGCCCCAGAGCAATTTCAGGATTGTTATGTTCGCGATTTGCCGGAATTGCTGCAGCCTGGTGATTTGCTGGTGTTCAACGATACCCGAGTGATCCCCGCGCGATTGTTTGGTAGGAAGGTGAGCGGTGGTCGGGTTGAAGTCCTGATTGAGCGTTTTCTTGGTACCCATCAGGCAGTGGTGCAGTTGCGTACCAGCAGGTCGCTCAAAGTGGGAAATAGAATTTTGTTGGATGCGGGCGGTCATGCTGAGGTGCTTGGTCGTGATGGTGAGTTCTATTTATTGAGTTTCGATGTTGAGTCACCTTTGGAACAATGGTTATCGGATGTCGGTCAGTTGCCATTGCCACCTTATATTCATCGTGAGCCTGATGAATATGATCGTGAACGTTATCAAACAGTGTTTGCACGCTCAGTGGGTGCAGTTGCGGCGCCTACTGCTGGTTTGCATTTTGACGAGTCGTTGTTGGCACGGCTGCGTGCACGTGGGGTAGAGTTTGGCTATATCACCCTGCATGTAGGAGCGGGTACGTTTCAGCCAGTGCGGGTAGCGTTGCTGCAAGAGCATGTGATGCACAGTGAATGGTTCAAGGTTGGCGCTGAATTAGTCGAGCAAGTGCGTAGTGCCCGTGCGCGGGGCGGTCGAGTCATTGCTGTTGGTACGACTGTGGTGCGCTCATTGGAAAGTGCGATGCGTCATGGGGAGCTGCAACCATTTGTTGGTGAGACTCAGATCTTTATTTTTCCCGGTTATTGCATCCGTAGCGTGGATGCAATGGTGACTAACTTTCATTTGCCTGAGAGTACGTTGTTGATGCTGGTTGCTGCTTTTGCGGGACGTACGCGGATTCTTGATGCTTACTATCATGCAGTGCAGCAGCGTTACCGTTTTTTCAGCTACGGTGACGCGATGTTATTGTTCCCGCGTAATGCTGGTGAGCAATAGTCTTGCTTAGTCATTTCATTGCATTGATCGGAGATAACGTCATGCTGTAATCAGCTGCGATTGCTGCGTAAATCATGTGGTGCATCCGGTTGGCGGCATCGGTTTTTTTTAGGCTTTCTGGATTGCCCAATGTTTGGTGCGGCTGACCTTAATTGTTGGCAATGATCCAGTGGTTGATGCGGTGTAAGGCGTGGTCTACAGGTGCAACGTGTTTCCTTGGATCTTTTATAACTTGTGTGTATCAATGGTGGCCTCGGTAGGCATCAAGAGCAATAAGATTTAGTGGATGTTCGGTGCATAGATGATGTTTGTTATCTTGTCTGTGGTATGAGGCACTGCGGTTGCATTGAATAGCCTCGTTCATTGGATTGACGATGCGTTTCAGTGACACATTTTGATGTGATCCACCTGTACCCTCACAGCCTAGTTACGGTTGCTGCAGAGGTGATCGAGAATGAGGGATGTACGAGCACCACATGATTTGATTGACTGTGTTGGGGACACTTTAGGATTGCTTGCTCTATTCTGATTGAGCGTATTAACTTCCCCATGGTGTGCTGGAGTCCCTTACTAAGGGGAATGAAACTGCCGTTCAAGAACAGGATGCATTCTTTAAAATCAGTATTGCGCAGTAGGTTTAACCCAATGCTGACTATTCGTTTATGCGATCTTAAAAAGCCTGTGTTTCAAGGTTGGGATGGCGCACACATTGGATGGGTAGTTTGTAGTGAATGTCTCATTATTTCCTCAAGAACTGGATGTCTTACTGCGACGCTCCGGGGTATCTACACTGAATCCGGAATTGTCTCAGGGGTTAGTGCAAGCGTGCCAGGCATTGCCTTCTGAAGCTGGGCAGCAGGTGGCCTGGCCGGTGTTGCTAGATATGTTGGATGCACTGGTGGTGTTGTCGGCGGATGAAACATTGCTGATTGCAGCGTTGTTGTTTGATCTGCCAATGCTGCGTCCAATGTTGCCCGTGTTGCCGTGGCGTTCGAGTACGCATCAGCAAATGGTCGGGAGTTTGCTTGATGGCCAGGATGCAGCGGAACAAGTGTGGACGTTGCATGCTGGATGTGCGGCTGGACGTAATGGTGAGGGGTTGCGTCGGCTGTTGCTGGCGCTTGTGCATGATCTGCGTGTGGTGCCGATTTTACTTGCCCGACAGTTGGCCAAGATGCGTGCTGCAGGTGTGTTGCTTGAGTCGCAGCGGCGTGCGTTGGCGCAATTGACCCGTGATATCCATGCGCCGTTGGCTAACCGGCTTGGTATTTGGCAGTTGAAGTGGGAATTAGAAGATCTGGCGTTCTGTTATTTGGAGTCAGAGATCTATCGGAGTATCGCGTCTGCCTTGGATGAATCCCGTGTTGCGCGTGAGCGTTATATCAGTGTGATTGCTATGGAGTTATCGCGGGTGCTTGCTGAGCATGGTGTGTGTGCTGAGGTCAGTGGGCGTCCGAAACACATTTACAGTATTTGGAGAAAGATGCAGAAGAAGCGGTTGCATTTCGAACAGGTGTACGACTTGCAGGCGGTTCGTGTGATGGTTGAGGACATGGCCGCTTGTTATGCCGCCCTTGGAGTGGTGCATGCGTTGTGGGCACCGGTGCCTGGTGAGTTTGATGATTACATCGCGCGGCCCAAGGCGAATGACTACCGCTCACTACACACGGCAGTGTTGGGACCGGAAGAGCGTACTGTAGAAGTACAAATCCGCACGCACGAAATGCACGCGCACGCTGAATTGGGTGTGGCTGCGCACTGGAAATACAAAGAGGATGGCAAAGGTGCGGAGAGGGATTTTGATCGCAAGATCGTCTGGATGCGGCAGTTATTGGAGCAAGCTCAAGAGGGTGAGTTCGGCGAGGTGGTGGAGGCACTGGATACGGAGTTGCTAGAGGATCGGGTTTACGCGTTAACTCCTAAAGGCGAGGTGATTGATGTGCCGCAGGGGGCGACGCCACTAGATTTTGCTTATCACGTGCATACCATGGTCGGGCATTGTTGCCGGGGGGCAAAAGTGAATGGCCGCATTGTGCCATTGACTTACCGTTTGCGAAGTGGTGATCGTGTTGAGATTTTGACGGCGAAGGAAGCCAATCCGCATCGTGATTGGTTACTTCGGGCGAATGGTTTCCTCGCCAGTCGCCGTTCTCGTGACAAGGTGAGGGCTTGGTTCAATAAGATCGAACGGGCGCGTAACGTGCAGGTGGGAAAGGAGTCGCTGGACCGTGAGCTAAAACGGGTGGGACAGCAGTACGTGGATCTTAGTCCTATCGCGCGGCGTTTCCATGCCGATAGTGTGGACGATTTGTACGTCCAGATTGCACTTGGCAATATTGGGCCGAATCAAGTAAGCCGTGCTTTGCTGGAGACTGAGCGTGTTGTTGCATTTGCGCCGCTCGCGCGGCCAAGCAAGAAGCGTCACGGTCTAAGCAAATCAATGTTCATTGTGCAGGGGGTCAGCAATATATTGGTGCAGCTGGCGCGTTGTTGTCAGCCGGTGTGTGGTGAGCCGATTGCCGGTTACTTGACCCTAAGCCGTGGGGTGACGGTACATCGTGCTGACTGTGCTGTATTGATGCGCTTGAATGCCATGCATCCGCAGCGGGTGTTATCGGTTGAATGGGGCAGTCAACTCAGCGGTAGTTATGAGGTCGAGATTTTGGTGCGTGCGGTAAACCGGCGTTGGTTGTTGAAGGACATCGCCGATGTGATTGCACAAGAAGATGCGCATATGTTGGAAATGAGTAGTGATGCGTTTCGAGACAATGGTTATCTTCAATTTCGGGTACGGCTCAGGCTGAGTCATCACCGGCAATTGGCGGCGTTGTTGGGTAAATTGGATGGCCTTTCCGGTGTCAATGAAGTGCGGAGGATGGGCTGATCGTAGCGTATATGTCCGCTACAGTAGGGAATGTATGTCAGTGTTGTTACGAGGTTTATGCTTGGAGTGTTGAGTGTCATTGTTCACTGTCAGGATGTTTTGAGCTAAGGAAAAGGAATCGGCTTCATGTTCTTTCCATTCTTTTCTCGACTCCGTTTGCGCATGTGTATTTTGTTGCGGCGCTGCTCGGTTTGGCATGTGTTGTCGATTGGGACACTATTGCTTGGTGTGGCAGTGTTGGTGTTGAGCAAATTTTTGGCTGATTGGGCTTGGCCGGATAGCAGGATCACGCAGTTGTTACAGCGTGGTGAGGTGGCGCTTGTTCAGGGGAATCTGAGTGCCCCGGATGGCAGTGGCGCGCGTGAGTTGTTTGAGACCGCGAAAGCACTGGATAGTGATCGTCATGAGGCTCAGGACGGTTTGTTGCGTACCGGACAGGCTGCGTTAGCGCAGGCACGGATCACGTTTGATCGTGGTCAGTTTGATGCGGCTGAACGTTATTTGCGTTTGGCGCGGGTGTTGCAGATGCCGCAGGATCAGGTTGATGTGCTGGAGCGTTTAGTGCGCCAGCGTCAGGCCGAGCATGCTGATCTTGATCAATTGCTGGTGCGTGCTGATGAGGCTTATGTCGCTGGACGTCTAGAGGGTGATCCAAACAGTGCGCTGCCGTTGTATCAGCGAGTGTTGGAGTTGGTGCCGGGGTTTTCTCGTGCTTTGCAAGGACGTGAGGATGCCTTGTCTGAATTGTTGCGCCAAGCGTGCGTTGATTTGGAACGTGGCCAGTTGGATGCTGCGGCTGCCAAACTCAATGTTGCGCAGCGTTACGATCCAGGCCACGTGGATTTGCCGCAGACGCAGGACTTATTCAACCGCGCTATAGATGTACATCTGCACCGTGCGGTTCGATTATTGCGGCGTGGCCTGTTGGCGCCAGCTGCTCGAGACTTTAGGGCAGTGTTGGCAGTGCGTCCTGAGCAGAGCGCGGCGCGGCGCGGATTGGAGGATGTGGTGGAGCGATATGTGGCGCATGCTGGGCGTCAGGCGGCTGAATTCCATTTCGAGCAGGCTGAGTTGTCGTTAGCGCGCGCGCGCGCGCTGTTGCCTGATCAAGGCTCGATCTATCTGGCTGAGCAGGCGTTGCAACGTGCCCGTCAAACTCGGCTCTCATTACAGCCAAAATTATCCAAAGTTGAGCGTGAGCGGTATTTGGGTGAATTGATGGGGCGTTTTGATGTGGCTGAGCGTCTGAAGGAGTGGCTGACTCCGCCCGGTATCAGTGCTTATGATCAGGTACGTGCTGCCCAAGCGATTGCACCCGCAGATGCACGCGTGCAGAGGGCTGCACAACGCCTGTTAGTGGCGATGCGTGCCTGTTTTGAAGAGGAGCTTGGCCGCAATCGGTTGCAGAGTGCTCAGGCATGCCTTGATGTTTGGCAGGCGATTAATGGTCAGGATGTGGGGTTGCTGGGGGCCAGAAAGCGTCTGGCACAGCGTTGGATTGCGGTTGGAAGTGAGCGTTTTGGTGAGGGCGATATTACTTTCGCGCGCCGTGCTTTAGAGCAGGCGCGACGTTGGGGGGCACGTACTCCGGAGTTGGATGAATTAGCCAGGCGCGTTAATCTTGCTTCGCAGCGTTGATGTGTGAGCAAGAGTCTCCCAGTGGTCTGCTCGTTGTTCTTGTGTGAGGTGTTTGATGAGTGATTCAATCTTCTGAGCGGGTTGGATCTAAGCGGCGCTTTCCCTGGCTGAGTTGATTGCTCTTGGTGGAATATCGGGTATTTGCACCCCAATCCAGTTTACTTGTACTTGGCGTGATACTTGCGACCCAATCGCTCTTTAGTACTGTCGCTGCGTTTACTTACTTCGTTTGGATTACTGTCTTTTTGTTGTGAAGGTTTGTATGAAGGCCTGCGTTCCATGCGATGAAATTTTTATTTTTTCCATATCTGTTATCTGTGCGGTGTTCAGGTGTGCAATACCTGCCTAAGTGCGTGTGTTTGCTGATCTTCTGTCGATGGATTCCGCCTGTAGTGCTATAGCACATTGTCGCAGCGGGTGTGCTTGCGTTGCATGCACATCCTGTGAGTTACTGAGGATGGCGGTGTGTGATGGAGGATGGATGTGTGTTCGATCTGTTGTACTGAAATTTATGGGGTAAGTAAGCCTCTTGCGTTTAGCCAGTCGCGTGCATTTTCCGCATCTTGTTCGAACCACGCCCGCGTTGACCCAAGGCGGTAGCTATATCCCCAAGCATCCATATCCTGCATGAGCCGGTCGCGGTCGATCCCCTGAAGTGCATCGGCCAGCACTATTTGTAAATAGCAGGTGGCGTCTTCTTCTTCGCTTGAATTGGTTGCGTTTGTATGGACCGTTGCGCGCTGTTCCGGTGGGAGTACGATCAGGTGGCATGCTTCATGCAGCATTGAGTGCACGGGCGTGTCGTTGCGCACGTAGACGTTACAACCAATGATGCCAGCCTCTGGTTCGCCCCAGTAGCTGCCAGGGATTGGCGCTCCATCTTCGATGAGGTGCAAGTGCAGGCCATAACGTGCAAGCAGCTCTAAGGCATCTTCCGGAACAATGTGTCCGATGCGAACTACATTTTCCAGTGCGTTGGGGGTGGTTTGAGATGTGGTTAATGTGGAAGGCATCAATGAGTTTGGGAGAAACGGGCAGACTTAGCGGTATTTGTTGAAGTAGGACGCTGCTTGGTTCAGCGCTCTGAATCGTCGGGTAGTGCGACGGATATATCGAGCACGTCGTTGGCACCGTCTTTGATTAAGTCAACTTTCACTGCATCGGCATCAATCTTTACGTACTTTTTGATGACTTCTAGCAGTTCGCGCTGTAGCAGTGGCAGGTAGTCGGGGCCACCACGTTGTGTGCGTTCCTGGGCAATAATAATTTGCAGGCGGTTCTTTGCTGTTTCCGCGGTTTTCGTTTTATTTCTGAGAAAATCGATTAGACCCATGCTTAGCTCCCAAACAGCTTACTGAAGAAGCCCTTTTTTTCTACCGTGGTGAAACGCATTGGATGATCTTCACCTAGAATGCGGCCCACGGCGTCTTCGTAAGCTAGGCCGGCTAAGGAGTTGTTGTCCAGGATCACTGGTTCCCCTTTGTTGGAGGCATTAAGGACATCGCCTGATTCGGGAATGATGCCGATTGCTTTCAGTCCGAGGACTTCTTCTACGTCAGTAATGCTGAGCATTTCACCACTTTCCACACGTGTTGGGCTATAACGGGTCAGTAGCAGTGTTGTGATGATGCTTCCACCGGTTTCGGCTTTCTTTGTTTTGGAGTCGAGTAAGCCAATGATGCGATCTGAGTCCCGCACGGAGGATACTTCCGGGTTTACGACGACAACGGCACGGTCGGCAAAGTACATCGCTAGGGAGGCGCCCTTCTCAATACCAGCTGGAGAGTCGCAGCAGATGTAGTCGAAGCCTTCTGCTTGCAGCTCGTTGAGCACTTTCTCCACCCCCTCCTTAGTCAACGCGTCTTTGTCGCGGGTTTGGGCAGCAGCCAGTAGATAAAGGTTATCGAAGCGTTTGTCTTTGATGAGTGCTTGTTTGAGTGTGGCTTCGCCATGTATCACGTTGACAAAGTCGTACACTACGCGGCGTTCGCAGCCCATGATGAGGTCAAGGTTGCGAAGCCCAACGTCAAAATCAATGACTGCAACTTTCTTGCCGCGTCGTGCCAATCCGCAGGCCAAGCTTGCGCTGGTAGTCGTTTTGCCAACGCCGCCCTTGCCGGAAGTGATTACGATAATTTCAGCCAAAGGACTTCTCCTGATACGTTCTGTGGTGAGGCTGCGTCAATCCAACGCAGCAATTTTGATCTGATTTTGTTCCAGCCAGACTTGGACAGCTTTACCACGTAGTTCAGTGGGGATGTCGTCTAGCACCTTGTATCGGCCTGCAATTGCGATCAGTTCTGCTTGAAAGTCGCGGCAAAATATTCGCATTTCGGCATTACCCCGAGCACCCGCCATTGCACGACCGCGCAGCGTCCCATAAATGTGGATGTTACCGTCGGCGATGACTTCGGCACCTGCGCCGACTGTATTCAGGATGGTTAAATCGCAGTGCTCTGCATACAGTTGTTGACCGGACCGCACGGTAGTGTGTTGTATTCGGCCAGTGCTTATAGGTGGCGTTGATTGGGGTGGTGGAGCGGCTACTTCTTGGCGTTCGTAATGAGCACGGAACTTGGACAGTAGAGGTAGTCCAAGTTGTTGCGATAGTAGGTCAATTTCATTGGTCCCATAGGCAATGGCCACGGGCAGCACGTTGGCTGCGCGCAAGCCTTCCACCAGTGCTTTTGCAGTGGCCAGGTCCGGAGGGTGCGGGAGTTCGCCGAAGTCTAGGATCACGGCAGTGCGTCTGAAGAGCTTGGGCGCGCGCGTGACTCGGTCAGACATTTCTTGAATCAGGCGTGGTACGTTCAGAGTACGGATGCGCAAAGTGGCGATACCCACTTGGCCTATTTTCAGTTCGCCGGCTTGCTCGAAGTCCATGTTCACATTCGACATGATTTGCTTCTCCGCCTAGTTGGGTGTGCAGATATGGCGTTGCAGGCCTACCCAGGGGAGGTTCGGAAGTTTGTCACCGTAGGTTTCTTGGATCCAGGGGTAGCTGCACATCTTTTTCATTAGCATGCTGGCGCGTACATCAATGCCCGTCATTGTGTTTTGTCCGACTTCGTGGAAACCAAAGCTGCCGTGGAACAACAATGCTGCTTCGGCACCGTGGTCCAGAAAGACCTCGCATGTCAGATAGGGGTAGCGCAACTCAGCGTAGCTGTGTACGTCGGCATAAAATGCTCGTCCGACGCCACCCCCACGACGACGACTCGCGACGACGATACGGTCGATATAGAAAAAGTTCTCGTACCGCTCTCGGAACCACGCAAAATTACTACTGCCATGGCGGCTTGCGCTACCAAAGCCGACCAAAAAACCAGCCAAATTACCGTCGCGTTCGGCGACACGGAAATAGTCAGCCTCTTTATAGAAACGATAAAGCGCAGAGAGATCTAGTGGCAAGATCGCTAACCCGGCTTCATTGTTCAGAGTCAGTACGGCATCGAGTTCAGACTCACGCACGTCGCGGATGATGATCGGCATTGAGACTCCGTGGTGTAGCGTGGTCAATCTGCATGCTGGAGGCTAGATTCCTGCATTTATCGCAGATTATGCCATGCGTGGCTTTAGCGTGGTAAGCAGTAGATGATAATCATGCGTCTGAACCTGGAAGTCAGCGGGCGCTCTTTTCCGGTGAATCATCGGTATCAGGAATATCTGCCCCATGCGCATCATTTTTAGTGAATTTTTCCTGGTTGGTTGTGTGTCATGCGGCTGATGTTGCTATCCGTGGTGACTTAGTATCGTTGCTTGATATTGTTTAGGGTGGACTTTCATTGCGATCTTGCTCAGTAGGTAGCTGAACATCTAGTGTGAAGCCTGCTACGATGCGAACTTGAGATTAAATTAACCCGGCCGTGGCATCAGGTCTCCGGAGATTGCTGAATGATTCGTTCCCGTATCACCGAATTTCTAATAGCTTTGGGAATGGTGGCTGTTTTATTTCTTGTTATTGGGTTTGTCTTGCCGGGGCAACGGCATATGTCCGAAAGTATTGGGACTAACCGTAAGGCGACTATCGTGTACGACACGGTAAACAGTTTTCGTCGCTTCAAAGATTGGAATCCGTTGTTGTTGCGTGATCCCAAACTTCAGATCAACTTGGTTGGTCCGGAGTCCGGTAAAGGTGCCCGTGTTGAGTACAGTTCCAATCAGAAAGACATCGGTAGCGGTAGCTGGGAAATTATCAATAGCGTGAAGAATGAGCGTGTTGAGATTGCAATCCAGGATGCAACCAGAGGTTATGACAAGGTGACCACGTTTACCTTGAAGCCTAGTGGTAAGAATAACCGGAATATCGAAATCACCCAGGACTACAACGTCAAATACGGATTTAACCTGTTTGGTCGCTATGCTGGTCTGTATGTGAGCCGCAATGTGGGTGAGCATTTAAAGGTGGGTTTGTTACGTTTGTCTAACATTCTGGCCAGCGTGCCAAACGTCGATTACCGTGCTGAGATTGATGGTAAGTTGACCGTGACCAATCTGAGAATTGTCGATGTGCCTGGTGAAAATCTTTTGGCTGTCAACGCAGGGAATATTGACCGTCAAAACGATACCATTAAGAAGTCAATTAAAGATAACCAGGAATGGATTAAGCGTGTTATGGATGCGAATGGCTTGGAGCCATCTGCCCCAATCCGTATTGTCACGACTGATTTTGCTCAGCAGAAATATGCGTTTGATGTAGTTCAGCCGGTGCGTAAAAAGGTTGAGAGCAAACCCGGTGAGACCAAGTCCAAGACAGATAGTAAAGAAAAGAAGCCTCAAAAGAATGTGGTTGATAAGGATAAGGTAGTTCATGCGGCCACTGTTTCCGCAGATGGCGCCCTGAAAGTCGCTATCTCTGCCGGTGCTCCTGTCAAATACGTACATACCAAACCTCGCCGTGCTGCTTCTGCCTCTTACACCGGGCATATGGCGGGATTGGATGCTGCCCGTAATGCACTGCGTGCATGGGCTGTTACCTCAGGCTACGAGGTAATTGACCGTCCCTACGAGTCCTGGAAGGGTGGGGTGGACAAGGCGTTTACCCAAGAGGGAAGCTACGATCTGTATTGGGCGGTTAAGTGATTCCTTTCAACGCCATGTCGTGATGTTGTTGGAACGTGCAGCGTTGCGCGGCACGTTCTTTCAACCCTTCTATCTGCTCTTATACGTTCAGTTGCTTGCCGCAGTGACAGAGGTATATTAAAAGCCATTGCGCAACGTGTTTTCCTCCAACGGTGCCGTTTTGGTTGTATTTGTTCCTTCTGGATCATACTCCCCTGATATGGACTGCTTTGGCTTGCATTGCCAATTGCAGTGCAGCCTTGCTGTGTTCCAGAGGCGTGTTGGCAGGTGCGTTGTTGCAGGTCTCTCAGTGCTGCTGGATCGTGATGATGACAGGCAAGATACTGCTGGTTATTGATACATGGAGGCGCTGAAGTGCATGGCTTGGTACCCACGTGGTTTCGATGTTATGGCAGCCTATGATTATCTTTACCACTGCGACCCTGGGTTGTCGGGGTGGATGCAGCGTCTGGGTCCGTTGCCAGCTCTGCGGCGCTGGCGTCAGCCGTTCAACGTAGTTGATGCTCTGGCCAGAGCGATCCTGTTCCAGCAACTGAGTGGTAAAGCGGCTTCAACCATTGTTGCTCGTATTGAGGCTGTGATTGGTAGCACCTGCTTATATGCCGAAACACTTGCGTGTATTGATGATGCGTGCTTGCGTGCCTGCGGTGTCTCCAGCAACAAGATTCTGGCGTTACGCGATCTGACGCGGCGTGAAGTGGCAGGCGAGCTTCCCAGTGTGTGGCAGATGGGGTCAATGCACCATAACACCATCGTTGAAAAATTAATTCCGATTCGTGGTATTGGTCGTTGGACTGTGGAGATGATGCTGATATTCCGTCTTGGCCGTCCCGATGTGCTGCCGGTGGATGATTTAGGGGTACGCAAGGGTATCCAGCGTGTGGATAGCCTTGCTTTCGTCCCGACTCCGAAGGCGCTATGTACCCGCGGCGAATGCTGGGCACCTTACCGCACCTATGCCGGGTTATATCTATGGCGGATTGCCGATTTCCATGAAGGAGAAAGAGCGGTGATCTCTGATCGTTCGCAGGACGAGTAGTGAGCGGCCAGCCTTCGATTCTAGACACTAATCAGCAGTGGAATGCGTCCTTGGGTAATCAAATTAGGGCAGGAATGGTTTCGCGTTTAAATGCTTCCATAGATGGGTAACGCTCATTTTATTGATCCCTTCATGTCAATTGGAGTCGACTGCTTCTTGAGTAGAAAACATTCATACCGGGTCTGCGGATGCAGGTGCAGAGTGGTGCTATGTTGATTGTCTTGAATCCGGAATGGCTGTGCGATGCAGTGTTGCTATGGCAATGTGTTTCTGATGTGTCGCACATAAAAGAACGGCGGACCCGACGAGGCAGTCCGCCGCTTGAGGGCATGTAGCGAGCCTTACTTGGCCTTGAATACGACCTTGGTGCTGATTGCGGTTTCGTTTGGAATGATTTTGATGTCAGCCCAATCACCGCTTCCTATACCGAAATCCAGCCGATTAACAGTGGCTTTGCCATTCAGAACAGGGTGTGTGCTCGGTGTCCAGGTAAAGGTCAGTGTGACCGGTTTAGTCATGCCGTGCAGCTCTAATGTGCCATCGGCGGCGTACTTGTCATGACCCAGAGCACGAAACTTGCTGGCTTGATAGTGCGCAGTTGCGAACTTGCTTACGTTGAAAAAATCTGCACTTTGCAGGGTTGAGTCACGGTCCTTATCGCCGGTCTGGGCATGAGTCAGCGGAATAGTCACGTCCAGGTGTGCCTTGGAGAGGTCGTTCGGGTCGAAACTCATTTGGGTGTAGAACCCAGGGAATGTGCCCGTGAATACTTTGCCATCGTATTTATTTGAAAATACCAAGATCGAACCGGAGGTTTGCACATAATCAGTTGCGCAAGCCGGGGGAACGACGTAGCAGCCAATCACCAGGGTGGCGGCTGTTAGCACGGTAAGAAAAGACCCTTTGAACATAGATCACTCCTTTCTCCTTAGGATTTTGACGAGAACCAGTTGCGTGGCAGCATTCTTGCCAGGGTGGCGTCCCGTTGAATGAGATGATGGTGGAAAGCAGCGCCGGCATGCAAGACGACTAAGCCGATCAGTGCCCAGAAGCTGAGTTTATGGATCTCCAGCGCGACTCCACGTATCGTTTCGTTTGGCGACACCAACGCGGGCATTTCAAACAAACCAAACCAGTAGAACGTGCGCAGACCACGGGCTGAATCGTACAGCCAACCGGCCAGTGGGATAGTGAAAATAAGTACGTAGAGCATGATATGAGTGGCATTGGCAACGCGCTCCTGCCAGACAGGCGTGCCCGCGATTGGTTTGGGGGCGCCGGCATACAGACGCCAAAACAGACGTAATACCGCCAGTGCCAGCACGCTGATGCCTATTGATTTGTGTGCGGTATACACCCAAAAATAATTCGGAGTTTTAGGCAGTTTGCCCATAATGAGGCCGCCAATCCCTAAGCCTAGGATCAGCACCGCAATCAGCCAGTGCAGCGCTTGGCTCATCCAGCCCCATCGTTCAGCAGTGCCCTTCAGCGTCATGACCAGCTCCCCTTACAGTAGCTCATTTGTTTTTTTGCTTGTATCTGTTTTGTGTAGTGTTGCATCTGATTCCTTTGTATTGCTTGATGTTGTCGTGTCCTGATGGACGGTTTGCTCCGTTGTTTCCTTTTTGATGCTTCCTTGACGCACCGCTTCAACTTCAATACGTAGTTGTACTTCATCCCCGATCATTGATTTCCATGCATTGATGCCGAATGCGGAACGGCTGAGTGTGGTGTTAGCCGAGAAGCCGACAGTACGTCGGAACGGAGGCAAAGGATGACGTTTTATCCCATACAGGGTGACGTCCAATACCACCTCGCGGGTGATCCCATGCAGAGTGAGTTTGCCGATGGCTTTCCCGTTGGATGGACTGGTGGCGGTGACTTGGGTAGAGACGAAGTGTGCTTCTGGATAGTGTGCGGTATCGAGCAATCCTTGCGCCAAAGTGGCTTTGTTCCACTTGGCATCGCCCAGGTCCACACGTTGCAACGGTATGTGCACGTCCAGCTGTGCGTTAGACCAATTGTCCGGATCGAAGTCAAGGATGCCGGTGCTCCCAGACACTGTGCCAAGGGCTTTTGAGATGCCCGCGTGGTCGATCACGAACATGATCCTGGTATGCACTGGGTCCAGTACATAGCGCGTTGTGGCCGCCGTGCCTACAAGCGGCACAGTGAGCAATAAGGCAAGCAACATCAAGTTGATACGGAACATACCCCAGATTTTAGCTATATTTCTTAAGCTGTGTGCCTGTGTACTGCGGCTTGCGTCTCCAACGATCCGTTGCGAGTATGTCAATGAATAGGGAAAGTGAGATAGCTGGATGCGGTGTTTGAAGAGGGTGCGGGGGGGCTGCTGACGGCGCTGCTTGTTTTTGTATCACTGTTGACAGCCACAGCGGCGGTGCCGGAGATGCCTCGCTTCCGTGTGCTTGATGCCACGAGCGGATTGCCATCCAACGTGGTGCGGGCAATGCTCCAGGATGCTGCTGGTTATTTGTGGTTGGCCACCAGTGATGGTCTGGCGCGCTATGACGGCACCGCATTCAAGGTGTGGCGGCATGATCCTAATGATCCAGGCTCATTGCCGGGCGACTCCGTCCTGGCTTTGTATATTGATGTACAGGATAGGATTTGGGTGTTGTCTGAGAATGCGGGGCTTGCTGTGCTTGATGCGCAGCGCCGTCGCTTCATCCAGATTCCTGTAGGTTCGGTTGCTAAAACCGACGCCTTACATACGCTGACCGGTCATGGCGATGCGATCTGGCTGAGTGATCTACATGCTTCGGTCATACGGATTGATAGCGCAGGAGCACTCACCCGTTATGCACTGGCTGATGTTTCGCCGACTCTGAAGGATACCCCGGTTGTCGCGTTGACCTTTGATGCCAATGGACGGCTGTGGGTGGGCACGCCTGATGGCCTACTGTATTTTGAGGCGGGACGCTTGCATTTGGCGCCGCCGCCTTTGGATAAAACCTCGATTCATTCCATTGCTGCCGTGGGTAGCCGACTGTGGGTTGGCAGTACGGATGGCGTGTATCTTCAGGATGCTGAAGGACGTTGGCGTGCGCCGAACTGGGGGCCAATGTTTGCTTTTGGCAATCTACTCTTGTCTGTAGCTGATGCTGGTGACGGTGAATTTTGGTTGGGTAGTGAGCGTGGTTTGTGGCGTACTCGACAAGAGCGACCGCCAGTACAGATCCCTTTGAGTGACATGCATCACGGTGTGTCCACTGTCTCGTCCTTGTGGCGTGATACGAGTGGAGGACTGTGGGTACCGGTTTATGGTCGTGGTCTAGGCTATTTGCGCCAGGATTGGAAGCGAATGGCGGTCGTGCGACCGAGTGATGGTGGTGAAAGTGCCTATTGCAATGTTGCCCCGGCGGCGTATTCCGGTGGACTTTGGCAATTGAATCGTATTGGAGAGTTGATGCATCTGAATACCAGCACCGGTGAGCTGGTACACACAGGATGGCAGCGTCATGAGCTGCGCGGCGTGAACATTACCGCCACATTGGAGGACAGCCGTGGCCGGTTGTGGCTGGCAAACATGCAAAATGGTTTATCGCGCCTGGATCTGAAAAACGGCCAGTGGCGTGAGTGGGCTGCACATGGAGATGACGCGGTCCCGCTGTATGGTCCTATCTCTTGGATCGTGGAAATGCCTGATAGCAGCCTTTGGCTGGAAGCGTTGGGCGTGCTGCAGCAGCGGGATCTTGAAAGCGGACGTGTGTTAAATCAGATTGTACCTGGCAGTCATGGCCTGGATGGTTCCCGCGTCGAGCAGATCGGCCTTGGCCCAGATGGGCGTTTGTGGCTGGCTGCTGGTAGTGGCGTGTATGCCTGGGAGTCACAGCGCCGTATGTTCGTCCCCATACCCGATTTGACAGGAACACGCGCCTATAGCTTTGTCCCGGTGGGAGGCAATGAAGTTTGGGTGCATCGGTTACGGGGCTTGGAGCAATGGCGGCACAGTAGTCACGGTTGGAAACGGGTTGCTTTAGTGGGACCACAGCATGGGCTGCCTGCCATGGAGTCGCTAGGGATGCAGCATGACGCACAGGGCCGTATTTGGTTGTCCACACGCCGCGGCCTATGGCGTATCGACAATACTGATGAGCTCCAGGTGCGTAACTTCGGTTTGCGTGATGGTTTGGGCACCCAGGAGTTTGCTGAGGCCTGCTTGTGGATGGCTCCGGATGGCGTATTGGTTGGCGGCACTACCGATGGCTACTTGATGCTGTTTGATACTGCGATGCCTGACCCAGCCCCATTTGTACCACAGCTGCGTATGGAGACCGTCAGTGTGATCCGTGCTGGGCACCGTATTGATTTGCCGGTTGATCAGCCTTTCGAACTGCTGCCGAATGATCGCCAACTGATTGTCGGCGCGCGGTTGCTTTCCTTCGGTGATCCACTGTCCAACCGCTACAGTTATTGGTTGAAAGGTTTCGATACCGGGTGGATTGATCAGGGGAGTAGCGGTACACGGGAATTCTCCTCGTTGCCCCCGGCTGACTACACATTATTGATTCAGGGCACCGACCCGATGGGCAATCTGTCCCGCATCCATCTGGTGACGTTTCGCGTATTGCCGCCCTGGTGGCGCAGTGCGTGGGGGATGAGCGTATTAACGGGGAGCGGATTGCTATTGCTCTGGGGCGTTGCATGGAACTATCACCGCCGTTTACGGCGTCGTGCCCGCTTGCAGCTGGAACAACATCAGCGCGAAGTTGCCGAGCGGGCCTCACTGGCTAAAACGCAGTTTTTGGCGACGTTGGGTCACGAGGTACGCACCCCGATGACCGGAGTGCTTGGGATGAGCGAATTGTTATTGGAAACACCGCTTGATACGCGCCAGCATGGCTATGCGACCTCGATCCAAGCGGCAGGTAAGCACCTCTTGCGTTTGGTCAATGATGCCCTGGATCTGGCCAAAATCGAGGCTGGAAAACTGTCGTTGGAACGGCGTGATTTTGATTTTCATGCCTTGTTGGAACAGGTGGTGGCAATGATCCGGCCGATGGTGGAGCGTAAAGGATTGCGTTTTGTCTATCGACTGGATCCAGAGGTGCCCCAGTATGTCCATGGGGATGCTGATCGACTACAGCAAATTTTGCTCAACCTGTTGATCAACGCCACCAAATTTACCGAGCACGGAGAGGTTGTATTACAGGTCGCGCCTGGGCAGGAACAAGCCTGCCTTGGTGTGCGTATTGACGTGGCCGATACCGGCCCTGGGTTGAGTGAAGAACAATGCCAGCGCTTATTCCGTCGTTTTGAGCAAGTCAATGGTGCATCCACCGCAGCCCGCTATGGTGGCAGCGGACTTGGTTTGGCCATTTGCCGCGAGTTGGCTACCGTGATGGAGGGGGAGATCCACGTAGATAGCGAGCTTGGCAAAGGCACCTGCTTCCGTGTTCTGCTGCCTCTTCCATGGGTGTTGGCGGTGCAACCTGCGGTTGCCGTTATGGATATGGAACCCTCACCCTGCTCCAATCCGTTGCACTTGCTGCTGATTGAGGACGATCCGACAGTGGCGGAGGTGATCGTCGAACTGTTGCGTGCCCGTGGGCATCGGGTGACTCATGCTTTACATGGGTTGGAGGCCTTGGTGGAGGTGACGCTGACACGTTTTGATGCCTGTTTATGCGATCTAGATCTCCCGGGATTGGATGGTGCCGGATTGATTGTGCAACTGCGGGCACAGGGGCAGTCCTTTCCAATTGTCGTGGTCACTGCGCGTACTGATGCCGATGCCCAGAGGCAGGCGTTCCACGTTGGCTGCGATGCGTTTTTACGCAAACCGGTCACCGGCGAGATGCTGGAGCAGGTGCTCACCCAGGTGCTGAGTGCGCCTCGTCAAGACGCTGATGTGGATACGCCAACATGATATGGATAAAAGGAAACACGTATTTGTTTAGGTGATGCCGGATCCTTTAGTGATGGCCTTTGATCTACTGCTGTTTCACCTGATCTTGCCGGTGTTTGATCGCGTTAGCGCGTCGATGAGGTGTTCTTGGCTGACACAGGGATGCTGCTTGCTGTGATGTCAGCCCATGTACCCCTGCACATGCCTGACGAGTGAACGAGCGATGACCTCGCCCAGCCGCACTGGTACCGCATTCCCGATCAGACGTCCCATGGTATTCACCGTGATCGGAGCGCCCGGTGGGGCGAACCGATAAGACTTTGGGAACGTTTGGAGTATTGCTGCCTCTCGCAGTGAGATAGCGCGATCTTGCTCCGGATGCCCAAACCGTCCGTTGCCGTAACCAAAACATTGGGTGGTGATGGTCGGTGCTGGCTGATCCCATTCCATACGACCGTAGACGCTTGGATAGGTGGCCCCAGTGTCTTTGCAATGGCACGCTGCCCGCAGTGCTGCGGACCAATCACGCCACGTGCCTCCAGGGCGCGACGCCCGAATCCTCGACATGTTCAAAGCACTTAAAGACGCGGCGGTGTGCAGCGCGTCTTGAGGATCACGCTCCCCTGCATGAATGGGAGGAAGAGAGCCAATGGCCTCACGGACCGTCATCCTTGGAACATGCTGCTGTGAAAGTTCCAGTCCTTGAGAACCTAGCCTGGATGCAAGTAGCACCAAGCGCTTACGTGTCTGCGGAACACCGATGGATGCACATTCCACGATATGCCACCACGTCTTATAGCCAGAAAGACTCTTTAGAAACTGTTGAAAGACCGGGTGATTTACAAGCTGCGGCACATTCTCCATCGTCACTAGGTCCGGCTTGAGCTGTTTGACGAGCTGGGCGAAGGCAAGCACCAAGGGCCACTGCGAGGCATACGCGTTATTCCGCCGACTACGGCTGTAAGCCGAGAACGGTTGGCATGGTGCGCATCCGGCAAGCAAGGTGATGTCGGCGGCTTGATAGAAGCGCCTCACCGCTGCGGCTTTCAGCGTTGCGACATCGCATTCAAGAAACAAGGCAGCATTGTTCGCTTCGAAGGGGAATTGACAGTTTGGATCAATGTCGATGCCTGCGGCGACTGAAATGCCACCGCGAGCCAGGCCATGGGTTTAAGCCGCCCACACCGCAGAAAAGATCAACGCCCACAATGTTGGGGATGTTCTTGGGGCGTCGTGGATGACGGCTCATGCAGGACGCTTCTCCGGGGCAAGATATTCAAAGCGATCAATGTATCTGGCGAAGTGGTCCACCACGTCGTCAAGGTAATCAACGGTCTTCTCCTTGAGTTCCACCAGTTCTTTGACAGTGATCTCCGCGGCGCACTCTGCAAATGACATGGAGCCGTGCGCCAGATCATTCCTGAGTTGTTTCACAAAGGCCAGTGGCCCTAGGTCATTCCGAAAAGGCTGCTTGATGGCTTGATAGACGCGCTTGTTTATCTTCAATTCCAGGCCCACTCGTTCAATGACATTTTCGATCTCACGGTCATCCCAATTGCCAGCGTTGGCCTTTTCAATCGTGAAGGTATCAATGGGTGATGCAGCCAACAGATGATTGCAAAGCTGCAACGCGCTATCCAGTCTCTTGTTTGGTTCCAATGTAGTATGCGTGCGAGCGACCACGCGTACCCACTCACGCCGCATTGCATCATTCAGTTGCTTAGGTGTGCATTGCGCATTTCCTTTGACAGCCTCCGCAACGGCTTTAATACAGTGAGAAATGGTGGCCTCGACAAGGTTGTACAACTGCAGATACACGCTTGAATAAAGGATTTTTTGTTGTTGGGGGGTAATAGGATCTGCTGCGCCTTTGATGCGTGGTTGCCCTTGTTGTGCTTGAGCATCCATCACCGTCAGCAACTCAAGATAGGCATTCACTTCTTCGAGTCGTTCTTGGAATGCAATCCTTAGTTTGCTGCTCATTTACTTTTTCGCAGCAGTTGATTGCGTACGAACTCCGTGCGTGTCCGCAGCAGGGTGATCGCATTGGCGCCATCTGAACCAACGATCTTTGTGAACTTCTTGCTGGTTAACCATGTGGTGACGCTGGGTGGGGTGGCGTTGGCCAGACTAGGGCGCATTATTCAATGCCAGGCGTGATCCGACTGCAATGGCTTCGAACCTTGCCCTCGGTGTGGCCTTGCCTTTGGGAGTTTTGCTGAATCCATGTGGGAAGACGCGAGCGACGAAGTCGATCACCTCCTCAAATTGCTTACGGTAACGCTCGGTCAACGTCTCATCTTGGGCTGCCTTGTCGTTCATCGTCTTGATGTAGTTGAAGATGAACGTCGAGGGGCGGTCCTTATACTCATCTAGTCCATCGCTGTAGGCAAAAAACCGCGAGACAAGTTCCTCGTGCTCGCGTTCCTTAAAATTCTTTTGGGACACAGGAGTCAGCGCGATAAATTCCGGAAGCTCCGCGAGGTTGATGATGAGAGTCATGAATGGACCAGGGAGGGCACCGCGGCGGATTTCTGCCATGTTCGCAATCTTGCTGCCGGTATTGATGCGCTCAAACATGTCAAAGCGCGCCTTCTCATCGGAATGTTCGTTCAGTACAACTCCGCGTATTGATCGATTATTGATTTTCCTTTGCCGGGATTCGGGAAGGTCCGAGAACCTGAAGCCAGACAACGCGGTGAGGGTTTGTAATTTACCAAGTTGCAGGTTGCCTAAGAGGAATTCTTCGATCGACCGCAGGCGCTGCGAGCCATCCACGATTTCCAACGTACCGTCCTCAGGTTTTTCCCAGAAGAAAAGGAATGGAATGGGAAGGCCCAGGATCAGTGACTCGATAAAGCGCGATTTGCGATGATCATCCCACGTGTACTCGCGTTGATACGCAGGGATGATGAAGTCGCCATTGTTCATTTTTCTGGCCAAAAGCTCTACGGAATATTCCGTGAGATAAAACTCGATTCTTTTTGAAAGTGCGACGATTTGAGCGTCTGCGTTTAAACCCTCTTCCTCGGACTTGATCTCTTCGGACTTGATAACAGTCCTTTCTTTTTGCTTTTCCATGGCGTGCCGTTCGATGATTGCTTGGTGTGTTGTCTTGATGCGCTCACAGCGGGGGGCAGGTGAATAGCATCTGGGCTGACAGCGTTTCACGTTTGTTAGACACGATGCAATGAACTGAGATCACTCCAGTCAACGACGGCTCAAGCGCTGCACGGCTTCGACAAGTGCGCTGACGTGATCCGGGTTCATGCCAGGGGTCATGCCGTGGCCAAGGTTGAAGACATGTCCCTCGCGTGAGCCACCGTTACCGGCTGCGTAGCTGTCCAGGGTGCGTTGTACTTCACGTGCGATGTTGTTTGGGGTTCCGTACAGTGTGGCTGGGTCGAGGTTGCCTTGTAATGCCACTTGGCCGTTGCTGCGGCGTGCGGCGTCTTCTAATTCGATGGTCCAGTCCACGCCGACGGCTTCGGTACCGCTCATGGCGAGTTCTGCGATGTAAGGTCCGTTGCCTTTGCCGAACAACACCAGGGGGGTATGTTCGGTACCGGTGCCGCGTTCTAGTTCGCGTGCAATCCGCGTTAAGTAGGGCAGCGAGAATGTTCGGTACATCGTGGGCGACAGGATACCTCCCCAAGTATCGAAGACCTGTAGTGCTTGTGCGCCAGCGGCGCGCTGCGCTGCCAAGTAGCTGATCACTGCGTCGGTGACGGTGTTTAGCAGTTGATGTAGTACGTCCGGTGCGTTGAATGCCATGGCCTTAATGCGTGCGTATTCTTTGCTGCTTCCTCCTTCGATCATGTAGCAGGCCAGTGTCCATGGGCTTCCGGAGAAACCAATGAGCGGGACGCTGTTGTCCAGTTCTTTACGGATCAGTCGCACGGCGTCCATGACGTAGCGTAGTTCGGTTTCCATATCCGGCACGGCGAGTTGTGTGATGGCTGCGGCGTCGCGGATTGGTTTGCCCAAGCGTGGCCCTTCACCTTCAATGAAGTGCAGTTCTAGGCCCATCGCGTCGGGGATCATGAGGATGTCAGAGAACAGAATCGCCGCGTCTAGTGGGAAGCGGCGCAGTGGTTGCAGGGTGATTTCACAGGCCAGTTCAGGAGTTTTTGCCATTTTGAGGAAGCTGCCGGCGTGTTGCCGGGCAGCACGGTATTCCGGCAGATAGCGTCCGGCCTGGCGCATCAGCCAGATTGGGGTACGGTCCACGGTGTCGCGTCGTAGGGCACGCAGTAGGCGATCGTTTTTGAGCATAGGGACTCTCAGTGTGATGCGTTAGGAATGATGGGTGAGTATGACTGCGGTGTTTGATGTGAGCTTTGTCTGTTGTTGCGTCTTGTCAAACGCGTGCTATGCGGTGTTTCGAGTCAGGGACGGTACAGCGGTTGCAGTTGGAGGCATGGGCCGATCTGGATGTTATGTTGTAACCGTTTCTAACGTTCCAATAGATCAGGTTGAGCCGGGTGTTGGAGAGAATGGGATCGTTTGAAAGGGGGCAAGGGTGTACGCATGGCGAGCGATTGTCGTTGTTGTGGGGATGCATCTGGTGGGGTTGGGGTGTCAGTGATGGTGTGATGCACATCAATGGGGGCGTCGGTTTGGTGGCTTGGTGGTCGTATGTTGATTGGCTTAGTTGGCCAGGATCTGTCGCACGGCTGCTTCATCAACGTCGGGGACGGCTTCGGCGTGGCCAATACCGCGCCATAGGACCAAGCGTAAGCGGCCGGCAATGTTTTTTTTGTCCAGGCGCATACGCTCCAGGAGCATTTCAGGTGTTAGACCTGAGGGCAGGACAGTGGGCAAGCCGTAGGCATCCAGTAGGTTTTTCAGTGTCTCGGTGTCTTCTGCGGGTGCCAGACCTAATGTGTTTGACAAGCGTGCGGCAAGTACCATGCCGACGGCGACGGCTTCACCGTGGTTGAGGTTGTTGCTTCCTGGTGTGCTGTAGCCCTGTGTTGTTTCTATGGCGTGGCCGAAGGTATGACCGAGATTGAGCAGGACGCGTTCCCCTTTTTCCAGTGGGTCACGTCCGACAATATCGGCTTTGTGTTCGCAGCTACGTGCGATTGCTTGGGCCAGTGCGGCGGGGTCACGTGCTAGAAGTGCTTCGCGTGTGGTTTGGAGCCAGTGGAAGAATACGGGGTCGCGGATTGCGCCGTATTTGATGACTTCGCTCAGACCAGCGCGTAGTTCCCGTAGCGGGAGTGTGGCAAGGGTGTCGGTATCGGCGATCACTGCACGTGGCGGATGGAAGGCACCGACCATGTTTTTACCCTGGGGGATGTCTACGGCGGTTTTGCCGCCGACGGAAGAGTCGACCATCGCCAATAAGGTGGTTGGCACTTGTACGTAGTCGATGCCACGCATCCAGCAGGCGGCGGTAAAGCCGGCCAGATCCCCGATGACGCCGCCGCCGAGTGCAAAGAGGCAGGCATCACGCGTGGCGCCCAGTGTGGCGAGTTGGGCGATTGCGGCGCCGAAGTTCTCTAGGGACTTGGATGTTTCGCCGGCTGGCAGGGTGAATACGTTGAGGTGTAGATCGGGACGGGCGCGCAGTAGCGTTTCATGCAGTTGTGCGGCATAACGGGGGGCGACTTCAGAATCACTGAGAATGAGTGCATGTCTGCCGCGGATGGTGGCGGCCAGGCGTGGAGGATCGTGCAATAGGCCGGGACCAATGGCGATGGTATAGGGGGGGGGGTGTTGACGGTGACGCTGCGCAGTGGTGTGGGAGTGGTCATGCGGTGTTGCTTGATTTCTGCCAGTGGGCTGTTAAGTCCAGAATGAGCTGGGCGGTGGCTGTGTTAGGGGACATGTGGTCGGTGGTCACAATCATATCTGCGATTTTCTGGTAGAGCGGTTGGCGTGTGGCGTAGAGATCGCTCAGTACCTGTTTGCGGTCGATTTGTTGCAGTAATGGTCGGTAGCGGTCATGTGCCAGTCGCTCCAATTGGGTGTTCACGTTGATCTTTAGAAATACGACGAAGCCGCGTTTTTGCATGCGGTGGCGGTTCTCTGGATCCAGGATCGTACCGCCGCCGGTGGCGATGAGTCGGTTTTCGTGATTCAGCAAGTCGTACAGTACTTCACGCTCCAGGCGTCGAAATTCTGGTTCGCCGGAATATTTGAAAATAGTGGAGATGCTCGTACCGGCGCGTTCAACAATGGCGTGATCTGTATCTGCGAAGTGTAGGTTGAAGTGTTTGGCAATGCGTCGTCCGATGGAGCTTTTTCCGGCGCCCATCGGGCCGATCATCACAAGATTAGGGGCGGGATTCATAACGTGTTGATGTTATCACTGCCGATTTGTTGCGCGTTCGATCACGTGCACGGTGATATTGGAGGTGTGATTGTTTGAGGTGTATTGGATGGTGATTTGGTAAGTGGTATGGAGTTGCGGGTTGTTTTCTGCATTGCGGGAATGGGTGCTGCGAGTGGTTGCACTGTGTGGGTTTGAATGGCTGTCTTGATTTGCCTATAGGCGGGGCGATAGGGGTGCGACCACAATAGGGTGATCTTTCCATGTCTGTTTCAATCTATGCTCAATTTGTATGCTGAAGCCTTGTCCACGTTCTCGTTGTTGTTTGAAGAAGCCAAAAGCAGCAGCGAGATTGAGCCTGATGCAATGATGTTGGCCACGGCTTCGTTAGAGGGTCATCCGAGTGTGCGTACGGTCTTGTTGAAGAAGTTCGACGCGCGTGGTTTTGTTTTCTATAGTCATCTTGATAGCCCCAAGGGGCGCGATTTGCAGGCCAATCCGCAGGCTGCTTTGTTGTTTTTGTGGCGTTCTCTGCGTGAGGCTGGGGTGCAGGTGCGTATTGAGGGGAGGGTGCAGCAGGTCCTTGCCGAGGAGGCGGATGCCTATTTCGCTTCGCGTCCGCGTCAGAGTCAAATTGGTGCATGGGCTTCGATGCAGTCGTGTCCCTTGGGGTCGCCTGAGGAGTTTCAGGCACGTTTGGCGGAGGTGAAAGCGATGTTTGAGGGACGTGATGTGCCACGCCCGGAAGAGTGGGTGGGGTTCCGTGTGGTGCCTCAAGTGTTCGAGTTTTGGTATGGGGCCAGCTTTCGGTTGCATGAGCGCTGGCGTTACCAGGCGGATGCTGCTGGCTATTGGCGTAAGTCTTTGTTGTATCCCTGATGGGGATTGTCAGAATGGATGGCAGGATGTTGTGTTGTAGCAGTGTGTGGAGGTGCTGTGTGTGTCCCGTGTCATGGCACTTTGGGCAGTGGATGCTCAGGGTGTTAGATCAGGTTAAGTACGCTATCACGTGGATGCTGTGCGATGAAAACGCAGAATTTTCTTGCGGTCGATGGGATGTCATGCTGCAGGCACTCTACGGTGAGCACTGGCAATACTAATATTGGTTTTTGATGTTGGGCGCGGCGGTTCAGTCGCGCTGCCAGGTGTCGCGCAGCGTGACGCTGCGATTAAAGACGGGGTGTGTGGCATCGTGGTCATGCCGGTCTGTGACGAAGTAGCCCAAGCGTTCAAATTGGAATGCGTGTTCTGGTGCGGTTTGTGCCGCCGCTGGTTCGATGTAGCCATGCACGACGCGTTTGGAGTCTGGGTTGAGGAAGTCGCGGTAGGTTTTTCCGTCGGTGTTGTCGTCTGGTTTTTCAATGGAGAACAGCCGGTCGTACAGGCGGATTTCCGCTGCTACAGCGTGTGGTGCGCTGACCCAGTGGATGGTGCCTTTGACTTTGCGGTGAGCGCCTTCCATGCCGGGACGTGAGGTCGGATCAAGCCAGCCGTGTAGTGCGATGACGTGGCCTTCTGCGTTTTTCACCACCTCATCTATACGTGCGATGCCGGCACCGCGTAGGCGTACTTCTCCGCCTGGAATCAGCCGTTTCCAGCCCTTGGGGGGGCTTCGGAAAAATCATCGCGTTCGATCCATAGTTCGCGTGAGAACGGCACTGTTCGGGTGCCTTGTGTGTCGTCTTTGGGATGGTTGGGGAAGATCAGTTGTTCTTCATGGTCTTCGGCTAGGTTGGTCAGCACGAGTTTCATTGGTGCAATGGTTGCCATCCGGCGTGGTGCAATGGTGTCCAGGTTCTCGCGTAAGCAGTTTTCTAGTACTGAAAAATCAATGATTGAGTTCTGTTTGCTGATGCCGATCCGCTCTACGAATAGGCGCATCGCCGCTGGGGTGTAACCACGGCGGCGTAGGCCTTGCAGGGTGTACATGCGGGGGTCGTCCCACCCTTCGACGAGTTTTTCGTCCACCAGTGCGGTGAGTTTGCGTTTGCTCATCACGGTGTAGTTGATGTTCAGGCGCGAAAACTCGATTTGCCGAGGTTGGCTGGGCTCTTGAGGGAAGCCTTTGTCCAGTAACGGTTTGAGTAAGTGTGAGTTGTTTGGTAGGTCGACATGGTTGATACACCAGTCGTACAGGGGGCGGTGGTCTTCGAACTCAAGGGTGCACAATGAATGGGTAATGCCTTCGATCGCATCGCTCAGTGCGTGTGCGAAGTCATACATGGGGTAGATCGGCCAGGTGTTGCCGGTGTTTTGATGTTCGACGTGTTTAATGCGGTAGAGCGCTGGGTCCCGCAGGTTGATGTTGCCGCTAGCCATGTCGATTTTGGCACGCAGGGTACGTGTTCCGTCTGGAAACGTGCCGGCGCGCATTTGTCGGAATAGTTCTAAATTTTCATCAGGGCTGCGTTCACGCCATGGTGAGGGACGGCCCGCTTCTGTCAGGGTGCCGCGGTATTCGCGTACCTGTTGGCTATTGAGGTCACAGACGTAGGCTTTTCCATCGGCAATGAGTTTTTCTGCAGCTAGGTACAGTACTTCGAAATAATCCGATGTATGTCGTAGTGCGTTCCAATGGAAGCCTAACCAAGAGACGTCTTCCTGGATTGCAGCGGCGAAGGCGGGGTCTTCTTTGCTCGGATTGGTGTCGTCCATGCGGAGGGTGCAGTGTCCGCCGAATTCCGCGGCGACGCCAAAATCCAGGCAGATTGCTTTGGCGTGGCCAATGTGCAGGTAACCGTTGGGTTCTGGGGGAAAACGGGTGTGGATGTGAGTGTGTGTGCCGTGGGCTAAGTCTTCTCTGATGATCTGCCGGATAAAGTCTTTCTTCTCAGGTTGGGCTTGGGCGTCGGTGGTGGTGATCTCGGACATGCTGGGTCGAACGGTGTGCATGTGGCGAGTTTAGCTAAACTTCGTAGGTTTTGCCCCGGGATGCGTCAAGGTGTGCAGGGATTTTATTTTTGTTTGTGCGGCATCTTGGGTGTGAATGGTGTGTTGTGTTTGGTGTCTGGGTGATATTTGCCAAGCCATCTGTGTGTTGCAGAACGTTTGTGTGGTGTGCGGTGTGACATGGTTAGAGGCGTGTGATGTTCATTCTGTTGTATGTCTGAGCGGCGGCGGTCCATAGGGCTGTGGTGTTTGGGGTGTCGGTTCCGTGGTGTTGGAGTAGTCGCTGGGGGGGTGGGGGTTGGGTAAGAGGGGTGCTTTTTTGTTGGGATTACAGTGACGTTGCGGTGCTGCAACGGTGAACGGTGTTCAGTGGCATCAAGTAGCTGTGTGGTTGTTGGGGTAGTACGTTTTTTACGGTAAGCGGTGAGTTTTCATTGGTATGCAGCTGTGGGCGTATCTGTGTTTATTTGGCGATCTGGGTGTATCTGTACGGAAGTGTTCGGGGTGTGTTGATGGTGCAATGTGTTGAGGTTGGGGGAGTCGTTGCAGTTCAGGGTTATCTGTATGTCGGGTCAAGTGGGTATGGGATGGGTTTTATTGGGCATTGGGTGGCTTTGATTGGTTGGGATGGTGTGGCGTGGTTGTCTGATGTTGAAGGTCTGGAAGTGAGGTGAGTTTTGATGTTTATGTCATGCGCGTTTTTGGGAAGTCACGAGGATCATGGGAGGCGGGTATGGGTGTGTCGGCTGGACTTGAGGTGGCTGCTGGCTCGGTTGCGTCGGCGCTGGCTGCGCAGGAGGGCGGGGCCATGCGGGTGGAGTTGTGTCATGGGTTGGAGGGGGGCGGGTTGACTCCGTCGTATGGGATGTTGGCTGTGGTGCGTGAGCGTTTGCATATCCCGCTTTATGTGTTGATCCGGCCTCGGGGTGGTGATTTTGTGTTTTCCGAGGAGGAAATGGAGGTGATGTGCGGTGATGTGGAGTGTTGCGTGCGTCTTGGTTGTGATGGGGTGGTTCTTGGTGCTTTGGATCCGGCCGGTGAGGTTGATATGGGGATGATGCGGGTGTTGATTGCCGCGGCTGGGTCGCTTGGTGTGACTTTTCATCGTGCGATTGATGTCAGTGCGGATCCAGGACGTACGTTGGAGGATGTGATTGCTCTGGGCTGTGAGCGGGTGTTGACTTCAGGGGGGCGTTCGAGCGCGCTGGAGGGTGCTGAGACTATTGCGGCGTTGGTGGCTCAGGCAGCAGGTCGGGTTGTGGTGATGCCAGGTGCGGGTGTGTCTGCAGGGAATGTGCTGGAGTTGCGGGTTCGCACGGGAGCGCATGAGTTCCATGCTTCGGCGCGCAGTGTGGTGGCTGCACGACGTTTGGGGGCTCATCCATATATCCATGATTTGGGTGGGGATTACGATTGCACAGATGCTGACAAGGTGCGGCAGTTGGTGAGGCTGTTGTCTCAGGGGGCATCGTGATCTGTTGGGCAGATGGTTCTGTTGGTGGATTGGATTGTTGGGTGGCGTTAGATCATTGCGTGGTATAGGTGGGGCAGGGGGAAGGAAGGGTGTTGAGGTGAGGGGGAGGCTATGGTGAATGTGGGGGTAACCGTGCAGTGGGTTCGTGGTGATGATTGTTTGGATGGTTCATTTGGCATGTTGGTGCTTTGTTTCATGATTTATTACATCTTTGTTGCTTAATGAATTAGATTCATTTTCAGGTGGATAAGGTCAAGATGTCTCAATCGGTATTCAGGTTTTTGTGCTGTGTGTTGGTGGTGATGCCGATTTTCATCCTGTCGGCCTGTGCTTTGAAGTCTTCGCGACCGAATATGCCGCAACCTGTTGTGTTGCCGCAGGTGTCTGGGAATGTGGCGAGGTATCGGTTCGAGATGACTCAGAATGGCCAGCGGATGACAGCCGATCAGTTCGATGCTTGGATGCAGGCTAACGGGATCCATATCGTTAAAAAGGTGTCGGGTATGCCAACATCGCAACGGCATATAACTCGCCTTGGAGGTTCAGCACCATAGGGGGGAGTGCTGCTTCTGTGTCGATTGGTCATGCTTAAAAGTCATAAATAGCCAGCTTCATGTCATTTCACCGCCTGCATGTGGTTGCGCAGCATGGCATCCTTGTTGGACCGGCTGTTGCCGTGATTGCGCAGGAGATCGACATGAACCGATGTATTCCAATTCGATATGTTGCAGCTTTGTTGTTGGGGCTGCTGTTGAGTGTGTCGTTGGCAGATGCGCGCGAACAGACGTTGCTCAATGTGTCTTATGATCCGACCCGCGAGTTTTATCGGGATTACAATGCTGTTTTTGAGAGGCACTGGAAGCAGACGACCGGTAAGACGGTGAAGATTGAAACTTCGCATGGTGGTTCGGGCAAGCAGGCGCGCTCGGTGATTGATGGGGTTGAGGCGGATGTGGTGACGTTGGCGCTTGCCTATGATGTTGATGCGATTGTGGAAAGGTCGAAGTTGGTCGATCCCGGTTGGCAGAAGCGTTTGCCGGATAACAGTGCTCCTTATACGTCGACGGTCGTTTTTCTGGTGCGTAAGGGCAATCCGAACAATATTAGGGATTGGCCGGATCTGTTGCGTTCTGGGGTGCAGGTGATTACCCCGAATCCGAAAACCAGTGGGGGGGCGCGCTGGAATTATTTGGCCGCTTGGTCTTATGCCGACTATATCTTCAAGGGGGATCGCGAGAAGATTCTGCGTTATATGCGGGCGTTGTTCCGCAATGTTCCGATCTTGGACACAGGGGCGCGGGGTGCGACGACGACGTTTGCTCAGCGTGGCATTGGTGATGTGTTATTGACGTGGGAGAACGAGGCGCTCTTGGCTCGGGAGGAGTTGGGTCCAGACAAATTCGAGATTGTGATGCCAAAAATGTCGATTCTGGCTGAGCCATCAGTGGCATTGGTGGATAAGAATGCGGATAAGCACGGTAACCGTGCGGTGGCTGAGGCGTATCTGCAGTATTTGTATTCGCCGAGTGGGCAGAGGTTGGCCGCGAAGCATTTTTACCGTCCACGCCATCCTGAGTTGGTCGATGCTGTGGATTTGGCGAGGTTTCCTCGGATTAAGTTGGTGACGATCGGGCGAGCGTTCGGTTCTTGGGCTAAGGTGCAGCAGGAGCATTTTACCGATGGTGGTGTGTTCGACCAGATCCAGGCGGGAAAGTAGTCCATGGCTGAAAGTACTGTGGCGCCGGCGCGTTTGTCACGTCGGCGCGTGATTCCTGGCCTTGGTTTGAGTCTTGGAATCACCTTTGTTTGGTTGGGGCTGATCGTGCTGATTCCGCTGGTTGGCGTATTTGTCAAGGCCAGTGGGTTGGGATGGAGTGGGCTATGGAAGGTATGGACGGAACCACGGGTGCTGTCTGCGTTGTCGGTCAGTTTTGGCGCTGCGTTAGTTGCGGCGGCGTTTAACGCGGTGATGGGGACGTGGGTAGCTTGGGTGTTTGGGCGTTACGATTTTCCTGGTAAGCGTGTTTTCGATGCGATCATTGATTTACCGTTCGCATTGCCGACAGCAGTGGCCGGTATTGCGCTGGCGGCATTGTATGGACCCAATGGATGGATAGGGCGTTGGCTGGAGCTGGCTGGGTTCAAGGTTGCTTACACTCCGTTGGGGATCGTAGTAGCGCTGGTGTTCGTTGGTCTGCCTTTTGTGGTGCGGATTGTCCAGCCGGTGTTGGCAGAGGCCGAGAAGGAGTTGGAGGAGGCTGCTGCTTCACTCGGTGCGAATCGTTGGCAGACGATGTTCCGTGTCGTATTGCCGACGCTATGGCCTGCAATGTTGACGGGATTTGCGTTGGCTTTCGCGCGCGGTGTGGGTGAGTATGGGTCGGTGATTTTTATTGCTGGCAATCTACCCAATGCAACTGAGATCGCGCCGTTGCTCATCACGATTCGTTTGGAGGAGTTTGACTATTCTGGAGCTACTGCAATTGCGGCAGTAATGTTGTTGTTGTCATTCACGGTGTTGTTAATGGTCAACGCGATGCAGGCATGCTTATTGCGTGTTAAACATCGGGGGGAAGATGAGCAAGGATATGATGTCTGGGCCTTCTCTCTGTGTTCAGGGGCAGAGGGGTGTACAGCGTTGGCATCGGTTGTTGACCGCATCTGCGACGACCGAGTCGTTGTGGGTACAGTGGTTGCTTATTCTGGGTGCGCTTGGCTTTTTATTGGCGTTTTTACTGCTGCCACTGATGCTGGTGTTTTCCGAAGCATTGCGTGGTGGGGTGCAGGTTTTTCTACGGGCGGTCTCTGATCCTGATGCGCTGGCTGCAATTCGTTTAACGATGTTAGTAACAATGATTGTGTTGCCGGTGAACATGGTTTTCGGTGTCGCCGTGGCGTGGGCGGTCAGTAAGTATCAGTTTCCTGGCAAGCGGCTGTTGGTTAGTTTGATTGATTTGCCGTTTTCGGTTTCACCGGTGGTTGCTGGTTTGGTGTTCGTGCTCATTTTTGGTCGGCAGGGGTGGGCTTGGCCGTTGATTGAGGATGGAGTTGACTTCTCCTTGCCTTTGTTTGGCGAGGTTATCGTGAAGTTGCCACGGGTCGTGTTCGCGTTGCCGGGGATCGTCTTGGCGACAATATTTGTCACTTTGCCATTTATTGCGCGCGAGCTGATGCCATTGATGGAGCAGCAAGGCAATGAGGAGGAGTTGGCTGCGTTGAGTCTGGGGGCCAGTGGTTGGCAGACTTTTTGGCGGGTGACGTTACCGAACATTCGTTGGGGGCTGTTGTATGGGGCGTTGTTGTGTGGTGCGCGTGCGATGGGTGAGTTTGGTGCAGTCTCTGTGGTATCTGGTCACATTCGTGGGCGAACCAACACAATGCCGTTGCACGTGGAAATTCTGTATAGCGAATATGCTTACAGTGCTGCATTTGCCTGTGCTTCGTTGTTGGCGTTGAGTGCGTTGTTGACGTTGGCGTTAAAGGCTTTTCTGGAAAAGCGTCACGGTGAGTTGTTGGCTGTCGGGCGCCAGCATTGAGGATGAATTGAGTATGGGGATCAGAATCCAGGAGCTGCGTAAACAGTTTGAGGATTTCACTGCATTGGCGGGTATCGATCTTGATATTCGTCAGGGTGAATTGTTGGCGTTGCTCGGACCGTCTGGTTCGGGTAAGACGACGTTGCTGCGCATTATTGCTGGGTTGGAGCATGCCGATGCAGGGCGCGTGCTGTTCGGTGATGAGGATGCGACAACGATGAGTGTGCAGGCGCGCCGGGTCGGTTTCGTGTTTCAGCACTATGCGTTGTTTAAGCATATGAGTGTGTATGAGAACGTTGCTTTTGGTTTGCGTGTGCGTCGTGGTAAGGCACGTTGGCCGGAGTCGCAAATCAGTGCGCGGGTGTTTGAATTGCTTTCATTGGTGCAGTTGGATGGTTTGGAGCAGCGTTATCCAATGCAGTTGTCTGGTGGTCAGCGTCAGCGCGTGGCGCTGGCACGGGCGTTGGCAATCGAGCCGCGGGTGTTATTGCTGGATGAGCCATTCGGTGCGCTGGATGCGCAGGTGCGGCGTGATTTACGCCGCTGGTTGCGTGAGATCCATGATAGGACTGGATTGACGACGGTGTTTGTCACCCACGATCAGGAGGAGGCGTTGGAGTTAGCCGATCGGGTTGCGATTCTCAATCAGGGTGGGATCGAGCAGGTTGCGAGTCCGGATGAGGTGTATAACCGACCTTCTTCGCCGTTCGTGTATTCGTTTGTTGGGGCGGTGAATCGATTGCCTGGCTGTGTTGGTGCTGATGGGTTGGAGGTGGCTGGGATCGTACTGTCTTGTCCGCCGCAGCTATCGGGGTGGGGGGCGGTGGATCTTTACGTGCGACCTGAGGATCTGGTGCTGGATGCGCAGGAGGGGTGGTCAGCCATCGTGTTGTGGAGTCAGCGTAGTGGTCCAAGGATGCGTGTGCGTGCGCGTTTGGAGCACAGTGCACATGAGGTGGAGATTGAATTGTCTAGTGCGACGGATGAATATGTTGAGGGGCAGAAGCTGCGTTTGATCCCCCGGCATTATGGGGTGTTTTTTAGTGAGTCTGGGAGTTGAGTAGTCTGTCAGATACGAGATATCTGGTTGCTGTGAGGTGAGAGGATTTCTCATCATCAAGTGATGATGGATGAGCACGTTCCAGAAGAGGGGCTATGAGGTTCTACGGGTGAGTCTGTTCTGGATTTGTGCGGGGTGATCTTCCGCTCAGTTTGTGCAATCAAGTCGTTTCAAACGCTACGTTTGTTATTTAATTCAGTGGGTTTGCTTTGATAAGTGCATCATCAATCAGGATGCTTGAGTGTTTTCGCTATTGAGTGTGATTGGTGTTTTATTTCATAGGGGTTGTGTTCGCCGCTATCCGGTGGGCGCAAGCTGTAGCGCTTGTAAGTCCACTGATACTGAGTTGGGTCGCGTCTGGCGATACGTTCGATCCCTGCATTAAGTGCGGTCGCCGCGATCAGTGGATCTGGATCCGCCACCGCTGGGTCGGCGTGTTCCATATGCAAGGCGAACTCTAGATGAGGACTAATTCGCTCGCACCAGGCGTATAGCACGGTTGCGCCGGTCCGTTCCGCTAAACGCTGTATAAGAGTCATGGTCAATGCTTCGATGCCGAAGAATGGTGCAAATACACCTTCGCCGATCTTCGGTTGTTGATCTGGAAGGATTCCGATTGTGCCGCCATTTTTGAGCACTTTGAAAAGATGCCGTACTGCCATCCCTTCTGCACGAACTTGATGGACATTGTTGCCACCACGTACTCGTTGTAGAAAGCCATCTAACACGGCCGAATTCGCTGGACGGTACATGAGCGTGAGCGGCGCAAGATCGGACAGGTACTGTTTCAGTAATTCCCAGTTGCCAAAATGGGGGACAACGATAATCATCCCTCGGTTGCGGGCTAGGGCTGCACTGTACAAATCTACGCCGTGGTATTCACGTAGTCGCGCCAAGTTTTCTGTCTCTGGGTGGGTCCAGATATGTAGCATTTCGAACGCTTGGCGCACTGTGGAATAAATGATTTGGTGATGTAGGCGCGTGTGCTCCTGGGGAGATAGTTCTGGATAGGTCAGTTCCAAATTGCGTTGTGTCACACGACTTTCCCGGGCGTTCAAACAAAGCCAGCAGTAAGCGATCAGATCTGACAGTCGTTTGAGGAGTGGCCAGGGGATGTGCCCTACCAATGATGCGACCCGATATAACCAGCGGATTTTGGAGTTTGCGTTCATTTATGCAATTTTATAAGGACGCTATCTTCACGAGTTGGAGATTAGGTTGCGATCAGTCATATCGTTCTGTGGTGTACTGGTGTGTGATTCATGTCTTCTGTTAATAGGAGCAGGAAACCAAGTTTCAACACCATCATCAGGGCAAATAAACAATGACGTAAGAGAATTCAGATAAACCGAAGCTAATTTAGTGATGGTTTGTGTTTGGAGTGCTCTTTAAGTAAGTATCTATTTTTCAATTGAGAATCCAGGGTTTGACGCTCAATTAGGTGTTTCAGGGCCGCTAAAAATCCTCTGCTGTTAAGTACGAGAAACGGTATTGAACTGTTATAATACTTTTACTTGTATAAGTCTTTGAGAATGCGAAGCCCCATCATGTCCAATGAACGAACTGCTCAGCAATCCGATATCAAGCAACTGATCAGCAAGGGGTTGGAGCAGGGTTACCTGACTTACGCCGAAGTCAATGATCACCTACCAGAGGATCTGGTGGATCCTGATCAAATTGAAGACATTATTGGGATGATTAACGGAATGGGCATTGAGGTCCATGAAGTGGCTCCCGATGCTGAGACTTTGTTGCTTAACGAAGGAAACACTGGGAACAGGGAAGTCGACGATACCGCTGCAGAAGAGGCCGCAGCTGCGCTTAGCGCCCTTGATACCGAAGCAGGACGTACTACCGATCCGGTACGTATGTACATGCGTGAGATGGGTACGGTCGAACTATTAACCCGTGAAGGTGAAATAGCAATTGCAAAGCGTATTGAAGAAGGCTTGAGCGAGGTACAAGCTGCTTTAGGCGCTTTCCCGTTATCTACGGAATTACTGCTTAGTGAATATGAGTTGCATAAAGAAGGTAAGCGGCGTCTGACTGAGGTTGTCGTTGGCTTTAATGATTTGATAGAGGAGGATAACTCCGTAACCTCCTCAGTGGACGTTACTGACGAGTCCATTGTTGAGGTTGACGAAGAAGACGATGACAGTGTCGGTAATGATGAGGATGCGCCTATGATTGGTCCTGATCCTGCCGAAGTTGCTTCGCGTATCGAATCTCTGTCCACTGAGTATGCCAAGTTCAAGAAACTTTACGCCAAGCATGGCCCTGAGCACAAAGCAGTCATTAAGGTGCGTGAAGATGTGGCTGCGATCTTTGTGACGTTCAAACTGTCGTTGCCATTGACCGATTTGCTTGTTCAGCAGCTACAGAATATGGTGAATTCTGTCAAGGATCATGAGCGCAAAGTGCTTCACTTGGCGACAAATGTAGCCAAAATGCCGCGTAAAGACTTCATCCGTTCCTGGGAAAACAACCAGACAAATTTAGAATGGGTGGAGGATGCGATTAAGCGCAAGCAGAAATGGTCCTCTGCGTTGCGTGATATCAAAGATCAGATCACCGCTGAGCAGCAAGCTTCCATTGATTTGGAGAAAGTCAATTCTTTGACGTTAGCCGACATCAAAGAGATTAACCGTATGATGGTTTATGGTGAAGCAAAAGCATCCAAGGCGAAGAAAGAGATGGTTGAAGCTAATCTTCGCTTAGTGATATCGATTGCTAAGAAGTATACCAACCGAGGGTTGCAGTTCTTGGATTTGATACAGGAAGGCAACATCGGTTTGATGAAAGCAGTGTGTAAGTTTGAACACCGTCGTGGCTTTAAGTTCTCCACCTACGCGACTTGGTGGATCCGTCAGGCAATTACTCGTTCTATTGCCGATCAGGCGCGCACCATTCGTATCCCGGTGCATATGATTGAGACGATCAACAAACTTAACCGTATCTCTCGTCAAATGTTGCAGCAGTTTGGTCGCGAGGCGACTCCAGAGGAATTGGCTAAGGAAATGGACATGCCTGAGGACAAGATCCGTAAGGTAATGAAGATTGCTAAAGAGCCAATCTCAATGGAGACTCCGATCGGAGATGATGAAGATTCTCATCTGGGTGACTTCATTGAGGATCCTAATGTTGAGTCTCCTGTGGATACCACAACCAATGTCAACTTGTCGGAAACAGTGCGTGAAGTGTTGGCTGGTTTGACACCAAGAGAGGCGAAGGTTCTGCGTATGCGTTTCGGTATTGACATGAATACAGACCACACTCTGGAGGAGGTGGGTAAACAATTTGATGTCACTCGTGAACGTATTCGCCAGATTGAAGCCAAAGCATTACGGAAACTTCGTCATCCAAGCCGTTCTGAACAACTGCGCTCATTCCTTGATATTGACTGAATCAGAGCTGCTCATGGATCTTTCCCATACGTGCTTAATCACGTGTAGGGCAAGCAAATGTGATCTGGTGCGATGTTGATGCGGCATTGCCTTTGTTCGTTGTTTGTTGCTTTTCAATCTTTAGCAATATTCCCCTTTAAAGAGGGGGGCTGATCTTTGGTAGTGAAATGGGTTTACATGGGAGCAAGGGAGCAATCGAATCACTTCGAAAATTAACGCAATGCGTTTTATTTCAGTGCTACAGTGGCGTTGTTAAAGATAGTTGCGTTTCCTGCTTGATTCCCGGGGAATTGCTGATTACCTACCGTGATATCGCTTAAGCAAGCGAAGTGAAATGTGGTTTTCGGTTTCTTTCATGGCATCAGATTGTGATGCACTACATAAATTACCAAGATAGAAAGAATTATTTTCAATGCGTAGTCGGTTCAGAACTATCCTGTATAGCTTGTTATGTTTGTATTGCTTACTATCAAACCAGCTGGCAATGGTGTTTTACGGGGTAGTTTAGCCTCATCTACAGGGTTCCATTTTTGTGTGGCTGTGTATCTTCCGCCATGTTGGTTACTGGATATCGAGTGTGTCGATTTTATGCCAACCTCTTGGCAGTAGTTGGCCGCGGCTACCGCGTGTATCAAGGTAAGCCTCCAAATCTTTAAATGAAAGGCGCATTGTGCGTTCGCCGCTATAGAGCAGTAGGGTGTGACTCGAAGCGACTGCGATGACAGCGACTAGGCGTTCAGTGGCCAGTTTTGTTTTTGGAATATCAATCAGTTTGTTGCCCTTGCCTTTATCTAGTTCAGGGAGTTCGCTTGCTGCGATGGCTAGCAGGTTGCCGGCGCTGGTCACCGCGACAATGCGGTCATGTTGCACGTTGGTCAGCGGAGCTAGTCCCATGACCTGGGCGCCAGGTGTGAGATGAATCATGGCTTTGCCGGCTTTGTTTCGTCCGGTGAGATTTTCGAACCGGGTGATGAAACCGTAGCCGTGAGAGGAGGCCAACACGAATAATTTGTCGTTGTCGGCACTAGCCATCGCTTGGAATGAAGCACCAGGGGCGGGCGAAAAGCGTCCCGTCAGTGGTTCACCGTTGCCGCGTGCCGAGGGTAGGGTATGCACCAGTGTTGAATAGGCACGTCCTTCGGAGTCGAGGAAGGAGACTTGATGGGTGCTGCGGGTGCGCACGGCTGCCAAAAGGCGATCACCTTCACGGTAGAACATCCCGCTTGGATCGACGTCGTGGCCTTTGGCCGCTCGAATCCAGCCTTTCTCCGAGAGCACCACGGTCATCGGTTCGCTAGCGACCAGTTCGCTTTCATCAATGGCCTGTGCCGCTTGGCGTGCGACAAGCGGCGCACGGCGCGCATCGCCGAACGTCTTGGCATCTGCCAATAATTCGTCCTTGATTAGTTTTTTAAGTTGGACGTCGCTATCCAGGATGACATTGATCTCGTCACGTTCTTTAGTCAGTGCGTCTTGTTCACTGCGAATCGCCATTTCTTCAAGGCGCGCGAGTTGGCGTAGCTTGGTGTCGAGGATGTATTCTGTTTGCGCATCTGACAGACCAAAGCGTGCGATCAGGACTGGCTTGGGTTCGTCCTCGTTGCGAATGATGTGGATCACCTTGTCAAGGTTGAGAAAGGCGATCAGTAAGCCTTCCAGCAGGTGTAGGCGACTCTCAACTTTTTGTAGTCGATACTTGAGACGGCGGGTGACAGTGTCGCTGCGGAAACTGAGCCATTCGCTGAGCAGTTGTTTCAGAGGTTTGACTTGCGGGCGGCCGTCAAGGCCGATCACGTTGAGGTTCACCCGATGGCTTTTTTCTAGATCGGTGGTTGCGAATAGGTGGCCCATGAGTTGTTCTACATCAATCCGTTGGGAACGTGGGAACAGCACGATACGCACTGGATTTTTGTGGTCAGATTCATCGCGTACCCCTTCGCCGTCCAACCAGGGTAGCTTTTTGGAACGAATTTGCTGGGCGATCTGTTCGATTACTTTGGACGGTGACACTTGGTAAGGTAACGAGGTGATCACTACGTTGCCGTCTTCTTTATGGTAGGTGGCACGGGTACGCACGCTGCCATTGCCTGTCTCGTAGAGATTTTGCAGGTCATTGGGTGGTGTGATGATCTCGGCAGCCGTTGGGTAGTCAGGGCCGCGAATGTATTGGCACAGCGCGGCAATAGTGGCGTTTGGGTTGTCAAGCAGGTGAATCAGCGCACTGGCGATTTCGTTGAGATTGTGCGGTGGTACGTCGGTTGCCATGCCGACCGCGATGCCAGTGGTGCCGTTAAGTAAAAGGTGTGGGAGGCGGCTCGGCAGCCATGCAGGTTCTTCCAAGGTACCGTCGAAGTTGGTGATCCAATTCACTGTACCTTCGCTTAGTTCACTGAGTAGGATCTCAGAGATGGGGGTGAGTTTGGACTCGGTGTAGCGCATCGCTGCGAATGATTTTGGGTCGTCGGAAGAGCCAAAGTTGCCTTGCCCTTCGATCAGCGGGTAACGGTATGAGAACGGTTGTGCCATCAGTACGAGTGCTTCGTAACAGGCCAAGTCGCCGTGTGGGTGGTACTTACCGATCACGTCGCCAACCGCACGTACAGACTTCTTGGGTTTTGCCTTTGGATTGAGCCGCAATTCGTGCATGGCGTAGATGATGCGCCGCTGTACCGGCTTGAGACCGTCTCCGATAAAGGGGAGTGCGCGATCAAGTACGACATACATCGAATAATCAAGATAGGCACGTTCGGCGTATTCGCGCAGTGGCATCTGTTCGAAGCCATGGAAGAAGGGACGAGTCAGATCGGTCATTGTGTGGAAGTGTGTTCTCTATTCAAGGAATCGGGCTGTACTGATGCGTCACTCATTCAGATTCAAGTATCGATTATCCGTATGTGGCCCAGGAAGCCAAGTCACGTCAGGCGCTGTGGGTCAGGTGGCAGTTTGGTGAGATGTTGCAAAGGGGGACGAAGTACCCTGAGTAATACGTGTAAATGTGTGTAATCCAGTGTTTCTGTAAGTGATTGGTACGATATTTGCTATTTATTCAAATGATTTGATCGATCATGGTTGCAATTCATCCAGAGTGTCGTTGCTTTCGTTTATAGAATGTTTAATATTTATATTTTGAATAATTTCTTATTGTAACTAATGTGTATATTATGGATCCATCTACATCTCCAGGTATTAGCCTGCTGTTACGTCAAGTCTGTGACGGCCTTGTGCGTCAGTTGGATGAAGAGATGCGTCAAGAGTTTCCCGATCTTGGGTTTACTCATTATCTAGGTCTGAAGGTCATCGCAATACATGCACCATGCACGGCCAACAAATTGGCCCAGGCATTGGATCAAACGCCTAGCGCTGTGACCCGTCTCTTGGATAAATTGGAGGCGATGGGTGTGGTGCGTCGTGAACCGCATGCCCAGGATCGGCGTGCGTTGCACATCGTTATGACGGAGACTGGCAAGGATTTGTGGCGACGTTTGAAACAGCATGGTGAGTGTGCTACCACCTATGCTTTACGTGAATTGTCCGAGGATGATCAAGGCCAACTGATTCACTTGCTGACGCGTATTCGCAATTCGTTAGATTTGTCATGATTCTTTCCGTTTAACATTGCTTGCAGTGTGTCCTTAATATGTTCTGTTAAAGAAAAATTATTGAAGTACATATAAATGTTAAGCCAATTCCTTAGTTTTCATTTCTCTCTCCATCCTTTTTTGTGCCTATACCCATTATTTTTTCTGAGATTATTCGCATCAGTGCACTAATGGCACATATTTTGACTTTGCCACGGAAGCATAACCGCTCGTATATCGTCTTTATAGTTGGGTTAAATTTTAGTTCTCACAACGACAGTAGATATAGTTTTACTTTGACTTCCAGAGGCCCGATTTTTCACAATCGCGGTTTTCCTCTCACCGGGAGTCCCTGAGCATTTTTAACGGCGATCACTCCCAGAAAAGCTGTCGCTTGTTGAGCAGTTTTGAAAAAAAATGGCTGTGCAGATAAGCCGCATATTCAGACCTAATTGAAAATTCACGAATGATTGGTTGACTCAAGCGCCTTGTTGGGAAACCTAGACTCTTTATCTGGTTGGCCTTGTTCCTGTGATGGTTTCTGTTGTATTGCGCTTTCTAGCATCTTGGTAATCACGTTCGTGGTGTTGGTGATCTGGTCGTTGACCGATAAGGACTCAGTAATCAATCCAAAGTGGTTTATCACCGTCACTGCCACGCCGCTACGCTTGTTGATGCTTGCTTATCTGGTGCAGGGGTTGGAGTATTTTCCGTATATTGTTTGGTGGCTCTTTGGGGACGCGGGACGATGGTACGACTGTAGTTCATCCAGGTTGGAGGGCCGTGATGTGTAAATTGGAATCGAGGTGATTTAGGGGTTAGGGGAGAGTGGCAATGAAGTGCTGTAATGCTGCCGTCATTTGATTGGCATGACTGAGGAACGGGGCGTGGCCACCGCCGGTGATGGTGAGTAATTCGGTCTGGTCACTCGGTGCCAGTACCGTTGCTGCCTGGATGCTCGCAGCGGGAACCAGTCGATCGCGTTGCCCGGCGATCCATAGGCTTGGAGGTGTGAGGTCAATCAGGGCGCGACGTAAGTCGGTATGTGCGAGCAGCTCCAGACCTGCTTGGAGTGTTGCGGTGTTGGGTGTGTGGCGTGCATTTAAAATTTTCCGTAATTGGCGCAGTTCGCTTTGTGCGTGTGTTGATCCAAGTGTGTCCAGTGCAAGAAAGCGGTTGATGGTCTCTGTATAGTTTTGTTTCAGATCTTGGGCGAATTGGGTCAATATGCTCACTTCAACGGCGTGTGGCCAATCTTCACGCCGTACGAAGCATGGGGTAGCGGCCAGCATGATGAGGCCACGTACTTGGGGCAGGGTCGCTGCGGCGTGAAGTGCGAATAATCCACCAAGTGACCAGCCCAACCACACTGCTGGAGGGGTCGCCGCTGCGATTGCGTGAACCACCTGCGGTAGGGCCAGTGGCGTGGGAGTGGTGTGGTTGTAGCCGTGTCCGGGGAGGTCGACCAAATAGAGTGTATGGTGTGGCCTGAGTTGTTCGACCAGCGGTGCGAATACACCGCTGTGCATTGCCCATCCGTGGATCAAAACTAGTGCCGGACCATATCCGGTAACTTCGATATACATTGTTAGATGTGTTGCTGATAGGAGGAATCTGGGTGATCTATTGGTCGATCAGTTATCGGCGCTAAGGTGCTTGAATGGTCAGGGGGCCAGTGTCGTGCTTTTTTGTCTTGCGCTGAGATGTGGGGGAGCCCCCCCCCCCTGCCTTGATATCGCGTATTTATACTTTTACAGGTGCGGCTTCGGTCGCGAGGGCATCGCGGGAGCGGGCAAGCGCTTGCACTAATGTATCGATTTGTTCAGTGGTATGCAGTGCGGACAAGGTCACTCGCAACCGTGATTTCCCCTCGGGTACGGTGGGTGGCCGGATTGCGTTGACTAGGAACCCTTCGCGTTCCAATGCCGCGGACATCGCCATCGTTGTGGTTTCATCTCCACATTGCAAGGGTTGGATAGGTGTCTCTGAATCCATGATCTCCAGGCCGTGACGGCGGCTATTCTCGCGGAAACGCTCCACAAGTTCCTGTAGGCGCTGGCGGCGCCATTCGTCACGCCGTGCAATACGGATTGCTGTCAGTGCGGCGGCGGCTTGGGCAGGAGGCAGTGCAGTGGTGTATATGTAGGGGCGTGCGGTTTCGGCCAAGTGTTGGATCAGTGTGGCAGAGCCGAGTACGGCCGCACCGTAGCCACCTAGGGCTTTGCTGAGGGTCACTAATTGCAAGGGGACTTCCTCTACGCTGAGCCAAGCAGCTGCGATACAGCCACGCCCTTGGGGTCCGGTCACTCCGATGCCGTGTGCGTCATCGACATACATCAGTGCTTGTTGGGTGCGTGCGACCAGGCTGAGGGCGCGTAATGGAGCGATGTCGCCATCCATGCTAAAGATGCCATCGGTTGCTAGCATTGCTGCACCTTCGGGTGCGTTCTTGAGTTGATGTGCCGCTCCATCCACATCAAGGTGCGGGTAGCGGCGTAGGCGGCAGCCTGCCAGACGGGTAGCATCTATCAGGCTGGCATGGTTGAGTCGGTCTTGAACGCAGATGTCGTTTTCTTTGGTGAGCAGAGCTTGTTGCACTGCCAGGTTGGCGGTGAAGCCGCTACCGAACAGTAATGCGCGTGGGTAGCCCAACCATTCGGCTAATTCATATTCCAGTGCCTTATGTATTGCGTGGTGGCCGCAGATCAGATGCGAAGCAGTGGCACCGATGCCATTGCGGGCGGCTGCATCCTGTAGTGCTGCGATGATTTCGAAGTGTTGCGCGAGTCCTAGGTAGTCGTTGGAACAGAATTCGACCAGCCAGCTTCCGTTGATTTCGAGCCGAACGCCGTTACGCCTTTCGATTGTGCGTCGTGTGCGTGTGCGGCATTGTGCTAGACGCAGTTTGCGTAGTGACAGTATGCGTTCATTCAAATCGGGTCGGGTCACGCCGGCATCCCTATGTGAGCGTTGAGTCCGTTAGCCTAGCGCGTCAACTGCCATGTCGCCCAGTCAGTGGGTGTTCCGGAGTTTGTCAAGCTTGGTGGTCTGTGGATGTGAGTGGTGCGTTATTTCGGGGATGAATCACTCTGGGAGTGGTGTGATAGGGCTTGGGAGTGCTCATGGTTAGCCTTAGCGGGTGGTTGCTGTGATCCAGAGTACAACGGGTACGGTGTAACTCGAGTCAGGTGAACGCTGCTGCGCATTGTTGTGATGGGGGGGCGCGACATTTCGCCGCAGTTTCTTGGTTTGAGTGTGGTCTTGCAGTATTTATGCTGCTTAGAGCCTGTTAAACACCTATTCTAGTACGATCGGTATTTATCGCCGTTTGGCGGTACGAGTGCCAGCGGTGGCATGGATGGCCGCGGTCTTCATAGCTGCCAGATATTTGTCCTGATTATTGCATCAGCTTTGGAAGGAGCTTGGCTGAGGGGGGATATAATAGGGTGTGTGGTTGGAGTACGTGTGAGTGATGTTGTTGTCATTGAAGTGAGTTTTTTCTGATGGATTCATTCGTCCGGCCATTACTGTTCCGGCATTTCCACCGTATGGCTTGGTTGGCCGCGTTGTTTACTGCCAGCACAATCATGTTTGGTAGTTTTGTCCGCTTATCTGATGCTGGTATGAGTTGTCCTGATTGGCCGACGTGCTATGGCCGTATCACTTGGCCGCAGACGGTCGCGGAGGCAAATGCTCATGCTGCCAGTCAGATCCGCCCATTGGAGATGCATAAAGTCTGGCGTGAGCAGGTCCATCGTTTCTTGGCCGGTATGTTGGGCGTTGAGGTATTAGTGCTGTCTCTGTTGGCTGCGCGTCGCCGTAGGTTCAGTGTCGTGCAAATCTTCAGTGCGGTTGTGTTGGTGGTGGTGTCGATTCAGTTGTACATGGCTGGTCAGCATGCTGGAGCAATGGCGGCGGCGTTGTTAGGTGAGGTGATCCTACTGTTGGCTGCGCTGCGCTGGAATAACCAAGATTTGTCTCGGGCTGCTGTCCTGACTTTGGCAGTTGTGATTTTCCAAGCATTGTTGGGGATGTGGACGGTCACGTTATTGCTGAAGCCGATTGTCGTGATGGGGCACTTGCTTGGCGGTTTGCTGATGTTTGCGTTGCTGGTGTGGATGGCTTGGCGGGCGACTCACTTGCCGATCACTTTGGTAGATGCCACTAAGGTGCGTTGGTGGCTGCGTTGGGGTGTGGTGATATTGGTGTTTCAGATTGCACTGGGGGGATGGGTCAGTGCTAATTACGCAGCGCTGGCGTGTGGGGGGGGCGCTTGGTTGGTAGACAATTTCCCGCGTTGTGTGGGTGAGTGGTGGCCGCCGCACGACTTCACTGAGGGCTTCACTTTGCTCCGTACGATTGGTGTGGATTATGAGGGTGGTGTACTTGATGGCGCATCGCGGATTGCCATCCAGATGATGCATCGGTTGTGGGCGATTGTGGCTTCTGTCTATCTGGTGTGGCTGGCGTGGCGTTTATCTCGTGAGCCCGGCATGTTGACTTGGGCGTTAGCGTTAGCATTTCTGGTGGTGGTACAAGTGATGCTTGGTGTGCTCAACGTTAAATTGGCGGTTCCTCTGGTGGTGGGGGTGATGCACAACGGCGGCGCGGTGGCATTGCTTTTCGTATTAGTTTCTTTGCTCGCACGGCTGCGTGCTCCGGAGTGAGTATGGCGGCTCGGTTGCGGGATTATTGGGATCTGACCAAGCCCAAGGTAGTGGCATTGATTGTGTTCACGGCTTTGGTTGGGATGTTTCTGGCTATCCCTGGTATGCCCAGTGTTGTGCAGATCCAGAGTGGGGCACTTGGATTTTTAGGCATTTGGTTGGCGGCGGCGGCCGCGGCGGCAATCAATCAGCTTCTGGATGCCAAAATCGATGCGCAGATGGCACGTACTTCATGGCGTCCGCTGGTTGTTGGCAAGGTACGCCCTGTGCAGGTGTTGGTTTTTGCGGGGGTGTTGATCACGTTGTCGATGACGATTTTGACTCTTTGGGTCAATCTTATTACGGCAGTGCTGACGTTTACTTCGTTGATTGGGTATGCAGTGATTTACACCGTGTATCTTAAGCGTATGACGTCGCAGAACATTGTGATTGGTGGTTTGGCCGGCGCGATGCCGCCTATGCTGGGCTGGGCTGCGGTCACGGGGTTGTCGACAGCGGCGGATTGGATTAATGCATCATTGTTGGTAGCCATTATTTTTGTGTGGACGCCGCCGCACTTTTGGGCATTGGCTATCTTTCGCCGTGCTGATTACGCTAAGGCATCCATTCCGATGTTGCCGGTGACCCATGGGGTGCAACATACATCCCGTCAGATCTTGTTGTATACGGTGATTCTGAGTGTGGTAACGCTGCTGCCGGTGGCGACTGGGATGAGCGGGGTATTTTATCTGGGGGCTGCTTTGGTGTTGGACGCTGTGTTTCTTTGGTATGCCTGGCGTCTGCTTGATCCACCTGATGAATTATTTGCAATGAAAACGTTTGGTTATTCGATCGTGTATTTGATGGCGTTATTCGCGTTTCTGATGTTTGATCATTGGCTGAGGCTAGCGGATTTTTATTGGAATTAGTAATTCAATGTCAGTAGGTGTCCATGGTGCCTGATTCATCATTGGATAAACTTTTGTGTGTTGAATTCAACTCATGATTGTAATATTCGAAGCTGTTAATTCGTTTCGATAGGTGCATTATGTAGTTTCTTGAATTTGTTGATATAAAGGCAGCCAATATTTCAGTATGGTAGGTTTATATATTAATTATATTCTTAAATTCCCATTGTCAATAGTGGGGGTAATTTGATATTTTTAATTGTTTTATTTTAGATATTGATGACTTATTTTCTCTGATGTGATTTTATTTTTGAAACTATTCCATTTTAATTTATGAAATTATGGATGTTTGATAAAAATCCTTTTGAATTCTCTGGATAATGAAAAAGTTTTTTCTGTTCATATATGATGTCATACGGGTTCAAGGCAGTTCTGAGTACGGAGTGGTTGCATGTTTCTTTCGGATGATTTTCATTTAATGATAAAGCGAGGATCATGTTTTTATAAGGAAATAAAATAAAAAAGCATGAGGTTAATGAATGCAAAGAAAAATGTAGTTTCTGAGTTGGATTGGTTTGATGAAATACATGAATTCGGTGTACAGTACGACATTACCAGTTAATGAGAATATTCACTCTTTATAATAGATAGATTTTTATTCATTTCAAAAAGGAAGAAGCCATAATGATCACAGTCACGCCGTGTTCCAGACCAGCACGGTCCGCATCAAGACGGCTCAACAGGCGGGGCAAGACAGTAAGAGCGGTATCGGTCGCAAGCTTGATATCTTTCGTGATCCAAACTGGACCGAAGCGCTGCCCATTTTTTGTTTCTTGATTGAACATCCAGAAGGTCGCTTCCTTGTGGATACAGGTGACACGTGGCGCAACTCTATCCCGGGATATCTGCCACGTTGGAATCCGTTTTTCACTAAGCAAGTGATCGTCAAGGTCGCGTTGCACGAAGAGATCGGCCCGCAGCTATTGGCGAAGAATATCGATTCGTTGCGTGATGTCGAGGCGGTTATTCTCACACCATATGCACCATGATCACGCTGGTGGCCTCGATCATTTCCCACATACTCGTATCATAGTGACGCAGGAGAACTATGATGCCTCTCGCGGATTCTTTGGTAGGGTTGCAGGCTGTCTGCCTCAGCATTGGCCAATCTGGTTGAAGCCAGAGTTGATCGAACTGACTGGACCTGCTGTCGGTCCGTTCGCATCTTCCTATCCAATTACACGTGATGGCCGCATTGTGCTTGTACCAACCCCAGGCCACGTCAAGGGGCATGTTTCCGTCTTGGTTCGTAACGATGATCTGTCGATCTTTATTGCTGGGGATGCGACGTACGCTGAGGATATTCTACGTTCAGGGAAGGTAGACGGTGTGACCTTCGATCCTGTGCTGTCGAAAGATACACTTCGTAGGATCACCGAGTACGCAACATCGACACCGACGGTCATCATGCCATCACATGATGCTGATGGCCCAGCACGTTTGGTTGTTCGTCAAACATTCATTTGACCAAGCGATGCAGGCTCACATGTGGTGTGTTAATTCGCTCCATTTCCCGCGGCAGTAGCTTTGTCCATGATCGCTAGTAGGGCTGTTTGCTCGCTTCTTAATGAAGTATTGGAATGCATCGTGTGATAGAAGGTTCGTGGCTGAGACTTGGAAGAGCACGATTACGTCTAGTGAGCAGCTCGCAGACTTATACCTTGCGTATCTAAGCTTCCTGGCGCGCTGATGAGCGGTTATTTGCGATGGCAAGCCGTGTAGGTGGTACGGCGAGGCAGATATCGGTGGTTGTGTCCGGTTTCTTCGATATGTGGCCAATCAACTGAAATATGCCGTTTTGATTTTATGCTTCGTAGCAAACGTCAGAAATTTGTTCCCGTTCCCCCATCATAGACACCAGCTGAGCTGATCGCACGGATGCGTGCTTGAGCCAGCGCTTCGCCGATTTGTGTACCGTGTAAATCTTGTCTATTAAGGTCACGTGCGTTGATTGCCAACGCTGCGGCGTGCAGTCGGCATAAATGTTGTCCTTGTGGGTAGTTAGCATCTTCATGTCCATAGCGCCCTCGATAATCGGCTTCGCAAACGATCGCAAGCTGTGCGATCCGTTCGGGGCGGCGGAAGGCATCACAGCGTTGCAGCAGTTCGTATACGGTATTGTCATGCAACTTTGACAGACGGTGTACGTTGAGGTGTTCGCGGCAGGCGATCAATGCGAGTTGCTGGTAATTCCGGGGGACTTTCAGGCGCTCACTGAGCTGTTGTGTCGGTGCCATCCCGCGTTGTTCGTGCATCGGATGATGAGGCCATGTTGCGCGTGGTGTCAGGGCTTTTCCGAGGTCGTGACATAGCGCTGCGAAGCCGATCAGCATATCCCCTGGTGCCAGCTTTGCAGCTATATCGCTGACCAATTCTTGGTGGAGGCCGGTGTCGATTTCCGGGTGATAGTCTGCGTGTTGTGGTACTCCATACAATGCGTTTAATTCGGGTAACACCACCTCCAGTGCATTCACTGTGCGTAGTGTATGGAGGAAGGCCGCTGGTTGTGTGTAGGTCAGTGATCGGCTTAATTCCTTCCATATTCTTTCGGGTATCAAGCTGTTGAGTTCCCCGTTTGCAGCCATCTGACGCATCATTGCCAGCGTTTCAGGAGCAATGCTGAAGCCCAAAGGTGCCAACCGTGCCATAAAGCGTGCTGCACGCAGCACGCGCAACGGGTCCTCGGCAAATGCGGGGCTAATATGGCGCAATACACGTTGCTCAAGATCATTCACGCCGCCATAGGGGTCGATCAATGTGCCATTGGTTTGGTCACGTGCGATCGCATTAATGGTGAAGTCACGGCGTTGCAGATCTTGTTCAAGCGTGACTGTTGGGTCAGCGTTGACGATAAAGCCGCGGTAGCCGTGGCCGTTTTTGCGCTCGGTACGTGCTAGTGCGAATTCCTCGCCGGTCTTGGGGTGTAGGAACACAGGAAAGTCACGGCCTACTGGCTTAAAACCCAAACTCTTCATGTGTGCTGGGTCGGCACCAACGACGACCCAGTCGCAGTCGCCAGCAGGCTGACCGAGTAATGCGTCGCGGACGGCACCACCGACAAGATAGCTCTTCATGCATCATCTCAGCGATGAGGTGCGAAGGGGGGACACTGCCCAAAAGTGGCCGCCAAGTGGCCTGGGCTGGGTTGTTATGGGATGCGTCGTGCTCACTGGCAGATGATTTGTTTACGTCGGTGAGTGGACTTGCCAAGTAAACGATCAGTGAGGAGCAGTGTATCGCCGTTGATGCGCCAGTCATAGATCACGCTAAAAGCAAGCACACGCGCGACATATTCGCGTGTTTCTTTGTAGTTGATGGTTTCGATCCAGAGATCCGGATCATAGTTGGGGCGCTGTGATAACCAGCGTTGCACTGAGCCTGGGCCTCCGTTGTAAGCTGCAATGGTCAGATACGTCTGGCTGTATTGGTCAAGGAGTTGGCGTAGGTAAGCACTGCCAATAATGATGTTTGTGTCTGCATCGTATAGGCTATCGGCGTTGACATAGTCTGTGAGACCAATGCGTTTGGCGACGCTTGCTGCTGTGCTGGGTAGCACTTGCATCAGACCACGTGCATTTGCTGGGGAGCGGGCGCGTGGGTTGAAGACGCTTTCTGCTCGGATTTCGGCAGTGATCCAGGCTGGGTCCAATCCGTTTTTGGTTGCTTCACTGCGGATCGTAGTTTCATGGCGTAATGGGAAGCGCAGGTCGTACATGCGTAGCTCGGCAGGCTGCTTACCAAGTGCGAATACGGCACGGTCGAACCATTCTGCGTCACTGGCCACTTCTACTGCGAGTCGGCGTTCGTTGTCATTAAAGCGTGTGAGTGCGTTGTTCCATTCAAGTGTGGCCCAAGCTGTCCGGTCAATCTGGAACAGTGCTATCGCACGTACCAGTGCTGGAGTGCGTGCAACAGCGGCTTTGGCCTGGGCGTGGTCAGGGGTATCGTTGGGATGCCACGGGCAGAGTGAATAGGGTTGTTGCAGATGGTCTGCTGCAAGGAAACCATGAAATGTCGCACTGCGTGCAGCAGCACGGTACAGCGTTTGGCTCTGTACGCTGTCGCCGGTCTTTTCGGCCAAGCGTGCTTCGAAGTATTGCCAGCGGGGCTCGCCACGCTGTGTCGGTGGCATTTCGCGGATCGCATTTAATGCAGCTTGCCAGTCGCCACGTGCCATTGCTTCGCGGGTACGCCATTCGTGCAAACGTTCGTCGTAGGCCGATTCTGGTACTGCTGCCAGTCGCCGTGCTGATTCTGGTTGGTAGGAGGCGACGGTCCATAATGCGATTTGGTACAGCACTTGACCACGCTGCGCCTCATTGAAGTTAAGGGCATCGGTGTACTTGGGTAAGGAACGTTCAGCGGCGCTCGGATCAGCTTTGGCCATGCGTGCTAATCCGTCAATAACGATGCGTTGGCTACGTTCCGTCTTGGGCCAATTCGATACGGCCTGGGCTTGATTTGGCGCTTCGACAAATGCGGCGTAGTTGTTAGCCAGGGTTTGATCACTGGCTGGCAGGCCGCGTGCTGCGGCGCGCATGACTTCGGGTTGTTGCGCATCGGCAGCAGCTTCGATGCGTGCCCAGCGCAGTGCATTATCCAGGCCTCCTTGAGCAGAGAGTGTGGCGAATACGGAATCACAGATGCTAGGCACTGGTTTGTCGGCATCGCGCCATAGTTCTTGTGCTTCTTTGGTCCACTGGGTGTCTGCTTTGCCTAAACGATAGCGTGCTTCCAGTTGGGCACAACGTAGACTGACGGTACGGGTCGGCTTCCAATGTGTTAGCAGTGTGTTCCAGTCTTTACGCCGCACGACGATTGGCAGCCATGCTGAGCGGAATGCCTGAGCGACGGCTTGGTCGGCGTAACGTGATAGGAAGCTTTGCGCCTGCGCATTGCTGATTGTGTCGATATTGCGGCGTAGATTGGCGTATTCGATCCAGCCGTATAACGGATGTTTGTTCAGAGTTGCTGCTTGAGATGGGTCGAGGCGACCATTTTCGGCTGCGGCGATGGCATCGCGAACAGCCATCAGTTGTGGGTCGTCACCTTGTGCACGGGCACAGGCTGCAATGCCCAGCGTTAGTGCAGTCACTAAACGTAATAGCATAGTCATTCCAGGGAATATATCAAAGTCGCCGCCTGAATATTTGTTCACTATGCGGGGCTTGTGTGGGAGTAGGTGATTTGTTTCACGTGATAGTTGTGTTTGCAATGGGTTATTTTTTTTTGCATCACCGCAGGATATGCGGCTCAATTTAATAAATTGAGTCAATTCGTGATGGATCTCATTTTTCACGGTTTTTGGGGGACGATGAATGCTCTACAACATCAGTTGTTTTGACTTTAAAGACTATATTCATAGTCATTGTGTACTGCAGCAAGCTTGCTGAGGGATCGCTTTACGTGGGTGCTGTATGTGATCGGTGTGAAACAGGTTCTCATGGTGATGAGTGGTTGTTCACAGCAAAGCTTGTGCGCGGTTGGATGTGATGCAGGGTACAGGTTGTACGGTGCCGCAGATTCCGGAATCCGTATTGTAATCAATGTGGCTGTTGTAAGCGGATGATCATCTAAATCACATCCAAGAGATGTAAGCATAAAAGTGTGTGCAGGGAACGGAAGATGGCTTGAGTTTAACTGAGCTCAGTGGATGGGCGTCTATTCTGAGTTGGGGTTGCTAGCATGTGTCCTTAGTGTGTGTCCGTTGTATTTTATTTATGGGGCAGGCGATGCTGTTCTTTTGCGGCATGTTCGCGCCATTCGATAGCTTTCCGTTGAAGATAATTATCCTCGTGCCGCTTTGTTTAATGTTGAGCACGCGTTGGAATGCTGTTGAATCATGGTTTTTACATGATTATTTTTCTTGTGTAGGTGCCTGTGTTGAGTGATTCAAAGAAAGACGGTGTGCTAGTGCTTGACCGAGTGTGACCGGGCTTTCTGCTGTGAGGTGAGGGGCGAGGGTGAGGACATTTGGTGGCAATAGCACGATGACTGTTGAACCATAGTTGAAGCGTGCCATTTCTGCGAAGCGCTCTATGGCGATATTGCGTCCTTGGTAGTCCTTGTATGTGATGCGATCGCCATAAGCGGGGATTTCCACACCACCCCAAACCGTTTCCACACCAGAGACAAGCAGCGCTCCGACCATCACTAAGACCATCGGCCCGAATGTAGTGTCAAAATGGCATACCAGTCGTTCGTTACGTGCGAACAGTCGTGGAATTTGGCGTACTGCATCTGGGCCGACGCTGAATAAGCGGCCTGGTACATGCACTGTTTTGAGCAGCTGACCTGTACAAGGCATATGCACGCGGTGGTAGTCACGTGGCGATAGGTAGACAGTGGCAAACAGCCCGTTGGTGAAGGCAGAAGCAGCAGCGGTATCGCCCAATAACTCGGTTGCAGTGAAGGACTGGCCCTTGGCTTGAAAGATGCGCCCTTCGCGGATTGGCCCGAGTTGGCTGATGCGTCCGTCGGCTGGCATGAGCAATGTGTCCGGATTCGGATCAGGGGGGCGTATGCCGGCTTTAAGTGATCGGGTGAAAAAGGCATTAAAGCTTGGGTAGGCATGGGCATCCGGCTCCGCCGCTTCGCTCAGGTTGACGTCGAATTTTGCGATGACTGTGTCGATCAACCACTGTTTGATCAGTGGATGCTGGCAATAGGCGACGTGGCGTGCCAGCGAGGACAGCATGCGATGTGGCAGAAGATAGGTCAGGGTGGTGACGAAATTCACAGAGTGATTTCCTTGGTGAGTTTTTGCAGGTCCGTGGGGATTTCCTCAGCGTTGAACGGTGGGTGGATCATGCCGACATGGTGGCCTTGCGGATCCAATACAACGATTGCTGTGGGGTGGTCCATCGTATCGTCGAGAGGGTTTTCTGCGTAACTTTTGCCGGGTACTTTCCGGAATCGAAGCCCTAATGCGGTGGCAAAGCGCTGTAACGCTGGGGTATCTGCTGTCGTGGTCAGGATATTTTTGTGGAAGGCGCGAGCATATCCACTCAGTCGTAATGGTGAATCGCGATCTGGATTGATCGAAACGAACAGTACCTGCGGGCGTTGTGTTTCAGGAAGGTTCTCCCTGTGTTTTTCTGCTTGTCCAAGTATGGTTAACGTGCTTGGACAGATATCCAGGCAGGAGGTGAAGCCAAAAAACATGAGGGTCTAATGTCCCTTCAGAGTATTTGAAATAAGCTGGGTACCCTCGGATGAACACAAATCGTCGAGATACAGGACAGCATCAGGTGTAGGGAGCAAGCGCACCGCATGAGTGTGCACCCAAGAGGGTGTGTGTGTTGAGCAGCCATATTTTTCCGATCAGTAGAGTGAAACTAGCGGCCAGTGCGGTTAGTAAGACAAGCACGGTGCTACGGTTGAACATGGTGGTTCCCACTGCAACGGATGCTCAATCGTAGCGCGGTTCCCTCTATAATCGTCGCCCGACCTGATTTTGGCTGTTGCTATGACTCCTGCTGCGGCCGATGAACTTCACACGATCGTTGACTTAATCCGCTACGGTGCTAGCCGTTTCAGTGAGGCTGGCTTGACCTTTGGTCACAGTTACGACAATGCGTTGGACGAGGCGACGCAACTGGTGTTGCATGCCTTGCATCTGCCGCCGGATCTTGGCCCCGCCTATGGTCAGGCGCGTTTATTGCGTACTGAGAAGGAATGTGTTCTGGCGCTATTTGAGCGACGCGTGACCGAGCGTGTGCCGGTTGCGTATTTGACGGGTGATGCTTGGTTTGCCGGGCTGAACTTTAAGAGCGATGCACGCGCACTGGTGCCACGCTCGCCGATTGCCGAGTTAATTCAGGCTGGTTTTGAGCCGTGGTTGGCAGGGCGTGACGTGCGTCATGCTCTGGACTTATGCACCGGCTCCGGGTGCATTGCGATTGCGATGGGTCACTACAACCCTCATTGGCGTGTGGATGGGTCTGACATCAGTGAGGATGCGCTGTCGTTAGCATTGGAAAATAAGGTGCGACTGTTGGCGCATAACGTCGAGTTGATCAAGTCTGATGTGTTTGCTGGACTGGTTGGACGCCGTTACCAGTTGATTGTCAGCAATCCGCCTTATGTGACTGACGCCGAAACCGATGCACTGCCGCAGGAGTATGGTTACGAGCCAGAGCTGGGTTTGCGTGCTGGCCCGGATGGACTGAATTTGGTGCTGAAGATTTTGCGTGATGCTCCGGCTCATTTGGATGAGGAGGGCCTGTTGATCTGCGAGGTTGGCGAGTCTGAGCAACAGTTGGTACAGCTGTTGCCGCAGGTTGATTTTGCTTGGGTTGAATTCAAAGTCGGGCAAATGGGGGTCTTTGCGGTTGAATGCCGTGAGTTGATTGCTCATCATGACCGTATTGCTGCGCTTGCCGCTGAACGTTAAGGTGCTTGTTCATGGGGGCGAACACGTTTGGAAAGTTACTGGCTGTCACGACCTTCGGCGAATCGCATGGCCCTGCCATTGGCTGTGTGATTGATGGCTGTCCTCCCGGATTGGAACTCGCTGCTGAGGAGTTTGCCCACGACTTGCAGCGTCGCGCTACCGGTAGGAGCCGTCATACCTCGGCGCGGCGTGAGGCCGATGAAGTCGAGATTCTCTCCGGCGTCTACGAAGGCCTTACCACGGGCACTCCTATTGCACTGTTGATCCGCAATACCGACCAGCGTAGTAAGGATTATGCGACGATTGCCCGGCAGTTCCGTCCGGGGCATGCCGATTACACCTATTGGCAGAAGTATGGCATCCGTGATCCGCGTGGCGGTGGGCGTTCTTCGGCCCGTGAGACCACAATGCGTGTGGCTGCTGCGGTGGTTGCCAAAAAGTGGCTGCAGCAGCGTTATGGTGTGACTGTGCGCGGTTTTTTATCCCAGCTCGGTGAGATACGTCCGGAAGGTTTTGCCTGGGATGCGATTGAGGATAATCCTTTTTTTTGGCCGCATGCTGCTCAGGTGCCAGCGCTGGAGGCCTATATGGATGCGCTACGCAAATCTGGCGATTCTGTTGGTGCACGCGTGGATGTGGTTGCCGAAGGCGTGCCGCCAGGGTGGGGCGAGCCGATTTACGGCAAGCTTGATGGTGAACTTGCTGCTGCGTTGATGGGTATCAACGCAGTAAAAGGTGTGGAGATCGGCGCTGGTTTCGGCAGCGCTGTACAAAAAGGAACGGAGCACCGTGATTTGATGACACCGTTAGGTTTCCTCAGTAACCATGCTGGCGGCATCATCGGTGGTATCGCCACTGGTCAGCCGATTATTGTCTCGATTGCTCTGAAACCGACGTCTAGCCTACGTTTGCCTGGCGAGACGGTGGATGTGGATGGCTGCGCTGTTCAAGTGATCACCAAGGGACGTCATGATCCTTGTGTGGGGATTCGTGCCCCTCCTATTGCTGAAGCGATGGTCGCGTTAGTACTGATGGATCAGGCGCTGCGCCACCGTGCCCAGTGTGGTGATGTCGGTGAGATGTCTCCGTGTATCCCTGAAGGTGTGGGTCTCAGGAATGCCGATGATTGATTGTCTGTGACAGGGATGGGGCAGGTCGTTGCTGTCCAACGCTGTCTTTATGTGGTTTGATGCCCTGCTGTTTATATCCGCCGACATGAGTTTTTGGGGCCTCCAAAACTCATTGGCAGTGAAATATGTGTGTTGTATGGGGTTCATGCTCATGTTCCGCTGCAACGGATACATTGCTGTTTATGCCAATGTAGTGATGTTCCACAGCGGTGTGTTTGGTATTGCTGACAAGGGATTCGATTGACACAGATTCACCTGGCTGGATGTCTTTGTGCGTTGGTTTGATATAACGCGTTTGCTTCATTGCTTCGATGATATCCAATGATGATTGGGGCTTGTGTGTTGCTGGATGTGTTGCAAAGGCATCGCATTATCATTGTGGCCGGAGAAAAATCATGAATACCGGCAATCTTGTTAGTGTACTGGTGTTAACTCCCTTCCAGGCTGGCTGCACTATCGCTGTACCCGAGTGAGATGTTTGCGAGAACAAGCCGATGCGTGGAGTCGCCTTTGGATGCGTACAACCTTGACAGTACCGAACGATAAGGGGTTTCGGTATGTTTTTATAGATTTTCAAAATTCATAGATCGCCGTGTTGCTGTTTCTTTTGTTTTACCCTTATTTTAAAAGGAACAATGTTTATGTCTTCATCCAAATCAGATCGTTGTTTTAACATTGCCATTGTTGGCGCTACTGGCGCAGTGGGCGAGGCCATGCTTTCGATCTTGGAAGAGCGCCATTTCCCAGTTGCGAAGTTGATTCCTCTTGCTTCAGCGCGCTCGGCGGGTTCTCAGATCACCTTCAAGGGCGAGAGCATCAACGTATTGGAGCTGGAGCACTTTGATCCGCATGGTGTAGATATTGCATTGTTTTCTGCTGGCAGCAGAGTCTCTGAAGCGTATGCGCCACAGTTTGCGGCTGCTGGTGTGGTGGTCATTGATAATTCTTCCGCGTTTCGTTACGAGGAGGATGTGCCGTTAGTCGTATCGGAGGTGAACCCTCATGCGTTGAAGCAGCGGCCGCGTGGCATCATTGCTAACCCGAATTGTTCGACCATGCAGCTCATGCCGGTGCTGGCGCCAATCCACAGGGAATATCGCATTGAGCGTATCAATGTTGCCACCTATCAATCCGTGTCTGGCGGTGGCCGCTCGGCGCTTGAAGAATTGGGACAGCAGACTGCACAGTTGTTAGCCTTTCAAGAGATCAACCCAAAGCGATTTCCTGTACAAATTGCTTTCAACTTGATTCCGCATATCGACGATTTTCAGTCTAACGGCTATACCAAAGAGGAGATGAAATTGGTTTGGGAGACAAAGAAGATTCTTGAGGACAGCAGCATTCAGGTGAATCCAACGGCGGTGCGTGTACCAGTGTTTTTTGGTCATTCCGAAGCGGTCAATATCGAAACGCAAAAGAAAGTCACTTCTGAGCAGGTACGTGCGTTGCTAGCCAGTGCACCAGGTGTTGAGGTCGTTGATGAGTGGCAGCCTGGCGGTTATCCGACTCCTGTGACCCACGCTTCCGGCAAAGATCCTGTGTTTGTTGGTCGGATTCGTGATGATTTATCCCATCCACGCGGCCTGAACCTGTGGGTAGTTGCCGACAACATCCGTAAGGGGGCTGCGCTTAATGCAATACAGCTTGCTGAACTAGTGACGGGCGAGACGATTTGAGCATACTAGGATTTCCCCGTAGTGGAACGGTATACAGGTGGCGGCGATGGGGTGGTTATTACCCTTTGCCGTTTGCGCGAGTAGCAATACTGATCGTATTGTGGTCATTCGATCCAGAATTCCGGCTGCACCGGTTATATTGGTGTTCATGAAATCTATGGGCAAGGGCGCATTAAGCCCGGTATATGGCTTGACTGCCTTGTTTTTAGTGCTGTGCAGCAATGCTGCGTTGGCGCTTGGGCTTGGTGATATTCGTGTGCTTTCCAAGCCAGGACAGCCTTTGGTAGCAGAGATCCCGGTGATCTCTAACGAGGCCGGCGAGCTTGACGATGTGCGCGTTGCGCTGGCTTCGCCAGAGACCTTCGCCCGGGTTGGATTAGAGCGCCCCAACGGTTTTCTGGACGATTTGCAGTTTCAATTCTCCAAGGATCGTCACGGTCGCGCGGTTGTTCGGGTGACTAGCAACCAGTCTGTGCAGCAGAAGGCAATCAACTTTTTGATTGACGTGGAGTGGAAACAAGGGCGGTTAGTACGTGAATACTCCGCTTTGATTGATGCGCCTAATACTGCCGCAGCAATTGCTGAGCCGGCGATCAATGCGCCGCAGGTGGCTTCTGCCAATGTCATTGTGCGTTCTGCGCCAGCTCCCAGCGTTCCTGTGCCCCCTCCCCCTCCTGCCGTTCACGTTACTGCGCCGACCCCATCCATATCCAGTGTTGACGAGGCGACGGATACAGCCTCGGCCGATGTGGGTGATGCAACAGAAACAGAAGGTGTAGGGACCGTGGCCACTCCTGCTGCGCCGCCATCCGATGCAGGGCCGGTCACGGTGCAACGCGGCCAAACACTATCGCAACTTGCTTCTCAGTTAGCGCGCCAGAGTGGGCGTACCTTGGACCAAACCATGCTGGCGATGTTGCGTACTAATCCGAGTGCCTTCATCGGTAGCAATATCAACTTACTTAAACAGGGTGCTGTGCTGCGCACTCCCACGCAGGAGGCGCTGAGTGAGCTTGGGGCTGCCGAAGCTAAGGCAATGGTGCGTGAACAGGCTGCGCAGTGGCGTCAAGCACGTGCAAGCATCCCGCAGCCAGCCGAATCAGGGGCTGCGTCACAGTCGCGTGCTGTTGCTGTTCCCGATACAGCGACGGATCGGCTTGAAATCGCGCCAGCCGTACCCATAGACACCAAGAAGGCTGGCACTATCAGTGGTACCAGCAATTCAAGAGAGGGCGATATGCCTGGTGGGGAGCAATTACAACAAGCACGCGAAGACATTGCCAGCCGCGACGCTGAGATTCAAGATTTGCGTTCCCGACTTATTGATTTGGAACAACTGCGCAAAAAACAGCAGCAATTGATCGCGTTGAAGGACAGTGAGCTGGCAGCGGCTCAACAGCATTTGCCAAAAACCCAGGGACATAGCAGGTTGGGCAATGGGTCAATGATCCTGTTAGGTGGTGCTGCTTTGCTGTTTATCTGCATGGTGTGGTGGTGGGTGAACCGCCGTCCCAAGCCTTCGCCGTTGCCTCATTTGCCATCTCGTGAATTCGACTCGGAGGCATTGGTTGTTGCTTTTCCTCACACTGCTGCTGTGTCGCGGAGTGATTTTTTAGAGATGCCTGATCAGGTGGTGCGTGAGGGCGAACGCATGCACGTTCCTGACCTTACTCTTGATCGTGTCTCGGCAGGTATGTATACCTCCGTCAATCCATCTGTTAAGCCTCAGACATTTGTCCAGGTTCAAGCTGCTAATGTTCAAGCTGCTAGTGTTGCTGCGCAGCAAAGTCAGCCCCAGGCACAGCAGCCTGGCCCCCCATCCGGGGTGCGTGATCGTCTGGAACTGGCGGTTGCCTATCTTGATTTGGGGGATAAGGAGACCGCGCGTAGTCTTTTGCGTGAAGTGGTGGTCACCGGAGATGATGTTGCACGTGCCGAAGCAGCAGCATTACTTAATCAAATTGCATAACAGGCTCTGCCTGTCGGTTAAGCTCCAGTGACCAGGATATGATGATGCGTTATGCGTTAGGCGTAGAGTACGACGGCAGCGAGTTTCTGGGCTGGCAACAATTGGGTGAGATGGGTCCTAGCGTACAGGCGACACTACAGCAGGCTTTGGCTTCGGTAGCGGATTCGTCGGTGCGGGTGGTGTGTGCCGGTCGTACGGATGCTGGGGTCCATGGCCAGTGCCAGGTTGTGCATTTTGATAGTGCGGTTACCCGTCCTCCACGTGCCTGGATATTGGGCACGACGACACGGTTACCATCCTCGGTGGCGGTACGTTGGTGTGTGCCGACATCCGAGGATTTTCATGCTCGCTTCTCCGCGTGCGCACGCCGTTATCGTTATCGGTTGTTAAACCGTCAGGTGAGACCTGCGTTGCAGCATCAATTTTTGAGCTGGGAGCGGCATCCGTTGGATGCCCAGGCGATGCATGTTGCTGCGCAGATGTTGCTTGGAGAAAACGATTTCAGTGCGTTTCGCAGCGCGCAGTGTCAGGCGCTACATGCGCGCCGTGAGCTTCAAGCGATTTCGGTACGGCGCGATGCCGAGGTCATCGAAATATGTGTCCAAGCCAATGCCTTTCTTCATCACATGGTGCGCAATATCGTGGGATCGTTGCTTATGGTGGGTACCGGTGAACGTCCGATGGAATGGATTGCAGAGCTGCTTGCGGGGCGTGACCGGACCATGGCTGGACCGACTGCCTCAGCGCGTGGGCTGGTCTTTGTCGGACCTTTGTATCCGGAAAAGTGGCACTTGCCTATGGAAGTGAGTGTATGAACATCCCCCCTTACCGTACCCGTATCAAGTTTTGTGGTATGACCCGCGTTGGAGATGTGAGGTTAGCCAGCGAGCTTGGTGTCGATGCGGTGGGACTCATTTTTGCATCGGGCAGCTCGCGTCTGCTGACAGTTTCCGCGGCATGTGCGATACGCCGAACCGTTGCGCCGATGGTCGATGTGGTTGCCCTCTTCCAAAATAACAGCGCAGATGAGATCCACACTGTGGTGCGCACGGTACGTCCGACCTTGCTCCAGTTCCACGGTAAGGAGGAAGACGCATTCTGTCGTACCTTCAACGTGCCCTACCTAAAGGCAATCCCAATGGCGGGTGCTGAAGCAAAGCGAATCTGTACGCGGACCTTATATTTGAAGTACCCGAATGCTGCTGGTTTCATTTTCGACAGTCATCTCAAGGGTGGTACCGGCCAGACGTTCGATTGGTCGCGTCTCCCTATCGATCTGCACCATCCCTTTCTACTTGCCGGTGGTATTACTCCGGAAAACGTGTTTGATGCGATTGCTGCTACGGTCCCTTGGGGCGTTGATGTTTCTAGTGGTATCGAATTGCAGCCGGGCATCAAGGATGGCGACAAAATGCGTCAATTTGTCGAAGAAGTACGGCGTGCCGACGGACGCAGGCTGCTTGGAGTGCCCTGATGGGGATACCGCAGTGCCATGTGTCACCATTGCCTTATCTTGCTTCATGGGATGACACTGTCTTGGTTGCCGGTTCGTTGACACGTCATGAAGCGGTTAAGTAGCGTTGCTGGTTAAAGCATCTTGCGATCGTTGCTGCCAATCTAGGGCAGCGTATCTTGGTGTGAAAGAAGTACAGGTCCGTGCATTAGATGTACTTATAGAGCGTGGCCCGGTTAGCCTTTCATTGCTGCTTGATGGCGGCACATCTTGTCTTCATCTTCGATTAGCCAACCCATCCTCCCATTCGCCACTCATGGTGACCGGCTGCGTGATGGATGATGCGATCTTGGTATGCAGTCGCTCGTCTGTAAATGGAGTACTGTGTCACTGCCGCATATGATGCACGACGGGTTCAGTAGGGTACTGTGTGCTTCTTTGAATTCGATCAGCGTGGAGAATATTGATTCTTTGAGTGCTGGGGTGCGTTACAGTGACGGCGTGTTTTTGCTGGTGCCCGTCATGTCTGATATTACTGTTGCTAACTATCATGCTTTCCCTGATGCTCGCGGCCATTTTGGGCGTTACGGTGGTCGTTTTGTTGCTGAAACGTTGATCGGACCGTTGCAGGAGCTTGCACAGGCCTATGATGCGGCGCGCCATGATCCCGATTTCATCGCCGCTTATAACAAGGATCTCAAGGATTATGTGGGTCGCCCCAGTCCGATCTACCATGCTGAACGGCTGAGCCGTAAGGTGGGTGGCGCTCAAATTCTGTTGAAGCGTGAGGATCTTAATCACACCGGTGCGCACAAAATCAATAACACCATTGGCCAGGCCTTGCTGGCAGCACGTATGGGCAAGACACGCATCATTGCCGAGACTGGAGCCGGTCAGCATGGTGTCGCCAGTGCTACTGTCGCTGCGCGTTTGGGTTTGGAGTGTGTGGTGTATATGGGGGCTACGGATATCCAGCGGCAGCAGATCAACGTGTATCGGATGAAGTTGTTGGGTGCGACGGTGGTGCCCGTGACTTCCGGTTCAGCCACACTCAAGGATGCGCTTAACGAAGCGATGCGTGATTGGGTGACGCATGTGGGGCATACGTTTTATATCATTGGCACTGTTGCTGGCCCAGATCCGTATCCGCGTATGGTGCGCGACTTCAACGCAATTGTTGGCCGTGAGGCACGTGCGCAGATGATTGAAGATTATGGGCGTTTACCGGATGCGATGACTGCTTGTGTTGGCGGTGGGAGTAATGCCATTGGTTTGTTCCATGCCTTCCTCAATGATGCTTCGGTCAGGATCTATGGTGCTGAGGCGGCTGGAGACGGCATTGCGACGGGCCGTCACGCGGCCTCAATTGTTGCCGGTCGTCCGGGAGTGTTGCATGGGAATCGCACCTACGTGGTGTGTGATGATGATGGACAGATTTTGGAAACCCATTCTGTATCAGCCGGTTTGGATTATCCGGGGGTTGGTCCTGAGCACGCTTTTTTGGCTGACAGTGGCCGGGTGCAGTATGTGGGGATTCGGGATGAAGAAGCGTTGGCTGCATTCCACTTGCTTGCACATACTGAAGGCATCTTGGCTGCATTGGAATCCAGTCACGCTGTGGCCCATACCATGACGTTGGCGCGCGATCTTCCCAAAGATGCATTGGTACTGTGTAACTTGTCCGGTCGCGGTGATAAGGATGTGCACACGATCGCGGCGCGCGAAGGTGTACGTGTCTGAGTGTATGGGGATGTGTCACTGCGGTAGGGTGCGGTGATAGCACTGTGGCCATTGTCTGGCGGAGACCAGGTGATGTTGCCGTGATGCCAATGATTTTCTGAATTGCAAAATTTTCCGAGATTTCAATGCATCGTATAGACGAAACATTCCGCCGTTTAAGGGCGCAATCGCGCAAGGCGTTGATCCCTTTCATCACTGCTGGCGACCCCTCTTTGGAGGCGGCTGTTCCGGTGATGCATGCTTTGGTCCGTGCGGGTGCGGATGTGATTGAGTTGGGTGTGCCGTTTTCGGACCCGATGGCGGATGGTCCGGTGATTCAGCACAGTTCCGAGCGCGCGTTGCAGCGTGGTGTGGGTTTGGCCTATGTGTTGCAGACAGTCGATGTGTTCCGTCAGAGCGATGCAGTGACGCCGGTGGTTTTGATGGGCTACCTCAATCCTTTGGAAATCTATGGCATCGCGCGTTTTACACAGCAGGCACTGGCTTCTGGAGTGGATGGGGTGCTGCTTGTGGATCTTCCTCCGGAAGAGGCGGACGAGATCCGCGCGATCTTTTCGGCGGCTGGTTTGGCACTCATCGTTTTGGCATCTCCGACGACCTCTGCCTCCCGTCTGGCCACGTTGAGTGGGGTTGCCCAGGGGTACTTGTATTACGTGAGTTTTGCTGGCGTGACTGGCGCTGATCGGCTTGATGCGCAGTCAGCCGGTGATCGCTTGCGTGGATTACGTGCGCAGACTCAAGTCCCGGTGGTGGTTGGCTTTGGTATCAGGGATGCGGCCAGTGCTGCGGTGATGGCTGTGGATGCGGATGGGGTGGTGGTTGGCAGTGCCTTGGTGACGGCCTTAAGTGATGCTCCGGATGTGGACACCGCCTGCCGGCGTGCTGATGCGTTTTTGGCACCGTTGCGTCAGGCGTTGGATGCGGTGAAGTAGGTGGTTGGTTTCAATCCGGGTGCGGTTGGATTTGATTGTCGGGCTGGGCTTGGGGATGTGCCGAGTTTTCTCTGACTGTGTGTATGGGGAGGGCAGTACGCAATGAATAGCGCAGCACGTGGGGGCGTAGGCGTGGGTGATGTTGCGTTGTCCATGGTTAAGCGGTATGTCCGAGTAAGAAGGCGTTTCCGCAATGGGGATGCCTTACCTTAGGACAGTCTTTATAGACGTGATCTTCAATAGCTTGCTTCCAGCGCCTGATCCAGGCGTTCTACGGCGATGATCTGCATGTCCTTGATGGCACTCTTGGGTGCGTTGGCTTTTGGCACAATGGCGCGCTTAAAGCCGTGTGTTGCCGCTTCTCTGAGGCGCTCTTCGCCGTTGGGGACCGGGCGGATTTCACCGGATAAACCCACTTCGCCAAAGGCGATGGTCTTTTCTGGCAGCGCCCGGTTGCATAACGAGGACCGGACCGCCAGTAGTACAGGTAGATCTGCGGCTGTCTCTTGAACGCGGATGCCGCCAACGATGTTGATGAATACGTCTTGGTCACCAACCAGGACGTTACCGTGACGATGCAACACGGCTAACAGCATTGCCAGCCGATTTTGTTCCAGCCCGACGGTCACCCGGCGTGGGTTGGACAGTGGCGAGGTATCGACGAGTGCTTGTACTTCGACCATCAGGGGGCGTGTACCTTCACGGGTGACCATCACACAGCTGCCTGGTTGGTCGCTGTTTCTGCCGGATAAAAAAATGGCTGATGGATTGGCGACCTCTTTCAAGCCTTTTTCGCTCATCGCAAAGACGCCTAGTTCGTTGACTGCTCCAAAGCGGTTTTTGAATGCCCGCAGGAGACGGAAACGGCTACCGCTTTCGCCTTCAAAATACAGCACGGCATCTACCATGTGCTCCAGTACGCGTGGGCCGGCGATGCCGCCTTCTTTGGTGACATGGCCAACCAGGAACACGGTTGTGCCGGTTTCTTTGGCGTAGCGCACTAGCTGTGCGGCGCTTTCTCGTACTTGGCTGACTGAACCGGGTGCTGCGGTCAGTGTTTCGGTCCATAGGGTCTGTACTGAGTCGGCGACAATCAGTCGTGGCCGTGCGCTGCTGGCGTGTTGCAGGATTGATTCAATACCGGTTTCTGCGAGTGCGTTTAAGCCCTCCAGGGACAGATCCAGGCGCACCGCACGTCCGGCGACCTGTGCCAGCGATTCTTCACCCGTCACATACAGTGTGGGTAGGGTGCTTGCCATCCGTGCTAGTGCTTGCAGTAGCAATGTGGATTTGCCGATGCCTGGATCGCCACCAATCAGGACTACCGCGCCTGCCACCAGGCCGCCTCCTAGGACGCGGTCAAACTCGCCAATGCCGGTGGAGATGCGTGCTTGTTCGCTGTGTTGCACGTCCTTCAATGCGGTGATCTTGGGTGGGTCGAGCTGACCGGTCCAATTGCCGTGCTTCATGGTTGGGTTTTTGACAGATCCTGCATGTCCGAGGGTGATTTGGCTTAAGCAATTCCAGGTGCCGCATTCGGTGCACTGTCCCTGCCATTTGCTGTATTCGGTGCCGCATTCAGTGCAGACATAGGCAATCCTGGCTTTGCTTGCGGCGTTTTTGGTCATGTGTTCTTCCTCGTGATCGGTCGACATGCAGCATAGGTTGGCATGCCTACACGCGCTATGTGGATGCAGTCATTGCTGGTTACTAAAATTAACTCCTAAGAAAATTAATTAAATATGAGGCATTTTTCTCTTGATTTATCAAGAGATGTGGGTTCCTAATCGCTGTGGTTACTGAGTCACTTAAGGATTTCTCCCAATGATTAAATCCTGGATGTTTGAGCAGCTTAATATTTCATGCGATGCAGATCCGGCGTATTTCGATGTTGTGGCTTGTTCTAAAGAATATGCGTGGCGCAGCGAATTATGGGCGCAGCTTGAGACGCTGGGGTTCCATGGCATTTTTTTCAGCGAGCATCATTTCAGCGGTTTGCGTGCCTCTCCTTCGCCAGGGGTACTTGCAGCGTGGGTGGCGGCGCGCTCCCAGAATCTGCGTATCGGGGTGCTCGGCTGGGTGTTGCCGCTGTGGCAGCCGTGGCGCTTTCTTGAGGAGGTGGCTGTCCTTGATCAACTCAGTCAAGGGCGTGTTGAGATCGGGGTGGCGCGTGGTTCCTCTGTGGATGAGGCGGCTGCGGTCGGTATTGCCGAGGTGGACATCGTGCCGATGTATCGTGAGGCATTGGATATTCTCGAACAGGCCTGGCTGAGTCCGTATCTGTCGCACTGTGGCCGCTACTGGTCATTTGAGCAGCTCGGTATGGTACCGAGGCCATTACAGTATCCTTCCCCACCGATTTGGACGACGGTACGTAGTACCGATGCCGCGGTAGAAGCTGCAAAGCGTGGCCATCGCCTGTGTACCGGTTTTTTGCACACGGATGCGATTGTGCGTTTGTTTGATGTGTATCGTGAGGCGACAGAGCACATGCATACTGCGGAACGCTTGGCGATTCGCCGTTGCATCTTTGTCGCCAAGACTGAAGCACAAGCACACGAACATGCCCGGGCGGCCCAAGCGCAGATGCCATCAATTGTGGATGATGACATTATTGCTGGTACGCCGACGCAGGTGACTGAGCAGATTTTGTTGCAACTTGGACGGACTGGCGCTGCAAATATCGTTGGTTTCTTCGCTGGTCATCGTTGCGATCCTGACGCGGTACGCACGTCTTGTGATTTATTCGGCGAATATGTCATTCCTGCATTGCAGTCCGCATCAATTTGATGTCGCCGACGTTTAGCTACACGGTTGTTCGGATGCAGATGCATGGACTGGGGGGACGGTCACGGCATGCTGATGACGCCTTCAGCGTATTCGTTTGGTCCAGTAGTGTGTAGATTGGGAAAGGCTCATCTCCTCTGTTGGTTGCCTGATTGAAGCGCAGCGTCATGAATGGCTGCGTGCGGTTCATTCCTACTAAGCACAGCTACCATGCAGGATGGGGTCTGTGGAACCATGGGCTGTAGTAATGCGAGCCTTTAGTTTGGCCAACCGAGAGACTGATTCCGACCCGGTGAGCGGCGCCTGTATCGTCGTAATAGGTTTTGCAGGTGTTGAGGTTGGCTGCTTGCCAATGATTGTTGCCCCAGCGGTTGGAATAGCCCACGCCGGTACTGACTGCGCCGGATAATTTACCTTCGCAAGTGTGTTGACCGACCAAGCCAATGTTTTTTTTGTCAGTGATTGCGGCAGGGATGCCGCTGGTGTCGCCATAGTAGGTTCCAGGAGGAACGGTGTTGCTTGCGGTGGGATCAGCACGGTATTGGGTGGGTAACTCCGGTGGCGTCAGGTCGAGATTTGACGTTGAAGTCGCGTTGGTGGGTGCAGTAGCGGCGCTTGTTTCGGGTTGCGCCAAGGCAGGGCCAGTAAAGATGAGACTGAAAAGAAGGACGGTATGGGTTTTCATGATCTTGGGGGATGGAGTGGAGGATGGCGATCCCTATCGAGTCATTGAGCAATGTTGGCTATGGAACATGGAGTGGCATCGGCCAGCGCTCTGCATCCTTCACGGAGAATACATGGATTGATTCATCCTTGCGCAAGTACGAGTTCAATTAACTGATGGCCATAGCGTGTCAGTTTGTTGCTGCCGATCCCGTTGATTTTGCTCAGTGCATTGATGTTGGTAGGGCGTTGCTCGGCAATATGGCGCAAGGTGCTGTCATGGAAGATCACGAATGCCGGCACGTTTTGTTCTTTGGCGAGTTGTGCACGTAAGCGATGCAGGGCATTGAAGAGTCCCAGATCTTCCGGGAGGACCGATAGTCCGTGACGTTGGCCGGTACGGTCGCGTTCACGGATGAACTGATCACGACGCATCATGACTTGGCGTTCGCCTTTGAGGACTGGACGACTGCTTGGGGTCAGGCGTAAGCCGCCGTAGCCTTCGTTGTCGACCTCCAACAGGTGTGTGGCGACGAGTTGGCGAAAGACACTGCGCCAGCTGCGTTCATCCACGTCACGGCCGATGCCGTAGGTGCTGAGTTGGTCATGACCCAGTTGCAATATTCTTTGGCTCTTACTGCCACGTAGTATGTCGATGAGGTGACCAACCCCGAAGCGCTGGCCAGTGCGGTAGACGCAACTTAACGCCTTTTGGGAGAGCACGGTGGCATCCCAGGCGGTGGCTGGGGTCAGGCAGTTGTCACAGTTGCCACAGGGGTTTGGATACGTTTCCCCGAAGCTGGACAGTAAGAGTTGGCGGCGGCATTGCATTGATTCGCAGTAGCCCAGCAGGTGATCGAGTTTGGCGCGTTCTACGCACTTGCGTGCTTCGCTGGCTTCGCTTTGTTCGATCATTTGTTTCAGCAGTACGACGTCTCCCAGGCTATAGCACATCCATGCTTCTGCAGCTTCGCCATCGCGGCCGGCGCGGCCGGTTTCCTGGTAATAACCCTCCAGTGATTTGGGGAGGTCGATGTGGGCGACAAAGCGGACATCAGGTTTGTTGATGCCCATGCCGAAGGCGATGGTGGCACACATCACAATCCCTTCTTCACGCAGAAAGCAGCGTTGGTGCTTGGCCCGTGTTTCGGCTGGTAGGCCGGCATGGTAAGGCAGTGCGTTGTAGCCTTGTGTACACAGATAGGCGGCGATTTCTTCGGTTTTGCGCCGTGACATGGCGTAGACAATGCCTGCGGTGTTGCGATGGCGGCTGAGGAATTCTTGTAGTTGGCGCCGCATATTGTTTTTCTGCACGACCGTGTAGCGGATGTTGGGGCGGTCGAATGAGCTGATGAAGTGATGCGCATCGCTTAGGTCAAGGCGCTCAGCAATTTCGCGTTGCGTGGGTGGGTCGGCGGTTGCGGTCAGTGCAATCCGAGGCACGTGTGGCCAACGTTCATGAAGTACGGTGAGTTGGCGGTATTCGGGACGGAAATCATGTCCCCACTGTGAGACGCAGTGAGCTTCGTCTATTGCGAACAAAGCGATCTGGCTACGTTCCAGCAGCGATAAGAAGTGTGCAGTGAGTAACCGTTCCGGAGCGATATACAGCAGGTCTAGATCTGCGGTGACTAGAGCGTGTTCGATCCGTTGTGCCTGCGTTGCATCTAGGGTCGAGTTGAGATAGGCGGCGCGTACGCCAAGCTGACGTAGGGTCTCGACTTGGTCTTGCATCAGTGCAATCAGCGGCGAGATGACGACGCCGATGCCTTTGCGCAGCAGCGCAGGCACTTGGTAGCACAATGATTTGCCGCCCCCGGTGGGCATCAGGACCAAGGCATCGTGGCCGGCAGCGACATGCTCAATGATGGCTTGCTGGGGCCCACGGAAGGTGTCGTAGCCGAAGACGCGTTGTAGAACGGTCTGGGTGGCGGAAGACGTGCTCATTAGGCTTCTTGCCGGTTGGGGGGAGATAGCATTTCTGCGGAACTGCCCTGGTGCCGGGAAGCTCAACACAGCAGAGTGTGCGGTTGTGCTGCACACTCCCAAGTGAGCGGATGGTGGTCTGCATGGAGTGTGGCATTGCTGCAATGCAAGGCCAGCCGCCTTGACGCTACATTGCAGCAATTATTGCAATAGCGAACGCAACATCCACGCGTATTTTTCATGGATTTGCAGGCGTTGGGTCAATAAATCGGCGGTTGGGTCGTCACTGCCATCTTCAGCGGTGTCCAGTACCTTGCGTGCGGTACGACAGACCGCTTCGTTACCGATGACCAATTGGCGAACCATTTCGCGCCAGTCGGTGTTGTCGTTCAATCCTGGTTCTTCCTTGATTGAGGTTAGTTCTAGATAGTCTTTGTAGGAACCCGGTGCGTTATAGCCCAGGGCACGGATACGTTCTGCGATCTCATCCAGTGCGGCCCATTGTTCTGTGTATTGCGTTTCGAACATGCTATGTAGCGAGTTGAACATAGGTCCGGTGACGTTCCAATGGAAGGTGTGGGTCTTCAAGTACAGTGTGAAAGCGTCCGCCATATAGTGGGACAGCCCTTCGGCGATGGACTTGCGGTCGCTATTCTTGATCCCGATATTGACGTCTGGCATTGAGATGGCAGATGCCAATTCGGTTTTGTTCTCGGATTTACTGTTCTGTTGTTTTTTCGACATGGAAATATCTTCCTTAGATTAAGGGGTGGCGCATTGTCGCAATAAACAAGCTAAAGCATGTACTGTCATGCGATCTTCTGCAATTTACGATTGATGAGCGTTATCGAACAGAATATTTTGGGCCAATTGCGTCAGCATCGTCGTGCGATTGACGATGCGATGACCCGTGATCGTGGCAGGTTGCTGGGCCTATGGTCGCGTTGGCAGAGTCAGCCACATGATCATGAGGCGCGTGCTAACTTCCAGCGGGTGTTATCTGCATCACGGGCACAGCGTCAGGTCCGTGAGAATAATCAGCCAGTGGTCACGGTGGATACCCGTTTACCTATTGCACAGGAAGCAGAGCGCATTGTCGCGCTGATCCGGGCGCATCCTGTGGTAATCATTGCTGGTGAAACTGGTTCGGGAAAGACCACGCAATTACCGAAATTGTGTCTGTCCGCTGGACGTGGCATTGCCGGTACGATCGGGTGTACGCAACCACGGCGTATTGCAGCGCGTGCGGTGGCAACGCGGGTGGCTGAGGAGCTTCAAACGCCCTTGGGAATGGTGGTGGGCTTTCAGGTGCGTTTTACCGAGAAGGTCAGTGATGCCTCAAGGATCAAGTTCATGACCGACGGTATTTTGCTGGCGGAGGTTGCCAGTGACCGTTGGTTGTCAGCCTATGACACGATCATTATTGATGAAGCCCATGAGCGCAGTCTCAATATTGATTTTTTACTCGGTTATCTCAAGCAGTTACTGAAAAAGCGTGCTGATTTGAAGGTGATCGTGACCTCGGCGACGATCGACACGGCACGCTTTTCCAAGCATTTTGATGATGCGCCGGTGATTCATGTGGCTGGACGCACCTACCCGGTGGAGGTGCGTTACCGTCCGTTGGATGCGATGTGGGCTTCTGATGATCGCCTTGGGGAAGCCTACGGCGGAACTGAGTCCCTGGCTGTGAATCGTTGGGCGGGAGGATCTGAAGGTGACGGCGCGCTGTCAAAGCCCATCGTGGCGCTGCCTCAAGAGGATCAGCGTACTGTCAATGATGCGATTGTGGCAGTGATCGACGAGATCACCCGTGAGGACCCGCACGGTGATGTATTGGTGTTTCTGCCCGGTGAGCGTGAGATTCGTGAGCTGTATCGGGTACTGGAGCGGCGTAAGTATCGTGAGACGGAACTGCTGCCGTTATACGCGCGGTTGTCGGCTCGCGATCAAGATCGGGTGTTCAACCCCGGCTCTGGGCGTCGCCTGGTGCTGACGACCAACGTTGCTGAAACATCATTGACGGTGCCACGGATCCGCTATGTGATCGATCCGGGCTATGCGCGCGTGAAGCGCTACAGTGCGCGCCAGAAGTTGGACAGGTTATACATTGAGCCGATCAGTCAGGCCAGTGCCAACCAGCGTGCCGGTCGTTGCGGCCGCATTGCCGATGGTGTTTGTTACCGGCTCTATAGTGAGGAAGACTTTCTTGCACGGTCGGCATTCACCGATCCTGAAATTCGGCGCTCCTCCCTGGCCGGGGTGATTTTGCGCATGTTGCAGTTGGGCCTGGGACGGATTGGTGGGAGTGCTGCTTCCTTGAGCGAGCCTGTTTCAGGGCCGGAGCAGCAGCGCACCTCCTGGATCATTGAAAGTTTCTCGTTTCTGGAGCCGCCGGATGAACGTGCGGTTGCCGATGGCTGGCAACAATTGGTCGAATTGGGGGCGGTGGATAGTCAGCATGTATTGACTGCGATCGGCCGCGAGATGGCACGGTTGCCGGTGGACGTGAAGTCGGCGCGCATGCTGGTTGCTGCGCGCCAGCACGGCTGTGTGCATGAAATGACGGTGATCGCCGCTTTTCTGGGGGTCCAGGATCCACGCGAGCGTCCTCCGGAGGCGCGTGAAGCGGCCGACAATGCACATGCGAAGTTTGCCGATGCACGTTCGGAGTTCGTTGGTATCTTGCGTTTATGGGAGGCTTACCGCCAGATTCGTGGGCATATGACTCAGTCCAAGTTACGCCAGTGGTGCCAGCGTCATTTTCTGGGCTTTCTTCACATGCGCGAGTGGTGCGAGTTGCAGCTGCAATTGTCGCTGTTGTGTGCGGGGGAGCAGGCGGAGCAGCCACGCAAGGGGCGAGCGGCGGCGGCCTTTCCGAAGGAGGGATGCTTACCGTCTCAGCGATCAAAGCCAGGGGCCGAGGTAGGGAAGGGCAACGAGTTACCTTCAAGTGCGACCGTGTTGCAGGCACTGTTAGCGGGGCAGGGGACCTCTACTCAGAGTGAACATCGTGGTAATACACCGAGTCGTGGTCAGCTGCATCGTGCGGCGCGCTTGGCGCGTGAGCGTAGCGCGGTTCTCAAGGTTACTCACAACACCCAGAGTGTGAAGGCGGTTGCAGGGCAGAGTGTTTCTCATGCCGGTATGCAGGCGCAGTTTGCGGTGCCACCTAATGATGCACCGCATATCGGTGAGCGTGAGCGTGCGGCTGCCTATCAGGCGTTGCATCGTGCGTTGCTGACTGGGTTGCCGATCCAGATTGGCCATCGTACCGAGAAGGGAGATTTTCAGGCGCCGCGCCAGCGCCGTTTTATGTTGTTTCCTGGTTCGATGTTGGCGAAGAAGCCGCCACCGTGGGTGCTCGCAGCGAACTTGCTGGATACACAGAAGGTGTGGGGCTTGACGAATGCTGCGATTGAGCCTGATTGGGTGATTGCTGAATTGCCGCATTTGTTGATGCGCAAGCATTTCAATCCGCATTGGTCCCGTACCCAGGGCCGAGTGTTGGTGTCTGAGCAGATTAGTTTGTTTGGGTTGCTGTTGGCGCCGAAGAAGCCGATGCACTATGGCCGCATTGATCCGGTGGCAGCGCATGATCTTTTTGTACGCCAAGGGTTGGTGACGGGGGAGATCAACACGCGTGCCGGTTTTGTTGCTGACAATCTCAAGGTGTTGGAGCAGGCGCACGAGGAGGAGGCTAAGTTGCGTCGTGCCGGTATTGTGGCCGATGAGGATTGGCAGGCGCGTTGGTATTTTGACCGGGTGCCGAGTGACATCCATACAGCCGATGCACTGGATTCCTGGTGGAAGGGGCTGCCAGTGGAGAAGCGGCACGGTCTGTATTGGTCATTGATCGACTTGTTGCCTGGCGAAGGGGGGGAGGAGGATCGTTATCCGAAGTATTTTGCACTCGGGGATGTGAGGTTGCCGCTGCACTATTCGTTTGATCCAGGTGCAGTGGATGACGGTGTCACTTTGGAGGTGCCTTTGCATCTGCTTAATGCGTTGGATCCGGTACGGTTGTCGTGGCTGGTGCCTGGTTTTGTTGCCGATAAAGCGGCGGCGCTGATCCGTTCGCTGCCCAAGGCGCTACGCCGCAGTTATGTGCCGGCTCCAGATTTTGCCCGTGCGTTTGCTCAAGCGTTCCAGCAGCCTTCGGCCGATGAGATGCGTGGTGAGTTGGCACGCTTTTTGTCGCGTATTACCGGGGTACGGGTGGCTGCGATTGATTTTGATGAACAGACATTGGAACCTTATCTGCATCTGCGTGTGCGTTTGTATGATGAGTCTGGTCAGGTTTTGGCGGAGTCGCGCGATTTTGATGCGTTGCGTGCCCGTTTTGGTAGCTACTCGGGCGAGGCGTTCGTAGCCCGTGCCGGGCGCACGCTCATCATGGAGGAGCTACGCGAGTTTCCTGCTGTGTCGATTCCGCTTCAGCTTACCGGTGAGGCTGGGGTTCCGATGTACCCTGCGTTGGTTGACGATGGTGAGATGGCGGCGTTACGGATTTTTGCTGATCCCACTGAGGCCGCACAGGTGCATCCCCATGGCGTACGGCGGCTCTTGGAGATCGCCTTGGCCAACAAGATCAAGCAGGCGCGCAAGCAGTTGCCGGTGTCTTCCAAGAGTGGGCTGTTATATGCGGCCATTGAGTCAAAAGAATGTTTGCGTGATGACCTTGTCAAGGCGGCATTGAATGCGGTGTTGGCTCATGGCTTGGAGTCGATCCGTGATCCTGTTGCGTTTGCGCAGTGCCGTGATGTGGCGGCGCAGCAGCTTTTTTCTGAGGCGATGGCGCGACTCAGTTTGGCCGAGGAGATTTTGGCTGCCGTGGCTGAGCTGAAGCCGTTGCTGGAAGCACCATTGATGGGGTGGGCGCGTGGCAATCTGGATGACATGGAACGGCAGTTGGCGCAGTTGGTGTATCCAGGTTTTTTGCGTCAAACACCCGCCGATGTGTTGACGCAGTATCCGCGCTATCTGAAAGCGATGATGATGCGCAGCGAGCGCGCTAAGCGCGACCCGTCGCGTGATCAGGCGCGTATGCTGGAACTCAAGCCATTTTTGGATGCTCTGGAAGTGGCAATGGCGCAGGGTGTTTCCGACACACCGGGGTGGGAGACATTGCGTTGGGATGTGGAGGAGTTGCGGGTTTCACTGTTTGCCCAGGAATTGGGGGTGCGCTCGGGGATTTCTGTCAAGAAATTGGCGCAACGTTTGGCTGCGTTGCGTTGATATGTTCGGTGCTCATGGAGGGTCAGGCAAGGTGCTGAGGGCAGTATCGTTTGTAAAGGTGCTTGGGTGGTCTGATTGCATCCTGGTGGGTGCCTTGCTGAGGCTATAATTGCCGTTTCATGCTCTCTCTGGAAGCGGCACTGTCGTTGCCGAATGCGTCATCTCCGTCATTGACAAGGCTTGATGCCAGCAGCAACGCATTTCTGGGGAGACTGATTCTGTCCGGCACCCAATAGGCGTGGGACGCAGCTCTGGTGGTGGTCACTTGGTTTTTTAAACGCTCAGGCAAAAGGAGAGATGGATATGAAGATTGCCTCGGTATGGCCCGTTGCTGTGGTGTGCGGGTGCCATGACAAGGTGTTCATGTGTTTTCAGCCTCCCACTTTTGTTCAGGAAGTCTCATGATGTCTCACCCCCTGTCTTCTCTGCGTGATCTTGAATATCACGGTGCGTTTGTTGAGCGCCATATCGGCCCTAATGATGTTGAGATCGCGCAGATGTTGCGTGTCGTTGGCTACGATTCGTTGGAGTCGCTGACGGATGCCATTGTGCCGGAGAAGATCAGGTCAACCGTTGCGTTGGATTTGCCTAAGGGGATCACGGAAGAGGAAGCGCTTGCCAAGATTCGGGTGATTGCCAATAAAAATCGAGTGTTTCGCAGCTTCATTGGTCAGGGCTACTACGGCACGCATACGCCGAAGGTGATTTTGCGAAATATCCTTGAGAATCCGGCGTGGTACACGGCTTATACCCCTTACCAGGCGGAGATTTCGCAGGGACGAATGGAAGCGCTGATCAACTTTCAGACCATGTGCGCCGATCTAACAGGGATGGAGATCGCCAATGCGTCTTTGTTGGATGAGGCGACAGCTGCGGCCGAAGCGATGAGCTTGGCCAAGCGTTCGGCGAAATCGCGCTCGGATCTGTTTTTTGTGCACGATGCGGTGCATCCGCAGACGTTGGAGTTACTGCGTACCCGTGCCGAGCCGTTGGGCATTGTGTTGCGTGTGGGCACGCCGGAGGAGGCGTTGCAGGCCGATGTGTTCGGAATATTGTTGCAATATCCAGATACCTTCGGTCGCATCGGTGATCACAGGGTCTTGGCGGATGCTGTGCATGCACGGGGTGGGTTGGTTGCGGTGGCCAGCGATCTGTTGGCGCTGACGTTGATTACGCCACCAGGCGAATGGGGGGCGGATATTGTTGTAGGCAATAGTCAGCGCTTTGGCGTGCCGTTTGGCTTTGGTGGGCCGCATGCTGGGTTCATGGCATGTCGCGATATATATAAGCGCTCTATACCAGGGCGTTTGATTGGTGTCTCGGTCGATGCTGCCGGTCATCCGGCGTACCGTTTGGCTTTGCAGACGCGTGAGCAGCATATTCGCCGTGAGAAGGCAACGTCCAACATCTGTACTGCGCAAGTGTTGCTGGCGGTGATGGCCTCTATGTATGCGGTCTATCACGGCCCTCAAGGATTGCTCCGTATTGCGTGGCGTACTCACCGCATGGCGGCGATTCTGGCGGCGGCGTTGCGTGGTGCCGGTCTGACTGTCGGTGAGTATTTCTTCGATACGCTCCATATTGTCGGTATTGATGCCTTGGCGATCCATTGTGCGGCGGCGGCGGCTTGGATGAATCTGCGCATGATTGATAATGCGCAGATTGGGATCAGTCTGGATGAGACGGTCACCCGTTCTGACGTGGTGGCTTTAGGGCAGGTATTTGGTGTGCAGGTCGATGTGGAGGCGCTTGATGCGATCACTGCCGATGCGTTGCCAGCGGGGTTGTTGCGCAGCAGCGCATTTTTGACGCATCCCGTGTTCAATACGCATCACAGTGAGCATGAGTTGCTACGTTATTTGCGCATGTTGGCCGATAAGGATTTGGCAATGGATCGGACCATGATCCCGTTGGGGTCGTGCACGATGAAGCTCAATGCCACTGCTGAGATGATTCCAGTGACGTGGCAGGAATTTGCTTGCATTCATCCATTGGCTCCGGTGGTGCAATGGAGCGGCTATCGCCAGTTGATTGATGAGTTGGAGGCGATGTTGGTCGAATGCACTGGTTACGATGCGATCAGTTTGCAGCCGAATTCTGGTGCACAGGGTGAGTATGCGGGTTTGTTGGCGATCCGTGCGTATCACCGTTCACGTGGTGAGGAACGGCGCAATGTGTGCCTGATTCCTGAGTCGGCGCATGGGACTAATCCGGCGTCGGCGCAGCTGTGTGGGATGCAGGTGGTCATTATCAAATGCGACAGAAGCGGTAATGTCGATGTCGATGATTTGCGGATGAAGGCGGAGAAATATTCAGACACTCTCGCCGCGCTCATGGTGACCTATCCGTCCACGCATGGGGTGTTCGAGGAGGCGATTACTGAGATTTGTGAGATTGTCCATGCGCATGGGGGCCAGGTGTATACGGACGGCGCCAATATGAATGCGTTGGTTGGTGTGGCGAAACCGGGGCGATGGGGTTCGGACGTGTCCCACCTGAATCTTCATAAGACGTTTTGTATCCCGCATGGCGGCGGTGGTCCGGGTGTAGGCCCATGTGCTGTGAAAGCGCATTTGGCTCCTTTTTTACCTAAAACGTTGCCATTGCCGGGAGACGCAGCGGGATTGCCGGTTCAGGGCACGCAAGAAGCCAAGGTCGGTATGGTGAGTGCGGCCAATTTTGGTTCAGCGTCGATCCTGCCGGTGAGTTGGATGTATATCACCATGATGGGGGCGGCGGGGTTGCGTAAGGCGACCCAGGTTGCGTTACTCAACGCAAATTACATTGCTAAGCGCTTGGCACCTCACTATAAGACGTTGTATACCGGCCGCCATGGTCTGGTTGCACATGAATGCATTCTTGATGTGCGTTCGTTGGAGAAGGTGAGTGGTGTCAGTGCCGAAGATATTGCTAAACGGTTGATCGATTTTGGTTTCCATGCGCCGACATTGAGTTTTCCCGTGGCGGGTACGCTGATGGTGGAGCCGACCGAGAGTGAGTCGCAGCAAGAGTTGGATCGTTTTGTCGATGCAATGATTCAGATCCGTGGGGAGATTGCGGCGATTGAGAAGGGGCATCTTGATCCTGAGGATAATCCGCTCAAGCAGGCGCCACATACGGCGGTACAGGTCATGGCTTCGCAATGGGGGCATGCGTATTCGCGTGAGTTGGCTGCCTTCCCATTGGGCGTGTTGCACCATGCCAAATACTGGCCTCCGGTAGCGCGTGTGGATAACGTTTACGGTGATAAGCACGTGATGTGTGCCTGTATTCCGGTAGAGGCCTACAAAGAGAAAGGGGATTCTGAAATCCAGGATCTGATTGAGGAGGATGCATCCCGTTGCTGACCTTGTTGCAATGCAAGCCAGGTGTTTTGATCTGAATCAGATATGTGTCGATAAAAACGCTTTGCGTTGTTGTCTTGGGGGCATTGTTGTCATCCTTTCGATATATTGGTGGTTTGCGGATCAATCTCTGAAAGCAGCGGGTCAAGCAATGGGTTTCACTCTTTATTGCATATCTGCTACTACGCTTTGGAATTTTTCATGCTCTTTGGTCCATGAGCCATGATGGATAACATCGTCTTTTCAACATTGGATCAGCTAAGTACGTGGCCGCAATGGGGAGGCCATTGTTTTTTGTCCCAGATCCATGAGGTGGGATTGATGGAAGCCGATTCACTCCTCATGGTTGTTGAGCTTGTGCTGTAGCGTGGATGATGACGTAATGCTTTTTGGCGATGTTAATTATTGATGAGCATTAAAAAAGGCCCCAAATGATCAGGGGCCTTTTAAGTGAGTTGTACGTTGTTTTCAATACATCACCGTATTTAATTTAATCTTTGATTTATAAAGATTTTTTCTGTAATGTTTCCGCAATTTTTAAAATAGTTTCCGCAACGTAAGCAGTCTCACTTGGTCGGCTCTACCACTTCACCTATGCGGCGGTACACCTTCTCGGTAATATCCTGCTTGGTATGACCTAGCAGTTTGCTCGCGTGTTCTAACGGCAACTCACTGGCTGCCTTGGGGCGGATATCGCGAAATTGAAAGGCGCTAATTCTTTTCGCTAAATCCGCAGCCCCTGTTCCATAGGCGACTTTTGCCGCACGTGCTCGTGCGCTGTTGAATCTAGAAGGCAGTGTCTGCTTGTTTAGGGGGGTGCCGTTTGGCGTAGCAACTAGAAATACACTAAACACCTTACGTTCACGCGCCTTGATACGGTCGATCACTTTTCCTAATTCTGTGCGTATGCCGCTACGCTCCAGAAGGATACGCAGTTTCTTTCCGGTTTTATTCTGCTGTACTTCAAGCGCGCCGTCTTTGATATCGGTAAAGCGCATCTTGAGGATATCGGCAGGCCGTTGCCCCGTCAGGTAACTTAAGTCCATAGCATCTCTCAGTTCTTCGCTTGCCTTGGCGTATACCGCCATCCACACGGCATCGTCCGCGTAAAAGTCGCGGGGGGTTTCCTTGTTTTTGCGCACCCCTTTAACAGGGTTTTCTTTTTCGGTGTAGCCCCACTCACGCGCCATATTCCATATGTGGGAAAACAGGGATATTTCCCGATTGGCTTGTACTGGTGTGCGGAGTCTTCGTTTATCACGGTACTGTGCAATGTGTTGTGGCGTTACATTATCGATATTTACTACATCAAACACCTTGCGTAGTGTGGTGAGAAAACCCCTATTCACTCGTTGGGTTACAGGTGCCTTAAGCGGAATGATTTCACGCTCATAACGCTCGAATATAAAACGCAGCAATCCCGTTTCCGCGGGGGCCTCTTTGCATTCCAACGCAGCCCATTTGCGTTTGGCTTCATTCAAATCACGTCCCAGTGGGATTTCGATACGGCGTCCTTCCGGCGTGCGTCCGTTGTAGTAAAACGACTCCCACACCTTGCCGCTTTTCATGAGACGGATACGACGTAGCATTCTGGGTGGTAAATCGCGGTGGCTTGATTTAGGACGCATTGTTAAAAGTCCTAATCTAGCGCCGCAAAATTAGGGCGGTTACCTTGGTGTAGGTTCATTCCTTCCTTATGCGGATGCACACCGGCTAGACGTAAGCGTGCAAACCAGCGGCCCACAATCGGGCGTCCGGAAGCGTTGACCACGTACACCCATCCGTTCCGATCCAACCAGTCGCGTTGGTGGGCGAGATTTTTATAACCTGTCATTTCAAACAGTTCTTCGCCGTCTAAAAATTCTGTTTCGTTCATGGCTGTATCGCCTTTTGTTTTCTTCTCACTGCCTCTAGCAGTAAATCTTGAACTTCGCGTTTGGATTCACGGCGGGCCATCACCAATTCATCCACCGTGCCCGCCGCCACGATGTGGTGAATAAATACAGGCCGCGTATGTCCGGCTTGCGCCTGACGTGTCGGCCCAATGCGTTCGATGATCTGCTGGTACTGCTCCAGGTCCCACCAGTGGCCAAAGAAGGCCAAAATATTTCCGCCGTCTTGCAGATTTAAGCCATGACCGGCACTGGCCGGATGGGCAAATAGCACGGGAATGTTCCCCGCATTCCAATCGCGGATCGTGTCGGGGTGTTTGTCCAAAGCACGCCCCTTGGGGAAGGCACGCTGCAACCGTGCGACATCACTTTTAAAGTGATACGCCACCAACACCGGCATACCGGCGGCTTCTTCGATAATGTCGTGCAGCGCCTCTAATTTCGCATCGTGCACGACTTCCCAGGCCTGACGTGTGTCATCGGTGTACAGCGCACCATTGGCCAGTTGCAGGCATTTAATTGTCTTGCTGGCGGCGTTAAAGGCTTCTACTTCAGCACCGCATTCCAAGGCGATGAACATATCTTGTTCCATCGCCTTGTACAGACGTTGCGCATGTGCTGGCAACGCAACGCGAATCGTATTGACAATCGGCTGGCATAAATCGAAGTACGCATGTGGATCAAGTGATAAACAGATATCGCGTATCTTGTCTTGAATCTCTTGAGATGCATGTGGCGTGGGCACAAAGCGCACCGCATGCGGATCACTGCCGATCTGCATCGCACGGAACCAGCGATCGATAAACGCTTTAAAATGCGTCCCAAGCCGTGCCCCACGATCCACCATCCACATCAGCGCCCACAGGTCCTGTAGCCCATTGGGCGCGGGCGTGCCGGTCAACCCAACGTAGCGCTCCACCTTGGTATGCACATGCGTGGCCAGTGCGCGGGCGCGCCGTGTTCCTTGCCGCAGCCGGAACCCTTTCAACTTGGAGCACTCATCGGCGACCACCATACGGAACGGCCAACGGTCCTTGTAAAACTCCACTAACCATTTCAGAGTGTCGTAATTAATGCAGTAGATATCCGCCTCCTGCTCCAAGGCGTGGCGACGTGCTGCCGCACTACCCACGACCACGGACACCCGCAGATGGCGCAAATGGGGGAACTTGGCCACCTCATCCGGCCATGTCGTGGCCGCAACGCGCAGCGGAGCAATCACCAAAATAGGCGCAATGTCTTCCACCACCAGAAGCACATCTAACGCCGTCAGCGTGGCTACTGTCTTCCCCAAACCCATGGGCACAAACAAATTGCAGCGTGGGTGCGTCAGGATGAAATCAACGATGGTGTGTTGGTAGGGGCGCAGGTTCATGCCAACGCTCCGTGCAGCGCTTCAGGATGGTGAGGCGGCGTACTGCTATACTCGCCATCACATGGAGCTAAAGCGGGGGACTGTGTGACATCCGTAGCGTTCGATACGCTTAAATTTGCGAACCGGCTGAAAACGGCAGGGGTTCCTGCGGCGCACGCAGAGGCCGAAGCCGAAGCCTTGGCCGAAGTGCTAGAAACGAATTTGCAAGACCTTGCTGAGTCTGAATCTAAAAACGGCAAGGCATTAGCGCGTCTTGAAGCGGATATGAAGGAAGGCTTTGCGCAGGTGGACCAGCGCTTTGTGCAGATGGAAAAGAACATTGACCAGCGCTTTGTGCAGATGGAAAAGAACATTGACCAGCGCTTTGCGCAGGTGGATACGCGCTTTGCTGAGATAAAAGGCGAAATGCTCCTACTCAAGTGGATGCTAGGCGTGCTCGTGGCGGGCGTTGCTGCACTGATCATCAAAGCGTTTTTCTGAGTCACGCCAGCACCTCATCCACGCCTTTTAAGGAATCGACCACGACCACGCGCTGGCCCATGCCGCGCATGCGCTCATGCTCACGGACTTGATGCGGTGTGCACTGCTGGCCTGGGGCTTTGAGTTCCACCCACAGGGTGCGCCCGTTGGGCAGCATGGCGATACGGTCCGGCGCACCGTGGCGGCCCCCCCATTTCACCTTGCGGATTTCACCGCCCTTGGCCCTGACCTGGGCCACTAAATAACGTTCGATTGTCCGCTCACGGGGAATGGTCATCATTGCTTCCTATACCGGTGGGTTTCAAAGCCTTCCGCCGCTAAGGGCAACCCTTGTGCCCAGGGGGGCGGTGTGGCCATGAGTGCGGCCAAGTGCGCGGCATTGAAAGCGGCGTTGTCATCGGCTTCGGTAATGATTTCGTCGTGCACGGTAAGCACGATGCTGTATCCGGCGGCTTCAATCGCAGGCATGCAGGCGGCCAACACGTCGCGGCTGACAGCTTGGGTGATGTTCTCGACCAGCTTGCCGCCGTAGGTGGTGATGCGCGTCCATTTGCGCGTTACCGGATGCGTGCCCATGTAGGACAGCGCGCCGTGCTCATCGACTCTGGGAGCGGCGTAGTAAAGCACCCGCCCCGACGGCAGACGCAGACGCAGCCATGCACGGCTGTACTGCACTGTGATACCGCAGCAGGTGTGCGCCGTTTCGGGGTGGCCGATGGCGTCTGTGACTGCGCACTGCAACGCCTGCCAAAACGCGGCAATGGCCGGATGCGCGTTGCGCCATGCGCGCTTAAACACATCGCAGGCCAACCATGCGCGATCTGAGAGGCCGAAGGTGGGACGGTGGTTGGCCTTGGTCCATTCAAGCAGTTCCGTTGCCTCCTGAAGTAGCAGCGGCGGTAAGGCGGCCTGCGCGGCCATCGCCTCCAAATCAATGTGATACATGGCCGCAAAGGCGGCAAAGGCCCCGACACCGCCGCCATACCCCAAGGCCAATTCCTGCACTTTGCCGATTTGGCGTTGCTGCTTGGTCACGGCCTGGGGCGCTATCCCGAACGAATGGGCGTAGGCGCGCTTGTAAATGTCGTCCCCTTTGCGAATAGGCGCGTGCTCGGCATTCCATTGCAAGGCGATCGGTGCCCCGCGCAGTGCGCCGTGAGTGATGGCCTCGCCGCTGTGCCATGTACCATCCACCCCTTGGCAGGTATCAAACTCACCAAACGCGTGCAGCTTGGGGGTTTCACCGGCCAGCCACGCCAATACGCGGCCTTCAATGTTGGACAGATCGGCCACGACCAGCTTTTTATGGGTTGGTGCAATCAGACAGCTGCGCAGCGCGCTGCTGGTCAGCGCCATGACATCGTCAAATACTAAATCCACACAACCGGCTTTCATGGCATCAATGCCAACCGTGATCGCTTCTTGGCTGAGCGTGGGGCGGGGCAGGTTGTGCGGCTGAAACAGCCGCCCCGCCCACCGTCCGGTGCGACTGGCCCCGTTGAATTGCAGCGTGCCGCGCAGGCGGCCATCGCGGCTGGTGCAGTTCAGCAGCGCCTGATACTTAGCGGTGCTGGTGGTGCTGGCTTGCCTGCGGATGGACAGCAGTTCCCGCACCGTCTCTGGCAACAGCGGATCGTCAAGGCAACGCTCTACCGTGTGTTGCTGCATGTCCGGCAACGCCACGCCGTGCGCGGTGCTCAGGTGGTGTAACAGTGCATCGCGCTGGGTTGCCGCCTGCACCACTCCTGCTGTGAGGTCACTGGTGCGCTCGGCCAATGCTTGCTTGGCGCGTTCCACAGCGCCGATGGCGGCCTGCGCTAAGTCCGTATCGACCAGAACGCCTCGGTCATTAATAGTTTGGTCCAGAAACCACAGCGCCAGCTCCGCCCCCGTGTAGTTGTGGGACGGCAAGCGCTTCACCACGTCCCGCATGGCCGTCACATCGCGCCTGGCGTACTCCACAAACTGTGCCCATTCGGTCGGATGGGTGTCACGTGTGGCACGGCGCAACGTGCAGTGGGTCGGGCGTGGTTTGCAAAACAGTGCAACGAGCCGTTTGCCGTCCTTGGCCTTGGCTTGCTCCACAGGAACGCGCAGCAGCTCGCATAGCGTACCCAGCGCCCCAGGCAGCGCATGGGCCAAGGCCTGGGCCATTGAATCGCGCCAGCGCTCCAAGGGGATGCTGATGCCGCAATGGCGTAGTACGGTTCGGTCAAAATGGGAGTTGTGGAAATACAGCAGCACCGCGGGGTTGTGCAGCGCAGCCGACAGCTCCTCAGGCATCGTTGCCGTGGCGGTGCAGTCCCACACCTGCACCGGCCCCTCACCCAAGGCGTAAGCAAACAGCAACAGTTGTGCTTGCTCGGCATACGCATGCACGCCATGGGCAATCGGGACGGGGGAGTACGTCTCTAGGTCCCCCCATAGGATCGGTGCGGGTGGCTGCGCGGTGGCCATCTCAGGCGGCGACCTTCAGCGAGTCAACCACCGTCGGATTCCAGAGAATTTGGTAGCTGCTATGCCCGTTGCGTGAGTACGGAATGGCTTCGCCCCATACGCGACCGGCTTCGGTTAATTCCCAGTCGTCGCGTTCATTACGGAATTGCAGGCCACTGGAGGCTAATAATTGGTTCACCGCCTTGGCCGAGCAATGCAGCTGCTTGCCTAGTTGCGTGGCGTTGAGCAGGCAAAGCGGTTCCTGTAACGCAGGCAATGCGCGGCGTATTTCTTCGGTCGTTAAATTCGTATTGCTTTTGATACAGGCCAATGTCGCGGCGGCAGCAATTCCTGGTTTTACGCCAGTCACTTTGGAAACGAATTGGCCGATTAACAGGAGTGCGGCAACGCGATCCTGTGTCGGCCCAGGCAAGGTGGGCAGTGCTCCTGGTGTGGAGTAGGTGCCTGTCTTGCGCAGGGTGGGCAGAACTTCGCTCGTCACCCAACGCTTAAAACGCTTGGCCGCAGGTTTTGTGCTGCCCATGATCAGGGAGTACAAACCGGATTCGTTGATGTGGTTAACGCGTTGAGTTCGCCCCAGCGCGTCGGTGACCTCCAACTTCTGGAGGTCATCTACATCCACGTGGGATTCAATGGCTTGATGTGGATTACCAAACTCCAGAACGGCACAAACATCGTTGGCGTTGAACCAAGGCGCATTGGCCTCGTCGAGTTGAATACGCACATCTTTTGATTCAAATTGGAATGGAGTGATTGCGTTGGCGGAATGAGTGGAGTGGTCAAGCGCGGGACGGTTGCCTGTCTTGCGCAGGGTGGGCAGGACTTCCTCAAATACCCAACGCTCGAACCGCTCTGCGGCAGGGAGTTTGCTGCTCACAATCAAGCGGAGCATGTCAGGCTCGGAGATGATCCGGATTTCTTGAACTCCGCCTGACGTCTGAAGGGGGTAACGCTTCGGCACCCCCCTGCAATGATCGCCCAAAGCTTTGTTATGGTTGGTGTAACCGAGTACATCGGCAACGTCTTTGCCGACAAACCACACTTCACCGTGATCATCAACCACGGTACGCACGGCGTGCGATTCAAATTGGAATGGGGTGATTGCATTCATTGCGTGGTCCTCTGTGGGTTGGAAGGGGCTTGGGATGGAAGGCGCGTGATGCAGCGGGACAATGTGTTGGCCCGCTTTTCGAGCTGCGGCTGCGGGCAGTGCTTCACTGATGAGCCACTGTCTAAAGCGTTTAGCCGCCTCTTTGGTGCTGCCGATGAGCAAGGCGTACACCCCTGACTCATTAAGATAGTTAACGTGTTTGGTCCGCCCGATAGTGTCGATGGCGGCGCGTTTCGATACGTTCTCCGCATCCACATGCTGAGCAAGTGCAGCACGCGGATTTAACAACTCCAACGCCGCGCAAATGTCATTGGCGTTGAACCATCGCCGCTTGTGTTCGTCGAGCTGGACACGCACGGCGTGGGATTCAAACTGGAGATGGAATTCAGAGGGTGCATTCATGATGTTGTCCTTACGATGCAAGCCGGTGGAGGGTGCGCGTTTCTCGGCCCTGCCGTTTCGTGTGCTGCCAGTGGTGTGAATCCGATTCACCCCCACGGCATGGCTCCTTCAACATCCTCCAGCTCGGCGACGTTGCTCAGGTCCTCGAAGTCCTCCACGCTGGCCACACCGCCTCCAGCGAACGCCTCACCATCACGCAAGAACTGCACGCCCCCCAGCGAGGCGTTAATCCGCTTGCCGTAGTTGTTGTCCTGCGCCCAGAGTTCTATGTTGGCGTTGACGTAGCATCCGGCATACGGCCTGCCGTCCTGCGCGGCGAGCGGGGTCCTGTCACGGTCGATCACCAGTGGCCGTGCCTTGTTACGCGCAGAGACGTATAGGTGCCCTGCAAACCCGTCATAGCTGGCTTTCAGGTCGCCATCATGCAAGGCGACTCTGTCGCCCATACGCATCTGTTTAAGCTGGGCCGCCGCCTTAGCGCCCCATTTGTCATTGGCCATCTTGTCAATGGCCTGGTTAAGGGCTTTGACTTGCGGGTCAGCAGGGTCGATGAGGAAGCAGGCCGAGAAGGCGGCCTCGCCTTCGCCATTGACTTTCTTGGGTTCAAACAACACGGGGAAGGCTAAGCGCACGTTTTTTAGGGTGAGTTTCATTACGGTGTCTCCTGAGATTGAAGTGAGGGTGCTGTGTCTGGGAGTGGGGGGATGGGCATATCGCTCAAGTCCTGGAAATCCGTCGCGTCCTGAAGGGCGAGCGCGGGGCGTTTATCCGATGTGGGAACAACAATGGGCGCCCCTGTTGACCTATGAATGAGCGGTTGGAGCTTTGGCCACTGGCGATCACCAATGACTCCGACCTGGTGGAGTTTCTCGGCACGCGTGGGGCTGATGAGAGACACGTCGTACATGTCTTTGAATTTGATGCGCAGCTGTTTGAGCATGGCTTCAGCGGCGGTCATGTCCGCCCAACGGCGCGGCCCCTGTCGGCCTTGAACCACCTTGTATCCAGGCACGGGCTGACCTGAAAGCAACTCCGCTGCTGCCCTGTCGCGAATAGATTTGCACCAGGATTCGATTAACTCTGTTGCGCCAAACAGGCAGGCCAGTGTGGTGTTGTCAAACGTGCGCAGCTGCGCGTAGCTGAGCTGCGGGACAATGGGCTTTGTGAGGTCGACAAAATCATCTGCCACCGTGTTCAGTACATGCGTGGCCAACGCAGGGCAGCTCGCTTTGGCCTTGCAAAACCGGCAGGGCGTTTCTGCGGGGCCGAAATACTCTGAAGGCAATTCGCCTACGTTGTTGTAGTGCCACATCGCAGCCCTACACCGCGCTGCGCCTTGCGCAACTTTCCGCCTAAAATCCTCCATCTGGGGGAGGGTGCGCACCCACTCATCGGCATGCCCAAGCCGTGGTTGCACGATCACTAGCCGCACGTGCTGAAAGGCTTCCACCCCTCCAAATTCACTCAGCGCTGCCAGCGCATACAGCTGCAATTGCTCATTGCCTTCGGCGAAGACTTTGACGCCTCTGCCGTATTTGAGATCAACGATGGTTAGCTCATCCCCCGCTAAAATCACCACATCAGCGGTGCCTTTAGCGTCTTGCTCCCCAGTGATGGAGGCAATGCGTAGGGGCTGCTCGACCAGGCGCACCCCCGCAATGGCGCGTACATAGTCCACATACTCCTGCACGTACGCCGCCATCTCTGCGGTGACTTCCCAGCGGTGGCCGTTGACCTCATGGCATGCCCCCACGTACGCGCTGGCATCGGAGCCGGTGCGTAATGCGTCGGCAGCCACCGTATGGGCCACGGTGCCTTCATCGGCAAATGGGCTGGAGTCGTCTTTGCAGGTGCGCGTTAACGGAACGCTTGCCGGACAGTGCAACCAACGATGCGCACTGCTCGGGGATAACATGGCGTGCTGGCTCATGTCTCAGCCTCTAAGGGCAAACCGCGTTCGTGGGCGATGTAAAATCCTTCGATGCGCTCCATCAGCGTTGGGTACAACTCCGGAGGGATTTGAGAGAGGCCAGCCACGCCAAATGACTTCAAAATATCGTCGGCGTATCTACGCTTAAAATCCTTAGACAGGCGCGTTAGCGCCTTTGCTACATCAAGATAGGTCAGTGCAGGAGCAGGCTCCGTTGTCACCTCAGTAACAGAGGGTTCTGCGGTGCGCGGTGCATCGTTGGCAGTGCGCGGCGTTGTATCCGTTGGGGGAGGAGGTGCCGCCGGTGGAGGGCTAGGGGTGTTATCGCTGCGCGGTGTATTGTCAAGCACAGGTTGCGCGGGGCTGCTCGTGTTGCGGGGCGGGTTAAGCACCGCTAACACAGCGTTTAATTGGGCCTGATCGGTAATCGTGACGGTGATAGGAAACATGGGCTTTTTTCTCTCGTGTGTGGGGTGTTCCGTTCCGATGTGTTGTCCGTTGTCACCACAGCGCATCGCCGTCTTGCTCCAGTGCGTCACGCACCTCTTCGTAGTCTTCTAGCAAGCCTTTAAGACGCGATAACAACTCCCTTTCCACAGGCGTAAAACGCTCCACGGCTTGCCTGGTTGTTAGGTCATTCACAAGTTCGCTATCGCTCATCGAACGCATGAATATTTCTGTCGGCATGGGAGGCGACATATAAAAACTCCTTCCAGAAAAACGTTCGGGATTAGTGTTTAATCAATAACGATGAAAGCGTTTTAGCGGCTTCGTAGTGCGCGCGGCGAACGCGGTAATTGGCGATGCGTAGTGCATTGGGCATTGCTCGGGTATCGCGCAAAATGCAGCTGGCTAACCCAGGGTGTGCGTAGTCATTGCAACGCGCTGTGTGTTGTTCTTTCGGTGTGCGATAGCGGTTCATCGGTGGGTTTTTCCTGTGTCAAATCACGCCGCACGTGGCGGGCTGGGATGCGTGTTGTTTCGCATTGATTTGCGGTGGATGGCTGTGACGGCAATAACGGCTGGGAACCCAAAGCGCCGGTAGGCGTCAGACTTGGCCTCAACAGTTTTATGAAACAGGCCGGTATAGGTGTACACACCCTGCTTGGTGCGTGCGGTGATGGTGCAAGGAATCATGCGTATTCCTCCTGCATGGCATCGCCCCACATCGCGTGAAAGCATTCTGATTCGTGGCGCATTTCTTCCTTGACGTCCTGCTCAGCAAGGATGCGCAGTTGTTCCAGGCGTGCGAGTCCTTGCACTTCGGCCAGTGCGTAAAGACGGGCTAATACATCGCTGTCGCTTAACTGATCCGAAGGCAGGGCATGTAAATCCGCTAAAACGATTTCCATCTCTTTGTAATGGGCCTCCGATAACGTACCGTCCACCCATTCATCGGCTTCTTCGATTCTTTCTGGGTCGCTTAAATAGTCTTGAACGCGAGCATTAACCCGTTCTGCGAAATACTCTTTAGCATCGTCTTGCGGTGGTTGTAGGCGTGGGTCGCTATAACTGCTGTAGCCAATGCCAGTCATGACTCACCTGCCTTTGGTGTAGCAGTGGCATCAGTACGCATCTGGCCACGGACAGCACGGACGTGAAGCCATATACGGCGGTCTTCTATTCTTTTATTGCCAGTACCGAACTCAAAAGCCCATGCTTTGTTTTCCGGTTCTTGTTCGCACGGGGTGCAGGTCCAGAACCACGTTTCATTAGCAGGCCAACAGGTATCTACGAGGCCAATAGACATCGCCTCTTCAATCTCAGGCACCCGCCAATCTGTGTGCCCACCGAGGGTTAACTCGCGGCAAACCTTTTTCGCTCCTGATCTTCTAAGCAGGTTCCCGAATCCTGCGGCGTGGCGGCTATCAAGGGCGTGTGCTGTCCACTCAAGCCCTTTATGTTCATCACGCGTAATGATGTGCTCGCCGTCTTCGTCGTAGATTTTGGTGAACCTAGCGCCCCCTGGGGTGGGGGCGTTTTCGAGGGGTGCGGTGCTCATGCGGCCACCTCTTTACCAGCGTCATGTTTCCATTCTTCCGCATCTTCCACTATGGAATTGCTGTAGACTTCCTGCGTTCCATAAGCCGCCTTCACCTGCGGATATAGCGGGTGCGCTTGTCTTAAGTCGATGCGGTAGCTAACGATTCTTCCCTGATAAAGAATCCCTCTAACACCGCTGTAGGGGGAGCGTTCGAACCATGAGCGCACGAGTGGGCTGAATTTGCAGGCGCAACGTCCGAAGATGGCTATCCCGTCCAGGCACTTTGCGTAAAAAGCTTCCTGTAGCGGTGCGTCTTCGTCATCCTTAATGCCGTTCCAATAAAACAACGGCGCTTTTTTAGTTTCAGATGCGGTCGTGGCAGTCATGCGGCCACCCCGTTACTAGCGGCAGCTTCAGTGGCTTCGTATGCAGCAAGGTCGGCGGCATAAAAAGCATCACGAATAGCATTAATAACAATATTGGTATCACGCGCTTTTTCGTCTTTAACGGCGTAGTAAGCCGCAAAGGCAGCACTGGCTTTTTCTCTAGCGGCTATGTACGCAGCATGTGATTCTGTTATAGCCGCTCCGGATTCACTACGAACCTCATCAAACGCTTCTTCTTCGGCGGCTTCGTAGGAGGCCCAAGCGGCACGCGCAACAGCCATAGCAGCACCAAACGCTTCTTGTTTTTTATCAGCGTCGTATAAAGCAAAAGCAGCATCACGCGCTCCTTCTTCAGCGGCTTCGCGTGCCTCATACGCGTCCCTAGCAGCGTCTTCGCAGTCATATAAAGCATCACGCACTTCTTTTCTAGCGGCTTCGCATACAGCCCAAGCAGCAGCAATCTCTTTTTTAGTTTCTGATACGGGTGGGCGGGCCTGGGGCTGGGCTTGCTCGCTAACGTTTAATGTCATTTCGGTATCTCCTGGCCCCTGCCGCCGGTTGCGGGTGTCGTGGGGCGATGGGGGTATTAAGCCTAAAGCTAAATTTACGTCAATAGCTAAAGGCTAAATAATGGAGTGTGAATGATCGTATAAATAAAATAAGAAAATCCCACTGACCGCTATTTACTATTAGGCAATGCTTATAGGTGAACAATTAGGGTGGGCCTAATTTTCAGCTAAATAATGAGAAACCCCGCGCTAGCGGGGTTTGTGTTTTCAAGGGCAATTGATGATTAAGGCTGCTTAGCCGCTTGTGGCGGTGGCTGCAATGCCTGAGCAGGAAGTTGGATGATGATGGGAGCGGACTGAGCCGGTAACGCTTGATAGCTCCCCTTGATGCTGCTGACCACGAAGCCACCAACACCAAGAATGCCTGCGAAAAGGGCGATGACCGTAGCAAGCATCCATGTCCGGTTTTCTTTTTGAGCCTTCTCGAAATCAGCACGCAACTCACCTGCCGACTTGTTTAAGTCAGCCCGCAAACTTTCAACATCAGCCTTGGTGGCAAGCATGGAGATGATAGTTTCAAGTTGAACTATACGTGCTTCCATGCTGGCAATCATGGGACAGATTGCAGTCGCCCGCAAATGATGGACTTTCCCGCGTCAAATACGGAATTTTTTGCTTCCTTCCGCAGCACCATGCTTCATACCGTTTTTAATGCGGGTTATCTGGCGTGAATTTCTTTCCTTGACTTCAACAACTTCAGAGACAAGGCCAAGCACCGCCCTTCTCACCTTAGAGGATTGTTCATGTTTTCTATACCTCACGTTTCCCATAAAAAAACTTCTAGACTCTTATAAAAGTGATTGGTCATTGGCATCTTGACGCGCAGCGGCCAATTGCTTGAGTAACTCTGGGAGGGCTGATTGCACGGTATCCCACACCACGTCAAGGTTGATTTCAAAGTAGCCATGAGCGATGCGATTACGCATGCCGCGCATACTCCGCCAAGGTACTTGATCATGTGCCTGGGTAAACTCGGCATAGCGATCCATCACCTTTGTGACGGCTTCACCAATGATAATAAGGCTCATGATGACGGCTTGCTGGGTTCGTTTGTCCTCAAGAAAATCCTCTTTGGCCAAACCTTCCACAAAACTACACGCATCTGTGGCGGCCTGCTGCATGTGCTCAAGGTAATCGGGAAGTCTATTCCCACTCATATTGGCTGCGCTTCCGCGAGCACCTTCGCCCGGAACTTAAGTGGCAGATCACCTGACGTTAGTACATCGACGTCAACGCCGAGTAACGATTTCAGTTCTTCTTCAAGATTGCCTAGGTCGAACAGTGTCGCACCAGGCAATGCATCCACCAGCAGATCAATGTCGCTGCCGTCGTGGTCAGTGCCATGTAGCACCGAACCGAAAACACGCGGGTTAGCGGCGCGGAAGCGGCCTACCGCTTCACGCACTGCGGTGCGCTTCATCTCAAGTGCAGCAGAGGGGCGCATGGTGATCTTTCCTCATCGCAAGTTATGCATTCCCCCACGTCAACCACTGAGCCGTAAAACGCTTGAACCAGGGCAGTTTGCGCGATGGGTGGTCCTTTAGATGGGCATAAGATCGCGTCACCTGGTTTTCACACAAAATATCCAAGGCAACAAAGATAGGCGGCTCATCGCTTTCTATCTCCAGACGCTGTGCAGTCCAGGCAGAAACTTGTTCTTGCGTTGCGTGTGGATGCTTGACGATGTCGGACTCAAGTTGAGAGAAGCGGCGGCGTAGGTCGCTATGGATACGGGCCATCTGTGCCGTTCCAGCCACCAGATTAATACTGGTGGCGATGGTGACGGTGACTGCTCCGGCAACAGCCATCCACTCTGCTGTGTACTTGCCGAACGAAGCAACGACGGCGGAAGCGCCCAATAGACCGATAAAAGAACTCAGCGTGTTACAGCGGTCAAAGAACGCCATACGGCAGGAATGATAGCGCTGTGACTTCTGGGCCCCCCACAGGAGTTCCCATCGCATGGTATGCAATTCGGTATTTTTGGCGTCCATGTCCAATAGCATAGCGCTATGGTGCTGGTCTTGCCGATCACGCGGCCAATCACATGAACTGTCTCCATCTTTTTAAGCGATGGTGAGCGGTCGCAATTAATCTACACATTCACCATCTGACCAGAGCAAGCGCAGCAGCAACTGTTCATGCTCTTTTCCGAAATTCCAGCGCCGACTCTGCGTACTGTTCAATTAAGTCCACTCCCCCCGCTAGTGCTGGTGGTGCAGCGGAAAGCACTGCCGCACGCTCCCGCGTGGGAAGCAAGAGTAGGTCAATCGCCGCACGAGTTGCTGCCGTGGCTTGTTGATATGCGGCCCATGGTACGGCGCTGGTGTTATCGGCTGACAAACTCGACTTTTCGGAGCTGTGGTCAACGTCCAGCCAGCCAAGCGGCTTTCCACATTGGATTTCGACGAACCTAGCTGTGTCCGTACGCATTCCGCGGGGCTTTCCAGTAGCGGAATGGGCTGACCCATGTATCCACTGGCTGACTTGCGAATCAGAACGGTCAAGCTGCTTTGCAAGCGCAGTGATTGAGCCTAGTTCTTCGGCCAACTTTGCTAAGTTTTCTCGGCGAATGTCATCTATAAGTTTCACGAGGCAATTAGATTGCCTAAGGCTAATAACGTGAATTCGCTTTAGGCTTGCATTATTATTTAGCCTATAGCTAAATGATGTAATGAACCTAACCAAGTGGACAAGCCAAGAACGCGGGCGCGCATCCCAATTGGCACGGATGCTTTCTGTAAGCTACGACGACCGTAGCCAACTGGATTTCTGGAAAAAAGCCCATCCCACCAGAACGTTGTCCGGCGATTGAGCGGGCGACAGTGCGAGCTGTGACCTGTGAAGAACTCCGCCCCGACGTGGATTGGGAATACCTGCGTGGCACAGCCGCCATAGACCAAGCGAAATCGAAATCTGGTGCAGACATCTTCGGCGCTCCCCCCACAGCCCACAGGCAGGAGGTGTCCGATGCGGCGTGAGAAAGGCACTTTTTTTACTTCGCTGTGGGGTGCTTCTTTACGTACCCTTTTATCCATTTGTGGAGGACGATCATCCAAGCCCGCCTTGCCACTTTTCTGTAAACGACCGCCACGGTCACAAGTGAAAGCCCGGAAAGACTTATTGCTTGAATTAGATTTGAGTCGAGGATTCGCAGTCAAGCCGATGCGATGGATGTTGGGGAAATCTGAAAAACCCAAAGCAACGTCAACGCAAGAAGAAGCACCCATTAACGCAGCGGCGTTGGAGCGTCGAATCTCGTTTTTATATGACATCGTTTCAAGCTTGTTGACACACATTTCGGACCTCCAAATTAGAGCTATGTCTAGTCAAGAAGCTGCTTTTCCCAGAGAACGAAAACGCAGCGAGGCAATAGAGGTGCTTAAAACCCAAGTAGATCTTTTGCTGATCCAGCATCAAGCAGAAGCTTTTAAGAACCATCAAGAGGTCGTGGGGAAATCCCTGTGACGTGTGATGCGCTGTATTCGATCTTTTCAATGACATTGAATAACCCTTGGTAATGAATCTATGTACGCCGATCCAACTCACATTCGTAGTCACCCGGTGAAGGTGCGTTTTAACGATGCCGAACGCGATTTGATCAATGCGTTGGCTCAGTACAACGGGATGCAACCGGCGGAGTTAGTTCGTGAACTGGCGTTATCGGTAGCAACTGCTGCGATAAAGAATGATAAGCGGCAAGCAGACGCAGCTTGAAGTGCCAAACCAGGCCCTTTGGAGGCCCTGTGAAGATTGATCTAACACCGGCTGTTCAAAAAATATTTGAGCAATACGCACAAATCTATGGACTGGCTTGTGTTGATGAAGCGGTAGAACACGCAGCAAGACGCGCAATTGAGCGCAGCTATTTGCTCCGAGTGAGGAGTAGTCATTCAGTCGTAGAGAAAGGCAGGGTGATCCATTTTGGGGGATTTATAAAAGCGTTCAGGAGTACGTCATGGAAATAAGTGATAACAGCGGGGCCGTGCGCACTGTGCACTCTGGCGATGGTACAGCCAAATTAGATAGTTTTTAATGTCATGAGCGCCCCTTCTTTAAAGATTTGTTGTGTGAGAACTCCATTATCTCAAAGGTGCGAGCGCCCTTTTTTGAGAAAATTCATGATGATAAAAAAGAAAACCATTGGGCCACACATGGAGCACACCTACCAAAAGGTAAGGGCGCTCGTGAGGGGAATACCCAATGAACAACTATGCACGCGCCTTGGTGATGACGTACGCGAGGCATCAGAGTCATCGTGCGGAAAGTCGTTCGCTGGTTGGCAGATCGGTTTATCGAAGGTGCTGCAATGAAGCGATACCCCCATGTATTGAATATCCTATTCATTTTCATTGCCTGCCACGATGACATCGGAGGTAGGCTGTGAATTATTTTCAACTCTACCCAGGCGACTATCTGTGGGATACAGGCCGCTGATCGCTGATGGCGCGTACCTGAAACTGCTGCTGGACTACTACGTTACAGTGCAGCCTTTGCATGCCGATTGGAAAGATCTATATATCATCGCTTGCGCTATTACAGCGGCTAAAAAGAGTCTTCAATTTGGCGTAATTCAGTCATTGGCGGGGTAGATCGCATCTCAACAACCACTTTCTTCGGATGATTCTCCAGGAAACATGACAGCAAGCGCGTTGATTATCGCAGTATATAATAATATATCATTTTGTGAGTTTCACGATATTTTATGGATATTTTAGTTTAATTTTCTGGGAGCTTGGTGATTATTTTTTATATTGAATTAATGGTATTGATATAGATGGATGACATATTTTAATCTGATGCTATCAAGTTTCTATTAATGTGATTTAATAGGGTGAAATGTTGCAGTGTGGGATTTTATTAATCAGCGGCATAATAAATGTCTATCTTTTTCTAAAATGTAATCTTTTTAATTTAGAGTTTCTTATTTTCCTCTGTGGTATGGGTGGTTAGTGAGTATCGTTGCTGCTCGATATAATTGTTCAACGACGATCAGCCTTACCAGCATGTGTGGTAGCGTGAGTGGCCCTAATGACCAGCGCTCGTTGGAGATATTAAGTACTTCCTGACTATGCCCTTCAGGTCCGCCGATCAAGAATACTAAATTACGTCCTAATCCACGCCAGTGTTCCATGCGCTGTGCTAATTGTTCTGAATTGAGGGGCTTACCTTTCACGTCCAAGGTGACGGCATAAGGTTGTTTAGGTAAAGCGGCCATGACGCGCCGTCCTTCGTCTTCTATGGCTCGTTGCGGATCGTGGTTTTTGCCGCGCATGCTGGGTTCGATTTCAACCAACTCAAGCGGTAACCAGTAAGAAAGACGTCTGTGGTACTCAGCAAAGCCTTGCGCAACCCAGGTTGGAACATGTTGACCAGTTGCAATGAGGAGACATTTCATCACTGAGACTAAGGGTTAATTCACGCTCTATCTTAATACTTAGGTTGCCGATACCGGGATTGTTGCATTTGCATGTCTCAGTCTGAATGAAAACAACACAACGATTTCTAAACAGGCATCTAACTCTTGATTTACGAATGCACTAACGACGATGCTCGCTACCAGGCCAGAAAAAAGGCCGATTTTACTATATTTTTACCGTTTTAGGAGAAAAATGTGACGCATGTCGCTATTGATTCACATCGGTATATTCCCCGCAATCTTCTGTGTGCATCCATTTCTGGTGTACTCCTCGTTGCTGCCGTCAGCGTTCAGGCACAAGAAACTAACGCTGCAAGCAATTTAGAACGTATTACCGTCACAGGTTCTAATATCCCCCGCACGGATACCGAGACCGCGTCGCCAGTCCAGATTGTCACTCGTGAGGACATCGCGCGTTCCGGTCGTGCCACAGTTGCAGAGTATCTACAGACTTTAACTTCTGATGGCCAGGGTTCGATACCCAAGAATTTTGGTAACGGTTTCGCAATGGGTGGGAGTGGTATCTCGTTGCGTGGTTTGGGTGCCGGCTCCACTCTGGTGTTGATTAACGGTCGTCGTATCGCTTCCTACGGGTTGGCCGACGATGGTCAGAAGTTGTTCGCTGATTTGAGTAGCATCCCGATGGATGCGGTTGAGCGTGTCGAAGTTCTGAAGGACGGTGCGTCCTCAATTTACGGATCTGACGCGATCGCCGGTGTAGTCAATATTATTTTGCGTAATGACTTCCAGGGTGCTCTTGTGAGTGCTTCATATGGTCTTTCTGGTTATAGGGATGGCCATACCCCAAAGGCCACAATGACCGTTGGCGTTGGTAATTTGGCATCCGATGGCTGGAATGCGCTTGTGAGCGTGGATGTTGGCAAGAGTGATGGGATTATGACGAGTGACCGGAAAGATCGTAAGTGGATCGGTACTGGTGATACTCGTCCCTGGGGCTACGACCTCGCAAACAATCAGCAGTTTCTTCGGGGCGCAATCACTGGCAAAGGTACTATTGCCGACTCTTCGCCGGTAGGGGCAGTCCGTAACCCGTCTAATAGTCAGTTCAGTTCGCTACCAGGTTGTTCAAAATTTTCCAGTATTTCGCCACAGGATCCAGGAGGCGGCTGTTTATGGGATGCGGCTCAGTTCCGTAGCCTGACTCCGGATGAGAAATACGCCAACGTCTTCACTCGTGGCACTTTCACTCTGTTCGATACCACTGAGTTATATACCGAGCTGAGCTACTCTAAGAAAAAGTCCGAGTTCAGTAATTTACCATCTCCCGTTTCAGGTGCTTGGGGCTCTCCAGGCGGTGCGGTCAATGCCAGTAGTGGTGACGGTGCTACGGTCTTGGCCCCCGGGCATCCGGACAACCCGTACAACGTACCTGCGCGCCTGCGTTATGCAGCGTTTGACGTTGGTCCTCGTGTGAAAGAAAACACAAATGACTTTATGCGTGTTGTGTTGGGGATCAAGGGAAGTGTTGCCAGTTGGGATTATGATGTCAGTGCCTTGCATTCTCAGTCACAAATGGACAGGAAGTTCACTGGTTACTTGCGCTATAGCTCTGTGCGTTGTGTGCTTGGAAACTTAGCCTGCCCTGCTGGTGTATGGAATATTGGTAATGGCTCCGAAACTAACCCGCGGTCGCTGTACGATTTCATTTCACCTGTACTTAGCGCGCAGGCCAAAACTAAGCTGGATGTGTTTGATGCAAGGGTCTCGCGTGCATTGGCTGACTTATCCGGTGGTGCTATGGGCTTGGCGATGGGTGTGGAATACCGCCGCGATCAAGCTTCGTTAACTCCAATGACTTATACCGATATCGGCGACATCATTGGTGCGGGGTATTCGGCCTATAGTGGTGAAGAAAAGGTGAGTGCTGCGTATGCTGAATTAGCCGCGCCGTTTACCAAAGCTTTTGAGGCGACTGTGGCTGGTCGTGTTGACCACTACAGTAGTGGCAATACCGCCATTACTCCGAAGTTGGGTGTGAAGTGGAAACCTTTTGATTGGTTTGCGCTACGTGGCACTTATGCCCAGGGTTTCCGTGCACCGAATACTGCTGAGTCCGGTAAAGGTGGTTTAGCTGCGTTTGCGGGCATAACTGACCCAGTGCGTTGTGCCGCTGCAGGGGGGAGTGGCGCTGAATGTGCGCCTCGTCTCGTTTCAGTTATCACTAGCCCGAATCCAGATCTTAAGCCTGAGAAGTCAAATAGTTATACGCTTGGCATGGTGTTCCAGCCGACTAGCAGTACATCTATGACGGTGGATGGCTGGCAAATCAAGCGTACTAAAGAGATTGCTCAGATCGGCACAGTTGATGCGATCAATGCAGGTTATGTAATACGTGACGATAACCTGTTGAAAGGTGTTGCCGGCACTGGTCAGTTGCTTGGGGTCAAGGCCAAATACGTCAATCTCAACGCCACTACAGCACGTGGTGTGGATACTGACGTACAGCATCGTATTGCCATTGGTGGACTAGGTGATTTGATCCTGGATTTGCAGTGGAGTCGCATGCTTAAGTTTCAGCGCGAGGAAGCTAATGGCAACATCAGTGAGTATGCCGGTACGCATGGTAATTGCGATGTAAGCAATTGCATTGGTACTCCGAAGGACCGGATTAATTTTGGGGCGACTTGGAAATTGAACAACATCAGTGTGAGTGCGTTAGGCCATTACCGTGGCCCGATGGAAAATAGGCTGTTTAAAGGTGGTGCTTGCGTCAGCCATTTTGCTGATGGAAGTGATGCTCCAAATCATTGCCGTTTGAACGCGTTTACCTCCGTGGACTTGTCAGCAAATTGGCAGGCCACTGAAGCACTGGCAGTGTTTGGTTCAGTGCAGAACCTGTTTGACCGAATCGCTCCACTTGATCCGTTGACCGGTGGGGCACTGAACTATAATCCATTGGATTCTGCGGGTGCGGTTGGTCGCTTCTTCACAGTTGGCGCTCGCTACGCCTTTAAGTAATTGGTGGTTTGTTAGACCCGAAAACCCCTCGGTCATTTAGACTGGGGGTTTTTTGTGCCGATGTGTATAAGGCACATTAGTCCTACTGTGTTGAGTGGTAGGAGACACCTAGGTGGGTGTATTTCAGTGGACTGCAGGGGTCCGATCCATCAGTCTAGATGGAGTTTATGAAACGGCTATATGCTTGACTGATTAGGTTGTCAGGAGTTTGTTGGAATAGGTATCCAGAGTTTTGATCTGGGATTGGTAGGATGTTTTTAATGTTCAATAGCAGCATTGTGAGGGCGTATGTAGGGGTGAGGAAGTAGTTAGGTTGATTCACTTGAGTGTGGCTGCAGAAAAACTTTGTCTTTGTTATTTAGCTGTTTCAGCTGAATAGAGGTTTCCTTCGCTCAGCTTTGAAGCCGACTAATAGCCCGAGCAGGGCCAGTGCAACGAACCAAAACATGCTCCACATTGGCATGGATAGTCCCAGAAATCGCCAATCAATATTGCCGCAGTTGCTGGTACCTGTGAGCACTGTGCGGAACACTTCAAACGGCCCCATCGTTTCACTGAGAAAGCTCAACGGCGAACCGCAGGAGGAGATTGTATTGTGTGGCATGAGTTGTACCCAAACATGTCGACCAGCGATGCCTGTACCGATTATTGCTGTTAGAAATATCAATAGGCCGTATGCTTTGCGCGTATATACGTTGCTGGAGTTGTACAGTCCTGCGATTAGAAACAGGATACCCAGCACGGCAAAGGCGATGCGCTGGAAGATGCATAGTGGGCATGGTTCCAGACCTTGATGCAGTTGCAGAAAAATCGCGTATGCCAGCAATCCGGTACAAAATAAAAAGCCTGTTAAGCATTGAGCTCTGAAACTCCACTGCAAAGCATTCATTGATTACTGCTCACGGAAAGTATCGTGGATACATGGGATGTTGTTCGCGCAATTACTTAAGTTGCATGCATTCGTCAAGTTGGTGATGATCCTGTACTACACTGGCTCTGTCATGCTAGGTCTATTGATGATGCTAAAAGACTGCAATCACCGTAAAGCTTTGCCACATTAAGTGATACTGCGGCTTAGGTCTATACGGTGTTATATATTTTTTATGAATTATTTATTTTTATTATTAATTTCATTGATGTAGTAGATAACGTTTTTCTATGTTATAGAGCAATGTCATGAGCGTTTGTGTATGAATTATAACTTTGGCTACGCCATGAATGGATCTGGTTATTCGTTTGATCACCATTCCCTGGAAGAGTAGAGCGATATTCTCATATGCATTGATTCATTTTCGATCGATACTAACCAAGCCTGGAAATGTCAGTGGATTCTTTTGTTCATGACATGAGAAAAGAAAGTATTTCGTTTGATGTGGTAGTGCAGTTACATGAGGATGTTGAAGCTGCGGTGCAGTGGTTGGTAACTTGGTGGTATATATTTCAAGTAATGAGCGCCTTTATTATTCAGACGAGTCATGGCTTATCTACGTTGAGGCTGGTGCAATAAAGGTGTTTTCTAGAAGATGTCGCAGACGTTAGGGATATAGCTAGTAGCTACAGGAACTGCATGACACGGGTTTATATGCCCTGTTTTGTGTCTTGGTTTAGCGAATATTTTGGTAAATCTGACGATGTGAGGTGACAGTGAATTGGAAACGGTTGTATCCAAGCAAGCAACTGCGCGCCGAGATCGGGCCAAAGCTTCTGAGATTTATCGAGTTATCTATAAAATCAATGACTTATGGGGAAAGATTCCCGTATAGAAGATGCGTTACAGCGTTTTTTTCTTTCTAAAACAAAGCCTGGCATAAGCCAGGCTTTGCTATGGAGCACATTACAATTCAGATCAATTCTGAACGTTCAACTCAGTACGGCGGTTCTTCGCACGACCTGCTGGGGTTTTGTTTGTATCAATTGGATGGGTCTCCCCATATCCGACTGGCCCAATCAGGCGAGATGCGTCGATACCATTGTTACGCAGGTAGTCATACACGACTTTAGCGCGACGTTCCGATAGCTTTTTGTTATAAGCAGCCGGACCTGTCGAATCGGTATGGCCAGCCACCTCTACGTGCAAGTCAGGGTAGCGTCTCAAGATTTCGGTAGCCTCCTTAAGAACCGCAACGGCGTCAGGACGAAGCTTAGACTTGTCAAAATCGAAGTTTACGCCTTTTAAGTCAATCGACACTGGCACCGGACATCCATCTGGTCCGATCGTCTGGCCTGGTTGTGAGTTCGGGCACTTGTCGTCACAGTCGTTGACTCCATCTCCATCGCTATCCAATTCAGCACAGCTTGGAGCAGGCGGTGGCGGCGGCGGTGTTGGAGCAGGCGGAGCAGGTGGTGGCGTTGGTGAGGAAGCGGCTGGACCAAATGGGATCACGACACCAATCGAAGCCAAGGTATCACCAAACCATTTCTTGCTGGAAGGTGCCGCAACACCAGCCACCGGCTGACGCACGCTATCCTTATCATGGTCACCACGATAAGCTACTTCAGCACGGACGGCGACACGGCTTCTGAATGTTGTCTGCAAGCCAGCGCCTACCTTAGCAGCAAAGCCGCCTTTCTTACGTTCGCCAGGGGAGTTTACGTTTGGGGTGTTATCAAATTCCTCCTCTGAACGTTGGTACCCCGCTCCTAACAATAAGTAAGGATTCCAGCCGCGGTTATCCTGGATGAAATGGCGACGAAAATCGACAGAGAAGCCATATTGGCTCCAGTTTAGATCTTTGTTTCTTTTGAACTGCGGGTTCTGATAGTTCAGTGTGCCGTCGATCGACCAAACTGGATTGATGAACTTACCAATTCCAAGAGCGAAAAAAGGAGCATCGTTAGTAAGACGACGCTTATCTTGGAAGTTAAACCCGGTGGAACCAGCGAGATACCACCGGTCATCGAATTCCTGTGCAGAAGCAACTTGGATGATAGCTATACCACCCAGCAGCGCAGCAGTAAGGATTTTCTTTTTCATAACAGCTCCTTGAGTCAAGGGATATAAAAAACTGCAGGGCATGTTGTGTTAGTACATGATGCTTGTCACATCCAGACAGCAGTCCCACACACCATTGGCGGCGCAGAGTAAGCCCAGCCACGTGAAGACTATGTTAACAGTCATATAACATGTAAATCCATATCCTGCCCCAATATTGAACTTGCTCCTCAATCGCCTCCCCCGGGTTCATATATGCATGAGTTGGATATCGATCAAAGGAGAACCATATTACTTCTTAAAAAACTTCTCGACTTACAGATTACAGAGGATCACCCATGGCTTAAGCAAGTAGGGATGGTTCAGGTTTTTTCAAGCTGATAATCGCAATCTACGCAAAAGCTTTTGGAATTGTAGCATTAATTGCATGCCAAGCATTGCTTCTAACTTCCTTCTATTTGTACCTTCGTTTTGTTTTGCGGTGCTTGAAGGTAATTTCAGCATTCTAATATTCGTGGTCATTTCGACGGAATCCAATTCTGTTTTTGAGTTTTTAGAAAATTTATTTTTTATAAGTGTATTGATCTGGCAGGCCTAGAGTTTTTCTAAGGCTGAAGCAGGTTACCTGTATTACTGCATACCCTGTTCCAGCATTTTTGTAATTATGAAGATTGCTCGAATATCACAGAGTTTTCCCGACTGCTTCAGTTGTCTAGGAATACGAAAGAAGGTCGTTATGGTTACTGACTCATTGCCCATGTGTTGCTTGGTTTGTTTCTTGGAAAACTCAACGATGTATACCAAGGTGAGCTGATCTGAAATCAGCTTGGTCAATGCGATGTTATGTGATTGGTGGAGCCTGATATAGTTGATAGCAGACTTCTTGTTTTAGGAGGCGTAATAAAATTCAATGCATCCGATGTGATGGTGACTTCTTGGCCGATATGGTTATGCATTAGTGTTGTTGTGATTTTTTTGTGAATACTCATGGGAACAGATTGAACTCTGCTGGGTAGCGCTCCGTGGCTATCGTGGCGTGAATGTGTCAGATAACTATTTATTTATCGAAGCTGTGTTGTATCGCAATGGTGCGATATCTGCATTGTTTAGGTGATTTTTGCATGTGCATGTGCATGTGCATGTGTTGTCATGCGGTTTATTGCACGAAATACTTCGTAATGCTTGTGATGCCGATGACTGACGAAGTGAAGTACGCAAGCAGATTGAACGGATAGTGTTGAGTTTGAAATGTGACTAATGTCCAACGGCAGTGAACTGCCTAGGCTACTCTAAATGAATGCGATGAAGGGGCGTCTAGATCCCCGTAACCATACTGGTCAACGGAACTTGGTTCATGTCACATTCTTTTTTTTGTGCTTTCTGTGCGTGCTTCCCGATGGGTGATGACACAGTGTCTTGCTACGTATTTCGTTTGTGATGATAGAGGTGACCGATATCGAACATTTTTTCATCGTTCCGATCATCGTGGGTATGGATTAGCATTTAGCCTGGGCCTTGGAATATCTCATCAAAAAGCTTTAGTGATTTATAAAGTTTTAGTGATTTATTTGCCAGTGAGATGTTTCAAGTAAGCTGGTTATGGTTGATTCTCAGCGCAGCACAAGCCCAGGACATCTGGGGTACGTAAAATCACATCGACCATCTACATGTCAAAACTGCCATTGCCGATAAGCGCAGAGGGCAGTCATGGAACGCGCTGAATGCGGCTGATTTGATGTAGCGGTTACCGATGGTTTTTATTGTGTTCTACTGGAACCGCAAGTCGAACCGCCCTTGCTATAGTTGTCGCAGTGTATGGCACGTGCAATTTTCTCGCACGTTCATTTGAATGTATTGCGTATATGTGCCCGATCTCCATGCGTGATGTGGTATTTCGTTAGACTCAAGCATTACCGCCTCAGTCTTCACCTGTTTAAACGTCTCAGGAGAGTTCTGGGGGTAATATGTTTCTTAGACTCTGGGTAGCACTTTACCTGGATTGAGAATACCGTCTGGATCGAATGCGGCCTTGATCGCACTCATTGCTGCTAGCGTTGGTGTGTCGAATGCTTGTGTCATGAAGTCACGTTTGGCTACGCCAATCCCGTGCTCACCTGACAGGGTGCCTCCAAGAGTCAAAACTAACTTAAATAGCTTTGGTAGCGTTGCCTGCGCCCGCATAATGTCTTCCGCATCCTGATCGTCATACATGATATTCACATGTAGATTTCCGTTACCGGCGTGCCCAAAGGTGACAATGGGTAATCCGCTCTCGGTAGCCAATACTTCTATGCCAGCAACCAAATCAGGAATACGCGAGACGGGAACAACAACGTCTTCGTTTAGTTTTCCAGGTTTAATCGTGCGAAGCATTGGCGATAGTGACTTGCGTGCTGCCCATAGTTGATCGCGTGCGGCTCCATCCATGGCCATGTCAAGGTCTATCAGCCCCTCACCCGAAGCGGCCTGCGCCAGTGCTTGTAATACATAGGGAAGCGTGTCGTGATTGCCGTCTCCTTCAATCAGCAGCATCGCGCCGGCCATAGGAATATTGCTGCCATTGCGATACAGCAGCTCGATTGCTTTGTGGTCCATGAACTCCAGCGTTGCTGGTATTGCCGGTTGTGACATCAGTCGTGACACTGCGGCAGCCGCAGCGGCCGTATCTTGATAGAACGCACGCAGTCCAGCGATAGCTTGTGGTTGTGGTGCCAGCTTTAACGTGGCCTCGACGATGATTGCTAATGTGCCTTCACTGCCAATCAACAGATGTGCCAGATCGTAACCGGTGGCGTTCTTCGTATAAGCACCGCCACAGCGGATTACATCGCCGACACCGGTCACTGCGACGACGCCAAGCACGTTATCTCGTGTGGCACCGTACTTCACCGTACGCGGGCCACCGGCATTCGTTGCAAGATTGCCGCCGATACTGCACATCGCTGTACTGGACGGATCTGGTGGCCAAAAAAGCCCATGTGGTGCCAGTGCTTGTTGTAAGTCATTGTTGATCACCCCAGGCTGTACCACTGCGCAGCGATCATTTGGCAGCAGTGCGACGATACGGTTCATACGTGCCAATGACAGAACGATGCCGCCATGGAGCGGCACTGCACCACCCACGGTGCCAGTCCCGGTACCTCGTGGGATCACTGGCACGCGATGTTGATGGCAGGCACGTACGATTGCCACTACCTCGTTGAGGTCACGTGGCAGCGCCACTGCATCGGCACAGGCAAAGCACTGCGAGTCGTCTTCGCTGTACTGGCGGCGACTGATGGCATCAAGGCGCCAGCCTTCCGGGCCCAGGAGAGTGGACAGAGTAGTGATCAGTACATCGGGCAATTGAGTGGTCATCAGGAACAGAGCAACACATCGTGGTTAGAAAAAAGAGTATCCATTTCATGCCAGCAGCAAGGCTGATTCATTGGAGTCTGTTTTGTGGAATCATTTTCGCAATCCATTGCATTCAAAGGATCGAATATGTTGTCCATATGCACAGGCATGTCCGTAGGCTTTTGAGATTTAAAGAGTGATGAACTCAATGAAAAACAGCATGGTGTGATCCGCATCGCAGATGTGGCCCCTGGCATTTGTAAAGCATCAGATGGAATTGATCCACTGCCTGCCAAACGACTCATTGCCGATAGGTGTTAGAAGATCGGCACTTGTTATACAGGGGGGATGTAAAAATCTTGCAATGCACAGCGTGTTATCTGGCTACGTTCCCACCAGTAGGTTGCACTGTTGCCGCAGTTGGGGGAGGGGAATGTAACCACATCATTGAGTGTATGACTTCTTGAGATCGCATCAACTATTTCCCTTGAATCGTGACCTGTGATGACAAGTGTCTTAGTAGCAATCTTGTGTTGGCTTCGCTTACTTGTACATGTGTAGCAGGCATGAAAATGCAATACCTCAATTATCAAATCGCCTTTGATTGCAACGAATGCATTACCTCATCAATTAAGCGCTCATACAGTCATCATCTACAGGTGCTTGATGCGTTTTCTCGGCAATAGCAACATGGGTTTCTGGTAAAGCTATGCCGGGATTACAACTTGATTTTTTCCATTTGAATCGCGATCCGTATCGCAATACTGGCTTCAATATGATTGATGCCAGTGTCCAGTTACACTAGTGTTTACGTGCTGATAACTCCTTGAAGAGTGCTTCCATACGGTGTCCTCACGGTCTTCCGGGTCGATTACGCAATACATTCATAGGGTGATCCGGAGTCATGAAGAGCACCGCTATCTTCCATTGATTGCAGAATATTGCTGCTTGAGGGTAATGAGTACGCTTGAGTGATTCTTACACACACGATGATTGATATAAATTTAGCTCAGAAGTTCTGATTCCTTTTGACCCGATGCGCAGCGAACGATGCCATTGCAAATGTGATGCATAAAAAACACCATCTCTTAATTGAGTACCGTTCCGCCTGATCCAGGCGATAGCTCATTATTCGAAATGGTGACGAAAAAACATTTGAAATGTGCATTATCTATGCACACGATTGATATTCTCTTTCGATTAAACGATCCTCCCTCCTGATGCGGGGAACCATGAACTGTGAAGTGATCCGCGCATCTCTATGATTGTGAACCTGGATAGGCTTTATCGTCGCGGCCTGTCGCATTAGATGCTATTTGCTGTTGCTCATAGGGTGGCATAGTCTTCCGAATATGACCCATGTTTCCTTGATCCAGACAGATCACGCCGCACTCCCGTTGGCTGATACGAAGTTACCTGATTACTTCTTGCAGCTGGAGCGCATGGCTGCTCATTTAACACATGAGCAATTGATGGCGCTGCGTCGCGCCTGGGTGATGGGTATGGCTGCGCATGCTGGGCAGACACGTAAATCTGGTGAGCCGTATATCACCCATCCTGTGGCTGTGGCTTGTGTATTGGCCGACTTAGGTATGGATGTAGAGACATTAATTGCGGCGATCCTTCACGACACCATTGAGGACACCTCAGTGACCCGTGAAATACTCGCTGCCGAGTTTGGCGAGACCGTTGCGGATTTGGTGGATGGTGTCACTAAGTTAGACAAACTGAAGTTCCGGAATCGTCAGGAAGCAGCCGCTGAGAGCTTCCGTAAAATGCTGTTAGCGATGTCGCGTGATTTGCGTGTGATCATGATCAAATTGGCTGATCGCTTGCACAATATGCGCACCCTTGGCGCGCAGAGTATTGAGGCGCGTAGCCGCATTGCACGTGAGACGCTGGAGATTTACGCGCCGATTGCTCAGCGTCTTGGCATGGCACTGATGAAATCCGAGCTTCAAAACCTTGGATTTCGTGCATTGCATCCGTGGCGCCACGCCATCATTGAGAAACATATTCTCAACCAACCCGTGGTGCGCCGTGAGGCGATGGAACGCGTTGAATTGCAGTTGTCCGGGCGCTTGATACAAGAGGGAGTGCAGCACCGTGTAGTGAGTCGGATCAAGACTCCGTGGAGCATCTACAACAAGATGCACGACGATAACAAATCTTTCGACCAAGTGATGGATGTCTTCGGATTTCGATTGGTTGTTAAGAGCGTTGCTGATTGTTACCACGCATTGGGTATCGTGCATGGCACTTTAAAACCTTTAGATGGACGGTTCCGGGATTTCATCGCGATTCCCAAAACAAATGGCTACCAGTCGCTGCATACTGTTCTATTTGGCCCATACGGCTCCCCGATCGAAGTGCAGATTCGTACCGAAGAGATGGATATGATTGCTGAACGCGGCATTGCCGCACACTGGGCCTACAAGTGTGGCAGCGATTCGCCGAATAGCGCGCAGAGCCGCGTTCATGCCTGGATTGCCGAATTGCTCGAATCACAGCGCACCGCGATTTCCTCAATGGAATTCTTGGATAACTTCAAGGTTGATCTATTTCCAGATGAGATCTATTTATTCACGCCCAAGGGCAAGATCTTTGCTTTGCCAAAAAATTCCACTGCTCTTGATTTCGCTTATGCGGTACATACCGATATTGGCAATCATGCCGTGACCTCTCGGGTGGATAAACAGCTGATGCCACTGCGTACCAAACTCTCTAGTGGACAAACTGTGGAAATCATCACGGCACGCTCTGCCTTACCCAAACCGCAATGGTTGGAATTCGTAGTCAGCAGCAAGGCACGTACTGCAATCCGCCATCAACTCAAACAGCTTCAACACGAGGATGCCGTACAACTGGGTCACCGAATGCTTGATCGTGCGTTGGAAGCCATGGACAGCTCGTTGGAACGTCTGCCAAAGGGCCGACTGGATGCCTTCCTGGCTGAACATCACTTTCAGCGCTTAGAGGCCTTGCTTGCTGACATCGCCTTGGGTAACTGGATGCCTAATCAGACTGCACAAGCATTGCTGACTTACACGGAATTGCTTGGCAACACGCCGATTGAGCACTCACGCGAGAAAATTTTGATCAATGGTAGCGAGCGTGGCGTCATCAGCTTTGCAAACTGTTGTCAACCAATTCCTGGTGATGATGTGATGGGCTACCACACCACTGGAAAGGGGATTGTTGTCCATCGCCTGGATTGTCCAAACCTGAATGAATTGCGTAAATCACCTGAGCGTTGGGTGCCGATCGATTGGGATTTAAACGTTTCTGGTGATTACGATGCCTCGTTACTCGTCGAAGCTGAGAATCGCACTGGCGTACTGGCCCAATTAGCTGCGGCGATCGCGCAGAGCCATTCCAATATTGAACATGTTGACTACCTGGAGCGCGACTTTAATGCAGCCCTACTGCGCTTCAGTATCCAGGTGCGTGACCGCCGTCACCTAGCCGAAGTGATGCGCCGGTTACGCCGCTTGCCTGCAGTACAGAGCGTATATCGTCAATAGCTTCCGTCCTTGATACCAGCGTTTTGACTAAGGTATTAGTAGATGAGACCTGCACCTCATGCACTCTTTCTCCACTGGCTTTCTTCTGCAACTGGAGCATTGATACCACTGACTTGTGATTCGTACCTAGATGCTGAGATTGCTGGCTCTTGAGCGGGCACCGATACAATGCACTTTTATTTTCCATCGACTCCACATTCAAATGTCCTTCCAGATCATCCATACCGAAAAAGCGCCGGCTGCGATCGGCCCGTATTCTCAGGCCGTGCGTGTTGGCAACACCGTGTATTTTTCAGGCCAGATTCCATTGGATCCAGCCACCGGTACCATTGTCGCTGGCGACCTCGCGGTCCAAGCCCGTCGTGCATTCGATAACCTCAGAGCAGTTGCTGAGACTGCTAACGGCTCCCTCTCCAAAATCGTCCGTTTAGGGCTTTACCTGACTGACTTGGAGCAATTTTCTGTGGTCAATGCGGTGATGCAGGAATACTTTCAGGCCCCCTTCCCAGCACGCTCCACCATTCAGGTCTCCGGTTTACCCAAGGGCGCGGATTTCGAGGTGGATGCAGTGATGGTGATTGACTGATCCCTGCTATGCCGCGTGCACGTTCGCATGCCATCGACTTGAACGTAGCTGGCAATGCCCCATTGTCGGTGCTGCCGCGGGTTGGGCCGGTATTAGCTGGAAAATGCGCTGCACGTGGCATCTTCACCTTGCAGGATTTGTGGCTACTGCTCCCATTACGTTATGAGGACCGTACCCGGCTAACCCCGATTGCCGAGCTTCAGGATGGGGTTGCGGTTCAGATTGAGGCCCGAGTGGAAGCGGTGGAGCGTAGTTTCCGTTACCGGCCGCTATTACGCGTGGTGTTGTCCGACGACGCACATCACATACTGACGATGCGTTTTTTCCATTTTCGCGCCGCACAGATTGCACGGTTTACTGTCGGCACACGGGTGCGTGCGTATGGCGTACCCAAACTTGGCCAATATGGTTGGGAGATTGTCCATCCCAGCTACCGCATTCTTGCCCCTGGTGAAGCTGTCAGCCTCAATGACTGCTTGGACCCTGTGTATCCGGTGATTGATGGCGTGGGGCCTGCCATCGTGCGTCAGCTCATCCGCGAAGCGTTGGAACATTTACCTACGGATGCAGCCTTAGAACTCTTGCCAGACGTTTGGTTGAGTGACCTTGGCCTGCCAACGCTGCGTACAGCCCTACTTATCATGCACCGGCCCCCGCTGGATGCGGATATTGCCCGATTGATGGTGGGCACTCACCCCGCGCAGCAGCGCTTGTCGTTGGAAGAATTGCTTTCCCACCAACTCAGCCTGCGTCGCCAGCGCATTGCATTGCAACGTCATTCCGCCCCCGCATTGCCTGATGGAGCGGCTTTGGTGGCCTCTTTGTTGCACGCACTGCCGTTTCACCTCACTGCTGCGCAGCAACGGGTATTCGCCCAGATTGCTGCTGATGTGGCCAAGCCGGTCCCAATGCTGCGTCTTGTGCAGGGTGATGTTGGCAGCGGTAAGACCGTGGTTGCAGCATTGGCCGCATTACTTGCTGTTGAGCAAAACAAGCAGGTGGCTCTGGCGGCACCGACAGCGTTACTGGCCGAGCAACACTTTATCAACCTGCGTGACTGGCTGGAGCCATTGGGCGTGCGTGTGTATTGGTTGGCTGCCAAGGTGACCGGCAAGGCCCGTCTCCAAGCGCTGAATGATGTGGCCTCTGGTGATGCGCAGGTGGTCGTCGGTACACATGCCCTGATGCAAGAGTCTGTGGTGTTTCATGACTTGGCACTGACCATTGTCGATGAACAGCACCGTTTTGGCGTCCATCAGCGCTTGTTGCTTCGTGACAAAGGGGCTACTGATGGCATTGTGCCGCATCAGTTAGTGATGACCGCTACACCGATTCCACGCACCTTAGCGATGGCTGCGTATGCTGATTTGGATGTTTCGGTGATTGACGAAATGCCGCCTGGCCGTACCCCGGTGCAAACGAATGTATTGAGTGCTGAGCGTCGCCCGGAATTGGTGGAACGTATCCGTCTGGCTTGTGCTCAGGGGCGCCAGGTTTATTGGGTGTGTACGCTGATCGACGAAAGCCAAACGGAAGCAGAACAGGCACCCCCCAGCAGTAACGATATTGGGCATCGCAGCGAGGTACAGGCGGCACAGGCCACCTATGAAGCACTGTCTGCACAATTGCCTGGTGTCCGTGTCGGACTCGTGCATGGGCGCATGAAGGCAGCGGAAAAACAGCGGACAATGCGTGCGTTCAAATGCAACGAAATTGATGTCTTAGTTGCTACCACGGTGATTGAGGTGGGTGTCGATGTCCCCAATGCGTCGCTCATGATTATCGAAAATGCTGAGCGTTTGGGTTTAGCGCAACTCCATCAGTTACGTGGTCGGGTCGGACGTGGTTCTGTTGTGTCAAGTTGCGTTCTGTTGTATCAGCCCCCACTGTCGATGCTGGCGCGTCAGCGTCTGCAAATCATGCGCCAGACGAACGATGGTTTTGCGATTGCTGAAAAAGATCTGGAATTACGTGGTCCCGGCGAATTGTTGGGGACACGTCAAACAGGTCTTGCAGCGTTTCGTGTTGCTGACCTTGCCCGCGATGCCCATCTGCTGCCCCGCGTGTATTCGTTGGCGAACATGTTGCTTGACGAATCGCCACAGTTAGCTGATCAAGTGATTGCGCGCTGGATTGGTAGTGCGGTGCGTTATGCATCCGCCTGATGCCTGTTATCTATTGCACGTATCACTGATCTCTCTGTCCCAGAGGATACGTTCGTTGCTTTTAGCAACGTTGAGTGTCGCCTGGTACCGCACTCAATGCTGTTGGTGTTGCTGTTTTGCTTAGTGATACACCTATTGCAGCAAGATTAAAGAGTTTTGTTGCTCTTGAGTACAAGAGGCTGGTTGCTGCGTTATTTACTGGCATTGTGTTGCGGCGCTAACGCTCAAGGTGGGTGACTGCGGTTTTAGCGTCTTCTGAAAAGAGCAATCACCAGAAAAAATCATATGCGTGTTCACTCGAACGTTTGGTTAAGTTTGACTAGGATCAATGAGCAACACAGTTCTTTAGACGTGTTGCGGGAGAAGAATATTTTCGATTTGCAAAATCCATACAACTGCCTTGTTGATTGGAGCCACAGCACCGCAGAGTTGTGAAATATCGCGATATTAATCCGATTTAAATGTGACTGATGTTTGATAAATCGCGTTCAAAAATTGTTTCAGTTTGAATCATGCATGACACGACATCCACGCTCTCATTGGAACGTCATAATGCAGGTCCCTCCTTCCCCCGCACCATCTCGTGAAACTCGCCGACCTATCCAGCCCTGCGTTCTTAGAAAACCCCTATCCACTGTATGAAACTCTGCGCAGGCAGGGACCCTTTGTGAGCATCGGACCGAATGCATTGATGACGGGACGCTACAGCATCGTTGATGGACTACTCCACAACCGGAACATGGGAAAAAGCTACATGGAGAGTATCCGAGTACGGTACGGAGATGATGCGCTTGATATGCCATTGTTCCAGGGATTCAACAGAATGTTTCTGATGCTCAACCCGCCCGTGCATACGCATCTGCGCGGCTTGGTAATGCAAGCATTCACTGGACGTGAGAGTGAATCAATGCGCCCTCTTGCGATCGATACGGCGCACCGATTGATTGATGATTTTGAGCAGAAATCATCGGTCGATCTTGTTACTGAATTTTCCTTTCCACTTCCCATGCGGATCATTTGCAGGATGATGGATGTGGATATCAGCGACGCTATCAGTCTAAGTGTGGCGGTGAGCAACCTTGCCAAGGTATTTGACCCTGCGCCGATGTCGCCCGATGAATTGGTGCACGCAAGTGCTGCCTACGAAGAACTAGCGCATTACTTCACAAGGTTGATTGAGCTGCGCCGCGCGCAGCATGGAACTGACTTGATTTCCATGTTGCTGCGTGCTGAGGAGGAGGGCCAGAAACTGACGCATGATGAAATCGTGTCCAATGTGATTTTGTTGTTATTGGGTGGCTACGAGACCACATCCAACATGATTGGCAATGCATTGATTGCGTTGCATCGTCATCCGAAGCAGCTTGCACGACTCAAGAGTGATTTGTCGCTGATGCCGCAAGCGGTATTGGAATGTTTACGTTACGACGGATCAGTACAGTTCACGATACGCGCGGCGATGGATGATGTGAGTATTGAAGGTGATGTAGTGCCTCGTGGCACGATTGTGTTTTTGATGCTTGGTGCTGCTAACCGTGATCCGGCGCAATTCACGGATCCGGACCATTTGGAAATCACACGCAAGCAAGGACGCCTCCAGTCATTCGGCGCAGGCGTTCATCATTGCCTTGGATATCGACTTGCATTGGTTGAGTTGGAATGCGCATTGACCGTGTTGTTGGAGCGTCTGCCGCATTTGAGGCTGGCTAATCTGGATACATTAAGTTGGAACCAGCGGGGTAATTTGCGGGGTGTCAATGCATTGATTGCGGATTTGCATTGATAGAATCCAATAAAGCGCAATGAGATGTAGAGAAGGCATTGCTGTATTGATGTGCTCTCACGGTGAATTACGACCTTTGGATCGCGTCAGTTCATGAAGCTATTGCTTGGCAATGCCTGACGATATCTAGGACGTTTTTAAAGAAGTGCCACCATGCCAAAATATCGTTACACAGCGGCAGGCGTAGTGCATGCACGATCGCGTAATGCACTGATGTTGCATCTCATCCTGTCCATGCGTGCAGATCGCTGGGGCGTACGTCTGGAGAAATGGAGTACGTGGGGTTATTCATCCACTATATAGCTAGCAGCCGAAATAAGTAGATTATGTAGTGGATACAATGAGATCGGAGTTTGGAGTGGCTAGTAATCTATGAGTATTTAATGTGATTTCTATCAATACTTACCTCTATATTAATATTTAATCATGATGTCATTGAATAATTTTTAAATTAATTATCATGATTTTTTGAGAGTTTCTGCATGTTTTCAGATTTAGAATCGTGCTATTAATTCATCCGATCCATGTAATGAATTTAAATCTCATGTTTTATTTCTTTCCATTCAATATAAATTGGTGATTGACAATGATGTATGGTTCTCAACGAAAACCGGTGCTTCTTATCCTGAGTTACTTTATTTTTATCTGTGCTCTGTTCCCCTGTGTTGCAGCTGCTTGGCCTTCACGTGGGATGGTGATTAACAGAAAAATTATTGGTAGCTATACGCAGCGTCAGATTGCTGCTCTGCTTACTGATGAGCCGCCATCCGAGCAACCCAAATGCAACGTTCGAGTGGTTGAAATGACGTATACAACGGTTGGTGTGGTTGGTGAAGCGACCAGGGCATCTGGGGTAGTGCTTGTTCCAGACGGGCCACAGTGTCCAGGACCTTATCCTGTGCTTGGTTGGGGCCGTGATGGACAGACATTCCGCCGCTCTGAACAGGCCAAGAGCATTATTTCTGCCAAGGGCGATGATCCGTTGGTCACGCGTTTAGCGAGCCAAGGTTACGTGGTTGTCGGCACCGATTATCTTGGATTGGGTGGATCTAATTACCCGTATCATCCATATCTGCATGCGAATTCAGAAGCCTCTGCGCTGATTGATGCCTTACGTGCATCTCGTACTGTATTACAGCATTTGAATACGCCATTATCGAACAAGCTGATGTTGTCTGGCTTTTCGCAAGGTGGTCATACTGCAATGGCGACTCAGCGTGAAATTGAAGCGCATCTGTCAAATGAATTCAGCCTTGTTGCCAGCGCGCCCATCTCTGGTCCTTACGCACTCAGTCAAACGTTTCTTGACACTTGGACTGGCCGGAACGAAGTTGGTGAAAACAATTTCGCTATCATTTTAGGCACTTATGCGATCGTTGGGATGCAGCGTACTTACCGAAACATCTACTCTGATCCTAGTCAGGTTTTCCAGGATCCTTGGGCTAACCAGGTTGAGGCATTGTTCCCTGGCAAGAAAGATACTACTGATCTTTTCTTAGGTGATGATTTGCCGGCGATTGATCAGATCAAAGAGTATTTTCAACCTGGATTCTATAGCGACTTTCCAAAGAATCGGAAGAATCCATTCTTTGTAGATCTAGTACGCAATGATCTGCTGAATTGGGCACCACGTACTCCAACACTGCTGTGTGGTTCTGACAACGATACCGTTGTGCCTTTTTTGAAGAACACTAATTTGGCGATAGCATCATTCAAGAAGCGTGGTAGCCGTCAAGTGTCTGTGGTTGATATTGGCACTGGCAATCGTAAAGACAATAGTGCGCTGACGCATCTTTCCAGTGAGGAACTTTGTATCGTTAAGGTTCGCAATGAGTTTCTAGAGAAGAAACGTTAGTGGATATAGGGTTTGCAAACGTACCTAGATACATTTGATGATGTGGTGCGTATGAGATATCCGATAAGTGATGCAAGGATCGCATTTAGGTGTGTGCATCATCCCCGCTATTGTTAATACATTGATCCGGCCTTGATGGTGATATTGTGCAACCGTCAATCCCAAGGCCGGATCCACTAGTGGCGAAAGAGACCCGTATTGCAAGAGCTTCGTATTGTTGGAGTTGTTCTATTTCATAATTGATGTCCCGCTATGCCCCCGATTCGGGGGCTTTTTTTTCCTTCCAAAATCTTACACATGAATGGTTGTGACTTTCTTTTTGTAACATCCGTTGCATCCGTTCTGGATACATTAAGTTGGAACCAGCGGGGTAACTTGCGGGGTGTCAATGCATTGATTGCGGATTTGCATTGATAGAATCCAATAAAGCGCAATGAGATGTAGAGAAGGCATTGCTGTATTGATGTGCTCTCACGGTGAATTACGACCTTTGGATCGCGTCAGTTCATGAAGCTATTGCTTGGCAATGCCTGACGATATCTAGGACGTTTTTAAAGAAGTGCCACCATGCCAAAATATCGTTACACAGCGGCAGGCGTAGTGCATGCACGATCGCGTAATGCACTGATGTTGCATCTCATCCTGTCCATGCGTGCAGATCGCTGGGGCGTACGTCTGGAGAAATGGAGTACGTGGGGTTATTCATCCACTATATAGCTAGCAGCCGAAATAAGTAGATTATGTAGTGGATACAATGAGATCGGAGTTTGGAGTGGCTAGTAATCTATGAGTATTTAATGTGATTTCTATCAATACTTACCTCTATATTAATATTTAATCATGATGTCATTGAATAATTTTTAAATTAATTATCATGATTTTTTGAGAGTTTCTGCATGTTTTCAGATTTGGAATCGTGCTATTAATTCATCCGATGCATGTAATGAATTTAAATCTCATGTTTTATTTCTTTCCATTCAAAATAAGTTAGATAAAGAGGTGATTGACAATGATGTATGGTTCTCAACGAAAACCGGTGCTTCTTATCCTGAGTTACTTTATTTTTATCTGTGCTCTGTTCCCCTGTGTTGCAGCTGCTTGGCCTTCACGTGGGATGGTGATTAACAGAAAAATTATTGGTAGCTATACGCAGCGTCAGATTGCTGCTCTGCTTACTGATGAGCCGCCATCCGAGCAACCCAAATGCAACGTTCGAGTGGTTGAAATGACGTATACAACGGTTGGTGTGGTTGGTGAACCGGCCAGGGCATCTGGGGTAGTGCTTGTTCCAGACGGGCCACAGTGTCCAGGACCTTATCCTGTGCTTGGTTGGGGCAGTGCGACAGAGACGTTACGTAGTGCCGAACAGGCTAAGGCATTATTTCTGCCAATGGCGATGATCCGTTGGTCACGCGTTTAGCGAGCCAAGGTTACGTGGTTGTCAGCACCGATTATCTTGGATTGGGTGGATCTAATTACCCGTATCATCCATATCTGCATGCGAATTCAGAAGCCTCTGCGCTGATTGATGCCTTACGTGCATCTCGTACTGTATTACAGCATTTGAATACGCCATTATCGAACAAGCTGATGTTGTCTGGCTTTTCGCAAGGTGGTCATACTGCAATGGCGACTCAGCGTGAAATTGAAGCGCATCTGTCAAATGAATTCAGCCTTGTTGCCAGCGCGCCCATCTCTGGTCCTTACGCACTCAGTCAAACGTTTCTTGACACTTGGACTGGCCGGAACGAAGTTGGTGAAAACAATTTCGCTATCATTTTAGGCACTTATGCGATCGTTGGGATGCAGCGTACTTACCGAAACATCTACTCTGATCCTAGTCAGGTTTTCCAGGATCCTTGGGCTAACCAGGTTGAGGCATTGTTCCCTGGCAAGAAAGATACTACTGATCTTTTCTTAGGTGATGATTTGCCGGCGATTGATCAGATCAAAGAGTATTTTCAACCTGGATTCTATAGCGACTTTCCAAAGAATCGGAAGAATCCATTCTTTGTAGATCTAGTACGCAATGATCTGCTGAATTGGGCACCACGTACTCCAACACTGCTGTGTGGTTCTGACAACGATACCGTTGTGCCTTTTTTGAAGAACACTAATTTGGCGATAGCATCATTCAAGAAGCGTGGTAGCCGTCAAGTGTCTGTGGTTGATATTGGCACTGGCAATCGTAAAGACAATAGTGCGCTGACGCATCTTTCCAGTGAGGAACTTTGTATCGTTAAGGTTCGCAATGAGTTTCTAGAGAAGAAACGTTAGTGGATATAGGGTTTGCAAACGTACCTAGATACATTTGATGATGTGGTGCGTATGAGATATCCGATAAGTGATGCAAGGATCGCATTTAGGTGTGTGCATCATCCCCGCTATTGTTAATACATTGATCCGGCCTTGATGGTGATATTGTGCAACCGTCAATCCCAAGGCCGGATCCACTAGTGGCGAAAGAGACCCGTATTGCAAGAGCTTCGTATTGTTGGAGTTGTTCTATTTCATAATTGATGTCCCGCTATGCCCCCGATTCGGGGGCTTTTTTTTCCTTCCAAAATCTTACACATGAATGGTTGTGACTTTCTTTTTGTAACATCCGTTGCATCCGTTCTGGATACATTAAGTTGGAACCAGCGGGGTAACTTGCGGGGTGTCAATGCATTGATTGCGGATTTGCATTGATAGAATCCAATAAAGCGCAATGAGATGTAGAGAAGGCATTGCTGTATTGATGTACTCTCACGGTGAATTACGGCCTTTGGATTGCGTCAGTTCATGAAGCTATTGCTTGGCAATGCCTGACGATATCTAGGACGTTTTTAAAGAAGTGCCACCATGCCAAAATATCGTTACACAGCGGCAGGCGTAGTGCATGCACGATCGCGTAATGCACTGATGTTACATCTCATCCTGTCCATGCGTGCAGATCGCTGGGGCGTACGTCTGGAGAAATGGAGTACGTGGGGTTATTCATCCACTATATAGCTAGCAGCCGAAATAAGTAGATTATGTAGTGGATACAATGAGATCGGAGTTTGGAGTGGCTAGTAATCTATGAGTATTTAATGTGATGTCTATCAATACTTACCTCTATTTAATATTTAATCATGATGTCATTGAATAATTTTTAAATTAATTATCATGATTTTTTGAGAGTTTCTGCATGTTTTCAGATTTAGAATCGTGCTATTAATTCATCCGATCCATGTAATGAATTTAAATCTCATGTTTTATTTCTTTCCATTCAATATAAATTGGTGATTGACAATGATGTATGGTTCTCAACGAAAACCGGTGCTTCTTATCCTGAGTTACTTTATTTTTATCTGTGCTCTGTTCCCCTGTGTTGCAGCTGCTTGGCCTTCACGTGGGATGGTGATTAACAGAAAAATTATTGGTAGCTATACGCAGCGTCAGATTGCTGCTCTGCTTACTGATGAGCCGCCATCCGAGCAACCCAAATGCAACGTTCGAGTGGTTGAAATGACGTATACAACGGTTGGTGTGGTTGGTGAAGCGACCAGGGCATCTGGGGTAGTGCTTGTTCCAGACGGGCCACAGTGTCCAGGACCTTATCCTGTGCTTGGTTGGGGCCGTGATGGACAGACATTCCGCCGCTCTGAACAGGCCAAGAGCATTATTTCTGCCAAGGGCGATGATCCGTTGGTCACGCGTTTAGCGAGCCAAGGTTACGTGGTTGTCGGCACCGATTATCTTGGATTGGGTGGATCTAATTACCCGTATCATCCATATCTGCATGCGAATTCAGAAGCCTCTGCGCTGATTGATGCCTTACGTGCATCTCGTACTGTATTACAGCATTTGAATACGCCATTATCGAACAAGCTGATGTTGTCTGGCTTTTCGCAAGGTGGTCATACTGCAATGGCGACTCAGCGTGAAATTGAAGCGCATCTGTCAAATGAATTCAGCCTTGTTGCCAGCGCGCCCATCTCTGGTCCTTACGCACTCAGTCAAACGTTTCTTGACACTTGGACTGGCCGGAACGAAGTTGGTGAAAACAATTTCGCTATCATTTTAGGCACTTATGCGATCGTTGGGATGCAGCGTACTTACCGAAACATCTACTCTGATCCTAGTCAGGTTTTCCAGGATCCTTGGGCTAACCAGGTTGAGGCATTGTTCCCTGGCAAGAAAGATACTACTGATCTTTTCTTAGGTGATGATTTGCCGGCGATTGATCAGATCAAAGAGTATTTTCAACCTGGATTCTATAGCGACTTTCCAAAGAATCGGAAGAATCCATTCTTTGTAGATCTAGTACGCAATGATCTGCTGAATTGGGCACCACGTACTCCAACACTGCTGTGTGGTTCTGACAACGATACCGTTGTGCCTTTTTTGAAGAACACTAATTTGGCGATAGCATCATTCAAGAAGCGTGGTAGCCGTCAAGTGTCTGTGGTTGATATTGGCACTGGCAATCGTAAAGACAATAGTGCGCTGACGCATCTTTCCAGTGAGGAACTTTGTATCGTTAAGGTTCGCAATGAGTTTCTAGAGAAGAAACGTTAGTGGATATAGGGTTTGCAAACGTACCTAGATACATTTGATGATGTGGTGCGTATGAGATATCCGATAAGTGATGCAAGGATCGCATTTAGGTGTGTGCATCATCCCCGCTATTGTTAATACATTGATCCGGCCTTGATGGTGATATTGTGCAACCGTCAATCCCAAGGCCGGATCCACTAGTGGCGAAAGAGACCCGTATTGCAAGAGCTTCGTATTGTTGGAGTTGTTCTATTTCATAATTGATGTCCCGCTATGCCCCCGATTCGGGGGCTTTTTTTTCCTTCCAAAATCTTACACATGAATGGTTGTGACTTTCTTTTTGTAACATCCGTTGCATCCGTTCTGGATACATTAAGTTGGAACCAGCGGGGTAACTTGCGGGGTGTCAATGCATTGATTGCGGATTTGCATTGATAGAATCCAATAAAGCGCAATGAGATGTAGAGAAGGCATTGCTGTATTGATGTACTCTCACGGTGAATTACGGCCTTTGGATTGCGTCAGTTCATGAAGCTATTGCTTGGCAATGCCTGACGATATCTAGGACGTTTTTAAAGAAGTGCCACCATGCCAAAATATCGTTACACAGCGGCAGGCGTAGTGCATGCACGATCGCGTAATGCACTGATGTTACATCTCATCCTGTCCATGCGTGCAGATCGCTGGGGCGTACGTCTGGAGAAATGGAGTACGTGGGGTTATTCATCCACTATATAGCTAGCAGCCGAAATAAGTAGATTATGTAGTGGATACAATGAGATCGGAGTTTGGAGTGGCTAGTAATCTATGAGTATTTAATGTGATGTCTATCAATACTTACCTCTATTTAATATTTAATCATGATGTCATTGAATAATTTTTAAATTAATTATCATGATTTTTTGAGAGTTTCTGCATGTTTTCAGATTTAGAATCGTGCTATTAATTCATCCGATCCATGTAATGAATTTAAATCTCATGTTTTATTTCTTTCCATTCAATATAAATTGGTGATTGACAATGATGTATGGTTCTCAACGAAAACCGGTGCTTCTTATCCTGAGTTACTTTATTTTTATCTGTGCTCTGTTCCCCTGTGTTGCAGCTGCTTGGCCTTCACGTGGGATGGTGATTAACAGAAAAATTATTGGTAGCTATACGCAGCGTCAGATTGCTGCTCTGCTTACTGATGAGCCGCCATCCGAGCAACCCAAATGCAACGTTCGAGTGGTTGAAATGACGTATACAACGGTTGGTGTGGTTGGTGAAGCGACCAGGGCATCTGGGGTAGTGCTTGTTCCAGACGGGCCACAGTGTCCAGGACCTTATCCTGTGCTTGGTTGGGGCCGTGATGGACAGACATTCCGCCGCTCTGAACAGGCCAAGAGCATTATTTCTGCCAAGGGCGATGATCCGTTGGTCACGCGTTTAGCGAGCCAAGGTTACGTGGTTGTCGGCACCGATTATCTTGGATTGGGTGGATCTAATTACCCGTATCATCCATATCTGCATGCGAATTCAGAAGCCTCTGCGCTGATTGATGCCTTACGTGCATCTCGTACTGTATTACAGCATTTGAATACGCCATTATCGAACAAGCTGATGTTGTCTGGCTTTTCGCAAGGTGGTCATACTGCAATGGCGACCCAGCGTGAAATTGAAGCGCATCTGTCAAATGAATTCAGGCTTGTTGCCAGCGCGCCCATCTCTGGTCCTTACGCACTCAGTCAAACGTTTCTTGACACTTGGACTGGTCGGAACGAAGTTGGTGAAAACAATTTCGCTATCATTTTAGGCACTTATGCGATCGTTGGGATGCAGCGTACTTACCGAAACATCTACTCTGATCCTAGTCAGGTTTTCCAGGATCCTTGGGCTAACCAGGTTGAGGCATTGTTCCCTGGTGAAAAAGGTAGGCGTGAAGTTTTCGATTATTTGCCCGATGTCAAGCAGATAAAACAGTATTTGCAACCTGGATTCTATAGCGACTTTCCAAAGAATCGGAAGAATCCATTCTTTGTAGATCTAGTACGCAATGATCTGCTGAATTGGGCACCACGTACTCCAACACTGCTGTGTGGTTCTGACAACGATACCGTTGTGCCTTTTTTGAAGAACACTAATTTGGCGATAGCATCATTCAAGAAGCGTGGTAGCCGTCAAGTGTCTGTGGTTGATATTGGCACTGGTAATCGTGAAGACAATAGTGCGGGGGAGCATTTTTTCACTGAGGACCCTTGTATTCTTAAGGTTCGCCAGCAGTTGCTGGATAAGCAACGTTAGTTGATCGGTCTGGTAAATGTACCCTGATAATTTTCATTGTGTGTGGCGTTGATTCTGTTGCTTAGATCATCAGATATCCGATAAGTGACGCTAGGATCGCACTCATAGTGTCTTGATGATGGTCGATATTGTTAATACTTTAATCCTGCCTTGGTATTGATCGTTTCCAACCGTCAATACCAAGGCAGGATTGATTTATTGTAGTGGTGCAAGAGATCCGTACGGTTGTAGTTGTTCTATTGCATCATTGGTGTCCGGTAGGCTCCCCATTCGGGGGCTTTTTCTGTGCCTCTAAACTTTAGATATGAATGGCTGCGACTCTCTTTGCGTCGCAGGGGTTGTATCCGCGCGTGGGTCACGCGTCATGAGGTGGCTGTTTGCAAACGCGCGTTTAGTGAGTCGACAACATCCGGCTAACTCATGTGGTTAGTGTCGTCTACCAGGGCGTACGCGGTACGGTGCCATGCATCCTGGGAAGAGATCACAAGTGTTGTAACGGGATACTTTGGCAAGCGGTTTTGTCTGTCTTGTTGTCGCAGGCACGTGTGACAGGTGATGGGCTGCCATGTCTTCATCTGGCTGATGAGTGTGTGATGGTTTGGAGTGTTATGCACTGACTGTCACCGGTTTATCCACAGGATTGTACCTTGGCCGTTGCTGCGGTACTGACTATGCTTCACCCCCTGTTACACAGTACTAGGCCGTTGTTTTATGTCTGCTCGTCCCGGCTTCCATTCCAATTATCAACGCGAGCCTGGCGATCGTGAAGCGCTGCGTGTTGATCCGTTGCGCGTCCCTCCTCATTCTGTTGAGGCTGAGCAGGCCGTATTGGGGGGGCTGATGTTGGCGCCCGATGCGTTGGATAAGATCAATGATCGGTTAACGGAGAACGATTTTTACCGTCGTGATCACCGCATGATTTACCGTGCGATCTGCGATTTGTCTAGGAAGATGCGACCATTCGATGTCGTCACTCTAGGAGAATGGTTTGAGTCGCAGGGGATGCTGGAGGTTGTTGATCATGGTGCTTATTTGATTGAGCTGGCGAGTACCACGCCCTCGGCCGCCAATATCGTTGCCTATGCTGAAATCGTGCGCGATAAGGCAGTACTGCGTCAGTTGATTGAGGTTGGAACCAAGATCGTTAACGATGGATTCCAACCAGAGGGCCGCGAAAGTATTGATTTGCTTGCTGAGGCTGAAAAGTCGGTGTTCGGAATTGCCGAGACTGGTGCGCGTGGTCGCATTGATTTTGTGGCAATGCCTGGTGCGTTGAAGGATGCTTTTGAGCAGCTGCGTGATCGTTTTGAGAACGGTAGTAATGTGACCGGGCTTCCAACCGGATATAACGATTTTGACGCGATGAGCGCAGGTTTACAGCCGACTGATTTGATCGTCTTGGCTGCGCGTCCGGCAATGGGGAAAACAACCTTTGCGTTGAATATCGCTGAGTATGTTGCGATTAAATCGAAAAAGACGGTGGCTGTATTTTCAATGGAAATGTCTGCTGCACAGTTGGCGATGCGCTTGATTTCTTCTAATGGTCGTATCAATGCGCAGCGTCTGCGTACGGGTCAGCTTGAGGACGAAGATTGGGCACGTGTGACTGGAGCAATCAAGATGTTGAAGGAGACTAAAATTTTTATTGATGATACCCCTGGTGTGTCGCCAGAGGTATTGCGCTCCAAGTGCCGTCGTTTGAAGCGTGAGCATGATCTTGGTCTAGTGGTGGTCGATTATCTGCAGTTGATGTCTGTCCCTGGGAACAGTGAGAACCGTGCTACCGAGATCTCGGAAATTTCGCGCTCTCTCAAGGGGTTGGCTAAGGAGTTGAATGTTCCAGTGATTGCATTGTCACAGTTGAACCGTTCTTTGGAGACGCGCACTGACAAGCATCCCGTCATGGCTGATCTGCGTGAATCTGGTGCGATTGAGCAGGATGCAGACATGATCGTTTTTATCTACCGGGATGAGTATTACAACAAAGATTCTCCGGATAAGGGTTTGGCGGAAATCATCATCGGTAAGCATCGCAGCGGCCCGACAGGTTCGTGCAAGTTGAAGTTCTTTGGCGAATACACCCGTTTCGATAATCTGGCCCACGACTCAATTGGCACATTTGAGTAGTACGGCGTTGCTGGAGATCTAGGGGGCTAAATCGGCGCATCTATCCTTGTGACACTCTTGGTCTCGCGTTGCTACGGGTGCAATAGACGGTGTGTAGTCAGAGGATGGGATTGCGGCATGAGCCGTAGCGGTGACTTGCTTAATCGGAAGCTGGGTGGCTGCAGGGGGAATGATCACGCCTTATAGCAGTGCTTGCGTTGTTATGAACGGATGTGCACTGCTGCGATGGGTGCCAGGCGTTGTTGTTGCATGTGCTGGGTGTCATCGGTGTTCTATTTTTTTGTTGCTGTTTTTTTGTCTTGGTTTGGTTCTTTCGTGTGTTGCTTCCAAGCCGAATGTGCGTGTGATGATTGATTCGACCATTTTCCGTGCGTAACGGTAGCGTTGCGGGAAAAGGATTGTCTGGATATCAGGATTCGAGCAGTAGGTGTGCTGGATAGGCTGATTGGATTGCTTTTTGCAGTGGTTTTGTGTGTCAGATGAGTGATGCGCCGTACATCAATGACTGTACTCAAGCATGAGTGTCATGCTGTGGTTACATGGTTGATAACATTGTTGTAGTCTGATTGTTGTCCAGGTTTCCATCACCCAGTTGATGTATCTCTGCGTTTATCTTAACTATTGGTGTGCCGGATGTGCCGGCGAAGGAGTAATGATGATGATGCGAGCGGCCCTTAAGCCTATGTGTACAGTTCTGGCGGTGGCGCTGGTGCTGTCCGGTTGTGCTACAGGTGGATCTTATGTGCAGCGTGACCAGTCTGGTAATTCCACAGAGCAGCGAAACCGGACCGGGCGGGATGCGGCCATTGGTGCGGCCATTGGCGCTGCTGCGGGTTTGTTGACTGGTAAAAATGCCACCAAGCGGAGACAGCGCGCGATGATTGCTGCTGGTATCGGTGCACTTGGCGGGGCAGCGATTGGTAATTACCAGGATCGTCAAGAACGCGCTTTGCGTGAGCGCACGGCCAATACTGGCATTGATGTCAAGCGTGACGGTGACAATATCACTCTCAATTTGCCGGACGGTATTACTTTCGATTTTGGTAAGTCGATGCTCAAGCCGCAATTTTATGGCGCACTTAAAAATGTCGCTTCGACGTTGCGCGAGTATAACCAGACGATGATTGAGGTGGTTGGTTATACCGATAGTATTGGCAGTGATGTGGTGAATCAGCGCTTGTCTGAGGATCGTGCTGGTGCGGTTGCTAGTTATTTAGCGGCACAAGGTGTGCAGCGTGAACGTATGGAAATCTCGGGGATGGGAAAACGTTACCCGATTGCCGATAACAGTACAGAAGCTGGGCGTAGTAAGAACCGGCGTGTTGAAATACATTTGATTCCATTCAGTGCTGAAAATAGCGGTGCCACAGGCATGCATTGAGTCTGTATTAACTGCTTGTACGCTGTATGTTGCTTGTGAAGCGCGCTTTTTGAGTATTTATCTGCCGTAGTTTGGATTTCCTCTGGATTTGTTTGTTGTTGTCATGCAAGCGAATCCAGGGGTTCCTTTGACAGACCTTGGGTTGTGTGACTGTTTCGCAGGATGTGGCGTGAGTCGATGTGTTGGATTGTAGTTGAGTCGTATTTCACTCTGAGGCGGAGAGTGATGTATTTTTTGAATATCCAAAGTGTTCGTTGGTGAAATGAGGTGTACTTGAATACATCTTTGCGATCCTGATTGTTGATCTTGTGGAATAAAGATTTAAATTTTTAGTATTACTGTAGGCCGTGTTTTGAATCAGCGGTTTTTTGAGTTTGATTGATGCTCTCAATACTATGCGTTGTGTAGAGGCCCAGGGGATGTTATTCCGGTGGTTTCAAGCGTTTTGTTATTTCAATCAAGTTGGCTGAAAGAGAGTCGTTGTCGACTGGATCATCTTTAAGAAGTGGCGGGTGGTCTTACTCTGGTCATTGGTGATCGTGCTATATACGGTGTATTGCAATGAGCAGGATGACAGTGCCATGGATTTTTCGATGCTTGGACATGCTCTGCTGTAGACATTGGAGCCAGCGATCCAGATTAAAAGTGCTCCCCATGTATCCATAGAAACGATGGGCAAGGCAGTGTTGTGCTGGTGATATGTTCTTTTTCGCTATTTATGTCTCAGAGCAACAATGTTTTTGATGCTGGTTTGTGTCGCATCCTTTGAAAATTTGTGTTGTACAGTGTGCTGGCGCAACGTGGTCGTGCGGCATGTGCTGTAGGTCAGCGGATAGGTTGTCTCCTTGCTTGACCTGAACACGGCAGAGCCGTAGGACTAGGACATGGTGGAACCACTCCAGGAATGCTGTGTTGGAATCACTTCGATACAGCGCTGCGTCGCTGCCGACCATATGTGATTGCAACGCTATGATTTGAGGTGCAGCTCAAGTGTGAGTGGGCTGTATAAGTGATTGCGATAGCGATAGAAGCAAGTCAGGCTGCAATGGGAGCGATGCAGTGCCCACGTTGGGTTCATGGAGGTCATACAGCTGATGACTTTTTGTGCTCAGGATGAGTGGGCAGTCAGATGCGCTCGCCGGGGTGGTGAGTCATTGCACTCTCTACTTTATTTCGTGCCTGTTTAGTCTTGGGTAGTCGTTAATATTGGCATTGATACGGCTCCACCTTCTGTTTCGGTCGAGCGCGCTGCATAGCTATTGGCGAGGCGTATGTGCTGGATAAACGCTGTGTTTGGTTGCCGTGCCAGGGATGCTGCCAAAGCACCATTAAATGCGTCGCCAGCTCCGGTGGTGTCTACGGTGTGGGCCTGTTCGGCGGCCACACGATAGTAGGGCTGGGTGTCACCACGCAGGTTTTCTTCCGAGTGTGAAACGAATACGCCAGCCGAGCCTAATGTAATGACAACCGTACTGCCGGACAGTAGTTTGTTGCATAAGGCGTGTAGTGTGTTGCCATCGGTGGTGGCGACGTTGTCGGGACTGATCCTTTCACCGACGTGACGGCTGAGCAAGGCGACGAATTCCGTTTCGTTCAGTGTGAGCACGTCGGCCAATTTGAGTAGGTTGATCGTGGCGGTTGCATTGGCGGGGGCAGCATTGAGTATGGTCAAGCGGCCAGCTTCGCGCGCCATGCTGAGCGCCGTTTCGAGTGTTTCTATCGGTGATTCCAGTTGTGCCAAGACGATCCATGCTGAGGTAATTAGGGCGCGTTGTTCTGTGATGAAGTGGGTGCTCAGTACTGCGTTGGCACCAGCGCCAGTGACGATAGTGTTATGGCCGTGGCTGTCGACATAGATCCCTCCGGTGCCAGTGGGTTCGGTGCTGGATTCGCCGATCAGTGTGAAGCCGTCTTTTGTGGCGATGTCGCGTGCCATATTGCCGTCGGTGTCATTGCCGAGTGCGCATATGAAATAGGTGCGCGCACCAGCGCGGCAAGCCGCCACGGCTTGGTTGAAGCCTTTGCCTCCTGGACCACGGCTATAGCGGCCGGCAATTGTTGCACCAGGTGTGGGCAATGTGTCGCAGCGCCAAACATGATCAATACTGAAGGAGCCGACGACGACGACTGAATGCATAAGAACCTTTAAATATGGAGTGTGAGTTAGACAAGGTGCGACAACGTATTGTCCATGTTAGCTGTCATGATGGTGATGATCGAGACATTGAGCCTAATACATAGCTCTAATGTGATCAGATCGTGACGGAGCGCTGATGTTTGGATTCTCGATTAGGGAGATATTTGCTGAAAAATTGATGAAGCTACCCAATTCGTAAGCTGGTTGCAGGGGGCAATCAACCTGCAATCGGATTTCGGGTGTGAGTGGTTTGCAGGGATCGGGCGGTGATTAGGTAAGAATATCCAGTTGAGGTTCTAAGGTGAGTGGGGTGAAGTCGATTCAATTCACACGATTGGTCATGTGAGAATCGTTGGTTGCGGCACGCTTAGAAGCTTTTAGCAAGCGGATTGGGGAAGTGAAGACGATATCTACTTATTAGTAGTGCTGTGTGTTGTTGTTTTCTTTTGTTGTTGCATGGGTTGTTTCTTTATTCTCGCGTCCTTTTAGGGAGTGGAGTTTTATGCATTATCGTCGTCTTGGTTCTACTGGGTTGCAGTTATCAGTCCTTTCTTTCGGTACTTGGGTGACTTTTGGCAATCAGGTTGCGCGCGATGAGGCTCGTAATTTAGTGGCTTGTGCTTGGGATCACGGCGTGAATTTCTTTGATGGTGCTGAGACCTATGCTCAAGGGCGTGCGGAGCAGGTGTTGGGGGATGTGATTGCCGACTTGCGTTTGCCACGTGATGGTTATTGTGTATCCAGTAAGGTGTTCTTTGGGGCTGTGAATGAGCCACGTCCGACGCAGTGCGGGCTTTCACGCAAGCATGTCCATGATGCTTGCCATGCTGCATTGAAGCGTTTGCGAGTGGACTATTTGGACCTTTTTTTCTGTCATCGTCCTGATGCTGATACTCCGATTGAGGAGACGGTACGTGCGATGACTACGCTGATTCGGCAGGGCAAGGTGCTTTACTGGGGCACTTCGGAGTGGTCAGCTGCACAGATTGCCGAAGCAATTGCAATTGCCTCGCGTGAGCATCTTGAGCGTCCGTGGGTAGAGCAGCCTCAGTACAACTTGCTACACCGTGAGCGTGTAGAGCGGGAGTATGTATCGCTCTATGCTCAGGGTTTGGGCACGACGATCTGGTCGCCTTTGGCATCGGGGTTGCTGACTGGAAAACACAATGTGGGTGTGGCATCGGGCAGCCGTTTGGTGCAGCCAGGTTACGAGTGGTTACAGAGGCAGGTGTTGGGTGAGGGTGAGGCGCGTTTGGTACAAGCGCGGCGCTTTAGTGAGGTTGCTGCTGATCTTGGCCAGTTGCCGACGCAATTGGCGATTGCTTGGTGTTTACGTAATCCACATGTCTCTACGGTGATTCTCGGTGCGAGTCGGGTTGCTCAATTGAAAGAAAATCTTCAGGCATTGCAGGTGGTTGCAGCGTTGGATGCTGCTGCTTGGCGATGTGTTGAGGCTGCAATGGAATGAGTGATCCGAACCTGATGGAGTTGTGGTGCATGTCGGTATTGGGAGGTTGACTGTGTATTCCTTGGTTGGGATGTTTCATTCATATCGGTATTGCTGAAGTTGAATGTGTCTCTCTGCTAAGTGTCTCGAGTAGGGGTTTCCGAAATACGGTATTTGATCAAGATGCACCGCTCTATTGGGTACTTTATACACTGCTTTTCATGATGGGGAATGTCTTTGCTAAATGCTGTTAGAGGGCAGTTGGTTTTTTACCTAAGTGATATTTAGTCCTACGTAATGAATGTGTGTTGGCTCGGGGCAGAATCAGAAGATGTCAAAGGTCTGTTCATCACTTTCTTCTTCATGCAACTTGAAATCATGATCTTGTAAGTGGTTTATATCTTCGTTTTTGACCCATTCGGTTGCTCCGTTGAGTGTGGTTTGAGTCATGCCTTGAGGGGGGGCGTTGCGTGCGATTGGTTTGTCCTTCAATGCAGTGCGCATATATTCGATCCAGATGGGGAGTGCTGCTTTACCGCCATACTCTCTGTAACCAAGTGACTGGAAGTCATCGCGTCCTACCCATACGGTAGTTACATAAGGTCCGCCAAACCCTGAGAACCACGCATCACGGTGTTCGTTGGTTGAGCCAGTTTTTCCGGCGATGTCCTGGCGATTCAGTGAGCGTGCTGCGGTTGCTGTACCGCGTAGCACCACGTCGCGCATCATTGATACCAATTGGAAGACAACGCGTTCATCAATCGCGCGCGGTGCCATTGGGGTGTTGGGATCCGGTGAAGGGATGGTCTGGGTAGGTTCGTTGTTGTTTTTTACTGGTTTGGATGGTTCTGTTTTGGTGGGTGCGCCAAAGTTGAATCCGTCCACTAGGTGGCTGGTTGATTGAGTGACGTTGGTGTTGGCCGACGTGCAGCTGCTACAGGCTACCTTAGGGTTGTTCTTGAAGATTAATTTGTGTTCTCTGTCGTGTATCTCGTCAATAAGCCAAGGGTCGATGCGGAAGCCGCCGTTTGCAAATACTGCGTAACCGCGCGCGATCGACAATGGAGTGAGTGAGGCTGTACCCAGAGACATTGATAAGTTTGGAGGAATCTCGTTTTCCTCAAAACCGAATTGGGTAATGTAGTTGCGTGCAAAATCTATGCCGATTGCGTCGAGTAGTCGTACTGATACTAGGTTGCGTGATTGAACCAGGGCGTCACGGATACGCATTGGACCTTGGAATTTGCCGTCATCGTTCTGTGGCGACCAGGTATGGCCGCGGCGATCGCGGAATATGACAGGTGCATCCGGTACGATGGACGCTGGATTGAAGCCTTTTTCTAATGCGGCTGAATAGACGAATGGCTTGAAGCTCGACCCAGGTTGGCGGCGTGCTTGGGTGGCGCGATTGAATTTATTAGCGGTGAAGCTGAAGCCACCGACGAGTGCACGTAGTGCGCCATTGTTGGCATCTAGTGAGACCAATGTGGATTGAGCGCTGGGTAGCTGTTCTAATGTCCATTCACCCCGTTTTTCCCCAGGCCTGACCCGCACCACGTCACCACGTTTGAGGAGTTTGTTCAGTGGAGTGCCGGTCCAGCGCGAGGCTGCCGGGGGGAGCGTCAATTCGCTGCGATCACTACGTACCACGATGGCGCTGCCTTCGGGAGTGGTACGTGCCACGATCACTGGGAACATCCCACCTTGGGAGGAAATGCCTGACAGGTGTGCAGCTAATGTAGCTGTGTCTGCGTTTGCATCCACTTCGATATGTTGTTCGGCACCTCGCCAACGGTGGCGATGTTCATATAACGCTAGGCCGTTGCGTACGGAAGTTTCGGCGGCCATTTGAAGTGTGCCATCAATCGTGGTGGTGACGTGATAGCCTTTGTTGAGTGCGGCACCACCGTATTTGGCGATCATTTCCTGACGTACCATTTCGGCTGCGTAGGGGGCGTATACCTGGACTGGTGGTTCGTGGGGTTTGGCGTGCATCGGTATTGCTTTTGCGGCATTGGCTTGGTCTTGGGTGATGAAGTTAAGGTCGACCATGCGTTGTAGTACGTATAAATCACGCCGTTCGCGGGCACGAGCCGGGTTGGTAATCGGGTTGCCGCTTGATGGAAATTTGGGGATCCCAGCTAAGGATGCCATCTCATCAAGGTTAAGTTCGTTTAGTTTCTTGCCGTAGTAAAACTCGGCTGCAGCAGCGATGCCGTAGGCACGGTTTCCGAAAAAACTTTTGTTTAGATACAGCTCCAGGATTTCGTCTTTCTTTAACTGCGACTCTATTTTTCGAGCTAATAGAATTTCAGCCAGTTTGCGTTTATAGCTGTATTCGGAGTTGAGAAAGAATTGGCGGGCAACCTGTTGAGTAATCGTTGAACCACCTGGGACACGTTTTTCGTTTGTTGTCGCTAGTAGCCAAATTGCGCGTGCAATTCCTTTATAGTCAATGCCGCTGTGTTCGTAGAAACGAGCGTCTTCGGTCGCTAGGAATGCTTGTTTAAGTTGCTCAGGCACTTCCTTGATCTGCACAGGGTAGCGGCGGATTTCTCCGAATATCGCTATCAACAGGCCATCGTGGGAGTAGACGTACATTGGTTCTTGTAGTTCGACTTGTTTGAGGTTTCGAATGTCGGGCAGTTTCGAGGAAATGGCGTAATACATACTGCCCGCTGCCAGGATGCCAACGAGTGTGAGGATGATAAGTATGGTGAGGAGCCACCCAAGCCAACCGCGGAGACGATACATATTTAAATCGATATTGGATTGCGAACTTTTTGGCCGTAGAGTATAGATGAGCTTAGGCTTTGGCATTGCCTTAGAATTTCTAATTGTTAAAAAACAAATGCAACGCACGGCAGTGTTGTTTGCTATGTGATGCATAGCAAGCTATTGTGTGCCGCAGTTTTATATTTGAATTTAAGGTACCTGGGCGTGGAAACAGATATGTTCCTGTCTTAAAAGTGCCCGTGGTCAGGGGAGTTTTCGTGGGGCTTTTTTCAAAAAAACAGTCGGTATTGGTTGGTGTCGACATTAGTTCAACTGCAGTGAAGCTCTTACAGCTTTCCCGCAGTGGTAATCGCTTCAAGGTGGAACACTATGCTGTGGAGCCGCTACCTCTGAATGCGGTCGCTGAGAAGGGCATCGTTGAAGTCGAGCAGGTTGGTGAAGCAATCCGTCGTGCGGTAAGTCGTTCTGGAACTAAGGCCAAATTTGCCGCTGCCGCGGTTGCCGGTTCGGCAGTGATCACCAAATTGATACCGATGCCTGCTGGTCTGGACGAGCAGGATTTGGAAGCTCAGATAGAAATCGAGGCTACGAATTACATCCCGTACCCTATTGAAGAGGTCAGCCTAGATTTCGAGGTGCTTGGTCCGGTTCCCAACAACACGGAGATGGTCCAAGTTTTGCTGGCTGCGTCTCGTTCGGAGAATGTCGAATTGCGCCAATCTGCGTTGGAGCTGGGGGGTTGACTGCCAAGGTTATTGACGTGGAAGCTTTAGCGGTTGAGAACGCTTTCTCTCTTATTGCCCAAGAACTGTCGGTTGGGAGTAATGCATTGGTTGCATTGATCGACATCGGTGCAACGATGTCGACGCTTAATGTGCTGCATAGTGGTCGCAGTTTGTACGCGCGCGAGCAGCTATTTGGTGGTAAGCAGCTTACTGACGAAGTAATGCATCGCTATGGGATGACTTACGAGGAGGCTGGTCAGGCCAAGCGTCAAGGAGGTTTGCCGCAAAGCTATGAGGTTGAAGTGCTGGGACCATTTAAGGACTCTGTGATCCAGCAGATCAGCCGTTTATTACAGTTTTTCTATGCTGGCAGTGAGTACAACCGAGTTGATTGCATCGTGTTGGCGGGAGGCTGTGCTGTGATTGCGGGGTTACCGGCTATGGTCGAAGAACGGTTGGGTGTCGTTACCGTTGTGGCTAATCCGCTTGCGCAGATGACTTTAGGGGCGAAAGTGCAAGCACACACGCTTGCTCAAGATGCACCTGCTTTAATGATTGCTACTGGTCTGGCTTTGAGGAGTTTTGACTGATGGCCAGAATTAACTTATTGCCCTGGCGCGTTGAGCGCCGCAAGCAGCGTGAGCGTGAGTTTTATGTGATGCTTGGTTTTTCCACATTGGTGGGTATCCTCGTTTCGGCGCTTGTGTGGTTTTATTATGACGCGCAGGTCAGTGGTCAGAATGATCGCAACGCATTCTTGGTTTCCGAGATAGAGGGGGTTAAGGCTCAGAATCGGGAAATCGACCAACTTGACAAGAAGAAAGAGCATTTACTGGCGCGTAAGAAAGTGATCGAAGAGCTGCAATCAAACCGTTCGCAAATGGTTCATTTATTCGATTCGTTGGCACGTACCATCCCGGATGGCGTGGTTCTGACCACTATTAAGCAGGAAGGTAATAGTTTGACTTTGCAAGGACGCTCTCAGTCAAACGTGAGAGTCAGTACTTACATGCGCAATATTGAGGGGTCAGGATGGATGACTAATCCCGATTTGTCGATCATTGAAGCCAAGGAACAAGATAAAAATACGCTCATTGATAGCAGGGCTCTGCCGTATGTATTTACTATCAAAGCAAAACTGTCCAAGCCAGAGTCGCCAGATAAGGCTCGTCATAGGCCCATATCTCCTAATTCTGGGAAAGCCTCTGCGTCGTCGTCTGCTGATTTTAAGCCGCTGTCAGAGGACAATTGATGAGTAAGAATTCGTTTAAATTGAGTGACCTAGATTTTAATAATATTGGTGCATGGCCACAGAAGGTCAAGATGGTTTTCTGCGTCTTGGTCGGCTTTTTTATTGTCATCATGGCTTGGTTCCTCGTCATTAGCGGTGAGCGTGAGAAACTTGGTGTGCTTGAAGGCAAAGAGCGCGAGCTGCGTTCGGAATTCCAAAAGCAGCAGGAACGTGCTGTGAACCTGCAGCCATTAAAGCAGCAGTTGGCGCAGATGGAAGAGGTGCTGAAGCAGATGTTACGGCAGTTGCCTAGTAAGACCGAAATGCCCGATCTGATTGTTGATATCTCTCAGACTGCCTTATCTAGTGGTTTGGTGAATGAGCTATTTCAACCAGGGGATGAAGTTCTTCAGGAGTTTTACGCCGAGAAGCCGATTTCTTTACGTATGGTTGGGAGCTATCACCAGTTTGCTGCTTTTGTCAGTGGTGTGGCTTCTTTACCGCGCGTAGTGATTTTGACTATGCATGATATGAGTCTCAAACCGAAAACCAATAGGAACAATGTGTCTACGCGAGGTTTGCTTGAATTGTCTGGCACAGTGAAGACCTACCGCTACCTGGATGACCAGGAAATAGCTAATAAGGAGAATCGTACTGCTGATGCTGCGAGCAAGAAGGATGGACCATGAGTACAAAAACCCTCAAAAAAATAGTCGGTTTGATTGTTCTCTTGGTATTAGTCGGTTGCATGCGTAGTGTAACCACCTCGTTTGGCGATGCACCAGATTTGAAAAATTGGGTGAGTGAGGTGCGTGCGCGTCCTGCTCCACCTCTGGAACAACTACCAGTGATGCAGCAGTTTGAAACCTTTGAGTATTCTGCGCAGGGAATGCGTGATCCCTTTAGCGACGCTTGGGTTAATCCTGAGGGGGGCAATGGGTTACGTCCAGATCCGCATCGACGTAAGGAGCCGCTGGAAGCATTCCCACTTGATACATTGAAGATGGTGGGTACGATCGGTAGGGGTGCTGGTTTGGTTGCAGTGATTACTGCTCCTGACAAAGTCACTTATCGGGTGCGTCGAGGGATGTATATTGGACAGAACGATGGGCGAGTTACGAAGGTGAATGAAGATCGCGTCGAACTTGTGGAACTTGTTTCAAATGGCGAGGGAGGATGGTTGGAACGGCCAGCCGCACTTTCGTTCGACGATTAATGATTGATTTAAGGGATAGAATGATGACTTTATTTGAAGTCTTAGGCTTGCGTTTTGTTAGGCGTATAGCCTCGCTTCGCGTATGTGAAATTTGGGTATGCATAGCTTTCGCTTGGTGTTGCATCCCAGGAACCGTATCGGCTGAAAACAAGCAAGCGATTCCAGTGGCTAAAGCTACCAATGCGCCACTAAGCGTTTCCAAAATCGATTTCAAACGTGGTGATGATGGCTCTGGCCGTCTGATTTTGAAGTTTGATGGGCAGGGAGCCACTCCTGACCTGCGTACGCAGGGTGGCACCGTGCTGGTTGACCTGGGGACAGCTGTGTTGCCGACTGTCTTGCAACGCCAGATCAACGTTGTTGACTTTGCTACCCCAGTGCAGCGTATCGACGCTAAGCCTATGGGTAAGGGTGCACAACTTGTGTTGAGCACGAAGGGAGCGTTTGAGTCGCTTGCTTACCAGACAGGGGATGAATACGTGGTTGAAATTGTGCCACGCAAGGGAGAGGCTGCCATGGGTGGGGCGATCACCCCAGAATCGGTCAGTAAGTCCGCAGCGAAGATTTCCGCACAAGGGTACAGTGGTCGTCCAGTAACGTTTAACTTCCAAGACGTTCCAGTACGAACGGTTTTGCAGTTGATCGCTGATGAGTCCAATCTCAATATTGTTGCTTCCGACACTGTGCAAGGTAATGTCACTCTACGTTTGATTAATGTGCCATGGGATCAAGCGCTCGACATCGTTTTGCGTGCTAAAGGATTGGATAAGCGCCGTGATGAGAAAGTAATTTGGGTTGCGCCGCAACAGGAGCTTGCTAAATACGAGCAAGAAAAAGAGGACGCGCGGATCGCGATCGAAAATCGTGAGGGGTTAATTACCGATTATGTCCAAATAAATTATCATTCGGCCACGGTCATTTTTAAGGCACTGACAGAAGCCAAAGGTATGGGTGGGGGAGGTAACGGTACACCTAATAATAATAGTGATGATGCTTTCTTATCGCCACGTGGTCGGCTTGTGGCTGATGAGCGCACTAATACGTTGATGATTAGCGATATTCCGAAGAAAGTTGCGCAAATGCGTACTCTTATCCAGCATATTGATCGTCCTGTGGACCAAGTGTTGATTGAGGGCCGCATCGTGATCGCCACCGATAGCTTCGCGCGTGATTTGGGGGCCAAGTTCGGTGTTGGTGCTGCTAGTCGTTTCAGCGATAACACTGCAACGATCGGTAGTAATGTGACTGCTGGCAGCTCCACATCGGCTACGCGGGGGCTTAATGTTGATTTGGGCGGTCCGACCAACACCACTGCTTCAGTTCTTCCGAGTTTAGCCTACACTTTGCTTGGACCTAAATTTAATCTAGATCTTGAGCTTTCGGCATTGCAGCAGGAATCCCGTGGCGAGGTGATTTCAAACCCTCGTATTGTCACTGCAAACCAGCGTGAGGGATATATCAAACAAGGTAAGGAAATTGGGTATGTCACGATCACTGGAGGAGTCGCTGGTGGTCAAGCCACTCCGAATGTCCAATTTAAAGAGGCTGTTTTGGAGTTGCGTGTGACCCCAACGATCACCAATGACAACCGTGTGTTTCTCAACATGACTGTCAAGAAGGACGAGATTGATCAAATGATTACGATCGCCAATTTCGGTACCGTGCCGACCTTGAACAAGCGTGAGATCAACACTGCCGTATTGGTTGATGATGGTCAAACTGTTGTTATCGGTGGTGTATATGAGTTTTCCGACCGTAATAGTGTGAGTAAGGTTCCGTTCTTAGGGGATGTGCCTTTCCTTGGTAATTTGTTTAAGAAACGTGGTAAAGATAAACAAAAGGCCGAGCTTTTGATTTTCGTGACTCCTAAGGTGTTGCGTGTGGCTAATGCTACTGCTGCGGTGCATTGAATTTCGTCAATGCACTGCTTTATATCTCTGAAATAAACTCTTGTTCCAGTTCGTGTCTGCACTCGTGTTCTCATTGTGCAATTCGAGTCGAGTGTTGCCACGTTCCCTGTGGGAATTTGATCTAAATGTTTCTAATGGAATGAACAGGTGAATATAGTCCTTATTGTGGTCGCTGTATTTAATAAGCGATCCAATGAAGGGCTGTTTTTTATGTGTGGTGCTTGCATATTCTGTCATATCGCTATTTTTGTGCGGTATTGTGTTGTTAAAATTCTGTGGCGTGGATTGTTTCCTGCTTCTTACATAAGCTGAAATCAATTGGGCGAATAATAATAATTCTCATAATAGATACTTGTGAATGATCGTGTCTTATCCTGAATCTTTGAATTGAAGATTCTAAAATGGGTATATGAGGATGGGATTAATGGGCTAATTATTTATTTATGTGGAATTCTCTTTTGAAATAAAATCTATTTAACGGGGTTGTATTCAATGTAATGCTTAAGAGCTTTAATGGCCATAGGAAAGTTGGTGGTTATGCTGAGTGAAAATAATATTGATCCGAAGATGATTTAATGTCGTAGTTATCGTTTTGAGGGGTGGAAATCTATTGGATTTCTCAACTTATTGAAGTTATTAACGCAGCATAGGATGCTGACGTGCTGTTTCAGCTTTGGGGTTGATGCACTTGACTCTCTCCGTAAATATAATGATGTTTATATTATTCGTTGATGTTCGAGAAGTGCGAATTGTTGTTAATAGGGAGTTGGATTAGTTATTGAGTTCGGTAGCCGCCAATCTACGATTGGAACATGTGCTGGGAGTATCCAATTTTTTGCCCTGTTTGTTGTGCCAAGCGTTTCGAGTTGGTGTATGTGTTTAAGTGTGAGCGTTAGTTTATGCAAGCTCAGTGACTTAGAGTGTTAGGGTAATAGAGTTAGATTAAGTCCCGTTAGATAGTGTCATTGGTCATTAAATCCTCGAAAAAATAGTGGATAGGTCGTGTGCTCTTGATGTGCTATCCGATAGTTATTCGTACAACGCGGTGACTATTCTGGCTGATAACAGTGAGCGATTATTTTTTATGCTTGAATGTGAGTCGCTTTCATTTCATTAGCTTCCAGGTTGCTTTGTCGCATTTGCTGATTTGAAAATTCTTTATGTGTTATTTTTAGATGCAATCTTAGAGAAGGGCCGTAATTAATCTGCACATTCTTCAATCAAGAGACAATGTGTGTAGTCTATTTGTATCGCTGTCAGGTTGCCTATGTTGTTGTGGCGGTTATCATTGAGATTCACATTTTTTCTAATTTTAATCTTCTTTAAGTGGCATTCTTTTATACGTGATACCCAACATTTATATATTGTGTCTATATAGGCATTGACTTACATGAATTCGATTTTGTCCATACGCATCAACCAGGCTGCGTGTATCCAGGTCCGTAAGTTTCTATTTTTTCATCTTTGGTTGCCGTTAGTTGGGGTGATGTTGTTATCCGGTCTGTTGATGGGGTTAGCAGGCGATCAGTCGCTAGCTGACTTGTTGTACCGTCTCGAAGGTGGACAGTGGTTGCTTAAGCAGCATTGGATCACCGAGTATCTTATTCATCGTGTTGGTAAGTGGCTTAGTATCGTTGCTGGGTTGTGCTTATTGGCAGGTATGTTAGTGAGGTGTCGGGGAGGGCTGGCAGGGTGTCGTTATTTGCGTGCGTCTTTGTATGTCGTCGTGACGTTGGTACTGTCTACTAGTCTTATTTCATTGGTAAAACGTCTTACTGGTATGGATTGTCCTTGGGATTTGGTGCGTTATGGCGGTGGATTTCCATTCATTGGTTTGTTTGAGAGTCGCCATGGTTTGAAGGCGTCAGGCTGCTTTCCTGCAGGCCATGCCAGTGCAGGTTATGCTTGGGTGTGCCTGTATTTTGCAGCGTGGGGGGTGTGTCCGGCTTGGCGCTGGTTAGGTTTAATGATCGGTTTGGTTGCTGGTCTTATTTTTGGTATTTCACAGCAGTTGCGTGGTGCACATTTTCTTTCCCATGATCTATGGTCACTGACCATCTGTTGGTTGGTTGCTTTGGGCTTTTTCTACCTCTTTTTTGTTTCTCCCGCAGTAAGGGTAGTCTCTGCGCAACAAAGGGCAATGACATGAGTTTTTCAACATTTGTTCTTGTGTTACGGCGTCGGATGAGTGAGTTTAACTGGCGTGTGCGCCCGGAAGTTTCTACTGAGAGTGTAGTGCTCTGTACTAGCCTGTTCTTTGCACTTGCTTGCAATACGATGTTCTGGCGAAGTGCGATGAGTACCGTCTCAGGAAGTATCGGTTTTGTCCTTTCGCTTTTAGCGTTGTTGGTGACGGTACATGCGTTGCTGTTGGGTTTGGTGGTGTGGCGGTGGAGTGCAAAGCCATTGTTGACTTTGTTATTCGTGATTACGGCGTTTGCTACGCATTACATGAATAGCTACAGCGTCTACCTGGACGCGGACATGCTGCGTAATGTGTTCAATACCGATCATAAAGAGTCTCGGGAGCTGATAACTTCAGCGCTAATTTTGCCGTTGCTGTTCTATGCGGCGGTACCAATTGCGGTGTTGTGGCGGCTACGGTTTCGCCAGCGACCTTGGTCTCGTGCGCTTGGCCTACGCATGTTGTTTTTGCTGATAGTTATTGTGGTTGGTGCCAGTGGTGCGATGCTGTCATTCCAAAAATTGTCGGCGTTGATACGTAATGATCGTGAGGTGCGTCATTTAGCCACGCCCATCAATTACATCATGGCGTTGCGCAAGATGTTGAGCAATGATTCGGTTTTGAAGCGCGCTCCCAAGTTGCCGATTGGTGAAGATGCGGTGGCTACCCCACGTGTACCAAGTAGTCGTCCGCGTTTGTTAGTAATCGTAGTTGGTGAAACTGCCAGGGCACAGAATTGGGGGCTGAATGGCTACGTCCGTCAGACAACTCCGCAATTGGCTCAGAACGACGTTATCAATTTCCAAGATATGCACTCGTGTGGAACTAATACTGAAGTTTCGGTGCCATGCATGTTTTCACCGTATGGTCGTCGCAATTATGACGAACGTAAAATTCGTGGGCATCAGTCGCTATTACATGTGCTTGAGCGTGCCCGAATCAGTACGTTGTGGCGCGATAACCAGTCTGGCTGTAAGGGGGTATGTGATGGATTGGAGTTGCAGCAGTTAGATGATGCTAAAGATCCCACGCTGTGCACTAGTAGTGGTCGCTGTATGGATGAAATTCTACTGAAGGATTTCGTGTCGCAGGTACGCAGTAAGTCGGGGGATCGGGTGGTGGTGCTTCATCAGCTTGGTAGCCACGGTCCCAGTTATTTCCAGCGTTATCCAGTTGCGTTCCGTCAATTTAATCCGACGTGTGAGACTCCTAACCTGGGGAGTTGCAGCCGTGAGCAGATCGTTGCTGCTTACGATAATAGTTTGCTTTATACCGACCACTTTCTTGTCCGGACGATTGGGATGCTGCGTGATATGTCCGACTACGACACAGCGATGATTTATTTATCCGATCACGGTGAATCTCTTGGTGAAAAGGGACTTTATTTGCATGGTATGCCATACGCAATTGCGCCTGTTGAGCAGACACGGGTGCCGATGGTGATATGGTTCTCGAAGCAGTTCGTTCAGTCACGTCAGATAGACTTGAACTGTGTGCACCAACGTGCCCGTCAGTATGCTGACCATGACAATCTATTCTCATCGGTGTTGGGGTTGATGCAGGTCAAGACAGCGCTATATGAGCGTCCACATGATCTGTTTGCCACATGCGAGAAATGATGGGGATATTATGGTTGTTCATGTCTCATCGGACTAAATCTGAAGGAGTCATCACATCGTTTTACGGTGTCTGGTTTATGGACTAAAAATTTTATGATCTGTGTAGGTACTAGCTGCATTGGTATTTTATGCGGCTTATATCGTGTCATAAATTGAAAAGATTTGTGATGTGATCTGCGCTTGGAATCTCCCTTAGATTTCAGGTGAGCTTGTTGCTGTTTAGTCGACGATCAATCAATAGGAAACCATTCATGTTTACAAAAAATGATTCAGAGGTTTTCATATGACTCTTCTGTAAGAGGCTTGGTGAGCAATACAATCAGATTGTCAAGTGTGCCATCGCAGTGTGGCCTGGATAGGTTGAAGGTCTAAGCGTATTTTGCGGAACTTCTCTAATAAATAAGAAAGAGCTGTAATACGTGATAGCCTCACTAATTGAATCATCAGTTGTTATCTATAACGATTAAAAATTAAGTGTTGATCTCATCGTTTAATAAAGTTGCAATGACATGATACTAGCGTGTGGTGGCAGTTTAATAAGGTTTAATGATGTGCATCACTTTTGTATGTGGTGTCTCTAGTTTTTTGCATGCAAATCCACAATCAATGTATTGACGCCCCGCAGGTTGCTCCGTTGGTTCCAGTTCAATGCATCCAGATGAGCGAGCCTTAAATGTGGTAGGCGTTCAAACAACGTAGTTAATGCACATTCCAGTTCAATCAGCGCAAGCCGATAGCCAAGACAATGATGAATGCCTGCACCGAATGACTGGAGGCGTCCTTGCTTACGAGTAATATCCAGCTGGTCGGGATGAGTGAATTGTGCCGGATCACGGTTGGCAGCACCAAGCATCAAAAATACTACTGTGCCGCGAGGGACCAACTCGCCTTCAACCTCTATATCATCCATCGCCGCGCGCATCGTGAACTGTACCGACCCGTCGTAACGTAAGCATTCCGATACCGCTTGTGGCATCAGTGACAGATCACTCTTGAGCAGTGCGAGTTGCTCTGGATGGCGATGCAACGCAATCAATGCATTGCCAATCATATTGGATGTGGTTTCGTAACCGGCGATTAATAACATAATCACATTGGAGACGATTTCATCATGGGTTAGTTTCTCGCCATCTTCCTCAGCACGCAGAAACATGGAAATTAAGTCAGTTCCAGGATGGGTGCGGCGTAGCTCAATCAACTTCGTAAAGTATTGCGCAAGCTCTTCGTAGGCAGTGCTTGCGTGTACTAATTCATCGGCCGACATTGGCGAAGGGTCGAGTACCTTGGCAATTTTGCTCACCGCCATACCCAGGGTGACGGCATCTCCAATATCCACATCCATCATTTTGCAAATGATCTGCATGGGAAAGGGAAAGGCAAATTCAGCAACAAGATCAACGGATGGTTTCTGTTCAAAGTTGTCAATCAATTGGTGCGCCGTATCGATCGCAAGGGGGCGCATTGATTCACTCTCTCGCCCGGTGAACGCTTGCATTACCAAGCCACGTAGATGTGTATGTGCAGGCGGGTTGATCGTTATAAACATCCGGCTAAATGCTTGAAACAATGGCATATCAGCAGCGGTGTCTCCGTACCGTAATCGTATGCTCTCTATGTATTTTTTTCCCATGTTCCTGTTGTGGAGCAGGGAGTCGACTAGGCTGTAGCGTCCCGTCATCAGTGCATTCGGTCCGATGCTCACGAAGGGTGCCTGTGCGCGTAGGGTTTCATACAGTGGATAGGGATTTTCTAAGAACGCGGGGTTGGAGAGGTCGGTGAGTTTCACGGGATCGTGTGTGTGGAGGGGGTCTGGATTATGAGGTTCTAAGGGATGCAAGCGTGTTTCGCAAGCACTGAAGTATGAGATTTGGAATGGGAGACACAGGTTTTAAAGTGAAACTTTATTGCGCCATTGGGTTGTGTCTCTATCCAAATGGCTGCTATTTGCGAACTATCTTGGAGGCGTTGTTTGTCCAATCATGACAGCATTTTTAATGTGATTCTTAGAATGTTCATTTGTGTTTACGAAGGCGTGTGGACATTGTGTTTTTAGGTCGGCAGGACGGGTGAGTGTTCCAATATTCGTTTTACTGGTTAACTCGTCATGGTAATAAGCATCTGAGGATCACAGCGGTTTACTGTGTGCAAATAGAATGCTCTTTCGTTTAGGTAAGGTGGCAACGTCAGTTCTATGAATCTGCAAGTGCTGACCGTCACGCGTTATCCCGCTGTCTACGATTGTTAATGATGTGATTTGACTCAAGCGCTTCGGTCATTGGCATAGGGTCTACACATGCATGACATGCATGAACCAAGTAGGTGAAGGGGGCACTGGTTTGCGCTTTATTTTTGCTTCATTCTCGTCGTGACGGTGTTTTATATTCCTATTAGACTTTAAGCATATGATCGAAAGATGTGTCAGTGCCGTCATGATGTCGTGCGCATCTTTTGCAGGTTTAAGGGCTATCGCTATATCTGCTTCGGGTACTAGAAGTTCGGTGTCATGTTTATCGCTTTTATTTTTTCTGATTACGGAAGGTTGGTGATTTTGTAAGCAGAATTGGGATCTGGGTTGGTCAGTGAGGCGAGGGTGTGTTGGTACATCAACAAAAATTGATGTGATGGAGTGGTTGGTTACGTTGACGGTGAATGTGTGTGGCTGGATGGTTTGTTCAGATGTTGAATTGGGATTGATATGCTTTCAGTGCAGTGATTGGGTTTTTTGCAGAGTAGATTCCGCTGATCACTGCGAGTAGCTCTGCACCGGCTTCGATGATGGGAGCAATATTCTTTGGCGTCAGTCCGCCGATGGCCACGCGTGGTACACCCAAATGGGTAGTTTGGCGTAGCAGTTCTGGTGTGGCGCGGTATGGGGTGGTTTTGGTATGACTCGGATAGAACGCACCGAAGCCTACGTAGCTGGCACCGGCTTTGATTGCTTGTTTCGCACGTTCAATTTGGTTGTAGCAGGAGACGCCTATGATGGCGTGCGGTCCTAATTGTGCTCGCGCAATGCTGGCGTTGCTGTCATGCATGCCCAGGTGGACACCATCTGCGCCAATGGTTTGTGCTAATTCCAAGTCGTCGTTGATGAGTAAGGGGATGCCGGTTGGACGGCATAGGGCTAGTAGTGCCTGTGCTTGTTCTGTGCGTAATGCGGTATTGGCTAGTTTGTTGCGGTATTGCAGCCAAACGATGCCATTCAGTAATGGTGCGGTGTGTGCGATAAGTCGTGCAGTGTCAGTTTCATCAGGAGTAATTAGGTAGATGCCGCGAGGCTGGGGCATGATGGGGTTCCGAAGTAGAGGATGCAGTGTGACAATGTCAGTGGTCTTATCAATATGTTCTTGGAATGATCCTATGCTTGAAACTTCCACAATGATGTGGCGTACCTGGAGGTGTACCGTTTGCGGCTTTTTGTACCGTGAGGAGGAGGGGTTTCCGGAGGAGGGAATCGCTGCAGGGACGCGATGGGAGGATGTGTCTGAGGAGTGGGTTTGCCCTGATTGCGGTATTGGTAAGGCTGATTTCGAGATGGTGATCGTTGGGTGAGGGGTTATCTCATCATTTTTTGAATCAGCGATGTTTGTTCAGTAGTTAATAGGAAATCCTTGAGTTCAGTGACGCGGAATCCGGATTGTGTGTTTGGTTCTTCTGGCATAGTTTTTATAGTGTCTTTGGCTGTTTTAAGTGTATGTAAATGTTTTATATCCCGGGTTCATGTCTCTTTTTTGATGTGACAATTTAATCTATTTTTGTGATTTTTTGTTTTTTGGGATGTGCTGAGGGTTTTGGTGTCATTGGTTTTCTCTGTTTTAAGTCAATGAATATATTGTGTTTCAGCTTCAATAGCATGTTGGCGTGCGTGCTGTTTCATCAGTTTTGTGTATTTAGATACGCTGGGATGTGGGGTTGATTGTGTATCTCTGTTCGATCGGGTGTTCTCAAATGAACACATACTTGGTCATGTCATCGGTCGTGTCCTTGAAAGTGACTTGTTAAACCGCATCTGTTGGATGTCGCCGGCAGGTGTCCGGTCTCTTTCCTAACTGGGGCTTTTTATGCGGATGGATAAGCTTACTTCGCGTTTCCAGAATGCGTTGGCTGATGCGCAATCGCTGGCCGTCGGTCGTGACCATACTATTATTGAGCCGGTGCATGTTTTTTCGGTATTGCTTGATCAGCAGGGGGGGAGTACACGTCCGTTGCTCGTGCAGGCCGGTGTCAATGTGCCATTGCTGCGTGAGCGGTTGACCGAGATACTTGAGGCATTGCCGAAAGTGAGTGGTCAGACGGTTAATGTCTCACCCAGCAATGAATTGAGTCGTTTGTTTCATCGGACTGATAAGTTAGCGCAGCAGCATGGTGATCAGTTTATGGCCAGTGAGTGGTTCGTGTTGGCTGTGGTCGATGATAGTGGGGGGCTGGGCCAGGCGTTGCGTGCTGCTGGTGCGGAAAAAAAGAAGATTGAGGCTGCGATTGATAAATTGCGTGGTGGTGAAACTGTCCAGACTGAGAATGCGGAGGAGCAGCGTCAAGCGTTGGAAAAGTACACGATTGATCTGACTGCCAGGGCTGAGAGTGGCAAGCTTGATCCGGTGATTGGTCGTGATGAGGAAATTCGCCGCACGATACAGGTATTGCAGCGGCGTACAAAAAATAATCCTGTGCTGATTGGTGAGCCGGGTGTGGGTAAAACTGCCATTGTAGAAGGGCTGGCTCAGCGCATTGTCAATGGTGAGGTTCCGGAAGGGTTGCGCAGTAAGCGTCTGCTCTCGCTGGATTTGGGGGCGTTGATTGCTGGGGCCAAGTTTCGTGGTGAGTTCGAGGAGCGCTTGAAGGGGGTGCTTAACGATCTCGCTAAGAATGAGGGGCGGGTCATTTTGTTCATTGACGAGCTGCATACCATGGTTGGTGCCGGTAAAGCCGAGGGTGCGATGGATGCTGGCAATATGCTCAAGCCGGCGTTAGCACGTGGTGAGTTGCATTGTATCGGTGCGACTACGTTGGATGAGTATCGCAAGTACATTGAGAAGGATGCGGCGTTGGAACGCCGTTTCCAGAAGGTGTTTGTTGGGGAGCCGACGGTGGAGGATACCATCGCAATTCTTCGTGGACTTAAGGAAAAGTATGCGTTGCACCACGGTGTGGAAATCACTGATCCGGCTATTGTTGCTGCGGCTACGCTGTCTAATCGCTACATCACTGATCGTCAGTTACCAGATAAAGCGATTGACTTGATGGATGAGGCTGCCAGTCGTATTCGTATGGAAATTGACTCCAAGCCGGAAGAGCTTGATCGTTTGGAGCGTCGGTTGATTCAGTTGAAAATTCAGCGTGAGATGCTGAAGAAAGAAAAGGATGAGGCGAGCAAGCAGCGTTTAGTCGATCTTGAGCGTGATATTGAGGTTCTGGACCGTGAATTTTCCGATCTGGAGGAGGTGTGGAGATCAGAAAAAGCCGCGCTACAGGGGGCGACTAAGATCAAGGAGTCAATCGAGCAGGCCAAGCTTGATTTGGAAGCCGCGCAGCGCCGTCAGGACTACGCCAAGATGAGCGAGATTCAGTATGGTGTACTCCCCGCGTTGGAGAAGCAGCTAGTGGCAGCAAGTCAGGCGGAACAGCACGATTTTACTTTGGTGCAGGAGAAAGTGACTGCTGAGGAGATTGCCGAGGTAGTCAGTCGTTGGACTGGTATTCCAGTGAGCAAGATGCTTGAGGGCGAGCGCGATAAGTTGTTGCGTATGGAAGCTGATCTAGGTCGACGTGTGGTTGGTCAAGATGAGGCGATCAAGGTGGTATCGGATGCGGTGCGCCGTTCGCGTACTGGTTTGTCTGATCCAAATCGACCGAGCGGCTCGTTCCTTTTTCTGGGTCCGACGGGTGTTGGTAAGACTGAGTTATGTAAGGCGCTGGCTGAATTTTTGTTCGACAGTCAAGATGCAATGGTCCGCATTGATATGAGTGAGTTCATGGAAAAACATTCTGTGGCGCGCCTGATTGGTGCGCCTCCGGGCTATGTGGGTTATGAGGAAGGAGGTTATCTTACTGAATTGGTGCGACGTCGGCCTTACTCTCTGATTCTTTTGGATGAAGTGGAGAAGGCGCATAGTGATGTGTTCAATATTCTGCTGCAAGTACTTGATGATGGACGCTTGACTGATGGTCAGGGCCGTACTGTTGATTTTCGCAATACCGTTATTGTGATGACATCAAACTTAGGTTCACATCAGATCCAAGAACTCAGTGGAGACGATTCTCCGGAGGTGTATACGCAAATGAAGGCGGCAGTGATGGGGGTGGTGCAGGCGCATTTTCGCCCAGAATTCATTAACAGGTTGGATGATATTGTTGTTTTCCACCCGTTGGACAAGGCGCAAATCAAGCAGATTGCGCGGATTCAACTGCGGGGGCTAGAGAAGCGTCTCGCTGAATCTGAGTTGAAACTAGATTTGGATGATCGTGCGCTGGAATTGCTTGGTAATGTCGGATTTGATCCTGTATATGGTGCCCGCCCGCTGAAGAGAGCAATCCAATCTCAGCTGGAGAATGCCTTAGCGCAGCAGATCTTAGCTGGAGCGTTCGTCAGTGGAGATACTGTGCAGGTGGGTGTTGATGGAGGGAAGCTTGTATTCTCTAAGGTGTGAAGTTGTTTACTGTATATAGTCAGTAGTGCTGTGTATTGTATGGGTGTACGAAGGGTGTGGTTATAAATAACCTTTCTTGGTTGCCAGTAATGTTGGTTTATATTGATCAGGTTGGGTCCGCGCGCATCGTGCGCGGACAGATGTAAGCTCTGTATGGAGAAGAGCCAAATTAATTTGGCTGGATGCTAAGAAAATGGACGAAGGAGGAGATCAATTACGGCAGTCATTGAGTCCATTTGGTGTGTGGATTTGATCTGAGTAAAATGACATCCATAAGGCGCTTATCTGTTGTCTGAGTAATGGATCTGGCTATAGGCCAGATCCACAGCGCCTTTCTCTGTCTAGCAGTCTTTCTAATGCCTTAGCCTGTAAAGAGATCGGGATTTTTGTGGTTTTATCAATCCTGGTTGGTAGGATCCTATGATGCTCTTTGGTAAGAATTACCGACAAAAAAAGACCCTATGGTGATGCATAGTAAAACAGTCTTAACTGGATAGGGTAATGGTTTTGTAAGCAGTGGTTTTTACTGCATGCCAGGTCAGATGGCTTTGGTAACCGTTTTCTTCACAACAGTCCTAGGGGATTGTGCTTTGGGCGCGCGCTTGTTGGAAAGGGGAGCAGCTGCGTCTACCGACGCTTTGCTTATACTATGCGGACGCGCATTCCCATAGCTGGCGTTATAGCGCTTGCCCTTGGCGGTTTTGCGGTCACCTTTACCCATATTATTAACTCCTGATAGAGCGGAAAAGAGCTGAAAGTTGCTAAACACCGCGTTAATACGGAGTCTTGCTAAGGGCGGCAACTATATCATGATGCTATTTGCTCTGGTATCTGTCCGAGCAGGGCAACTGTGTTTTAGTGTTTTGAGGAAGTGTTATCAATATGGCTATGATTAAGGTGTAGGTTGACCAAGTGTGCTATACCAATCAAGGTCCCGGCTATAGCCATCGTCACTGCATGCAGGGTCGGGGCATGGTGTAGTGGATCGTATAGTAGGCCCAACCATAATAGCGTTAGTCCAGGCAATAAAACGCTGATGGCGCGCCAAGCGTGGTGCTTGAAGTAACTGAGTATTAGGCTGAACAGAGCAAGTAAGGTCACCGATATCACGATCACCTGTTCAACCCCATCTCCAAACCATAGCAGGAACCCAGAGGCCGGGGCGATGACAAGTAACAGTGGTAGCACCGCGCAGTGTAATGCGCATAGCAGTGAACCGGTTGCACCGAAGTGATCTAGTCGATGACGGAATGTGTGTCCTAGCATGGCTTTAATGTTCTTCAATAACCATAAGAGTTTTGAATGATATAATATTACCTTACCTATTTGCTGGGCAAGAGTATTACATCTCTAAAACCATAGATCCATCTTTCCATCAATCATAGAACGCCATTACTGGTAGCTCACTAACTGTACGGATTTAATATGCTTGTCACCCATATCAGTATTTTGCCCCGCACTGTTCTTTTTCTGGCTGTTTACAATTTACTCCTCACTCCAGCGTTGGCTATGGCTGACGTTGGACCGCCACCCACAGATTCACGTCATTTCAAAACGACAGAAGTCACGCGCCACCTCAAGGACCTGGACGCAGTGGTTGTTACTGCTATTCCATTACGTGATAGTTATAGTGATTTGAGTCGCCCGGTTGCACTGTTGGCGGGCGAGAGGTTGGATGAAGTACGTGCTAGTAGTCTTGGTGAGACTGTTGCCGTCTTGCCTGGTGTGCAGAGCTCAAATTTTGGCCCTGGTGTGGGCCGCCCTATCATTCGCGGGCTGGATGGTCCGCGCATTGCTGTTCTCAATAATGGTTTGTCCTCTCAGGACGTGTCTACGGTTAGCCAGGATCATTCGCCAGCGGTCGAGCCATTTTTGGCTAATCAGATTGAGGTGTTGAAAGGCCCGTCCACTTTACTATATGGTTCAGGAGCGATCGGTGGAGTAGTCAATATCGTTGATGGACGTATTGCTGAAGCGCCCGTAGGTGGTTTCAACGGACGTGCTGAAATGCGTTTAGACGGTGGTGATAAACATGGTAATAACAACATGTTCCGCATTGATGCTGGTAACGGGAGTGCTCTATCGGTCCATGCAGATGGCGTGTACCGTAACGAAAAGGACTATGACACCCCGAAGGGGCGGCAGGTTAACTCGTTCATCGACACCAAATCAGGCTCGATGGGTGCTTCGTTCAGCGGTGATTTTGGTTTCTTTGGCCTGTCGGTCGCGCGTTTTCATGACAGCTATGGCAATCCGGGTGAGCCTGGTGATCCTATCGCGGGTGACCGCGGTAGTTGGTTGCGATTGCATCAGGATCGTTATGATTTGAAGGCTGGTTTAACTGATCCATGGGGTGAGGCGAGTGCCCTGCGTTTCAGCCTAGGTCACACTCAATATGATCACATTGAGTTTGAGGGAAACGAGGTCGGCACTACTTTCGGTAAGCGTGCTTCAGAGGGGCGAGTCGAGGCCTCCTTTGCATTTGGTGGTGGCTGGCGGACTGCGTTTGGTGTGCAGGGAGGGGACTCTACTTTCCAGGCGCTTGGTGAGGAGTCATTTGTACCAAAGACGAATAACAAATCAATTGGTGTGTTCGGATTGGCACATAACACTTTTGGGTTGTTTCAAGTAGAATTTGGTGCGCGTGGTGATCAAGTTAAATACGATACGGATAATGGCGTTACTCGGAATTATCACCCAGGAAGTTTTTCATTTAGTGGTGATTTAGCACTCTCTAAGCAATGGCGGCTGACTTTGAACGTGGATCATGCCGAGCGTGCTCCGGTGGAGGAGGAACTGTTTGCCAAGGGGCCGCACATTGCGACTCTTGCTTATGAAGTTGGTCGTGCCGACCTGAATAAGGAGAAGGCTAACCAAGCTGAGTTGGGGTTGGTATTCCGTAACGATTGGAGTGATGCCAAAGTTTCGACCTATTACAGTCGCTATGGCAATTTCATTTACTTAGTCGATACAGGGAGTACTTGGTTTTGGGATGATGGACAGCGTGATTTGCCGGTCCGTCAGTGGTCGCAAGCTAATGCAATTTTTCACGGAATTGAAGGTGAGGCCACCTTTCACTTGGCTAAAAATACGAGTGGGTCTTGGGACCTACGTGTGTTTGGTGACGGGGTTCGTGGTCGTTTGAAAGATGGAGGCAATTTGCCACGCATCGTTCCAGCACGTTACGGGGCGGAGCTACGTTGGGAGGACGTTGGTTGGCGTACATCGTTGGGTGCTAAGCGCTACGAGAAGCAGAACAGAGTAGCGGTCAACGAGACTCCAACCACAGGATATACCATGGTAGATGCGCATTTGGCCTACCATATTGATGTGGATAACATTGCCTGGGAGGTCTTTTTCGATGGTAACAATCTCACCAACTGCGATGCTCGTGTTCATACTTCCTTCCTTAAAGACGATGTCATGTTGGCTGGTCGTAACTATACTGTTGGTTTGCGTATGTTCTTTTAGCGGTTATGTGCTCCTATAATCTCTTAACGGCTTTTGTTTTTAGCAGTATTAGGTGCTTGAGTCTTTAGTGTTTATTTTATAGCGGCGTTCTGCAAAGGGCGCCGCTTTTTATTGCTTTTGTTGATTGGAATTGCAGATTGTGTTCTACATACCTTATTTTCTACATTATTTTAGAGTTCATTTGGACTTTTTCTTTCTGACTCATAAATAGCATGAGGTAATTATTCTTCTGACGATTTATTGTGGCTAATTAAATATTTTAGGAGTAGATACAGTAATGGCATGAATTTCCAATATCGCAGATAATAATCGAATAAAATGCTGATAAAAATCTCCTTTGTTTTAGGTGTTGTTTCTAACGATCTCAAATAAATTAGTATTGTTGAGTAACTCTTAAAATAAGATTTCAATTATTAAAATTGGTGTGCGCCACTCTTTCCTGGAGGTGAGTAGACTTTCGCCGATGTATCATTCTTTAATGAGAGCGTATTCTCAGGCGCTGCAACTTTTGCGCTGTTTGAAAATGAGGTTTTTATATTATTTAGGTAAGTACGTAATCGCATATAAATGAGTTTCGTCTATTCTGGCTTCGTCGAAATGACGGCCAAGCATCCTCTTGGGCAGCCTCCAGAATTCAAAACTGGTGTAGCGTTTTCGCGGCAGGTTAGAGCGACGCTTGGGCGCTTTGTTGTTATTGTGCTGCCGGTGGCGATGGTGTGATTTAAACCTGTTCCAATCAATTGTGATTTTCCTTTGTGTCGCAAGTCGTTTAACTACAGAGGTTGAATATCAATGAAATACCCCGCGGGGAACACACGTAGATATTGCTTTTTCTTGCCATTCTGTTGCACGCCGTCATTTGCGGCTGCATGTTGATTAGCGCCTACACTTGATTGTTGCCGATGTAGCGGATCGAGTGCTTCTCGTCACGTAGCAGGGAGATGCTTTTGTCGCTGCCCAGGTCGATTTTCAGCAGGTGAAGGCTATTTTATTCCATCTTGGCGGCGTGCAGTGAGCAGCGCGAATCTGAGACGATCATCCCCTTCTGTGCCGTCAGACTGTGGTCTCTATGTTTCGATTTGGCAATGATACGGATCCGATGTTGTCGGAGGGTGGCCTTACAAGGTGTTGGTAGCGATATCGGTACGCTGAGCATGGTTAATGCGGTCTTGAGCACCTGACGTCGTCAGATCAGTCGATGGTTTCGTTATATTTTGCCCAGGAGTAGTTTGGTGCCGGTACTCAAAATTGCTCTATGGAAATTTTCCCGGGTTAACCGATCAATGCGCCTTGCTATGTACTATATACCCCAGTCTACAGCGCAGCGAGATCTGTCTTATTGATAGTACGCCTCCATTGAACCTCTAGGTTGGGGCAGCCTTCTAGCATCTCCACGACTAGCCGTCACCCTTGGGTTGACGGCTGTACTGTCCTTGGTGGTGCCGCTTCACCTTTGGTGATTCGTTCCTTGGCTAAACAGCATTTTGTTGATTGCATTGTTGCGATACGTCAGAGTGCGCAGTGCGTCGCAGACACGGCTAGCGTATTGAAGGTTTCAGCTTCTGAATGGACGATTTTACCTTAGAAATACAGAAAACCCTCCAAAAAACCGTAGGGATATAAGAGGCTAAAACGCTGTGATTCCGGTGATTAATCAAGAAAAACAAGGTATATCAGGCGATTTTAGGTTATCTGTCGCCCCGATGATGAATTGGACTGATCGCTATTGCCGCGTCTTCCATCGAGTGTTGGCCCCGTCGGCCCGTTTGTACACAGAGATGGTGCATGCCAAAGCAGTGATTTATGGTGATCGTGAGCGGTTATTGGGTTTTGCGTCGGTTGAGCAGCCGGTTGCGTTGCAATTGGGGGGGAGTGAGCCAGCATTGCTGGCAAAAGCAGCGAGCATTGCCGTAGATTGGGGGTACAGCGAGATCAATCTCAACTGTGGTTGTCCTTCTGATCGGGTTCAGGCTGGGTCCTTTGGTGCCTGTCTGATGCGTGAGCCTGCGTTAGTAGCCGATTGTGTGGCGGCGATGGCAGCCGTAGTTTCAGTTCCAGTAACAGTAAAATGTCGACTGGGGGTGAATGAAGATGATGATTACGGACGTTTTGCTAAGTTCGTTGACTGGGTGATCGGGGCGTCGAGTAGTAGGATGATTGTGGTACATGCACGTAATGCTTGGTTACAGGGACTTTCGCCTAAGGAAAATCGTGAAATACCACCGTTACGTTACGATTGGGTTTACCGTTTGAAGCGTGAGTGTCCTGAATTGGCAGTGGTACTGAATGGCGGTATCACTTCGGTTGAGGCTGGATTGGATCATCTGCTTATGGTCGATGGCGTGATGCTTGGCCGAGCCGCTTATCAGGATCCTTACATTCTGCACCAATTTTATTGTGCTTTATCTAATGCGCCGGTGCTACCGCGCGCGTTGCTGCTGCGTGCGTTGCGACCATATGTCGAGGCATGGTTGGAGCAAGGGGTGACGCTCAGGCACATTGTTCGCCATCTGCTTGGCCTATTTCATGGCCAGCCTGGCGGTCGTGTATTCCGCCAAGTTCTTACCCAAGGTGGGCAAAGATCGGATGCCGACTGGTCATTGGTGGAACAGGCACTATCAATAATTGAGGGTTAAGAAACATATGCTGCGGTAGTTTGATTAGAGCTTCTCCTCCAATAATATATGGGATTTTTGGCTATACGAATTGTCTTTAGGTTCTTAAATTGTATTATTTCATAATTATGAACGTGCTTAGATTGGTCTTGGAAAGTTCAGATATGATTCACTATTGAAAATAAATAATCTCCTTTAGTTTTAATGTGTTTTTTTATTTTTCTGAATGATCCAGAGGCATTTGTTAGGATCCCAGTGCTATGAAGGTTTTTTTCCGCTATTGCTGCCTTGCCGTAGTCATTTTTATGGCTTGCTTGGTTGCATACCCGGTATGTGCACAGGATCCGAGTAGTCATGCGGATGGCCATGGGCTGCTTCCCCGCAATGGTAGTAAAAACAACACTCTGTCAGATGCGATCCGACAGGTGCAGAGAACCACTGGTGGACAGATTCTTGGCGCAGAGCAGGTGCAGTTCGAGGGGCGTGATATTAAACGAATTAAATATATCGATAATACGGGTCGGGTGGGTGTATGTTACACGGGTGAGTCTTTACCAGCGTGCGAGTTCCCGCGCTCTTCACGCATGGACGTTGAGGTAAACGGATTACCACCACGTGCCGATAACCTTTAGATACGATAGATTTTGTGGCTTGCATTATATTTTTTAGTGTATTTACATTCCCACGGCCTCCCAGGCCACTAACGAAACTAGGGAGAGTTCATGCGTATCCTTTTGGTCGAAGATGAGGCCCCATTGCGTGAGACGCTGGCTGCGCGTTTGAAGCGTGAAGGTTTCGCGGTTGATGCCGCTCAGGATGGTGAAGAAGGTATTTACATGGGGCGTGAGGTGCCGTTCGATGTTGGTATTATTGATTTGGGCTTACCTAAGATGTCTGGTATGGATCTTGTCAAAGCTTTACGTGACGAAGGTAAGAAGTTTCCAGTCTTAATATTGACGGCGCGCTCTAGTTGGCAGAGTAAGGTTGAGGGGCTGAAGCAAGGAGCTGATGACTACTTGGTTAAGCCTTTCCATGTGGAGGAGTTGTTAGCACGCGTCAATGCTTTGCTGCGTAGGGCTGCTGGTTGGAGTAAGCCAACTCTTGAATGCGGTTCTGTAGCGCTTGACCTTGCTGCGCAGACGGTGAGCGTTAATGGGACCAATGTCGATCTTACCAGTTATGAGTACAAGGTGCTTGAATACTTGATGGTGCATGCTGGTGAATTGGTTTCTAAGGCTGATTTGACCGAGCATATTTATCAGCAGGATTTCGATCGTGATTCAAATGTGCTTGAGGTGTTTATCGGTCGCTTGCGTAAGAAGCTGGATGCAGATGGTGACCTGAAGCCGATTGAGACAGTGCGTGGTCGCGGGTATCGTTTCGCAATTGCCCGCAACGAAAATTAAGATCTGCTGTGCACCATGTTAATGGGGAAACAGCGCCTCTTGTCGCGTCTGTGGTGGTTAAATGGGTTCCAGCCACGTTCGCTTCAGGCGCGCCAATTGTTTGCTGCAAGCTTCAGTTTAGTTGCTTTCCTGGCGTTGGCTGGTTATGCGCTTGACGCGGCTTTCGCAGATACTGCTGAAAAGAATTTACGTGAGCGGTTGAAAGCCTACGCTACAGCATATGTCAGCAGCGTTGAGTTCCTGCGCGATGGATCATTATATATTAGTAGTGATCGTCCGCCACCTGACCCACACTTTGATGTGCCAGGCGGTGGATTGTATTCCGAAGTGATCTGGCCTGCCAATCGTTGGCGTTCGTTGTCATCCGAGGGGCCACTTCTTCCTCCGGTAGGTCCATTGCTTAAGGCTCGTCAGGAGGTCTTTGAAGGGCCGTTCGAAATGACCCAGGTTGATGGCAAGCTTGGGCGAGTGTATCGCTACGGTATGGGATTGATCTGGAACGGTACAGGTAATCCCAACGACGAGTTCCCTTATACGATTTACGTGATGGAGGATGAGGCTGCACTAGGTGCGCAGCTGCGTGTATTTCGCACGGCTGTCTGGTTCTATCTTGGTAGTGCTGGCATCGTACTATTACTGCTACAAGCCTTTATTTTGCAGTGGAGTTTGCGTCCAATAAGCCATGTCATTAACGAGTTGGCTAAAGTTCAACGTGGTCAAGCGCAGAGGATGAGCGAGCAACATCCGCCTGAGCTGGAACCACTCACCCAGAGTATCAACGCGTTTATTGAGAGCGAGCGTGAGAATCTTGATCGTCAACGTAACACTTTGGCTGATCTAGCGCATAGTTTGAAAACGCCACTTGCGGTATTACGCACCCAGTTGGATAGCGGTGCTAGTGAGAATGAGTTGCGCGAGGAATTGGACGTACAGTTGCGACGCATGAATAATTTGGTTTCTTACCAGCTTGCGCGCGCTGCTTCCAGTGGCCACAAACTTTTTTCTGCTCCGGTATTGATCAATTTTACAGCTGAAGAGATCGTACGTGGCCTGGAGAAGGTTTACGCTGCTAAGGGCGTGTTGTGCGAATTTGAGATTGATCCTAAGGCTTGTTTTTATGGTGAGCCTGGGGATTTGCAGGAACTGCTAGGAAATCTGTTGGAGAATGCTTTCAAGTGGGCCCTATCACGTGTGTTGTTAACTGCTAGCCCAGGTGAGCAGGTTGGTACCAGACGTCCTGGGTTGGTGTTGTCGGTTGAGGATAACGGGCCTGGCATCCCGCTTGAAGAGGTTAGCAAAATCTTACAGCGTGGTGTGCGTGGCGATGAACGTGTACACGGTCATGGTATCGGATTGTCAATCGTTCAGGACTTAGTTAAGGGTTATCGTGGCGAATTACAGGTGACTCGTTCGGACGAACTGGGCGGGGCTTGCTTTGAGGTGGTATTGCCTCCAGGGTTATAACAGTTTTTGTAACATGCTTTTCTGTAACGCTTTCTTATATTGTTTGTTACATGAAGATTTTTAATGTAGCAATTATCAATTAATTTATATGCGTATAATTTTAATAATAGGATTTTTCATATTAATACCTAGTTTGTGTTAAAATTGTGTTTCGCTTTGATGAAGGTGATATGTAAATTTCTTTCCGAGGAAATTACACTTTTTTTATTCAGAATTCATTATCTCAGAGAAGAAAATATAAAGTGAATTGAAGTTTCTTGAAAATTAATAGTTGGATGTGTTGTGATTTTTCAATGTTTCGAGCATTATCATACTTAAACAGTGGTAGTGCATTTTTATTTTTTTTTAGGTTGATATCTGTCTTTTTTTCGCAAGCATTTCCGATGTAATTAGATAATTGCATAAAAAATATTTAATTAATTTCACTCGCTGTTTTATATAATATATGCCTCATTTTGTTGTGTGCTGATTCTGATTTTCATGAGGCGATCATGTATAATTTTTACATTCTGATGTGCACTTGAGTAGATGATATTCATAAAACCTCAATATTTCTAAACTGGGCGGTATTAATCCCGTTAAGTTGTAATGGTCGTGATAAAGTATATAGGGTATGGATATTAATATTGAATTATTTTAATGGGTTTACGTTGAATTTTTAAGAAGTATTAAGGGGTATCAGTATTTAGATGGATATATTTTGGGTTGGGTCTTTTATTTACATTTGAGTGGTTAAATTATTTTTTCCTGTGATGTGTGTATTTTCCCGATCTTATCCTGATTTATTCAACAGTTATGTCACAGCAACTATCATCAGAGGTGGCAGGGTTGAGAGTCAATGATTCGATTGTTATACGATTTCTTTTTTCCCAATTTGTGTACGTCAAAATGGCGGCTTTAAAAAAAATTATATCGGTGATTTTCAACAGTGTTAATGGAAGGTTGCACTGACGGAGCATCGTTTCAGTCTTTTAATTTTCTATCATCTTTTTCTATCATCTTTAAAGATGATCTCAGTACAGTATACTCACCCTTTATTTTGGTTTTCGTATGACATTAATGGGGGAATTAAGGAAATAACTCCGCTTGCTGTATCAGGTTCGCTCAGTGTCCTTTTCTCATTGGCTTGGCTTAGATCGTGGAGTCAAAGATGCTTGATTGAAATGAACAATACAGATTGGTTGCATTGAGCGTATCATAGATGCTTACTTATCTTTTCATTCGAATTAAGGGATATAGACCTGATGTCCAGCTACCTTTTTACATCCGAATCGGTTTCGGAAGGCCATCCGGATAAGGTTGCCGACCAAATTTCTGACGCAGTGCTCGATGCGATCTTGGTTCAGGATCCGCGTGCCCGTGTTGCTTGCGAGACAATGGTTAAGACTGGTGTAGCGATCATCGCTGGTGAAATTACTACAAGTGCCTGGGTTGATCTGGAAGCGTTAACCCGTAAAGTGATTGTTGACATCGGCTATAACAGTTCCGACGTTGGTTTCGATGGTGCTACTTGCGGCGTGTTGAACTTAATTGGTAAGCAGTCCCCAGATATTAATCAGGGAGTGGATCGTAAAAAGGCTGAGGAACAGGGAGCTGGTGATCAGGGCTTGATGTTCGGATATGCCACCAACGAAACTGATAGCTATATGCCAGCGGCAATTCACATATCACACCGGCTAGTTGAGCAGCAAGCAAAAATTCGTAAAAAAAGCAACTCGCTATTGCCGTGGTTACGTCCGGATGCTAAGGCTCAGATTACTTTGCGTTATGAGGACGGTGTGGCCAGTGCGATTGATGCTGTTGTGCTATCAACCCAGCACGATCCTGGTATCAAACAGAAGGATCTTGTTGAAGCAGTGCGTGAGGAAATTCTCAAGCCTGTGTTGCCTTCCAAGTGGTTGCACAAAGGAACCAAATTCCACATTAATCCAACGGGTAAATTTGTGATTGGTGGTCCGGTGGGCGATTGTGGTCTGACTGGCCGCAAGATCATTGTTGACACGTATGGCGGTTCAGCCCGTCATGGCGGCGGTGCTTTCTCTGGTAAAGATCCATCAAAAGTAGATCGTTCGGCTTCTTATGCTGTCCGTTATGTTGCTAAAAACGTGGTTGCTGCTGGTTTAGCTGATCGTTGCGAAGTGCAGGTATCCTATGCAATTGGTGTGGCTGAGCCTATTTCTATCTCAGTGACTACTTTTGGTACAGGTAAGATACCCGATGATAAAATCGAGAAACTAATCTGCCAGCATTTTGATCTTCGTCCCTATGGCATTATCAAAATGTTAGATTTGATTCATCCGATATATCAACCGAGTGCTAGTTACGGTCATTTTGGCCGTAAGCCGAGAGAGTTGGCTTACACCAACAGCAACGGTGAACGTGTGGTTGCCACTGCTTTCTCGTGGGAGAAAATCGATAAGGCAGAAGTACTCCGTGCTGATGCTAAACTGGAGTAGGTCTTTTTTCCATCAATAGCGAGTGATGAGCAAACATAATCCGTTTATAAGTTTGGCTGCCCCGGATGGATTCGAACCAACGAATGTCTGAGTCAGAGTCAGATGCCTTACCACTTGGCTACGGGGCAATAGGGGTGGGGATTATCCTAGAATTACGATTTTCTGCCAACGTTTGGTGGCTATGGGTGGACTCGAACCACCGACCCCAGCATTATGAGTGCTGTGCTCTAACCTGCTGAGCTACATAGCCTAAACAGCGGATAATTATCAATTTTTTGATTCTAGTTCGTCAAGCTGCGTGTGCCGCTACTTGGCAGAACCCTAGAGTCATGGCAGAGTCGACCACAGTAAATTTTTTCAGGAGTCCGCATCGTGATCGATCCGGACGGTTACCGACCTAACGTTGGTATTGTGTTGATCCGTAGGGATGGGCAGGTGTTCTGGGGACGTCGCGTCCGCCGTGATGGTTGGCAGTTCCCACAAGGCGGCATGCATTCTGACGAAACTCCAGTTGAAGCTATGTACCGTGAGTTGAATGAAGAGACTGGATTGTTGCCAGAGCACGTGCAATTAGTTGGTGCTACGCCAGGCTGGCTGCGTTATCGATTGCCGAGTCAAGCCGTACGCTGCAATCGATCCCAGATGTGTATCGGCCAAAAGCAGGTCTGGTTCCTGCTGCAACTGATAGGTGATGAATCGCATGTACAACTCGACCAGAGTGAGAATCCCGAGTTTGATCATTGGCGTTGGGTGAGTTTTTGGTACCCAATTGAGCATGTCGTCATGTTTAAGCGCAGTGTTTATGCGCGTGCGTTGTGCCAGTTAGCATCACTGGCGCAGCAGGTGGTCGGTCTTGAGGTAGGGACGATGCCGCAGTACGTACAGGATATTTGTTTGCTTAATGTTGGATACAAGCATTTACCTAATTGGGTGAGTCGGTATTGATGTAAGCGGATAGGATATTAGTAACGATTAATTTTTGTAATTGACATTCATTCTCATCTTGTGGTTGAATGGTTATGTCCCACTTAGGGATGCCACTACCTTATGCCGCGCGTGTACATTTGCATCTGTAACGCTGTCACTGATGATCATATTTATGAGGTTGCTGCCAGTTGTGCCGATCTTGCCGAGCTGACCATGCGTACTGGCTGTGGTTCCAATTGCGGCTCTTGCTTGAATGCGGCTGCTGAGCTTCTCGTTAAAGCGCGTGCCGCTTGTGTTATGCCGCAATCAGCGTTGCTTAATTTGGGAACGATGTGCAACAGGTAATCGTAATGAGCACGATTTTCGTTCCTTCATCGGTAGATCAAGGCAGCTACAGTACCTAGAATTTTCTACCGGAGATGTTGTATGAAGGGAGACCCTAAGGTTATCGAATATCTTAATAAGGTGCTCTACAAAGAGCTTACTGCCATCAATCAATATTTCTTGCATGCGAAGATGTTGAAGAATTGGGGGCTGGCGGGGCTTGCTGAGCACGAGTACAAAGAATCGATTGATGAAATGAAACACGCTGATCGGCTATCTGACCGGATACTCTTTCTGGATGGTTTGCCTAATTTTCAGGCGTTGGGTAAGTTGCGTATCGGCGAAAGTCCAACCGAGATATTTAGTGGCGATTTGGCATTGGAGCAGGAGGCAGTTGCATTACTCCGTGAGGCGATTTCTTACACTGAATCGGTACAGGATTATGTCAGCCGGGAGCTGTTGGTCGATATTCTCAACTCTGAAGAAGAGCATATTGATTGGCTTCAAATGCAATTAGATATTGTCAAGCGAATTGGGGAGCCCAATTACCTGCTTACAAAGTTGTAAAACTTGATTATTCAGTGCTAGATCGGTGTGCAATCTTCAGGCCCCAAGCTGATTTCACGCGCTCATGCTCTGTGAATAAAAGTGCCGCCATCGTATCGGCTAACTTAGTGTCTCCGCTATGTGCGGCCGATTCGATGCGTCGCGCTGCATCTGAGAGTGCGAGTGCGCCGACATTAGCACTAGAGGATTTTAGTGTGTCTGCTGCTTGGCTCAGTAGGTTGGCTTGTTACCGTGCGACGCTCTCCTGTAGCTGGGTGACCAGTTTAGCTGCATCTCCTTTAAAATAGATCGAGATGAGTGTTGGTATGGCCCTTGTCCGGTGCTGTAACGTTTGCGTTACTGTTAGTTTAGTTTCATGAGAAACAAGCTTTATTGCGTAGGTGGAAAGAGTTCCAGTGTGTCTTACGGTGATCGTAGCGGAAGAGGGAGAACGCCAGCGGTGTAGACAGGCTTCTGTTTCCTTGGGTGAGATAGGTTTTGACAGATAGTCGTCCATTTTTGTTTCCGGACAGCGTTCGCGATCATCTGTGATGGCGAGCAGTCAGCGCCACGATTGGTAGAAGTGGATTCTCTGGGTTCTCTTGGATTACGCCAGTAGCGGGTTGTTGTGCAGTCCATGAATACTAAATCGTAATGAATACTTTGCCTACTTTGCCTACTTTGCAGGGCAGCTTTACCGTGCACAGCACTATCAAGATTTTCTGTACCACTGTTAAGTCGACTGGATTATCTTCGACCAACAAGATGCGCGCTTCACAACGTGGAAATGGTGCCTATATATTGTCATTAGCGATAGTTGTCTCAGGTTTGGCTTGGACGTGGTCGTCTTGATTAAGCACCGCCAGCAGGGACATCTGGCGCTAGACGTGACACTTGTTGGCCGTGTAAAAGCAATTCTTCACTCATGGTTTATTCGCCATGCAGCTAGACCATCCATGGCGGCTCCCCTTTTTTGGGGGAGTTGTACTGCATGATGTAGCGCGCGCGCGTTGTAGCGAACACTGAGCTAATCAACGACGATCACATCTAAGCGTAACAGAGTGTTTGTTTGACGTAGCTGTTCCATGGCTTCTTCAGTAAAAACTACATCCGTGTTGTGTGCTTCCAGAAGTTGTGACACGCGTTGCCTTAGGGGTGAGTCGCAGCAGAGCAGCAGTGCACGTTGGGCCGATATTGGTATCAAGGTTTAATTCACGAGCTGCCTTCAGTAGTGGGATTTCGAACCATAACGTGGAGCCGACGCCACGTTGCGATTCTATTACGATTCGCCCACTCATTTTGCCAAGCCAGGCCAGGCCAAGACAAGACAAGACAAGACAAGACAAGACAAGCGCTGTGCTCTCGTATAGGCGTGTGGTTTAAGTGTCAGCTTGGCTGAACGAAGAGAACAGTCGTATTTGCTGTTCGGAAGAAATACAGATACCGGTATCGTGCACTTCGAAACACACGCATGTGATGCGTGCCGTTCTCGCCAATTAGACTTAACTTTACGTTGATACGGTCACGTTCTGTGAATTTGATGGCGTTGCCCATCAGTTTGCTAAGTGCTTGGCGCAACCTTACTTGATCACCGCGCACTAACAGGTGGACTGTGGACTCGATGGATAATTTCGAGTGCTAGACGTTTGGTTTCGGAAAGACGCCGCATTAGCTGTGTCACACCTTCGAGTAACTCACGCAAGTTGAATGTGGTGATTTCCAATTTGAGTTTGTTTGCTTCACACCTGCAATAGTCCAAGTTGTCGTCGACGATATGCAGCAGTTACAGTGTGTTCTCAGTTACGTTTTGCAATAAATCTCGTTGTTCGTGTTCGATGTTGTTCTCAGCGATGACTTCAAGTATTGGGATGATGCTATTTGAGTGGGGTGCGCGGATCTCGTGGTTCATCGCTGCCAAGAATTCGCCCTTGGCTAATACAGATGTTTCTGTAATGTGTTTGACCGTTACTAACTCTTGTTTGAGTTTGCTATGTTGCTCCAGTTCCTGTTGCCTGCGATCACGCTCAGCCTCCGCATGTTGACCAAGCCATCAACAGCTAGGTGTAGATGCCTAACCTGGCGTGTGGAGAGTAATATCCTGCCAATTAGGAGCACATACGTAGTGGCTAGTGGCGATGATGCCGAAAACGAGCCGAGGTAGTGCAGCGTAGGCATCAGCTAAACAATAAATAAAGACGGTCGTTACAATTGCAGTGCCTGTGATTTTGGTTAGCCAGCTCCAAGTTCGGCTCTGAAGCCTCTGAGTCATTCCCTCAGAGCACCATGTCGTGAAAGTTGAAGTTAAGATCTTTGCTGACATTCTGGAACAGATTACCTTGTATCAAGTCGACTCCGTTCATCCACATAAACGTAGCGGCTTGCGCGTCTTCGATACATTGTCCAATAACATGCAAGTTGTGTTCATGCGCTTGTTCAATGAGTAGTGGGAGCTCTTTTTGCCGTTCTGGGTGGTTGTGTGCGTCCCCAAAATGCTGAGATAGACGTACGAAATTGAGTGGTAATTCGCTAAACAAAACAGTGGCTTCTGAGTTCGATTCGAATTGGCTTAGACAGAACTTTACGTTGTGTTTCAGTAGTTCTTTGCAGAGCTGTTTGAGGGGGATGGCGTGAATAACTGCGTCTTGCAAACGCAAATCGATCACCAGTCCCGTACCGTTGACATTACGCTCCCGTAGATTTTTGATGATCCAATCAGAAAAACCTTCATGTATTAGTGTGCGTACCGATTGCGATACAAAAAGCCGCAGTTGCTGATTGGTGTCCTGGTGTAGTTTCAGTATGTCCAATGCTTGTTCTATGACTTGCTGATCCAGTTCCATGATGCGACCTGCTGCCTCCGCAGCAGGGATGACCAGACCAGCTGACAGTAAGTTGCCGTCTGCCTTGCGCAGACGCAGTAGTACTTGGTATTGCGCAGTATCGCTTCCAGCTACTTCGACAATGGGTTGGTAGGCCAATTCTAACTGACCATCAAGTAACGCTAAGTGCCCGGTATTCTCCGGTGTTCGCAATGGTACGTAGGCGTATATGCCTTCGTTGTTTTGGCGTGCTTCTAGGGTGGCACTCTCAGTACACTCCACTGCATCGTCGGCGTTTTTAAAGCCTTGATTCAGCGGGGCATAGCCGATTGCACTGCGTAGATGTACTAATTCATCGTCCTGTATTGGCAGTGGTAGCGTGGCCAGATGCTCACGTAGGTGTGTGGCAAGAGCTTGATGTTCAGTTGCTGCCAAGTCTATAGCAAGAAGCAGAAAGCTATGATCGCTGATGCGTGCGAGTGAATATGGATGTGCTTCTTGCGCCAAATGGTATTCAACTTGGTTCATCAGTCGCTCGAAAGCAGTGTAACCATAGCGCGTGCGTAGGTTCAGTGCGCTGCTCACTTCGATAAAGAACAAAGCACCTTGCGCGCCACTGCTAAGAGCCACTTCTAGCTGTTCCACTATATGTATACGAGTTTGAAGCTCGGTGATGGAGGTCTTCTGGATGTTTATCTGGGTATCGGCCTGTTGTGCGTTTTGCTGCTGCTGGCGCAGCCTGTGCATCCTATTAGAAACTGCGGCAATGAGGTGGCGCGGTTGGATTGGCTTAGTTAAGAAATCATCGGCACCACTATCAAGTACCTCAAACTGCTTTTCCGGATCGGTGTCGCCGCTCAGAAACACGATTGGTAATAGCAGTTGATTTGGTTGCTGGCGTATCAATGTGGTTAGACTGATCCCATCCAGCTCCGGCATGTTCAAATCCATCAAAATCAAGTCTGGGCGGTAATCTTCGATCACTTTTAGCACCTCGGATGCAGACATCTCTATCTGAGCATGTATGCCAGCACCTTGAAGCACACTTTGTGCGAACAACGCCTGTGAACGGTCGTCTTCAACGATCAAGATGCGGTACTGAGTATCGTCGGTGGTCACGTTGTCATACGCCTTTGAAATTGTGGTAAATCGCACTTTTTTTGTGGAATTTGTTCCAACTTGGATTGCTAGTGGCCCAGTAGTGTGTATTTGGTCGGCATAGCATGGGCTGTAAGACAACCTTCAGGGTGATGGAGACCGTGTCTTGTTGGTTCATGACGACTTACTCTGGAATTGAAATAATGTGGTTTCTTCTCTTTAGATTACTTGCTGTGATGTATTCATCTTGCCGCACACTTTTCCAGAACGTGTGTGCTATCCATTTAGACTAGTAACATGCTGGATAGTGTGGTCTCGGCTATTTTTTATAGTCAACCAAGTATTGGTCAGAGTTTTAATGATAATCCTGAGTAGCAATGCGGCTGCAACGCCACACCATTCATGCTGAAACGAAGTAACCCCCAATTGAATAATTGGTTTAGGTAAGTGTTTTTGGATGAAAACCTACCAGTCTTTATCTTCAACGCATGTCTCATCATCCGTAATATTTAATATTTAATAAATGGATATTATGAATAATATTTGTTACGTCAAAATCATTAATTAATGTATTTTTTATTTATTTTTTAATTCGTAAGTCCGGAGGTGTGCTTGTGCTTCAAAGTCATTGCTCAAAGAATAACTCAAAGAATAATGAATAACTTGAATTTACACTAGAGACCAACCGCAATGTCGCCTAGATATGATGCAGAGCAGTAATCTCCAAAGTGATGTTCAAATTATAGCGATTGTATAGTTTCCAGTGTCGGTCATCTTTTGATCCAATGAACGATGAAGGCATCTGATGAGCAGCATGTGGATTTTTGTCAGCGATAGTCTGCCGGTGAATGGCTCACTACATATTGTTTAATCTGGAAGATGCATTAATTGAAGTGTTATGCCATCGCATCAGCGTGTGTTGGCTTAAACTATGCCTCCAGGGTTTCCTGCTTTCCTCAGAGATACACTGCAGATGCAGCGACCAATCTTTCATCGTACTTTATCTATCGTTTCGTCTCAGCGCAGCAACATGTCTTTGCGTTGGATCCTGTTGGTGGTGTTTTGGTTGGTTTCATTAGCTTTGACATGGGGGGTGGCCAGCCATTCAGTCGTACCACATTTGGCTGAGACCGAGGCACAACTGCGACAGTCACGCCAGATCCAAGCTTCTCAGACGCATCAGATCCAAAAATTGCAGCAACGCCAGATCAATCTTGAGATATCCGATCAAATCAGCCGCGCAGCTAATGTCGATATCCAATCATTGCTTGCAGAACGTGACGAACAGATTGCTGCGTTACGTGCTGACGTAGCGTTTTACGAGCGGCTAGTTGGCGCGACTGCGCAGCGCAAAGGGTTGAATACACATTCGATTGAGTTTGTGCGAAAGCCCAGCGGGGTTTGGGATTACAATGTAGTACTGACACAGAATCTCAATCGTGGTGCAATAAGCCAGGGCCAGTTACGTTTCTCTGTAGATGGTGTCCGTGTAGGCAAGCTGACCACGATAAGCTGGAACGATTTGCACCAGAAAACCGATGTCCCGGGACAGCCTTATTCATTCCGTTATTTCCAGCAGTTGCAAGGCAGTGTGATGTTGCCGCTGGATTTCACCCCACAGCGTGTAAAAATATCCCTTGTTGGTCAAGGAATGTCTGTTACACAAACTTTCGATTGGAAGCTTGCCGCTAACAGTATTGGAGAATAGTATGTTTGGAAATAAGTCCAACCGTAGTGATCGTAATGTCGTCGATACTTTGATTGGTCCGCAAGCAGTGATAACTGGTGATATCAGCTTCAGCGGAGTTTTATATGTGGAAGGGAATATATTTGGCAAAGTGATTGCCGATGAAGGCGTATCAGCAACCTTAGTCGTTGCCGAAAAGGGGCGGATTGATGGCGAAGTCCGCGCCCCGGTGATTGTGATCAATGGCAGGCTTGATGGCGATGTTTATGCGGCTGATCGAGTTGAGCTGGGCGGCGGCGCGTGCGTCCATGGCAATGTGCATTACAAAGTTGTGGAGATGCGTGTTGGTGCGCAGTTGACTGGAAGCTTGATACATACTAATAACCAAGCTGCCTTGCCGCCTCCAGATGAACCCTTGTCAACGCTGGAATTAGAGACATCTGTTGCAGCAGGTCCTTGATTCGCCCTTCCTTTGACCTCATGCAGGCTATAGTATGACTATGCTCATTTCTTTGCCCACGGCACCATCAGTGCCTAACTATCAGTCGCTGGAGCGTCCATTGAATTTCACTATGGCTGCAGCAGCCAAAGTCCGTGAATTGATACAGGAAGAGAACAACGCCGATTTGGCGTTGCGTGTTTACATCCAGGGTGGGGGGTGTTCTGGTTTCCAGTACGGCTTTGAGTTTGACGAAAATCGCGCTGATGATGATTTAGCGTTGGAGACAGATGGTGTTGTGTTATTGGTTGATCCACTCAGTCTGCAGTATCTGTTAGGTGCAGAGGTCGACTACACTGAGAGCCTCACTGGTGCTAAGTTTGTGATTCGAAATCCCAATGCTAAGACTACCTGTGGTTGTGGCAGTAGTTTCAGTGTTTGACGTGCTTAAGATTTCTCGGTCTCAGTATTAGTTCGGTTGGCAAGGGGGCCTTGCTTATACGGCTCAAACCCGCCCATTGACAAAGTCTGATATCAGTGTTTTCCCATCTGCTTTGGTGGGTTCATCAAGCTAAGTGCGATAGTGATGGCTAGGATGGCGATGACCATCCCAAGTGAGACTAGTACTGGAATCTTGTACAGGTCGATGATGACCATCTTGATGCCGATAAAGATTAGGATCACTGCTAGCCCGTACGGTAACAGGTGGAAGCGATCGGCCATCCCGGCCAATAGGAAGAACATGGCACGCAGGCCCAGCACTGCGAACACGTTGGAGGTGAGCACAATGAATGGATCTGTCGTGATCGCGAAGATGGCCGGAATACTGTCAACTGCAAAGATCACATCAATCACTGCGATTAGTATCAGGACCACGAAAAATGGAGTGAACCAGCGTTTACCGTCACGGACCACGCTTAGCGCATTGCCTGCATAATCAGGACTCAGGCGCAGGTGATTGCGCATCCAGCGCAGTATGGGGTTAGTTTCCAGCTCCGGTTCTTTACCAGCGGAAAACCACATTTTCACCCCGGTCAGCAGCAGAAATACGCCGAACACGTACAACAACCAGTGGAATTTGGTCAGTAGCAGTGAGCCAGCGAAAATCATCAATCCACGCAGTATGAGCGCGCCGAGTACACCGATGATCAGCACACGTTGACGTTGTTCCTCTGGAACAGCGAAGTAGCTCATCAGCATCAAAAACACGAAAATATTGTCCACTGCTAATGACTTTTCGACTAAGTAGCCGGTGAGGAACTCAATGCTGACTCGGTTGGCGATGCTTGGATCAGCGGTGCTTTGCAAGTACCACCATAGTCCGACATTGAACAGCAGTGCGAGGAGCACCCAACCGATGCTCCACCAGGCGGCTTCCTTAAACGTGACTTTATGTGGTCCGCCGTGGCGCATCAGGATCAGATCGACCAACAGAGCTGCTATCACCACGATTGCGAATCCGCTCCACAACCAGGGATTGCCAATGGTTTGCATGTGAGTCTCCGGGGAAATGAAGAAGGGCTTGGAGCTGCAGGGTGGGGCACTGATATACGGAAAGCTCCTTGTGATCCGGATATAGATTTTTGCCCGCGTGGGGAAGGTATTGTTCGCAGTTGGCCAAAGTGCCGTTACAGCGCCCCCGCTGTTGACGGTGACTAACGTGTAGGATCTATCCCCCTTTATAAAACCAATTTAGCGGGCAGAGTGTAAGCACGTCAACCAAGCCGAACAACTACAATACCCCAATGTCTAGAGATCTCCCTGTTATCCGTCTTAAGAATGCTTGGCGTTCTAGCCACCCATGGCTGTTCCAAAAGCTCCTGGAAAAACCTTCCGTCCGTCTGAAACCAGGCACTATTGTCGACGTCGTCGGCGTCGATGGAGAATGGGTTGGCCGTGGTTTCTACAATGGCCATTCGCGTATTGCGGTGCGCATTTTGGAAACCCGCCAAGATGTGGTGGTGGATGAAGCGTGGTTCGTGCGTAGGATTGCCGAAGCTGTTGGTTTACGCCGCGAGGTACTGAAGTTGGATGCAGTGTCTGATGCTTGGCGCGTGGTACACAGCGAGGGTGACGGCCTGTCCGGTTTAGTGGTGGACCGTTACGGTGACTTACTGGTCGTGCAATTCTTCGCTGCAGGTATGTTCCGTCATCGAGAGTGGATCTACACCGCGTTACGCCAGCAGTTCCCAGGCGCTCGCTTCCACAGCTTCGCTGACGAACATGTTCAGAAGCAGGAGAGCTTCGACTTTCACAGCACGATTGATACTGAATCGGCGGTGATCACCGAGCATGGTGTCAAGTTTCTTGTTGACCCGATGGGTGCACATAAGACCGGCTTCTTTGCCGATCAGCGCGAGAACCGCCAGTGGTTGAGCCAAGGTGTTGCAGGCAAGACCGTCTTGGACCTGTGCTGCAATACCGGAGGATTTGCGGTCTATGCTGCTTTACGCGGTGCGGCGGATGTAGTGGGTGTGGACATTGACCAAGATGTCATTCAGATCGCCAAAGCCAATGCAAAGCTTAACAGCGTCCGCCCCAAATTCTTGCAGACCGACATCTTTCCGTATCTGCGTGATGCCGCCGTACGTGGTGACCAGTACGACGTGGTGATCCTCGACCCTGCCAAAATGACCCGCGACCGTGATCAGATCATCAACGCCCTGAAGAAATATCTAGACATGAATAAGCTGGCCTTGGGCGTAGTCAAAAAGGGAGGCTTGTTTGCCACCTTTTCTTGTACTGGCTTGATTAGCGAAGAGCAGTTCCTAGAGATGCTGCGTCGCGCGGCATTCTATTCCGGCCGTACCATCCAAATTCTCAAAGTGGCTGGCGCTGGTCCTGATCATCCGTTCATGGCGCATGTACAAGAATCGCGTTACCTCAAAGCGACGTTTTGCCGCGTCCTGGATTGAGGGGTGAATTGCAAGACATTGCTTTAAAAAGCGTGGTTCTACGCAACTATTGAGTGCTTCAGTTGCTGCGTGGGCGACGTAGCTTGATCCTGTAGGCGATTGCTGCATACAAGTGTCCACGCGCACTAATACGGCTGTCCTTGAAGAGCACGCCTCAAGGCTGCTGGCTTAAATTGGAAGAAGCATCAGCGAAGCCAGCATCATTTACAGCCCTTGCACCGTCTTGCTTAGGGCCATCGCATCCACCGTGAAAGAATTCAGGTGAGCTGGCAGTACGTCCATGCTCACCGGTATCTCATCAGCGAGTGTCACCCGTCGTGTTTGCATCCATAACGTCGCGTACTCATTAATCTGTTGACTGTTGGGTTATCTTGGCGTGTCGATGCTTACCGCCTTTGATAGCAGGCTGGTGTGGCGCCCATAGACCAGATACACACACAATCCCAGTGCGTTCCACAGCAGAAAAAGGTATTGTGTCATCTTTGGTAGACTCCAGAACAGATACAAACAACCAGCAATTGCGATTGGCCCGACGACCCAAGCCAGTGGTGTACGGAATGCACGCACGCGCTGTGGTTCACGTACCCGCAGTACCAGCAGGCATAAAGCTACTGCGATGAACGCAGTCAGCGTGCCAGCATTAGCCAGCGCGGCAATCTCGCCCAATGGCACCAACCCTGCTGCCGTTGCGACGAGAACTGCGGTGAACAGTGTCGTGGCGATCGGTGTTCCTGTGCGTGCATTCACCGTCGACAATCCACGTGGCAGCAGCCCATCCCGAGACATCACGAACAAAATGCGGCTTTGTCCATATAAAAAGGCTAACAGTACAGTGGGTAGCGCGATAATCGCAGCTGCTCCGATGAGCCTGGCGGTGTTGCCTTGGTCAAGTTGCCGCAGAATCAGCGCCAGCGGTTCAGTACTGGGACCGAACACGGTGTAGTGCATTGCACCGATCGCAGCTAGTGCCACTAATACGTAAATTAAGGTGCATCCGATCATAGAACCGATGATGCCGATGGACAGATCGCGGCTTGGATTCTTAGTTTCCTCGGCTGCGGTGGAGATTGCATCGAAACCATAGAAAGCAAAAAAAATGATTGCTGCAGCGGCCATCACCCCGCGTTCCACACCTCCGGTGTCGATTGACTTGATAAACCCATAGGGCATGAATGGTTTCAGATGAGCCATATCAAAATGTGGTAGCGCGATCACGACGAACACAGAGAGCGCAATGATCTTAACCACCACCAGAACCGCGTTGAGTGTGGTGCTTTCTTTTGTGCCGACGATCAGCAGTCCAGCCACAACGCAGGTGATCACTGCCGCTGGAAGATTGATTATCCCGCCAGCATACGGTCCGGCGGTGAGCGCCAGCGGCATATCGACCCCTACGCTCTTGAGAAACCCAGTCATGTACCCGGACCATCCCACCGCAACAGTGCTGACCACCAGTGAGTACTCTAAGATGAGACTCCACCCCACGATCCAGGCAATCCCCTCACCGAGGGCCACATAGCTGTACGTATAAGTGCTGCCTGCCACTGGCATCATTGTCGCCATCTCGGCATATGCCAGCGCTGCGCAGGCACAGATGACCCCAGCGATGACGAATGAGAGGAGGACTGCTGGCCCCGCTTTTTCTGCCCCGACCCCGATTAAGGTGTAGATCCCAGTGCCAACGATTGCACCAATCCCAAATGCGATCAGATGTGGCCAGCTCAGTGTAGGGACCAGGCGTCGTCCTTCTTCATGCACGGTGATTAGATCAATGGACTTGCGCTTTAGAAACGATGGCAAGAATGACATTACGAGTCTCGATGAGTGAAGAAAACCACACGGATATGACACATGTGGCGTAATAAAGAGTCTCACTAAAATTGAAATTTGTTTCAATTAGATGTGATTCATGTTGAGTGCATGGGTGGTCACGATCCAATCTATATTTGCTGTGAAACTTCCAATACCTTGCTAAGCGCTCACCACACAATGGTATCAATGCGTGACATGGATCATGGGCAACATTATTGCTTGAGGGGGCAGCGTGGATGCAGTCAAAGTCAACACGTGGTTGGTTTGTATTGGAGAGATGATGGTCACTCTCATGACATGAAATAGTTCAACAATGCTTGCTGCATTAAAGAGAGCATTGTAATGTTGGTGACTGTCCTGTTGACCTGTTTTGCTTGTTTGGCCTATCGTGCTCAGCGTTTAGAATCCTCTGAATACACAGGCACCCTTCTCGTCGATTTCGATGCAGCGCATGACCCGGCGGACCATTTGATTTAACGCTGATTCCGTTTGTTATGGATTGATGTCCCGCGAGCGGCGCAAGCAGCCTTTTTGCTTTAATACGTTTCCTCTGTGTTGATCGCTTGTTTCTGGATCTTCAAAGAATTACCTGTCTTGCGGATGCTGTTTTCGTCCTCGGAGATCGCGCATGTTACTCAAGCCTCATATGCTATTGCCTTTTCTTTGAGGTTTTATATCGGCTGCCGCGCTTTGGTTTGAATCTGTCTGCGTGCTGTTTTTTCCGTCCATGGAAATCAGGAGGTTCTGCATGGCGTTCCTTTCTCAAAACCGCCCTGTCCATCCTGCCGTAGCCTCGTTGGTGCGAGCGCAATTACCTAACGTCTATGATTTAGTGGCGTTGGCGTTGATATTGCTCCTAGGGATTGCCTTGTTGCATGGTGCCGAAGGCGCAAGCGCGCCGTTGAGCGCGTTGCCGGTGGAAGCTGTGTCGTTGGATCCAACACACCTGCCTGAGTATGGGTTGCGTACCACCTTGCGGATGTTTGCGGCGATGACGGCCTCACTGCTGTTTACCTTCGTGGTTGCCACGTTGGCTGCCAAGAGTCAGCGTGCTGAACGACTGATTGTTCCAGCCTTGGATGTCTTGCAGTCGGTGCCGGTCCTAGGGTTCCTGACATTTACTGTGACGTTCTTTCTCGGACTGTTCCCGGGTAGCCAACTGGGTGCCGAATGTGCCTCGGTATTCGCATTATTTACCAGTCAGGCATGGAACATGGCGTTCTCGTTCTACCAGTCATTACGTACTGTGCCACGCGATTTGCAAGAAGTCAGTCGTGGCTTTGGTTTCTCCGCTTGGTTGCGTTTTTGGCGATTGGAGGTCCCGTTCGCGATGCCTGGACTCATCTGGAACATGATGATGTCCATGTCAGGGGGATGGTTCTTCGTGGTGGCCTCCGAAGCGATTACGGTTGGTGATACCACAGTGACGCTTCCTGGTATTGGTTCCTACTTGGCGTTGGCGATCGCACATCAGCAGTTTGGTGCAGTTGCCTGGGCGGTGGCTGCGATGGCATTGCTCATCTTGCTTTACGACCAGCTGCTGTTCCGCCCGATTGTGGTTTGGGCCGATAAGTTCCGGGTTGAGCTGACGGCTGGTCGTCAGATACCCAGATCCTGGGTTTACGATCTGATTTGCCGTACCAGACTGCTAAAGCGCTTAGTTGCACCTCTCACTCGGCTTTGGCAGCGAGTGCTTATCCTACGTTGGACCAAGCGCAATAGAGTGACAGTGCTGCCTGTGTCGCCCCGGGCGGGTAGCGTGCGTGGAGATCGATTATGGCGGGTGGTTTTGTTTGCTGTGGCTGCCGCTTGCATCTATTTTGTGTTCAATAGCCTATGGCAGACACTGGACGTAGAAGATCTTACAGCTGCATTGGGTGGCGCTTTGGCGACATTACTCAGGGTGGTCGTATTGATTGCCTTGGCCTCGCTGATTTGGGTACCGATTGGAGTGTGGATTGGATTGCGTCCGGTGCTCGCACAGCGGGTCCAGCCCTTGGTACAGTTTTTGGCTGCCTTCCCCGCTAACGTACTATTCCCGTTTGCGGTGGTCGCGATTGTGAGCACGGGTGCGAATCCGAATATTTGGTTGTCGCCACTCATGGTGCTGGGTACCCAGTGGTACATCCTGTTCAACGTGATTGCTGGAGCGAGCGCGTTTCCGACTGACCTGAAAGAGGCGGCCCAGGTGTATCGCTTGCGTTCGTGGACCTGGTGGCGCCGGGTGATGTTACCTGGGATCTTCCCCTATTATCTGACCGGCGCGTTGACGGCTTCAGGTGGCTCTTGGAACGCCAGTATCGTTGCCGAACTGGTCAGTTGGGGACACCAGCATCTGCAAGCCTATGGCCTGGGGTCTTATATCGCCAGTGCGACGGAGGCCGGTGACTACCCCCGCGTACTCCTTGGAGTGGTGGTGATGTCGCTGTTTGTCACCGTGTTTAACCGTACCTTGTGGCGTCGCTTATTTGTCTTTGCTGAGCGCCGTTTACGTTTGGATTGACTCTTTTATCCTGCTTTTTATTTTTTCCACTGGAGTGCATCAATGAACCTGTCCGATGTCTCTCAGAAAAGCCCCTTGGTGAGCGTGCGAGGGGTTTGTAAGACTTACGACAAAGGAGCTGCCGCCTCGTTGGTGGTCTTAGAGGATGTCGACCTGAGCTTATATTCGGGGGAAATTGTCGGTTTACTCGGACGATCAGGTTCAGGTAAATCCACCTTGTTACGCGCCATTGCAGGGCTGTTGCAGCCTACGATGGGTGAAATTGCCTACCGTGATGGTGGACCGGATGGGTTGGCGATGGTGTTTCAGAGTTTTGCGTTGTTTCCGTGGTTGACCGTACAGCAGAACGTGGAAGTTGGTCTTGAGGCACGGGGTGTGCTGCCGGAGGAGCGGCGGCGGCGAGCTTTGGCGGCAATTGACTTGATTGGTATGGATGGTTACGAAAACGCCTATCCAAAGGAGTTATCCGGTGGCATGCGTCAGCGCGTGGGCTTGGCACGTGCATTGGTGGTCCATCCTAAGTTGTTATTGATGGACGAACCGTTCTCGGCGTTGGATGTGCTGACCGCCGAAACGTTGCGCACAGATTTACTCGACCTGTGGAGCGAGGGACGGATGCCAATTGAGTCGATCCTCATGGTGACCCATAACATTGAGGAGGCGGTGTTGATGTGTGACCGCATTATGATCTTCGGTTCCAATCCTGGGAGAGTGATCGGTGAGATTGCGGTGGCGTTGCCACAACCACGTAACCGCTTGGATCCGGCGTTCCGTGTTCTGGTGGAGGACATCTATGCGCGCATGACGGTACGTTCGTTAGCGCCTGCGCGTGAAGGCAATTTCCCGGGGACCGGTATCGGTATGGTCTTACCCCAAGTTTCGTCGAACTTGTTAGCCGGCTTACTCGAAACAGTCGCGGCTGAACCCTATAACGGTCAAGCCGACTTGCCGCCACTGGCGGCTAGTCTGCAATTGGAAATCGATGATTTATTTCCGATTGCTGAGACCTTGCAATTGCTGCGTTTGGCTGAACTTGAATCGGGAGATCTGCGTCTGACGGTGGTTGGGCAACGTTTTGTCGATGGTGATACCGACGAGCGTAAACGGTTGTTCTGTCAGCAGTTGGCGACGTATGTCCCGCTCGCTGTTCACATCCGCCGTGTCCTTGATGACCGCGTGAGTCATCAAGCACCGTTGAGCCGTTTTAGCGATGAGTTAGAGGATTACATGTCCGAAGCTAGCGCCGCACAGACGCTCAAGGCCGTGATCAGCTGGTCGCGTTATGCCGAATACTTTGCTTACGATGAGCAAGCCGGGTTGCTTACCCTGGAAAATCCGAGTTGAACCGAGAGAACATGCGGCGCTCGTAGCCGCCCTTGTACTGCCATTTGTGCGTTGAATCAATTGGGCATCATTGGGCTGCCACGTACTGTTTTGTTTGCTGTACGTAAACAGCCTATGGTTTTGATTTGGTGCTAGATAGTGAGAACCTTGGATTTTGGTTATTGATTCTTGCAGGTGTTGCTTTGGCCACCTCTTGCCCTGAATATCCAGTGTGCCCTTCGGATGGCTTCGGTATTGGTCATCATCTGCTGACTTGGACGCGCATCAGGGTGCGGTGATGCATCCTTCAAAGGATGGAAAAACTTGCCATTTCCTCTCTTCTGGATACGCTGCTGTGTCGTTTTATGGTGAAACGATCGGGAGACATCCCGTTACACTGCACACATGCAACCTGATTTTCTGATTCTTGGATGTCTTCTTTGTATTGTCCTGGTTCTGCAGATTCTTGCTTTACTGCGGAGATCCGACCATACCGCGCTCGATCATGTATTGCGGGAGGAACACCGTGTTGGCCGTGCCGAATTGCGTGAGCAGCTTGAGACCCTGGAGCGGCAACAGGAAGTGCGTCTGGCAAGTTTTGCACGCTCCCTCACCGATCTGGTTGCTCGTATTGATCAACGTTTGGATCAGCTGACTGCCTCACTGGGCGAAGACGCGCGGAAGGGACGTCAAGAAGCAAGTGAAGGGCAACAACGTTTCGCAGATGCCCTTGGACAGCGCCTGACGGAGCTGACACAGCGTAACGCCCAGTCCATCAATGAGATGCGTACCACTTTGGAGCAGCAACTACATGTGCTGCGAGCCGACAATGCGCAACAGCTCGAGCAGATACGTACGATCGTTGATGAGAAGCTTCAAACGACCCTGAATACCCGTCTGGATTCATCCTTTAAATTGGTTTCCGAGCGTCTAGAACAGGTACAGCGTGGTCTTGGCGAGATGCAACAATTGGCAACTGGCGTGGGTGATCTCAAGCGTGTCTTGACGCATGTGAAGAGCCGCGGTACTTGGGGGGAGGTCCAACTGGATAACATTCTCGACCAAACGCTCACTCAGGAGCAGTACGCGCGTGGTGTGCGTGTTTGCCCGGATGCCAGCGAAATTGTCGATTTTGCAGTGCGCTTGCCTGGGCGTGGTCAATACGAAGCCCCTGTATGGTTGCCGATCGACGTGAAATGCCCGAAGGAAGATTATGAACGTTTGCTTGATGCTCAGGAGCAAGCAGACCAAGAGTTGGTGCGTACGATGGGGGTGCAATTGGAGCGTGCGATTAAAATCCAAGCCAAGTCGATTCGTGACAAGTACATCGTTCCACCGCATACCACGGATTTCGCCGTGATGTTCCTGCCGACCGAGGGCCTGTATGCCGAAACGATCCGCCGTCCTGGTTTGGCCGATGTGTTACAGCGTGAGTATCGCGTTGTGGTGGCGGGCCCGACCACGGTAACGGCGCTGCTCAATAGCTTGCAAATGGGGTTTCGTACATTGGCGATCGAGCAGCGTTCCAGTGAGGTGTGGAGCTTACTGGGAGCGGTGAAAAGCGAGTTCGGAAAATTTGCCGGTATCCTTGAAAAAGCAGAAAAACAGATCAACACCGTCGGCAAGAGCCTCGGTGAGGCTGGCCGTAAAACCCGTACCATTGAGCGCCGCCTGAGAGGCGTGGAGTCATTGTCACAAGAGCAGACGCAAGTGCTATTGGATGGCTTGGATGTGGATACAGCTGAAAGTGACGTCGACTCGGATGCTTCGTTCTGAACTTGTGTTTCAGTGTGTGTAGTCATGCTGCGCTTGGCGAGCATCTTGCATGACGCTGTTATCCATGTGACATCGCATCCGATCAGCGAATCTTGAAGTTCCTTCAGTCAGCAAGCGGTTCTTGGTCACTCTGCTGGTCAACCGTATTGATTTTCAAGCTCGCCTTGACCGCGTAGTACGCAGATCTTTAGGCCAGTCTTGTATTGATTGTGAAAGGTGTATGGCTAGCGTCTGGAAATGCTCAATGTCCTATCCGATTACCTCATGCGCTCCCCAGTGATGAAGACAACGTTGGTTACCCTTGACACAATTTGCGAAAAAAGGACTGTAGCTGCTCATAGCGAAAAAATGGTGCAGCGATTCGTTGTCAAAAAGCAGTCAATGCGTAAACCTCTGATTGCTTTGGGTATCGCGCAGCATCTGTACTATTTAAGGGTGTTCTGCAACTTCGAACAGCTCCTCATCAGTCAGTACCACTCAGTGATCCGTTGCTGCGATTCAGTGTTTTGCCGACGCATCTGCATTCTCAAAATATTATTGGCGTTGCGCTCTGCTGACCAACATCAGATTGACAGTGGAGTCCCCGTTTTTTGCAACCAGTGGCCACAGTGATCTATCACAGCTTGATCGGTAGCTATGTGAAACACGACTACACCACTACCATACTCGTTAGGGTGTTCTGCGTGGTCTTCAGCGACTCAAGCGCGGGATTGGCATTGCATCTACCGGTACCGTGGTGGAGTCATGTTCTTCACGTAGGTAGTCGGGCAGCTCACTATTGTCATTCGTGTCCTGATTGTTCTTGCGCAGTGCATTTTGGATTTGGTAATTGCGGCGTTGTAACCAAGCGTCCCGTGTGAGCGCGTAATCGTCTACAGCGCCGTCGCGTATGTTGTCAAACGATAACAGCCGAGCGCGGGTGTCAACCAATTGCAGACCCTGTAGACCGTAACGCCATGTGTTGTTATCGATTTGCCGTAATAGGGACAGCGGAAGATCCCCTGCCAAGCCAAAGGTGTCGCGCACTGTGCGTGGCCCAAACAGGGGAAGTTCGAAGTAGCGTGAGTTGTACCAGCCCCAAAGTGCCAAAGTCTGCCCAAAATTTTCGGTGCGGCGCGGAATTTTCGCTGCGCTGGCTGGATCAAGGAGACCGCCCAGCCCTAGCGTGGAATTCAGCAGAAACCGGCCCAGCGTCTGTAATGCATAGACTGGGTGGTTTTGCAGCACTTGGTTGACCATTGTCAGCGGTGAGCTAAGGTTATTGAAAAAATTGGTCACACCCACTTGCGCCTTCTTTGGCACGACATGTACATACGCGTTAGCCAGTGGCCGCGCGAGATTGTGGTCTATAACGACGTTGAATTGGTGCATTGCACGGTTGTAGCGTTCCCAAGGATCGTAGGTGGTGTGAGTGTCGTTTGGCCTGGGTATGTTTGTATCGGAATGACCAACAGACGGCGAAATGGCTCCGTAAAGCGCAGCGTAGTCATCTTCCGCTTGGGTCGGAGTATTGTCTGCGGTGTTGTTATCTGCTGCTGCTGTCGGCATCACCAGGGAGGAGGCGTCCTGCGGCGTGACTGTCGTCGTTTGAGGCTTGGTGGGAGGGGCTGGCGTTACAGTCATGACAGGTGCAGACCTGTCCAAAGCAGTCACTGTCGGCATGACGGACTTCGTTGCCTTGTTGGCACAGGCCGCCAGTAACAATGAGGATGCAATGAGAGTTAAGGCTTGAGGGTGATGCATGGCACGTTTTCGGGTCAGGGCTGGAATTGCAGGTCAGAGGACATTCTATAGGCCGCGAGCAGCTCCTTCAGACCGGCGGGAGGGGCAACAATTGTTGGCACGCTGCCCCCCTGGACACGGATACGTTCCATTACTTCGGCAAGCAGCGCAACACCGGTGCTGTCTAACTGTTTGATGCCTGCCAGATTAAGTTGGGATACGCCATTACTTTTACTTTGCGCTTGGATTTCAGACCATAATCCGATGGCTGCATCGCGATTAAGAGGGCCGCTTAACACCAGTGAGTTACCGTCGCGATGTAGCTTAGTCTCACTTCCCATTGCTCTTCCCGACTTGCAGGTTATCACTGCGCAGCTCTGCGGCAACCTGAGCGATCCCCTTTTGGCGCAGCGGTGCGTCGAACTGATTTCTGAAAGTTTGTACGTAAGAAATGCCTTCGATCATGACATCGAAGATTTTCCATTGGCCGTTAACATTACGTAGCAGGTAGTCAACTGCAATAGGGTCAGCTCCAGAACGGATCAATTCTGTCGAAACTCTGACATTACGATTGCCTGGTAGGCGGCTCTCGGACTTGGCGCGGAAACTGGGTTTACCCTCAAAGGTCAGCAGCGCATTGCCGTAACGTTGCATGAGATTTTCGCCGATTGCGTCGGCGAACAGCTTTACATCGGTGTCTGATGCGTTACGAGCGTATTTCCCTAGTACCAAACGTGCAGCGTAATCACGATCAAAAATAGTAGTGAATTCAGTCTCCATGAACTGACGCAGCGCTTTGGGGTCCTGGCGAAATTGGGCACGCTGCTGTTCTAGCGTGGATAGGACGCGCGCACTCGAGTCAATCACCATCTTAGAGGCTTGGCCTTGGTTGACCTCGGCGATTGATGATGCCTGAGCCAGCATCATGGATGGAAATGCGGTTGACAGAGCGTAAGCGAACATGATGTAGAACAGTGTGGTCTTCATTGGTGAGTTTCTTGAGTGTCTGTGTGAGAGGAGGCAGCGTGATCGGTTGTGCTGGTGGTGTTGCTGGATGTGGATTTATCGCTGCCGCCACTGAACATGTATTTTCCGACTAACTGGATTAAGTCCACTGCTGGTTGAGTAAATGCGATCTGATCCCCAGGTTTGAGCACTTCCGGGTCGCCGCCAGGCAGCAAATTGATGTAACTCTCGCCGAGGAGTCCACTCGTGAGAATGTTGGCTGAGGTGTCTGCAGGTAGATCCTTGTATTGCTTGTCTAGCGACAGCGTGACCACCGATTCAAATGTTTTCGGGTCCAGCGTGATGTTACTGACTTGGCCGATGTTAACCCCGCTGATTCGTACCGGGGCTTGCTTGCGTAGTTGTCCAATTTGGGTGAAGTGAGCGGTAAGAGTGTATTGGTTGCTGCCCATACTCCAGCGTTGGTTGGTGGATGCGACTGCTAGCACCATTAGCGAGGCTAGGGTTAATAGCAGAAAGGTACCCACAGCGAATTCAAGTCTTGGTCCACGCATAACGATGGTTATCTCACTTTTTGATCCAACAAACACTCTGATATGGATGGATCAGAGCAGGTTTTCACTTCATATTTCTTTAAATATCTTGCGTAGAAAAACGCTGATTTTTTCATGTGGAGGACGGGGCAGGCAGCACGGATTATCGGAATAATAGTGCTGATAGCACGAAGTTAAACATCAATACCAGCAATGACGCGTTGACGACTGCACGCGTGGTTGCGATTGAAGTGCCCTCAATGGTTGGTTGCGCATGGAAGCCTACGTAAGCTGCCACAAGAGCCGAGGTGCCACCAAAGATTGCTGATTTGAGCATTGCTACGCCGAAATCCTCCAAAAAGTCCACGCTGTTGCTCAATCCTGACCAGAATAAACCGTTGTCTATGCCTAACACATGGACTGCTTGGAAGTAACCACTGCAGATGGCCAGTGAGCAAAACACACCTGTGAGTAAAGGTACAGTCAATACCGCTGCCCAAAAGCGTGGCGCCACTGCTTTAGCGATGGGGTCGATGGCCATCAGCTCCAGTGCCTTGATCTGATCGGTCGCACGCATCAGGCTCAGTTCCGCCGCCACTGAGCTGCCCGCACGTCCGATGAAAAGCAGAGCAGTCAGCACGGGCGCAAGTTCGCGATACAGTGATAGGCCTAGGAGGGTGGATAGTGCGTCGGAAGCGCCATACAGAGTGAGTGTGCGGTAGCCTTGCAAGGTCAGTACCAAGCCGACGAACGCGCCTCCGACGGCGATGATTGGTAGCGAGCGCGCGCCAATCTTGTAGATTTCACGGATCAGTTCGGCGAAGAAGTCGCGTGTGGGCAGCGAGCTGCGTAATACAGTGAGTGCAAACAGACCAGAGCGGCCTAGCGAGCTGATTGAAGATACCAGTGGCATTAGGCGGAACTCCGTTCAGATGTGCGTGGTGCTGCATCGAATGGGATCGGCCCGTCCGGTTGCCCATGCATAAACTGGTATACCAGCGCATCGTTGCTGGCTTCCAGCTGCGCAGGCGTGCCGGCAAAAATGACCGTGCTATTAGCAATCACGACCGCTTGGTCGCAAATGGGGAGCGTCTCGTGTACGTGATGGCTGACGATGATTGTGGTTAAGCCAAGACTGTCATTAAGGCGCTTGATGAGACTCACGATCACACCACTGGCAATCGGGTCCAACCCTGTCAGGGGCTCGTCGTAAATCATCAGTGGTGGATCCAAAGCCAGCGCACGTGCCAGCGCTACGCGCCGTGCCATTCCGCCTGATAACTCACGTGGCATCGCTTCGGCGGCGGCTCGTAGGCCAACTGCGTGTAGCTTCATCAGGACCAACCGTTGCAGCAGTGGTTCTGGCATCCGAGTGTGCGCGCGTAGCGGCAACGCCACGTTTTCAGCGACGCTCAGGTCGGTCAGTAAACCGTTACCCTGGAGTAATACCCCCAAGTTGCGCCGCATCTCTAACAGTGCTTGGGTTCCTTGTGGGATTCCATCTCCGAACAGACGGACCTCCCCCTCAGTCGGCCGAAGCTCGCCTGTCAGTGCTGCGAGCATGGTCGATTTACCACTCCCGGATGGGCCTAGCACCGTGGTAATACTGCCGCGCGGCACTTGCAATGCAACATTGCTTAAAACAGTGCGTCCGCCGCGTTCGATACGGACACCGGACAATTGGACGGCGGGTGTTGGAAGTATCATCGGATTCTAGGCTAACATAAAAAATATGTTAATATTGTTCAATTTTGTGAATGGCACGGCGACTAGTCTGTCCAGGTATTAAAGCGATTGAGTGTGCCCAGTTTTCTGTATTGTCTGGGCTTGGGCTTGCCATATATTTTAGGTTACATCGCCCATTGTGACCTTGCGCAAATTTTTTTGAAAGTACGGAAGAGTCCCCAAGCGATTCACTTTTTACATGACGCCTTGCGCTGTGCGTCTGCTGAGGCAAGATGTCCCAGATGATGGTCACCACTGACTTTCGCCTATACCACTCCAATGCACTCGACGTTCTGGCGGGATTGCTGGCCGAAACGTTGCGGTCCCCGGTGCCGGGCCAGTCGTTGTTGGTCCCAGACACAATATTGATTCCACAAGCGGCCATGCGGCGTTGGTTGCAAGCCACGTTGGCCACCACGCATGGTGTCGTGGCCAATCTGGAATTTTTGACTCCGGGCGAGTTCGTTGCCCGTGCATTGGATGCCAATCTTGGTGCCGTGCCGAACGCTTTGGATACGGCCGTGTTGCATTGGCGACTATATGCAGCGTTGCGCGATCCAGCATTACTGACGCAACCAGCGCTTGCTGAATTACATGCTTACCTGGCAGATGGCGACCTCTTCAAACCTTGGACATTGGCCGAAGCACTGAGTGCAGCATTCGAAAAATACCAGGCTTGGCGTTGCGACTGGTTGCTACGCTGGGAGGCGGGCGCAGATCCGGACGATCCACAGGCCATCCTATGGCGGCATAGTGTTAACGGTGCTACGCACCGCGCACGCCGCATCCACGACTACCTGAACCGTTATGGGTCAGGGACAGCCCCTCCCCCTCAAGGACTGCCAGCGCGACTCTTTATTTTCGCCACCCTCAACATCTCCCCAGATGTATTACGTGTCCTGGCGACCCAGGCACAGGTTGGCACACTGCACTTTTACCTGCCGACCCCGACCAAAGAATATTGGGGTGATGCGCAACCCTTCACGCAACGCTTGCATCAGCCCACCGACTGCGTCACCCAGACCGGAGAAAACCGCCTACTCCATACCTGGGGTGCTGCCGGGCGTGATTTCATGACTGTGTTGGGGAACTACGAAGTCGTCCATCCCTCTGGCGAAATCACCGCATACGATGATCCGGAACAACGTCCAGGCACCACCCTGGATGAAGGCGGCCTGCGCGATAGCCTATTGCAGCGCCTGCATGCGGATCTATTCCATAACCGTTCGGCACCCGTCCCCGCCCCCTTGCCCGCACCGCGTCTGGAAGATCCCAGTCTCCAGTTTCACGCCTGTCATACCCGACTACGTGAACTCCAGGTCCTTCATGACCGGCTCCGTGCCTTGCTGGAACCTAACTCACCGGAGGGACAGCGTTTTAACCCTCCCTTACAACCGCGTGAGATTGCCGTATTGGCACCGGACATCGACCTCTACATCCCCTATCTAGAAGCCGTGTTCGGTGGACATGCCCATAGCGACCCCTTGCCATACACACTGGCTGATGCCAGCCCACTGATTGATGAACCGTTGGCTGAAGTCTTCTTGCGTCTCCTCGACTTGCCCGTATCCCGCTTTGGCCTGCACGAAATATTGGACCTCCTGGCCAGCCTGCCGATGGCCACCCTTGCTGGCTTTGACACACAGACCTTGGAGATCCTGCGAAGCTGGCTGACCGCCGCCGGCGCACGCTGGGGATTGGATGCTGCCCACCGTGCCGAACACCAAGCCCCAGCTGACGACGCCTACACCTGGAGCTTTGCACTGGACCGCCTCCTCCTGGGTCACGCCAGCGGCGCAGATGCCGATATTGCTGGCGTCGCTGCTTGGCCGGATCTGGAAGGCAGCATGCTGACCGCATTAGACACCCTCATCCGATTACTGCGCGTCCTCGCCAATACACGACAACGCCTGAGTGAGGCCCTATTACCGACACAGTGGCGAGAACGCCTACTGAGCCTGCTTGATGCACTCCTGCCTGACATCCCCACCGCACCATCCGGTATCCAGCGTCCCTTAGAACGCTTACGCAGACTGATCGACACCTTCGCCACCGATGCCACACGCGCCGGAGTGGCCTTACCCGTGCCAGCCGAAGTCGTGCGTATGCACTTTGCCGCTTTACTAGCCGACACCGATACCCGCGCCCCACTGCTCACAGGTGGCATCAGTATTGGCCGCATGGTTCCCATGCGACTGCTCCCCTTCCGCGTCATCTGTTTGTTAGGCATGAACGACGGCGACTTCCCGCGCCGCGATCCTGCGGCTGGCCTCAATCGCCTCACCGCCGAACTTGGCACCGCACAGCGTCGCCCTGGTGATCGCTCCCGACGTGATGACGACTGCCTCCTACTTCTACAGCTATTCAGCGCCGCCCAAGACGTCTTCTACGTCAGCTACCTTGGCGCTGATCCACACGACGGCAGCCTACGCGAACCCTCACCGCTGCTCACAGAACTACTTAGCACCGCAGCCACCTACCATGCCGACCCCAGTACAGCGGCCAAAACACTGCTACTGCGGCATTCATTACAGCCATTCTCCCCCACCGCCTTTGGCGCCGACGGCGACCCACGCCGATTCAGCTACCACCCCTTATGGCAGGCCGCCGCCGCGAGTATTGAAGGACAGCGCCACCCTCTGGCCCCCTGGTGTCCCCGCCGACTCCCAGCCCTTCCCGACCCCGAACCCCCCCTACCACTGGATAGCCTGCGGCGCTTCTTGAGCGCCCCTGCAGAACAGTTCCTACAACAGCGCCTGGGCCTACGCCTGCCCGAACCCCCTCAGACCACCGATGAATGCGACCCCCTCTGGCTTCCCAGCCACGGCCTAGAACGCCATCGACTCGACACCCTGATATTTGCCTCCCTACTCCATGAGAATGACGACACCCTCTACCCACAACTACGCGCCCGCGCATTACTCCCCTCAGGTCCCTTAGGCCAACAGCAACTCCAAGAACGCATTGAACACCTGCGCCCCTATGCCCAAGCATTTGCACATTGGCGCGGTACCGCCCTCCCACAGTCCCAGTGCCTTGAAGTAATGATCGACGGCATCCGTCTCCACGCACACATTCAGGACCTCTACCCCCACGGAATCGCCCGCCTGCGCCTGGGCCCCCCTAACGGCCCCGCAGTACTGCGCCACGGATTAGATTGGCTGCTGGCCAGCGCCGCCGGCCACCCCTGGCCCCTGGTCCGCTTTGAAGATGCAGGCGTTGCGGGCCTAGGTCCCCATCTACAGCCATCCTTGCCCAGTTCCCAAGCACAGACCGCACTGACCCTACTACTCCGCCTGCGCACGGCTGGCCTGCGCCAGCCCCTACCCTTTGCCCCCTACAGCGCCTGGGAGTACTACACCCAGCGCGACACCCCCGAACGTGCCTTGCAGACCGCCCGCGCCCGTTGGCGTGGTAACGACCACCAATGGGGCGAAAGCAACCATGCAGCGATCCAATTAGCACTGCGTAACCACGATCCCTTTGCCACCCCGCAGACCGCTGCCCACTTTGCACAGCTCGCAACACTGATATTTGACCTACTCACCACCGGTCAAGCTGACCCAGAACCCTTGACCTGGCTGCAACTGCACCCATGAACCCTCCCCATGACCCCTATCTGACCTTGCCCCTCCACGGCGTGCGTCTGATTGAAGCCTCCGCGGGCACTGGTAAAACCTTCACCATGGCCACCCTCGTCACCCGACTTGTGGTCGAACGAGGCTGGCGCATCGGCCACATTCTTGCAGTGACCTTCACCGAGGCCGCGACCCAAGAACTACGCACCCGGATCCGCGAGCGCCTAATACTCGCCGCCCGTCTCGTCCCGCAGGCTGCTGAACTGCCGGTGCCCCTTCCCGCAGCACAACCACAGATACCGCATCCAACACCCCATCCCCAGGATGCACCCCGCATCACTCCTGGAGTGACCAACTCCACCTCCCCTGAACCCCCAGATGTTGCGTTGACCCTACAGATCCTGCGTACCCACCTTACCGCTACGGATGAGACCCCACACGCCCTGCACTCCCGTTTACAACAGGCCGCCGATGAAATCGACCTCGCGGCGATTTTCACCATTCATGGCTTCTGCACACGCCTACTGCGCGAACATGCCTTGCATACCGGACAAAGCTTCATTCCGCCTACCTTACTGGCCAGTGACCGCGATTTACTACACGAACTGGCCGCCGACATATGGCGTCAAGAAATTGCTGATCCCGAGGCCATCCAAGACCTCATCCACCTCTGGCCCGCAGGCGCACCAATGCTGGCTCAGGACCTGACAGACCTGCTCTACCAACCGCACTTATCTCCCGCGCCATCGCTGGAAGCACCAGTGACGCTGCCTGATGCTGCCCTTGCCGCCGCTGAGACCACATTGCGCCACCTCTGGCAGACCGAGGGCGCGGCACTGCGCAGCGCACTGCACACCGCCTTAGAAGAGGGCGTCCTCAACAAGAAAAGCTACAAAGCCGATGCACTGAACGATCTCTGGGACTGGATGGAACGCTGGAGCCTCGCACCCAACGCCTATCCAGAGCCACACCCCAAACTGCAAACATTGACCGTTGCGGCCTTGCAAGCCGGCACCAATAAACAGGGTGCCGGACGCACCCCAAACTCCCCCGTGAGCGAAGCCGTACAGCATTACCTGGACGCACTGACGAGCATCGAAACAGCACGCGCTCAGCATCGCTTACGTCGCCTGCATCGCTTGCGTGCCGCAGCCCGCCTCCGCCTCACCGCACTCAAACGCCAGCGTCGCGTACAGACCTACGATGATTTGATTCAACGTGTCGCCCAGGCACTGGATGGGCCGCATCGCCTCGCCTTGGTGCGCTCCCTGCGCCAACAGTACCGCATGGCCCTCGTCGATGAATTTCAAGATACCGACGTGGCCCAATGGCGCATCTTTCATCATGTCTTTGGTGATACCGAGCACGCACACACCGCCGACCTCACACCCGCATTGTTTTTGATTGGCGACCCCAAACAGGCCATCTATGGCTTTCGTGGCGGCGACGTACACACCTACCTGGCCGCCGCCGTCCGTGCCGAACGCGCCCCCCCGCTGGAGCGTAACTTCCGCTCCCGTCCCCTATTACTGCGTGCTATTGAAGCACTGTATACCCAAGCCGGCGATGCAGCCTTCCTCACCCCAGGCATTGCCTTCCACCCCGTACAGCCAGGCGCCCACTGCCGCGATACAGACCTCAGCAACGCCGGAGTTCCCGCGCCCGCGTTACAAGTGTGGCAAGCCCCACCGCCATTGGACAGCACCGCCAAGGGCAAACCCAAACCCTGGAATGCCGATGCCGCGCGCGCCCTATGCACCGATGCCTGCGTCCATGCCATTCACCAATGGCTTGCCGACGCACAGACCGGGCGCGCCCTGCTGGATGGCCGTCCCGTGGGTGCCGGCGACATCGCCGTATTGGTGCGCAGCCACCGTGAAGCCACATTGATGCAGCAGGCCCTAGCGCGTGCGGGCATTCCTGCCGTTGCTGCTGGCAAACGCAGCCTATTGACTACCGACGAAGCCAATGAAGCCCTGGCACTATTGCTGGCACTGCTTCACAGCGCTGATGAAGGCCGTTTGCGTACCGCACTGTCCACCGTCCTCGTGGGCCTTACCGCCGAGACAATCGCCACATTTGACCATGACAGCGTTGCCTCCCGTCACTGGCAGCGCCAGGCGTTGCACTGGCGCGAACGCTTACACAGTGGCGGCCCCTTGGGGTTACTGACCGACCTATGCGCGCTACATGCCGCACGCTTGCTCAGCCTCTTCGACGGTGAGCGCCGTTTGAGCAACTACCTACAACTGGGCGAACTACTCCAGCAAGTCCACTTGCGCGCCCTGGGCTTACATGGCTTGGTTGATTGGTTGGCACGGCGGATTGCTGAAGCCAAGAATGATGACGAAACACAGCTATTGCGTTTGGAATCAGATGCGCGCCGCGTGCAGATCGTCACCCTGCATAAAAGCAAAGGCCTGGAATACCCACTGGTCTTCCTGCCTTACGTTGCGATTGGCCGTTCCCATGCCGGCCCAGGCCGTTATTGCGTCGTACACGATGCGCAGCAAGGGCGCTGCCTGCATTGGTGCCTTGATAAACAAGCACCAGAGTGGCAACGCGCTGAAACAGCGTGGAAACAGGAACAGCGCGCTGAAGAAGCACGCCTACTTTACGTTGGCCTGACCCGTGCCAAACATGCACTGTGGATCGCTACCGGCACCTTCTATCAGACGGAACGTACCGCCTTATGGCCACTGCTGGGTGATCCCCAGGCAGTGCCGGCGCAGTCTGGCATCGTCTTTGACACCGCTGTACCACCGGCAATTTTGCCCCGTTTGACCCCAGAACAGCCGCACAGCGTCCCCCCCGCACGGACCGCACAGCGTGGTGCCCTGCTTTCGGATTGGTGGGTGTACAGCTTTACCCAATTGGCGCATGCCAAAGCGGAGCCTGCTCCTGATGGGGGTCGCCGTATTGCCGAGCCACTCACTGGAGGGCAGGACGAACCAGCCTGGCCACAGGATGCCATCCAACAGCCTCTGCCTGGGAGCGAAGTACCCGCCGACCCCCGTTTTACCGGCATCCGTTTTGGTGTGGCACTGCATGAAGTGTTCGAGCGTACCGATTTCCTAGCCTGGAGCACTTGGCGTGCCAATGTCCCTGTGCCTGCGACGGAACGTGGCGTGTTGCTCCAAGCCCTGCGTGGCAGCGGCTACGTGGCTGAAGACGTGGAGGCCGGTATCGCCTTGCTAACCCCATTGGTGGGCCATACCTTGACCAGTGTCCTTCCCGAGGGCGTGCGTTTGTGTGATGTGCCGACAACCGAGCGGCGACCGGAGATTGAATTCCAATTTGTCATCCAGGCCACGGCGGTGGATGCCTTGCTTGCCTTGCTCCATGACCACGGCTTGCTACAGCAGCGTCAGAGCTTCGGCATGCGGCGTCGCTTGGAAGGACTGATGACCGGCATGATCGACCTCATTTATCGCCACGCCGGACGGTGGTACGTCCTGGATTACAAAAGCAATCGCCTGCCGGATTACACACCAGCGCATCTTTCTGTGGCGATGACTGACAGTGAATACGACCTACAGGCGCTGATCTACACCGTGGCCCTGCATCGCTGGTTGCGCTTCCGTTTGCGTGATGCGTACGACTACGCACGTGATATGGGAGGCATCCGTTACCTGTTCTGCCGCGGTATGGACGCGACGCGTCCCAATGCAGCGGGCGTGTATACGCAATCCTTTGCTCCTGCCTTGATTGAGGCAGTTGATGCGATGTTCAGTGGAGTCTGTCCATGAGCCTGCGCGCGGTGCTCTTCCAGCCTGGTGTGTTGTGTCATCGCTGGTGCTGCTGGTTGCGTTTCCATTGGAGTGAGGGTGACGCCGTTGCGCGCGCGATGGGTGGTATCGGTGATCTGTGCTGCCGGAGTGCGCCTATGACGTGTACGGATGCAGTGGGGGTAAATGCGCCGTCTTTTATTCCTGCCTTGATCGCTGCGGTCGCTGTGATGTTCAGCGGAGCCTGCCTATGAGCCTGCTCGCCGCGCTCAACCAGGCTGGTGTGTTGCGTACGTTGGATGATGCGTTGGCGCGGAGTTTGTGCCGTCTTGATCCGAAGACTCCGGACAAGGTGGCCGCTGCCGCTGCGCTGGCCTCAATGGCGGTGGCGCATGGTCACGCGGGTGTAGATCTGGCCCATCCTGGATTGCTCGCTGGAGAGATGTTCGACTGGCCTTCCGCTGCGGAGTGGGTGCATCTGCTGCGCGCCAGTCGGTGGGTGGCCGAGCCATCTGAGGGGGAGGCACCAGCACCGACAGGGCAGCCGTTGGTGCTTGAGCAAGGGGTGCTCTATCTGCGTCGCTATCGTGAGTATGAGCGGCGTTTAGCGATCGGTTTGCGTCGGATTGCCGCTGCACGGTTGCCACCGGCTGAATCGGCCGCGGTGGCGACGGTGTTTGCGGCGTTGTTTCCACAGGCACGCGCTGGGCAGGATCGTCAGGCATTGGCGGCTGCGTTGGCGTTGCAGCGTGCGTTATTGCTGGTCACGGGGGGGCCTGGGACTGGCAAGACAACGACGATTGCGCGCCTGTTATTGCTGCGTGTCGCCCAGGCGCGGCAACAGGGGCAGGCGTCGTTACGTATTGCGCTGGCCGCGCCGACGGGCCGTGCGGCCGAGCGAATGGCTGAAAGTCTGCGTGCGGCGGCAGGGCATGTGTCCGCGGCGGGGGGGGATGCGGCGTTGTTTGCCGCGTTGCCGTCGGGAGCGAGTACGGTGCATCGTTTGCTTGGGGTGATCCCCGATACGCCGCGCTTTCGTCATTGTGAGGACAATCCGTTGCCTTATGACGTGATCGTGGTGGATGAGGCTTCAATGATGGATCTGCCGCTGATGTGTAAGTTGGTGGATGCTGTGGCGGACGGGACGCAGTTGATTTTGCTGGGTGATCCGGATCAGTTGCCGTCAGTGGAGGCGGGCGATGTGCTTGCGGGGATTCTTGCCGCTGCCGGTTCCGGTGAGGTGTTGGATGTCGCCGATGCGCAGGTATTGGCGCCCTTGTTAGGCGCGCCGTCTGCAGCGGTTGTTGCAGAGTGTCACGTTGTCCGCGGGGGGTTACATGGGCATCGGGTGCATCTGCAACACAGTCACCGTCAGGGTGAGGATTTAGCGTTGGCGCCGTTGGCTGAGGCGGTGCGTTTGGGGGATGCGACTGCGGTGCTGGGGATGTTGCGTCGCGGCACACTTCGTGGGGTGCAATTTCATGAGGGGGTCTTGGATCCGTGTGTCGGGGCTGGTCAGGTGTTGTTGGCGCATTGGCGTGCGTTGGCTGCGTTGTCTGATCCGGTGCAGGCATTGGCAGCGGCGGGGCGATTACGTTTGTTGACGGCGTTGCGTGAGGGGCCGCAGGGGGCGGCGGGGATCAATGCGCGGATTGAGCGCCTGCTCGGCGGCGGCGGTGTGGATGGTTACTTTCATGGGCGGCTGTTGTTGATGACTGAGACTAGTTCTCGTCAGCGTTTGTTCAATGGTGATATTGGGGTGTGTCTTCGGGATGATGATGGGACGATGTGGGCTTGGTTTTCTGGTGCTGGGGGAGAGGGTGTCCGCGCATTTGCACCGGCTGCGTTGCCGGCGCATGAGAGTGCGTTTGCGATGACGGTGCATAAGGCGCAGGGGTCGGAGTTCGATACGGTGTGGTTGCAGTTGCCGCGTCAGGAGAGTCGGGTGCTGTCACGGGAGTTGATCTATACGGGGTTGACTCGTGCACGCCATGGGTTGCATGTGGCGGGCAGTGAGTCGGTGTTGTGTGCGGCGTTGGCACGGCAAGCGGTGCGTGTGTCGGGGCTGGCTTGGCGGCTTGGTGTCACTGGTTGCAACACGGTGCCAATAGGGGCAGGTGCGGGGGATGCGGAGGTGTTTGGCAAGGGGGGGCAAGGGGTGTTGTTCTGAACGTGGCGGTGCTGAGGTGGGTCATGACAGTGGTGTGGATAGGCCGGGGGATGTGCGGTACTGCGTCATGACATGGATTGCAAACTCTGGGTTCAGGTTGGCATGGAGGCGATGTCTTTGATGTTGGCTGTGTTTTTGTGGGGTGTGCGGTGGAGTCAGGTTCTGTCGGTCGGTGGTATCAGGCGGGGGGGTATAGGTGTGTGTAATGGCATTGCCTGCGGAAGTTGTTGGTGATTGGTGGCTGTTGCATCACGGTGGTTCGGGCTGCGTGGTCAATGGGTGTTGCGCTGTTGCCAGCTTTAGATGATGGAGCGGTGTATCGGTGATGTTGAGGTGGCGCAGTATGGGTGCTGTGGGCAGGGGTCGGCGTTGGATCAAGTGGTGTGTCATGTTGCGGTTTGGTTGTATTGCTTGGTGTCGTTGATTGCTGTCTTGATTGACAGGGACAGGGACAGGGACAGGGACAGGGACAGGGACAGGGACAGGGAAAGTTGTGCGAGTGACGATGGTTGCGTCTGTTGAGACGCTGAGCGCGCTGGAAGTTAGATGAGTTTGTTCCGGTGTCGATCGTCGGTGCGTGATGTGAGTGGGCGTGGGGATGTCGGTGTTCTGGGATGGGCTTGCTCTGGAAGGTGGTGATTTTCTGCAGTGCTTTGTATGGCGGGGGTTAGACTTTGAAGCCGTATTTCATTTCCGATGGGACATTTCATGAGTATTCGTGTTCTGACTGGTATCACTACTTCCGGGACGCCCCATTTGGGGAATTATGTTGGTGCGATTCGTCCGGCGATTCGTGCTGCTGGGGCGCCTGGAACTGAAAGTTTTTATTTTTTGGCGGATTTGCACAGTTTGATCAAAGTGCAGGATCCAGAGCGTACGCAGCGTTCGACGCTGGAGATTGCGGCGACTTGGCTTGCGTGTGGTCTGGATCCGGAAAAGGTGTGGTTGTATCGGCAGAGTGATGTGCCTGAAATCACAGAGTTGATGTGGTTGCTCACTTGTGTTGCCGGGAAGGGGATTCTTAATCGTGCGCATGCTTATAAGGCGGTGGTGGATAAGAATCGTAGTCATGGGGATGATGATGATGCAGGGATCACGGCCGGTCTGTTTATGTATCCGGTGTTGATGGCGGCGGATATTCTTCTTTTTAATGCGCATCAGGTCCCAGTGGGACGCGATCAGATTCAGCATATCGAGATGGCGCGGGATTTCGCGCAGCGTTTTAATCATATTTACGGTGGGGAGTATTTGGTGCTTCCGGAGGCCGCTATTGATGAGCAGGTGGCGACGTTGCCGGGTTTGGATGGGCGCAAGATGAGTAAAAGCTATGGCAATACGATGCCGCTGTTCTGTACGCGGGAGGAGTTAAAGAAGTACGTGTTTTCGATTGTCACCGATTCGCGTGCGCCAGGGGAGCCGAAGGAGGCTGTTGGTTCGGCAGTGTTCCAGTTGTATCAGGCGTTTGCTGGTGTTGAGGAGTGCAGTATGTTCGCGCAGGCATTGGTTGAGGGTCTCGGGTGGGGGGAGGCAAAGGTGCGTTTGTTCGAGCGTATTGATGCGGAGGTTGCGCCGCTGCGGGAGCGTTATGAGGATTTCATGAGGCGTCCGGCGGATATCGAAGCAATGTTGCGTGATAGTGCGGGGCGTTTGCGGGAGAGGGATGCAATCCCACTTTTGGCACGGTTGCGTGAGGCGGTGGGGTTGCGGAGTTTGTCGCTCTGCATGGTCAGTGCGGTGCCGGTGCCGCAAGAAAAGGTGGCGTTACCGGTATTGAAGCAATATCGGGAACAGGATGGGCGTTTTTATTTCAAGTTGATTGATGGGCAGGGGGCGGTGTTGGTGCAGAGTCGGGGGTTTGCTTCGCCGCGTGATGCCGGTCAGTGGATCGCTTTGTTTAAGCAGGTGGTGTCTGCTGAGGCGTTGGTCTCTCCGATGTTGGAGCCGGTGGCTGATCCTGTTGTTGTGCTCGCTGCGCTGCGTCGGCTGCGTGAGGCTGGTTTGGATTTATATACTTAATTGCACCAAATTTTATTCAATTCATTTTGATTTGAATGCACTAGATATTTGGTGAGCAATTCTTCCCCATGGAGGTTGCAATGAAAGATGTAATGAGTATTTCAGAGTTCTACAAACGCTTTCCAACTGAGGCAGCATGCGAAGGGTTGATTGCAAAAGAACACTGAAACGATGAGCCTGTGTGTGCCCTCACTATGGTGAGTGCGAAGCGTATTCTGTAAAAAGCACTATGGGATACAAATGCGCCTCTTGCCGTAAACGTTGTAGCGTTCGCGGCATAAGAATGATAGATGTATCAAAAATTGAATTACAAATAATGGTTCTCGCCAATTTTGTTGCTTACTACTGCGCGTAAAAGCATTTACAAGCGTTCAATTTTCCAAAGCGTTGGGTGTTACACAAAAAACTGCTTGGTTTTTGGCAAATCGAATCCGTAAAGTTTGCGTTACAGGCAAAAGGTTTCTCGGCGGCAATGTTGAAGTGGATGAAATTTATATTGGTGGCAGGGAGAAAAACAAACACGCTTTGCGTCGTCTAAAAGCTGGGCGCAGAGCAGTAGGCAAATAGCAGGTAATTGCGCTAAGTAAATGCGGTGGTCCGATGGTGGCACACAACATTGACGTTGCCGATAAAACAACAATTGGACCAAATCATACGTGAAAGCGTAGTAACTAATTCGATCATCATTACTGACGAACCACAGAAGGTACAAGAGCCTGAGTCAATACCAACACTTCACTGTTAGGCACAGTGCTGGGGAATACGTGAATGACCGTGCATCAACCAATGGTGTTGAATCTTCCGGGCACTTCTTAAGCGTGCTTACTACGGCACTCCCCACTGGTGGAGCATAAAACATGTAAACCGTGATATTGCTGAATTTGCCTATCGTCAATATAAAATCCGCCTAAACGGTGAATCCGCGATTGCGGCCCTGATACATTCAGGTCAAGGAAAACGTCTAACGCTATTCTGCGTTAACGAACTGAGATAGCTATGCCTCCAGAAATGGCTCTACTCGAACTAGACTTTGATGAAGCCGTAAGGCGCGTCATTAAGGCAGCCAAAAAGCTGCCCAAAGGCGATAACAGCGCCCGCAATTTACGCGGAACTATCCATAGTGGTGATTGCATCAAAGTCATGCAGACTTTGCCAGCGGAGAGCTTTCGCGTCATTGTCACGTCCCCACCATACAATCTGAAAAATTCTACGGGGAATGGCATGAAGGATGGGCGTGGCGGCAAGTGAGCAAACGGGGCTCTTATCGAAGGTTTCGATAATCACGAAGATGTTATGCCGCATGACGAATATGTGCGGTGGCAAAGGGATTGTCTAACTGAAATGATGCGCTTGCTTCGCAACGATGGTGCAATTTTCTATAACCATAAGTGGAGAGTGCAAGCGGGGCTTTTGCAAGATCGTACTGACATTGTTACAGGGTTCCCTGTGCGGCAAATCATCATTTGGCAGCGTAATGGCGGGATTAACTTCAATTCCGGCTATTTTTTGCCAACGTATGAGGTGATCTACTTAATCGCAAAACCAGACTTCAAACTGAAGCCAAAAGCAAACGCCATAGGCGATGTGTGGACTATCCCGCAAGAATCAAAGAACCCACACCCTGCTCCATTTCCTGTCGAATTAGCGCAACGCTGTATTGAGTCTGTGGGTGCTGAACCTGTTTTAGACCCATTTATGGGGAGTGGAACAATTGCAGTTGCGGCTGAAATATTGGGTTATGACTGGGTTGGAATCGAAAAATCGCCTAAATACGTTGAAATGTCACTTGATAGGCTAAAGAGCCTCAAAGGAAAATAGTGACATCATGATTGCAGAAGACGTTTTTTTTCGAGAGTACGAGGCGTCTTGCAAAATGATTGGGTACAGCTTCCAGACTATCCGGGCTACAGAGGTACAGGTGGCCCAGGGCTTCTACTAGAGGAGTTGTTGGGGCTGAAAGCAAACAATAGCGACACCCCTGACTCTGGCAAGTGGGAAGTGAAATTTCATAGCGGAACTTCTCTACTAACGCTTTTCCATAAAACACCAGGGCCGAAAAACGTCATGCACACGATGGTCAGAACCTTTGGTTGGCCTGACGATCACTGACGAACCAGCTTCAGGCACACCATACGTGGTGAGTCAGATCGCGGCTTCAAAGTGGTGTATGAGATAAACCGAATAATCGTTCGTAACTCTCTCCATACAGACTTCATACCTCCATACTGGGAAACAAATGAACTGCTAGCCGCATTCGCCTACAAGTTGCGTCGCTTAATCGTGGTACATGGAACAAAGCGCGGCGGTAGGGTCAAGTATGAAAGCGCACGGCTTTACTGGGAACCACAGTTATCAGGAATCGTGCAAGCATTAACTAGCGGGGTAATGGCAATTGACTTTGATGCCCGCACTACCGATGGTTCGGGGTTGGGGTTACGCGATCATGGAACAAAGTTCCGTATCAACATTGACGACTTGCAGCATTTATACGGAAAAAACAAGCGATTTTAGTTTGGTGCAATCAAGTATAAATCACGGTTGGTTGAATGCAGGGATAGGACTGTTGCTTTCTGTGGTGAGGTAGCCGTGTCGTGCTGCGGCAGGAAGGCTGTGTTGTGAGTCTATCTGGCGTTGCTGTGGTGACTGGGGTGTCACGTGGTCGGTGATTGTTGAGATGTGTCGGTGTGCAGGGCGGTGTTTCAAGGCACGCGGGATGTTGGTTGTATCAAATGGGTTGGGTCATCCGTGTTGGTTGGGTGTTGTTGCGTAGGGATGTAGGACGGTTGTGGGATGTTTCACCGTAGTGTGGTGCGGTTTTTGAGCAGTTCACGCAGTTCGTACTTGTCGATGTCGTCCAGGGGCTGGGTCAGTTGTTTGGTGTGGAGTGCGTTCAGGCGTTGTTGGAGTAGCTGTTTCTGCATTTGTGTCATCGCGCCTTGTAATTCTTGGGTCCAGGTGGCGGTGTCACCTGGCATGGTTTGTGTGGCTAGTGTCTGTAGTAGGACGTATTCTTCGCGTTCGGTGAAGTGTTCTAGCAGGGCGCCTGTGGTGATCTCCGGGCGCTGGTGTATCAGGTCGAGTAATTCTAGTAGTAGGGCGATGCCTGGTTGTTTTAGGTCGTTAATGGCAAGAGGGTATGGGGTGTTCAGGGTCATTGCCAGGGAGGGCTGTTGCAGGATGATTGCGATTGTTGTGTGGATGAGGTTGCGTTTCTGTGCAGTAAGGCGTGTCGCTGGCCGTGATGTGGCGGCAGTGGCTGGTCCGGGGTGGGCGATGTTGACACCGGTGAGGTGTGCCAGGCGTTGCCGCATGAGGTCGTTAAATGCGCCTTCGGGGATTTTCATGAGCAGTGGGCGGGCGCGTTCGGCCAGGCGTGCTTTGCCGTCCAGGGTATGCAGGGCGATGTCGCTGGAGAGTGTGTCGAAGAAGAATTGTGACAGTGGGATGGCTTGTTTGAGGCGTTCGTTGAATGCGTTTTTGCCTTCTTTACGGACGATGGTGTCTGGATCTTCGCCATCGGGCAGGAAGAGGAAGAAGGCTTGTCGTCCTTCTTTCATGCGTGGCAGGATCGATTCAAGTGCGCGCCAACCGGCTTTCCGGCCGGCGTTGTCGCCGTCAAAGCAGAAGTACACGTCCGGGGTATTGCGAAATAGGAGTTCGGCGTGTTCTACGGTGGTTGCTGTGCCAAGTGTGGCGACGGCTTGGGTGATGCCAAATTGGAAGAGTGAGATCACATCCATGTAGCCTTCGACGACGATCAGTCGTTCGATGTTCTGGTGTGCTTGGCGTACTTGCCAGAGGCCGTACAGTTCGCGGCTTTTGTGAAATAAGGTGGTTTCCGGGGAGTTGAGGTATTTCGGGCTTTTATCTTTGTCCAGGACGCGGCCGCCAAAGGCGATGACGCGGCCGCGTCGGTCAAAGATCGGGAACATGACTCGGTCGCGGAATTTGTCGTAGACGTGGTCGCGGTCGTTTTTGGAGAGCATGCCTGCCCGATCTAATAGGGTGATGCGTCGTTCGTCGGTCCCTAGGGTGTCTTTCAGTACGCTATATCCGTCGGGTGCGTAACCAATCTGGAAGCGTGTGCGGGTGTTGATATCAACACCGCGTTCATTCAGGTATGCCTGGACTTTGGGGTTGTTTTCTAGGTGTTTTTGGAAAAAGTGAGATGCAGCCTCTAGTGCGGCGTAGAGTGGGCGGCTGTCGTCCTGGTGTGCGTGTTTTTGCTGGGTTTCGCGGGGGATTTCCATTCCGGCGCGTTTGGCCAGTTCGTCGACGGCATCAAGGAATTCGAGGCGGTCGTAGTTCATTAGAAAGTTGATGGCGGTGCCGTGTGCGCCACAACCAAAGCAGTGGTAGAACTGCTTGGTCGGAGAGACATAGAAGGAGGCGGAGCGTTCGTCGTGGAATGGGCACCGCGATGCGTATTCTTTGCCTTGACGCTTCAGCGGTAGGCGGCTGCCTACTACCTCCACGATATCGGTACGGGCGAGTAGTTCATCAATGAATGCATCAGGGATGCGGGCCATTTTAGTAGTGTAGGCGGTCTGTCAAGTGTGGTGTTGTATTGGGGGAGGGGAGCTGTCGGTGGTGTAGGGGGAGGGTTGTGTGGTTGGGGGGCATTCGTTGGATTCTGTCGGATGTTCGTTTCAGCAGTGCGGTCGGTGATGTGTGTTCGCATCTCGGGTGCAAGGGCTGTGCAGCACGCGTGATAGGGATGGTTGCGTTAGACATGGTGAGCACGCAACGTAGCAGAATGACATCGCGCAGTGTCATACACCGTAATGCTGGTCAGGTGTTCGGTGGTGTTCAGTGTTGGATGTTTCGGATCTTGTGATCACGTAACCGTTCGTCGATGACGGCAGTCAGCAGTGCGCCGATGAAGAATACGACGGATGTGTAGTACATCCATACCAGCATAATGACCAATGCACCCATTGAGCCGTAGGCGCTGCCTGGTGCTGCGGTGCTGATGTACAGCCCGATGGCATAGCGACCCAGTGTGAATAAGCAAGCGGTGATTGCGCCGCCGATGTAGGCTTGGCGCCAGTTGACTGTTCGGTCTGGTAAATAGCGGTATAAAAACGCAAAGGCTAGCGTGTACAGCACCAGTGTACTTAGGTAGCCTATCGTCGGCAGCATGGAAGGCAGGTGTGTAAACACGACTTGCAGTGCGGTTGTGGCGACCATGGAGATGATCAGCAGGAAGCCCAGTGCTAACACGACACCGAAAGAAAACACACGCTTTTTCAGCCATGCTTTTATTCCTTCCAGGCGCCGTTGATCGGTGTGAAAGATGAGGTTCAGCGCGTTTTGCAGTTGTGCGAACACTGCCGTAGCACCTATGAACAATAACAGTGTGCTCCACAGTCCTGCCAGGGTACCGAAAGTGGGTTGTGCGGTGGCGTTTTGTAAAATCGTTTTGGCGACGGTGGCTGCGCTGTTACCCGCTAATTGTTCAATCTGTGTGATCAGCGTTGCTTGTGCCGCAGGATAGAGTGAGGCAGTTAGCCAGAGGAGCAGTACCAGTAGTGGTGCCAGTGATAGCAGTGCGTAGAAGGACAGTGAGGCGGCTTGAGTCAGTAGGTCGATCTCGTTGAAACGGTTGACCAGCGCCATCGGTAGGCTTTGTTGCAAGCGTTCTAGGTGTTTGTTCAGTTGTTTGGGTGAAAGGAGGTTCTCCGCCATAAGTTGTATGCCGTGTTGCTAGTGCGGTTTACGCAATGGAGTTGTCTGTGTGCGTCATCCGTTGGCGTTGTGTTTCTAGCAGTCTGGATGGCAAAAACAGGTGAATGGGTGGGGGGATTAGGAAGAGGTGCCGGACCAGTGAGACGGTCCGGAATGTGATGCCCCGCGAGTCAGGATAAGTTGTTCTTTAAGTTGGTACGTTGGCCTGAAGTGTGTTTTCTAGCGGCTTGGAGGGCGAGGGGATTACTGAGACAGGTGTTTTTTCACCAGTGCAGAGACTTGTCCCATGTCGGCTTGGCCGGCAAGTTTGGTTTTGATTGCCCCCATCAGTTTTCCCATATCGGCTGAACTTGAGGCCCCAGTGTCTGCAATCGCTGTTTGGATTGCGGCAATAATCTCTGCTTCGCCGAGTCTGGCTGGTAGGTAGCGTTCGATGACTTTGATTTCATCGTGTTCTATCTGTGCGAGGTCTTCGCGGTTGGCATCGCTGTATTGTTTGATTGAGTCCCTGCGTTGCTTGACCATTTTTTGTAAAACAGTGAGTACACCGTCGTTGTCCAGGGGGATACGATCGTCGATTTCTTTCTGCTTGATAGCGGCGTTGATCAGCCGAGTGACCCCTACGGTGTGTTTGTCGCCGCTCTTCATGGCGGCTTTCATGTCATCGGTGATCTGCTCTTTTAGGCTCATGTGCGCCTCCGTCAATGAGGAAACTGGCCGTCAGTGGGTGGTTTGCTGGATTGATGATGTCTCAGGGTAAAGATAAAAAAACCACCAACGCTTTAATGTGCAGTCTGCCGTGGGAAGTGCCTCTATCGGTTGCGCCGATTGTGTGGAGCAAAACAGACAAAGATGCGGCGTATGTTGTGTAACAGATCAGTACAAGCGCTTACGCTTGGTCACATCCCGAGAGGTACGGCGGATATTGCGCTTTACAGCTGCTGCAGCCTTTCGCTTACGTTCTTGTGTTGGTTTTTCGTAGAACTCGCGCTTTCGAGTTTCGGCTAAGATGCCTGCTTTCTCGCAAATGCGCTTAAAGCGACGCAGCGCAAATTCGAAAGGCTCGTTTTCGCGGACTTTAACGCTTGGCATGCATTCTCCATAAATAAACTGAAGGCTTAGCGGGATTGGTTTGCGAGTAAGCTCGCACAACTCATGTCCGCCGCGCCATAAAGAAGGAGGGATTATAAAGGCTTAAAATGTGTGTGCAAGCCTTAGGTATGTTATGTGTCCTGCAATCTAGGCAAAAATAAATGGATGGTATGTGAAAATCATCGGTATTGAGTCTTCATGTGATGAAACTGGCGTTGCGGTGTATGACACTGCGCTCTCTGGTTCTGCTGCGTTACGTGCGCATTCTGTCTATAGCCAGGTTGCGTTGCATGCCGAATACGGTGGTGTGGTGCCGGAGTTGGCAAGTCGTGATCATGTACGTAAGTTGTTGCCATTGCTACGTCAGACGCTGGCTGAGGCCAAGCTTTCTGTTGAGGAGTTGGATGGAGTGGCCTACACGGCCGGACCGGGTCTTGTTGGTGCGCTGTTGGTCGGTGCAGGGGTGGCACGTGCATTGGCTTGGGCACTTGAGGTGCCGGCGATTGGGGTGCATCACATGGAAGGTCATTTGTTGTCACCGTTGCTGGAGGATGATCCACCTGAGGTGCCGTTTGTGGCGTTGCTGGTCTCGGGTGGGCATACCCAGTTGGTTGCAGTCGATGCGATTGGTGATTACCGGTTGCTTGGTGAAACGTTGGACGATGCGGCTGGCGAGGCGTTTGACAAGGTTGCCAAGTTGATGGGCCTGCCGTATCCGGGAGGGCCTCAGTTGGCTGCGTTGGCTGAACGGGGTATTCCAGGTCGATTCTGTTTCACTCGTCCGATGGTTGATCGTCCTGGGTTGGATTTCAGCTTTTCGGGATTAAAAACTCAGGTATTGTTAGCGTGGCGCAACAGTGATCAGTCTGATGCGATTCGCGTCGATGTTGCACGCGGTTTTGAGGATGCTGTGGTTGATACTCTGGCGATCAAATGTGAACGTGCCTTGGATACGGTGGCTTGTCAGACGCTGGTAGTTGCTGGCGGTGTCGGTGCCAACAAGTGCTTGCGTGCACGATTACAGGCAATGTGCAGGCAACGTGGTGGGCGTGCTTGTTTTCCGCGTCCAGCATTGTGTACGGATAACGGTGCGATGATCGCTTTTGCCGGGGCGTTGCGTTTGCAGGCGGGTCAGCAGAGTGATGTTGCGGTGCGTGTAACGCCGCGTTGGGATATGGCTGCGTTGCCACCGTTGGTCTCGCGGTCGTGCCGCCGATGAGTCCCTAGTTTTATAGTTGTTTACCGCGTGAAAATGTTTTCTGCACTCTGGCTTGTTTCATCTCCCCTGAAAAAATTTTTCTATGGATAAAGTGTTTATCGAAGGTCTTGAGATCGACGCGTTGATCGGTATTTACGATTGGGAGCGACGAGTTCGTCAGATACTGTGTTTTGATCTTGAAATGGGTTTCGATAATCGTCTTCCGGCAGCCAGTGACGATATCGTTGATGCATTGAACTATAGTGCGATTAGTAAGCGTTTAATCGAAGTTGTGCAGCAATCTGACTGTGGTTTGGTTGAGACGTTGGCCGAGTATTGTGCGGCGGTATTGCTTGATGAATTCGGTATGCATTGGCTACGTTTGAAACTGAGTAAGCCGGGTGCGGTGCGTGGCGCCCAGGCAGTGGGCGTCATCATTGAGCGTCACCGTACCAATGCCGTTTAAGCGTTGGGGGTGTTTGGGAGGGTGCTGTTTCTTGGATCAATTTACGTGACTTAAGTCGCTATTTATGGGTGATATTCTCGTCTCCTTGTGTTGGCTGCCACCTCAGATGGTCCGTGGTGGTAAGACAAACGTGTGCTGCTGTTGAGATTATTTGTTTCTTGGTTCAATGCCAATGTGTGGGGATACGTGGGTACCCCATGCTGTACATTGAAGGGGGCTGTGATTTTGGAGTGATGATGTTCAATGCCAGCATTGCGATTACCTGGACCCATTTGCATGATGTCTTGGCACCTTATCCTTGGGTCTACCGTGTATTAGCAACAATCATGTTGTTGTTGGCTGCTTGGTTTGCTAATTGGGTGACGAAGCGGGTTTTGCTACGTGGTGTGCAGCGTGTGCTGCGTAGCAGTGTGCTTGCTGGCGAGGAGGGCGGCTACGGCATGCGTTTGGGTGTCATCCCGCGCTTGGCTAATGTGGTTCCAGCATTGGTGTTGTCTCTGGGAGTGGCCGCGGTGCCTGATGTGCCACTTGTGGTGGTTGCAGTGGTGCGCAATGTTTGTACGGCTTTTATCGTATTGACCGTGGCATTGGCGTTGGCTCGTTTGATGGATTTGGCCAATCAAGTGTATGAGCGCCGTCCCGATGCGCAGCACAAGCCAATCAAGAGTTATGTACAGCTGCTGAAAATTGTGCTCGGTTTGTTTACGGCTGTACTGATGATTTCAGTATTGATAGACAAGTCGCCGCTGATCCTTCTTTCTGGTCTGGGCGCCATGATGGCTGTGTTGATTTTGGTCTTTCAGGACACGTTGTTGTCGTTGGTCGCCAGTGTGACGATTAATTCCAACGATATGGTGCGGGTGGGTGATTGGATCGAAATGCCACAGCAGGGCGCTGATGGGGATGTGATTGATATTGCGCTGCATACGATCAAGGTCCAGAACTGGGACAAAACGATTACTGCAATTCCAATCAAGCGATTGATCAGTGATTCGTTCAAGAACTGGCGTGGAATGCATGAGAGTGGTGGGCGCCGGATCAAGCGGTCGCTATTTCTGGATCAGTGCAGTGTACGTTTTCTTGATGATTCTGAAATTGCAAGGATGCGTGAGTTCAGCATATTGCGTGATTACATTGATGCAAAGTGCGAGAGTTTGGCTGAGTGGAATGTGGCGCTGTCAAGTCAAGGTGTTGCTTCAGTCAATGCTCGCCGTATTACCAATCTTGGGACATTTCGCGCTTATGTGGAGCATTATCTGCGTGCCAGCCCGCATGTGCACCAGGAGATGACGTTGTTAGTACGGCAATTGCAACCAACGGATCTTGGGCTGCCTTTGGAGATCTACTGTTTTACAAATAACACGGATTGGGTGGCTTACGAGCAAATTCAATCGGACATTTTCGATCATCTGTTGGCGTTGTTGCCGCACTTTGGGTTGAGGGTTTTTCAGAGTTCCAGTGACACCATGTTGATGGAAACGGCGCAACGTTTGAGTGCTATATCGGCTGCGTTAACGGGGCGTGCGCATTGACGTGTGTATGCGCACGACAGGCATTAAGAAGGATGTGTCCACGATAGAGCGACTTGATATGATGTTTTACGACGCACTTATGTTGTTTAGCAGTGTATTGAGGACGTGCCTATCCAATTCAAGGATCACCTGATGTGAATGTGTTGTCGGGATACACGTCCGGCCCATCTGATTTTCTTAATGGGTGATCTTGCTGAGTTGGGATTGCAGCGAGAAACGCGGGTGCTTGGTCTGTTTATCTTTGTCAATAGATAGTCAGTAGATAGGTCTCATCTGCAGTACATTCTTACGTGGGTTGCCTATTCATTGAGTGGGTTATGGACGGAATGTAGTCCCTGGCTCTTGTCATTATTATTGGATTGCTGTTTGTAGACGTTTGATCTTCATGATTTGTCTGCAGTGTGGTTGGTTATAACTATGTAGGTAAGCAACCTTCTTCTGGCAGTCAGTGTGTTTTGAGATACGCGTTTCAAAGGGCGCTGATGATGGGAATTCCACCGCTAAATAAACGTTTTATCAAGGATTTCATGACTGCTTCTGATCGCATTGAATCCCTGCTTTCCTGTATGACGGTAGAGGAAAAGGTGGGGCAGTTGGGTGTTTTTGCTGACATGGTGCGGCCATTTGCTCCAGACGTGAATCCTGAGGCCAATGTGCGTAACGCTGATGAGCTGTTGGCTCAGGTGCGTGCTGGTCGAGTTGGTTCGTTGTTCAATGGTGTTGGGGTTGAACTGGGACTTAGGATCCAACAGGCAGCGGTAGAGGAGAGTCGTCTCGGAATTCCAGTCATTTTGGCTGCAGATGTGATTCATGGGATGCGTACTGTGTTCCCAATTCCGTTGGGTGAAGCGGCCAGTTTCGAGCCAGAGCTTGCCGAACGTACTGCGCGTGCGACTGCGATTGAGGCTACTGCGGCGGGTATTCATTGGACTTACGCACCGGCAGTGGATATTGCTCGTGACCAGCGCTGGGGCCGTGTTGCTGAGGGGGCTGGTGAGGATACGCTGCTGGGGTCTGCATTTGCCGCAGCCCGTGTGCGTGGTTTTCAGGGGCCTGACTTGAAGGCACCCGATGCATTGATGGCAACACCAAAACACTTTGCTGCTTACGGTGCGGTTGCTGCCGGGATGGAGTATGCGAATGTGGAGATTGCGTTGCAGACGCTGCGTGATGTGCATTTACCACCGTTCCAAGCAGGGTTTGCTGCTGGTGCGCTGACGGTGATGACGGCGTTCAATGACATTAATGGTGTGCCGGCCAGCGCGAATCGTGAGTTGTTGACCGATATTCTGCGTGGTGAGTGGTGTTTCCCTGGTTTGGTGATTTCCGATTACACCGCTGATATGGAGTTGATCGCACATGGCTATGCTGCTGATGCGCGTGATGCGACAAAGAAAGCGTTCTTGGCTGGGTTGGATTTGAGTATGCAGAGCGGCTTTTATGCCGAGCATTTGCCTGAGTTAGTGGCGAGCGGTGAGGTGCCGATGGCAATGCTTGATACGAGTGTGCGGCGTATGTTGCAGATCAAGGAAGTCATTGGTTTATTCGACAACCCGTACCGGTCTTTGGATCTGGTCCGTGAGGCCGATGTTTCGTACATTTCGGCGCATGATGCGTTGTCGCGTGATGCGGCGCGGCGTTCAATCGTATTACTGAAAAACGATGGGCCGTTATTGCCGTTGCGTAAGCAGGCACAGCGTATCGCGCTGATTGGTCCGTTTGTGCAGGATCGTGACAACATTGAGGGATGTTGGACCCTATTCGGCGATAAGCACCGTTATGTGACTTTGGAACAGGGGGTGCGCGCAGTGGTCGATACGCAGATGCTAACGGTGGTTCCTGGTTGCAATATTGAGGAGCCAATTTCTGGTGGTGTTTCCGATGCGGTGCAAGCAGCACAGGCGGCTGACGTGGTGGTGTTGGCATTGGGCGAGCCGCAGCGTTACAGTGGTGAAGCGCAGTCGCGTACCGACATCGTGTTGCCTGAGGTGCAGCAGGTGTTGGCTGAGGCAGTCGCTGCGATGGGTAAGCCAATCGTGGTGTTGTTACGTAACGGTCGCGCGTTGGCACTCAGGGGCGCGGTACGTGATGCGCAGGCGATCTTGGTTACTTGGTTTCTTGGGACGCAGACTGGTACGGCTGTCACTGATGTGTTGTTTGGTGACTATAATCCGTCCGGGCGTTTGCCGGTGAGTTTCCCTTACACGACGGGACAGCAGCCGTATTTTTATAATCATTCACGGACTGGGCGTCCTGAGTTACCGACGATATCTGAGTTCAAGGCACGTTGGCGTGAGGTTCCGAATGCGCCACTATATTCGTTCGGTCATGGCTTAAGTTATACCCGTTTCGCCTATTCTGCACCGCAATTAAGCACGGTATCTCTGGCGTGGGATCAGACGTTGTTGGTGACGACCCGAGTGACTAACATCGGGATGGTTGCTGGTGAGGAGGTGGTGCAGTTGTATGTGCATGATCGTGTTGCCAGTCGCGTGCGACCGATACGTGAGCTGAAGGCTTTTCGTAAGGTATACATTGCACCAGGTGAAAGTGTGGAGGTGTGTTTTACTCTCGACCGTAATGCGTTGGCTTTTACCAATCCGCAAGGTGTGTATGGTGCCGAGCCTGGTTTATTTGATCTATGGGTGTGTGCAAACGCGCAAAGTGGTGAGGCGATGCAGTTTGAATTACTTGCAGCTACCTAATTGGTCATGGAGTCAATTGGTTTAAGTTGGGAGTGTGTCAGGTCGGATGCTGAGGAGATCTTAAGGGAGTGCTTGATGTGTGGTTTTTCTAAAGTAAAAGTAATTACATGTCTTGCCTGCTGAGGTTGGCTGAATTTATTTGTATTCAGTTGTGTAGCGTGGCAGTAATGGAAATACTCACGATCTGAGGTGAAATGTTCTTTGATGCGAGATGAGTTGGGTGATTCTGAAAAAAGGCCGTTGCGATGCATCGTGCAGTCACTCAATTACCATTGATGCAGAATGCTTTAATTTAATTTTTTTAGGAGTTTTAATGAAGATAGGATATTCAATATTAGCAGTGTCATTGAAGAATGTTCATTCTTCAGAGTGCAATGTGCTTTTTTGGATTAGTCGTTCATGTATGTGTAGCGTCGTTCATGTGGGAGGTATGTTTTTACGTTTGTATGATGAGGTTTGATGGTATTGGTTGTTTTCAGAATATTTTGCATGGATGTGTGTGTATTTTAGTGATGATTCTGTCGGGTAGTGCCGTGTGTTGAATATGTAGTAGTCGATAAGTGCTTAAATGACGATTAAGTATGAGGGCTTGGCTTGGTGTTGCAGGTTGTGCAGCTTCCGTAGCGATGGTCTGTAGAGAACTTCTTACCATATTATTTTCTTCGTAGAGTGGCAGTACAACAGTGTTGTAAGTAATGCGGTTTTTAAAAATCTGATGTAATGCGATTCAAGAAAACTCTATGCCCATGACTAGTGCATCTTCATATCCGTTTTGTGCAGGGTAGTAGTGTCGATGGCGGTCAATCTCATTGAAGCCTTCGGAGTGATATAGCGCAATTGCTACGGTATTAGAGGGGCGCACTTCTAGGAACATGCATTGTGCACCGCTGTTGCATGATAGCTTGATTAAGGTACGTAGCAGGCTGCGTCCGAGGCCGTGTGATTGTTGTTCCGGAGCAATACAGATGTTGAGTAGATGCGCTTCTTTCCGTGTGATATTTACTATCCCGTACCCGATTATATTGCGGCCTTGCTTCATGAGTAGAGCAAGATGTCCGGATTGAAGGCAGTTACGAAAGATGGCGCGTGTCCATGGAAAACAGTAGACACGGCGTTCGATCTCCATCACTTTGTCCAAGTGCGATTCGCCTAGCGTACAGAGCCTTACCGGTAGCGGTGAGGTCTTTAGCGTGTTCATTTACTTTTTTGCTTGACGCCGTATTGTGCGCAGTTGCGGCCACAGTGCGCGCTTAGCATGTGGGTCGGCTCGTAATTGTGCCAGCGGCCAGGTCGCCATTATTTGTTGTATCTGTGGATCTGAGGGGCCGGCGGCACAGGCGCGTAGAAGTGCGATTTGGAGTTTGTCGGGAATACTGATATGTCCCCATCGTTGGGGTACTGGTGTGGTATTGGTTCTGCTGTGTGCAATTGTCAACATTTCCAGCCCATGCGTCCTGTCTTGTATCTCAGGCATTGCGCCGTTCTCAGGCATGGTAGACGGCGTTTTGTTTGTGCTTGCTGGTTCGGGAAACGTTTTGCGATCCAGATAGACGGTATAGCCTATCGCTTGCAGCCAGCAGAGTTGTTGGGCTGACCATGGTGTTGGGTTCATGGTGGCGATCATTTTGTTTCGCCTCTCTTTTTGTGTTGGTGTCGCCACAGCCACAGTATTGGCCCGGAGAGGGTGTACAGGACAGCCATTGTCAGTAATACCCGTTGTGGGTCGATCATCATCAATGCCAGGATGATGGGAGCCAGTGCCAGGAATGCGATATTGTTTGATCGTGGGTGGCTTGTATTGCCCTTGAAGCTCCAAAACAGGATTCGACTGACCATCAGTAGTGCCGCGGCGATCGTCACGGTAAGTGTGATGTAGCGTAGATCTTCTCCGCTCCAGCCTAACTTGCCATCAGAAAATGCAAAGACGAAGGACATCATTAATCCAGCTGCAGCTGGACTGGCGAGGCCGACGAACCAGCGTTTGTCGACCATTTCGACTTGAGTATTAAAGCGTGCTAAACGCAGTGCCGCACAGGCTGTGTATAGAAATGCGGCTGCCCAACCAACGCGACCCATGATGTTGCTGTCGAGTCTCAGTGTTGATAGCGACCAGTGGTACATCACCAGTGAAGGTGCCATGCCGAAGCTGATCAGGTCGGCGAGAGAGTCATACTGGACGCCGAATTCACTGCTTGTCCCAGTCAAGCGTGCGACGCGCCCGTCCAAGCCATCCATTAATGCCGCAATAAATACAGCGATGCTGGCATCAATGAACTGACCGTTTGTTGCGGCAATGATGGCGTAGAACCCGGAAAATAAACCAATGGTGGTAAGTAGGTTAGGTAGCAAGTAGATTGTGCGTGAGCCAGTAATAGATCGTATTTTGTTCATATGTAAAGTGTAGGGTGTGCGTCAGCCTTGGGGTAGGCTAGGAGCATTTCGAGCTATTCTAGTAAGCTTTGATACGTTGAGGCGCTTGATAGTGAAGATTTGCCAGTGATGCTTGCAAGTGTTGCAATCACACCCCCCCCACCCCAGATGTTAATGGAGACCGAGGGAATGAAACGAATTGTTGTCTGTTGTTTATTGCTTGCCAGCATTAGTGTCAGTGCCGGCACATTGTATAAATGGAAGGATGCCAATGGGGTTTCCCATTATTCGGGGACTCCCCCGCAACATGCGCAATCTTTCGAGACCATCAGTGTGAGCCATCATGGTGAGTCAGCGGTTAGCAGCCAAACGGCTTCAGTGGAGAGTCCAGCCTGTGTTAACGCGCGTAAAAATCTGGAGTTGCTCAGCGGTAGTGGTAAGTTGATGCTGGATTCGAACGGTGATGGCAAGCCAGATACTCCGCTGGACGAAGCGCAACGTGTGGCTCAGAAAGCTCTGGCCGAGGCTGCGATTAAGGCTAATTGCACCGCCACACCGTCACACTGAGTACTTCTTCGATGTGACTCGATTTGCCTGCTGCTTAGGAATCGCTGGCAGAATACGGGGTTTATTTTCCTTGGGGAGCTTCCGATGCGTTTGTCTGAGTTTCATCTGCATACCACCAAGGAAATCCCTGCTGATGCCGAGTTGGTGAGTCACCGGCTGATGTTGCGTGCTGGGATGATTCGCAAACTGGCTTCTGGTCTGTATACATGGTCGCCTTTGGGATTGCGTGTTTTGCGTAAAGTGGAAGCAATCGTGCGCGATGAGATGAATCGTGCCGGTGCGGTAGAAATGTTGTTACCCACAATTCAGCCTCGTGAATTGTGGGAAGAATCCGAACGCTGGGAGAAGTTTGGTAGCCAGTTACTCAAGATCAAGGACCGTAAACAAGCCGAGTACTGTTACAGCCCCACTGCAGAAGAGGCAGTGACTGATTACGTACGACAGGAGTTGACCAGTTATAAACAGTTGCCGGTCAATCTTTACCAAATTCAAACGAAGTTCCGTGATGAGATTAGACCCCGTTTTGGGGTGATGCGTGCGCGTGAATTTGTGATGAAGGATGCTTACTCGTTCCATCTGAGCGATGCTGATTTGGTACGTGAGTACGAAAATATGAGGGCGACGTATACACGTATCTTTACCAGGCTGGGGTTGGAGTTCCGTGCAGTGCAGGCTGATTCTGGTGCGATTGGTGGTGATGCTTCGCAGGAGTTTCACGTGATTGCTGATTCTGGAGAAGATGTACTGGCTTTTTCTACGGGATCGGACTATGCGGCCAATATCGAGGCTGCCATTGCTGCTACGCCTGGTCCGCGCTTGACCGCAAACGAAACGTTACAGAAAGTCAGCACTCCGACGCAGAAGCGTTGTGAAGATGTTGCTGCTCTGTTGGATATTCCACTGCAGCGTGTGGTGAAGTCTATCGCGGTGATGACCGATAGCGGCTTTTTTCTGGCCTTGTTGCGAGGCGATCATACGCTTAACGATATTAAATTGAGCAAGCTACCGGGCTTGGCCAACTTTCGTTTGGCTAATGAGGTCGAAATAGCCAGACATCTGGGGAGTGAGCCGGGTTTTCTTGGTCCGGTTTGCCCAGGTATGCCGATCCGCATTATTGCTGATTGTGAGGTTGCGGTGATGGCTGACTTTGTGGTCGGTGCTAACGAGGTTGGCTTTCATTTGGTTGGAGTGAATTGGGGTCGAGATTTGCCTGAGCCGGAAGTTGTGGCTGACATCCGTAATGTGATCGAAGGGGATCGCGCTGTCGATGGTGGGAAGATCTGTATTGCGCGCGGTATCGAAGTCGGTCATGTGTTCCAGCTTGGTCGTAAGTATGCCGAAGCAATGAAAGCGACGGTGCTGGATGAGTATGGCAAAGCTGTCACCATGACGATGGGTTGTTATGGCATCGGTGTGTCACGGATCGTTGCTGCCGCAATCGAACAGAACCATGATGTCGCTGGCATCATTTGGCCCGCTCCCATTGCACCATGGCAGGTAGCGGTTTGTGTGATTAATCCAAAAAAAGATCCGGTCATTACTGCCGCTGCAGAACTGCTTCTTGCTGAGTTGCAGTCAGCGGATGTTGATACGGTATTAGATGATCGTGGTTTGCGTCCTGGCGTGATGTTTGCGGACATGGAATTAATCGGTATTCCTCACCGTATTGTGGTTTCCGAACGTGGATTAGCTGCTGGTACTTATGAATATCGCGCACGTCGTACTGCAATGGTTGAGAATCTGGATAAGACGACTTTGCTGACGCGAATAAAAGCCTGATTGATTTGTGTTATTGAAATATGAATGTTTCATTGTAACTGTTGCTATGTGTTTGTCAGTTTCAAACCGAGTGATTATAATGGCCGACGCTTTAAGTACATAAATTTTTTTAAAAAGACCCATATTATTTTTTCGGAGTCGAGATGTCTATTGATCTTACTGACCTGTCGGCAAAACAATTGATCATATTGATTAAAGCCGCTCAGAAACAGCACAGTCTTGTGACTAAGCGCGCTTCAATTGATAAGGTACGCACAGCGCTGACCAAGGCTGCTAAGGTCGAGGGTTATACCATTGAAGAGTTGTTTGCTAAGGTACCGAGTGGCCGCAGCCGGAAGGTAAGTGCCACTAAGATGCTTCAGAAGGCTAAACGTAAGGCTGGGAAAATTTCAGCGAAGTATCGTAATCCATCGAATAAAGATGAGGTTTGGGCTGGACGCGGTAAGCGGCCACGTTGGTTGACGGAGTTGGTTGCTTCCGGAAAAAAGGTCGAGGATTTTTTGATTAAAAGAAGGTGATAGTTTTCAGGATTTTGAATCTTTTTTGAAACAAAAAAGATTATTAGCTTATTTAGGTGTTCGTCCAAGCAGAAATTCGGTAGAAATATTTTCTATTTTAGATGTTCATAGATCGTTTGCTTCTTCGTTTTGTAATCAATCCACTAGATTTTCTCTCTCTTAGAGAGTAGTTTGGATAGCCTTCTATATTTTCATGGTTTTCCATCTGGCGCATTCATAAATGTGTGAAAACTGTTGATGCGTATCGATCATTAGCTAGATTCATTCATGGAAATAATTTTTACATTAAAAATGATTTTAAGATTCTTTTGAGTCAAGTCAGCGGGAAATATTTAGTGTTTCTTTCGCTTTTTGCATTCTTTTTATATTGACATGGATTGTCATCAAGATGAATTTCTTGAGTTTTAATGTAAACAATCACTGTTTCTTTTTTATTTTTCAGACCTGATGTCTAAACTTCATAATCGTCATGATGAAAGGCGGCTCTTGTTTTGTTATTTGTTTTCCTAGAAAAATGCACTGCATGGGGCATTCGTTATACTGATGTGAGTGGGAGTGGTTGCTTCGTACTATAAGCCTTTCTAGTAAGGCGTTGCAGAGGTACATGATTGAGGATGGTGATAACATATTCCATTGATGCGTTGAGTGCTGAGAAAAATGAGAGATGCATAATACTTTTTCATTGCTATCTTTGATGTTTCTATTTTTTAAGGGTTTTTCGCTGATGATGGGTTTTTTGTTAAGGTTATCATCCAAATATTCCAATTGGCTGTATGTTTACGATGAGAAAACGATTGTCTGAGATTGAGTTTTTCTGTTGACTAATGCCATCTTGGATGGCTTCATGTCGTTGTCTGACTGATGTTAGGATGCTTTTCTAGGCAGTGTTACTTGGTCGATATATTTTTATGGTCACAATGATTGGTCGATCCGTTGAGATTTTTTAGTTCAGATGGTTGTTCTCATTTGGAGTATTTCAAATAATTGAGTGACTCATTGTCATGATGCTGTTCCAGAAATGTTGAACGTATGTTTTTGGGGATGTCCTTAGCTTTGCGTACTTTACTTTTACATCCATCTTTGCATTTTTAATATGTTATGTTGACTCCCTTCTCTGTTTATCTGTATCCAGTGTTATTGCTGATTGGTAGTAACGTTTTTATGACATTCGCTTGGTATGGGCATCTCAAGTACAAGAGTGTTTCGTTGGTTACCGTGATTTTTGTGAGTTGGGGCATCGCCTTCTTTGAATACTGTCTTCAGGTGCCGGGTAACCGCCTTGGCAGTGTTGTTTATTCGGCCCCGCAACTGAAGGGTATGCAGGAGGTAATTACTCTTTTGATATTCGCTTGTTTCTCAACATTTTATTTGGGTCAGCCACTACGTTGGAATCACTGGGCAGCGTTTGGCCTTATTTTGATCGCGGTTCTATTGATGTTCAGGGAGTGAGAGTGATGGGGTGATGTTGCGTGGCAGTTTATTGTTCTTGTATCTGTATAGAAAAGGATCAGATTTTGCGGCAAGAGTTGGATAATGCGTGTGTGAATTGATTCACTCACTTTTCTGTGCGCATACGCAGATTGATGAAAGGGGCTATTGCTGCTTACCAGCATTAACTTTCATGCAGTAGCCAATATTGCTGGATTTTCCGGATGGCATTTCCCGCCTTACCCCTGAATAGAGAAAAGGGTGGAGGCAGGTTGAGCGTTTGCTCTGGTTTGGTTGGTTTTACGACACAATTTCCAATTGTGCTTATTAACGCTTTCGAAAACATTAGGTCCATTGATCGTTATCAGTCTGTAGGTATGGTGTTTTTTTCTATAAACTGATCTTGTGCAAGACCAGTCACAAGACCAGTCATGAGTTTTTCCTTGTTATTAATGCCATGAAGTATCTCATCATGCTATCAGTCGCATGGGATCTGATTCATCAACGATGCACACAGCCATTCTCTCTGAGGTATGAAAGCACGATGCTTTGTGTCGACTTGATGTGGTGAAAAGCATAACGATGGTACTTGTCCGGTTTCTCGTTATGGTGTGCCTTACTCGTTCGCTTTTGCTTTTGGTTGGCTGAATATTCTTTCCATGACTTCTAGCAATTCACTCTCTGAGAAAGGCTTGGTGATGTAGGCGCGCGCGCCCTGGCGTATGCCCCATAGCCGATCAGTGTCTTGGTCCTTGGTGGTTACCAGGACGACTGGTACATGTTGCGTTGCTGGTTCGCGCTTGAGTGTGCGTGTGGCTTGAAACCCATTAATTTTAGGCATGACCACGTCCATCAGTACCAGATCAGGTAAATGTGCTTTGGCTGCCTCTACCCCGGTGTTGCCATCGGTTGCGGTAATTGTTTCGTGCCCTAGTTTCTCGACGATTCTCTGGATGCTGAGTAATTGTGACGGTGAGTCCTCGACGATCAAAATGCGTGCCATAGCTTTCCCCATGTCTGCTTCAGCAGTTTAGTGTGTATATAGGCGGAGCTGGAAGCGCGATGCATATTGGTGGCCGCACGGAAAGGGTTACCCTATTCGATACGCACTATGGTACGTCCGAATGATGCGCCTGCGAGCATTTTCTCGAATACTTGTGGCAGTTCATCCAGTCCAACTTCATGTGTGCAGATCTGCTCCAGGTGACGTGGGCGCCACATGCCAGCTAACCTTCCCCAGATGTGTTCGCGGATAGTGCGTACGGTGCCTGACGCTCCGATGCCTAGTAGAGAAACGCCGCGTAGGATAAAGGGCATGACGGTCATATTTAGCGTTGGGCTTGCTGCCAGCCCAACCGTAGCGATGTTGCCATGCGGTACAGTTTGTGCGACTAGTCCTGCTAAGAGTGGTCCGCCAACGTTGTCTAGGCCGCCACCGTAGTGTGCTGAGGCTAGCGGTTTATCGGTTAGTAGGACTTCGCGTTGAAGTACTTGCGTGGCGCCGATCTGGTGTAGGAATGCGGTGTGCTGGATTTTGCCACTGACGGCATACACCTCAAAACCAGCGCCACTGAAGATGTCCAAAGCCAGCATACCGACCCCACCAGTGGCTCCAGTAACCACGAGAGGGCCTAATGCTGGTGTCTGATGGTTTTCAGTCAAGCGTAAAAGTGCCAGTGCTGCAGTAAAGCCGGCAGTACCTATCACCATTGCTTCACGTAGGCTCAGTCCGGCTGGGAGTGGAAGTAATGCATGTGATTTCAAGCGTACGTACTGACTATAGCCGCCATCTAGAGTTTCACTGAGGCCACAGCCGGTGGAGATGACGGCATCGCCTTCATTGAATGCTGGGTCGGCGGATGCGACCACATGTCCTGCAACGTCAATTCCCCCAGTGAGCGGAAATCGGTGTAGGATCCTGCCTCGCCCTGTACCAGCCAGGGCATCTTTATAATTGACAGAAGACCATAACGCGCGAACTATCACTTCTCCTGGAGTTAACAACTCTAGGGCAACTGTTTCCAGTCCAGCACGGTGGCCAGCACCGTCTCGGTGAATCCGGAAGGCGGTGAACTTGGCTGGGATGGATATTGAGGTCATTGGGGTGAACCTAACCGTATTACGGCAGACATTTTGAAACTGACTATCTACCCCATACCCATAAGTTTGTACAATTCTCGGATTCATTCATCATGGCGGCAATGCGGGATTACCCCCGCTCCGCCTTTCCATCATGGAGTATGCATGGCTTGGAACATACCTGGAAGCAAGGGTAAACATGCTTCAGAGTCGCAACATCGTGGTTCAGGTCCGTTACGTGGTGGCGGTAATGGCGGTGGTTTCTGGAAGGTGCCAGGGCCACTTAAGGATTTATTTGATGCGGGTATCCTGAGTTGGGTGCTGATTGGGGTGCTTTTGATCGTGGTCTTCTCTAGTGTCCAGTTAATTGGCGAGCAGCAGCGTGGTGTGGTGCTGCGCTTTGGGCAGTTTGTGAGGGTGTTGCAGCCGGGGTTGAGCCTCAAGCTGCCGTGGCCCGTGGAGTCGGTGTATAAGGTCAACGCCACCGAGATTAAGACTTTCGGTAAGCAGGTCCCTGTGTTGACCCGTGACGAGAACATAGTGAATGTCACGCTCAATGTGCAGTACCAGATTAATGACCCGCACCTATACTTGTATGGCTCGCGTAATGCGAATGAAGTGCTGGTTCAGGCTGCCCAAAGTGCGGTCCGTGAACAAGTGGGTCGATCCGATCTCAACTCGGTACTCAATAACCGTGGTCCCTTGTCGACAGCCTCTAAAGAGCGTTTACAGGCATCGTTGGATGCTTACCGTACTGGTCTGTTGGTCACTGGTTTGACTTTGCCTGACGCACGCCCCCCAGAGGAAGTGAAGTCGGCTTTTGATGAGGTGAATGGTGCTCAGCAGGTACGTGAGCGCCTTATTGATGAGGCTCAGGCTTATGCCGCCAAGGTTGTTCCTGAGGCACGTGGCCGTGCGGCTAGTAACCGTACGGCGGCTGAGGGATATAAGCAGGCGGTGATTGCACGTGCACAGGGAGATGCTGACCGTTTTACTCTTCTGCAGGCCCAATACAAGAACGCTCCGGAGGTTACGCGTAAGCGTTTGTGGTTGGAGACAATACAGCAGGTCCTGGAACAGAATCGTAAGGTGATCGGTGCCGATGGCCGTCAATTGATTTATGTGCCGATAGCATCGGACGTGCCACGTCTACCGGCTACTACCATCCAGGGAGGGGTGGGCAATGCGCCTCCGGTGTCACAGGATCTATTGATCCCCGAATCGCTTAGCAAGCCATCTAATGAGAATATCCGTAATCCGCAGCGCGTTGTCCGTCCTGCAGGCCGTGAAGGAGCTCCTCTATGAAAAATTATTTGTGGATTGTTGTTACGGCTGTGCTTTTTCTTAGTTTGTTCAGCTCGATCTTTGTAGTGCGCGAGGATCAGACTGCGATGGTCATCAATCTTGGTCGTGTGGTGCGTTACGACCTAAAGCCAGGTTTACATTTCAAGATCCCGTTGGTTGAGTCGGTGCGTCTATTTGATCGTCGTTTCAAGGTGATGGCTACGGAGCCAGCGCGCTACTTTACTGCTGAACAGAAGGATGTCAGTGTCGATTTTTTTGCAATTGGCTACATTGAAGACGTGCGTTCCTTTTACCGTGCTACCGGTGGCGATGAGTCTCAAGCTGCCGCCCGTTTGGCGCCTATCATCACTGATTCGCTGCGTAACCAGATTAACTCGCGCACCTTGCAGGAGTTGGTGTCTGGAGATCGTAGTGAGTTGATTGCTGGTCAATTGAAAAGTATCAATGCTGCGACTAAAGGGTTAGGTGTGCATATTGTTGATCTTCGAATCAAGCAGATTGAGCTGCCAGTAGACAGCCAGGTGATCAGTGATGTTTACGAACGCATGCGTGCCCAGCGTAAGCAAGAGGCTGCCAAGTTGCGTGCTGAGGGTGAGGAGCGGTCGTTGAGCATTCGTGCCCAGGCCGATCGCGAGTCCACTGTGTTAATTGCTGATGCTGAGCGTGATGCCCAGAAATTGCGTGGTGAGGGTGATGCTGAAGCTGCGCGTGTCTACGGCAAAGCTGGTGCTAATGACCCCGCGTTCTACGCTTTTTACCGTAGTCTGGAGGCTTACCGAAACGGTATGGCTGATGGCAATGGTGTCATTGTGCTCGACAAGAACGATCCGTTCTTGAAGTACTTTAAGAGCGATCATTGAGCGGTGCTTGTTCTGGTGTTGCAGCGATGCCTTCGCGTATCTGAAAGACAGACTGTCAAGCGATGATAGGTGGTGGTTTCCTGTCATTTCTGTTTTGTGCGAGGGCAGCGGCAACTAGGAGCGTTCCATTCCATCGTTTTTAACTACATCCGTGTTTTTATGTATGACCTGTTTGTCGCCTTGAGTCTTGTTGCTGTTTTGGAAGGCTTGTTCTTGTTTCTTGCGCCTGCTTTATGGAAACGCTTGGCCACGCAGTTGTTGGATCTGCCTTTGGCTCAATTGCGACTGTCGGGCATGTTCGTACTTGGTGTCGGGTTACTTGTGTTGTGGTGGTTACGTCACTAAACGGTGGCGTTAGTGGAGTGTATTAGGCGCCAGCATCCTGGGGTGGCGTATCCGCAACCCGGATAATGCATCAGTCACGGCGAAGATTGTTTTCCAGGCATCGTGATCTTGAGGTGCTGTGATGGTGTCTTGAATAAAGGTGCTTAACAAATACGTGTATGTTCTATTCCGTGGCTCCTGTCGGTGCCAGAAAAATCTGAGGAGTTACCCATTATGGGTCAGTCAGTTGTCGTGCTCGGTGCCCAGTGGGGCGATGAAGGAAAGGGCAAGATCGTCGACCTTCTCACCGAGGAAATTGGTGCTGTTGTGCGTTTTCAGGGAGGTCACAATGCTGGCCACACTCTGGTTATCAATGCTAAGAAAACCGTTTTGCATCTTATTCCATCTGGAATTTTGCGGAATGGTGTGCTCTGCTTGATTGGCAACGGTGTAGTTATCTCGCCAGCCGCATTGCGAAAGGAGATTGAGGAGCTGGAAGATACCGGTTTGGAAATACGTTCCCGTTTGAAGATTTCGCCAGCTGCGCCGTTGATCATGGAATATCACATTGCACTGGATCAAGCACGCGAGAAAGCGGCTGGCGGTAGGGCTATTGGTACGACCGGTCGAGGGATTGGTCCGGCGTACGAGGACAAGGTCGGGCGTCGTGGTATTCGTGTCGCTGACCTTCATTACCCAGACCAATTGGCGGAAAAGCTACGTGCTGCGTTGGATTACCACAATTTTGTGTTGACTCGATATTTTGGTGTGGATGGGATGGATTTCCAGCGGATCTATGACGAGATGTTAGTGTTCGCTGAATACGTCGAGCCGATGAAATCTGATGTTGCGGGTATCCTCCATGACCTGCGCAAGCAAGGCAAGCGAGTGCTCTTTGAGGGTGCCCAAGGGACATTGCTGGATATCGATCACGGCACCTATCCGTACGTGACTAGCTCCAGCACGACGGTTGGTGGTGCTCTCAGTGGTGCTGGTGTTGGTGTCCAGGATATCGACTATGTGTTGGGCATTGCTAAGGCTTATGCAACTCGTGTTGGAGGTGGTCCATTTCCAACCGAGTTGGATGATAAAATTGGTCAGGGTATCCGAGATCGTGGTGTTGAGTACGGTGCTTCCACTGGTCGTCCACGCCGCTGTGGTTGGATGGACATTGTTGCGCTCAAGCGTGCTGTTGCCATCAATGGGATTACCGGTCTGTGTATTACCAAATTGGATGTGCTGGACGGAATGGATAAGCTTAAGATCTGTATCGCTTATGAGTACCACGATAAACGAAGTGAGTACGCTCCGTTGGATGCGCAAGGTTGGGAAGAATGCACCCCAGTGTACTTGGAATTTCCAGGCTGGAATGAGAGCACGCATGGCATTACTTCGTGGGAGAAACTCCCTCCAGCAGCCCGCGCTTATCTGTGTGCGCTGGAAGAGCTGGCTGGCTGTCCGATTGGTATCGTGAGCACTGGCCCAGACCGAGAGCACACGATCATGTTGCATGATCCTTTTGCTTGATTTCTTAGTGATTCAAGGTCGGAGGATTTATTGGGAATAATGGATGATGTGCTTGTCGTTACACATTTCCACATGTGGCCATTTGATTTTTCCGAACCTAGAAAGCTTTTGTTGCCTGCAATAGCTTGACCGAGCTTGCCTGTATTGGTTGATGCGCGAGTATTACTTGGCAACAAGAAAGGCATGAGGTACCTAATCTCCCGATGATTGCTTAATTCAGTCGGGAGCTGGTTTGGTCGATTCGGATTGTTTCAGAACACGTGCAATGCAAGCAGTGCAAGCTTGCTTCAGGTGAATATAGGACTTTACAGATTAATTACCTTATTACGCATATTAATAAAATAATTCCACGTTGCATCATTAAAATCCAAGGCGTTAGAGAATAAACAGGTCATAGCGAGTTACTGGCCAGTGAATAGGGAGAGTTTCAAGCACCAATAACACAACATGCTAGAGATGGTTGGGGTCAACAGATAAACCATATTGCGTTAATCGAATTGCCGTGTCTTGTGTTGATTCACTTTAGCTTATTTAGCTGCAATGACTTTGGCGATTTCTAAGCACTTGTTTGAATAACCCCATTCGTTGTCGTACCAAGCAATGAGTTTGATAAATGTCGGATCTAGTGCAATGCCAGCATCCGCATCGAATACGCAGGTACAGGTTTCACCGCGGAAGTCGGTGGCTACCACTTTGTCTTCTGTATAGCCCAGGATGCCCCTCAACGGCCCCTCACTTTGCTGCTTCACCTCTGTGCAGATTTCTTTGTAAGTTGCTGGGGTGTTTAATTGGACAGTCAAGTCCACGACAGAAACATCCGAGGTGGGGACGCGGAAGCTCATCCCGGTGAGTTTCCCGTTGAGTGATGGGATCACTTTCCCAACAGCTTTTGCTGCTCCAGTTGAAGATGGGATGATGTTCTCAAGAATCCCGCGTCCACCGCGCCAGTCTTTATTGGATGGGCCGTCGACAGTTTTTTGTGTCGCAGTGGCCGCATGTACAGTGGTCATTAAACCGCGCGTAATGCCCCATTTGTCGTTGATGACTTTAGCCAGTGGTGCCAAGCAATTGGTGGTGCATGAAGCATTCGAGACGATTGGTTCCCCGTTGTAGCTGTTGTGATTGACGCCGTACACGAACATGGGTGTTTCGTCTTTTGAAGGTGCTGAGATGATGACCTTCTTGGCGCCGGCTGCGAGATGTTTCCCGGCACTTTCCTGCGTCAGGAATAGTCCGGTAGATTCGATCACTATTTCAGCACCGGCATCAGCCCATTGAAGATTGCCTGGATCACGTTCGGCTGTTAGGCGAATCTTCTTGCCGTTAAGGATGAGTGCAGTTCCCTCAATTGCGATCTCTCCTTTAAAGCGTCCATGCACTGAGTCGTACTGCAACATGTATGCCAAATAATCTGCTTCTAGCAGGTCATTAATGGCTACGATATCAATGTTACTGCCGAAGTTTTGTACTGCAGAGCGTAATATGTTGCGTCCAATGCGACCGAAACCGTTGATACCGACCTTGATTGCCATGTTCACGAATTCCTGATGGCCCCGGCGGGGCAGCGTGTGGAGGAAGCATCCATTCTAGCAGTGCCTGTCCTGTGATGAGGTATCGACCTGTTGTTATATATATCTACTAGGCTTGCTGGTTGAGGGCGGGATCCAAGTCTGGGGGCAGGTTGTTGATTATTGACATTGCAAGAAGAAGGACTGTGTATGCTTCCCTTTTTCTTCATTGTGTCGCTAACAATGGACTGTGTCAGTGAATATATCTGGGTGTGTTCTTAATCTACGGTCGTTAGTTCGTACACTGTACTTTCATCATGTGTTGTGTGATCTAACCTGTGATTATTCAGAATCATTGGTATTGGGTTGCTCTGTAATGTATTGCTGAGGTTGGGTGTGAACAGGGAACTTGTCTCCTTGTTTCGACATCATTTTATTCCAGCCAACGTGAGTACCGGAGAATGCCGAGTCGTGTCACCAAGGCAACCCGTTACACATCCGCATGAGTAGATCTTATGTGTTGCGGAGATGGTTCATCCATCAAGATTATTTGAGTCAATAACACGCTTTATAGTTGTTGGATGACATCATTCATTCAATGACTTGTGTTGACAATTTTATAACTTGATCGCTGTTGAACTTTTGTCGCCTGCCTTGGCAGTCACGCTCCCTGCTCGGCTTCATTAGTTGTGCCATGCTTTGGTTGCTTTCTCAGTGATGCTATCCGTACAAGAGATAATGACGATAGTTTATGCTAGATGAGAGTGAGATCTTGTGATTCAGTAATCAGCTTCATTAATAGTGATGTGTGTTTACCGACTAGTATCGGCTCAGTGTTGTTCAGTCAGATTGACTAGGCCGCTGATGCGATGCTCGCAGCCCAGCGCAAGAGGAGTAAATGAAGGATGGGTTGGCCAAGGTGTTTACCAGACCGGAAAATGACACATTGATATGCGCCTTGTTCATTCCTTCCCCACCTCGGGGGAGGACGTTGCCGATGATGGGCTGGCAATGTGTTGGTATTGATATTCTGGCTTAATTGATCGAAGTGTTTTTCATTTTATTGATTTAACGTAAATATAACGATGGCGCGGGTCACCGGGTGTACCAAGAATGCGGTGAAGCACGATAATTATTTCTGTTAAGGGTATATTCTTCAATCTCTGCTAAGTGGATGCGTGTGCGTTGACTTTCATTTTTTCGCAAGGTTAGGCTGCTTGCTTTTAATTGCAGAGGGTGATGTTTTATCTATCGAAATTTAATGTGCATTGCCGAAAGAAGAATTCAATTCATTTGTTATCATTCGAAATTGATAATGGATTTTTAAAAATTCACCTATATGATGTTCGGGTAATTAGTTGCTTAGTATGGCTGTGTTTTCTGATGTTCTCATTATCTTGGAAATCACTAGGCGTGCAGAGTGCAAAGAAGGTTACGACCAGCTAGAATTCATTGCTGTAAAAATAAGCTAAGCCCGCGTTCAGACGCGGGTTTTTTTCATGTAGACTTCCGGGCTGTCAGTAGCCCGCCCAACAGGAGATCCTGTACATGGTGCTTGAGCGTACTCTTTCGATTATCAAGCCTGATGCCGTTGCGAAGAACGTGATTGGCGATATCTATAGCCGTTTTGAGAAGGCTGGTCTTAAGATCGTTGCTGCTAAATATAAGCAGTTATCGCGTCGTGAGGCTGAAGGTTTTTATGCTGTGCATCGTGATCGCCCGTTTTTTAACGCCTTGGTTGAATTTATGATCTCAGGGCCAGTAATGATTCAGGTACTGGAGAGCGAAAATGCTGTGGCTCGTCATCGTGAGTTGTTAGGAGCGACCAATCCGAAGGATGCCGCTCCAGGTACGATCCGCGCTGATTTTGCTGAGTCGATTGAAGCCAATGCTGCACATGGTTCGGATTCGGTCGAGAATGCTGCGATTGAAGTGGCTTACTTTTTCGCTGCTACCGAAATTATTTTGCGATGAGATTGTAGGCATGAATGGGTTTGCGGTGATTCCCAGTGTGACAACAACGACAACTAGTGGTGAGCCCATCGCTAGCGATGTTGCTCGTAAACAGAATCTGCTGGAACTTGACCGTGAGGGGTTGGAGCGCTTTTTCGAAGATGTTCTTGGTGAGAAACGCTATCGTGCCCATCAGGTCATGAAATGGATCCACCACCGTTATGTCGCTGATTTCGAGCAAATGACCGATGTTGGCAAAGCGTTGCGTACTAGGTTGCAGGCTTGCGCTGAGGTCAGGGTCCCCCGTGTTGTCTTCGACAAGCACTCAGCCGATGGCACACACAAGTGGTTGCTGGCGATGGGCACTGACAGAAAAAATGCGATTGAGACTGTTTATATCCCGGACAAAGGGCGTGGTACGTTGTGTGTGTCTTCGCAAATAGGGTGTGGATTGAACTGTACGTTTTGTTCGACAGCCACCCAAGGTTTTAACCGCAATCTGACCACGGCCGAGATTATCGGCCAGGTTTGGGTTGCTGCCCGTCACCTTGGTAATGTGCCGCACCAGCAGCGTCGTCTTACGAATGTGGTAATGATGGGTATGGGTGAGCCCTTAATGAATTTCGATAACGTTGTGCGTGCGATGAGCGTGATGCGTGATGATTTGGGCTACGGGTTGTCCAACAAGCGTGTGACTTTATCGACTTCCGGTTTAGTTCCGATGATTGATCGCCTCTCGACTGAGAGTGATGTGTCTTTGGCTGTATCACTGCATGCGCCGAATGACAAACTGCGCGAACAACTTGTTCCGTTGAATAAGAAATATCCAATTGTTGAGCTGATGGCATCCTGCGAGCGTTATTTGTCTGTTAATCGTAAACGTGATTCTGTCACTTTTGAATACACTTTGATGAAGGGTGTTAATGACAAGCAAGAACATGCTCATGAGTTGGCCAAACTAATGCGGCAATTTGACTGTGCGATGCAGGTGAAGGGTGCAGCGAAGGTTAACCTGATTCCATTCAACCCGTTTCCGGGCACCTGTTATGAACGTTCTACGGAAGTTGATATCCGTGCTTTCCAGAAGATCCTGTTGGACGCACAAATTTTGGCCATGGTGCGTCGTACTCGTGGAGACGACATTGATGCAGCGTGCGGGCAATTGAAAGGGCAAGTCGTGGATCGTACTCGCCGTCAAGCTGAGTTCCGCCGCACTATTGAAGATCGGGTTGGTCGAGATGTTGCAGCGTGATATATCCCTGGTTTTAGCGTTTTCTTCTTTACTGATTTTATCTGGCTGCTTAGTCATGTCTGATAAGAGGGAGACACGTATTAAGTCAGTTCAGAATCTCGCTCCTGTTTACAACGTGCGTGATGATGCCAAAACACGCCGTCGTGTTGCGTTGACTCAGAAGCTTGGGCGCGCCTATAACCAATTTAATGCCGGTGATGATGTGGCTGCCGAGAAGTTGCTAGAAGAAGTATTGCGCCAGGATACATCTTCAATTGATGCCTGGACACTGCGGGGCACGATCTATAGTAAGCGTGGCGATGTGGTGCATTCCGGTGAGTACTACCGTAAGGCTGCCCAGTTGGCGCCACAGCGTGGTGATGTACTTAATAATTACGGTGCTTGGTTGTGTGCAAATGGGTATCCAGCCGAGGCATTGGTTTGGTTCGAACGTGCGATGGCTGATCCGGCCTATGGCGAGCAGCCGGGAACTTTAGCCAATTCCGGCGGTTGTGCCCTTCAAGCTGGACAGCGTGATCGTGCCGACCACGATTTGCGTAGAGCGCTGGAGTTGGATCCAACCAATGCTTACGCATTGGAATCAATGGCGCGAAACGAATACGACAAACATCGCTATTTTGAAGCGCGTGCTTTCAGCGAGCGTCGTTTGGCAACAACTGTGCCTGCGACGGCTTCTGTATTAAAACTCGCGATTCAAATCGAGCAAGAGCTAGGAGACAGGGCAGCTGCTAGCCGATATCAACAGCGGTTAGTCAAGGAGTTTCCCGAGACTGTAGCCGTCGAACCCAGGGGCTAATGTATTGTGATCAGTGATTTCGATCCTAACCCTTCCGAGCATGATTCGAATCCTGACCCTTTTGAACATGCGAAAGGATGTGGACAACGTTTACGTGATGCGCGAATGGCGGTTGGCTTGACTGTTGAAGATGTCGCAACCAGCCTGCGCATGCCGATACAGATAGTGCGTTCATTAGAGGAGGAAAACTGGCAGCGTCTAGGTGCGCCGGTATTCGTCCGTGGTCAGTTACGCGGTTATGCGCGGTTTTTGAATATAGATCTTGATCCATTGCTTGAACAGGCGTTCTCGGCTGAAATCGAACCAGCCGAATTGGTGAGTTATGCGCATATGCAACGCGGGAGGCACTTGCTTGAGAGCGTCACCCGCAAAGCAATGTATGTGGTCATCACCGGTGTGCTTGCTGTGCCGGTATGGTATGCAATGCGCAGCAGTTTTGAGCCGCGTGTGCCACGGACTGCTTCGTTGGAGGTGGTGCCTGAGCAATCAAAGTCCGAGGCTTTGGGTGGTACCTCGCCTGACTCGGGGGGTAGTTCCGATAGTACTGCGCCGTTTATCGCCTCGATTGCCCCAGTGCCGCGTAACAACGCAATGCCTTCGGAGCAAGGGGGGGGGTTAACGCTGAGCTTCAAGGGCGATAGCTGGATAGAGGTGGTTGCTCCCGATGGAAGCCCGATAGAGAAAGCATTAATCCCTGCTGGGCAAGTACGCCATTATGTGCTTGGCCAAGTGGGGCGTGTCGTGCTGGGTAATGCCGTTGCGGTGGAAGTGCAAGAATCTGGGAACATTGTTGATCTAACACGCTACAGGCGCGCTAATGTGGCACGTTTTGCGGTATCCTCCGATGGCTCTGTGATGCCGGTTCCCAGATAAAACACAGTACACAGCGCTAGCGTTTTCCGTTTCTAAATTGCATAGCTCCTGCTGGAGCGCGTGGTCTTGAGGGTATTGATGGCGATCGGTGATTTGCACGATGAACAGGAACATGGCGAACGCATTCGCTCTTGGTTACGTAAGAATGGTGTTGGCTTGTTATGTGGTGTGTTACTTGGTTTTGTTTTTATTGCAGCTTGGCAATGGAGGGAGGCCAAGCAGGTCGACCAATTCACCTCTGCTGCGCAGCAGTTCGCCGTTTTCGGTAAATTGCTCCAGGCTAAAGAGTTGGGTAATGCTGCCCAGGCGCTGGCTAAACTCAATGGTGCGCCTTCTGGGTTGTATGCTGAGCTTGGCGCATTGCAGTTGGCTAAAGCTCAATCAGAGGCTGGTAACACTGCTGAGGCGATCAAGATCCTGCGTACCTTGCCGGTCGATAGTCAATTCAAGTTGATTGCTGATCAACGTTTGGCGCGTTTGCTGGTTGCCACTGGTAAGGCCGATGAGGCAAACAAACTCCTGGCTACTCGCAATGATGATGTCAGCTTTGAGATTCAAGGTGACGCCTTGTTAGTGCTTGGCAAGCGTGAACAGGCACGCGAGCGTTATGCCAAAGCACTTGCCATGGGCGATAGTGCAGCGCCGCAGCGCCGTATTCTGGAAATTAAGTTGATGGATGTGGGCGGCACATTACCCACTCCTGTGGGTCCGATTTAAATGAGAGATGTTATGAAGTTCAGGAAATTTTTCACAATTGCATTATTCGCTACCGTTTTTGTTGGGTGTGGCAGTGTAAAAAGTGTGTTTCGCGGTAAAGATGCCGATGCTAGAAAGGCTCAGGAACCTGCCGATCTTGCTGATTTCACCCCGACCGTAAAGGTCGGCAAGCTTTGGGCAGTGGATCTTGGGAAGGGTGAGGGTCGCATTGGAGTGCGGCAACGTCCGACCGTGGTCGATGGCAAGGTATATGCAGCAGCCATCGGTGGTGGTGTGCTCGCACTGGATTTACACACAGGGCAGGTCTTGTGGAAGTACGTACCGGCTCAAGGAAGTAACGCAAAGGACAACAAGAAATTTAGTAAAAAATCGATGCTGCGTCTTGCTGGTGGCCCCGGTGTTGGGGATGGTCTGGTGGTGATCGGTACCCTAGATGGTCAAGTGATCGCTTTGGACCAGAACGATGGTACTGAGAAGTGGCGCGCCAATGTACCGAACGAGGTGATTGCAGCGCCAGCTGTGGCGCAGAACATGGTGTTTGTGCGCAGTAATGATGGTCGCGTGACCGCATTCGAGGGGGCTACTGGTCAACGTCGCTGGTTCACTGAGCGCGAGTCGCCTAGCTTGACGGTTCGTGGTAATGCGCCGGTGATCCCTGGGACAGATTTGCTGTTCGTGGGAAATGACGACGGTACTATCAGTGCATTAGCGATGCATGATGGAAATTCCCTGTGGGTACAGTCTGTTGCTATGCCGGAAGGTCGTAGTGAATTGGAGCGTATGGCTGACGTTGACGGTGTCCCTGTTCTGGAAGGAAATACTCTGTACGCAACCAGCTATAAAAACGAGACTGTTGCGATTGATGGGGCGAGCGGTCGTATGCTTTGGAATCGCGAGCACGGTGGAGCGGGTGGTGTCGGCGTTTCTTCCAACTATATTGTGGTGGCTGATAATGATGGCACCGTATGGGGCTTGGACAAGCCGACTGGAAGTGCCTCCTGGTCGCAACCTGCGTTAGCACGCCGCTTTTTGACAGGCGTGGCGATCCAGGGAGATTACGCGGTGGTGGGTGATTACAAAGGCTATCTGCACTGGTTGCGTCTCAGTGATGGTGCACTTGCTGCTCGCGAACGCTCTGGGAGTGCCGCTATCGTTGGGCAACCTGTCGTCGCTGACAATGTGCTTCTGGTGCAGAGTAGTAATGGAAAGCTCGCTGCTTTTCGTCTGATGCAATAACAATAACTACGGATGTTGATGCGATATGCTCCCTTTGGTCGCCCTGGTTGGACGGCCGAACGTTGGTAAGTCCACCCTGTTTAACGCGTTGACGCTGACGCGTGATGCACTTGTACATGACCAACCCGGTGTCACCCGTGATCGCCACTATGGTGTATGCCGTATTGATGGGCAGCCTTTGTTTGCTGTCGTCGATACTGGTGGCATGGTTGGTAAGGAAGATGGCTTGGCTGGTGCTACGGCGCGTCAAGCACGTCTTGCTGTGGCTGAAGCTGATGTGGTGTTGTTTGTGGTCAACGTGCGTGAAGGTGCGTCTGCGCTTGACGACGATATCCTTGCTTGGTTACGCAAGCTATCGCAGCCTACATTGTTGGTGATCAATAAAATTGATGGTGTGAGTGATACCACAGTGCATTCGGAGTTCGCTCACTACGGCTTTTCCGACGTGGTTCCTGTTTCTGCTGCGCATCGTCAAGGCTTGGATGACCTTATTGAACAGGTGCTTGCGTGGCTGCCTGAACGCAGTATTGGCGAGGCATTTAATGAAGATTCAGAGCGCATCCATATTGCTTTTGTCGGTCGACCGAATGTCGGTAAATCGACACTAGTGAACCGCCTGCTTGGTGAGGAGCGGATGATTGTCTCGGATGTGCCTGGCACAACCCGCGATTCCATTACAGTTGATTTGGAGCGCGATGAATTACGGTACCGTTTGGTCGATACCGCGGGCTTACGACGCAAATCGAAGGTTGAAGAGGCAGTCGAAAAATTCAGTGCCTTTAAGACCCTACAGGCGATCGAACAATGCCAAGTTGCGGTGTTGCTGTTGGATGCCGGTGAGGGTGTGACTGACCAGGATGCTACCGTGCTTGCCGCCATCTTGGATGCGGGCAAGGCCCTGGTCGTGGCGATGAATAAATGGGATGGCCTCGCTACTTACCAGAGAGAACAAGCCGAGGACTTGCTCTCGCGTAAACTCGGCTTTGTCAATTGGGCTGAGGTGGTGCGTCTTTCTGCCAAACATGGCTCGGGCTTACGTGAATTATTCAGAGCTATTCATCGTGCTCATGTTTCGGCGCTGCGTCAGTTCAGCACCAGCGAGGTGAATAAAGCGCTGGAGATCGCCTACCAAACCGCGCCGCCGCCGAGCATTCGAGGCCATGTGTCCAAATTACGTTATGTCCATCCGGCTGGAAGTAATCCGCCAACCTTCATCGTCCATGGAACCCGCCTGAAGGTGTTACCGGATACGTACAAACGTTACCTGGAGAATTTCTTCCGTAAGCGCTTCAAACTGGTTGGCACCCCGGTGCGTTTCCTGTTCAGAGAAGGTGACAACCCTTATGAAGGCAGGAAGAACGTATTGAGCGAACGCCAGATCCAGCGCAGACGCCGTTTGATGCGCCATGTGAAGCGTAAATAGTGAGGCTGAGTGGCCTTGTTATATGAAATGCTGCGTGGGATCGTGTCGATGCTTCATGCTTCAGTATCTAGGCTAGGGAAGGGATGATGCCTTTATTGCTGTGCTGATCCAGTGGATTCTGGTCGATGTTGCGGGTGATGCGCTGCCTATTGTGATGTTACCGATGGAATGCACATTTGACTTGGCTCTCGTTGAGAGCAGTGCCATGCGTTGGTGTATCAACTGCGCTGAGTCGGTTGCTTAGAGTGGATTGCGGCAGAATGCGGCATAGTCGATGTACCCGGGGAACGGTCGTCCTGGTGCACACACTGGACACGTCGGGTCTGGGGCCAGACGTATTTCCCGAAACTGCATTGCCAGCGCATCGAAACACAACACACGTCCGCGTAGCGGCTTGCCGATATCCAGCAGTAGCTTCAGCGCTTCGGTGGCTTGGAGCATCCCGATGACACCGGGTAACACACCGAGCACGCCAACCTCACTACAGCTGGGTGCGAATTCTGGGTGCGGTGGTTCCGGAAACAGACAGCGATAACAAGGCGCCTGCCCACGCTGGCGGCCGGCATCGAAAACGCTGACCTGGCCCTGGAACTGGTGGACTGCACCATAGACCAGAGGAGTGCCCATCTTGACGCAGGCGTCGTTGAGCAGATACCGCGCCGGGAAATTGTCGGCACCGTCTATGGCGACGTCGACGTCCTGTAACAGTGTTTCGATGTTGCTGGAATTCGCCCTTACCTGCATTGCTTCGACCTGGACGCGTGGATTCAGGGCACTCAGGCGCCGTGCTGCTGATGCGGCTTTGGGAACTCCCAATTCTGCATCCACGTGCAGAATCTGCCGTTGCAGATTGCTGCGTTCCACCGTGTCATGATCGGCGATGCGCAGATGACCGACCCCGGCGGCAGTCAAATAGAACGCGGCGGGTGATCCCAGACCACCGGCACCAATCAACAGCACACGTGCTTCTGCCAAGCGCTGCTGGCCATGTGGCCCGATGTGAGGCAGACGCAAGTGACGCGCGTAACGCTCCATGAAGTCCTGCTCGTCAGTGCTCAGGATAGGGCGTAGTAATGGCAGACCGGCCTTGCGCCAGGCATCGGTTCCGCCAGCAACGGAGTACAACCGCCGATAACCCGCTGCTTGCAGTCGCTCCCCGGTGTGCCGTGAGCGCTGACCGGACTGACAGATCAGGACGATCTCCGCGTTTGTATCGGGTAAATGAGTGCTGCTATGCGCTTCCAGTGTCGCTTGATCGATCCCGAGCGCGCCTTCAGCTTGGCCGCTCACCCGCTCATAGGATTGACGTACATCAATGAAAACGGCGCCACTGGCGGCGCGAGACCGTGCCTGATGCGGTGTGATTTCAGCGATGCTCATCGTGACATTATCGAATAATCCACGTACGCCGTTACTGTGTTGCTATTCCTGAAGGCGTCAATGTGTTGGATTGAGCGGTGCTGCGCAGATTGCTGATGCTTGATTTCACCGGGTTTATTGTGGTGCGTTGCGTGATGTCAACCATCTTATGGTGCGTGATAGAACTGATGCTACTGCCAAAGGATGGCAGTCTATTTGAGCGCCCATTCCAAGGAAAGTGTTCAACACATAAAAATAGGGTAAAGATTTAAATATCAATTGCTTAGATGCAATTAGCTTCCGCAACTAAAGGCCCCCTACCTTAGTTTCTGGCTGATGGCTTAGCATCATTTTGATGCTTTTTTAGTAGCTAATGCAGGATGTCTTATATGCCGTGCTCGGCAACCACCATTGGCAATTACTTTTTACAAAAAGCATCAAAGGCATTACAAGAGAGGGGTGCGCTCACGCCTATGCAGGTGCTCAAGCTCGCTTACATTGCTCATGGGTGCTGGCTTTGCTTGTATAAGCATCCATTTAATTGATGAACCTGTGGAAGCGTGGCGGAATAGCCCAGCCTTCTCGTCGTACCATCACCACAACTGGATCATGTGGACTGGTGTAGCGCAGCTCCTGAAGCATAGGCACGATGCGATTGAATGCGCTTTGTTTTGATCCGATGAAAGCATTTTTTAACAAATAAGGAGTGTATGTGTTTTATGTCACGTTTATATATCGGTCGATTAGCACACTTTGGAACTGGGAAATTGCTCCATTATTTCCAACGTGGTTTCTAGCTCGAGTATTTTGATTACAGGATGGCAAGTCTTTTCCACCGCTTCCGATGACCACCTTATATGCAGTAGCCTCACAGATGTGTAGATTGCCAGACAATGTAATGCCATACGCAGGTGTTTCAGTGTTGGAGATGTTTCTGGGCCTCGGCAATCAGCCCAGGTGATTCCGTTGTTGTGATGCCAAGTAGAAAGAACATGGAAAATAGTGTTGATCAATATTTCGAGTCTTTGGACTCCCATTGTTCTCATTTCGTGACTCCCGCTTGAAACGTTGTTGGACTCTTATCGTCGGTGCCACGCTTTGCATAGCGTGTCTTTCTGTTTCAATTGCATTGACTGATGGCTACGTTTGGGTGACGACGCAGCGTCACGAACAACAGCGCCTGCGCGACTTGGCGCAGCAAATGGGTCAACGGGTGGATCGCGCCGTTTCCGAATCATTGCTGCTCCTGTCAGACATGGATCATGCGCACTTGGCCCCGTGTTCTCCAGAACACATCGCACGGATGCGTGCATTGGTGCTGGCTACCCGCTACATCACAGAACTTGACTATGCCCCGACTCAGAAACTGAGCTGTACATCGTGGGGGCCGTTTGATGGTGCATTCAAGCAGACGTTGACCAGCGATACCAGAAACGATGGCCTTGAATTGGTGAAGCGGGTGTCTTTACCGCTGAACCCTGAGCAGCGCCTGCTGGGCTTGCATCATGGTGACTACCATGCACTGATGAAGCTCAGCACCTTTATGGATTTTCCAATTCCACCCGGTGTGGAATTGGCACTGGCCACTATGGATGGGGTACTGTTGCTGAGCACTGGTTCTCATGTGAAAGAACTGTTTAGTAACCCTGTGAATCAATCAGCGAGTGATCCTTCGCATGATGTGGTCGCAGCCCGCATTCAAAACCCTCATCATGATTGGCAGATCGCTGTCATTGAACCAATCCAACAGCTTGTGGGTGCGGTACATCGCAAAGAGTGGCTGGCCATCCCGGTTGCCTTATTGGTTTCATTGAGTGTCAGCGGCTTAGCCATCCTGTATTTGCGCCGGCGGCGCGCTCCGTTGGCCCGGTTGCGTCAGGCCATCCAGCGATGTGAATTCTTTGTCTGCTATCAGCCGATTGTTTCACTGAGTGATGGGCGTTGCGTCGGTGCAGAAGCATTGGTGCGTTGGCGCCAGCAAGACGGCACATTGATCTTGCCGGACCAATTCATTCCACTGGCCGAGCGGAGTGGTTTAATTCTTCCCATTACCGATCAAGTCATCGCAGCGTCCATGCGTGAATTAGGACCATTACTGGTGGCTGATCGTTCGTTGCACATTGCGATTAATGTTTCAGTGAAGGACATTGAATCAGGACGCTTACTGGATGTATTGGCGCTTGCTTTACAAGACACTGGCCTATACAGAAAACAACTGTGGATCGAGGCGACTGAGCGCAGTTTCATGGATGCACGTGCCGCACGCGAGCATATCGTGCGGCTACGAGAGGCTGGATATGCTGTAGTGATTGATGATTTTGGGACTGGTTATTCAAATTTGCAGTATTTGCAGCAACTGCCATTAGACGCTTTGAAGATTGATAAATCCTTCATTGATACGGTTGGTCGCGATGTCACTAACACAGCGGTTGCTTCGCACATCATCGACATTGCTAAGGAATTGGGCATGCGTACCATTGCTGAAGGTGTGGAGCGTGAGGAACAACTCGTCTATCTACGTGCCCGTGGTGTGGATATGGCTCAAGGCTGGTTGTTCTCATCTCCGTTAAGCGTCGCTGAGTTCGTTGACTATCTTTCCCACAATCGCAGTATGCATCCCGATGACTGAGGTATTTTGTGCTTGTGGCATGGCTCCTTGGACGAGGTGTGCGACTTTTTGAAGTTGCTGTATGGATGGTACGGAGCAGCGTTGGTGTGGTGGCGATAGCTACACCTCTTGTTAGCCTGCTGGGCTGAATCGAGTGTTGCAGCCGATCCGTGTTGCGATCCACCTCTCTTGTTATCCAGATGGTGTTTGGAGTGATCTATCTTTTACTGGGTGTTATCGATTCCGAAACCGTTTGGTTGATCGGTGTTGCCATCGTGTCATGAGCGTGCATCTTGGTGATCTCGTCTGGTTCATGAAGTGCATCGTGCTTCACAACGTCGGCGACTGTTGCTGACGTTGTGTGACCTCCTCTGGTGAGTGCCGGACATGCCGATAGTAGGAAAGAGTGCGCTACAGTTTTGTCTATTTAGAAAAATTACAATGGTGAGGTATGAAACACGGTAGTGAGAGGGTCCTGCGTGAGCGCACAGTAGTAGATGCCAGAATTTATCCAGCGAACTGTTTGGATCTATTGTCTCCAATGGAGGCGGCACGGCTGCGCGATATTTCTAATGGAGGGATACACGAGTCGTTGCGTCGTTGCGCATTGGCGGTGCTGACCAGTGGGAGCGGTTTGGATGATCCACGTGCTGTCTGCGATCTATACCCTGATTTTGATATTCAAGTGATACAGCGTGATCGTGGTATGGCGATTGAGCTGAGCAATGCGCCGGCAATGGCATTCGTGGACGATGAAATCATCTGTGGCGTGGCTGATTTGCTGTTTGCAGTGGTGCGTGATTTTGCCTATATGGCCATTGATCTTGGATCGGGTGATGCCGTTGCTTTAAAGACCACTGATGGGATTACGAATGCGGTGTTTGCGCAGTTGCGCAACGCGCGCATTTTGCAGGTATCTGCAGAACCTAATCTTGTCGTGTGCTGGGGAGGTCACTCGATCTCACGCAATGAATACCTGTACACCAAGCAAGTGGGCTATGCGCTTGGTTTGCGTGGCTTGGACATTTGTACAGGGTGTGGTCCAGGTGCGATGAAGGGGCCAATGAAAGGGGCTACTATCGCTCACGCCAAGCAGCGTCGCCACGATAAGCGTTATATCGGTATCAGCGAACCAGGCATCATCGCTGCCGAATCGCCAAATCCCATTGTGAATCACTTGGTCATCATGCCGGATATTGAGAAGCGCTTGGAGGCTTTTGTTCGCCTTGCTCACGGCATCATTGTGTTTCCTGGTGGTGTGGGAACGACTGAAGAGATTTTGTATTTGCTGGGTTTGCTGTTACGTGAGGAGAATCACGGGTTACCGTTTCCGTTGATCCTGACAGGTCCGGCGAGCGCTGCACCGTATTTTGAGCAGATTGATCACTTTATCCGTTTGACGTTGGGCAACCAGGCCGCGTCATGCTATGAGATCGTGATTGGGGACCCGGTTGCTGTAGCACGCAAAATCAGCGATGGCATCCGCCAAGTTCGCGAATTCCGTGAAGAACGCAAGGATGCTTATTACTTCAATTGGTCCTTACATATTCCGTTGGAGTTTCAACAGCCGTTTATCCCTACCCATGAGGCTGTCGCTGCGTTGGACTTGCATCATAGTCGGCCGGTGCATGCATTAGCGGCAGACTTGCGCCGTGCGTTCTCCAGCATTGTTGCTGGCAACGTCAAGGAAGAAGGCATCCGTCAGGTCGAGCAGTTCGGCCCATTCCGGATTCATGGTGATCCGTCGATGATGCAAGCGTTGGATGCGCTGTTGTCCGCGTTTGTTGAACAGAAGCGGATGAGTCTTTCTGGGAAGTATGAACCTTGTTATCAGGTCTCTTCTTGAGTCATTAAAAGCGATTGAATTAACATTTTTTTGACGCTCATCGGTTAACGCTGACCGTTTGTCAGACAGTGTTTGCGCTGCACTGTACTGACAGTGTCTGCTTTGGAGTTCCATCCCTTAGACATTAACGCTGTGGAGCGTTTAGATGCCAGACGATGTGCGTGGCTTCACGATGATGGAGCTTATGGTCGTTGTTGCTGTCGTTTCTGTCTTGGCGGCGATGGCATTTCCCAATTTTCGTCATGTGATTCGCTCGAATCGAGTGTCATCTAGGACCGATGAACTGATCAGTTCTATCGCTTTGGCCCGCAGTGAGGCGGTGTCCAGCACACATGGCGGCGGTATTTGTCCAAGTGCCAATGGTGATGCTTGCGATGGTCAATGGAGTCAGGGATGGTTGATTTGGAGTGATGCCAACGGGAATGGCATCTTCGACAAGGGTGAAGCAGTGTTGCGTTACATTCAGGGCAGTCCCCAGTTGTTCGTGTCAGTGAAGGATCCCTTACCTATTGTTTTTGATGCGCATGGCTTACGGCGTGCATCGAACGATCAAGTGGTGACGCTCCGTCCGGATAACTGCGGCGGCCAGCCATTACAGCGTACCGTCACGATCACCGCTACGGGTCTGGCGAAGGTGGAGAAGGGCGCGTGTCAATGAAAAAGTGTTCCAATCATCGTTGCCATTGGGCTGCGCCTCCCCTTGGGGTGTCGTTGATTGAGGTGTTGATCGCGTTGCTGGTTCTGGGTATCGGTTTGTTGGCTTTCGCACTGCTTCAAACCATGAATGTGCGTTTCACTAAAAGTGCCCAGCAGCGAACGATCGCCAGTAACTTAGCTTACGAGTTGCTAGACATCATGCGTAGCCAGCGCAGTACGGTGGGTTACTACGGTGCGATCACTTATGGAAGTTTTGATGGTGTTGATGGCACCGACTGCAATCATTCTGAAAATGCTACGCCGGTTGCCAACATGGCGCGTTGGCGTTGTGAGGTGGTGAGTGCACTGCCGGATGGCCGTGCACAGGTGAATCTTGCGACGAATGGGGAAGTGACGGTGACGATCCGTTGGGGTGATCAACACTGGGAGACCGATGTGAATAAGCAATCCACCACTTTCAATCTGACTAGTGTGTTATGACGATGTATTCCTCACGCTTAGCGCGTCTTCGCATCAGTGGACTTTCGTTGATGGAACTGCTGATCGCACTGTTGATTGGTTCCATACTCATTGTGGGGGTGATCCAGGTATTTCTTGCGTCATGGACTGCTTACCGTCTTTCCCAAGGGATCGCGCGTAATCAGGAAAGCGGTCGTTTCGCACTGGATTTTCTGACACGGGATATCCGCATGGCTGGTCATACCGGATGTATCAATGATCAAGCGCTGTTGTCTGTTGATGATGGCGGACACCCGAATGGAGGAAATATCCGTTCGTTGTTTCTCAATGCGGATGATCGCAATACCAACAATGTTTCTAATCAGCCATTCCCGCTGCGTTTCGATATTGCGATTGAGGGATTTGATGCCTCTGGGACAGGAAGAGGTAGCCTGCTGTCGCTTGGTGCTGTCCCTGTCGTCGGTAGTGCGTCTGATTGGAATCCAGTGTTGCCGGCTGAACTTACGGCTCTGAAACCGATCAAGGGAAGTGATGTTCTGGTACTGCGTTATCTTTCCGCTGAGGAAAACATAGTGACGGATTTCAATCCAACGTCCAGCCCTACCATCATTTATACAGATGAGTCGGTTCATGGGAGCAGTAAAGTCGCGACCGGTGGTAGTGGCCTGTATGCGATTGCCGATTGTAATGGGGCCAGTGTCTTCCAGGCGAGTACTGCGCCGACGATGACCAGTATGAATGTCAGTGCTGGCGGTCTGAATAAGACGGCGCTTGATTTCGTCGGTTATTACGATCGTTCGCTGTCGTTTTTCCCAGAGAGTTTGGCGTTGTTTCGTGCCGAATCGATTGCTTATTACATTGGTTTGAACGAGCGCGGGATTCCATCACTGTATCGTGCCCGTTGGACTTCGGCGCCTGCGGCGGTTGCCTTGGTTACCAATGTTCAGGAGTTGGTTGAGGGAGTGGAGTCCTTGCAATTTCTTTATGGTGAAGATTCGGCAGTGTTGAGCAAAACGATATCAAGTGGCTATATCGATCATACGAATCCAGCAAACATCATCGGTGATGTGGATAACGCGCTGCGTTGGCGTCGGATTGGTACGGTGCAGATCGGGCTGTTGGTGCGTGGTGCTGGGCAAGAACGGGCCAATTCTCTGAATCCGGTAGTGAATCCGACGGTGCTATCTGTACATATCAATCCGCCATCGGATGGTCAATACCGGGCGGTGTACGAGACAACCGTCGCTTTACGCAATCGCTTATACGGGAACTGATGATGAAGTTACGGGCATTTGTCGATTCGCTGCTTCGAGGTCGCGCACGTTCCCAGCAGGGAGCTGTTTTATATGTTGTGCTGGTGGTGTTGGTGCTATTGGCGTTGATCGGCATCGTTGGTATGCAAGTTGCAACCATGCAGGAGCGCATGTCTGCGAATTATCTTGCGGCCAATATGGCTTTTCAGAGGGCTGAGTCGTTGGTGCGTGATCGGGAGTCCACGATTAATAATGGAGCCGAGTACGAGTACCAGAACTGCTTGGTTCCCTATGATCCTGTTGCTTGGGTGAACAGCATCGGTAAAGGCGTGGTTGCTGATGTGCTGACGCGTAACATCAGTATTTGCATGCAACAGTGCAGTGCGAGCGCCGGTTCTGATCGGTCCGAGAGTGGCTGCAATATGTTCCGTATCACTGTATTCAGTCGGGATCGTAATTCCGTTGATGCTTCAAGTTCCTTGTCATCCATTGACACTATTTTTGTCAGGCCTTGAGCAATGAAAAAAAACGTTCTGAAGTGCGTCTTGCTTTGCGTCATGTTCATCGGTCTTTGTTTTCTCGTGCGGCGCGGTATCACGGGGCCTGGCCCATTGGATATTGCACAGGCGCCGTTGTTCACGAGCAACGTGGTGCCGCCGCTCAATATGCTGGTGATGGGGCGTGATCACAAGTTGTACTACGAGGCCTACAACGATGCGTCCGATTTGGACGGTGACGGTGTGCTGGATGTCGGTTACAAGCCAGATAAGATCACGTATTACGGTTATTACAATTCGAATGTGTGTTATCGCGCGAACGGGACTATGTTTCAGGCGATGTCCGTTGCCAATGGGAGTAACGGAAAAAAATGCACGGGTGCTTGGAGCGGTGATTTTCTGAATTATTTAACCACATCGCGTATGGATGCTTTGCGCAAGGTATTGTTTGGTGGTTATCGCGAAGTCGACACGCTGACGCAGACTATTTTGCGTGCTTCATATACTCCACAGGACGCGCATAGTTGGGGCAAGGAGTACGCTAGTGTGTCGCATGACGGGTATGACATCTCTGATTATGCGCCGCTGAGTGCGCCTGGGAGCGGCCATTACCATTTGTTTGCTGTGACGACGCTCAGTGATAATGGCATTCCACAATTACGTGTACTTGCCGATACAACCTTCCGTGTTTGGAATTGGGTGTCTATTGAGCGGCCGGTTGCTGGTAGTGATTGCTTTACTCCTGAGAATAAGCGCGTCAGCTGTGTGAGTGGGGGTTCTAGGGGTATTAGTGATTACCCGTTACGGGTCGAGGTATGTTCTGTTGCCGATGAGTTACGTGAAAGTAACTGTAAGCTTTATCAGAACAATACTTCCTATAAACCGACTGGAATCCTGCACGATTATGGGGAGAATGACCGTATGTACTTCGGTCTGTTGACTGGCTCATACCAGAAAAATATTACTGGTGGTGTCCTGCATAGCAATGTATCCAATTTTTCTCGAGAGATTAATCCGTTGACTGGGCAATTTTGCTTGAATGGCAATTGCGGCGGTGGGGGAGACGTGAAAGGGATTGTGCATACGATTAGTAGTTTCCGTATGCTGGATTTCAACTATAAGGACTATACGTATGGGTGTGGGTGGATCGCGACGCGCCCGGTGAAAGAGGGTGAGTGCTGGATGTGGGGCAACCCCGTCGCTGAGATGATGTACGAGACGCTACGTTACTTTGGGGGAGCGACTGCGCCGCGACCTGAGTACGATATTAATAGCAGCTCCCAGGACATTGCTACGTTGCAACTGTCCCATCCCGGTTGGAAGCCGCCGTATACCTCTGTCGATAAGGGAGGCAGTGGCTATTCGGTGTGCGCGCAGCCGACAATGACAGTATTTAGTGATATCAACCCTTCTTACGATGACAAGTTGCCGGGGTCTCACTGGTCCAATTTCAGTGGATCAGGTGATCCTGCTTCGATGCGCAATTTGGATGTTTCCGCGGAGGCTGATCGGATCTGGGAGGCTGAAGGCGGCGGCAGCAAGTTATTTTTTATCGGGGAATCCAACAATAATTCCGATAATGCACCGACACCGAAAGTGGTGAGTAACTTATCCACGGTGCGTGGGTTGTCTCCCGAAGAACCCAGCAAGGGCGGAACTTATTATTCTGCTGCTGTTGCACGCTATGGGGCTAATCACAAGATGGGCGGCAGTAAATTCGTACGCACCTATGCGGTTGCACTGGCTTCGCCGCTTCCAAAATTTGAGTTCCCAGTTGGTAATGCTCGAGTGAGTCTGGTGCCGTTTGCTAAATCTGTGCGTGGTTTCGGTATCTCTGCGACTGGCAATTTCCAGCCTACTAACCAGATCATTGATTTCTATGTGCAGCGTGTGGCCAATATGGCTGGATCTTCTGGGGCAGATTACGATGCAACCATCAATGGTGGCCGCCCCTATGCAGAGTTCCGTATCAATTACGAGGATGTGGAACAGGGGGCTGACCATGACATGGATGCAATCGCGCTTTACACCATTTATGTCAATGCCAAGAATCAACTGGTGGTAACACTCAAATCCGAATATTCTGCTGGAAGCATTGATCAGCATATGGGATATGTGATCTCTGGTACCACACGCGACGGTGTGTATTTGGAAATATGTGATCTTGCTGATGGTCACAGTAATGATGGGACGCGCAGTAGTTGTGCAGGACAACAGCCCTACAAACTGAATACTCCCCCTAATCGCTTGCCTGGATATTGCAATGCGACCCCGATGCCTGGGGATTGTAATGGCTTGCCCCCTGTTGCAACGCGAATATTCTCTGTGGCTTCTCAAGGTGCAAATGCGGTCTTGTTAAAAGATCCACTCTGGTATGCGGCCAAGTACGGTCATGATCAGGGAGTGATACTCAATAGTAGTGGTGGTCTGGCCAACTATTTCCCAGTGAACAATGCGCTTTATTTGCGTCAGCAGGTGGCCAAAGCTTTTTCAGCCATCCAGAGTCAGGCGGGGAGCAGTGGTTCGATTGCCGTCGTTGGAGCCAGTGTTTCCAGTACCTCGTTCGCGGTGATCCCCAGTTATTCCAGCACCCATGATGGTAAGGATTGGACGGGTGAGATGACCGCTTATCGTATTGATGCTAATGGGATGATAGGTGATGTGCTGTGGTTGGCGAGTGCTGGTGTGCCGAGTGGTACCAGTGCGATAGCCAAGCGTGTGATTTATACGGCGCTGAGTCATGTTGACGATACCAACCGCGCATCTGTAGTACGTCGTTTTGTCGCTGAAAAATTGGTGGACAGTAGTAGCGGTGATGTCGCCACTGATGCTGCGCAGGTCTTTGGTCGCCTTGGATATACACCACGTGGTGTTATTGATGACTTTGGTAGTTCTGTCACGCCCAATCAATTAGTGAATTACTTGCGTGGTGACAAGAGGATGGAGGGTGCAACACTCAACACGGCACCATTCCGCCGTCGTTTCGGTCCGTTGGGCGACATGATTAATTCAATTCCTGTTGTCGCAACGCGTCGTGCGAATTATGGGTGGGCCACTGCGAGTGGGTTGCCTCAGGTGCAGCGTGATAGTTACTCGGCTTTCATCAATGCTCGCCAGAATTCAACGGCTGCTGAGCATATTTTTGTTGGTGCTAACGATGGCATGTTGCATGCCTTTGACGATAAGGGTACGGAGCGTTTTGCCTATGTGCCCAACGGTGTGCTGCATCATTTGGGTTTTCTGGCCAACCCGGAGTATCAGCATCATTACTATGTTGATGGCAAATCGACATTGAGTGATGCCTATCTGGATGGAAGTTGGAGGAGTGTGTTGGTTGGTGGCACTGGGGCGGGTGGCCGTTCGATGTTTGCTCTGGATGTTACTAGCCCAAGCACGTTCAATGAGTCAAATGTGTTGTGGGAAATGAACAGTGAGAATGACGACGATATGGGGTACACCATGGGGAAGCCCTACATCGTCCCGTTACAGAATGGCAGTTGGGCGGCGATTTTCGGTAACGGTTACAACAGCACTAATGGTCGGGCTGTGCTCTTTATAGTCAATCTGGCAACGGGTCAGCTGATTCGCAAGATTGAGGCGCGTGATGGGATTGATCCCGATGGCTCTGATCCTGCAAACATGGGATATAACGGTCTCGGTAATTTGGCGGTGTTGGATACGGATGGCGATGGGTTGGTCGATATGGTGTACGGGGCTGATCTGCACGGCAATCTCTGGAAGTTCAACCTGAGTGGTAAAGATCCGCAACGCTGGGGTATCGCTTATAAAGATGGTTTGGGTAATCCAATACCGCTGTTTGTGGCCCGTAATCCTCAAGGCTATCGCCAACCGATTACGGGAGGTTTGGAAGTGGCGGTGGGGCCGAGTGCTGGCTATATCATTTATTTTGGTAGTGGCCGTTATTTTGCTGCCAATGACAACAACAGCAAAGACCTCAGTACGTTGTATGGCATCTGGGATAGCGGGAGTCCTGTCATTGCAGGCCGTGCAGCTTTATCAGCTCAAATTATCCAGGCTAGCGATCATCCGACGTCGCCAGACACCCGCATTGTCACCCGTAGACCGCTGAGTTATCTCAGCAAGCATGGTTGGTATGTCGATTTGGTGGTACAGGGACAGGATCCACAGGGGGAGCGTTCCATTGCCACACCATTGTTACAGGGGGGGCGTGTCTTCTTTTCGACCTATGTGCCGGGAGTGAGTGTGAATTGTGCTTCGGGCGGGAGCAATTGGCTTTATGTGTTAGATGCTGCTTCAGGTGGTGCCGCGCTCGGTCAAGTCAATATACCGTCCCGTGGCTCCAGATCCAGTATCGGTAATAGTGATACTGGTGCGGTTTCGACGGGTGGAGATGCTCCAATTCAGAGTGTTGCAATGACCCGCACAGCGCCTAGACAACCGGTTTTTTGTAATCCAGGTGAACAGGGATGTCCCTTGGTGCCAGAGACACATGCTGCACCTTTGGATACCCGATGCAGCGAAGTCATCATTGATCCAAATGATCCAACCAGGTCCATCTCACTGTTCAGGGCATGTGGACGGCAATCGTGGAGGCAGTTGCGATGATGGTGATCCTAAAGTGGGAACGTGTGAGCAAGCGCAGGCGGATTGGGGCACGGCAGCGGTCATACGGGTATCACTTAATTGAGTTGATGGTTGTGGTCGCTGTCATTGCCATCTTGTCGTCCATTGCGTATCCGTCATACCAGCATTACATTCTCAAGAGCCATCGGGATCAGGCTAAGGCTGATTTAGTGGAGATTGCCCAGTTCGCGGAGCGTTTTCGTACGGTGAACAATACTTATGCCGGATTCCCCGCAACCAATCCTATAACCCAGTCCCCACGCCAAGGGACGGCATCTTATCTTTTGGTGTTTGTTGGAGATGCCACGCGTACTGCGTTTACTGTCAGTGCGGTGCCACAAGGCACTCAGCAAAACGACAAGTGCGGTACCTTGTTTATCAACCAGGCTGGAATTAAGACGAATAGCCAAGGTGAATTATCCGAATGCTGGTAACGTGTTCCCGCATTGCTTTTAGTTGGAAGCATTTCAATGTTCCAGAAAATGCGTTGGGAATAATGTTGATTCAGTCATGAGTGGCTGGGTACAATTGCAAGATTGCCCGAATAGCTCAGCCGGTTAGAGCACTTGACTGTTAATCAGGGGGTCGTTGGTTCGAGTCCAACTTCGGGCGCCAGTACAAAGCAGCTTAAAAGCAGGCCTCGCAGCGATGCGGGGCTTCTTCTTTTCTAGGCCGCGCTGCGCCCGCTGCGCAACCAAAACCCGCACACAACCCGCCAGCGGCTGCAAGCGGCTTGGTTGCTGGGGTTGCGGCCTTGACCGGGGCACACAGGCGGCTCCGCCAGGCGTCCGCTGCTGGCCGCGCTGGGCGCGTGCTCTGGGGTGTGTGGCCTAGGGCCAAGGCTGCACGCCCTGCTGGCGTGCGCTGGTGGTGCCACGCGCGGGTGCACCTGGCCAAGCAATCCACAGCATGTTTGTTGATCGGTATGGCGCCGTACCCGATAGTGTTACATTGACGTTGAAAGTATCGGAGAACCGGATGCAGCTGGACATTGAATCGCTCTGCCGCGAAGCACAGGAATTTTCGCGCATCGAATCCAGCCATCCCGAGCCGTCGCTCTTCGGCGTCACCGACGGCAAGGCGGTCGGGACGTACCTCGAAGCCAAGTTCTGCGGGTACCTGCACGCGAAAGGCTACGAGTTCGAGGCGGGCAATGCCGCCAACGGCTTGGACTTCCCTAGCTTGAACGTCGATATCAAGGTCACGAGCATTAAGCAGCCGCAATCGTCTTGCCCATTCCGGTCCATCCGCCAGAAAATCTACGGGCTCGGGTACTGCCTACTCGTGTTCGTCTATGAGAAGACGGACGACCCTACGACACGCACCGCGATCCTCGGCATGACGGATACCGTGTTCGTCGAATCAGAAGTGACCGCCGACTTCCAGATGACGAAGGGCTTGCTTGAAGTTCTTGATGCCGATGGCAATGAGGATGACCTGACCTCATTCATCATGGCAAGGCATCTGACTACGGATGAGATAGAACTGCGACAGCTTGCTGAGGAGGTTATGGAGCGCCGCCCAGTGCAAGGCTACCTGACCATTTCCCCCGCGCTGCAGTGGCGCCTACAGTACAAGCGCGTCATTCAGAAGGCTGGCGAAGTTGCCGGAGTGCGCTCGATCTACAAGGCCGGACGGTGAACGAAGCAAAGAAACGCAAAATTGAGTTCGGAGACTTCCAGACTCCGTCTGCACTAGCGCGCCTCGTTTGCGAAAGACTGTCCTTGCTAGGCTTTGCGCCGGATGTAGTCATTGAGCCAACCTGCGGTGTTGGGGCGTTCGTGCTTACTGCCGCGCAACAGTTTCCGCGTGCCGAAGTGCATGGCTACGAAATCAACCCCGCCTACCTTGATGAGCTACGTCAAAGCGTCGAAGGGCTCGGCGTCACTCGACGCGTGAACCTACACCAGCAGGATTTCTTCGAGACCGATTGGCTGGCCGAGCTGGAAGCGATGCCGGGCAACGTGCTTGTGCTCGGCAATCCGCCGTGGGTGACCAATGCCGGACAGGGAGCCATAGGCGGCACGAATCTTCCTCAGAAATCGAATTTCCTAAAGCACAAAGGCTTCGACGCCATCACCGGTAAAGCCAACTTCGATATCTCGGAGTGGATGCTCATCGACTTGATGCGGACGCTTGGCGCGCGCGGTGGCGATCTAGCGATGCTTGTTAAAACTACGGTCGCTCGTAAGATCATCGCTCACGCGGAACGGATGCAGCTAGGCGTTAGCTACGCCACAATCTTCGGCATTGATGCAAAACGCCATTTCGATGCGTCGGTAGATGCTTGCCTCTTGGCCATGCGGTTCACGGGCGCCCTATCAGATGCTGGTATCGACTATGACGTTCACCTATCACTAGATGGCAACGGCACAACTCGCCGAGTTGGACATCGCCTCGGCCTGACCGTTGGCGATCTAGTCCGGTTCGAGCAGCATGCAGATTTGATAGGGAGCAGTCCCCAGAAATGGCGTTCCGGTGTTAAGCACGATGCGTCGTCGGTAATGGAGTTTGATTCTTCTGACGGTTTGCTTCGCAACGGGCTAGATGAAGAAGTGAGAATCGAGCTCGAATACCTGTATCCGCTGATGAAGGGTTCTGATATTGGATCGAACCGCGACTGGCGCGGGAAGTTCGTTTTGGTCACGCAACGTAAGCCTGAGGACGAGACCGACGCCATCCGCGAGCGAGCGCCGCGCACGTGGCAGTACCTTGATGGTCACGGAGACATTCTGGACGCAAGAGGAAGCGCCATCTACCGAAAGAATCCGCGCTTCGCGATCTTTGGCATCGGCGACTATGCGTTCCGACCGTGGCGCATTGCGATTTGCGGCCTTTACAAGAAACTCAACTTTCGACTGGTCGGGCCAATTGAAGGTAAGCCCGTTCAATTCGACGACACCGTTTACTACGTATCCTTCGATTCGCGCGATGAAGCGCAGGACGCGCTAGAGCGCATTTGTTCCATTGAAGCCACAGAACTGTATTCGTCGCTCATCTTCTGGGATGAGAAAAGGCCGATTAAATCCAGCGTGCTCAATGCTGTCGATTGGTCGCGACTGCCTGTTCCGCACAAGCGCCGCGCCGCATAGGTGACAGCAGCCCCCGGCGTCCCCACCGGCCAGAGGAAGCCTTAGACGCCCGGGGGTGCTGCCGTACAACGCTGTGGCGGCTACGCGGCCTCGCCCGATGCCAGTTTGGCGAGCGATCCGCGCGGCCAAAGTCGAACCGCTGATTGAAGACATGTGCTCCCGCTTGTTCTTGACGCGGGCGCTGGGCAGCACGATGTGCGCCTCGTCCAGATCGACCTCCCGCCAGCGCAGCGCGGTGATCTCCTGTATGCGGCAACCCGTCATGGCGATGAGCCGTAGCACCTGCACCATATCCGGGTCCATGTGCGGGTGCCGCCACGCATACCGCTGGCGTCCTTCCGGCCGGGGCTGCGTCAGGTAGCCATCGGAGTCGGTCATCCGCCAGAACACCCGAAACTCCCTGCCAGTTTGCAGCGCGCGATCGCGTGGTGGCACCTTCCACCTGGGCAAGCGCACGGCTGGGTTGCTGTTGTAGGGAATCAGCTCGGCATCCACCGCGAACGAGTAGATCTTGCCCACCAGCGCCGTGCGGGCGTTGGCCTCGGCCGGGCACGGCCAACGCCATGCTTGCGGTCGCCGGTGGCGATGGCCCACAACTCCACCTTGATCTCCTCTTGCGACAGGTCTTTTGCCTTGCGCGTGCCCACCCATGGCAGCAGCCAGTTGTTGATGCGCCGCTCGTCCTCCTTCCAGCTGCGCTTGTGTTGTTTGGCGTGTTCTTCCATGTGCCGCGTGGTTAGTTGGCCCATGTCGGCGTGCTTGGCGGCTTCGCGCTCAGCGGCTAGGCGCTCGGCTTCGGCCAGCTGCCGCTGCTCACGTGGGGACAGTATTTCTACGGGCTGGTCGGTCATGCGCTGCTGCTGCAACTCGCCCTGCAGCAGCACCACCTTGGCCCGCGCCGCTTCGAGGCTGCCGTAGCTGGGCTGAAAGACGATGCCGATGTCTTTCCCCTTCTAGACGCGCTTGCCTTGGCGGTCGAACTGGTCAGCTGTGTAGCAGAAGCGGAACGACTTGTGCCCGCCCTTGGTGACGCACAGGGCCAGCCCCGGCGTGTTGGCGTCGCGCACGATGTAGTCGCGCTGTGGGTCGGGCGGCAGGGCAGCCAGTGCCTTGGCCGTAAAGAAGAACTGGCACCGCTGAGGGGCTTGCTTGGACATTGGGCAGGGTCTCCGCTAAGTGGCTGTAAGCACACCCAGCCGGCCCGGCCATTCTAGAAAACTCGCCGGTGTGCCCCAGTGGCTTGGTGCCATTGAGCACCAATGGTGTGGCCTTTGGGGGTTATTTTGCAATGAGAACAAAGATTTAGCTGATTGCCACACCGGGAACCCTTGGCTAAACAACACCTTGCGGCATAACAGCCGGCTTTCTGTTAATCAGGGGGTCGTTGGTTCGAGTCCAACTTCGGGCGCCATATGTATCAAAGGTTTACGATGAATGAGCGCTGCTTATTTATGGTGCCGGTAAAACTATCGGGAAAACTCTGGCTTTTTTGGAGGTTCCACGATAGGTATTTCATGGTCGTAGCGCTCGCGCATCGCTTCAGTGCGGTGTCCGCCGGAGCGCTTATCTTCACTATCGGTGATCCCTCGGTGCTTGAGCCCGTGCAGCGAGAAGCGTTCTTCTTCTGTGATGACACCTTCCATGATGGCCATGACAATCATCCGCTGCCATGCAGTGTCCAGTGATGACTTGCTTAACCGTGCGCCGGATTGGTTGACGAACAAGAACCGATTTTCAGGCCGTAGGGGTGTAGCGCGCTTGTGAGATGCCCAGCGGGCAGCCCGATACTGAACAAGCCAATCCCACGCTGAGCGTAATTCGTCATTCCAACGAGTGATGTTGTCACGGCTGCCTTTTCTCCGATTGGATAAGATGCCTTCCGGTTTGTGGTGGGCATCGGTGATGGGTGCATACCTCAATGCCTCGTAGGCGTAAGCCGTAAGCAAATGTCATAGCGGCGGCCAAGTAGGGAGCCACTGAGCCAATGCTATGTGCTTGGCGCTGGCCTCGTTCGGCGGCAAATGCATGTATTGCAGCAAAGGTTTTTAAATCTGGCATACGATATCTGGCGCGTTCCTTGGCCTGTTTGACTCCATGTACGGGATTGGTCGTGCAATGACCGTGCCGAATACCCCAGGCGAAAGCGCGGCGTGCATAACGCAGCATATGGTTTGCCTTGGATGGTGTCGGCTGAATCGCTTCACTGTCTCCCTGTGCAGGGCGGCCTTGCGCGATGACTTCAACCAAACGCTGCCACGTGGGCACATTGAGCCTGTTAACGGCTTTGCTTCCTAATGTGGTGTTGTCTTTGAGTAGAAAACTTTGGATGGCTTGTGCGCACCATTGATAGTCTTTCTGGGTGGCTTTCGCCAACCCTGCAAACTCGCTTGAGTGATGAAACTGATTAAACACGTCACCAACGGTTCCTTTCACGTTGCCCGTGTGTTGCTGTTCAATGATGGCGTGCAGGTCAGATAAGCGCGCTGCGCGACCTGCGATGGTTCGTTTCTGGTGCCGCCCGCCCTCTGGGTGAGGTATCAGCGTATACCAGCGTCCATCCCCCCAATAGATTCCCTTTGGGATTTTGGATTGATCAATGTGTGGCGGAATCGACGGGTGATACTTGCGTGGCCGAGGCATTACACCAAGTCCTCTGGTCGGTATGGTACGTCGTCTAGGTCGGTGCCGATCCCCAGTGCGGCATTGAGTGCTTGGAGTGTGGTCCAGATTCCACCCTCTCCGTCGTACTTGTAGGGGATGCCTTGTAGCCGCGCCCATTCTTCGACGCGCGCACGTTTAACTTTTTTTCCTCTGCCACAAAGCAACTGCAAGTCGTGGAAGGTGTAGATATCCGGCAGGCGGTGCTCAATAGCCGACGGAGTGTCATGCATTTTTTTTACTGGCGCATTAACCATTGTCTGATTCCTGCTCGGCTAGAACGGGATGTCGTCATCGTGGAAGTCGTCGCCTGCATACGCATAGGCTTTATCGTTGTTACGGACCTTTGCCGGTCGTCGCTGTGGCGTGATGCCGCTGGAGCCTTCGCCGCGACCGCCGAGCATGTGCATTTGGTCAGCAATAATCTCAGTGACATAACGGTCCTGCCCATCATTGCCGGTGAATTTGTCGTAACGGATGGTGCCCTCTATGTAGCACTGCGATCCCTTGTGCAGATATTCAGCGGCAATCTCGCCCAGCTTTCCGAAAAACTTGACGCGGTGCCATTCGGTCCGCTCCTGGGTATTGCCCTCTCTGTCCTTGCGTTTGCTGCTGGTCGCTAGGCTAATACTGGTGATCGTCATGCCGCTTTGGGTGTATTTAATATCTGGCTCGTTTCCCAGGTTTCCGACTAGGATCACCTTGTTAATTCCGCGTGCCATTGTGAGTGCTCCTAGAGGGCAATGGAGGGGGCAGGCGGACGATGTCCACATGCGACAGTGAGCAAACAGCATCAGTGATGTGGGCGTTACCGCTACTTTTCGTTAGCAATAGCCAATGAATGTTTGGCGTTGCATGGATTAATGAGAACAGCGCATCGTGCCATTGCTGCGGTACATCCTTATCGAACACGTCACTGTGTGAGCCGCATAACACAGGTTGTCGGCATGGTTTGATAAATCCATGCGTTGTTTGCATATTTTCATCAGCCGATAGCCGTATTGATAAAAATGATCTGCCGTTTGTGCGGCGCATCCTTGATGAATCCGACGACGTGATCGCGGCGGTGATGGGTGTTCGCGGCCAAGTACAAGCGATGTTTCAGCAGGAGAACACGGATGCGTAAGGCGTGTTGTGCCGCAGGTCATCACGGTAAGCAACGCACCACCGTTGCTGGTGGGGAGGCCGCATGATGGCCCGTCACCGTTTACCGAGTGGATACCGCCGTCAAGGCAGGGTCACGATGACGCTGCGGCAGTGCGCCGGATTACGAGCGGCACTGGAGGCCTTGTATTCCAGCGAACCGGGGGTGAGTGGTGCGGCGGCATTGGCCGCGCGTGAACGGATGCGGGTAGAAGCCGAAGCATCACGGTGCAGGCAAGGGGTGTTGCTGTTGCGGGGTGGCCCATGAGTGTGTCGCGGTGTTTGGGTCAGGCTGTCGAGGCGCTGCGGGATCAGCCCAGGACGCAATGGAAGGCGTACATCCAAACGCTGCCGCAGGTGTGCCCGTGCACCAGCTGTACGGCCCAGCCAGGATGCAGGGAATACGTCGCCGCGTACTTTCGGGTGCAATGGGGAATGCAGGTCAACCGTGAGCAGGCGCAGCGGCGTCAGGCGGGGCAGCAGCATGACTAGGGTGGATACGCAGGCATTACGCGCGCGGATTGATCTGGTCGAGGTGGTGGGCCGCTATGTGACGCTGCGGCGTACAGGCGCTGAGTACACGGGGGTATGTCCGTTCCATGACGAGCACACCCCCTCGTTCACGGTGATTCCGCATAAAGGGTTTGTGCATTGCTTTGGGTGTGGCGCGCATCATGATGCGATTGGCTTTGTGATGCGTTACCTCAACGTGGATTTCCGTGAGGCGGTGCGTCAGCTTGATCGCGGTGCCTTGCCGCAGGCCGAGCAACAGGCGCAGCGGCAGCGGCCAGAGTATGTGCCTGACATGGTCTGGGTGCCGCTGCTGCCAGTACCGGAAGATGCGCCAGAGGTGATGGGTGATGCGCACTGGACGGTGCCGATATGGAATCCCAAGCGGGGTAGGGCCGCTCCTCTGAAGGTGCAGCGCCTGGATGCCTACCGTGATGCGCAGGGGCGTTTGCTCGGCTACGTGGCGCGGGCGCAGATCAAGGATCGGGACACGGGGGCGCTAAAAAAGTGGACGCCGACGCTCACCTGGTGCGTGAGTCCGACCGGAGCGCGGCAGTGGTGTTTGCAGCATTTTCCAGAACCGCGGCCCTTGTTTGGTTTGGATACGTTGGCGGTAAAGCCAGACGCGCCGGTGTTGATTGTTGAAGGTGAAAAGTGTTGCGCAGCCGGCGCTCGCGCGTGGCCGCAGTATGCGGTGGTTGCTTGGCCTGGTGGCGCGAACGGGATCCGTAAGGTGGACTGGACGCCGCTGGCTGGGCGTGATGTGGTGCTGTGGCCGGATGCCGATGAGGTGGGCCGCAAGGCCATGCTGGGCAACCGCACGGATGCCGGTGATTTCAGGGCGGGTGTGGCGCACTACGTGTCGCGCGTTGGGGTGCGCAGCATTGGCATGATTGACACGCACGGGTGCAGCAAAGGCTGGGATCTTGCCGATGCCTTCGAAAAGGATGGCTGGACACCCCCGCAGGCAGCCGCCTGGGCGGCGGCGCGGCGTGTTGACGTCAATGTGGTGCGGGGAGGGGGGCGATGACGAGGCCGGTGATCACCATCCTGGATGGCGGCAAGGGCCGTTCTCATGGCGGCGGCGGTGGTCATGGCGGTGTGCCAGGGTCCGATGACTGGAAGCAGCAGTTAACGCGCACCCGTGACGGTCATGTCGAGGGCACGATGCATAACCTCATCACCATCATTGAGAACGATGAGCGGTTGAAAGCGTTGTTCTGGTTGAACGATTCCAGTAACCAGGTGGTGATGGCCCGTCCGGCACCGTGGCAGGGCAGTACACGCGATGAGTTTGTGGATGCTGACAGTAGCGAGCTTGCGGCATGGCTCCAGCATCCAGAGCGCTATGGAATGAAGTGCAGCGATGACAGCGTGCTAAAGGCCGTGATTGCGGTTGCACGGCGGTATCGGCGGCACCCGATCCGTGAATACCTGACGGGGGTGCAGTGGGACGGGACGCCGCGCGTGGAGACGATGCTCATCGACATGTTCGGTGCCAGTGACAGCACTTATTCGCGGCAAGCTTCGTTGTGTTTCATGGTCGGTGCCGTGGCGCGGGTGCTGTGGGTGGATCCAAAGAATCCATCCATTGGGGCCAAGGTGGATTTCATGCTGGTGCTGGAAGGCCCGCAAGGCAAGCACAAGTCCACCTCACTGAGCGAACTGTTCGGCACCTACTGGTTTGTAGAAACGGCTGAGTCGCCCACGGGGAAGGACTTTTATCAGGTCATCCAGGGGTGCTGGGGCGTGGAGATCGGCGAGATGGACAGCTTCGGCAAGGCGGATGTGACCGCGGTGAAAGTGGCCATCACCCGACGTACCGATAAGTTTCGCGCGCCTTACGAACGCCTGCCGAGTAGTTATCGGCGGGAGTGCGTGTTTGTCGGCACGACCAATGATCGGGAATACCTGAAGGATGCCACGGGCGGGCGGCGCTTTCTGCCGGTGCGTGCCGATGGCAACGTGGATGTCTCGCGCATTGTGGCCGAGCGCGATCAGCTATGGGCCGAGGCAGTGCGGCTGTTCCTTGATCACTTCCCGTACTGGGTATTGCCTGATGACGCCCCCGCCGAGCAGGCCGCCCGCTACATCGGCGATAGCTGGGAGGCCCGCGTGGAGCAATTCCTCGCCGGTCAATTTCGCAAAACAGGGGATGGGAAGGAGATTGCACCGCAGCGGTTGAAGGGTACTGCAGGGTGGCGTGTCCTGTGGACGACCACCGATGAGCTACTGGAGTTTGCCATCGGCGTGGACCCGGCCAGGCACGACAGGAGTTCCCAGATGCGCGTTGCCAGCATCATGAAGCGCTTAGGGCGCGACCCTGTACAGGGGGACACCTGTGTCGAGGATACGTGGGAGCACCTGCGGAAACGCTGGCCGGACACAAAAACACGAGAACAACGTTGGGTGCGCGAAGGCGCTTGCATTAACGAGGTAAGGCCTGTGTCTAAGCCACTGGATGACAACGGGAGGGATGATGCGCCCGATTTCTGAGCCGCCATTGTCCACACCTGTCCAGACCGTCCAAACCTCTGTCCAGACCTGGAACGAGCAACGGCGGGCCTGTCCAGACCGTCCAAACCTTTTTGACGTGCGCACGTATAGGGGAGCGTGTTTCATCCATCCTTCTATATATCCATCTAGGTCTGGACGGTTTGGACGGTCTGGACAAACTAATCACGGCGCGGGTTTTGCTGTCCAGACCTCTTCACCCACGTTTGGACGGTCTGGACAGCAGAGCCGTGGGTCGGGATTTCTGTGGCTGCTCCCCGTGGCGGGCCGCTGTCAAAGGTTCCTCCGTGGGGGTCTGCACCGCGGGCAATTCGGACCCCGTTTTGCGTGCATGTCCTGGTTCCAGATTTTGGTTCCGGTAGGGGCGGGGGGGTTCCGATGGGTTCTGTGACGACCATGACCACCGCCGAATACGCCAAGCACCGCGGCGTCAGCGACTCCTACATCCGCCGGATGCGGCGCAAAGGCAATGTGATCCTGGGCGAGGATGGCCGCATCCACGTGAACGCCAGTGACACCCTGCTGGATGGCATGACCCATCCCGTGCAGGGCGGCAAGCGCGGCATGACCGACCCTCACGCCGCCGCCGTACCCACCTTCACCGTGATGACCCCACAGGGCATTCCGGTGCAAGAAGCGGTCCGCCGCGAGCGCGTCGCGCGTGCACTCATGGCTGAACTTGATCTGGGCAAGCAAGCCGAACAACTGACCTGCGTAGATGAGGTCAACCGCGCCGTCTTCACCCTGGTACGCCAAGCACTGAACCAGCTCCGCGGCATGAGTGGCCGACTACGCAAGACACTGGCGGCAGAGACCGATGCGGGCAAAGTCACCCAGATCATTGATACCGACGTCGCCCACATCTGCAAGCAAATGCAGGACGCCGCCACGACCCTGCTGAAAACCAACACACCCGACGCCGAACCCGTCCAAGCCAACGACACCAACGACACCCTCGCATTCGAGGAAGAAGGAGTATCCGGATGAGCCTCGACGACTTCCCCGACATCCAACTGGCCAACGCTTACCACACCGTTTCCACCGCCTGGCAGCACGCCTGGGAAGTCCCCCCGCGCCTGGAGATCAGCCAATGGGCCGATGCCTACCGCAAGATCGCCCGCGGCTCAGGCGCTGAACCAGGCCAATGGCGCACCGACCGTCACCCCCCGCTGCGCGAAATCATGAATTGCCTCAGCGATCACACCCCCGTGCAACAGGTCAGCTTCATGAAATCCGGCCAAATTGGCGCGACCGAAATCGGCATCAACTGGGTGTGCTACGTCATTGACCGCGGCATTGATTCCATGATCGTCACCCAACCCGTCAAAGACCTCGCCCGCACCTGGACCGTAGCCAAATTTGACCCAGGCGTCCTGGACATGCCCCCCTGCTCAACAAACTCACCACCAACAACACCTTCGAAAAACAATATCCAGGCGGCACCCTCTTCGTGAAATGGGCTAACTCCTCCAGCCAACTCCGCCAGATCACCGCCTGCTACGCATTTTTGGATGAAATTGACGAATACCCCCGCAACCTCAACAACCAAGGCACCGCCGACCAACAGATCGCCGCCCGCATCATGTCCCACGGCGAACGCGGCAAAATCTACCGCGCCTGCACCCCCACCGTTGCTGGTGGCAGCGCGATTGAAACAAACTTCCTTGACGGCGACCAACGCCACTACCACATCCACTGCCCCCATTGCGGCGGCGAACAAGTCCTAGACCTGGAACACCTCCAGCCAGATGGCACCTTTGCCTGCGCCGTCAACGGCTGCATCATCCAAGAACACCACAAAAACACCATCCTCAAAGAACGCGGCACCGGCGGCACCGCCTTTTGGCACCCCCACAACCCATCGGCCCCTCCGGACCATCGCAGCTACCACCTTTGGGCCGCCTACGCCCCCCTAGGCCTGGGCCTGAGCTGGAAACAGATTGCAGACAAATGGGCCGAAGCCAAACGCGACCCCTCCAAACTGCCTGGCTTCACCAACCTGATTCTGGGCCTGCCCTTCCAAGGCGAACGTGACGTCCGCGCCGCTCACGAAGTGGCCACCCTCGCCGAACCTGGCGTCTATCGTGGCCTGGTGCCCCTGGGCGGCCTCGTCCTTGCGGCAGGCGTGGACCTTGCCCATGACCGCGCTGAAATCCACCTCATCGCCACCGGCCGCGGCCAACGCCGCTACATCGTTGACTACGCCGTCATCGACCTGGACCCCACCGTCCTGGACAGCTACACCGACCTGGACACCTACCTGCGCGGCACCTGGAAAACCGCCTGTGGCATCGACATGCCCATTAGCGCCGTCGCCATTGACGGCGGCAACTGGACCGAAACCGTCGCCCAATTCATCAAACAACACGTTGGCTGGTCCGGCCAATCCCGCATCCTAGAGACCCCCCAAGGCTTCCTGAAACAGACCCTCTACCTCGTGCGTGGCCGCGCCGAAATCAAATCAGACCGCGCCGTCTACCGCCCCTCAAAAACCACCGTTGACGAACGCGGCAAAACACTGGCCCGAGACGTCGGCGTCTGGGGCGTTGGCACCAGCGTCCTCAAACACATGATCTACGGCTGGCTAGGCGCCGCCCTGGCTGCCAAAGACAACGCCGCCCAAACAGGCACTGCTGAAGACATCAGCGCCCGCATGCTGCGCTTTCCTGGCGGACGTGGCGACGACATCCCCGACCCCTTGCACCCTGATCCTGGCGCACTGCCAGAACACTACTTCGCCGGCCTCACCGCCGAATACTTCGACAAAGACGCCGGACGCTGGATTAAACCCCGCGGCGTGCGCAACGAACCCCTGGACACCGCCGTCTACGCCCTCTGGGCCACCCTGGCCCCCGCACTCAAAGTCGACGTCATGCGCGAATCACAATGGGAAGCCCTTGAAGCCATCTACCAACCGACCAACGGCAGCCTCTTTGACCCACCAGCTGCCCCGCCCACTGACCCCGCCCCCCGCCCCCTGCGCTCAGTGACCGCCACCCCCGCCCCGCCCAGCGCCCCCCATGACATGCCACCGCTTCCTAACAGCGGCTTTGGCTCCGACCGTTGGAACAAGCGTCTATGAACCGCACGACGCGCCGCACCAAAGCCCCCATCACCAGGCTTACCGAGTGGCTTCCCAACCAACACCAGAGAGACATATGAGCCTTGCTACCGACCAAGTTGCACTCCTAAAAGACGCCTACCGCAAAGTCCTGCTGGGCCAATCCGTCCGGTATGGCGAACGCCAAGTGACCCGCGCCGATGCCAAATGGATTAGCGATGAACTGGACAAATGGCTGCGCCGCGCCGCCGCAGAAGCGGCCCCCTCCACGAGCGGCACCGTTCGCATTGCCATTGCCGACTTCCGCAGAGACAGCGGCGCAGACGCACCATGACCACCGCATCCCCGCGCCTGCACCGCCTCGTTGCCGCCTTCGACCGCGGCCTCCTCCAGCTTGCCCCAGCCTGGGCTGCCTCCCGTGCCCAGAGCCGCGTCAAAGCCGTTGCCTACCGACAGGCCTATGAAGCGGCGGAAAAAACCCACCTGCGCCAAGCCTCCCGCGACTTTGGCAGCGGCAACACCATCGTGACCATGACCGGCGTGGCCCTGCGCAACCAAGCACGCCACCTGGACCGCAACCACGACATCATCAGCGGCGGCCTATCCACCTTAGTCCAGAACATCATCGGCCCCAGCGGCATCAACATCGTCCCCACCCCCCGCGACGTCGACGGCAACCTGGTTGAATCACTGGTGGATGCCATCCTCCCCCTCTACCACGCCTGGTCCAAACGTCCCGAAGTCACCTGGATGCACGACTGGCCCAGCGTCCAGCGCCGAACTGGACCGCTGGAAATACGCCGCAGGCCACGAAGTGCGTGGCCTGGTGTTGCGCCGTGTCGATGAACGCGCCCTGTGCGAAGGAAGGGCCTCGTGATGACCTTTCCCCCCTTCTTGCTCATCGTTGCATTACTGCTGTGGATCAGCCGCCGCAGCAGTCACTCACAACAGGATTGCCACCGATGAAAACATCAGACGTATCCGCATTATTCGCGTACTTAGTGATTGCAGTGTCATTGTCCCTCGCATCGTGCACGAGCTTAGCGCCGTCCGGGATACTGCCAACAACGCGCTCAGAAGCGGTCTGCGACCGACTCCCCCCCCTGCCAGTACCGCCGATTTCAAATGAACAACCAGAGATCTTCGCCATTTTCCGCAGAGTGATCGGTTTGTACATCAACGAAATCAACAAATACAACGCCCAGGTCGCTTGCCGTGCTCAAGTGCACGCGACCCATCAGGAGGTGCCATGACTGAGAGATCACGGTGCTCCCAACGTGCCCACGCACCTGGGACGCCTGTGCAGCGCGTGGCAATACCATTCACTTTGGCGGTGCGGTCTATCGTCCGCTCCACACGTCCGAGGGAGTATCGATGTCATGGGGCTGATTGCACGCCTGCGCCGCTGGTATCACCTCTGGGTGTGGCGGCTGCGCTACTGGTGGTATGACACGCCATCGGGCGTCTGCGCCCAGCACTGGGCGCAGGGCCTGGGTGTGCTGGTGTTCATTGTGCAGCTGGTGCGCGTGTGGGTGGCCGCGGCGCTGCCTGCACCGCACGGCGCACCCGCACAGGCCGTTTACTGGTGGGTGTGGCAACTGGCGATTGCGGTTGTGGCGGCCTACGTGTCGGCGGCGTTGCGCCCCAAACCGGAGTCGGTCAAACCACAGCAGGCCCAGGTGCCCACCGTTCAAGACGGTCAAGCGGTGAAACATCACTTTGGCACCGTCTGGGTCGGTGATGAATTCATTCTGGCCTGGAAGATGCAGGGGGCGATTCCAATCAAAACAAAGGGTGCCGGATGCTAAGGGGGACTGCAGTCACGCGGCGGATGTCATGTGGGACTCACGTGGATGACTGAACCAGCCAAGACCATCGCGTGGTGCGTGACGGCATATGGGACGTTAACGCTGTCGCAGGCAGGAAGTAACTGCAGTGTGTTAAGTCGCTGGCACTGCTGGGAACCGTTGTTGCAGGTCGTGCCGTTAGCCGTGATGGCGCAGGTCTGTGACCGGGGAGGTAATGCCATCGCTGGCCGCGTTGTGTGCCGGGTGCTGTTTGATTGGTCTGTCATTGTCGCCGCGATGTTGCAAGGGGCAGCAAACGTGTGAGTGCGATGGGTTAAATGTAGATGGTGTGCCCCAGGGTTCTTAATATGATTAATTAGTCACATTAATATAGTGATTATTCTCTGTATTTCTCTGGGGTTTGAATGCTCATTACCAATGGTCAAGGTGACGATAAAAAACGGAAGATCCTGCGCCAATATCGTTTGACGCCGGTTATGCACACGCGGTTATTGCAAGGGATGGCGTTGCGTTGCTGTTGTGGCCGCCCTCTGGAGGATCGTTATTACCAGTTTGATGCGACTGAACGCAGCACTGGGAAGACGGTCGCGATTCTTTATGCTGGGGACAAAGGTTGCGCTGCGCGCTTTTTTGATCTTTCTGAGGAACTGGCTGCTGCATTGAGTGACAAGCCCATGACTCCGTTGCCATTTTTCGATCCCTTACAAGGGGAGCCAGAGGAAGCGGTAAGTGGTGGGCGTGGCAATGGGGAGAGTCACGGTAGGGGGGGGATGCATCCTCTGAATAAGGAAGTCGTGTGCGCGATCAATCTAACCCTGATGTGTTGGGGAGCCTTCATACATCCAGGGTCGTTATTTTCTAAGTTGTTGGAACAAATTCGTCAGCTCCCTGATCGCCCGTTGTATGACTGGAAAGTCAAAGCCGTTAATACCGCCATTAGTAAAGGGTGTCGACGGCTCAGCACGATGTTGGATGAGAAGAGGCCACGGAACCCCAGGTTGCGCCGCTTTGAATTTCCTTTGATGGAAGCGTGCTTGCAACGGTTTGAGCCGCCACCGGAAAGTTATCTATAACGGTATTCATCCTATCCAGTCCGTTGTTCTGGCTGTAGGCCGCAGAGGCGTTCTTGATCGGTGTTGGTATTGGAATTTAGTTGTGCTTGCGGTTTTAGGCGCAGGCGTACGCTGTGGGGTGATGGTGTTGGTTGGGTGAAGGTGAGTGATTATGGTGCGTGCGGATCGGTGCAATGTGTTCGTTGTTGTTGCGATGTTGCATATCTGTTCGGTCATTGAATGTTGCGCTGAAACATCAAGGCATCTGGCGCGGCAGCAATCCAGATGTTGCTGAGGCCGCAGGCATATTGCGGCATTCTGACTCTCTGTCGATGGTTTTAGTCACGAAGTGGCATTGCCAGTGTCACTTTTGTGTGTGTTGGTCGGTGTGCGTATCGTGTTTCCTTTGCAAGATAGCCTGGATGCGTGAAGCATCCATCGTGGTTGGTGGTGGCTGTCGGTATGGAAGGGTGTCCGTCGTTGGCGTTTCCCGAGGCGCTGCCGGATGGATGTGAGCGATAACGGTATCCATGTTTTCATCAATCCCATTCTTGATAAGGTTCAATGGCTGGCTGGGGCTGTGTTGTCAGTGAACGTGTTGTGTTGTTCGAATGCGTTGTATTGGGATGTGCGGATTAAATGTGTGTGTTGCGCTTGGAAGGGGAGTGCCACTGGCCTGTTGCCCTGGGCCGTATCCATCGGGTGATGTGGATTCCAAACGCTAGAGCCACGTTTGAATCATTAGATTTGCTTTGAGTCGCTTTGCTCAGTGTGCCGCTTGCGTGAGGTGCATCACCAATCAATGCGGTTGGGCTTGCTGTGTTCAGCTGGGGTGTAGTTCGATGCAGTCCACTGGGCACGCGGGCACGCAGAGTTCACAGCCGGTGCAAAGTGCAGCGATTACCGTATGCATGTGTTTAGCGCCACCGATAATTGCATCGACGGGACAAGCCTGGATGCATTTTGTGCAGCCGATACAGTCCGCTTCGACGATCCAGGCGACCTGCGGTTGCTGTTGGGTGCCGCGGTTGCGGTCGTAGGGGCGTGGTGGTAAGCCAAGCAGGTGTGCCAGGGCGCGTGCGCCAGCGTCTCCGCCGGGAGGGCAGCGGTCGATGTTGGCTTCGCCACGTGCCATCGCTTGCGCATACGGGAGGCAGCCTTGAAAGCCGCATTGGCCGCATTGTGTTTGTGGCAGCAAGCGATCAATGCGTTCGACGAGGGTGAGGGGGGGAGGGCTGGACATGGTGTGTGTCAGGTTGCACGGGTATGAGGTGAGTGAGCAGCAGGGTAGGGTGGATGGTCGGGCAGGCTGTTTTCTTTGTTTGAGTAGAGTGGTGGTGCGTTGCGTGGCGTGTTTTGATGGCTTCCAGGATGAGGGATTGATGAGCAGTGTGCGTTGTTCTTATCTGGAGGCGGTGTATTGCTGTCGGATCTTCTCGCATCTTTCGTTTAGCAGGCATCCTCTCATGAATGTCTTTTCCAGAGACTGTTGATGTTGGGGGGAGTATCCGTGCGGCCAATCACGGCTGGCCAGGTCATCACGCTGGGTGATGAGGTGCCACTCTCAGGAGTGGTCTGCTGACAGGCGGCGGATGTTCAGTACGACTCTGTGTCTGTTGTTGGCTGTGGGTGTGTGCCGCTGTGATGAGACATCCGGGGCGGTGGATGTCACTACCGGAGAGAGCCTGATTCTGTGGTCATGGATCGCTCATGGGTATTTAGCGGAAGTGTTGTTGTTTGGGGATGAGTGCTGTGGTGTTGCTCAGTTTGCCAATATTAAGTGGCTTGGTGTGTTTTGTAGCGTCGTGGGTGCGCCAGGTGCGCAGGGTATTGTTGTTGAGGTTGTGGGAGTAGTGGGATGGTGTGAGCCTTTTGTTTTTGCGATGGTGTGCTAATGCCGTTCGATGGCGGTATCACGTGTTTTACGCGGGAGATGACAGGACATTCTCGTAGGCATCTCCAGTGAGATCATTTTGGTGTGTGGCGTGTTGGGGGCTGGGCTTTTTTAACGCACCGGCATGCCGGGTTGGGCGCTGCTGTCAGCATCTAGTAGTGCCAGCGTACCGTTGTCGAAGCCGGCTGAGAGGATCATCCCTTGGCTGATCCCAAAGCGCATTTTGCGGGGTGCTAGGTTGGCGATGAACACGACGTTGCGGCCAATGAGTGCCTCTGGGTTGCTGTAGCTGGCGCGTATTCCTGAGAAGATCTGGCGCTTGCCCAGGGGGCCAGCATCCAATTCAAAGCGCAGTAGTTTGTCTGACCCTTCAACGTATTCGCACACGAGTACTTTGCCGATGCGTAGATCGAGTTTGGCGAAGTCGTCAATACCAATGGTGGGAGCAGTTGTTTCCGGTTCTTCCGCAGTGGGTGGTGGTGCTGTGTTTGACATGGATGCGTTTTGTTGTTTGGCCGAAGCAGGGGGAGGGGCGAGGGTGTCTTTAGAGGCGTTGATCATCACCTCAATTATTTTTTTGTCGATACGGGTGAATAAGGGGGAGTAGGGTTGAATGGTGTGGCCGCCGGTCAGTGGTTGGTTGACGTCTTGCCATGCCGTTACTGGTGCAGCGAGGAATGTCTCCGCTTGGATGCTGGTGTGCGGCAGGATTGGTTTGAGTGCGGTGATCAGGACGCGAAACAGGTTCAATCCTTGTGTGCAGACGGCGTGTAGCTGCGCGTCGGCGTGGTGTTGTTTGGCGATGATCCAGGGTTTGGTCTCGTCAATGTATTTGTTGGCTTCGTCAGCCAGCTGCATGGTTTGACGGATCGCGCTGGCGGTGTCGTTGCGTTCGTAGGCGTCACGGATGGGGGTCAGTGCTGCAACGAATCGATCATATTGGATGCGGTCTGGCAGGGTGTCGGCGAGTTGTCCGTTAAAACGCGTGCCAATGAAACTTGCGCAGCGGCTGGCTAGGTTGACGAGTTTACCGACTAGGTCGGCGTTGACGCGTGCAACGAAGTCACTCAGGTTAAGGTCCAGGTCGTCGACGTCTCCGGAGGATTTGGCGGCGAAGTAGTAGCGTAGTGCGTCTGGTTCCAAGCCAGCATCAAGGTAGGTGCGCGCCATGATGAAGGTGCCGCGCGATTTGGACATTTTGGCACCGTCCACAGTCAGGTAGCCGTTGACATGGAGTCGGGTGGGGGCGCGGTGGCCGGTGCCGTGCAGGACTGCCGGCCAAAACAGGGCGTGGAAGTTGACGATGTCTTTCCCGATAAAGTGATGCAATTCTGTCGTGGTGCCGCTGCGTAGGTGTGTGTCGAAGTCTTCGCCAATGCGTGTGCATAAGGTTTTGAAGCTGCATAAGTAGCCGATCGGTGCATCCAGCCACACGTAGAAGTACTTGCCTGGTTGGTCGGGGATTTTGAAGCCGAAGTAGGGGGCATCGCGGGAGATGTCCCAGGGGCGTAGGCCGCCTTTGGCATCCAGCCATTCTTTGAGTTTGTTTTTGACGCTAGGCAAGGCGACATCGCCGCTCAGCCAATGGCGTAGGAAGGTGTCGAAGTGAGCCACTTCAAAAAAGAAGTGTTCTGAGTCGCGCAGTTCTGGGGTCGCGCCGGAGATCACCGAGTATGGGTTTTTGAGTTCTGTGGGGTCATAGGTGGCACCGCATGCTTCGCAGTTGTCCCCATATTGGTCGGTGGCGCCGCAGTTTGGACAGGTTCCTTTGACGTAGCGGTCGGGGAGGAACATGCCTTTGGCCGGGTCGTAAAATTGGGCGACCGAGCGGCATGTGATATGTCCGGCCTGTTTGAGTGTGAGGTAAGACTGTTCGGTCAGGTGGCGGTTGACGGGGGAATGTGTGGAGTCGTAGTGGTCAAAAGCGACGTTGAAGGCCGCAAAGTCGCGTTCATGGCTGGCTTGGGTGGTGGCGATAAAGGCTTCCGGCGGCATGCCCGCTTTTTCTGCGGCCAGCATGATCGGGGTGCCGTGGGTGTCGTCGGCGCAAACAAACCAGGTGTTGTGTCCTCCCAGGCGCCGTGCGCGTACCCAGATGTCAGCTTGAATGTAGCCGACCAGATGGCCGAGGTGCAGTGGACCATTGGCGTAAGGCAGGGCGGTGGTGACAAGTGCTGTGGTCATGAAGGAGAGTGGTACCAGGGGGTGCGAGTATCGCATGTCCGGTGATTGATTCAGGTCTCTCGTAGCGGTGTATCAGGGTATGTCATTGCAGTGTTATGTCATTGCAGTGTGTTGCATCGTGCTTGCCCAAAAAACAAGGGCCGGCAAGCCGGCCCCTGTGTCGCATTATGCGGTGATGATTAATGGAATTTGTAGTTGAATGTCAGCATGTAGCGGCGTCCCAGCCCGTCGTATACGTATGGGAATGCCACCATCTTGTCAGTTGCGTTCAGGATTGCCAGGTTGAGGCTGCTGTGCTTGTCAAATGTGTAGCCGATATTGGCGTCGTAACTGGTGTAGCTTGGGATGCCCAGGTAGTCACGTGTCTCTACTGTATTGGTCAGACTGTACAGCGCAGCGCTTTTGTAATTTGCGCTGACGCCAAAATTCCAGGGGCCGGTCAGATAGCGGGCGTTCCATTGGAATTGACGTTTGGAATTATCGATGGTTCCGACGGATTCTTCAGCTGGGATATCTTGAGCGGCTGTGTACTTCAGGTTCTTCGGGAAATAGCCATAGAAGCCGAGGTCCAAGATTCCGCTCCCGCCCCAGCGCAGTTCTTTCAGATCCAAACGGTAGTTGATCTCTGCGGTCCAGCCACGGAAGTTGATGTACGGGCCATTGGTATATTCTCCCCGGACACTGCTGGCCACGCCGGTGCTTGGATCACGGGTGATCATGCTGCAGAAGCGGTTGGCGTTTGGTACGTCGTTGCGGTTGAATGTTTCGTTGTCAAAGCACCCTGAAGTGATATCTCCGGAATCTAACTGGGTGATCACATTGCTGATCTTGATGTCGTACCAGTCTGCCGCCACGCGCAAGCCGTGTGCCCACTCTGGTTGGAAGACGATCCCGGCTGTCCAAGATTTGGCGAGTTCGTTTTCCAGTGTGGGATTGCCGCTCACGGAACCAAGCTGAGTGGTTGGGGCCTCCTGGAAAGTGCCAGGATTCACACCGTTGTAGTATGCGAAGAACGCTTCACAGTTGCGCTGACGCAGTTCCGGGCGATTCCCTGCAGTGATATTGGCTGGGGTGCAAGGCTCGGGGATGGAGTAGTAGCTGGGTTGTTGGCTGGTGTACAACTCAACAATGGCGGGCGCGCGGAAGGAGCGGGTCTTATTCCCGCGGAGTTGGAGGCCTTGGAACGGTTCGTATTGGAGGCCGTAGGTGTAGGCCGTGAACCACCCGTTGACGGTGTTGTTGACGCGGCGGAGTTTGGCGGTTAGATCAAGGCGATGCAGGCCGGGGAGATGAGCGTCCGGATTGACTAGCGGCGCCAGGATCTCGCCGAAGTACTCATTCGTGGTGAATGTCCCGTGTGAGCCGGTGGTCGGTACCGTCCGGCCCAAACCCAGACGCTGATACTCGTCTGGGGTGAAGCGGCCTTCTTCCCTACGGCGTTCGTAGCCAACGTTGAAGCCGAGTTTGCCACCCGGTAAGTCGATGAAACTGCCGGACAGGTTGGCATTGAATACGGTTTGCTTCATCTGTGCTTTGGCATGTGTGGGTGTCGTGACGTAATTACGCGCCGCCGCTGAGGCGACGCCCTCGCCAAAGAGGTTGAGTGGCACGCAGTTCGGGTCCACGGTGGTCCCTGCTGCACTCGAATCGCAAACAATCTCGCCAGCACTGTTACGCGTTACGTTGATGGCGTTGATGAAGTGCTGTTGGATCAGACCGGTTCTGTAATAGTCGAAGTTGCCTTCGCCATGATTGAGGCTGGTTTCCCAGGTGAATGGGTGTCCGCCTGCATCGAAGTGGCCGTTAAGGCCAGCGACGGCACGCCATAGCCGGGTATCGGTGCTGGAGTTGCCGATGACCAGATCGCGTGAGGCGCGGGACAGTCGGAAATCGGTGATCCCTAGGTTGCGCAGGGCTTGCCGGTTTTGCTCGGAGAGAAACGGATTGTCGATGTTAAAGTTCAGCGCTCCGCTTTGATCCCCGCTACCGTTGACATTGCCGGTTCCGAAACCGGCTGCGTTGTAAATGCTCTGATCGGTCAACTCGAGTGCTTTTGAGGTGTAGTAGGACCCCTCAAAGAAGCTGCTGATGTTATCGGTGACGTCGTAGTTGCCGAGCATGAACACCGATTTGCGGTCCAACTGTGAGGTGACTTGTGTTGTTTGATTGAAGTCCAGCCCATCGCCGCCAGAGGAGGAGCTATTGCCGAAATTAACCCCAGGGTTGTAGGAGACCAGGTTGCCGTGTTTGTCGAATTGCAGGAATTGATCTTGATTTGGGCCAAAACCGCGTGGTTGTTGGCTGGCGTCACGGATGTAACGGCCGGTGCTTGGGTAAAGCAGACCGCCCCAGGTCATGTTGTTAATACGGCGGTTGCGGATGAGCACTCTGCCAGGGATGCCGTCCGTGTTACTGGTGTTGAACGGGATAGTGGGGTTCACCCGTCCGTCGGTCGCGTATTGGCGTCCAGGCTGAAACTGCGCGATCGCTGCAGCATTTGGATTGGTTTGCATTGAGTAGCCGTTGCGGTAGTAGCGGCGTGCCTCACCGAGTACGCCTGCGCTATCGTCCGCGTCCAGAGCAATGGTCACGTTGCCCCGGCTATTGGCAAAGTTGCTGCCTAGCAGTGCTGAGTAGCTGTAGCGCGCGTTGTCGCCGCGTTCGGTCAGTCCATAGCCAATGTTGACTTCTGCGCCTTCGTAGTTTTTCTTCAGAATGATGTTGGTGACCCCGGAGATGGCATCTGAGCCATACGTGGGTGCGCCACCGACGCCGATGGTTTCAGTGCGTTCGATCAATGAGGTCGGGATCACATTCAGATCGACCTGGGTACCACCGTCGCCAGGGCCAAAGACGGTGGGGGGATTAGAGGTGACTAAACGGCGTCCGTTGACCAGGGTGAGCTGACGGTTGGAACCAAGCCCGAAGCGGCCGAGGAAGCTGACACCGGCACCAAAACTTGCCTGATTGCCGCGTACACTGGCGCTGCTGTCGAAGCCAGGTTGTGAAAATAGTGCATCGGCAACATTGGTGAAGCCGAAACTGTCAATGTATTGTCGGTTGACGACCGTGGCCGGTTCTAACGTGTCGAAGCCGGCGCGTGGGATGCGTGATCCGGTAATCACAACGCGGTCTAGTTCGGTGGTTTTGCTCTCGTGGGGTGCAGCCTTGCTGTCTTCGTTCGTGCTGTGCTCGGATTCGGCTGCCGTTGCGTTGGCTGTATAGGTCGCGATCAGGAGCAATGTTGACGCTAGCGCCAGCGCTAAATGATTCAACGCTGGCGTGTATCTACTGAATGTCTTCATTTTTGTGTTCACCTATTAAGTGTGTTGTATGGATGCGTATCTAAGGTGATTGCTGCAATTTGCATCGTAACGAAAATTTAATTCCATGTTTGCTCATTAAAATTTAATTGGAAAGCAATTCAACGTTGTTTTTTATTTCAATTCGTTATAAGCCAGGTGCCAATGCAACTTGTGGTGCGCCGCTTACGCGTTTTTGGGGGGAATGGGATATCGAAGGTCATCACGCGCAACGCAGAATGCAGTTAACTTGTGAGTGGTTTTTGCTGCGACTTCTTTTTGAGAAGTCTTAAAAGCATAAAACCTCAGTTCAAAGGTTATGTGTCTATTTTTTGTTAACCTGCTGTTTAAAATAACGAAATTACCGTTTAATTTAAATTCATTGAATTGTCAAGAATTTTAGGGCGCGCTGTCTGTTCATGGGTTTACCTTTCTGATGTGCAGTGTGTTACGGCGTGACTTTCCTGATCGGAATGAATGTCCTTAGGAAAGGTCAGAAATCGAGGGACAATGGATGTCAGCCGCCGTACAGTGCCTTGCGTGGAGCGCCGGTGATTTCTGCGGCGAGTTTGGCAGCACTTGAAGGGGGCAGGTGTTCTTTAAGCAGTGCGTAGATACGGCGTCCTTCGGTGATCTTGGCGGCATCCTGATCGGCGGCACCTTGTACGATAATTACAAACTCTCCTTTACGCTGGTTTTCGTCGTTGGCCACCTGTGTTTGTAAGGTCGCCAAGGTACCGTCAAGTACGGTTTCAAATATCTTGGTGAGTTCGCGTGCAACCACTGCTATACGCATGCTGCCGAAGATGGTTGCTAGGTCTGTCAGACACTCGGCGATACGGTGTGATGCTTCGTAAAAGATGAGGGTGCGTGGTTCATGCGCCAGGTGTGTCAGGCGGTCGCGCCGTGCCGTTGGTTTGGCTGGGAGGAAGCCTTCGAAGGTAAAGCGGTTGCTAGGTAGGCCGGAGACACTCAGGGCGGCAATTAATGCGCTTGGTCCTGGCACTGGGGTCACCCGAATTCCAGCCGCACGTGCAGCACGGACCAGGAGAAAGCCCGGATCGCTGATCAGTGGTGTACCGGCATCGCTGACCAGGGCCAGTGATTCGCCGCTGATCAATCGGGTGATGATCCGCTCGGCCAGCGTGTCTTCGTTGTGCGCGTGTAGTGCCAATAGGGGCCGTTCAATTCCAAAGTGGGCCAGCAGTTGCCGGGTATGCCGGGTGTCTTCGGCACATATCATGGTGACGGTGCGCAGGATGTGCTGGGCGCGTGGCGATAGGTCGCCCAGGTTGCCGATGGGGGTTGCGACGATATGGAGCGTGCCTGGTGTGGACATCGGCGGATATTTTTTGGGAAGAGTAAAATCGTAGCGTTTTTCACCTGCCCGCTTCGGTGGGCCTTGCTGTATGGATGCTCAATGAACCCGCGTTTTGCAAAAATTTTCTTTCCGTTACTGGTGACGATATTGGTTTGCGGGTGTGCAACCACATCGACTCGCGTGTTCTTACCCCACAAAAGCGCCGGGTTGGTCTTGTTGGAGCAGGGCAAGCCGCGCGAGGCGGCGCAGCACCTTGAGGCTGAGGCCAGCCGGGCCAGTGGTGCTCAACGCAACCAGTTGCTGGCGGATGCTGCTTTTGCTTGGCATGAGGCGGGGGATACTGCGCGCGCGCAAGTGCTGGTCAGGCAGGTGAGCGTGCAGCAGTTGACTGGTGAAAGTAAGGCGCGCTTTGTGCTGTTGTTGGGCGAGTTGGCGTTGGCTAATCGGCAACCGGTGCGGGCTTTTCAGTACTTTGGTGAGTCATCGTCTGGGCTTTCCAAAAAATTGCAGATACGTTGGTTGTTGGGGCGTGCTGCGGCGTTGGAGGCCAACGGTGATGCGTTTGGTGCGGCGCAGCAGCGCGCGCGTGCTGATCAAGCATTGCTTGGTAAGGCGCGTAATGAAAATCAGGCGGCGATCACCCGTCTGCTTGCTGGTTTGGATCATGAGGTATTGCTCACTCGCACGGCGGCGCTGCCAGTAGGTGATCCGCTGTATCACTTTGTTGGACGGGTTTTACTGAGCCGTGGTGAGGCGCTCCCGCAGCCTTTGGAGGGGAGCGTGCAGGGGAGTGTGGGCAGCAGTCAGCGCCCATCGGCGGATACTGATGGGTATCGGCCACCGTTGAAGTTGGCGGTGTTGTTGCCATTGACCGGAAGTCTGGCGACAGCGGCTGCGCCGGTTCGTGATGGTTTTCTCGCTGGTTACTATGCTGAAACCCGGCGGCGTCCGGATCTGGATTTCTTCGATACAGGTAGTACGCCAGTCGGAGCCAAGGCGGCATACGCCAAGGCGATCGCAGCTGGTGCTGATTTTGTGGTGGGTCCCCTCGGTCGTGATGAGGTGAGCGCTTTGTTTTCTCAGGGGCAATTGAGCATCCCACTGCTGGCATTGAACCGTTCAACTGGAGATCGCGTGTCGTTGCCGTCAGGGAGCGCCAGTTTTTCGTTGGCGCCCGAGGATGATGGCGTGATTGCTGCTGACTATTTGTTGGCTCAGGGGCAGCGCAATGTGATCGTGATCGGGAGTAATGATGATGTTGGTCGGCGTGGTGTGCAGGCGTTTATGGATCGCTTCCGTGCGCGTGGTGGCCAAGTGCTGGCGGCGCTGGGTGTTGCTGATGTCCCCGGCGATCTTGGACCCCGGCTACGTGGCGCCGATCGTGCTGATGCGGTATTTCTGGCGGTACGTGGTCCCACTGCACGGGTATTGGCGCCGCAGTTGGCGTCGTTGGGGTTATCGAGTAAGCCTCAAGTGGGTACTTCGCAATTGGTGTTGGGAACGGGGAAGCCTGAGGAAGATACGTTGCTGGATGGGATTGTTTATCCCACTGAACCGTGGAGTGTGCAGGGGGTGAAGTCAATCCCGTCCGCGGCGGATGTGGCGGTACGTTTGCCAAATATGCGGGGCGCGGCGTTGCGGCTGTTCGCCTTTGGTGTCGATGCTTGGAAGCTGTCTGTCTATCTAGAGGGGCTGTCTGCTGGTGGTGCGGGTGGAGGGTTGCGTGGTGCTACAGGAACGTTACGTTTGGATGATTCCGGTAACGTGATACGTATTCCAATCTGGGCAACATTCAGAAATGGTCAGAGTATTCCGGTGGAGATGCTCTGAGTCATGTTGAATCGGCGCGACTGCGGTGCGGCAGTTGAAGTTGCTGCGCGTCGGCATCTTGAACGGGCTGGTTTGCGTTGGTTGGCGAGCAATGTGTGTTTCCGTGGCGGGGAGTTGGATTTGGTGATGTATGACGTGATGAGCGTTGTGTTTGTCGAGGTGCGTTACCGTCAGCAAGAGAGTCATGGGAGTGCTGCGCAGAGTGTGGATCGGCGTAAACGCCGTAAGCTGGTCATGGCGGCGCAATTGTTTTTACAGCGTCATCCGTTTTTAGCGCAGGTGCCGTGCCGCTTCGATGTGGTTGAGGGAGCAGGTAGGCCGTTACAGTTGCATTGGATCCGTGATGCGTTCCGTTTGGATGATTGTTGAGATGCTGTGTGCTGTTGTGATGCAGCATTGATTTGCGCAGGTGTCGCATACGTTGCATGTGATGCGGTTTAAGGGATGAATGTGTAGAAGCAGTACGTATTTGCTGTTGGTGTTCTTTACGCGCCATGCTGGGGAGGTGCTGAATTGCTCAGTATCTTCCTGGTGAAAGGTGCTGGAGATTGTTCTCTTTGGCGATATCACTATTTATTTATGCTTGATGCTTGGATATGGGGATGGGTGTTTAAGGTGTTGTGGCAACAATCCGGTGATAGGCACGGCACAGCATTTTTCAAAAAGACAATCTGTGCCTATGTTGGAATGGGTGCATGATTGAGCCTGTTGTTGGGTATCGGATGCTTCAAGCCATTGGCTGGCCTTGGCCGGGGCCGCCTGCTGATTCGGCGTGGCAGGCGATGTGTGCGATGTATTCGCAGTGCCGTCCGGCACGGGTGATTGAGCAGCATCGGTCCGGTTATGTGGTGGCTGAGGCGCCGGAGGTCCCCATTAAGGTCGAGTCGCTGCCAGCGTGGCAGCGCCGCAGTTTCCCGCCCCATGAGCGCGCGGTTGTGGGGGATTGGGTGTTGTTGGATGGTCGTCGCATCGTGGCGTTGTTGCCGCGGCGTACAGTCATTAAGCGTTTGGCGGCGGGGGAACATTACCGGCAGCAGCTGATTGCCGCCAATCTGGATACTGCATTTATCGTTTGTGGATTGGATGGTGATTTTAATCCACGTCGGATTGAGCGTTACTGCGTGTTGATTGCTAGTGGTGGTGTTGAGCCGGTGGTGGTGCTCACGAAGGTTGATCTGTGTGTTGATGTCGCGGCGGCGGTGGCGGTGTTGCGTGAGCATTCTTCTCAGGCATTGGCCGTGGTGGCCGTTGATGCGCGCAAAGCGGAGCCTGTTGTGGCGCTGTATCCGTGGTTATTACCGGGGCGTACGGTGGCGTTGCTCGGTTCATCGGGTGCGGGCAAGTCGACGTTGACGAACACGTTGCTTGGCGAGCAGCGTATGAAGGTTGGTGAGGTGCGTCAAAGGGATTCGCGTGGCCGACATACGACTACGCATCGGGCCTTATTGCCGTTGCCATCCGGGGCTTGTTTGATTGATACCCCAGGGATGCGTGAGCTTAAGTTCACCGGTGAAGAGGATCTTGTCGAAGAGTTTGCTGACATTGAGTTGCTGGCGACGCAGTGCCGTTTTCGTGATTGTGCCCATCAGGCTGAGCCAGGGTGTGCGGTGCGTGCGGCGATTGGGTGTGGGACGTTGGATCCGCAGCGTCTGCATCATTACTTTAAGTTGCGTGGTGAGATTGTCGGGGCGGCAGACAGGTCGATGTTGCGGCGTTATTGAGTGTGGTTGCTCTCCTTGAGGTTCTTCGAATGCATCTGCATTGTCATGACCGTTGTCGCATTCCGTCGCTGTGCGTCTGCTGTGTATCCTCGTGGAGTGTGTGTTGATGTGCGGTTGTCGCCGTGGTCGGTGCGTTTGCGGAAATGGAGTTAGGTCAGAGGCTTTGGCCTTTTTAGGAGCCTGCCGATGGGGAAGGTTCGGTTGTAGGCCGTAGGCCGCACGTATTGTTTATCCGCCGAAACTCAGTGTTCCTTTCATCAGTGCCCAGTGGCCGGGAAATGAGCAGAAAAAGGTGTAGGAGACGTTTTTGCTGAGTGTGTTGGTTGGGAAGGTGATGCTGGTGCGCTCGCCGCCGCCGATGATGGCGGTATGGGCGATCACGCGCGGATCGGCTTTGGGTACATAGTTGTCTGCGAGTGTGGCGTGTAATCCGGCCAGTGCGACGGCCTGCATATCGGTGGTTTTAGTCAGGACCCAGTTGTGGCCCATGACGCGGGCGCTCCTCTTGCCGGTGTGTGTGAGGGTGAAGTTCACGTGGGTACATTCGGCTGCGATTTTGATGGTGTCCTGGTCGAACTTCATCTGATCGTTTGCGGAAATCGTCACTGCACATGTTTTGGCCCAGAGCGCAGGTGAGATGCATAGCAGGATGGCGGGTAAGACGGTGTTGCGTAGCAGTTTCAAGGTGGCCCTTCCTGGGAGGAGGTGATGAACAGTCTAGTGATTTTAGGCGTCTGTTGGTTATTCCGGTAGCGAGAATTGTTCGCAACAGGCACTGGTGTAATACCAGGTTGCAATGTATCCGATTGAGTCGCTCATGCTTGCAGTCCTCACTGTGTATTGGCGTTCTGCGCGGTGCATGTCGTCGGTTTCACGTGTTGTTGGCATTCACTGGGCATGAGTGGTGAGTGTGGTGCGAATACGTTAGATGGTAGGTATGTTGTTGGATGATGCAAGGTGCAATAGGGAGGGCAGGCCTGTTTGACAGGATGGCGGTCAAGGTTTGATGTCAGTGAGTGGCTATGTGTGTTTCTAAACAGTGCCATTGATGCGGCGTGTAGGTCATTGGTGATGTGATGTGCTCGGTGTGTTGAGTGGTGGGTGTGCTGTGTGCATTGAGCTGTTCCCGATTGTGCTGCAACGTTGGTCGTTGGTGCTTCGTGGTGCGGGGGAATGAACGTTGGAAGTGGATTACTTTTTGATGGCCTGAATGATGTGAGGATGCGCAAGTCGCTGGAGATTTGAAATGCGCTGCTTGTCAGTGCTCGGGGTTTTTAGAGGCGCTGGTGATGTCAAGGGCCGCGTTATTCGGTTGTGTCAATCAGGGGATGCTGGGGAGTGTTTGGGATTGATCCAGTCATCTCTGGATGGTGAGGCGTGTGAGTGGGTAGATAGGTGATCACGCGGGAGCAGGGTTTGTGGATTGTAGAAGAGTGGGCGCGTATGGTTGGGATTAGTCGGCGTGTTGCTGTGAGTAATGCGGAAACCATCCGTTTCAATATTCTTTTGATTTCTTTGGGGCCGGTTGTTGGTGCAGGTTGTTTGAAACAGCCGGGCGGTGGTTTGCTGATTGTGATGATGCTGCGACTTTTTAGGGATGACAATGTCTGTATTGCCTTTTTTAATGATTGAAACGGGCCAGCCGTTGCCATCGGTGAGGCGCTATGGGTGTTTCCCGCACTGGATTCGTGTTGCTTCGGGGTTGGCTGAGTCGCAAACGGTTGCGGTGAATGTGGAAGCGGGTGAGAGGTTGCCGGCACGTGAGGGGTTCGCTGGGGCGCTGATCAGTGGTTCGGCAGCGTTTGTTACGGATCGTGCTGATTGGAGTGAGCGTACTGCGGAGTGGTTATGTGAAGCTGCTTACGCTGGGATGCCGTTATTCGGTATTTGTTATGGACATCAATTGTTGGCGCACGCGCTTGGTGGGGAGGTGGCATGTAATCCGGCTGGGCGTGAATCTGGGACGATTCAGTTGGAATTGCATCCGGTTGCGTTTGATGATCCGTTGTTTGCAAATTTACCAAGGCACTTTTCGGCACATGCCACTCATGTGCAGACGGTATTGCGTGCGCCTGAGGGGGCGGTGGTGTTGGCACGCTCGGTGCAGGATCAGTGTCAGGCGTTCCGATGGGGGAAGAGTAGTTGGGGCGTGCAGTTCCATCCGGAATTCGCAACGCATCATATGCGTGGTTATGTGATTGCGCGTGCCCAGTGTTTGCAGCGTCAAGGGCAGTGTCCGCGTCGTATTGCGCGTCAAGTCAGTGCGGCGCCGGTGGCGCGTCAGGTGTTGCGGCGCTTTGTGCGTTATGCACGTCGCGCCGTTTAAGAGGGAGGTTGGGCACCGCTGTTGTGTTCATCGTAGTGTGGGGTTTCAGTGTTTCAGGAGTGGATGGTTTTCTGGGATGTTGGGGTCTCTGGATGGGGCATCTTTGGTTTGAGGTGCGCAGCAGTTCTAAAGTGTGTGGGCACTCTCCAGGAGTGGTTAGCTGCGGCGAAATATCTTGTATTCCGAAGCCGTCTCTATCTGTGCTATCTGGAAAGGGTGATAATCGTCGCAATGTGCTGCGTCTTCTGGCACGGTATTGGAGTCGTAAGTCAATGAGTGAAATCCTTAAAGTCCCGGCGAAGGCTGGTGCGCAATGGTTGTGGGCTGGCTTTGCATTGCTGTGGCGTGCGCCGTTGCGTTTGGGGGGGCTTGGCCTGTTGTGGGGCATGTTTTCCTCATTGCTGATGCTGGTGGGCTTCAAGTGGCCAAGCGTGCTGTATTACGTGCTGTTTCTGATGTTTCTAGTCACCCCACTACTGACGGGGGGAGTGCTGTGGGCGTTACGCGAGGTGGATCAGGGGCGTACTGCGCGCCCGGGAGATTTATTGCAGGGGTTGTACGATGGACGGGTACCGCAGTTGCTGATGGCGTTGTTGCCGCAATTGCTAGCGCTGGTTGTTACATTTCTAGTGATTCACTATAGCTCTTTGCAAGGCTTTTCCAAGTTTCTTGGGGATTTAATGACCATGCATCAGCCAGGTGCGCAGATCAATCCGGAGGCAATCTATCAATCATATGTTGATCTGCCTATGCCACTTATTCGGCTGTGGTTGCTGTTTTTGTGCGTGATCTTCGTGGTGGTGGCGATGACCTTGTTTGTGATGCCGCCGCAGGTGATGTTCCAGCGTGATAATGGGTTACATGCGTTAAAGCTGAGTTTGTATGCTTGCTTGCGCAATCTTCCAGCGTTATTGGTGTTTGCTGTGTTGGCCTGCATCGTGACGATTGTGGTGTTTGTTATCGTATCTTTTATCGCAATTGTTCCTGCAGCATTCATTGCAGCTGTACTAGGTCGCGGCGATGAAGTGTTTTTTATTAATTTTATTCATCAAGTAGTGATGCAGCTGCTTTGGATGCCGGTGTTCATTCCCGTCTTTAACGGGGCGGTGTACGCGGCGTGGAAACAGATGCTTGCTCACGACGCGTTGCCGTCGTCGCCTGATGAGGTGTTGGCTGCTTAGTAGGCTTGGGGAGTAAATGTGGGGGCGTGCTGTTGCACGTCCAACGTTGGTGATGCCTCAAGCCTCAAACCGTTTTCGGGCGGGTGACCGCCCAGGCGGCAACAATGCCAAGCTCGTAGAGGAGGCACATCGGTATTGCGAGCATGAGTTGCGAGACAACATCCGGTGGTGTCAGTACTGCTGCAAAGATGAAGATGGCAACGATCGCATAACCGCGGCTTTCACGCAGTTGGGTTGGTTTGACCCAGTGCAGTACGGTCAAAATCACCATGGCCACTGGAAGTTCAAAGCTGGCACCGAAGGCGAAGAAGATGGCTAGTACGAAGTCCAGGTAAGCGCCAGCGTCTGGGGTCAGCTGGATGACGTCTGGTTTGAACGTGGTCAGGAAATGGAAGACTGCGGGCAACACCAGGAAGTAGGCGAATGCGCAACCGATATAAAACAACACGACGGCTGAGATCAGCAAAGGGAGTGCGAGTCGTTTTTCGCGCTGATACAAACCTGGTGCGATAAACGCCCATCCCTGGTACAACACCCAGGGCATGGCGATGAATAGGCCCAGAAAGAAAGTCAATTTCAGTGGTGCAAACACCGCTCCGGCAGGTTGGGTGGAGATCACGCTCTGTCCAGCGGGTAATTGCGAGATGATCGGTGTCGCCAACCAACGGTAAAAGACTTTTGAGAATGGCAGCAGCGCGCTGACCACCAAGCCAAGACCGATCAACATCCGTATCAGGCGTGCACGTAGTTCTATCAAGTGCTCAATCAGGCTACTTTCGCTCTCTAAATTGTCCGATGAGGTCACTGCGATTTTTCCTGGCCATTGTTGCCATGGGTGCTTGTACTTGGGGGGGGCACATGGACGTGATGGACGGCGGTGCTCGGTTCCAATGTGTTGGTGTCGTGATCGGGGTGAATGTCGCGTTTTGTCTGCTCGTGCAGTATGGATATGGAGTTCTGGATATCCATATCTTGTTGGTTGCTTTGTAACTGCGCTTGGGCGTCGTGTATCACCTGCTGTGCATTTTGCAGGTTGCGCTTCAGTGCTTCGGCTTCTAACTCCCGTTCCAATTCTTGTTTGATGGATTCCCACTGTGTGCGTGCGCGGCGAACCAACAAACCAGCAAAGCGGGCTGCCTTGGGTAAGCGTTCTGGACCTAAAACAACCAGGGCGACTACAGCGATCAGAAGTAGTTCGCTAAAACCGATATCGAACAAGGTAAATAGCCCGCGTCTCAGTGCTTACCATGATCCTGTTGGGGTCCGGAAGCGGTGCTCTGGGAAGTGCTGCCAAGCTGATCGGTCGGTTTGTCGTCTTCGTGTAGGCTTTTTTTGAACTCTTTAATGGCGCTTCCAATATCTTTGGCGCCATTGGCAAGTCGCTTGGTGCCGAACACCAACAGGACGATGACAAGCACGACCAGCCAGTGTAGGAGGCTGAAGCTGCCCATGATTTGCTCGCTATTGCCTGGGAAAAGGGAGAATCAGCATACCTGAACAAACCGACATCTGTAAGGATGGACGTTTAGTGGTGATCGAGAGATTCGGTGTGGATGCCATCTTCGGAGACTGGCTGGAAGCCTTGTTGTGCTGGGATTGCGGCGGTTGCCTCGGATTGAATCGGGGTCGTCATGGCTTCCTGGGTTGCCTTGGCCGATGGTGTCACTCTCACTGTTGTGCCAGGCCTGGGTGTGCTGGTGTGCTGGTTCCATCCACTTTGTTTTGTGGTGTTATTACGGTTATTGCGTGCTGTATAAGTGACTTCCTCCAGGCGATCACGGAACGCGATCACATCGCTGGAGGGAGGTTCGGCGGTTCGGCCTTCGAAAATCATACGTGGAGTGGTGCCTTTGCCATAAACGTCAAGGTTGGCACTGTCGTCGATTTGAAGTGCCGCTCCGTCTAGAGCGATACCAGCAAACAAGCCGCGGGCTGTTGACCAAGAGTAGATCTCGGCCTTTAGCTCGCTATCGGTCGCTGCCAACGCATTACGCCCAACGGGACCTGCGGCCACGCTGGCATCTGCGCCAAGAGTAAATTTTCCGTTAACGATGTTATCCAAGTTGCGGTCATTGCGGAACACGAGTACCACGTCGGAAGATTGCACGCCGGCTTGAAGGCCGATGCTGCCGCCGGTCAGTTTCACAAATACGGGCTGAGACCATGTGTTTTGTGGTGTCTTGATCGACATGAGGCCTTGGCCACGGCGTCCGCCAATGATGAAGCCCACTTTGAGCGTGTCGGGAATGATGACGATCGCACGTGCTTCTTCTAGCAGTTTGTCTGGAATGGTTTGCTCTGGGATTTTCTGAAGCTCGGTCAGCACGCGTAGCGCATTGCGAGCGCGCTGGTCTTCTTCCGGGCCGGCGAACGCGTGGCCAGCAGCAAGAGCAAGCGACAGCAGCATGGTTAAGTATGGTAGGCGAGGCATGGCAACAGACTCCTAGAGTGATTCGAGTGCGGAATGTCAACTCCCCATTACAACTCAAACTGTTATCCGTGTGCTGAATCGGTAATGAGTGTGACTACGTTCCTTGTGTTATCGGTATGACTTGCCGATTTGCATGCGGCAAGTGAGGTCACGTTGAGTCACAATAGCACATATGAATCACACTTCTGATACTGCTTTACTGATTGTTAATCTTGGTACTCCTGAGGCGCCGACTGCGGCGGCGGTGCGCCGTTATCTGGGCGAATTCCTGAGTGATCGCCGCGTGGTATCCATTCCGCCGTTGTTTTGGAAGCCATTGCTGCATATGGTGATTTTGCCGATTCGCGGCCCGCGTTCAGCCAGCAAATACGCCAAAGTGTGGTTGCAGGAAGGCTCTCCCCTCAGTGTGTATACCCGCCGTATTGCTGAAGGGCTGACGCAACATCTGCCTGATTGGCGTGTGGCTTGGGCGATGCGTTACGGTGCTCCAGCATTGACAAAGGCGCTAGATGCGCTGCAAGCGCAGCAGGTACGCCGCATCGTGATACTGCCGTTATATCCTCAATATTCGACCACCACCACGGCCTCAGTACAGGATGTGGTGGAAGCGTGGTGTAAGCGTACTCCCCAAGTGCAGGTTGAATGCATTCAAGACTATGCCGAGGACCCAGCGTGGGTCGCTGCGGTGGCTGCTTCGATCCGTAGGCATTGGCAAGCACATGGCCGCAGTGAGAAGTTGATGTTCTCTTTCCATGGACTGCCGCAGCGTGTGGCCAATAACGGTGATCCCTATCCGCAGCGCTGCCAGGTGAGTGCGTCTTTGATTGCCGCAGCATTGAATTTGAATGAGAGTGAGTGGGTGCTCGGTTATCAGTCGCGCTTTGGTGCTGAGCGTTGGTTACAACCATATGCTGAGCCAACGCTCTGGGCGCTTGCTGAGTCTGGCATACGTCGCTTTGATCTTGTCTGCCCAGGTTTTTCCGTTGATTGCCTGGAAACATTGGAGGAAGTGGCGCTCGGTTTTTCAGAAACGCTGGCAGCGCGTGGTGCAACGATGCGCTACATTCCCTGTCTCAATGATGACCCTGCACATGTGCAGGCGTTGGCTGGACTGGCGCAACGTGCGTTGCCGTGAATGCAGCAGCGTTCTCAGTGCATTGCCCTGTGTTGTAGTGCAGCGTTGCCAATGCTGCATTTTAGTGCATTTGATGTTGCGGCTGATCAGGGGATGTGCCGAGTGATTTTGTCGTAGAGAAAACTCTCTGCGAGCGCGTCTGCATTGACTGTATCGGCAGCAGAAACAGCACTCTGAGTGATGGTGCTTCAGTCCACAGGCGGTGAGTGTGGATCGCGGTTGCGCCAGTGCAGCCGTTAGAGTTTGCTTGCAGAGCCAGTGATTCAAACCATTGAGGGTATTAAGTAAAGGGGAAGAGTGTGTTTTGAAGGGGGTGTTGTGTAGGTGTCGTGTCGTTTATTCGGTTTGCAGCAAGCGGCGCAGTTGTGCTTTTAGTATCCGTCCTTTGAGATGGAAATAGTCCCGTTCTTCCCGCCATAGGGGGAAGCGGCATTCGACCTCCCGCCAGAATGCCGGCGAGTGGTTAGCTTGGATCAGGTGGCACAATTCATGCACTACCACATATTCGAATGCGGAGGGGCGACCGAGCACCAGTGCCAGATCCAGTGCCATGTGGCCGTCTGTGGCAAGCGACCCCCATTGCGATGACATGGGTTTTAGGCGTACCCGGGTCGGTGGACGTGGCAGGCCTGGTAGGTATTTTCGCAGCCAGTCACTGATGTCCACACGTGCTTGCACTTCGTAAAATTCTTTGAGTGTGCGGCGTAGTGTGTTGTCGTTGGTGTGTGTTGTTATATAAAACTGTAGGCCATGTGCATCCAATTCCAGCCGTGTGTAGCGGCTCTCGTGCCAATGCAGGGGGAGTTGTTGATCGCGTAGCGGTAGGGTTGTGGTTTCGCCGCGACGCAGCGGTATCGTTGCCGTACCGCTGGCATAGCGAGCTATTTGTGTTTCGATCCAGGCGCGCTGTTCAAGCAAAAAACGGGTGCCAGCGTCCAGGCTGGCGCATGGTGGCAGGGTCAGGCGTACACCGCGCTCATCGACGCTTAGCTTAATGCGACGCGCACGCGGATTGCGGACGCACAACACGTTAATTTTACATCCTTGTGTCTGCAACGGGATGTTGTCATGTTCGAACTGATTTGTAGGGGGCATCAGGCAAGATGAGTCTGCAAAGAGTACTCCAAGCATAACGTTGGTCAGGGCATAGACGTTACTGCATTTAGTTGTTTGCTTTGCTCAACTTCAGCGGAACTTCTAATAGGAGAAACAGTCGCCGTATTTCGGCACTCATCAACGCAAAGCGCGCATCAAGTTCAGCACGGATTCCATCGGTGTCACTGTGTTCGAGCTGGTCCAACATGCCGTCGAGGAATTTTAGTTTGCGGATCACCAGATCGTCACCGAGTACAAATGAAACGTGGTCGTCGAGTATGAGTGCCAGTTTGCTTACTTGCTTGCCAACTTCTAAGTGTTTGTCAATTTCTTCGCAGCGTAGCGCTTGGTGCTGGCACTTGATGATTGCACCGCCTTCGGTGGCATCCTTCATTTCGCACTCATCACCCAGGTTGAGGTGTTCGGGCAGTGGCTCGCCAGCAATCCAGCTCGTCAGCATGGAGCGTATTGAAATCTCGGCGTTGAGCGGCAGTGCTGGAAAGCTGCCAAGCAAGTCGCGGATCTCGCTGATGACGGTTTCAGCGGCTTTGCGGCTTGCGGTATCTACGGCCACGTAGCCGTAACGTAGATCAAGCATTGCATCAATGCGGGAGTTTTTAACGAAAGCGCGTGGTAGCAGTTCGTGGATTAAATCGTCTTTGATGCGTTTGCGTTCACGTCCGCCTGGAGGGTGGCCTTTCTTTTCCTCAATCTCGCTGCATTTACGCGTCAGCAGGTCGTTAACGACTGAAGCAGGCAGGATTTTGTCTTCACTGCCGACGGTCAACCACAGAAAGTCGCCTTGACGTTGGTTGAGTACTTCCTGCTCTTCACGCCCAAAGGGGGAGATAAATCCACGTGATGTCATTTCCAATGGGCCAACCGGTCGCAACCGTGCGTTGGGTAGTATGCTGTCGATCTGTGAGAAATCTAGTGACGTTGGGAAGCGAAACAAGGTCAGATTACGAAAGAACATTGTGTGTCCGGATGGAAATGGAAAGGGGAATAGGCGCTCTATGGAGCCGTGTCGTTGGCGAGGTCCCCAGCCAGCCAAGCGTGTGCATTAGGCAATGGGGTGTTGCTATGTCGACCCAATGCCAGGAAGTCGAATAGGGATTGGTCGGCTAATTGTGAGGGGCGAATATTGCCCAGTGCACGTGCGATTTGTTCTATTCGGCCTGGATATTCTTTTTCCCATGCTTTGAGCATCACTCCCACTTGTTTGCGTTGCAGGTTTTCTTGGCTGCCACATAAATTGCAGGGAATGATCGGGAATTCACGTGCATCGGCGTAAGCAATGATGTCGGTTTCGCTCACGTAAGCCAGTGGGCGAATCACGACATGTTTGCCATTATCACTGCGTAGCTTCGGTGGCATCCCTGATAGCTTGGCGTGGTGAAAAAGATTCATAAAGAATGTTGCAACCATATCGTCGCGGTGGTGGCCCAACGCGATTTTGGTGAAGCCTTGTGTTTCCGCATAGGCGTACAGTGCTCCGCGGCGCATCCGCGAGCAGAGCGCGCATAGGGTTTTACCTTCGGGGACGACACGAGTCACGACCGAATAGGTGTCTTGCTCAATGATATGGTAGGGCACGCCAATGCTGCTTAAGTATTCTGGCAGGACGTGTTTGGGAAAGCCGGGTTGCTTTTGGTCCAAATTGACTGCGGTCAGTTCGAACGGCACCGGGGCTTTTGCACGCAGTTGCAACAACATGTCCAGCAGGGTGTAGCTATCTTTGCCGCCGGACAAGCAGACCATGATCTTATCGTTGGCTTCGATCATGCCGAAGTCAGCGATGGCTTGACCCACTTGACGGCGTAGGCGCTTGGCAAGCTTGCATTGTTCACGGCGTATCCTGCCTGGAGCAGGTCTGGCGGTGATGTTGTGTTGAGAGGGGAAGGTCGCATCCATAGGGCGCTCATTGTAGCTGGCCCCGGTCGGCGCGCTCACTGATGAGTGCCTTACAGTTACTTTCTATGTGGAAGGTGATCGAATGTCGGTTTGAGTTGCCATTACAGTGGTAAAGCCGTATTTGATGTGCAGGTATACGATCCGGGCCTGCAGCTGTTGTATCAATGAAAAATACATTTGCAATCATGATCGATTTCTTATCGCATTAAATCTTGAGCGTTGTTCAAGATTCAATGCGAGTTGCTGATCTATGTCAGGTGTGTTGTTGCACGTGATATCTGCGTATTGGTTTGCTGGTTTATTGATGTCGTACTCGGTGTTCATTGGATGAACATGTCATCGGGTTCGCTGATGCCGTGCTCCAGTGTTTGTGTTAGCGGCTTAAGCTGAGTTTAATGATTAAGTCGTGCTTGGATGTTCATCAAGGTGATGGGAGCAGTAACTACACAGGAGTGATGTTGCGGCAATTCATTTCCGTAATCCGTAAGGGAGGGATATACAAATGAAAAACGGACTAAGTGGAATAGCACTGAATGTATAGGATTTCCACAATCATTCATTAGTGAGGTGGCGATTAAAAAAAGAAGTAGAAGTATCGGTGCAGCAGATATCGAATGTAAATGTAATAGTGAAATAAGCTAACAACAGACAAGCGTCTGTCTTTAGCTTCCAGTGTTTTAGTGAGTTAGTCCGACTGAGTCTTTGTGTGGGCCAGAGACGTGCTCGGTGGCACCAGTGCATCACTGGATATGCGTCATGTTTGTAGCTGTGATCAATCACTTGGCGATTGCTGTGATAAGGCTGGCTGATCTTGCTGCGGTATTGATTTGGCCCACGCGATCTGTGCGTGGCGTCGTTTGATAGTTAGATGATGATGTGCGCAGGTGCATTGATTCGGTCGATCACGCTGCGTTTTGTGTTGTGGGAAATATGCCGCCCGAGCAGAAGGAGGGGCGACAATTCGATTTCCATCCAGGTGCTACAACGCGGTGCCCTAAAAAGATTCTGTGTTGTTGAACATACCTACGCGTAGGTCTTTGGCGAAATATATCTCACGATTATCTACCAACATCCGGGCATTAGCCTGACCAATGACCAGTGTGCGGTTGATGATTTTGGTCATCTCTACTTCGTAACGCACCAATTTTGCGTTTGGCAGTACTTGACCTGTGAACTTGACTTCGCCACAGCCCAATGCACGACCGTATCCGGGGGTTGCGCCGCTCCATGTTAGAAAAAAACCGGTGAGTTGCCACATGGCGTCCAGGCCGAGACAGCCAGGCATCACTGGGTCACCGAGGAAATGACAACCGAAGAACCACAAGTCTGGCCGAATATCAAGTTCCGCATTGACGATACCCTTACCGTGTGAGCCGCCGTCTGCATAAATTTCGGTGATTCTGTCAAACATCAGCATTGGATCATTCGGCAGGCGGGCGTTGCTGTGACTGAAGAGTTCGCCACGCGCGGTTGCCAGCAGTTCTTCGCGTGAATACGCATGTTGCCGGGACATCAAAATTCCTGCGTCTAGCCCATAAAGGGAAGTAAGCGTACCTGAGCAATGCGGATGCAATCAAACATGACGATGTGTATTTCAGCTGTGATGTGATGTGGCGGGTGAAAATTGTCTGGTTTGAGTGTTGCAATGAACGTTTTTTGCCATAGGGAACGCAAGTGTGGGCAGTGCATTTGGCATTTAATGCCGCGGTGTTACGTTGTGAATGAAAGATGCCTTGAAATGAGGTGTTCTTGCAGATGTGTTGTATTTGGCAACGCATAGATGGCACTACAGGAGGGGGCGATGCAGTGTGTTTTGTGATGTTTTGAGCAGGTATTTTGGTGGCTTCCGCTCCATTCCGATGTTTCGTGGTACATCGGTGTTGTTGTCGGTGTGATGGTTTTGCAACAGCGTTCCATAGGTGATGTCGAGGGGTGTTGGTCTCTGCGATGTCGTGTTGCTGCGGTGTATGGTCTGAGTTAGCCCGCTATCGGCATACATAGTGTTTTACGTTTTCCTGTTTCGGTAATGCTACTTGTGGAGTGCTGGCGTGGTTGGCGTCATTGTTCAGTGGTGGTTGCGTTGCGTTTCCAATGGGGAAAGGGCATGTTTCCCGTGCTCAGGCCGTTGTTGTCAGTATTCTTCAGTGTTATGCCTGCTTTGAGTCGCTGTCGTGTTTTCCCAATGAGTACGTTATTGCTCGTTTATTGGGAGCAGGTAGTACAGATCTGTGATGTGGACTTATGTTTGGCTATTTCCTCGGATGGAGGAGTCAGCAAGGTGCATGTTTTTTAAGCGCTATTTGCGCATTAATCGCATTGAGATATTTTAAACAATGGGATTGATGGTCATTTGTGTGAAATGCCGTAATGGGATGCCATCGCGTGTTGGCCACGGTGATACGGCTATTGGCTGCGATGGTGTCGTGCGCGTGGCGATGCTGTTGGTTGGAAGAGCCGTCGTTTGGGAACATCGTGCTCGTGGTGTGCTCTGCCTCAGCTTTGATCTACGATGTGTTTCACTGAAGCCCCAATGGGCTGGCTTCATAAAAAAAACAGGGATGGTGTATGGAATTCCAGAGATTATTTGTTTGGTGACGGGGGGTGTAGATCAGGTGCCAAGCGGGCGACCGTGTCACCGATCATGATGACGCGGTCGCTGGGTGTTTCTGCCCGCCCGCCCTGCGTGATGCAGGGCGGATCATGTGTATATCACCAGATCACGACTTGCTGATCATTATGGCGAACCATTGCGTCGCCTGGTTTGCAATTGAATGCTTCGGCGAAGCTGGGCATATTCGAGGGCGGGCCGATCGTACGGAAATGCGGCGGGGCATGTGGATCGGTTTTCAGTCGCATTGCCTGCTCTTCTGGGGTGTATTGTGCACGCCACACTGTTGCCCAGTTATAGAAGAAACGTTGCTCGCGGGTAATACCGTCGGTTTTTGGGTCCGCTTGACCGGCGGTAGCGTTCTTCATGGCGTCGTAGGCTGTATTTAGCCCTCCCAAATCGGCAATGTTCTCGCCCAAGGTCAGTGAGCCGTTGACTTGTTTACCGTCCTCAGTGCGGTAGCTGTTGAACTGGGTGACCAGTTTTGTGGTACGTGCCGAGAACGCTTTGGCATCGGCTTTGGTCCACCATTGCTCGAACTTGCCTGTTGGTCCAAAGCGGCTGCCTTGGTCATCGTAGCCGTGGGTCATTTCATGGCCGATCACTGCCACGATGCCACCGTAGTTGCTTTCCAATGGCGCGTCCGGATCGAAGAACGGTGGTTGCAGGATAGCGGCTGGGAACACGATCTCGTTTTTTTGCGGGTCGTAATAGGCATTGACCATTTGTGGCGGCATCCCCCATTCAGTCTTGTCTACAGGTTTGCCGATCTTGGAGAGGTTCCATGTGTAGTTGAATTGCTGTGCAGTCAGTACATTGCCTAGATAACTGTCGCGGCTGGTGTGGAGGTTATCCCAGGATCGCCATTGATCTGGGTAACCGATCTTAGCTGTGAAGCTTTCCCACTTGGCCAGTGCTTTGGATTTAGTGGCTGGACTCATCCAGTCCAGCTTCTCAATGCGTGCTTTGAGTGCGGTACGCAACTGGGCGACCAATGCTTCCATCTTGACTTTGGATTCAGTGGGGAAGGCGGCCTTGACATAAAGTTGGCCTAGGGCTTCACCCGTTTGCTCATTGATGGTGTTCAACACTCGTTTCCAGCGTGGTTTGATTTCTTTCTGCCCGCGCATGGTGTTGTTCCAGAATGCGAAGTGTTCATCCACGAATGGCCGACTCAGGTAGGGCGAGGCTTTATCGACGGTATGGAAGCGTAGATAGGCGCGCCATATGGTGACGTCGGTATCAGCCAGCATCCGGTCTAGTTCTTTGTGGAACGCTGGAATCGCCAGCGAGAACATGTCTGGTAGTGGCACGCCTTGGGCCTTGAATGCTTCAGTCCATGACCAGTGTGGAGTGAGTTTGTTTGCCTGGGTTGGGGTGACTGGGTTGTAGTGCAGCGTCACGTCACGTGCGATTTGTTGTGTTGTTTTGGAGACCTTAGCCAAACGCGTTTCAAACGCGATGATCTTATCGGCGTGTTTGGCAGCATCGGCGGCAGCCATTCCGGATAATTCCAATACCTTGGCGATATGTGCTTTGTAGGCGAGGAGTTTGTCTTTGTTGGCTGGTTTGGTGTAGTACTCCGGATCTGGAAGGCCCAGTCCGCTTTGACTGATGTAGGCGATGTTGCGGGTGGGGTCCTTGAAATCGGGGTATGCGCTGAGCGTGAATAGCTCGCCCTGTCCTTTGGCAGCTGTGCTGCGTAGGTAATTCACCAAGGTGTCCTGGTTGGTGATGGCATCGATTGCAGCCAAGTCCGTTTTCAGTGGGTCTATGCCTTGGGTTTCGATCTTGGCCTCGTCCATGCCAGTGTTCCATAGGTCGCTGAGGATCTTCTTGATGCCGCTGCTTTGAGGGTCGGCGGCGGCGTGTTCGATCAGTTGACGCTGGATCGCATTAGAGCGTTCGTCCAGCATTTGGAATGCGCCCCAGCTCGTGCGGTCGCTAGGTACAGGGTTGGCTTTCAGCCAGTTGCCATTGACATAGGTGTGCAGGTCAGTGCATGGGTTGCCGGTCGGATCTAGATCCGATGCGGTGAAACGGATGACGGGCGGTAGCGTGGAGAGATCAATGTCGTTGGTGTTTGTCTTGGGTGTTGGATTGGGCGTGGGGATCGCCACCGGTGCTGGTGCGTTACGGTTGCAACTTGCAAGAGTCATAGCAACAGCGAGGGAGAGAGGCAACCATTGATATTTATGTGGCATTTCGAGAGTTCCAATGGTAGAGGAGATGGTTTTGTATAGTAGAACTGTAAACAGTATGAATATGGTGTGTCACGATTGGTTGTTGGTGTCTCTACTCTACATTTAGCAAGCGATAACGAGGTGTCAGGCTCCGGCAGGGTATGCCGTTGTTTTGTATCTTCGTATGTGGTTGTTGCAAGTTCTTTTTATGAGTGAGTTGTCGATGTTGCTCATCTTCTTTTCCGAACTAGGGTGGGAGAGCAGGAGTTGCTTTGATGATGTTCGTCCTCATTGCGTTGTGTTGTGGGTTGCTTGGTCGTGATCGTCATTGTTCTATGTGGTGGAGACGATGACTGGTGATGCTGGAGGTTGCCGTGCAGGTGCTGTCAGTACGGGATGTGTTTATACCTGGCACCGGTTGTGTCTTGGAGCGTGTCGCGGCGGGGGGAGTTGCATTGTGTGCTGTGGTGCGTATTGATCTTCGGTCGTTTTGATGATTTTAGGTGCACATGTATTGCATTGTGTATGCGTGTTTTTGGACTGGATTGTCTAAGACATCGTCCAATGTGCTGCGTGCAATATTGCATCGCTGGGGTGTGTATTTTCTGCTAGCAGGATTGATTCAAGTAGCACCCCTGTGCGGCGATCTGATCTTGTTGACGATGCAAGGTGTGGTGTCTACGTGTATTCGGGTTTATTCCGTGTCTGCTTTAGGTGGGTATGTGTGCGACTCATGGGATGGTTGTTCATGGTAGGAGGCTTATTAGGATGGCCCGTGGTCGGTTAAAGTAGCCCGATGCACGATCAGATCATTCCATGTGGGATGCTCGTCGCCATCGAGGGGATTGATGGTGCCGGAAAGACCACGTTAGCTCGGAGTTTGGCGCTTAAGTTACGAGGTGTCGGGTTGGAAACGGTGGTCAGTAAGGAGCCGACCAACGGTCCATGGGGCACGCTGTTGCGGCAGTCTGCTGTGACCGGGCGTTTTTCCCCCGAGGAGGAGGTTGATGTGTTGTTGCGTGATCGTCGCCAGCATGTTGAAGATCTTATTGTTCCGATGATCGGCCGTGGTGCGGTGGTGATCTTGGACCGCTATTTCCCGTCGATGGTGGCTTATCAGGGCGCTGCCGGGTTACCAGTGGATGCTTTGCTTGAGGCCAATGCGTTTGCTCCACGTCCGGATGTTCTGTTGTTGCTGGATGTGCCGCCAGTGATTGGTTTGCAGCGTATCTGGGAGCGGGGGAGCACGCCAAATCACTTTGAAACTACGGAAAATCTGTCGCGTTGCCGTGACATTTTCCTAGCATTGGAACTGCCATCTAAACGGGTGATTGATGCAACGGCCAATGCTGAAACGGTGTTCTCTGCGGCACTGGGCTTGGTGATGGAGGTATTGCGGGTGCGTCTGGGCGCATTAGGTGCGGTGGTGTTGGAGCGTCTTGCTGGCTAAGGTGTGTGATGTTGTAGGGGCATCGTTCTAAATAAACAACGTATCAGAGGTAGGTGTGTTGTTGGATGCGCGTGTTGACAGCTTAGGTCTATCAATGGGTGCGCTAATGGCATGACATGCTTGAAGCGCTGCGGATTGGTGGGTTGACAGTAGCCGTGTTTCATCAAGGAGAACCGTTATGTGCAACGGGATATGAGCCGTCGCTCTATCGAGCAATATGCAGGAACAGCCGCAAAAGCAGCCGTCAGCGAGTCCAATGCCCGATCGTGCTGTTATCACGCTGCTGCACATGTGGTGTGGCTGTGCAGCTGATGCGTGAATGAGCCAGGAAAATTTCGAGCGATGCGTATTTGCTAGTGTGTAGCGTCAAGTATCTGCTTGCGTGGATCGCATGATCACATCATGCAGTGTCTGTTAGGTACGGTGGTGCGTTTGAGTGGTGCGTTTGATTGGAAGATTTTGTTTGTGTTTGTTGGGAATATCAAAAAACGGTCTGTCTTTTCCAGGAGGTGTTTAAGGGGTTCATGGTGAGGATCGAATGTCGGTGATGTGCATGGGAGCGTGTGTTGTCACGGAGATGCGACGATCAATTCAGTGATTTGATCATCAGCTCCAAGATGTTGTGGCCTTTCTCTTTTTGAACTAAGCGTGCTGGTATCGGGAGACCGGGGATAATCCAGGCGCTGATTTCATTATCGCCATCCGTGCGGGAAACCTTGGTTGCCTGCTGGGTTTTACCGTTAACGGTGATCTCTTCTTTGCCGACGACGGTGTAGGTCATTGGCTTTATTTTCCCGCCATCAACCAGGCGGTAATTCAGCAGTTGCTTGCCGGCTTGTACGTCGCGGACGATGGCCAGGTTGATGAGGAGTCCGTCCATATCACCTTCTTTGAGGGCCACAGGGCCGCGTCGATCGGCTTTGATGTCGCCGCTCCAGGTTGCTTGGAGGGTATCCCAGTCGTATTTGGCTTGTATTTTGCGTTTTTTGACCAGCAGCGTTGCAACATCATCATTGCTGAGTGGGCGCAATGTGCTGTTTTTTTCATTGAATATGGTGCTTTGAGTCAAGTTGACCAGTTGATTCTGGATGTGCAGGGTATAGCGCCATTGGTTGTTATCAATCATCGCCAGGGTCATGGTGCTGTTGGCCTGCAGACCCATGTAACTGGCTTGGTATTCGATCTTAAATGGTTGCATTGCCAATGTTGGTAGGCTGATAAGTGCCAGGCCGATAGCAGTCAGGGTGCATAGGATCCGGGGGAGTGTCATGGTTCAAGTCCCTTGGTAATCAATGAGGCGTAGATCGGTTTCTTCTTCACTATTTTTACGTTGCAGGATGCGTATCGGGGTCGGTACGCCATTAGCGATCCAGAGGATGGTTTGGTTCTTGCCGCTGTTGATCTGATGGATGCGTAGTGCGTCGTAACTCAGGTCGCCGACTTGCAACGGTTCTGTGGTATCGGCCGTGCGGTAGTCATACTGTCGTATCTTGCCGACATCAATGCAGCGGTAGCTGAGTGTGCGGTTGGGCATGGCGTCGCGTATCAGGGACAGGTTCAGTAATAGGATGCTTTGGTCGCCAGGTAGAAGTTGGATGGGGTGGTGCTGTTCTTTCTTCAAGTCCCCAGACCATTGGGCTGTGCCAGCATTCCAGTCGTAGACTCCTTTCACTCTTTTGCCGAATAACAATGCTTTTTTCACCGTGGTTTGGCTGAGTGGGACGTAGACGCCATTGTGAATCTCAAAGACGGTGTTTTGTTCAATGTTCAGACCAAGCACGCTGGCGAAGCCGCGTCGCCCACGTATTATTAGGTTCACTTGCCACACGTTGTTGCTTTTGTTGTGGATGACTTTCATGACTGCGTCGCCGGCTTCTTCACCGTGGTAGAAGACGCGATAGGAGGCTACGAATGGTTGCAGTGGTAGTGTCTTCCATTCAGCGGAAGGTAATGTTTCCGGTGTGGGTGGAGCGGGTGAGGATCCCTGTTCCTGGAGTGGTGTGGCAGTGGATGTTGGGATGTCCTTGACTGGTGGCACGGTGATGTTCGGTGCCGATTGTGTGATGGCTGGTGCGATTGCGATCAGTAGTGCTGTCAGGCACAGAGGCACGGGCGACAGGAAGCGTTTCATACGTGGCGCAGTCCGGTGGTAATAAAAGAATGTTCCAGTGGATGTCCCGATGTGGTGTGCATGGTCAACGGGTGAGAGTTCCCTGTGAATCTAGGCGCAGTGGTGTAAACAGGTACTGAGTGTCTAATTGCGGTGTTGGTCCGTCGACCGTCAGGCGACCGTTTGCAAGTAGTTCCAAGGTGGCGACGAGCAGTGGATGTTCGCGTACTAGCACGCGTTTGGCCAACGTTTCGGCGGTGTCATTGGTAAGGATGGGAACTACTGCCTGGGCCAGTACCGTTCCAGCATCTAGTTCCGGTATAACAAGATGGACGCTGGCACCGTGTTCGGTGTCGCCTGCTGCCAGTGCGCGTGCATGCGTGTTTAAGCCGCGGTGTTTGGGAAGCAGTGAGGGGTGGATGTTAAGGATTCGCTTGGGGAAGCGTTCTATAAATGCTGCGCTGAGGATGCGCATGTAGCCTGCGCATACGACCCAGTGTGGTGTTACGGCGGCGATCGCTGCGCTGAGCGTTGTGTCGAAGCTGATGCGATCAGGGGAGTCGTGTGGATCTGCACTCCAACGGTGCCTAGGTAACACTTTGGTGAGTGCGGGTGCGTCGGGGCGATCGGAAAAAACTCCAACCACTTCGGCATGCAGTCGGTCGGTCGCGATGGCATCAAGGATGGCTTGCAGATTGCTGCCACGTCCTGAGGCCAGGATGGCGAGGCGTAAAGGGGAGGAGGGTGAGGTCAAACAGTGGATTTCCTGAGTTAGGGTAAAGGGCAAGAGTAGCCAAGTATGGTTGGTAGTGTGCCAGTGTGTGTCCAGTAAGGGCTTTGCTGGTTGTTGCAGTCACTAAGGCAGCAATGCAATGGCTTGAGGCAACTTCAGCTGCGTTGATGCAGGGGAACGCAAGCAGGTATGGATGAGTACCGTTGGTGTGACGATCAGCATTATTTTAGTGCAAGCAAGATCACGTGTTGTTGTGAGGTAGGGATGAGGTCGATGCTGAGGCAGCAGGGATACCGCAGTGGTGTGTGGTGTGGATGTCTCTGTTGTTGTCACTTCAGCCGATGTGTACCCGCTCATTGTCAACAGGGGTAACGACCCGGCCTATCTGCCAGTGTGCCAAGCCTTGGTTGTCAAGTGCTTGTCCCAGGGGGGCTACCTGGTTGGGTGTGGCGACTAATACGAAGCCGATGCCACAGTTAAAAGTGCGCCACATTTCGGTATCGGCTAGCGCGCCTTCGCGCTGTAGCCATTGGAACACGGGCGGTTGTGTCCACGCGTTGGCATCAATGCGCAAACCCAGGTTGGGTGGAATCACGCGGATGATGTTCTCTGTCAAGCCGCCGCCGGTGATGTGGGCCATTGCGTGGATTGCGTCGCTGTGGGTGTGTAGAAGTTTCAGTATTGGTTTGACGTATAACGCGGTGGGCGCCATTAATGTGTCGATTAGGCGGGTTCCGTGGATATCCAGGTCGGCAGGTGATCCGGCACGCTCATAGATACGTCGGATCAATGAATAGCCATTTGAGTGTGGACCTGAGGAGGCAATGCCGATGAGGACATCGTCTTCGCGTACTTGGCTGCCATCCAGGAGTTGAGATTTTTCGACAGCAGCGACACAGAAGCCTGCTAGATCGTATTCTCCGGGTGGATACATGTCTGGCATTTCGGCGGTTTCACCGCCGATCAGTGCGCAGCCGGATTGCTCGCAGCCTAGTGCGATACCGCTGATGACTGCCGTGGCGGTGTCTATATCAAGTTTGCCGGTTGCAAAGTAGTCCAGGAAGAACAAGGGTTCGGCGCCCTGTACCAGGACGTCGTTAACGCACATCGCTACTAAATCAATGCCGATCGTATTGTGTCGGTTCAGTTGCTGTGCCAACTTCAATTTGGTGCCAACTCCGTCCGTTCCGGAGACCAACACAGGTTCTTTGTATTTGCCTGCTAGGTTGAACAATGCACCAAAGCCTCCCAGTCCACTCATGACTTCGGGCCGGAAGGTGCGTTTCACCAACGGCTTGATCCGTTCGACAAGTGCATTACCAGCGTCGATGTCGACTCCGGCATCGCGATAGGTCAGTGGTGTCGTGCTGGGGGGGGGGGAGTTGTCACGGGGAGGCGGCAGCTTGATCGGAAATCCTTGGTAATGTTAACAGGGTGCATTGGCGGCAATGCCTTATTTCGGGCAACAATCTCTATTCTGCATATCCCATGCCATGGAATTATCAATGCGTTACCGTTTTTTTCTGTTCATTGCTTTGTGTGCTGTGCTGCCGGTCGTTCCGGCTGTGGCGCAACGTGCCCCGCACATTCAGAGCGATGTGGCCAAGGAGCAAAGTATTTATGAGGCCGAGGTGCCGGTGAATAGTCAGGGTGACAGTGACCGGAAAGCTGGTATTGCGCGTGCGCTGTCCATTGTGCTTGGCAAGGTGACAGGTGATCGCAGTCGCAATGCAAAGTTACGTCCTGAAGTGTCTCAAGCGTTGCGCGATGCGGCTGTTTTTGTCGATAGCTATGACTACCGTCAAGATCAAGGGAGCTCGCCTGGAGGTGCGCCGACGTCTCGTACCATGCTGACGGTGCACTTCCGGCCAGATGAGGTCAATGCTCTGGTTGGTGCGCTGGCGTTGCCGTTATGGCCGCAGCCTAGACCCAAGCCCGTGTTGTGGCTGGCTATTGATGATGGCAGTGGTCCGCGTTTGGTTGGGGTGCAGCAGTCCAGGGCGGTACGCAGTGTGCTCGATCGCGCAATTGAGCGTGGCTACAGGTTAGGTTTGCCGGCTGGAAGGTCGGAGGAGCAAGCCTTGGTGACTGCCATTTGGCGGCGTGATGTGAGTGCGGTGCTGAGCGCTTCGACCCGTTACACATCTTCGATGCAGCTGGTTGGTAAATTGTATCGTTCAGGGAATGGTTGGGCTGCGGATTGGATTTTTGTGGATGGTGGTGAGCAGGTGGCGAGTTGGTCCAGTAGCAATGCGGATGCGTTGCGGGTGATGGCCGATGGTGCTGATGGTGCTGCGGACGCTTTGGTCAAGCGTTATGCCAAGGTGCCGTTAACGGGGACACCGGGGGTCTATCGGGTTGGAATTAATGGTATCCGTAGTGCTGACGATTACTTGCGTGTGTCTGCTGCATTGCAGAGGGTTCCTGTGGTACGCAGCATGATTCCTGTGAAGGCGAGTGCTGAACGTCTGGAGGTGTATTTGGATTTGATGACGGGTATCACCGGTCTGAATCGCATGTTGGGTGGCGATAGTGCGTTGCAGCCGGTTGCTGCAGCCACGTTGGAGTCGCCACAGAGTGAAGGTGAGCTTGTGGAGTATGTTCTGAAATGATGTTTTCGCCTGAAGTTGAAATTGCCCGGTTTCTGCGTCGTTTGAAGTGGTACGTGTTGGTTGGGGGCGTCCTGTGGATGGCGTGGTTGCTCACTCCCGTGCTGATTCCATTTGTGCTGTCGGTTTTCCTGGGGTGGTTGGCAGATCCGTTGGTGAAAAGGGTTGAATGGGTGGGTGTTTCACGTGCTATGGCTGTCTGTTTCGTATTTTTTCTAGTCGTGCTGTTACTGGTGCTGGTGCTGATGATTTTTGTGCCTCTGATTGAGCGTCAAGTGGTGACGTTGATTAACACGTTTCCACAGATGCATGATTGGGTGGTGAATACCGTGATTCCCTGGGTCGAGCAAAAAACCGGGTCACAGTTGAGGACTTGGTTAGATCCAGAGCAAATGATCCAATGGATGCACAGTAATTGGGAGCAGGCGGGGGGCGTGGCCAGGGGGCTTTTCGGTTATGTGTCGCGCTCTGGTTTCGTCATGGTGACGTGGGTCATCAACTTAGCGCTGTTGCCAATTTTGAGCTTCTATTTTTTGCGGGATTGGGATAAGTGGGTTGAGCGCGTTGCGGCTGCGATTCCGCGCGCCTATATCGGTACCGTTAGCCGTTTGGCCACAGAGGCAAATGAGGTGCTTGGCGCTTTCATCCGTGGTCAGTTCCTTGTCATGCTGGCCTTAGGTGCGATTTATGCTGTTGGTTTGTCCTTGGTAGGGCTAAGGCTTGGTTTGTTGATTGGTTTGATTGCTGGGCTGATTAGTTTTATCCCGTATTTAGGTGCGATCACTGGCGTGGTCCTGGCACTCATTGCCGTCATCGTGCAGGTGCATGGGTTGGATCTGCAGTTGTTGGTTTTGGTGGGTGTTGTCTTTGGGGTTGGCCAGCTTCTGGAGAGTTATGTGCTGACTCCGCGGATTGTTGGCGACAAAATTGGTTTGCATCCTGTGGCAGTCATTTTTTCGGTGATGGCTGGCGGTCAGTTGTTCGGTTTCGTGGGTATGTTACTGGCGCTGCCTGTCGCTGCTGTGGTGAATGTGCTGTTGCGTTATGCGCATGAGCGTTATATCGAAAGTGAGTTTTATAAAGGTCAGTATTTGGCGGTCGCGTTGCATGAGTGTAAAAGCGATGAGAACTGTGATGGCAAAAAGGACGCGGTGTGAGTGTTTCGCAGCTTCCGCTGGCCTTGCGTTATTCTTCAGATCAGCGTTTTGAAACCTATCTGCACGCTCCCTCTGGTTTGATTGCGCAACTGCGTGCTCTGGTCGATCAGTGCTCACGGGAGTGGATCTATCTTGTGGGTGCTTCCGGGAGTGGTAAGACGCATTTGGCATTGGCGTTGTGTGCGGCTGCCGAGCAGGTCGGGCAGTCAGTGGCTTACTTGCCGCTACAGGTTGCCGTAGGGCGCTTACGCGATGCGTTGGAAGCGCTGGAAGGCTGTGTCTTGGTCGTGTTGGATGGTTTGCAGGCGATCGTTGGGATGCGTGAGGACGAGATTGCGTTATTCGACTTTCATAATCGCGCGCGTGCGGCTGGTATTACGTTGTTGTATACGGCCCGCGCTATCCCTGATGGGCTTGGGTTGACGTTGCCGGATTTGCGTTCACGTGTGGCGCAGTGCATCCGTATTGCGTTGCCTACGCTGGATGATGTCGGCCGTGCATCCGTGTTGCGTGAACGTGCGCAACGTCGCGGGCTGATGTTGGATGAGGCTGCAATTGAGTGGCTGTTGAGTCGTGGTGATCGTGATTTAGGCAGTTTGGTGATGTTGCTGGAAAGGCTTGATCGTGAATCGCTAGCCACAAAGCGGCGCGTCACCATTCCGTTCTTGCGTCATGTGCTTGCCGAGGGTGGGGGTTGAGGTGCTTTGCTGTTGGGAGGTAGGGTCTTCTGAATCCAACTAATGAAGCCAGTGTCAGGGATTCATGTTGTGATTAAAGCGCTAACACGTTGTGAGTGGTGTGTCAGCGAAGGTCAGGCCAGTGGAGTATTGGAGTGATCCATACATTTTAGTGTTGGAAAATGAAGAAAATTTCATCTTTTTTAGAAGCGTGCTTCTGGTGATCTTAGCCATGTATCTAGTGCGTGCAGACGCTGCGGCGTACCAACGTCGGTCCATTGGCCGCGGTGGTGGGTGCCGTGGATGCGGCCGCTTCGCATGGCCGCACGCAACAGTGGCGCAAGCTTGAAGCGTGGTGGTTGTGCATGTGTGTCGGGCGTATCACCGATGATGTTCCGCCAGTCGGCCAGCAGTTGTGATCTGTAGATGCCAAGTCCGGCAAAAGTCAATGTAGGAATCCCAGGGGTGCGGTCGAGTACGCTGCTGTCTGCTTGTAATACAAAGTCGCCTTGTGGGTGATATTCAGGGTTGTTGACCAGCATGAGATGTGCATCGCCTACTGGTTCCGTCGGTAGGCGTGTGAGGTCGGCATCAGTCCATATGTCGCCGTTGATTGCGAGGAATGGTGCGTTGCCCAGCAGTGGTAGCGCGTGTAGCATGCCGCCACCAGTTTCCAGTGGCAGTGAGCCTTCGTTGCTGTAGAACAAGCGTAAGCCGAAACGTTGACCGTCTCCGAGGATCTCCGGGAATTGCTCGCTCAGCCAGGCGGTGTTGATCACAACTTCACTGATGCCCAACGCGGCGAGTTTGCGTAGGTTCCAGACGATCAATGGTTCACCGCCAGCACATAAGAGTGGCTTTGGCGTGTAGTTTGTTAGTGGACGCATGCGCTGACCGATGCCTGCGGCAAAGATCAGTGCTTTCATGTTGACTCCGTGATCATTCGTGCTGCCAGTGCTGGTTTGATGCGGTGCTCAATCAGTTCGGCCAATGGTGCGAGTGTTGGGTGGCGTGGCAGTATTTCTTCAAGATAGCTGATAAAGCGCGGTATGTTTTCTAAATACCAGGACTTACCGTCACGGTAATGGAGTCGGGCGAAGATACCTAGATTTTTTAGGTGTCGTTGTACGCCCATCCAGTCTGCATCGCGTAGAAAGTGCGGGAGTGTTTGTACTGGAATTTTGGCTGCGTTAGCGCGTGCGTGGTAGTGCGTCAGCCAGCGATCCACACGTGCCAGTGGCCAGCTCACCGAGGTATCTTTGAAGAGGCTCACTGGATCGTAGGCGACTGGGCCGACTGTACAGTCTTGGAAATCCAGAACCGTGACTCCATCGGTCGTTAGCATGAGGTTGCGTGGCATGAAATCCCGATGTACAAGCACACGCGGTTGTGTCAGTGCGTTATCCATCAGTTGCTGTTGTACTTGCTTCAGTGCGTCGAGGTCTGTGCGATTCAGTGTTAAGTTCAGGTGGCGGTATAGGAACCAGTCTTCGAACAAGCTGGCGTCGCGTTCTAGTAGTGCTGTGTTGAACCGGGGAAGGTCGTTTGGCGGAACAATGCACTGCAACGCGATCAGTTGGTCCAGTGCGGCGTCGAATAGGGTGTCGGCGTTGTCGGCGTCCAGGCGTTGGGCCAGCGTTGGTATGCCGAGGTCCTCCAGCAGTAAGAAGCCAGCTTCAAGGTCTTGTGCCAGTATGTGTGGGACACGCACGCCACCGCTGGTGAGTAGTGCATGTATACGTAGCCATTGGTGTGGATTTTCTAGATGTGGTGGGGCATCCATCAAAATATGGCTAAGGCCGTTGCTAGTGCTGCGCCAATAACTGCGGAATCCGGCGTCACTGGAAGCACGTTGTAGCGTTGCTGTCGAGTCTGCGAGTGTGGTACGGATCCATTGCAGGCGTTGTGTCGCACGTGTGGTATCAGAGAAGTCGGATGAGGTCATACGCAGCGTGAAATAATGGCCGACGGGTAATGAGTCAGTGTTAGATAGTAAGGTGCCTTTGTAGGCTTGCTCCGTATTTTTCATTGAATACTTGCGGAAGTATTCAAAAGTGGGACACCGTTAAGTCACTTGGCTGCTTGCCTGGGGGAGTATCAGGAAGGTGCAGTTTATGTCGATCATCAATGAGGTGTGTTGGGGTGTACATGTTATCCGACCATTGCATGATGTTTTGTTGATCCTATTTCCTTTTTATTTAATTTGATCGACTCTTCGTGTGCTTCGCCAAGGAATGTTTTGGTACGACAGAGAGTGACAGGGCATCGCTGTGTTGCGGTTCCAGGTTGTTTTGCATGGATTAGGATTTTTCCTACATTACTCTGTGGTTTTTACTGAAAGTATAAGAGGTGGTTTCAAGGTATTTTTTCCTCAGCCAGTAATGAATACTGGATCGGCTGGTAGAAATACTGGTACGAACTTTTAAATAAAATACTCAAGTCACTCTTAATGTAAGGGGCGTTGCCATGAAATCTTTCGCTATGAGATTGAAGTCTTTGTTGTTGTTGTTTGTCCTTGCTTTTACGGTACATGCGGCTAACAAGGTCGATATCAACACTGCTTCAGCGGAAGAAATGGATAAGGTATTGGTGAATATTGGCCCCTCTAAGGCCTCGGCCATCGTCAAGTACCGTGAGGAGAATGGTCCCTTCAAAAGTGTTGAGGAATTGGCGCTAGTCAAAGGAATCGGAATGAAGACGGTTGAACGGAATCGTGACCTGATTGAAATTGGCACCAGGATGGCACCTGCTAAACATGCCAAGGGAACGGAGCTGAAGTCGGTGGGAAAGCGGTAAGAGGCGCGGAAGGGATACGGTACGATGCATGATGCATGGCCGTTACCTTTCTAGGCAAGATGCCTGGAAGAGGCAAGATGCCGACATGGAATGTAACGTCGTCCGGTGGTTGCACTTGGATGTGCTCCCGGGCGTTTTTTCGCAAGAGTCAGACAGTGGATGTTTTTATCATGCTAATCATGTTGGGACTTTTCGTTACTGTCATGTTCGTGAGTTCATCCCCTACTGAAATAGATGTTATCCAGTAGATGGATGCTCTCCATTCGTTGGTTGTCCAAGGTGTGGAGACGGATATCATCGGCAACCCATCTACCTAACATGTCCGTATTGATTTCAAGCAGATATGAGATGTAGCAACGCTGTGATTGGCTGTTCCTTGAGAAGTCAAGATCGATGAGCGATCCTCAGATGGAACTACAAAAGCGTGTATTGGTTCGGATCGACAAGGCAATCTTTCCTTTGGTGCGTGTTTGCATACCAAAATGTTGCCTAATGGGTTGCTTGGTGTTGTAGCAGCGCTGTGATGTGGATTTACTGAGAAGTTGATGCGATTGAGTAGGCACGCGATTAACACGTCATCCTGATATCTTGTTCCATTTGCACTTGGATCGGGGTGTGCTTTGTATCTCAAGTGATCACGGGCCGATATGTAGGTCTAGTAGCGCCATTATTACGACTGTTGAAGGTTGGATGCTAGCCATAGCAGTATGTGACTCTGTCCAGCCCGATTCATGCTGTTGCTGGTTTGTGTAGCAAGCGAGTGAAGGCAGGACTGTAGTAAGCGGTGAATGCGTCATTGTTGTGTTCTAGATAGCGAACCGCTAATCCGAGTGTGTTGGCTAGTGCCAAGCCGGCTTCGCGGCCTAGCGTGTTTAGAGCGGTTGCCCAGGCATCGGCGTGCATTGCACTGCTTGCGATCATGGTGACTAGTGCAGGTGCGTCAGGGATAGGGGTGCCTTGGTGAGGGTCGATAGTGTGTGTGTAGCGTTGACCTTCGTGTTCGAAGTGGTGCCAGCGGTCCCCAGAGGTGGCGACTGCAAGTCCATCCAGTTGTAGGATGCACGGTGGCAGTGGATTGCCATATTGGTGTGTGAGATCCATTTCTACCAGGACACTCCAAGGGGTGCCGTCAGGTTTATGTCCATAGCCATATAACTCGCCTCCAATGTCTACTAACGCATGTTCCACGCCTTTGGCATGTAGTGTGGCGGCGACGGCGTCCACGCTATATCCCTTGGCGATTGCTGATAGGTCAAGTTCGGTTCCACCAGGTTGCAGCCAATGTCCGTCAGTGGTGCGCTCCAGGTGTTGCCAGCCTACGCGTGTTGTTGCCAGAGTGATTGCTTCAGGTGTTGGTATTTGTTTGTGATTGCCGCTGTAGGCACCGAAGCCCCATAGCCTCACCAACGGTCCAACGGTTGGATCAAATGCGCCGTTGCTGGTCATTGCGATGTCCAGGGCGGTACGTAGTACTAAGTCGAAATCGTTTGGTAGGGGATGCCATGAGCGGACTGGTGCGCGGTTGAAACGACTAATGTGACTGTTCGGCTCCCATGTGCTCATTTCCGCGACAATCTGGTCGAGTCGTGCTTGGATTGCATTGTGTAGTGGGTGTAGGTCGAGTCGTCGTGGTGCAGCCAGTTTCACGCTCCAGGTGGTGCCCATGGTGTAGCCACCCAGGGTGGCAAGGTTGAGGTTGGGTGTGTTCATGCGGGTGTGACAAGCAGGTGATGAGACGGTTGTTATAGAAGCGATGGGGCTGTCATAGCGAAGGGGTCACTGTGGTAGCACTTCTAGGGTGGCCATGTATTTAAGCCTACGCTGCTTTGCGGGTGACAGGCTGACCTTGGTGTCTTCGGTGGTGATGTCCAGTAAATACATCCCGGCTTCGGGCCAAATGACAGAGAAATGTCCTTGGGTATCGGTGGTCACTTTGATTTCATCCTGTGAGTTACGGTACCGAGTTGCGCCGCGGATGATGTGTACTTCCAGTCCAGTGGCTTCTTTTCCGTCAATGCGTAGTGAAAATTGTGCTGTTTCGCCAGCGAACAGGTCATTTGGATGGGTGATGGGGACTAATTCCAGACCGTGGTTGCTGGGTTCGAGTGCGGTCCGGTTCGGATTCCCATTGGTGACAAAGGTTTCTATCCTGGTAAGGGATTGTGTGACGTTAAGGTCTGGGGTGTTTTGGGGTACTTCTACGGCGAAGCGTGTGGCATCTCCACGCCAGCGTTTGAGTTGGCCATTCTCGGTCCAGGTGACAGATAGCCCATCGTTCACGACACTGAGTCGGTAGGTGCCCTGTTGACTCAGTGTGACATCGAATACGCTACGGTACTTGCTGCTGGTTGGGTTCTGTGGTCGCTCATGGCTACCGTTTGGTGCGGTGATGATCAGGGTGTCCAGGGATAGCGGCGCGTGGTTGAAATAGAACAGATCGTTTGATATTGCTGCGTCAACGGTGATCCACGGTGATTGGCCGGCAATGACTGTCTGTGAGGGGAGCAGCCAGGCTTTGTGTGCTTGTGCAGTGAAGGGAAGAGCCGCCAGTATGGTGCTCAATAGGAGGAAACGTTTCATATCAGTTCCTTGTTAAGGAGAGGCTCAATGAGGTTTGGGTTTCGAGGTGGCAGCCAAGGTGACGGTGCCGAGTTCACTCTTACCCAGTGCTTGACCCGTCTGTATGGTTGTGACTGGCCAGGTAAATGGAATCTTTAGTAGTTCACGCCCGCCGACTTCACGTGTGGCTTCGACAACCAGGGTGTACTTTCCTGGTGGTAGGTGTTTGAGTTGTTTTTGCTCGTCTAAGGACAGGGTGTACCGCCCAGCGGGCCGAGTGGGTCCGGTGACACCGTCTATAGGCAGTTCTACGGTACGGCCGCTCTTGCGCCACCACTGGCGCAGTTCTGGTAACCATTTGGTGCCGTGTGTTTTGTCGCCGTTACGTTGTTGGTACCAGATGGCCAAGTTATGTGCGACTTTCTGATCGGCGTCTTCAATCCAGATTGCAACGTAGGGGCGGTGATATTCGGCAACGCTGAGTGTGGGTATTTCGATGGTGATGTTCAGTGTGGTGGCGTAGGTCGGCATGGACAGCAGACCGCTGAGTGCAATCGTCAGGGTAATGCGCATGGAATGTTTCCGTGGAAGTTCAAGTTCAGTGAATCATGAGGACCGCGATCAGTAGCGGCAGGATCAAACCAAAGCCGACGAGCGGCCACGTCATGCGCCGTTGGCGGGCGTGTAGGTGGAGCAGGCATAGGCCGGTTAGGCAGAACACCAGGCAGGCGAGTGCCAGCAGGTCAATGAACCAGGCCCAAGCTGGACCTGTGTTACGGCCTTTGTGGAGGTCATTGAAGTAGGCGATCCAGCCACGGTCGGTATGTTCGTACTCCAGTACGCCATTGGTGCGATTCAGGCTGAGCCAGGTATCGGTGCCGGGGCCGGTGAGCGATAGATAGATCTCATCGGGCGACCATTCTGCGTTGCGTCCGGCCAGTGCTTGGCCAGTGTATGTGCTGAGCCACGCGGCGACTGCAGGGGGGAGAGGCGCATTGCCGTTTTCGGGTGTGGTGAGTGCCGCGTGCAGTGTCGGTGGCAGTGTTGTGGTGCGATGTATTACGTTTGGTGTGGTCTCAATGTGTGTGGCGTGGTTCAGGGTCAATCCTGTGATTGCGAAAAGGAGGATGCCGACCAGGCAGGTTGCCGAGCTGATCCAGTGCCATTGGTGCAATGTGCGCAGCCAGAGGTTGCGGCGTTGTCGACGCTTGGTTGCGTCGGCGGTGGTGGAGGAGGGTGTGGTTGGCATTAGATGTGTTCAGGTTTCCGACCATTCCCGCAGCAGGTTGTGATAGACGTTGGTGAGTCGCAGGATCGTGTTGTGGTCGGTGTTGGAGGCAGTCAGTGATTGTATCGCTGTGTCCAGCTCAAGTAATTGATGGCGGTGTGTGGCTTGACGCACCAGGCTTTGCACCCAAAAAAAAGAGGCGATGCGCATGCCGCGGGTGACCGGTGCGACCCGGTGTAAGCTGGTGGATGGGTAAATGATAAGGTCGCCGGCTGGTAATTTGACTTCATGCTCGCCGTAGGTATCAGCGATGATCAGTTCACCGCCCTCGTATTCGTCCGGGTCGTTGAGAAATAAGGTGCAGGAGATGTCGCTGCGTAGGCTGGCTGGAGTATGGTCGGGGGCGACCGGAAGGGACATCACTGCGCCGTCAACGTGAAATCCGTATTGGTGGTTTTCTTGGTAGCGGTTGAAACGTGGTGGCAGTGTGCGTAGCGGTAATGTTGCAGCAAAGTACAGTGGGCTGCGTGCCAGTGCATCAAGGATCTCTTGCCCGAGTTCTTGGCGCAATGGTGATGTTTCCGGTAGCTGTAGATTATGTTTAACCTGAGCCCCTTGGGGACCGACGGTCTCGCGTCCGTCGGTCCAATTGGCTGCTGCTAAGCGTTCCTGCATTGAGGTGGCATGTGTGCGACTGAGGATGGTTGGGATGTGTAAAAGCATTGTGAGTTTTTTTGAGCTAGGTGTTCATGCCGTGCTCGTGTCGCTTAGAAGTGGAAGTTTGCTGTCAGTAGAAACGCACGTGGGATCCCTGGTGCATACCGATAGCCACTCTTGTTGATCGCTGCGACGTAGTCTTTATTTAACAAGTTGTAGCTGTTCAGCCGTAGATCCAGGTGTTCGTTCAGGCGGTAGCTAAGTACCATGTCTAGGGCCCAGTAGCTCTTGATATAGGTTGGCGTCCCGATCGCGGTTTTACTGTCGCGTTTCATTTCTCCGACGTAGCGTGCGCCACCGCCGATGGTCAGGCCAAATGGGAGGGTGTATGTGCTCCAGGCGGTGAATGCTTGATTGGGCGTGTAAGCAAGTGTGGGTGAACCGTCGGCCGAGACCGAGGGTCCCTGTTTGACTTTGGCGTCCATCGTAGTGAACCCTGCCGATATTGACCAGGCATTGGTGATTTTGCCGACTGCGCTGAGTTCAACACCGCGCACGCGTTTCTTACCATTTTGGTAATACTGTAGGTCGATGGGGTCTTGCACGATGTCGTTTTTGACCTGGGTGTTGTATATGGCGGCGGTCAGTTGCAAGCCTTCTTGAGACGAGTTCCACTTCACACCTGCTTCTGCGGTGCGTGCCGTTTGTGGTTGGTACTTCGGGTTATTGGCATCCTGGGGTTTGGCACTGAGATCCAGTGAGGAACCTCCGGGTGGTTGTTGGGACACGGCGTAGTTGATGTAGAGGCTGCTGTGTTTGGTGGGTTTAAATAATATCCCCGTTTTCCAGCCGAACAGCGTCCCGGACGTGTTGCCATTGAACCGATTGAGTGTGATAGGTGTTGTGTTGCAGTAGATGCGGCTACGTACTGGGTCGCAGAGCAGTGCCGCATAGTCGGTGTTATAGCGGTCCCAGCGCAGGCCGCTGTTGAGCTGCCAATGCTGATTGAGCTTAAGTGTATCGAACAGGTAAAACGCGGTGGTATCAGTACGTCCGTTGGCATAGGCGCCATTGGCTGCCCAGTGCAGCCCGCTGACGTCCGGGTCCGGGTGGTACAGGTTGGCTGCCGGCCAGCGACCGCTGCTGCTGATACCGTAGCCTTGCATCCGTTCACGGGTCAGTTCCATACCAGTGGCGATGTTGTGTTCGATCGGGCCGGTTTTCAGAGTCAGATTAAGGTTGGTTTGGTTGGTCAAAATCGTGTTGGTTTGATTCTTGAATATTGGTATTTCACGGTTGATTGTCCAGGTCGAAGGATCGGCTAGGTCCGGTGTTATTAAGTTCTCTACGTTGCCGCGGTAGGAGGTCAGTAGGTAACTCTGTTCGTTGCGACCCCAGCGCAAGGTATTTTGCAGTTTCGTTTTGTCATTGATATCGTGCTCAATACGTACGGTTGTCATGGACGATTTCACATGTTCGAAATCTGATCCGGTTCCATAGAAGTTTTTGCTGTCCACGCGCGGTGCGGCGCTGATTTGTGTCCGTGTGCTGTCTGGGGTGCTGTAGCCGGGTAAGCCAATGGTGAGCACGCCGCCGTCTGGAATGTTGTTCTGGTTGATATATTGCAAATTGACGAATACGCGGGTGCTGGTTCCCAGGCCAAATGCTGCTGATGGGGCCAGACCCCAGCGTTTGTTTTTGACATTGTTGCGTCCTGGAACCCCGATGTCTTGTCCCATGATGTTTAAGCGGAATGCCGAATCAGGGCTGACAATGAGATTAAGGTCGCTGGTGATGCGGCGTTGCGAAGCTGTGCCATAGGAGATGCTTGCAGTGTTGGCATTGTGTAGAAAGGGCTGTTTGGTGATCAGGTTAATCGCGCCAGTCGGCGAAGTACGTCCGTAGTCGGGTCCAGACGGGCCTTTGGTGACTTCTATTTGTTCCAGGTTGAAGACGTCCCGGGTGATTGAGCCAAGGTCACGGATGCCATCGACATAGATGCTGCTGGAACTGTCGAAGCCGCGCATATAGACGCTGTCACCTCTTGAGGTGGTCCCGTTTTCGCCGACGTAGAAGGTGCCTACGCCCGGGCTGTTGCGTAATGCTTCGGTGAGTGAGGTGGCGCCTTGTTCGTTGAACAGAGTTTTGCCAATGATGTTAATGGTCTGGGTGGTGTCGATCAGTGGTTGGGTGTACTTGCCATAGGTAGGTTTGTCTGCGGAATAGCGTTTTAGTTGTTCAGCTTGTACGTCAATTTTGTCGAGCGTGGTGATTGGGATCGCTTGTGCCTGAGCGACAAATGAGAATGAGAATGAGAAAGAGGACAGTAGGGCAGCTGCGGTGAGGTGGCGGCTGCTGGCCGTTGCTGTGATGAGGTGTTTGCGACTCTTAATGAATGGCATTGGAGGTCTCAGTGAGCCATGATCGGTGCTGGTTGAGTTGTGGCAGCACATGACGATCATTTATCTGTAGACAGGAAACCCGGAAGCTGGGGCCGACGGGGGACAGGGGGATGTTCTGTCACCTTCATAGTGACTTTATCTTAAAAGAGAATGATTTTCAATAGCCATTGATACTCCTTAACTTTATGAAGAGAGCGACTAAACAAATGAATAAAAATTTCTTTGAATGATGTCAGATAATTAAAATGGCTAAGAAAATTTTTCTGGGTGTTCTAATGTGATTTTTTGTTAACAGTAAGTTTTCTATGAATCTTGATACATCATCATTGCAAGCGTGCTGTTGGCTCCTGACAATGATGGGATTTAAGTCTTCTTGTTCATGAGTTTGCTAATGATGATGAGTTTCGCGCAAAGGTGCCGATCCCTCTATATAGTGTTTGCTCTTGGTTGTTTCTTTGTATGTTCTATCCCGGCTTTGGCTCAGGTGACATCGTCTGAATTGGAGGTTGCTGAGCAGGCGATTCAGCGTGCTACTCAGGCCAATGCGGATCAATACGCACCGAACCTGATCAATCAAGCACGTCAATTATTGATTCAAGCTCAGCGCGCGCTGTTGGATCGTGATCAGCGTAAACAGGGGCCACTGATTGCACAGCGTGCCGCTGCGGATGCAGATTTGGCGACCGCACGCAGTCAAGTAGCTATGTTCCAGGTTCAGCTGGAGCAGCGTAGGGCTGAGGTCATGCAGCTTCAGAATACTTTAGGCACCACGGAGGAAAAATAATGATGTTGATCAAACCGACGTTGTTGTCTTGCGCTCTGGTCTTGGTGTTGATTCCTGTCGTCGCGTTGGCTGCCAAAGTTGATCCGGAGGTTGATGCGTTTAATGTTCGTTTGAATGCACTACGTGCTAACTCTGAAGTCGCTGATGCCACTCGTTACGAGCAGTTGTTGGCACAACAGGCAGTGGCGGCATTGGCGGATGCCAGGCGTAGGGAGCGTGATCAGTTGCTTTACTTGGCTGATCGGCGTGTGGAGATTGCTGAAACCACGGTGCGCATTGCATTGCTTCGGCGTCAACTGGATCAGTTGGCGGGTACGCGTAATGATCTGCTTATTGAAGAAAGCCGCCGGGAGGCTGCCCGTGCTCGTCATGAGGCCGAACAGTTGCGTATCCAGTCGCAAATCCAAGCTGAGGAGGCTGAGCGTGCGCGTCATACTGCTGAGGCTGAGGCGATAGCCCGCAAAAATGCTGAGCAGGCTCTTAGCAGTATTGCTGAAAAGCAGCAGGCCAATCTCAGTGTTGCTCAGCAGAAGGCTGCGCAGTTAGCTCGCGAGGAAGCGGAATTACTTTCCGGTGCTAAGTTGCCGCCTTCACGTTTTGATGAGCGTATCGAGATTTTTACTTTGGGTACGGAGGCTTACGGCGGTGGTAAGAAGAGATTTTCATCGAGTGCGCGTGCTCAAATTCAGGCACTGGCGCAGTACTTGAAAATTGTTAAAAGAGGCGGTGTGGAGATTGTTGGTTATGGCAGTGATGCGGTGGTGGCCCATAAGCGTGCTGAAGTCTTGCTTGATGCTTTGGTTGCTGCGGGTGTCCCCGCTAATCGATTCAAAATCAGTAACGGTAACGGTAACGGTAACGGTAACGGTAACGTCAACACCAACACCAACACCAACACCAAAGCGGCTGAAGTTATGGTGCTGCCCTGAATATGCAGGGTAGGGTGAAGTTCATATGGACTGTTTATATGGAATACACTCGTCAGCGCGGTCTTGTTAATGCACTATTGCTCCATCTAGAGAGCATGTGTGGCGTTTGGTGCGTAGTTGGCCAGTTGTACTGCAAGAATGTGGGAGGTCCAGTCCGATATGCAGCAAGAGTGTGAATCGTAATGAGGAGCGTATCGTTCAGATTTTTCCTGTGACAGGTCAATCTTGACTGTTCGTGGCATCCCTCATTCTGAAGCAGTACCTTCTGATTCTCTCAATTTCTAGGGCGTTTTTGTTTTCTAGCAGAAGGAGTCCAAATGATGTTTGAAGGGCAATCACAGTCAGAAATCGATGCTTTAATCAAGGCTAGTCAAGAATTTAAAGAGTTATATCAGCGCCATAAGTTGCTCGATAAAAAATGCATGGATGCCGAGTTGGGGGTTCTTCCGATCAGTGATGTGACCTTGAGCCAGATGAAACGAGAGAAGCTGTTCGCAAAGATGAAACTCATCAGGCTATACGAGCAACGCCCGCACTGAATTTCCTAATTTTAATAACAATGTCTCTTGCAGCGAGCGGTGAGTTATTTCCCTGCCGCTCGTTGCTTATACTGCTCTGTTTAGATGAATAATGTGCGACCCTCCTGTAAGTTCATTGATTGAGAGTACATGGTCATTCATTCTTCCGTACTTGAATTGATTGGTAATACGCCGATTATCAAGGCGCAGCGCCTTGACACTGGTCTCTGTGATTTATTTTTGAAGCTTGAAAGCGCTAATCCTGGTGGTTCAATCAAGGATCGTGTGGGCTTGTCGATGATTGAGGCGGCTGAGTGCCGTGGTCATATCAAGCCGGGTGCTACGTTGGTTGATGGGGCTGCCAGCAGTACCAGTATGGGCTTGGCTTTTGTAGCTCGGCAGAAGGGTTATCGCCTGATCCTTGTTGTACCGGACAACATGGCTTGGGAAAAGATTTCTAATCTTAAGGCTATGGGGGCGGAAGTGATATTGACCCGCTCAGATGTCAGCAAGGGTCATCCAGAGCACTACCAAGATTTGGCTGAAAAACTGGCAGCCGAGACACCAGGAGCCTACTTCATTAATCAGTTTGGAAATGCGGACAATCCAGCTGCGCATGAGTTCGGTACTGGTCCGGAGATTCTGAAGCAGATGGGCGGTCATGTGGATGCGGTTGTATTAGGTTGCGATAGTGCTGGCACCATCACAGGCTTGTCGCGGGCATTCGACTCAGTTGCTTCTGATGTCGAATTGATTTTGGCCGATCCGGTTGGTTCTATTCTTACCCAGTACATCAATGAGGGAACACGTAGTGATAAGTCTGGTACTTGGTTGGTTGAAGGGATTGGAAGTGATTGTTTGCCTCCGATTTCCGACTTCAGGCGGATCAAAAAAACGTATGCGATCAGTGATGCGGAGAGCTTTCACACTGCACGTGAGTTGTTGAGTAAAGAGGGGATTCTGGGAGGTTCTTCAACAGGTACTGTGTTGGCTGCGGCATTGAAATACTGCCGTGAGCAGATTGAGCACAAGCGTGTATTGGTGTTTGTTTGCGACACGGGAAACAAGTATTTGTTAAATATGTATAACGACGATTGGATGTTGGATAACGGTTTTTTGAAAAGGCCACATTATGGTGATTTGCGTGATCTGATCCTGCATCCTTACAGTCAGCGTCATACTGTTGTGGTTGATCCCAATGATTTGCTGACTGTGGCTTACCAGCGTATGAAGCGATACGGTGTTTCACAGTTGCCAGTGATTGAGGACAGACAGTTGGTCGGTATCCTTGATGAAAGCGATGTGCTGTTACATGTCTATGGTGATGAGACTCGGTTTTGTGACCCTGTTTCTACCGCGATGGTCAGTAAACTTCACCGATTGGATGTGAAGTCGCCGATTGAGGCGTTACTCCCTGTGTTTGAGCGAGGCCAAGTGGCTATAGTGATGGAAGATGATCAGTTTTTGGGCCTGATTACACGCATTGATTTATTGAATTACCTGCGTCGTCGTATCCAATGACGGTTAGATACCTTTGCGCTATAGTGGCTCACTGGCTGCCTGAGTTTTAGTTTTACTGAAGCACAATATTATTCACGACTATTCGGTAAGGATTTAGAGCTTTAACTCCAGTAGTCATCAAGTTGCTGGTTGGTGTGCTACGGGCATTGAACAATTTTGTGATGTTGCCGCTGTGTTTTGAGCGCATGCTGTGTAGTCGTTGATGTATGTGCAATGAGCAATCTGGAGTATCCGATTGTTAGGCGGAGAGAACGGTATATCTCAAGGGTTTCGTCTCGGATATTTAATTTTCGTGGAATTATTTCAGTTGTTGAATGATTATATCAATTACTATTTATTTATTGGTTTTATCTTGATAAATGACATGGTGCTTTAGAGCGCTTAGTGATCCAGGACGACATTAAGTATGTCTTCTGTTCTTGAAACATGATTTATTACAGGGTGATGAGCACTGTAAGCAGGGTGTTATTCTGTGGTAGCTCCGTAAACAAACGGCGGTGGTATCAGTGGTGATTAAGTGCCGTTGTATTTTCTTGGTATTTTCTCAGAAAAAAAGGTTCTAAGGTGTAATGCGTCGAATGTTTGGAACGTGTTGACAGTGCAACAGTGCACGCGTGTGCTATATCTCACTCATCATTTGATAAATATTTTTAGCCTCATGTCATTTTCTTCCCGGCAGATGAATAACTGATGTCAGAGTTGATTTCTTATGCGCAAAATTTTGAAGACATCATGCTCTGGCGTGCTCTCAAGCATGTTGACCGAGGATGCTATATCGATATTGGGGCGTACAGCCCAGATATTGATTCGGTGAGCAAATTGTTCTATGAGCGTGGTTGGCGCGGTATACATATCGAGCCTAATCAAGAGTGTGCTGACTCGTTACGTATGCGTCGGCCAGATGAGCTGGTACTTCAAGTTGCAGTGAGTGACTTGGCAGGTGTGCTGCCGTTCTTTGATATTGCCGATACTGGCTTGAGTACTACCGAACCTGATATTGCTGATACTCACCAAGCCAATGGATTTGTGGTGCGTGACGTTAGTGTCGCTGCGATAACCTTGGATGCAGTGTTGGAGCACGTATGTGGGCGTGAAGTCCATTGGCTGAAAATCGACGTGGAAGGTAGTGAGGCTCGGGTGCTGCGCAGCTGGGTTGCTTCTCCAGTGAGGCCTTGGGTAGTGGTCGTCGAGGCGACTCGACCCATGACGGTTGAGTCGACGCATACGCAGTGGGAGGCTGCTGTTCTGGGTAAAGGTTATGTGTTCGCTTACTTCGATGGGTTGAATCGATTCTACGTGAGTGAACGCCATCCTGAGTTGCTGGCTGGGTTTGCGTGTCCTCCCAATGTGCTTGATGGTTTTAGATTGGAAAATGGTTGGTGTGCGGTGGGCGTGCGTCAATGGGATGAGTGTCAGAAGAGCTTGATAAAAAGTCAGTCTGATGCGCTTGGGGCACACGCAGAAGTTGAGGCATTGAAGGTGTCCGAGGTGGTGTTGCGCCAGGCTATTGAAGCGTATCGTGCGGATGCGATTGCTGCTTATGTAGAAGTCAAGACGTTGAAGGCATCCGAAGCCTGTTTGCAGCAGGCCATTGATGCGCATCGTGCGCAATTAGAGCATCTCATTTCGGAGGTCGATTCCCTGCGTGCCAGACTGGATGATATCCGTCGCAGCCATTCTTGGCGTGTGACGCGTCCGCTGCGAGTTTTTTCTAGAATTGTCAGATTGCTATGTTGTTCGCCCAGGCGCGCGATAAGTAAGTGCCTCATCCTGACAATGCGCCCATTGTTACACCGTCCAGGCATTAGAGCGTTATTAAATGGCGTAGTAAAGCGTGTCCCTGTATTGCATCGACGCTTGCGTTCACTAGCTGAACAAGAGGGTTTGGTGGCACCTCCGTTGAGCACTGCTGATGTGCTGGTATCCGTACCCGTGCCGCATGTGCTGGGCCAGATGCATCGCTCCTTGGCATGCGATGAAAAAAAAGGTACGCATTTATTGTCAAGTCGTGGACGTGAGATCTACGCACGCATGATAGGTCAGATAAACAAGGGAGAATGATTGATGCGTATCGTCATGGATCTGCAGGGTGCGCAGTCTGAAGGAAGCCGCCATCGTGGTATTGGTCGCTATACCTTGTCGTTAGCCATGGCTGCAGCACGTAATCATCGTGGCCACGATATTCATCTCATCCTTAATGGCGCTTTTGCAGAACAAATTCCAGTGATTCGGCAGGCTTTTGAGGGGTTGTTGCCACAGGTCAATATCCATGTGTTCCATGTGCCTTTGCCAATCAAAGAGATGCAAGGGGCAAATGCGCGCGCGGAACAAATCAGAGAGGCGGCGATTGCCGCATTGGCTCCTGATGTGGTGCACGTGTCAAGCATGTTCGAGGGTTACGGAGACAATGCTGTTACCAGTGTTGGTCAGTTCGTCCACATACCTACTGTGGTGACGTTCTACGACATGATCCCGTGGATTCACCGCAATATCTACTTGGATCCGGCACCTGCTTATCGTAAGTACTACGAGCGTAAACTCACTCAGCTACGTTGCGCTGACGCATTAGTCGGGATTTCAGAGAGTTCCTGTGCTGAGGCTGTTAACGTGATGCGCTACGATGCCAAGCGGGTGTTCAATATCTCCGCGGCGTGCGATTCAATCTTCGTATCACTGTCCCGTCACTCCCCTGAATTACAGATGGTTTTGAATAAATTTGGGTTGGATGGCAATTTTATTCTTTATACCGGTGGTTCTGACGAGCGCAAAAATCTACAGCGTCTTATTGATGCTTATGCGCGTCTGGAGCATGGCCAGCGCACGCGCTGTAGGCTGGTACTGGCTGGACGAATGCCTGATCACTGTGTCAAACAGCTGCTGGAGCGTGCTACTGCGGCGGGTCTGACATCAGGAGAAGTCATTTTCACCGGTTATATTTCCGACCATGATTTGGTTGCTCTCTATAATCTGTGTTGCTTTTTCATCTTTCCCTCCTGGCATGAGGGGTTTGGTCTTCCAGTACTCGAAGCAATGTCCTGTGGTGCTGCGGTACTTGTCTCGGGTGTGTCCAGTATTCCCGAGATTGTCCATTACCCCGATGCGTTTTTTGATCCATTCGATGTAGATTCTATCTGTGACCGCATGGCGCATTTTCTCGATCACACTGCTGATTTGGAGGAGCTGCGTAGGTATTGCTTGGAGCGTGCTGGGGAATTCTCTTGGGATGCAGTGGCACTTCGTTTTCTTAAAGTGTGCGAACAGGTAGGCAAGTATGCTGTGTGCCAGGGGATTCCAGAGCACGATGTCTTGCTACGTTCACTTGAACATCGCTTGATTGAACTGGGTGGTGGTGAAACCAGCACTGATTTGTTTGCTTTGGCCGATGCAATTGATCGATCGGTACCTCCTCCGGTACCTAAGATTATGGTTGACGTGACTCAACTGGCGTTACTTGATTTCAGAACGGGTATTCAACGTGTCACGCGTGCGATTGTTTTGGAATGGCAGCGTCAGCCACCTGAAGGTTATGTCATCCAATTGGTGAGAATGGATCTTGAGTCCTGCACCTATGTGTGCGCCAATGCCTATGCTGCCGAGTTGACTGGCACAGGTAAGGTGATTGAGGACACGCCGCTGGTCTGTCATTCCGGGGATGTATTTCTTGGTCTTGATTTGGTGAATGAATGTATCGCTTTGTTGCCGGATTGGTTTCAGTACTTGCGTAATGCTGGTGTCCGGATCGCATTTGTTATTTACGATATTCTGCCGGTGCGTCGTCCCGATTGGTGGCAAGTTGACGGTGCATATCACCATGAGCGTTGGTTGCGCGAAGTGGTGGGGGTTTCTGAGGTATTGCTTTGCATCTCCCATGCGACGGCTGATGATGTACTGGCGTGGATGGACGAACAGCAGTTGCAGAAGCGCCCGGATGTACGCTGGTTCCACCTCGGAGCTGATATTCAGAGTAGCTTGCCAAGCCAGGGCATGTTGGAACATGAGCACAGCGTGCTTGAGCAACTGAATGGCCGGGTGAGTTTTCTTATGGTGGGTACCTTAGAACCGCGTAAGGGCTATGCTCAGATCCTGCGTGCTTTTGATCAATTGTGGGCTGCAGAGCATGATGTGATGCTAGTGATTGTAGGTAAGATCGGATGGTTGGTAGATGCACTGTGCGAGGAATTAAAGTCTCATTCTGAGTTGAATCACCGTTTGTTCTGGTTCGTTGGTGCCAGTGATGAACTGTTGGGACGACTGTATTCGGCGTGTAGTTGCTTGATTGCTGCATCTGAAGGAGAAGGCTTTGGATTACCACTGATTGAGGCGGCGCAGCATCAGTTGCCGGTGATTGCACGTGATATTCCCGTCTTTCGGGAAGTGGCGGGTGAATATGCGGCTTATTTTTCAGGAACCGCACCCGAACAGGCGCGTGATGCGATTCTGGATTGGATTGTGTTGTATCGGGAGCAGCGATATCAGCGCAGTGATGTGATGTCTTGGCTGACTTGGCGGGAGAGTGCAGCTGATTTGGCTGCTGTGTTGTTTGAAGATACCGAACGCCTTGTTACGCGCGAGAATTTCGTCAAAGACAGAGTGGGGGAGATGTGAGTGAATGTGTTTATAATTCTTTTTTGAGATAGATTCACCATTAATAAAGTGATGTTTATTTCTTTTTCAATCATGTTTTGAAGAAATACTAATGTGTAATAAAAGCGCGGTCATTACGGGTATTACAGGACAGGATGGTGCTTATTTAGCGCAGTTGCTCCTCGAAATGGGTTATGTGGTTTATGGTACGTATCGTCGTTCTAGCTCATTGAACTTCTGGCGTATTAATGAACTTGGGATTGCACAGCATCCCAATTTACATCTGGTCGAATATGATTTGACCGATCTCTCTTCGAGTGTGAGATTGCTCGAATTGGCCGCTCCTAAAGAGGTCTATAATCTTGCCGCACAGAGCTTTGTTGGCGTCTCTTTTGACCAGCCATTGACCACGACCGATATTACCGGAGTGGGTGCGGTGAACCTGTTGGAAGCCATTCGGATTGTTAATCCTAAGATTCGCTTCTATCAGGCATCGACTTCTGAGATGTTTGGAAAAGTCCAGCAGACTCCGCAGATTGAGGAAACGCCTTTCTATCCGCGCAGCCCATACGGTATTGCCAAGTTGTATGCTCACTGGATGACGGTTAATTATCGTGAGTCGTACGGTATCTTTGCTGCTAGTGGTATTTTGTTTAATCACGAATCGCCGTTGCGAGCGCGTGATTTTGTTACTCGTAAAATCACTCATGCGATTGCCATGATTAAATTAGGGAAGCTAGACGTATTAGAGCTTGGTAATTTGGATGCCAAACGTGATTGGGGTTTTGCGAAGGAATATGTTGAGGGAATGTGGCGTATGCTTCAGGCTGATGAGCCAGATACTTTCGTGCTGGCAACCAACCGAACTGAAACTGTGCGTGATTTCGTCAGCTTGGCTGCCAGTGCCGTTGATATCCAGTTGGAGTGGAAGGGACAAGCCGAACGGGAATGTGGTGTTGATGTTGCATCGGGAAAAACTTTAGTCACAATCAATCCTAAGTTTTATCGACCGGCTGAGGTGGATTTGTTGATCGGTAATCCGGCCAAAGCTAGAACGAAGCTGGGTTGGGAACCAAAGACCACACTTGAGGAGCTTTGTCACATGATGATGGAAGCAGATGTGCGCCGCAGCGAACGCGATTTCCCCTTCTAAATGAATTTTTCTGGTAAGCGTGTTCTATTGACAGGTAGCAGCGGTTTTACCGGTCGATATATGCTGGACGAGCTTCTTAGCCATGGTTACGAAGTCATTGCCCTTGGTAAGTCTCTCCCTGAGACACAAGATGATTCGGTGCGTTGGTTGCAAGCTGATCTGTGTGATCTCGACGCGCTTACCCGGAGTGTGGCTGATGTGCGTCCGGATGTTGTGATCCATCTGGCTGCGCTGGCTTTTGTTGCACATGGTAGTGCAAACGATTTCTACCACGTCAATGTGATCGGCACGCGTAACCTATTAACTGCTTTAACCCACGGCGATGCAACGCCAGAGTGTGTGTTGCTGGCCAGCAGTGCCAACGTATATGGCAATGCATCCGAAGGGGAGTTGGAAGAGTCTACGAAGCCAGCACCAACCAACGATTATGCAGTGAGCAAACTTTCTATGGAGTATGCCGCTAGCTTGTGGCGTGAGCGTTTACCGTTGGTGGTTACCCGACCGTTTAATTACACAGGGATTGGGCAGGCAGATACTTTTCTTATCCCTAAAATCGTCGCGCATTTTTGCCTTCGCTCCCAGCATATCGAACTTGGCAATCTTGATGTGCAGCGTGATTTTAGTGACGTGCGTTCAGTCGTTCAGGCATATCGACGTTTGGTTGAAACCATAAACGCGGTTGGAAAAACAATCAACGTATGTTCTGGTGTTGCTTATTCCCTGCGTGATGCGATTGATTTTTGCAGAGATATTACTGGACATGCCATTGAGGTTCGGATCAATCCGGCCTTTATGCGTACCAACGAGGTGCGTATTCTCCGTGGAAATCATTCTCTGTTGCGGCAATTGATTGGCCCTTGGAGTTCTCCTCCATTGAGAGAAACATTGGAATGGATGCTCAAAACTGCTGTTTGATGGACGAGTCGACTGAGAAGTTTATCTTCCTTGGTCGATCAAGCTTGGATTTTGAAGTGTTCTTATGGAGTACCCATGTCTGGAAATAACAACAGAGTGCTAGTCACCGGGGGTGCTGGCTTTCTGGGATCCCATCTATGCGAGAAATTGGTTGCTTCCGGTCACGATGTATTATGTGTTGACAATTTTTATACGGGTAGCAAGGACAGTGTCATCAACCTGATTGGTCACCCTAAGTTTGAATTGATACGCCATGATGTCACCTTCCCACTCTATGTTGAAGTCGACCGCATTTACAATCTTGCTTGTCCGGCATCGCCAGTGCATTACCAGCATGATCCAGTGCAGACGACAAAAACCAGTGTGCATGGTGCAATCAACATGTTAGGGCTGGCCAAGCGGGTCAAGGCACGTATTCTTCAAGCCAGCACCAGTGAAGTGTACGGCGATCCAGAAATTCATCCACAACTCGAAACCTATTGGGGGCGTGTGAACCCGGTGGGCATCCGTAGTTGCTATGACGAAGGGAAGCGTTGTGCGGAGACACTGTTTTTCGATTATTGGCGCCAGCACAAGTTAGAGATCAAGGTCACGCGTATTTTTAATACCTATGGTCCGCGCATGCATCCCAATGATGGTCGGGTGGTGAGTAACTTCATTGTGCAGGCACTGCGTGGTGAGCCAATCACCATCTACGGGGATGGTACCCAAACGCGCAGCTTCTGCTACGTCGATGATCTGATTGATGGCATGTTGCGAATGATGGAAAGTCCCAAAGATTTTAATGGACCGGTAAACATTGGTAACCCCACTGAGTTTACGATGCTGCAGCTGGCTGAAATGGTCCTTAAATTGGTGGGTAGTATTTCAAAAATCGTATTTCAACCGCTGCCCTTGGATGATCCGAAACAGCGTCAGCCGGATATCACTTTGGCTAAATCTCAACTTGGCTGGGAACCCAAGGTCTCGCTTGAAGATGGCCTCAGGGAAACCATTGCTTATTTCCGTAAGCGTGTTTAGCAATGTCTGCTTCAGTGCCTCCGCTTGTTATTGTGATACCGGTTTTTGAAGATATCGAAGCTTCAAGCCAGTTATTCCAGGAACTTGCAAAAAATCAGAGGACTGATACCTATATCGTTGCTGTTGACGATGGCTCCATACGCCAACCGCTTCATCCGGAAGCGATCACTGCCGCTGGATTGCAGGGAGTTGTGATTAAGTTGCGCCGCAATGTTGGTCACCAGCGAGCAATTGCGATTGGCTTGAGCTATGTGGTTGAGCATTTCGGTGACACGCATTACGTAGTCGTCATGGATTCTGATGGTGAGGATACTCCTGGAAGTATTTCTGAATTGCTGGGAAATCTGGATTCAGCACAGATTGATGTAGTAGTTGCCACTCGTAAGAGTCGTGTGGAAACTCTCAAGTTCCGCGTCTTTTATGTGATCTACAAGTACTTGTTTTCGTTGCTTAGCGGGCGAAAAATCGGTTTTGGTAATTTCATGGCAGCCAAAATGTCGGCGGTGCGCAGGCTTGTTGCAATGCAGGAGTTGTGGATTCACGTAGCAGCCTGCGTGCTCAATTCTAAGCTGCGCGTTTCGAGCTATGCTCTTGATCGGGGTATACGTTATGCGGGACGTAGCAAGATGAATTTTGTTAGTTTGGCGCTTCATGGCTTCCGTGCATTGATGGTTTTCGCTGAAGATGTTTTGGTACGGGTTGGTATTGCCTGCACTGTGATCGCCAGCTCTTCGATCTTTGGTGGCGTATTGGCATTTCTGTTGAAAATGTTTGGTTATGCGACACCAGGTTGGTTTTCTCTGGTTAACGGCATCCTGCTGCTTGTTTTCCTTCAAACTGCGGCGTTGACTTTACTTCTTCTGATGATGTCTGGAATCATCCGTAGTAGTGGTGTATCGCCTCCAGAGACTTACAAGGGTTTTATTGAAGAGATCCTGTATGCCTGCCCGAAGTAATAGAAACAGAATTAATAGCGCGCTACGTGGTCAACTTCTTCGATATCTGCTTAATGGGCTAGTCGCAACTGCTGTCCATTACACTATTTTGCGATTTACTTTGGAAGTACTTGGCCTGCATTCAGCGGGATTGGCAAATGGTATTGCAGCTATATTCGGAATCATCGTTTCTTTTATTGGCAACCGTTATTTTGTTTTCCGTATAGTGCAAGTGCCGTTGGCTAAGCAGGCATTGCTGTTTATATTGACGTATTTTTGCATCGCCTTAATACATACGTGCATCTTGTATTTTTGGACTGACGTTTACAATTTGAACTATACCCTTGGTTTTTTGATGGCTACTGCTATGCAAGTCGTTTTTAGTTTCTTTTCTAATAAATTCATGGTTTTCAAATGAATATGTTTTTCAAATCAGCTTTGGTTACGTTTGTTTTTATTGTATTCATGCTGGCTTTTTATTATATACATATTATTTATTTTAAAGTGAATGTTGTCTTCTATGCGAGCCTGCTGGATGGTGTGCTGGCTGCTGTATTAGTGGGTTTATTATTTTGGATATTCCGTTTTTTCAACAATTTTTCTTCACTGGAAATAGTACAGTTGCTAGTGATATGGCTTCTTGGAGCATATTTGTTCGCAATTTCGATTCCAACTGTTGTTGATCGTTCGCTTTCTTTCTATATCCTCGAAAAGTTACAGCAACGAGGTGGTGGTATTCGTGAAGATGCTTTCCAACAGATATTTCAAGATGAGTATATGCGGGAACATCATTTGGTAGAAGTTCGATTGACCGAGCAGCTTCAGTCAGGAACAATTTATATCCATAATGGCTGCGTTAAGCTGACTGAGCGTGGTGAGCGCTTAGCTTCATTCAGTCGTTTCTACCGTAAAAATCTTTTACCCAAGCATCGTTTATTGATGGGAAATTATACGGATACATTGACAGATCCTTTCCGTGAAAGTCGGATGAAATTAGATTATCGTTGTCAATAAACATAAGGTATAAGAAATATCATATGATTAAAGTGACTGCTATTTACCAGCAAGATCCTCCACCATTCCGTCAATGGCATCTGCTGATGCCTATTATGTTGCTTGCTTTAGGTTTACTTTTAATACTGGCAACACATGTTAATTACTTCCGCGGCGTGCCTGGTGATCTAGGGGATGCTCGTTTCAATGGCATTATTCTTGAGTATTTTTATAGATGGGTGAGTGGCGGTAATGAATCACTATTGAGTCCTGGATTTTTTTATCCGATGCCTGGTGCTCTTGCTTTTAGCGATAATCATTGGGGAACTGCCTGGATCTATTCGATCTATCGCATCTTAGGCTTTGATCGGTATGTTGCTTATGATCTTTGGTATTTGACAGGCTATCTGCTGAATTTCGCATCAATGCACTTTGTGCTTCGGAAATTGGGCTACTCTGTTGCTGCTGCTGCTTGGGGAGCGTTTTTCTTTACTTTCGGGATGCCAACCGTTGCCCATCATGTAGGTCATGCTCAATTAAGCTACTGTTTTCCAGCGCCTTTGGCGCTGCTGTGTTGGCAGCGCTTTCGCCAGTTGGGTGCTCCACTGTGGTTGGGTTGGGGGGCGCTAGCAGTGGCATTGCAATTTTATGTCTCTATTTATCTCGGGTATTTCTTGTCATTGTTGTTACTCGCTTGGATAGCTGCGCAATGCTGGATTGAAAGGACATCTCCTTTAACCTGGTTTGCTGGTTTCGGTGCTTGGGTGAATTCAAACAGGAGAGATGCTTTATTTCTTTTCCTATTACTAGGTTTAGTCGTTACCAGTCTGTTAGTTTTAATGTATCCCTATGTTTTATATTCAAAATTATATGGTTTCTCGCGTGATTCGCATGACATCTCTTCGATGTTACCGCGTATCAGCAGCTATTTTATTTCTGATATCTCGACGATATGGCATACCTTCAGTGACCACGTAGGCAAGGATTTGCCTATGCGCCATGAGCATCAGATGTTTGTGGGTCTAGGTGCGCTTTTGTTGGTTGTACTCGCGTTAACCCTCAATAGATCGCCAATAGTGAATGTTTCTATTATATCTTTGGCGTTATTGATGTTATTTACCTTAAATATTAAAGATCAATCATTCTATCTATTATTTGCTGATTTCCCTGGAGTTAATTCGATTCGAGCTGTATCTCGTATCATTCTAATATTAATGATTCCACTTGCGATTCTGATTGCCTCTGGAATAGATGCGGCACGCTTAAAAAGCGGAAGATGGATCATATTAGCAGCTTCACTGTGCGTAGCGCTCATGATTGAAACTATTCTAATGAAAGGCCAGTTTTATGATATTGCTGAAGCGAAAATGCGTGCCGCAACGCTCGATCAAAAGTTGCCTGCACATCTGAATGCTTCCACAGTGATTTTTGTTCCTGTCAATACATCTGAGCCATCCTTTATGACCGAGTTGGATGGTATGTTGCTTGCTCAAGAGCGTGGATTGAAGACCTTGAACGGATATTCTGGAAATTTTCCTAATGGTTATTCAACGAATGATCCTACGCAACCGGCGTGCTTGCAGGCTGTTTCGCGTATGGAATCAGCACGGCGTTTTTATGCTGGGCACCTTGGGGAAAATTTGGATATGGGTATTTTTAAGTATTTTGTTGCATTGGATACTCCTAATTGTTCAGAGGGAGATTGGCGTGAAATTCCAAACGAGCAAATAAAGCGTATCAAGCTTGGGATTATCAATGTAAAAAAACTGTGTGATGGACGCTATGAAGTCAAGGTCAAGGTAGATAATCAAAGTGAGTATCCTTTGCTTGTATTGCCTAAGGAGCATCCATTGCGGTTATCTTGGCAGGTCCATCCGAAGGGGACTACTCCTAAAATTGATGCTTGGGTTCCCCGTGTCGATTTTCCTCAAGGAGAGGATATTACAGCAGGTGCTCAGCGATATATTCGCTTCCCGATTAATGTTGATGAAAGTGGTGATGTGATACTTAGTGTTTCTTTGGTTTTGGAGGGGCGTGTTTGGTTACATGATCAAGGATTTTCTATTGTTCAAAAGAAATTAAATGAGAAATATAAATGAGTTTGGCTTTATCTATTAGTAGTTATTTCTATTTTTATTATGTGGTTTCGTGTAAATGCAGTGGATGTTGATCTGTATCTGTATTCATTTATGCATTGGGTACGGATGTTTTGCAATTATCCTTAAATTTCCTGAAATATTGCAGGAATTGGATAACCAACGTTCTTAGAAGCTAAAGTTGTTGCTGTGTCACCATTGCACGCTGAAGGATCGCCGCAGAAAAAAAGCCCCGCGTGAGCAGGGCTTTTTTGATAAATACAACAACCGTTAGTTTATTTTCTTAGAAATCCATACCGCCCATACCGCCCATGCCGCCACCAGCAGCAGGTGGGGTTGGCTCGTCTTTCTTCGGAGCCTCGGCGACCATTGCTTCTGTGGTGATCATCAGGCCAGCGATTGAAGCAGCGTTCTGGAGTGCTGAACGGGTGACCTTGGTTGGGTCCAGGATGCCAAGGTTGACCATATCGCCGAATTCGCCAGTAGCGGCGTTGTAGCCAAAATTGTCCTTGCCTTCTTTCACCTTATTTAAGATGACCGATGGCTCTTCACCGGCGTTGGCAACAATTTCGCGTAATGGTGCCTCCATAGCGCGCAATGCGATTTGAATGCCGTGTGTCTGGTCTTCATTGGCACCCTTCAGATTGCTGATTGCCGTGATTGCACGTATCAGGGCCACGCCGCCACCTGGAATCACTCCTTCTTCAACGGCTGCACGGGTTGCAAGTAAAGCATCATCAACACGTGCTTTCTTTTCCTTCATTTCCACTTCGGTTGCAGCACCGACCTTGATGACGGCTACACCACCGGCGAGCTTGGCTACACGTTCCTGCAGTTTTTCGCGGTCGTAGTCCGAGGTGGTTTCCTCGATCTGGGTCTTGATTTGCTTGACGCGACCATTGATCGCATCGTTGTCACCCATACCATCAATAATGGTGGTGTTTTCTTTAGAGACGCGTACTTTCTTGGCCTTGCCAAGATGGCTGGTCGTGGCCTTTTCCAGAGACAGACCTACTTCTTCCGAGATGACGGTGCCGCCTGTCAGCACAGCCATATCTTCCAGCATGGCTTTGCGACGATCACCGAAGCCAGGTGCTTTGACTGCGCAGACTTTGATGATGCCGCGGATGTTGTTAACGACCAGAGTTGCCAAAGCTTCGCCTTCGACTTCCTCAGCGACGATCAGCAACGGCTTGCTTTCTTTGGCGACGGCGTCAAGCACGGTGAGTAAATCGCGCACACTGGAAATTTTCTTGTCGTGAAGGAGGATGTAGGGATTATCCAGCTCAACAATTTGGGACTGCTGGTTGTTGATGAAATATGGCGAAGAGTAACCACGGTCAAACTGCATCCCTTCGACGACATCCAATTCGTTTTCTAGAGTTGTGCCTTCCTCAATGGTAATCACTCCTTCTTTACCGACCTTCTTCATTGCTTCGGCAATAATGTTGCCGATAGACTCGTCTGAGTTAGCAGAGATGGTTGCGACTTGGGCAATGGCTTTATCGTCGCTGGTTGGCTTGGAGATCTTCTTCAGTTCGGTAACCGCGGCAATGACTGCTTTATCGATACCACGCTTAAGATCCATTGGATTCATACCAGCGGCCACTGCTTTGCATCCTTCACGGATCAACGCCTGGGCTAGTACCGTTGCAGTGGTGGTGCCGTCGCCTGCATGGTCATTTGTTTTGGACGCAACTTCTTTAAGCATTTGTGCGCCCATGTTTTCAAACTTGTCGGCCAACTCAATCTCTTTGGCGACAGAGACGCCGTCTTTAGTAATGATTGGGGAGCCGAAGCTCTTATCAAGCACTACGTGGCGGCCTTTGGGACCTAAGGTGGCTTTCACTGCATTAGCAAGCAGGTTCACCCCGTGCACCATACGTGAACGGGCTTTTTCACTGAAAATAATTTCTTTGGCAGCCATTATGTTTTTACTCCAAGATTCGCGATGAGAACATTAGTGATGTATGGAACAATGTGTCCGCTGTTGGCGTGATATGTCGGATGCATTCACGAGTTTCGGGCTTGGCTTAATCAACCGATGATCGCCAGGATGTCGTCCTCGCGTAATACTTTGTATTCGACGCCTTCAGCCTTGTAGGTGCTGCCTGCGTATTGACCGTAAATCACTTTCTCACCCACTTTGACGCATGGGGTACGGACGTTGCCGTTATCCAGCGGCTTTCCGGCACCGACGGCGATGACTTCACCTTTAGTGGACTTTTCCTTGGCGGAGTCTGGAATCACGATACCACCAGGGGAAACTTCGTCGGCTTCGATTGGCTTGACCACTATGCGATCATGAAGCGGTTTGATGCTCATAAAGACCCTCTTTAAGTGATTGATTTATATAGATCTTACATGGGAGGGTTAGCACTCTTATGTAATGAGTGCTAATTCCGCACATGCGAAAATCCTGACGACTGAAAACTCAGGATCAAGACGGCATATATGGCTGAGTGTAGGGGTTTCAAGGGGGTTCAGAGATTTTTTTGTGAAATTCATTGATTAAATCCCTATGTGCAATACGTGTGTGCGGCAAGGGTGGTTCGCTGTGCTGATGCAGTTGGTGTTCTGAAAGGCTGCAAGAGCATGACTCAGCCAACACTCCATTTTAGTTTAATGATTGGTATCACTGGGCAAGTTGGGTAAACCGGGTTGCTTGCATAGCCGTATTACGTTGGTAGATTCGGTTGGATCGTTTGCTAGCGTCTGACTTTTTGGCATTTTTGATGAGTGGTGGTGTCAGGCGCTATTGATGCTTTGCTGAGTGCGCATGCTCTAGGCATTGAACTCATGAAACATAACGAAGGCACGTTCATGGCGTAACAAAAGTATCGCTGAATAGGCTATTAAGTATGTCGTTATTCACATTAATCTCACAAATATATCTGTGCCCGATATCAGAGAGTCGTTCAGCCTTTACACTGTGATCTTATGGCATCTGATGTATACCTGATTTTCAGCACCTGCCCTGATTTGCCGAGCGCTGAAATTATTTCTCGCGTATTGGTACAGGAAAGGTTGGCAGCTTGTGTGACTCAATTACCGGGTGCGATCTCAACCTATCGTTGGCAGGGAAAGATCGAGACGACGCAAGAGATCCAGTTACTGATTAAGACCAACGCTGTGCATGTGAACGCCGCTATTACGCGTTTGTGCGCGCTGCATCCTTATCGACTGCCGGAGGCAATCGCAGTCCAGGTCAGCGTGGGATTACCTGAGTACTTGACTTGGATTAATACAGAGATTGACGAGGAATACTCTCTACCATGACGTTCTTGCATCGTTTAGCCACACTATGTGTATTGGCACTGATTTCTTTTCCTGTAGTCGCCGTCAGCGAAACGGACCTACTTCCGGTGGAAAAGGCTTTTGTGGTCGGGGTGAAAGCTCTTGATCGCCATCATGTGTTGGTGCATTGGAAGATCGCCGAGGGTTATTACCTTTACCGACATAGGATTGCGGTGCGGGTCTTGAATGATGGTGTGCTCAAAAGCGATTCCAAGCTGAATTTGCCAAATGGCTACAGGAAGAATGATTCGTATTTAGGGGACGTTGAAATTTACCGTGGGAGTCTGACCGCGGTGCGCAGCGTATTGCCTGTGAAAGGTGTGCATAAGCTGACGTTGCAAGTGAACTACCAGGGATGTGCGGATGCCGGTGTGTGTTACCCACCACAGGTACGCACGTTGCATGTTGCGTTGCCGACTGATGGTAATGATTTGGATAGAGGAGCTGTGGTTGATAGGCAGGATAGGGGGAGTGCTGTTGACGCGCGACCATTGCTCAGTGAGATTGTTCCTGGAGTCCGTGCATTGCCGCTTCCAGCCGAGCAGGCGTTCGGTTTTGAGGCCATCGTTGGTGATGGTAATCATCTGTTGCTGCGTTTTACCCCGGCCAAGGGGTACTACCTGTACCGTGACCGCACTTCACTGGCCTTGGAAGGTGATAAGACTGTTCATACGGGTGTGGCGTATTGGCCGCAGGGCAGTAAGTATCACGATGAGCATTTTGGTGATGTGGTCGTTTACTTCAATCAAATTGAAGTGATGCTGCCGCTACAGCGTGATTATTCAGGGCCTATCGCTAATGCGACTCTGGTAGCGACTTTCCAGGGGTGCCAAATTGACGGCATTTGCTATCCGCCGATGACTCGTCGGGTGCGTTTGTCTTTGCCTTCTGGAAAGGTCTCCTCGCCGAATCGCGCTAATGCTATACCGTTGATGGGTAACCATGCCTCTCTCCAGAACCCATTGCGTTTGCCAGGTAGCAACGTCCCGCCGGCCACGGCCAGTCAGTCGGCCGTTTCGGTTGACAGCGCTTTGGAGAATCATCCCTCGTACAGTGCGAGCAAGTTTTTCATGGCGTTGTCTCTGGCATTAGTCGGTGGTTTGCTATTGAATTTGTTGCCGTGCGTGTTGCCGGTGTTATCGCTGAAGGTATTAGCGTTGGCTAAAAGCGGTGAGAGCCGTGCTTGTGCGCGTCGCCATGCCATTTGGTACACAGCCGGCGTATTGCTCTCGTTTGGCGTCATCGGCGGTATCGCGATTATGGCGAAGATACTATGGGGCTTTCAGCTTCAGCAGCCTGGCTTTGTGGGTGTATTGGTTTACTTGATGTTTGCCGTTGGCCTGAGTTTGTCAGGGGTCTTTACCATGAGCAGCACCAAGTTTGGTGCGATAGGTCAGTCATTGATGGCGCGCAGTGGGTCATTAGGCGATTTCTTCGCTGGGGTGTTGGCTTGTGTGGTGTCCAGTGCCTGCATTGGTCCATTCATGGGCCCTGCGTTGGTCTACGCCTTCACCGCGCCGCCGTTGTTGGCAATGTTGGTATTCCTTACGCTTGGCTTTGGTTTGGCATTGCCGTTTCTGTTGCTTGGCTTTGTGCCATCGTTGACACGTCGTTTGCCGACGCCGGGTCCATGGATGCAGACACTGAAATACGTTCTGGCATTGCCAATGTATTTGACTGCAATCTGGTTATTGTGGGTTCTGGGCAAACAGCGCGGTGTGGATGCACAGTCGTTGCTGTTGGTTGGCTTGGTCATGTTGGCAATGGGATTGTGTTGGTTCGAGCGCAGCCGTTGGAATGCTGATCGCTGGGGGTTGGTGCTCTCCAGTGTATTGTTATTGTTGACCTTGTTGCCGCTTTGGGGGGTGACGCAACTGAAGATACCGCATTCGATCCCGCAGAATGTCAGTAGCGATGAAGTGGCTTACTCGCCGCTGCTTCTGGATCGTTTGCGTGCCGATAACCGTGTTGTTTTTGTCAATGTGACTGCGGATTGGTGCGTGACCTGCAAGGCGAATGAACGCAATGTGTTGTCCAGTGATGCTTTTCACGATGTGATGCATCGGATTGATGCTGTGTATATGAAGGGTGACTGGACTAATGGAGATGCTCAGATTAGTGCGTTTCTAAGCCAGCATCAGGCAGTAGGTGTACCGCTGTATGTGGTTTATGGACCAGGTGCACCGCCCAACATTCTTCCCAATGTGTTGACTAAGGATGTTGTGGAGGATGCTTTGTTGCGCGCTGCACGTTGAGTGCTACGTGTGCTTGCTGATCTTAGTTAATGCGCAAATAGGTCTTTGGAGTCCTTCTTAGTTTTTGGGTGAATGGCAGGGTGTGGTTTTTGATGTCTGCATCCGCACTGATGGTAGTGGATGGGCATGTTATGTGTATTGTTGGCTATCAGTCTTTAGAGTGTTTATTCCGTATGCTTTGGTGGTATGTGGTTGAGTACGGTGATGTTGCCGCGTCCAGGTCGGTAGCCCGCGTGCAATCCGCGTGCAACGTAGTCAATGCCTGCTTTGCAGGCTTGATGCAGGTTCAGACCAAGGCACAGTTGGGCGGTGATCGCTGAGGATAGGGTGCAGCCGGTGCCGTGGGCATTCAATGCTAAGCGTGGATTGCTGAAGCGCTCGCGTAATGTGCCGTTGTCGAAGCGATCAATCACACTGTTGCCTTCGTTCAAATGTCCCCCCTTAAGTAGTACCGCGTGAGCGCCAAGTTTCAGTAATGATGCTGCTGCGGTGTCGGCATCGCTGCCGCTGTTGATATGACGATTGAGGAGTCGCTCGGCTTCTGGAATGTTAGGTGTGATTAAGGTGGCTAATGGCAGCAGCTGGGTGCGTAAAGCCTCCAATGCGCTGTCTTCAAGGAGTGTGCTGCCGCTGGTAGCAATCATCACGGGATCTAGGACGATGCAAGGTGGTTGATGCCGTTGCAAGGCTTCGGCGACCAGTGTGATGACTTTGGCATTGGCGAGCATGCCGAGTTTGACGGCGTGTACATTGAAGTCAGAGAAGCAGGTGTCGATTTGTGTTGCGATAAATTCCAGCGGCGGTATATGCACTGCATTCACCCCGCGGGTGTGCTGCGCAGTTAGCACGGTAATCGCAGAGAGTCCGTGTATATGATGTGCGGCGAACGTTTTTAGATCGGCCTGGATGCCTGCGCCACCGCCTGTGTCCGAGCCGGCGATAGTGAGTGCGGAGATAATGTTGGGGATGTTCATGTGGTCATTGTGCAATGGGTTTTTATGTCATGCACGTTGTTGCTGTGGTGATGGGGTGTAGTGCGTGTCGCATGATCTGCCATTCCAGGTGGAGGGCATGCGATGAATGTTGCATTGGTGTAGTAGTGCTACGACGTGGGTTGTAGGTGGATTGCTGCGGATCGTTAATCTAAAGCGTTGTATTGGTGTGTGTGCTGCTTCGGGCAGGCAAGGCTCACTCAGTACGGTGATCCTGTGTGGTGTGAGGTGAGCAATATTACGAAGGCTGGTTTAATGTGTTGGCAGAGCATTAAAAGTATTTTCATCTAATGATGTGTGTGAATCACACAAAGAGATGTCTGCCATTATTTATTACCTTTAGTGTTTTTATTGATTTATCTAAAGTGCTGAGAAGGTGAATACGAATGACAGTCATGGTGTGACTGGGTGGAGAGTCATTGCGATGAAGCAGCCTGAAGTGGAAGCGGGTAGGGTGAAACGCGTTCTGTCAGGAAATAGGAGCTAAAAATAGCCATTAGTCTCTGCGGCGGGCGTAGTCTAATGCTTGTGATGAAGTGTCTAGTAATCCATTGGCTGAGCTATGCGCGGGTAATAGTCAGGTTTTTATTTTTTAATCAATTCAAATCACATTGCTAACGTGCTGCTTATAGCGTTTATGAGTAATGTCTATTGTGCAGTGTTGGTATGCGATGGGTACTTGGTACAGGCGGGAATTGAATGGTCAGAAGTGTAGAGAGGAAAAAAAGGCCGCCATGGGGCGGCCAAATGAGACTTAATTATGCGTGAGTGATGATTTTAATCTATTTAAAAATGAGTAGATGTCAATCGCATCACATAATGATTGAGGGAGATTTATTGAATGTGCAGAATGCACCATTTCAATGGTTCTACAAACGGAGTTTAGTTTCATGCAGTCAGTTTGATTGAACTTCATTGGCGGTGATGATGAGTCACTCATTACAGGTGATGAGTTCAGCACAGGCAGAATGCCGTGGGATATTGGAGATGACGGTGTTGGCTTTTGTCACTATTGGCACTGAATGAAAAAATTTGAAATGGATGTTTCTGGGGATGTGTCGCATGTTGTTGCCAATGAATGGATTCATGCGTTGAGTGGTGTTGTCGGTGCAATGCTAGGTGTAGGGTTTGTAAGAGAGGAGCAAGGAAACCTGCTGAGTCATGTAATCTGCGTATTGTCATGTCGGTTCCGGTGTATGTCGATGATGATTATGTGGGTCGGTAGTGTGCCAAGTCATGGGCAATGCTTCGGAAATATTCTCACGCAGGCGGCGTTGTTGAAATTCAGTACCAGTGGGGATGAATCAGCGGCTATGCCATTGAAACATTGAGTGATCCGAATGTAGTGATTGCTTGTTATCAGCCACAGCATGTCACGGCTTGTTGCCTTGGATTTACGTGTTGTGCATGTTTGAATGTGTAGGCAGTGCCAAGTTGTTTGCAGGATGCGTTATTGGGTTGAGTGACGATTGCTGCTTCTCATGGGTGAGCGGGATGATATTCATCATTTTTATAATGAGATGATTTTTATAGTGAGTTTTATCGGGGTCACTCTTCTAAGGAGACACGGAGTACACTCGTTTCTAGCGTCAGTCGGGGACATTGGATTCGCATTTTTCATGGGTCCTCATAGATTGGTGAATCATTTAATTAGATTGGGAGCGTTGTATGCCTGTATCCCGTTTTGCTGTGTTTGGTCATCCCATTGCTCACTCGCTATCACCGCGCATCCATACCGAGTTTGGCCGTCAGATGGGTGTCGTGCTGGACTATCTTGCATTTGATGTTGCGCCAGATGCGTTTCGTGTTTCGCTGGAGCATTTTGTTGCCGAGGGTGGATGTGGTGCAAACGTGACTTTGCCTCTTAAGGAGGCTGCATTTGAGGTGTGCACAACTTTAAGTGCACGTGCACGCCGTGCCGGTGCGGTCAATACGCTATCTCGCGTTGACGGTGTTTGGCATGGTGAGAATACCGATGGGACAGGTTTAGTACGTAACTTGACGGAGCGGCATGGTTTGGATTTGCGTGGTCGCCGCGCTTTGCTGCTTGGCGCTGGTGGCGCTGCACGTGGTGTGGCTCCTGCATTGCTAGATGCCGGCATTACTGAGATGGTGATCGTTAACCGCTCCCCTGAGCGTGCCGATATGCTGTGCGATGCGCTTGGTGAACCTGGCAAAGTCAGTGCACGCTACTGGGGTGACTTGGGTGATCTTGGAAATTTTGAGTTAATCATTAACGCGACTTCGATCGGAAACACATCCGATATGCGCACTTTCTCTCTGCCGCGTTCGTTGTTGGACAGTATGACTGCGGCGGTAGACCTGAATTACGGTAGTGCAGCAGTCCCCTTCCTGGCCTGGGCGCATGCGGTTGAGACCCGCTATGCGATCGACGGGTTAGGTATGTTGGTTGAGCAAGCGGCTGAAAGTTTCTCTCTCTGGCACGGTCGGCGTCCGGATACTGATCCAGTGTATACGGTATTACATTCAGAGTATGGCGTTCCTGGTCGGTCATGACTGAAAAATAGGCGTGCTTTTTAGTACGGTGTACGGTCCTTTCTGTCCGTTACTGAGGTCGTTGCTGAGTAAGCCAACATGGTGTCTCAATGGAGTGGGTGAGTTGATGTTGTCAAAGGCGGCGGCGGTGTGTTGTTCTTGATGTTTTGTGTGGTTTGTTATGAGGTGCTGTGTTGCGGTAAGGATGCAAATGCGTCGGTATTGGTTGCCTGTTGTAGTGGTGATGTTACTGGTGGTGATGAAAAGTCGCAGGATCGACAAATATTAAAGAGATGCTTGTTGAAGTGCCGCTACGGAGTTGTGTTGAGCAATAGCAATTCCAGGGGCTGTATTTGGAGCAGGGGTATAGTGCCGCGATTTTTTTTGCATAGTGGAAAGCGTAGTTCACAGTTCTTGGTGTGAGGTGTGAGGTGTGAGTCACAAGGGCCGATGGATGGCGATAGGTGATATGAAGCATGTTGCTGATTGAATGGCTAGAGGCCCGCACGTTCGACCACAAAACTGCTGAAAGATGATTCCTTGGCGTCATTGGCACTTTGTTGTGCTTCGTGCTGGGTTTCTTACAAGAGAATTTCAAGAAAAGGATTCTTTTCAAGGATGGCTGCTTGCGACTTACGCTTTAGAAGTGTGGTGAGATCGCCTTGGCGTTGTAGCAGCATGATGAATTCTTGCAGCCAACACAGAAAGATGGTTTCTTGACTCAGTACATTCCTGCATTCGGAGAGGACCGATTCCGTATCGCCATGTGTTGCTATGAACATGTCATGCGTATTGGTACGTCGTTTTTCGCATTTCTGCGGATAGTTGTTCATGCTCATGAATGCAGTGAGCCGTTGGTTTATTTCTTCAAACTTTGCACGTTTTGTAGTGGCTGTTAGATGTACTTCTTCATGTTGTGCTAGAGCTTGCTGACGCGCGGTCTCCCGTTCTCCTGCTCTTGCTGCATACGGGTGAAGGCATCTTTGGTATTGACCAATGTAAGGATCTCAGTGATTTTAATCCTTTCGCTTTGAGCCGGTCTTTTTCTCAACAGAGTTCGAAATTTTCGAACTCTGCGATACGCTTGACGATGTCACAGCGAGCAGGCAGCCCATTGTCGCCGCGTGTATTCACCTTGGTGAGAACGTTGCGGACAATGGCGAACTTGGTGATTGAATGGTGATCCACGTCTACGGGTTGTTGCACTTCAGCACGATCTTCTTGAGTGACCCCCGTACGATGAAGAAACAGAATGAGGTCTTGTTTGCTGCGGCAAAGCAAGGGGATGGTATCGACGTGTAGCGTGAACAGTTGTGGTGGGGTGTGGAATGCTTCTGGCTGTTTTAACTCGTCTTTCAATGTCTGATTGATTGTGGGTTTTGATATGGGGCAGCAGCTTGTTTTCAATAGGTGGTTTATTGATTGGCGATTTGGCGGAAGCGGTGTGATTTGAACTCATGAATGGTTGTGGAGCGTTGTTGAGCTTGTAGCGCTATGAGTAATCAACTGCTTATCGTTGTTGCGTGTTTGGCGTCGCAGTGGCTATGTTTGTGCAGCAGGCGCTAAAAGATGTGTATCCGCCTCCAACCGTGATATGTGCTCAAGCAGCGACCTGGTGATCAGTAGGGGTACAGCGTGCAGAGGGGACGGGAGTACCGTTACGCAGTCTGTAGCAGCGTGCTTGCTTGCAGGCGGGAAGGTCAAACCGGAATGAGGCGCTCTTGCTGAGTAACCGCTTGTTTTTCTTAGTGGTTAGGTTGGTTGAACTAGCTGCGTTCTAGCCTATTGCGAGCAGAGCGCTGCGCGTGACTTATAGGTTAGCCACAGAAATCTGGTAACCCTGAGCTGCCATTTCCTTTGCCAGAGCTGTTCCTGCATCTTTTTGCAGGTTGTCCTTGAACGGGATGTACAAGCAGTCCCTGAATGTCAGAAGGACGCTCCATGTTGTCCTGTTGCTTCATGAGAATGGCAACGTTCTTGCGACCGAGCAGTGTGAGCATCATGTCTAGTTCCAGTACAACGTTTTGGCGCGCACGGAACTTCTTTTCGTTCTCCTGGCAGGCAGGGAAACCCTCGTCATCGGGTGTGGCAAGCACTACTGCGAACTTTACCTCTGCCGTGTACTTCTCCAGCTTCTCAATGATGGTTTGTCCCTGCGATGGAAGCTGGTCCAAGATCAGCGGCTCAAGCTTCCAGCGGCGCAGCATTGCTTCAAGCTCAGTGCGCGCTGCTGCGTCGTGCCCATAGACGACGAATACCTTGCTGAGCATTGGCTTGGTAGCAGCGCCATTCTGCGGCGTGGGTGCTGCCGCAACATGCGTGGGCTGCACGCCGAGACACTCCTTCACGGCGTCTTGATTCTTGCCCTGAACGATGAAGTTGCCGGTGTGATAACTGTTAACGATGGCCTCATTCTGTAGGCGAAGCTGTGTTCCCTTGCCATTCGATAGCGCAACTTCGTTCGCAACTTGGAAGCCGCCCGCTTGGAGGCAGGCTTTAATGTCGTCAAGAGTCATCGCCATTCCTTTTAAGCTCCCTAAATCGCTTTCTTGGCTGCTTCGCTGAGTACATCCACAACGATGTCACGCACACCAGACGCCACCGAAGTTCTGACTTTCGCCATCACCTTCTTGAAGCGAAGGGAGGCAACTTGGGTCTTGGGACTGTCTTTGGTCAGTTTGGTTAGGTCGGTACGGAACTGTTGAACTTCGTCAGGCGTCAGGTTAGCGTCTGCTTCAACAAGCTCAACAGTGCCAGCAATCTTGCGTTCAGCCCAAGGGAACCGACTGCCGCAGTTGTTGCAGAAGGTGGGCGGCTCGTAGTCTCTGCCAAATCCGAGAACGCCTTCAACGTAGTCATCACCGCCAATGGAAGCGCTGCATTTTGGGTACTGGATGATGGTCGCTTCACCAGACTGGGAGCAGAACGCTTCCCGCAATTCATGGTTCTGGTCTGCAGCAGTCGTTGCGACGTGTCCATTGGGGCAGATCTTTGCGGCTCGATACGTGCCCATTGCGCTGCCTTGGCTATTGTAATGGCGGTGGGTCAGGGATTCGAACCCTGGAAGGGGTTACCCCCTTGCTAGTTTTCAAGACTAGTGCATTCAACCGCTCTGCCAACCCACCTAATTTTGTGATGTGTTAATAATCTGTTTAGCTGCATGAACGCTGCCATCAGCTGAAGTTTTCTAACACATTGTTTCTGCAGTATGTTTTGAGGGTCGCGACCGGTGCAAAGGATTGCGCCGCGATACTTCATCTATACGTGTGTGTCCTTATTCTCTGTTGAAGCACCCAGGTGATCCAGGCGGTGGGGGTCATTGCCTTTTTGTCCGCCCTGCCCAGGTGACTTAGACAGAAGCGCCTATTATCACATGCTCCGTGCTGGTTGATTCAACTCCCCATTAATTCAGTTGCATCCCGGTGACCGTTGAATGCTGATGTTGCCTATATGCAGTTGCTACTGCATTGGGGGATATTTTGTCAGGAATTCCGACAGGCGTTTGAGCAATGTATGTTGTGGGAGAGCAACTGTATGTTGCAGCGCACCTCCAGATCACGTGGTGCTTCGGTGCTGAGCTGGGCGACGTTGTCGCAGATAGCATCGTATGACGCCAGCATCGTTTGATGCATGAGTGGAGGTAAATGGCTCATGTCAACGTGAGTCACTGCGGTGTGGCGCAATCTTATGGTGCGTGCACTGTGTGTGTGTGCGGCTTCAGTTAATGTTGTAGATGGAGGAGTGTTGCTGCGTGAAACTGATTCGTTGCGCATCACCATGGAGTGATGCTGTTCCAGGGGAGGCGTTCTTAAAACGTATTTGTTGCTTGTGAGTACTATGTATCGGTGTGCATCTCACACATCTATCCGTGTCACATCGCCTAACGATGTAATGGATGTGAGCAGTTTGGGCAGTAATAACGCTGGCTGATCGCCCAAGTATCTGTAACGCAGATCAAGATATCGCCATTTACAAAGTGTGGACATACATAAGACGACGCCTGCGCTGTGATAGAACCGGCGTCGTCATACGTATATGGGTGCTACCTTACTTGACGCTCAGCAGTTTGACTTCAAATTGAACAGCCGCGTTTGGTGGGAGAATATTACGTGGATCGGCGCCGTAAGCGTCAGCTGGTAGGGTGATTTCCCACTTTGAACCGGCTGGCATATTTATTAGGGCTTCGCGCATGCCTTTAATGTCAATCGCGCTGACCTTAATCCCTGGGATTTGCTGTGCTTGGTGTCCCTGTTGTGGACGTTGACCCCATGGGAATGGGCCAGCGACTTCTAACTGAACGGTACTGGCCTGGGTCGGCTTGGCACCCTTGCCAACTTCTATGATCTTGTACTGCACGCCATTAGGAAGGGATTTTACACCTGTGGCGCTCTTATTTTTGGCCATGAATTGTTCACTCTTGACCTTGTTTTCAGCAGCTGCTTTATCGTATTCGGCCTTCGCTTGCTGTGCGCGGGCTTGTTCGCGTTTTTGGAATGCTTCAATCGCTGGACGTAACTGCTCAACAGTAACGCCTGGTTGCTTCTTGCTGTAGGCGTCCTCCATACCTTTGATCACAGAGTTCATATCCAACTGCTCCCCGCGCCCAGTCAGCTCGGCTAAAGCGCTGCCTTGCTGATAGCCCAAGTAATAGCTTATTTTTCCCTTTTCGGACGTGATGTCCTGGGCGAATGCATTGCCGGTCAGGGCCAGGGTCGCAACAGCGACTGCGATCAGACGCAACTTCATCAAAAATTCTCCAGATAATGATGATATAGGATAGCGGGCGATATTTCGTTCCGCCACTTGCAAGTGTCACGCTAAGACAGAAAATAGTTCATACAAGTTCCCGTTTTTGTTCACTCAGCATTGATTTGGGATAGTGCATTGGTGAGATGGCGACTCCAATACGAGCTGGTGAGTTAAATCTCATTTCTATGTACTACTGATGTTTTTGAAATGTAAGGTGATGGTCACCATAGCCGCTTTGAACCTTACGTTATACGGTACGCTTGATGGTGTTCGATACTTTTAATTTGTTGCATTACATCCTTGCCAAGACAAGTAGGTGATCCCTTTGATTAACAGTTGTATTGATGGGGATGAGTTTAATTGCTGAGTGGCCAGGGCCGCTTTCATCAGGCCGAGATGCGGTGCCGGGGCTTGACGGCCTTATATGGGCGTCGTGTTATGCGGGGCTGCATTGACTAGGTAAGGTGACTTTTTGAGGCTGATCTAATGTGGTTATTAAGAATAAAGTTGTCTGCTGACCAAGTTCACCCTGTTGTTTGTGATTGAGAATAGGTGTGGGATCTCCGGGTATTCCCACAAGATGATTCGGTATCGCCCGGTAATCTATTTGAGACTGTGATGACCGATCATCCTGCCATCCTCTTATTGCGTTGCGTGCTTGATCAGGATCTGGACCGTGCTCTGACATTGGGGCTGATGGAGTATGTGCCTGCTTTGGGTGATGCAATGCTTGATCCAAGGTATCCGGATTTGCCCGCACAGCTGCTTGCCGCGCAAAGACGCTTACGTCAGGCCTGGGCTGCACGCGATCGCTACCGTGCGCGTGCTGTCCGGTTACAACGTGTTGCCGCTGCACTTGAAATGCGTCGTGCGACGTCTTCCGCACATTCATCCTCCACGGGGACATCGTCTGTCCTTCCCCCTTTGGCTGCGGAGATCCTCAAGCGTGCTAAGGCCAAGGCGGCCGGACGCCAGGACATATGACGATCGGATCTGCTGATAAACCCGTGATGCGTCGTGGCAGCGTAATGACCCGTGCGGAGATTCGCGAAGCATTTGTGCGGTTACAAGAGATCAATCCACATCCAACCACGGAGCTGAAATACACCACTGCATTTGAGCTGTTGATTGCCGTGATCTTGTCTGCACAGGCTACTGATATTGGAGTGAACAAGGCGACACGTCGACTGTATTCGCTTGCCAACACGCCACAGGCAATCTTGGATTTGGGCGAGGATGCCTTGAAGCGTCATATTTCCACGATTGGCTTGTTTAATGCCAAGGCCAAGAATGTGATTGCTACTTGCCGTATTCTGGTGGAGCAATACGGCGGTGCAGTTCCGCGGGATCGTGCCCTGCTGGAAGCATTACCCGGTGTAGGGCGTAAAACGGCCAATGTGGTGCTTAACACAGCCTTTGGCGAACCTACCATCGCAGTAGACACACATATCTTCCGTGTTGCCAACCGTACTGGTTTGGCAATTGGCAGCAATGTACGAGCCGTTGAGGATGCACTTCTCAAACGCATCCCGCAGGAGTTTTTGAAGGATGCGCATCACTGGCTGATTCTGCACGGCCGCTATGTTTGCAAGGCACGCAAACCGAACTGCTCACAGTGTGTGATTGCTGATTTATGTCGTTACAAGGACAAGACGCCAGCAGCTTAGAAGTTGCTATTACATTTTTTAAATCATTGGAAGGAAGACACATAAGGAATACACCAGGGGTGTTTATTTATCCTGGCTTGCCCTTTATTCAATCCGTTGAAGTGTTGCTGATTGGGGGTTGTGTGTTGCGCATCGGCGATTCAAATAAGCCAATTGATAAGCCGTTTGTGTCGGATTGCATGGCACCATGCTTTGTTTCATTATCAGCATGACGCCATGTCACTCCACTTGGCAGCTGGTGATGACACGTGTGCAGTGATTCCATTCCTTAAACCCCACTGCAACGTACTTTATTTTCTGGCCATTGATGGTCAGGGCACCATACGGATGTAAGGTGGCTTGGGTTTACGTCCGCTACCACCGAACGGGGGTTGCCCACGCCAGTAGCGGATCAGTAACCAGCCAAACAGCATGCCACCTAGATGTGTGAAATGTGCGACGTTGGGTTGTATGCCAGTGATGCCCATGAGCAATTCGATGACACCGTATAAAATCACAAAGGTTCTTGCTTTCATAGGAATCGGTGGAAAAACCAGCAAGATACGTTCATCGGGAAATAGCATCCCGTAGGCCATCAATAAACCGAACACGCCACCGGACGAACCAAGCACTGGCGTACCACTGCTCAGCAGCCAACTGACCAATAGCTGGCATACGCCAGCACCGGCGACACACACCAGGTAATACGTCAAAAAGCGCTTCTCACCCCAGGTATGCTCCAGTGCCGCACCGAACATGAAGACTGCGAGCATATTGAAGAATAGGTGTTGAAAACCCTCATGCAGAAATCCGTAGGTCAGCAACTGCCAAGGCATGAAGCTGGCACCTGATATCAATGTTTCGAAGCTGTTACCGCCTAGCGGCCACAGCATCAGTGTTGCGAAGGTGTTCTCACCCAACATCATCTGAAATAGGAAAATAACGACGTTGGTGAGTAGTAGACCTTTGGTGACGGTAGGCAGTTTCGGAAACATGGAAGGCTTCCCCCAGAAATTGCCGCCATCATAACTAGCTCGTTATTGAAGCGCCTAACATTGCTGTGTTTCAGGTGTCAGAAGATGCGTGATCGTGTGTTAGATGGCGTTTTATCCGTTGTTGATTCACAGATTGTTGCTTCCGTAGAGGCAGCGTTGTACTTGTCGGAGTACCACGATACGTTTTGGTGACCAGTTCTCTGATGTCTCCTATGGTTCCTGCCGTCTTAGCTTATGCAGATTGCATCCTTGTACAGCCTATCTTCCCGTTCCAGCACGTGGATAGGGTGATGTTCAAATGGTGTTCCAGTGTTCTGCATGGCCTGGGTGATCGTGTGCTTACAGCTTTTTCATGCACAGCATCCGTTGGTGCGGAGAGTCATCATATGAACAGCTGCAGCCCCGGTGCGATGTCCTTGCCTGCTGTATAACGGATGTGATTCAGCGTGCAGTGCTGGCTACGCGTAATGGTTCCCAGCGTAGGTAGGTAAAACTGCGCCATAGCCATTCACAGGGACCGAAGCGGAAGCGTTGCAGCCACCATCGGCTTAAGGCCACTTGAAAGGTGAACAGTGCGATTGCAAATGGGAGCTGCCAAACCCGCGGTAAGCGCTCAAAAAAACCAAGACCATACCCATAAAAGATCAGCGTACAGACCATCGACTGTAGCAAGTAATTGCTTAACGCCATGCGTCCTGCGGGTGCGGCCCAAGTCAAGGCAAAGGCGGCACGTATCCCCCAAGCCAGATAACCCAGACACATCAACAACCCGGCGATCATGCTCAGCGCAAATGCACTGAATGCCCGTGGGTCGACCCGAGTCACATCCTGCCAAGAAGCCAGATGAACGCTGAGCAGCATAGCCGTTAACCCTAACGGCCATGCACCCCAACGCAGCCAAGCGAACAAACGCGTATAGCGTTCTGGTTGCAGAATCGCACCGCTGCGTACAAACCACGTTCCCAACAAAAACATGCCTAACACATGTACGCCGTTGATGATGAGCGATTCCAGGCCATTTTTTACATCATGCAGACGTTGTACGGTGGCTTGCACATAACTGCCAGCACCGTAGGCGTGGCGCTGTTCGCGTATTAACTGTGCCGTCTCGGTGCCGTTCTGTGCCAATACTTCTTGCCAGCTTTTGATGTTCGCGCTATTGGAGCTTGTCGAGACGATAAAATCCGCCCAGCAGTATATTGACATCAGCGCCACAGGTATTAGATACAACAACGTCCCGGTGAGTGGCAGCGCTGCGGTGGGTAACCTACGTGACATTAACAGCGGCAATGACATCAGTGCGTACAGCACCAAGATGTCCCCGGACCAGATCAATACCGCGTGGATGAGTCCGATTGTCAACAATCCTAAGCTGCGTCGTAAATAGAACGGCATGAATGCGCGGCCGACGTCTGCGGCGCGCTTGCTCATCACCGCGAATCCCATACCGAACAGGAGTGAGAACAGCGTGTAGAACTTCCCTTGGATCAACACGTAGATCAGAGCGTCGGCGATGCGGTCCATTCCGGTCAACTGTGGATCAATGCCAGTGGTACCAGCATCCAGCGGCCCCACGAAGCATTCAATATTCATGAGCAAAATGCCGATTAACGCACAACCACGCAGGATGTCGAGTATCGCGATGCGTTCGCTCTGGGCAATAGGGAGTAGCGGAGGAGTGGCAGAGGACATACACACCATAGATAACGTAGTGTTCTGCAACGGAGCAGTCATGCAGGATAGCTGGCCAAGCGTCAGTGCAGGTGACCACCCTCACCATGCACGTGGCCGTGCTCGATTTCTTCTTGAGTCGCCTCGCGCACCTCAACGATCTCCACCTCAAAATGCAGATCCTTACCAGCCATCGGGTGATTCAAATCGACATCGACCACAGTCAGCCCAACCTTCTGCACAGTGACGGCTTGTGTTCCGGTATTGGTTTGCAACACCACCTGCATCCCTGGGGTGACGCGGGTATTCCCAAACTTTTTCTTCGGTATCCTTTGTGTCAGCCCTTCGCGGTACTCCCCGTAGGCATCAGCGGCCTTGACGTCAACGCTGAAGCTTTCCCCAGCGTGCTTGTCCAGCATTGCCTTCTCCAAGCCTGGAATGATGTTGCCGTGACCGATAAGGATTGCCAACGGATTGCGCTCCTTAGAGCTTTCGAACGGCGCTTGACCGACCTCGGAAACAATGTAGTGAAAGCGAACAACACAGTCTTTTTCTATCTTCATATCTCACTCGTTGATGGGGCTATACGGTGACAGCCATGTTAAGCATGGCTTGTCGACGGGCGGTGCGTACTGGGGCGCACTGTGATGAGGGTGGAAACGTAAAGGCGTTCGATTATCCTGACTCCATGAATAACAAGCCAGTTCCCATTGTTTTGCGGAGGACGTCCATTGGTTCGATCCTCTTCATCCTCCCTGCAATGCTGATTGGTTGCAGTCGCGTGCCGGTCAAAACACAGCCCAAGCTCGCTTCAGTCAACGTGTGGCCCCTCACAACCCCAGCCAATCCAGAGGCAGCCAATGAGGTCGTGATGCGTGCCTTGAGCTTGGTTGGCACTCCGTACCGCTTCGGTGGCAACACCCCTGAGAGTGGATTCGACTGCAGCGGTTTAGTCAGCTACGTCTACCGCGATGCACTCGACTTGCGTCTACCGCGCACTTCCTACGAGCTGGCCGCAGTGCAGGGTCCCAAGATTGACGCTGAACAACTGACCACTGGTGATTTGGTGTTCTTTGGGAGTGCCCGTAGTGTCACTCACGTGGGCATCTACCTCAGTGAAGGTCGCTTCGTACATGCCCCCAGCAGTGGTGGCACCGTGCGTTTGGATCGGCTTGATACCCCTTACTGGAGGGATCATTACACTGGCGCAAAACGTGTTTTACGCTGAATTGCAACAATCATCACTATACATAAAACGGAAATTTAACCTTTTTTGAACCTTATGCGAGCTGGACCGGGGCATCATCCACCCTTACTTTCGAAACACTGTGATGCTCGCGTGAAGATAAAAGACGAACAGTTTAAATCTAACCCCGCTGTCCATCCATTTCAGAAGCCGCTTTATCTACTGTGCTCAACAACGCTGTTATTGGGTCCTATATCGGCTCTGGCGCAGGATATGACGCAACTCCCGGCTACTGTTGCCCTTCATGCCACTCCCGAGGGTGCTCAGGGTGAGTCTGCTACTGCTAATACTACTGCTGTTGCCGCTACTCCCCCTCGCAACCGTACTGATGCGGCTACCACTGTTGCTTTGGCCGCATTGCTGCCGCATCTGGCCAACAACGATACGATCCCGCTGATGGATCGTTCTGCCCTGTTTACTGGTGACATGAATCGTGCGTTGACTGGTTACGATGTATCCCAGAGCACCCTTGCAGCGGCCGAGAAAGCAGTCACCGATAAAAAGACCCAAGTAGTCCTCAGGCGTGCAATGAACCTGCTTGGTACCCCCTATCGCTGGGGAGGCGCTCGTCCTGGAGGTTTTGATTGCAGTGGCTTAGTCAACTATGTGTTCCGTACTGCGCTTGGGATCCAGTTACCGCGCGTCTCCCGTGATATGGCGCGTCACTCTGGCGGTGAGTTGATTAAGGATCGTAAGGAGGTACGCACCGGTGACTTGGTGTTCTTCGGTAAAGCTGGTCGTATTACCCATGTAGGGATTGTTCTGGATAAAGGGTTATTTCTGCACGCTCCCAGAACTGGTAAAGACGTTCGTATGGATTCCTTCTCCAGTGGCTACTGGAGCCATAAATTTATCCAGGCGCGTCGCGTCCTTTGAATGATTCATACACTTTACAGTGTCATCGGATTGAAGAGGAGAGAGTATCTTGAATGCACTTTTTTCTTTGGAATCAGAAGAATGGAGCATCTGCCATCTCTGTCAGATCTCCCATACCTTAATTTAATTTTTGCAAATGTATGCTTGGGTGTCCGTCGATCGTGATGCCGATAAATCAAGGGATTCTCGTTCGCATCACAGGGTTAAAAACATGACATTGATAGCGCTTTCACTTGCCTACATGCTTATTTGAATTGTTCCTGATCTTCCCTGGGGCGATACCCTGAACTGGTGTGTCGTCCCTACCCATCGCCACGCATGATGCACATGTAATAAGTATTAAAGCTTTGCTGGCGATACCCGTTTGATGTGCTGCTGCCATCGCCATCGCACCTCCAGGAAGCTTGAAGCCTCCTTGTGCATCTGTTTTTCATAATCCAACGTGCTTGAGATTGCCGATATTGATGTTGCATCTTGCTCCACTGACGTATGGGCCAATGCTGTTTGCCCGGGTTCCATCCATCCTCCCCGCACCTGGACCTTGATTGCCCGGTAAAGTACCCCATCGCAGCAACCGTTGCGCCTTGCAATGCTGGTCATCCAACACAGACTCAGATAAGGGGGCACGCTTGCCCTCACTATTTGCAGCTGATGTCTTAAGCAAGCCTGTATAAATATGGAGCACCGCAGTGCGACGCAATCTGACTGAGCACCGCTCGCGTCGCATTTTCTTGGACACAATCAGGATGTCCCAATTCCAACGTTACTGGACGCTGCCTCGTAAACCGTTGTATTCAGTAATCCCGTTTCTTTTGCCACCAGCACCGGCACCAACATCTGTCCGGTGACGTTTGTCATAGTGCGCATCATGTCTAACACGCGATCAATGGCATACAGATAACCAATTACCTCCAGCGGCAAATGAGCTGCACTCAGCACCACGGTTGCCATCACCACCGCCGTACCTGGCACCCCGGCCGTGCCAAAACTGCCGAGTACCGATGCGATAAAAATGACGAAATATTGATTCGCGGTCAGCGGCACCCCGGTGTACTGAGCGATGAACACCGCACACAACGCTGGAAAGATCGCCCCGCAACCGTCCATCTTGATGCTACTACCCAGCGGCACAGCAAATGCAGCGTAGTCCTTGTTAACCCCCAGATTGTGCGTAATCGCGCGTAACGCCACTGGCATCGCAGCAAAGCTGGAAGAACTCACAAAAGCGACCTGCATCCCTGGCGCGACACCCCTGAAAAACTTCAATGGACTCAAACCATGTGCCAGCAGAAGCCCGCTGTACACCACCACAATGTGTAACGCACATGCCAAATAAAGTGCCAATACAAAGTGACCGAAAGGCAGCAACTTCTGAAAACCATAGCTCCCGACCAACGCAGCGATTAATCCAAAGGTCCCCAGTGGTGTCATCTCCAGCACAAAGCGAGTGATTTGGATCATGATCTCGCTCATCTGCCCGATCAGCTTGCGTACCTCCGTCACGCGTTCCCCAAGCTTGACAATGGCCAAGCCCAACAGCGCTGCGAAAAAGATTACTGGAAGAATTGAGCCACGTCCGGCCGCCAACGTCGTTTCCCCCGTGTTATTACTGCGAGTCCCGATGCCGGTCAATGCATAAAACGGATTGGATGGCACCACATCCAGCAACACATGCACCGGACTCGGTACATCTGGTGGCGCCCATGCCGCATCCACACTCACAGTGAAGTCACCATTACCGGGTTTCAGCAACGTACCCACACCCAATCCCACACACACCGCCAAGGCTGCGGTGACGATAAACCACAGAAACGTGCGTCCGCCCAACATGGCGACCGATCGTTGTCCGTGCAGCGCCGCAATCGCGTTAATCACCGCGAAGAACACCAGCGGTATTGCGATCATCTTGATCAACGTGACATACAGTGTGCCCAATGGTCCAAACCAAGTTTTGGCGGCCGGTCCCATCACCCAACCAACTAGAGCCCCGAGTACAAAACCCGCGACCACGCGTTGCCAGAACGGAATCCGTAACCAACCCGAGATCAACTTCATAATGAAAGAGTGTCCAAAATGGGGGAACAGACAATAGCCCTTGTGTTATTCGTATATGAAACCACAGTTGAACACTGTCATCTATGTGACTTTATCGTCTGTTAATAATGAATGCGTTTCTCAATTTGTCGACCATCAAATCACATTATGTTCCGACGTTTTTCTACTTTCCTCATTCTTCCTGTCGTGTCATTTGCCATAGCGGTTTCTTTCCCATCTGCTGCCACTTCTACTACCCAGCTGAGCGTGCCCAAAGTGACTCCTCCTGCCGCTGAGACCCCGCAATGGTGGTATCAGAGCGGCGCTACACGTGCTGCGGCTAACGGTGCCATGGCTGGCAAAGCCAAAAACGTCATCCTATTTCTCGGCGACGGCATGAGCTTCACCACCGTAGCCGCTGCACGCATCCTGGAAGGCCAGCGCAACGCTGCCACTGGCGAAGAGAACGTATTGTCCTGGGAGCATTTTCCTGCCACCGCATTCAGCAAAACCTACAACACCGATGCCCAGACCGCAGACTCAGCCGGTTCCATGACCGCGATCACCTCTGGAGTAAAGACCCACAGGGGCGCGATCGGCGTCAGTGCAGGTCAGCGCAACGACTGCGTTGATAGCCTCGGCAAAAGTCTACTTACCTGGCTGACACTGGCAGACAGTGCCGGTATGGCGACCGGCATCATAACGACCACCCGTATCACTCACGCCACCCCGGCGGCGCTCTACGCACATACCCCGGAACGTCATTGGGAAAGTGATGCCAACCTGCCTGAAGCCGCCAAAGCGGGCGGCTGCCGCGATATTGCCCAACAACTCCTCACCTCTACCCGCTATGGGCGTGGTCCTCTGGTGGTGCTGGGTGGTGGTCGCGCCCAATTCATGCCTGCGCACCAACATGACCCCGAATATGCTGAGCGTACTGGCTTACGTTTGGATGGACGCGACCTCATTGAAGAATGGAAACGTGCACATCCCAATGGTGCTTATGTGTGGAACACCCACCAATTCAACGCTGATGCTGGCGCACCGGCCCTGCTGGGTTTATTTGAGCCCAGCCATATGCAGTTTGAACACGATCGCGACCGACACCCCAACGGCGAGCCTAGCTTGGCCGAGATGACACGTACCGCGATCCAATCGCTGTCTCGTGATCCACATGGTTTTGTACTGATGGTTGAAGGAGGCCGGATTGATCACGCCCATCATGCCGGTAACGCCTACAGAGCCTTGGATGAAACCATCGCACTCTCAGATGCAGTACGCGCCGCCGTACAGACAGCCCCTAAAGATACCTTGATTATTGTCACTGCCGACCATGCCCATACCCTTAACTTTGTTGGCTACCCAGTCCGCGGCAACCCCATATTGGGCAAAGTGCGTAGCAGCAGCCGTGATGCAGGAGACCGCACCCAGTACGCACATGATTTAAATGCCTTGCCCTATACCACATTGACTTACGCAAACGGTCCTGGCCACACCGCCGCCAGCAATACACAGTCGGCTGGAACCAAACACTTCAACCATCAACCCAGTACCTATGAATTAGTCCGTGGTCGCCCAGATCTGACCACGATCGACACCCAAGCGCCCGACTATCTGCAAGAAGCACTGGTCCCACTGAAGAAGGAGAGCCACAGCGGCGAAGACGTCGGCATCTGGGCCACAGGCCCCGGCAGTGCTGCGTTCCGCGGCGTCCTTGAACAACATGTCATCTACCATGTCATCGTCCAAGCGACACCCGCATTACGCCAGCGCCTGTGTGCCGCTGGCACATGTAACGCCGCTGGCGTGCCGATCAAGTTGCCACAGCTGGCCGACTTCGAACGCAAAGACCAGAGCAGGGAGTGAACCACTCCCACCATGCCTCCCTGATGTACACCATGCGTATCCTGAGCAGCCTTGGACCCACAAAATGCCTGATTGCTCACTCCAAGAGTGTCCGTATCGCTCCCCTTCGAGGGGCAATCCCCCAGGCCGTCAAAACCACTATATTGAGTACCACGCCCCCCGGCCCATACCCCACACAGCCTCCGATCCGTAGTGTTAGTGCATACACAACAACCCGCGTGCCGTATCAAACGCTGATGTCCACGAGCACAGCGAACAGGCATTGCTTTTTGGTGTGACACATCATGTCTGCCTGTGCCTGTGCCTGTGCCTGTGCCTGTGCCTGTGCCTGTGCCTGTGCCTGTGCCTGTGTATTTGAATACACCAGGAGACACACTCCCTACCGCCGCTGGCGGCTCGCTGAGTCAGCAGAGATACTGCATCCCCATTTCACCCCCCTGCATTGACCGTGTCTTCTCCCTTTCCCCGCATTCCAGATCCTGGCGTTCCCGTCCTGGTTGCTTTCAGCGGCGGATTGGATTCAACCGTCCTGCTGCATTGCTTAGCCAGCCAGCCAACCCAGCGCATCCACGGCCTGGAAGCCATCCACATCCATCATGGACTCAATGAAAACGCCGATGCTTGGACCGCCCACTGCGCCGCCTTTTGCACACAACACGACATCCGCCTACACATCGCGCGTGTCCACGTTTCCCACAACAGCGGACAAGGCTTGGAAGCGGCCGCCCGCACCGCGCGCCGCGCCGCATTTGCCCACACCTTGCAACATGGCCACTACCTGGCATTGGCGCATCATTGCGATGACCAAGCCGAGACATGGTTGTTACGCGCACTACGTGGCTCCTGCGACGGACTCGCCGCCATGCGGCCATTGACCCCATTTGCCGCGGGCCACCTGTGGCGTCCCCTGCTGACCCACTCCCGGGCGCAATTATTGGACTACGCACAACAGCAGCACCTGGATTGGATTGAAGATTCCAGTAACGCGGATCTGCGTCATGACCGCAACTTCCTGCGCATCCACGTATTGCCATTACTGCATCAGCGCTGGCCCCAGGCCACGGCTGTACTGGCCCGCAATGCGGCACTGGCAGCGGCCAACGCCGACCTCCTCAATGCTGAAGATGCCGTACTGCTGCCTGACCTACTTGACCCTGACGGCGCATTGGACATCAACGCCCTCACTGCCCACCCACCCGCACGGCGCGCCCGACTGCTGCGCGCCTGGTGTGCCCGCGCAGGTGCTCCCCCACTCCCTGAGCGCGGTGTGAACATTATCGAGCGCGAACTACTGCCTGCCAGACACGATTCCGCCGCCTGCTTCACCTGGTCTCATACCGAGATCCGGCGCTGGCGCCTGCGCCTATACCTGCATCGTCCACAACCGCCATGGCCCCCTGACTGGCAGCCCCTGTGGAGCGGCACCGCACCGCTGATCCTGCCTGATGGTGGCCAACTCCACCTAGAGAGCACCGATCACGAGACCGTGCCCGGTTTTCCACACCCCCTGCGCGTGCGTGCCCGCCGTGGAGGAGAGCGCTTGATCTTGCCTGGGCGTACCCATTCCCACCCCCTCAAACACCTCTTGCAAGACGTCGGCATCCCCCCCTGGCGGCGTGCATCAATGCCCTTATTGTGCGACGGTGAACAGATCCTCGCCGTTGGCGATGCCCTACTGGCCGCACCACTGGTCACCTGGTTGCAGGCTCATCGCCTCAAACTACGCTGGCAATACCACAACAACACATGCATTTGACCATCCCGATGACACCCCGCACACTTGCCCGATGCCAAAACGCTCCCCGCCAGACACCTCCCCCGTTGCCCGCTTTGAACAGTCTCTTCAAGAATTGGAGCAACTGGTACAGAACATGGAAACCGGAGCACTGAGCTTGGAACAGTCCCTTGGCGCTTACGAACGCGGTATCGCCCTGTATCGTGAATGCCATCAAGCCCTGGAACAAGCGCAATTGCGCGTCCGGATATTGAGCGATCCAATGCACCCAGATGACGGTGAACCGTTTGATCCCAGCCTCGTGAGTACATCCCAGTGAGCAAAGCGCTGTTCACGCGCTGGTGCCAACGCACCGACAGCTACTTAGAACGAACGTTATCCATCCCCACCCAAGCACCACAGCGGCTCCAGGCCGCGATGCGATACACCGTACTGAGTGGCGGCAAACGCATCCGTCCCTTACTGGTTTACGCTGCCGGCCACCTGTTTCATGTCGATGAACCCCTACTCGACGTACCGGCTGCGGCCGTGGAACTGATCCATGCCTATTCCCTGGTGCATGATGACCTTCCCGCCATGGATGACGACCTCTTACGCCGAGGGCGTCCCACCGTCCATATCGCCTTCGACGAAGCCACTGCAATCCTCACTGGCGACGCCTTGCAGACCCTGGCGTTTGAATGCTTAGCCGATGCCCCAGCCGACACCTCCCTGCGTATCGCCTGGTTACAGACATTGACACACGCCGCAGGAGTTGCCGGCATGTGTGGCGGCCAGGCACTAGATATTGACGCCACTGGCCAATCCCAGACACTCAAAGCACTGGAAGCCATGCATGCGTTGAAGAGCGGCACATTGATGCGAGCCGCCGTGAGAATGGGTGCCCTGGCTGGCGACCCTTCCGCGGAGGATCTGCACTCCCTGGACACCTTTGCGGCCACCCTTGGATTAGCATTCCAAGTGCGTGACGACATCCTGGATATCGAGTCTAGTTCCGAACAACTTGGTAAAACGGCTGGCAAAGATGCCATACAGCAGAAATCCACCTTCCCCGCCCTGCTGAGCGTAGAAGGTGCCAAATGCTATTTACAAGAATTGGCAGAACGCCTGTACACCCAATTGCATCCTTACGGCGAACGTGCTGCCCCCCTGACCGCACTGGCACGCTTGGCTGTAGAACGTGCTCACTGAGGTACTGCCTGACGGCCCATGAATCCAAATAGATGCATCCTGGAGTGGCGCAACTCCTCATCGCCTCCTGCTGTTGAGCAGCGTCACCTTGCGGCTATACCCAGCTCAAACAGCTACACAGCTACCGTGATAGCGATTATCAGCGTTGATGAACAGCGCCTCCCTGCTGCCGCACCCCTCCAGAGGCCCCCCATCACACCAATGCGCCCAACCATGACAACGTCATGCCATGAAAAATCTCAACATCTCAAAATGATTCCAGCCTGCTCATAGCAGAGGAGCTGATAAGCGTCGCTGATCCGCGATAAAGTGTGATAAACATCAGAATATGGACCGATAAGGAACTGAGTCACCCGCTATGGAGATGGAACTCAAGCAGACACCCCGCCACACCCAGGCAACGGCGCCCTTATTCATCACCGTACCCTGTGTCGTTGCAGCGGCTTGGCCGATCCCTGCACTACCGCATCACCCCTGCTACAGCAACGTACAACGCTGCCCCAGCGCATCACTGCATCAAACCAGCGCTTTGAGGAGTGCCTAGATCACTCCGAAGGAATCTATTTAGTATGTTTATTGACAGAAAGACACCACGGAGTGTGTTGAGATTCTTTCATGGTGAACCTTACATCTTTGGAGCGTGTTTTGAACATTAAACTCAAAGAATATAAAGAATATATTGCTGCGCATCATTATTATGTTATTGGAGTATTTATCTTCTTGCCGATGATTGTCAGTAAAATCGCAATATTGATCGGGGTGGCCAATATTGGTTTTGTTTCCCCATGGGAAATATCTTATCGGACGGCATTCGGCGGTGCCGAGGGGTATACCCTGACAATGGTGATGTATTGGGTGATGTCGCCTCTTGCGTTTTTGTGGTTACATTCACAAGCGAATTACCCAGGTATGTCTTTGAGAAAAGCGATTATTCTGCTTCCTGCAGCATGGTTTCTGTCAATTATTTGTGGAGGTGGCATGATTGAAAATATGTCTGTTGACTATCTTACTAAGGCATCAGCTTATACTGTGGGAAGACGATTTTCAGGTCAACTATTTTTCTCATTGGGGGAATCGCATTTTGGTTTTTGTATGATATACGCGATGCTTGTTTTTATGTGTGTTGCAATTTGGTATTGCACATTATCTTTAACGTTGCGTTTAATTTTTAAGAGACTTTAATAGGAGTGATAGCGTCATGAGTAATAATACGGAAGATACAGGTAAAGCAACATCTCATCAGATGGATGACAGTACTTTCAATGAGTGGAGCGAAGTATTGAAAGCTGGGTCTTTGGCATTTATTCAAGAGTATGAAAGATAGTAAATTAAATCTTTAATGTGGGTATCTATAATGTTTATTCGACGCTTAAGAAAAATTTTTATTTTATCTATTCTTGTTGCAGGAGGTAGTTTGCTTTCAGGGTGTGGTATGAATTCGGTAGAAGGTTCAGGTGAAATCAACATGGCAGCCCATGATGCTTTGGCAGAGACTGGGCTCTGCCAAACTAATATGGATTGCAGGAATAAATGTCTTGTATTTTGGGATGGAAATGAGAAAAGAGTGTATCTTAATTTTTATGTTGGCTCAAAGAAGGTTAATCCATCGTTGATCGAAAAGGCAATTTTGAAAAGGAAAGAAGAAATTGGCATGCATACAACAGTGATGATCTCATTTTACAATAAAACGAAAGATGAGATGGAAAATATTTATAAGATGATTTTTGTGTCCCCATATTATAGAAAGGATTTATGATGAGTAATAATATATCTGTTCAGATTAAGTATGATGTTGGTGGTCAAGATGGTATTCCACATACTTTCATTGTGATTACCTTGCCCGATGGGAGTGAGCGTGAGTATGGATATGCACCCGCATGCGTATGACAAAATTAAGAGCTTTAATAATACTCTTCGTGGTATTGGTTGTTCTTCCAGCCTTCCTTCTCGCCCTCTTTGTGATCTATTTAAAACTCCAGGGTAATACATATTATCTTAGTATCAAAAATTTAACGAATCATTCTATCTATATCAAGGAGGTATTGGCAGATGATAGATCTGTTGGATTGAAAGAATTTACCGTTGGCCCCACTGAAATTTATTTAAATTATTTTCATGGCGTATTTAAATCGAAAAAGGTAGAGACAATGACGTTTAAAATCATTGATGAGAACAAAAATGCAGCTTCTTTGAGCTGCTCTCTGAAAGTGCCTTATGAGGGAATAAAGAACTGTCTTTTGATGTTCTACTATAGAGGAGTATCAGAAGATGCTAAATGCTCGTGTGACAACCTTGATGAAGCGGACTGAGACGAACGATCAGTAAATATCATTCACATCACCAGGCCTGCGTACACTGGCACTCTGTTGCAGCAAGTTTGCAATGACGTAGACGGCACCCACACTGCTCGCGTTGCCACACTCCTGCACGTTAGGTGATGGGTGAGATAAAAATCACCCAATGGTTGGGCACAAACAAAAAAGTGTGATAGAAATAACGCAATTGAACCGATAAGGAACTGAGTCACCCGCTATGGAGATGGAACTCAAGCAGACACCCCGCCACACCCAGGCAACGGCGCCCTCATTCATCACCGCACCCTGTGTCGTTGCAGCGGCTTGGCCGATCACCTGCACTACCGCATCACCCCCGCTACATCAACGTACAACGCTGCCCCAGCGTATCACTGCATCAAACCAGCGCTTTGAGGAGTGCCTAGATCACTCCGAAGGAATCTATTTAGTATGTTTATTGACAGAAAGACACCACGGAGTGTGTTGAGATTCTTTCATGATGAACCTTACATCTTTGGAGCGTGTTTTGAACATTAAACTCAAAGAATATAAAGAATATATTGCTGCGCATTCTCGTTCTGTTCTTGTGGTGTTTTTCTTCTTGCCGATGATTGTCAGTAAAATCGCGATATTGATCGGGGTGACCAATATTGGTTTTGTGTTGTCATGGGAAACAGCGTGTCGCGCGGCATTTGGTAGTGCCGAGGGATATTCTCTGACCGTGCTCCTCTATTGGCTCATGTCACCTCTTGCGTTTTTGTGGATATTTTCGCAAGTGAATTACCAGAGTACGTCTTTTATAAAAATGATGATCATCGTTCCTTCGTGGTGGTTGATAATCATTGCTCTTGGGGTGATTGTTTTTGGTGAAGTCAAGCCTTCTTTTCTTGAATATTCAAGTTTTTCTCGGGCAAGGATTTTCTCACTTATGAGGTGGCATTGGGGTTTCTGCATGCTATATGGGGGGCTTGTTTTTTGTTTTTGTACAATGATTTATGGCGCATCATATTTAACGTTGCGTTTAATTTCTAACAGGCTTTAATGAGGAGTGTTATCGTCATGAGTGACAATACGGCAGGTAAAGCCGCATCTGATCTAGTTGATTACAATAATATAAATAATTTCAGTTCAGCCTATGCAACTGGGGTTATTGCCTTTACGCAGGAGTACCAGAATCAGTATTCCATAATGATCCGGAGTATGGATCCGCAAAAAGCCATCATTCAATCTTTGGTGGCTGCACATCAGCATCAGGCCGATCTGTACTGGGCGTATTCGGATAGAGCCAATCGTGCTGGAAATGCTGTCTTGAGGGATATGTATGCCGATGCGGCACTAGGAGCGGCTTACCAGACGCGGGATTTATCGCTGAAGACAGATAGCGCCCAGGCGATACTTAATTCACATTATGATCGGGCAAGATCAGGATATTCCGCATTAATCGAGGCCAGTCCAGCACTGCGCAATGCCTTGAAATATGCAGGGATTGCGGGTGATCTGGCGGGCATCGGCAATGCTCTCATGTTTGGCGGTCCCGGCGATGTTGCAAAAGCGTTAGGTATCATCGCTATTGGATTGGCCGCTGGGTCCTTAGTAGGGCTTGGAGCAGCGGCTATTGGAGCTACTGGACTTGGTGCTGCGGTTGCAGCTGGTTTGGCCGCTACTCTCGTGCAATTGACTGCCGAATACTTGATACCACAGGCATGGTGGGAAAGCATCGAGAATAAAAGCAAAGAAACATTCAAAGATCTCTTTGATCAAATCCGCCGTTTCACCCCGCGTCGCGACCCGCTAGTCCTGGACTTGGACGGTGACGGCATCGAAACCGTGGCCGCGGGTAAACATATCCTGTTTGATCACGACGGCGACGGCATTAAACACGCCAGCGGCTGGGTGAAGCCCGATGACGGCTTCTTGGTGCTGGACCGCAACGGCAACGGACGTATTGATGATGGCAGTGAATTATTCGGTGCCGATACCGTGCTAGCCAACGGTCACAAAGCCACCTCCGGTTTTGAGGCACTGCGCGACCTGGACAGCAACGGTGATGGCCTCTTCGATGCCGCCGACGCCCGCTTTACGGACGTGCGCGTCTGGCGCGATCTCAACCAAGATGGCCAGTCCCAGGCCAACGAGCTGTTCACCCTCTCCAGCCTAGGCATTGCCTCCATCACGCTGACCCCCACCAACACAGAGGATGTGGACTTAGGCAACGGTAACCTCATTGACAACCGCGGTACCTACACCCGTACCGATGGCCGTACCGGCGTGGTGGGCGACCTGCAATTAGGTCTTGAGCACTTCTACCGCGATTACAGCGGCGCTAAAGAGCAGGTGACCGTCACGGATGCCGCTGCGGCCTTGCCACATTTGACAGGCAGCGGTGCGGTGCGCGATCTGCAAGAGGCCGCCAGCCTGTCGCCCGCCTTATTGGCGGCTGTTCAGGCGTTGACACCCGGCACTACCCGCGACACCATGCGCACCGCGTTGGATCCGCTTCTCGCCCTCTGGGCCGGCACCTCGGCCATGCCTAGCACCGAGCAGCGCTTGGAGACCTCCGGAGCGGTGCCCCGTACCGTCTATTACCATGGTGCCGTTCCCGCTGCCGTGACCGCCCAGGGGAAGGAGGCAGTGCAAGCCTGGATACAGCAGCAGCACGCCCAACTCGGCCCGATCATCGCCATCTTGGAGAAGTTCAACGGCTCCAGCTTGGTCAGCGAACGCAATGGCCAGGTGTCCACAGGGGGCGAAACCTTCACCTGGAACCGTGTCATCCATCCTGACGGACACAGCGAAGACGTGATGAGCATCCTGCTCCAGCCGGAGCAGATCAATAGCTTGATGAGCGCCTACGCCAGCCTGAAAGAATCTGCCTATGCCGGACTGGTCCTCGGCACCCGGTTGAGTGATTACCTGTCTGGACTCACCCTGACCTACAGCAATGATGCCTTTGGATGGGATGCGTCCGCCCTAGAGGCCAAGCTAGATCACACCTGGCAGCACAACAAAACCCAAGCGCTTCAGGATGTCATGGACCTGTACCGCTATGGCAGTAACGCCGTAGCGGCGAGCGGCTGGAAACCCTTCGATGCCTTACGCCACATGATCGACCGGGCCGCAGCAACACCTGATGGGAGGCAGGCCCTGGCCGATGTGGGCATTCGCTTTATTTCTGGAAATGCCGAAGGCAGTGACGCCACAGATCTGCTGTTTGGCGATGCGGGTGCCAATCTCCTGCGGGGCGGCGGCGGTGATGATCTGCTCTCCGGCGGTGATGGAGACGACACCCTGGAAGGCGGTGCGGGCAACGATACCCTCTACGGCGGCGATGGCGATGACGTCCTAGACGGCGGCATGGGCAGCAACCGCCTAGAAGGCGGCGCTGGTAATGATGTCCTGAAAGTGTCGTATTGGTCCGCAGATAACGTACTGAACGGTGGCACCGGCGATGACACGTTGTATGGCAGCGCCTTTGCGGACACATACCTATTTAATCAAGGAGACGGCCACGACACGATCATTGAGCAAAGCGGTGATGACAAACTCGTCTTTGGTGAGGGGATTCTTGCCGCTGATGTCCGGTTACTACGCCAAGGGCAAGATGTGGTGTTGGACCTGGGGAACGGCCACGACAGCATCCGTTTGAAGGACTGGTTGACTTCCAATGGCACCCGCAACCATAGCGCCGATATTGAACAGATTGTCTTTGCCGATGGAACGCTCTGGACTCCGGAGACCTTGAGCAGCATGGGCCTCACCACGCTGGGCACCTTGGGCAATGACACCCTCAAGGGCTGGCAAGGCAAGGATATTCTGCTGGGCGGCGATGGCGATGACGTCCTAGACGGCGGCGAAGGCAGCAACCGCCTAGAAGGCGGCGCCGGTAACGATGTACTGAAAGTGTCGTATTGGTCCGCAGATAACGTGCTGAACGGTGGCAGCGGTGATGACACGTTGTATGGCAGCGCCTTTGCGGATACGTATCTATTCAACAAAGGAGACGGCCACGACACGATCATTGAGCAAAGCGGTGATGACAAACTCGTCTTTGGTGAGGGCATTGCAGCCGCTGATGTCCGGTTACTGCGCCAAGGGCAAGACGTGGTGCTGGACCTGGGCAACGGCCACGACAGCATCCGCTTGAAGGACTGGTTGACTTCCAATGGCACCCGCAACCATAGCGCCGATATTGAACAGATCGTCTTTGCCGATGGAACGCTCTGGACTCCAGAGACCTTGAGCACGCTGGGTCTGACGACGCTGGGCACTTCCGGCAATGACATTCTGAAGGGCACTGACGTCCGGGATAGTTTGTTGGGTGGTGATGGAGATGACACCCTCTACGGCGGTGGCGGCAATGATCTGCTGCTGGGTGGTGCTGGCGATGACGTCCTAGACGGCGGCGAAGGCAGCAACCGCCTAGAAGGCGGCGCCGGTAACGATGTACTGAAAGTATCGTATTGGTCCGCAGATAACGTGCTGAACGGTGGTACCGGCGATGACACGTTGTATGGCAGCGCCTTTGCGGATACGTATCTATTCAACAAAGGAGACGGCCACGACACGATCATTGAGCAAAGCGGTGATGACAAACTCGTCTTTGGTGAGGGCATTGCAGCCGCTGATGTCCGGTTACTGCGCCAAGGGCAAGACGTGGTGCTGGACCTGGGCAACGGCCACGACAGCATCCGCTTGAAGGACTGGTTGACTTCCAATGGCACCCGCAACCATAGCGCCGATATTGAACAGATCGTCTTTGCCGATGGAACGCTCTGGACTCCAGAGACCTTGAGCACGCTGGGTCTGACGACGCTGGGCACTTCCGGCAATGACATTCTGAAGGGCACTGACGTCCGGGATAGTTTGTTGGGTGGTGATGGAGATGACACCCTCTACGGCGGTGGCGGCAATGATCTGCTGCTGGGTGGTGCTGGCGATGACGTCCTAGACGGCGGCGAAGGCAGCAACCGCCTAGAAGGCGGCGCCGGTAACGATGTACTGAAAGTATCGTATTGGTCCGCAGATAACGTGCTGAACGGTGGTACCGGCGATGACACGTTGTATGGCAGCGCCTTTGCGGATACGTATCTATTCAACAAAGGAGACGGCCACGACACGATCATTGAGCAAAGCGGTGATGACAAACTCGTCTTTGGTGAGGGCATTGCAGCCGCTGATGTCCGGTTACTGCGCCAAGGGCAAGACGTGGTGCTGGACCTGGGCAACGGCCACGACAGCATCCGCTTGAAGGACTGGTTGACTTCCAATGGCACCCGCAACCATAGCGCCGATATTGAACAGATCGTCTTTGCCGATGGAACGCTCTGGACTCCAGAGACCTTGAGCACGCTGGGTCTGACGACGCTGGGCACTTCCGGCAATGACATTCTGAAGGGCATTGACGTCCGGGATAGTTTGTTGGGTGGTGATGGAGATGACACCCTCTACGGCGGTGGCGGCAATGATCTGCTGCTGGGTGGTGCTGGCGATGACGTCCTAGACGGCGGCGAAGGCAGCAACCGCCTAGAAGGCGGCGCCGGTAACGATGTACTGAAAGTATCGTATTGGTCCGCAGATAACGTGCTGAACGGTGGTACCGGCGATGACACGTTGTATGGCAGCGCCTTTGCGGATACGTATCTATTCAACAAAGGAGACGGCCACGACACGATCATTGAGCAAAGCGGTGATGACAAACTCGTCTTTGGTGAGGGCATTGCAGCCGCTGATGTCCGGTTACTGCGCCAAGGGCAAGACGTGGTGCTGGACCTGGGCAACGGCCACGACAGCATCCGCTTGAAGGACTGGTTGACTTCCAATGGCACCCGCAACCATAGCGCCGATATTGAACAGATCGTCTTTGCCGATGGAACGCTCTGGACTCCAGAGACCTTGAGCAGCATGGGCCTCACCACGCTGGGCACCTCCGGCAATGACACCCTCAAGGGCTGGCAAGGCAAGGATATTCTGCTGGGCGGCGATGGCGATGACGTCCTAGACGGCGGCGAAGGCAGCAACCGCCTAGAAGGCGGCGCCGGTAACGATGTCCTGAAAGTGTCGTATTGGTCCGCAGATAACGTGCTGAACGGTGGCAGCGGTGATGACACGTTGTATGGCAGCGCCTTTGCGGATACGTATCTATTCAACAAAGGAGACGGCCACGACACGATCATTGAGCAAAGCGGTGATGACAAACTCGTCTTTGGTGAGGGCATTGCAGCCGCTGATGTCCGGTTACTGCGCCAAGGGCAAGATGTGGTGCTGGACCTGGGTAACGGCCACGACAGCATCCGTTTGAAAGACTGGTTGACTGCCGAGGGTCGGCGTAACTACAGCGCCGATATTGAACAGATCGTCTTTGCCGATGGAACGCTCTGGACCCCGGAAACCTTGAGCAGCATGGGCCTCATCACGCTGGGCACCTTGGGCAATGACACCCTCAAGGGCTGGCAAGGCAAGGATATTCTGCTGGGCGGTGCTGGCGATGACGTCCTAGACGGCGGCGAAGGCAGCAACCGCCTAGAGGGCGGCGCTGGTAATGATGTCCTGAAAGTGTCGTATTGGTCCGCAGATAACGTACTGAACGGTGGCACCGGTGATGACACGTTGTATGGCAGCGCCTTTGCGGACACATACCTATTTAATCAAGGAGACGGCCACGACACGATCATTGAGCAAAGCGGTGATGACAAACTCGTCTTTGGTGAGGGGCTGCATCGGGAAGAGGCGTGTTTTACGCGCTCAGGTGATGATCTGTCTATCCTGTTCAATGGGAGTGAGGATCAGGTGACTGTGGCGGGTTGGTTCAGTGCGGCGGCGCATCAGGTGGAATCGTTGGTGTTCCAGGATGGGACGGTGCTGTCCGGTGAGGTGGAGCGTTTGATTGCGGCGATGGCGCTGTCCCCTGCGGTGACGACGACGCAAGCCAGTGTGCGTGATCACAAGGAGTTGCCCAGGTTGGTCGCCAGTTCGATTGTGTGAGTATGTGATCTGTTGTTGTGTTGCCAGGCCCCGCAGTTGCGGGGCCTGTTGTGTTGGGATGGCCGATACATGTTATTGCGCCGTTATACGCAGGTGCGTGGGTGGTCGCCGTGATGCAATGTCAATGCAATGAGAATGATGTGCCCTTTATTAAGGGCGCAGCCATGTGTTCGGTCCGTTTCGGTGATTGCTTTTGTAGTGTTGGTCTGCGTGGATGGTATGAATGGCATCCCTCGCGATGCACCGATTGCGAGGGATTGTCATCAACACTTGAGACATGGGTATGCGAATGTATCGGCAGTAACTCATCATTGTGAGTTTTCTGCAACGTTTCACAGGATGTTAGGGGTGGGTGGTGATGTGGTTCAATCCAGCACGGTTGAGGGTGTTTACTTTGGCAAGACCTCAGGTGTCTACTGGGTTTAGTTTCTCCGGATTGATGTTGTATTGCTCAATGGCACGTGCAACGTCTTTCCCGGTCATTTTGCCTTCTTTGGCTAATGCGGCAATCGCGGCGTGGGCGATAAAGTAGCGGTCCACTTCGAAGAAGCGGCGCAGGTTGCTGCGGGTATCGCTGCGCCCGAAGCCATCGGTGCCAAGGACGGTGTAGTGCATCGGTACAAAAGCACGGATTTGGTCGGCGAACAGACGTACGTAATCTGTTGCGGCAATGGCCGGTCCCTGACGGTTTTCCAGTTGTTGGGTGACGTAGGGTGTACGCGGTTGGTTGTCTGGATGGAGGCGGTTCCATCGTTCTGCATCAAAGCCATCTTTGCGTAATTCGCTAAAGCTGGGGCAGGACCAGATATCGGCAGTGATACCAAAATCTTGATGGAGTAATTCGGCAGCAGCAATAGCTTCGCGCAAGATGGTGCCTGAACCCAGTAATTGCACGCGCAGTTCGCCTTTTTTTGGTTTTCCGGCGTCTTTGAGCAGGTACATGCCTTTGATGATGCCTTGTTCTGCGCCGGCTGGCATGTCCGGATGGGCGTAGTTTTCGTTCATCAAGGTTAGGTAGTAGTACTCGTCGATTTGGTCTTGCATCATTGCTTTCATGCCATGTTGCAGGATCACGGTGACTTCGTAACCAAAGGTGGGGTCGTAGCTGCGTACGTTGGGGATTGCACCGGCCATCAGATGGCTGTGGCCATCTTCGTGTTGTAGGCCTTCGCCGTTCAATGTGGTGCGGCCAGCAGTGCCTCCAAGTAGGAAGCCGCGGGTGCGCATGTCTGCGGCTTGCCAGGCGATATCGCCGATGCGTTGGAAGCCAAACATGGAGTAGTAGATGTAAAACGGCAGCATGGGGACATCAGACACGGAGTAGCTGGTGCCGGCAGCCATCCATGAGGCGATTGCTCCAGGTTCGGTGATGCCTTGTTGCAGTACTTGGCCGGATTCATCTTCGCGGTAGTACATCAATTGATCGGCGTCGACTGGTTTGTATTTTTGGCCGAATGGGGCATAGATGCCGATCTGGCGGAAGAGGCCTTCCATACCGAAGGTGCGTGCTTCGTCGGCGACGATCGGTACGATGTGGGGACCGAGTGCTTTGTCGCGTAGGGTGATGTTGAGGCTTTGTACAAACGCCATGGTTGTAGAGTAGGTGCGTTCGCCGCTTGAGGTGAGGAGGCGTTCGTACTTGTCTAGGCCAGGGACGATGAATGATTTGCTGGATTTGGTGCGACGTTGCGGGAGGAAGCCGCCCAAGGCTTCACGGCGGGCAAGCATGTACTTTATTTCCGGCGAATCCGGGCCAGGGTGGTAGAACGGAATTTGATCCGCTGCGTCCAATTGTTGGTCGCTGATTGGGATGTTGAATCGGTCACGGAAGTGTTTGATTGCGTCGTGGTCCAGCTTTTTGGTTTGATGTGTGGGGTTCAGTGATTCGCCGGCGGTCCCCATGCCGTAGCCTTTGACGGTCTTGGCTAGGATGACGGTAGGCATGCCTTGGGTGTTGACCGCGCGATGGTAGGCAGCATAAATCTTGTGTGGGTCGTGGCCGCCACGGTTGAGGCGCCAGATGTCGTTATCGGATAGGTGGGCGACCATCGCAGCCGTTTCTGGGTACTTATCGAAGAAGTGTTTACGGGTGTATTCGCCACCGAATGCTTTGCAGTTTTGGTATTCGCCATCGACGGTTTCCATCATCAGTTTGCGCAGCACGCCTTGGGTGTCTTGGGCCAGGAGTGGGTCCCAGTGCGCTCCCCACAGTAGTTTGATGACATTCCAGCCACCGCCGCGGAAGACGCCTTCCAGTTCTTGGATAATTTTGCCGTTGCCACGGACAGGGCCATCTAGCCGTTGCAGGTTGCAATTGACTACAAAGATCAAGTTGTCTAAGCCTTCGCGGCCGGCGAGTGCAATGGCGCCTAATGTTTCTGGTTCATCGCTTTCGCCATCGCCGATGAAGCACCATACTTTGCGGTCGGATGGGGCGATCAGGCCGCGGTGTTCCAGGTATTTCATGAATTGGGCTTGGTAGATGGCACTCAGTGGACCCAGGCCCATTGATACGGTGGGTGTCTGCCAGAATTGCGGCATCAGCCAGGGGTGGGGGTAAGAGGAGATGCCTTTGCCATCGACTTCCATACGGAAGTGGTCGAGTTGGCTTTCGCTGATCCGGCCTTCGAGGAAGGCGCGTGCATAGATGCCCGGGGAGCTATGACCTTGGATGTATAACAGGTCGCCAGGATGTTGGGGGCTGGGTGCGCGCCAGAAGTGGTTGAATCCGACGTCGTAGAGTGTGGCTGAAGATGCGAAGGAGGCGATGTGGCCGCCGAGGTCGCCAGGCTTGCGATTGGCGCGTACGACGGTCGCCATCGCATTCCAACGGATGATGGAGCGGATGCTGCGTTCTAATGCGGGGTCGCCGGGGTTTTTGGCTTCGTCGGCTGTGGGAATTGTGTTGACGTATTCGGTGATGGGGGAGAAGGGTAGGTTGGTGCCAGTACGGTGAATCTGTTCGGCGACTCCTTCCAGTAATTGGTGTGCACGTTCGGGACCGGCGATGTCGATGACGGCCTTGATCGATTCGAGCCATTCCTGGGTTTCTAGCGGGTTTGGATCGTTGTGCAGTGCTTCTTTCAACCGGTTCATTAGTATTCCCAGGGCTTCGCGCGCGCATGCGCTAAGCGTTAAATATGTTTGGATGCGTAAGTGTAACGCACTGGTTCAATTGCATTCCTGGCTACATCGCGATTGCGTATGTAGCCGGCGTAGTACATTTGTGTGGGATGTTGCAATGGGGGCAAGACGTGAGGGCCTTGTCTGGTTGTTGGTTTGTTTGGGTAGAACTTTCAAAAGCGCATCCCTCGGTTTGTCAATCTCGAAACTGTCGCTATGCGTGTACTTGAGATGTTGCATCGTGCTGGGTGTGTGGACGATGTGTGCATTCCTCACGCTCTTTTTGAATGTATACCGTAGGTGTTCGATACGGTGGCTTCCGATCCTGGGTGCTGCAGGTGGATGATGTGTTAGGTGCGTGTGTGATGAGTGGTTTTCGTGTTTTATCCGGTTGATGCATACGTGTCGGTACAGGCGATGTGATGGTTTTGCCCGTATGATCGGAGCTTGTCTTTACTTTTGATCCATGATGCCCGTGACAGAGTCTATTTTCGCTTTCGTTTTTCCAGGTCAGGGTTCTCAGTCTCTTGGCATGCTTTCCGAGTTTGCTGTGCTCTATCCGGAGATTCTCGATACTTTCGCTGAGGCATCTGAGGGAGCTGGTGTGGATCTTTGGACGTTGTCGCAACGTGGGCCTGAGGAGATGTTGAACCGTACTGAGTACACTCAGCCAGCGTTGTTGGCCGCCAGTGTGGCGCTATGGCGGCTTTGGCAGGCTCGCGGTGGCCGTGCACCGGATCTGTTTGCTGGTCACAGTTTGGGGGAGTACAGCGCTTTGGTAGCGGCTGGTGCATTGTCATTGAAGGATGGTGCTTATTTGGTAAGGTTGCGCGGTCAGTTAATGCAGGATGCGGTTGCTGTGGGTGTCGGTGCGATGGCCGCGGTCCTGGGTGCTGAGGATGCTTTGGTGGCTGAGGTTTGTGCGCAGGTTGCGGGAAGCGAGATTGTCGTCCCAGCCAATTTTAATTCGCCGGTGCAGGTGGTGATTGGTGGTCATGCCACGGCGGTTGATCGTGCGCTGGTGTTGTTGGCAGAACGTGGTGTGTCTAAAACAGTCAAGTTGGCAGTGAGTGTGCCGTCGCATACGCCACTAATGCGTGATGCTGCGCATCGTCTCGCTGAGGCGATGCTTGGGTTGGTTTGGAAGGTGCCGCAGATTCCGGTAGTGCAGAATGTTGATGGCAGAGTGCATGACGGTGTTGAAGCGATCCGTGAGGCTCTGGTCAAGCAGCTTTATCTGCCAGTTCAGTGGACGGATTGTGTGAGAGAGTTGGCTACGTGTGGTGTGGTACATATCGCTGAATGTGGTCCTGGTAAGGTGCTTATGGGACTCATTAGGCGTATCGATAAAACATTGGATGTGCGTTCGTTGGCGACTCCAACGGGGTTCTCTGATGTCTTGGACGAGTGGGTTTTTTGAATTGTTTTCTAATGAAAATGGTTGGTGTAGTTTCAGTTTCAGGGCTTGCTCTTAAGTTCTTTGTTGCCGTTATGCGGTGTTATCCACTCATTTGAGGAACTGAAACAATGAACAAACCCTTACAGGGTGAGGTTGCGTTAGTGACTGGTGCTAGCCGTGGCATCGGCGCTGCAGTGGCTGATCTTTTGGCTGATCATGGGGCTACCGTGATTGGTACGGCAACGTCTGCTTCTGGTGCGCAGTTAATTGGTGATCGTTTGGCCTTGCTGGGTGGTCATGGTCGCGCTCTGGATGTGACCGATACTGCTGCAGTTGGTGCATTGGTAGAGGAGATTGCTGAACAATTCGGTTCGGTTTCGATTCTGGTTAATAATGCTGGTATCACACGAGACAATCTGTTGATGCGGATGAAGGATGAGGATTGGGAGTCCATTGTTGACACTAATCTGAGCAGTATTTTTCGTACCAGCAGGGCGGTGGTTCGCAACATGATGAAGGCGCGCAAGGGCCGTATCATCAACATTGCTTCGGTTGTTGGCGTGACTGGTAATGCCGGTCAGGCAAACTATGCTGCGGCCAAAGCTGGTGTGATTGGGTTTACCAAGTCACTGGCTAAGGAAGTTGGCCCACGTGGGATCACTGTCAATGTGGTCGCTCCGGGGTTTATCGATACCGACATGACTCGTGTGCTGTCTGAGGGTGTACGCAATGATATCCTTAACCACGTCCCGCTTGGTCATTTAGGTGATCCGGTGGATATTGCGAACGCGGTCGCTTTTCTGGCTGCCCCAGCAGCACGCTACATTACTGGTGAGACATTACATGTCAACGGTGGTATGTATATGCCGTGACTCGGTGCGTATCCGGGTTGTGTCTACTATTTTATTTTTATTGATTGGATTGTGATTATGCAGCGGTGCATGGTTTCGCTGCTTCCATTACACTATCCAACATGGCCCATCGTGGTTTGATGGCTTTATGAAACGTCTTAATTTATAGATTTTTGCGGAGTGATAAGCCAATGAGTGACATCGAAGCGCGCGTCAGAAAAATTGTCGCCGAGAAACTCAATGTCGATGAAGAAAAAGTAACTAATACCTCGACGTTCGTCGATGAACTGGGTGCGGATTCGTTGGATACCGTCGAGTTGGTGATGGCCCTGGAAGACGAGTTCCAATGTGAGATCGGTGACGAGGCTGCTGAGAAGATGACTTCGGTGCAACATGCTATCGACTACATTAAGAGTAATGCTAAGTGCTAATCCGCTGTTTCGGTGCTGACAACGCGTGCGTTGTGTCTGCGTCATCTGCATGGGGCCGCTGCTGCGGCCCTGTTTTTATTACAACGCTTGTAAATAAGTAAGAATGAAGTTTGTAATCGTTCCAAATAGTAAGAATCCTTGGTCAGGAGATCTGTAATGAATCGTCGGGTTGTCGTTACTGGGATGGGGATGGTGTCGCCGTTGGGCAATGATTTGACCACAAGTTGGGATGGCATCGTTCACGGACGTTCGGGTATCGCTCCCATCGTCCAGATTGATGCTTCTAAGTTCCCCACTCAGATTGCTGGCGAAATCAAGGGATTCGATCCAACGAAGTTCGTATCCGCGAAGGATGCGAAGAAAATGGATTCGTTCATTTACTATGGTATAGGCGCAGCGTTTATGGCGCTGGATGATGCTGGTTTAGAGATCAATGAGATCAATGCTGAGCGTGTTGGTGCCTTGATTGGTTCTGGTATTGGTGGCGTGTTTGGCATTGAAGAGCAGACCATCAAGCTCTATGAGGGGGGCGCACGCAAGATATCTCCTTTCTATGTGCCAGCGACGATCATCAACATGCTGCCAGGACAGTTGAGTGTTTTGAAAGGCTTGAAAGGCCCGACGTTCTCTGCGGTATCTGCCTGCGCGACTTCAAACCACTCCATTGGTATGGCAATGCGCATGATCCAGTATGGTGATGCTGATGTTATGTTGGCTGGTGGTTCTGAGCGCGCTTCTTCGCCAACTGCGATTGGTGGCTTTTGTGCGATGAGGGCGATGTCTACGCGTAACGATGATCCAACCGGCGCTTCGCGGCCGTGGGACAAGGGGCGCGATGGCTTTGTGCTTGGTGATGGTGCCGGCATTCTAGTGCTGGAAGAGTATGAGTATGCTAAAGCGCGAGGCGCACGCATCTATGCTGAATTGGCTGGTTTCGGCGCCACTTCCGATGCCTTCCACATGACGATGCCGGTCGAGGATGGTGAAGGTGCAGCGCGTTGTATGCGTATAGCGTTGCAGGATGCGAAGGTCACTCCGGAGCAAATTGATTATCTCAATGCACACGGTACCTCAACTCCTTTGGGCGATCTGTGCGAAACCAACGCGATCAAAACGGTATTAGGAGATCATGCCTACAAAGTGATGGTTAGCTCGACCAAATCAATGACCGGACATCTACTCGGTGCGGCCGGTGGTGTGGAAGCAATTTTCTCAGTGATGGCGTTGCATACTGGCATCGTTCCGCCGACGATTAATCTCGAAGAACCAGACGAAGGCTGTGATCTTGATTACGTGCCGCATGTGGCGCGTGAGGCCAAACTGGATGTGGTGGTTTCAAACGGTTTTGGTTTTGGTGGTACTAACGGCACATTAGTGTTCAAGCGTATATGATGGTTTCCTGTTTGCCTTGACACGTTTGAGAGGGGCGCATGGTTGAGCGATGCGCCCTTTATACTGTGTAAAAATGTGTTTTATCCATCGCTGTTTTGGTGACGTTGCAGCGGCGCTTTTCCGATGGCATGGCGCCTCGCTATGTTTCTATGTAGGCGGAGAGACTCAACGTGCCTTCCCTATGCTTCGCAGCTGATCTGAATCCAGTCTAGACTAATGACACTCATTCGATTTCTGCGTACGGATCCGGATTTATTGTCCATGCACCGGTTGGCACCGGAGCGTTATCCGGCGCTTTTTGAATCTACTGCTTCTGGTACTCAGCAGAGTCGTTGGGATGTGTTGTTGCATACAGATGGTCGTTTCTTCCGTTTGGATTCCGATGGTGTAACACGCGATGCTCAGGGCAGGGCGCTGTCCGGAGACTTTTTGCAGGTATTGGATGCAGTGTGGAGCACTGAGTACGTGCTGCGTGATACGTGTGAGGATGCTCCTCCATTCCGTGGCGGTTGGGCTTTACTTCTTGACTATGAACTGGCTGCGCAGGTTGAGCCAGTGTTGAAATTGCCAGTGCGTACTGATGGTTTGCCTATGGCGTTAGCGTTGCGTTGTCCGGCAGCGGTATTACGTGACCGCCACAGTGGTGTTTTTTTGATTGTCGCTGAGCTGGGAAATGAGCATTTACTGGACGTGATTGAGGCGGATTTAGCTGCTGTTGCCTTGTTGCCGCCATTGCCGGTTTGGCGATCTCCAGTGGCCGTGACTGAGGATGAGCCGTCGCAGTTTATTGCCAATGCAGAGCGTGTGCTGGATTACCTTCGTGAGGGAGACGTGTTCCAGGCAAATATCTCACGCCTTTGGGAAGCTCGCTTTGCCACTGCACTTGATCCAGCAGCGTTGTACATGCGTTTGCGTTTAGCCAATCCTGCGCCTTTCTCGGGATTGTTTGTGGCTCATGGCCGAGCTGTGGTGAGCTCCTCACCAGAGCGGTTGATTTCGGTGCAAGGAGGGCGCATTCAGACGCGTCCGATTGCTGGTACCCGGCCACGTTTTGTCGGTGACGATGACGCAGCACGCATCCGCGAACTGGTGAATCATCCTAAGGAGCGTGCTGAACATGTGATGTTGATTGACTTAGAGCGTAACGATTTAGGGAGAGTGTGTTTGCCTGGGACCGTTGAGGTCGATGAGTTGATGACGGTGGAAAGCTATGCGCATGTCCATCATATCGTCAGTAATGTGCGTGGCTGGTTGCCTACGGGCAGGACCCCAGGGGAGATCATTCGCGCCGTGTTTCCGGGGGGGACAATCACTGGTTGTCCGAAGGTGCGTTGCATGCAGATCATTGCCCAGCTCGAGCAGGTGGCACGCGGTGCCTACACTGGTGCCTTTGGATGGCTCAATTGTGATGGTGATTTGGACCTGAACATTTTAATTCGCACCGCTGAGATTGACGGTGTGACTGTACGTTTCCGTAACGGTGCCGGCATCGTGATCAATTCACTGCCTGAGCGTGAGCTGGATGAGACCCGTGCCAAGGCCACTGGCGTACTGCGCGCCCTGCATGTCATCTGAACGTTAGTTTTCGGTGATGCTGATACCCGCGTTATGCTGTCTGGCCTTGAAGGCTTGACGAGGTGGACTTGGTGGGACGCAAACGCGGATGTCTAGTCGTGCTGGTGGCACCGATGATGTTGGTGTTGATCGTTTTACTGGGACTCATTGCACGGCCGGATTTAAAGCATTATGTGCCAGGCTGGAAGTATTACGAGCATTATCAGCATTTTGCGCATACCCCGCTCAGTGCGAGCGCGCCTAGTGTGGAGATTGCACGTGGTGATTCTCTGCATACGGTCTTGCTTAAATTACGTAAGGCTGGGGTTCAAAGCGGTAGTGACTTGGAGTGGCAACTATTGGCATATCAGGTAGGTGCTGCCGGTAATTTGAAGTTCGGCGATTACGCATTGGTGCCTGCGGTTTCTCCACATGATTTGCTACAGCGTATGCGTCATGGCAAGGGTGAGCATTACCGCTTCACTATCGTTGAGGGTTGGAACATTCGTCAGCTGCGTGCTGCGTTGCGCCAAGCTACCCCTTTGGTGCATCGTGCAGGCATGCTGGACGATGCGACATTAATGGCTCAATTGGGTTTCCCGGGTGAACATCCGGAAGGGCGTTTTTTGCCTGAGACCTATTTGTACCAACGTGGAGACAGCGACTTGGACGTTTTGCGTCGTGCCCATGGAGCGATGCAAAAGGCGCTTGCCGAGACGTGGGCGGCGCGTGATCCGGCACTGAAGTTGCATACTCCTGATGAGGCGCTGATTCTTGCTTCGATTGTGGAGAAAGAAAGTGCCTTGTCTACCGAGCGACCGAAGATTGCTGGAGTGTTTCTGCACCGCATTGCGCTAGGGATGCGATTACAGGCAGATTCGACGGTGATCTATGGGCTGGGCAGCATTTACGACGGTAATATCCGCAAGCGTGATTTAAAGACCCCCACCCCTTATAACACTTACGTCCACACCGGATTGACGCCGACTCCAATTTCAATGCCTGGCCAGGATGCATTGCGTGCTGTGACGCGTCCTGCATTGGGCGACGCGCTGTATTTTGTTGCCCTTGGCGATGGGAGTGGCGGACATACGTTTTCCTCATCACTGCAGCAGCATAACGCGGCGGTGGCGCGTTACTTGCAACGCCTTCGTGAACGCGAAAGCAAAACGAAGGAGCGGCAATGAATGGTGTTGATTGCCTAGGCAATTCATGGATGATATCGGCACTTACCCCTTGGCAGCAGCGTGCTTACGATCAGATGGTAGCGGCGTTGGATGCTGGCCACCTTGGGCATGGCTTATTACTGTGCGGTCCTGAAGGATTAGGGCAACGTGCGGTTGCGCTTGCTTTTGCTGATACTGTCCTTGGCAAGGGACTGACAGAAGTTGCACGCCAGCGTTGTGGTCAATTGATCACTGCCGGTACCCATCCTGATCTCCATTTGGTCTCGTTTATTCCGACGAAGACGGCAGACAAGCTGCGTACCGAAATCGTGATCGAACAGATACGTGACCTCTCTGAGAAGCTGGTGTTGACTCCGCAGTATGGTCAAGCTCAAGTGGTGATCATTGATCCTGCTGATGCGATCAACCCCGCTGCGTGTAATGCATTGCTGAAGACGCTTGAGGAGCCAGCCTCGGGGTGCTATCTCTGGTTGATCAGCCCACAGCCGGCACGACTGCCAGTGACCATTCGCAGTCGTTGCCAGCGTTTAGAATTTAAATTGCCGCCGCTGCACGAAGCGCTGGCCTGGTTAGTGGCACAGGGCATCACTGAGAAGGTTGCCGTTGAAGCACTTGATGCGGCACGTGGCCATCCTGGTTTGGCTATGCAGTGGTTGTGCGATGAGGGGATGGCATTGCGCCGCAGGGTTGCTGTTGAGTTGGAACAGCTTGCCAGCGGCCAAATGAGTGCAGTTAAGTTAGCGCAGCAGTGGACTGCTGACGGCAAGGCCGAACAGCGCCTGTATCATGCGGCTGATCTGGCCTTCATGCAGGCTACGTCTGTCTTGACCGATCCGTCACGTTTGCACAAGCTGGCGACTTGGTTCGACGCAGTCAACCGTACCCGTGATTTGCTCCGTACCACAGTACGTGCCGATCTGGCAGTCATTGAATTGTTGTTAGCTTGGCGCACCCGCTGGGAATGCTGAGCAGAATGTAAGGAGTATTGATGAGTACAACAAGTACGCGCCAGGGTATTCTGTCGCTCACCCTGAAAGACAGGGCGGCGCTCTATAGCGCCTATATGATGTATATGCAAAATGGAGCGATTTTCGTCCCTACGCCCAAACGTTATTTCCTTGGTAATGAAGTATTTTTGTTGCTGACCCTCCCTGATTCCAGCGAGCGCTTACCGGTTGCTGGCAAAGTGGTCTGGTGTACTCCCGTTGGAGCCCAAGGCAATCGTGTTGCGGGTATCGGTGTGCAACTGCCCGATGGTCCAGGAGGGGAAGTGGTGCGCAATCGCATTGAGACGTTGCTTGCCGGCATGTTCAACTCAGATAAGCCAACGCACACAATGTGATTGCTGTTGTGCTTGATGTGTTGCTTGGTTCATTTATAATCGGCGGCTTAGTGTCAAACGGGCGGTTAGCTCAGCGGTAGAGCATTGCCTTCACACGGCAAGGGTCGCAGGTTCGAACCCTGCATCGCCCACCAATAGAATCAATAGGTTGCGCAATCTGTGGTTTATTGACTGACACGCAACTAACACGCAAGCGCCTCATGTACGCATCAATAGCCCGAACAGCATCGGCCATATAGTCAGGCCGGTACTTGGCGTAAACATCCGTAGTCCCACCATAGGCACGGTGCCCCAGCATCCCTTGAATGTCTTGTGCGGCCACGCCCGCCGAACGTAGCTCGGTAGCCATCGTGTGCCGGATTACCTTTGGAACGGTTTCTTTTAGCTGTGTTGGCATCAAGATCTTCCGAATCGCAACGTGATCCCTATTTGGATTCAACCCGCAACACTGCTTTAGCATGACAGCATGCCAATGGTTCAATCCCCCTGTGGATGTAGCCGTGTGGCCAATGTCGCCGGGTTTATCCCTGGGGGGATATGCGGTAGGTGCCCCCAGTAGGGGATTGGCAGGCGTTGGCGTAACAGAGCCAGATTCTCTTCAATACGTGCCATGTGTGGGTCAATGGTGTTAGCGATCCAGCCGATACAGCGCAGCCCGTCAGCCATGATCGCCGCTGTACTCAGGCGCGCGTGATTCATACAGCCCAGACGCAGCCCGACGACCAGCACGACGGGTATCTCTAAAGCGCGTACCAAGGTGGCTTGATCAAAGGTGGCGTTTAGCGGTGTAGCCCAGCCACCCACTCCCTCGACCACCACCACATCCGCCTGTGCGCGTAACTGAGTGAATGAGGCACTCAACGGTTCTAGCGCCACAGTGACCCCAGCCTCGATTGCCGCGATCTCGGGTGCCACTGCGGCGGGAAGTGCGTACGGATTAATCAGATCGTAGGCAGGCGTTGGATCGCTGGCTGCTTGCAGTGCTAGAGCATCTTCGTTCCGCCACCCAGTATCGCTATACGTACAGCCGCTGGCGACGGGCTTCATACCTACCGCGCGTTGCCCGCGCCCGCGCAGCATATGCAGCAAAATACAACTGACAAAGGTTTTTCCGATACCAGTATCGGTGCCGGTGACATAGAAATCAGACAAGGACATGCACTGTGCCGAGTGAAATGGAAAAGCCTCCCAGCATATCCGCAGTTCCTGTTTATCCCTAGCCCCTGTCTGTAGCTTGCAGTAGGACGTTGCCCCCGCAACAGGGACTGTGTCACCGATACGATCTTTCATCCCAACCTTACAAACGTTCCAAGAGAACCATACCGACTCAGCGCTTCGGATCGAACTCCCGCCCGTAACCACTGCTGACAATGACTTGTTGCAGCGCGTGGGCCACTTTGATATTGCCTGCGATCAACTGGCAGCTCTCCGGCCCTTTATCATCCATGCGGGGCGCATCAGCACCCTTGAAGTCGCACACGTAACCCCCGGCTTCGCGGACTAACAACATTCCCGCAGCCACATCCCACACCTTTATTCCAGCCTCGAAGTAAGCATCTGCACGGCCACAAGCAACGTAGGCCAAGTCCAGAGCGGCCGAACCGCTACGGCGGATATCTTCGGCCTGCATCAGCAACGCATCCACGCATTTCAACTGCGCATGAGCACGGCTGCGTTCCCGTGGTGAGAAACCCGTGTTTAGCATCGTACCGTTCAAATCTTTACGGTTCGCCACGCGGATCTTGCGTTCATTGAGGACTGCACCAGCACCACGGCTGGCAGTGAACAGCTCGTTGCGCAGCGGATCGAAAATCACGGCATCTGTAGGTTCACCATTTTCGACCAACGCGATTGAAACGCAGTAATGCGGGAAACCACGCAAATAGTTACTGGTGCCGTCCAGTGGATCAATCACCCACATGATTCGATGATTGCCCTGCAGTCCCCCTTCCTCGCCGAGGATGCCGTAGTCCGGATAGGCCCGCTTGAGTTCCTTGACAATGACCTTTTCAGCCATCTCATCCACGTCGCTGGCATAGTCCATACGGCTTTTTTGGATGACATGCAGCGTTTCTAATTTATTGATGTGTCGCAATAGGACGTTGCCGGCGGAACGAGCGGCTTTGACCATGATGTTAACCGCGGGTTTCTGCATGCCTGGAGACTCTCGTCACGTGAGAAGAGTGGATGGTTGAGTAGGGGGAGGAACAATCCAGTGCGTCGCCCGTCGGGCAGTTTACCATGCAGCACTACACTTCTTTGGTCTCCCTCACCATGTTTGCATTCCCGCGTCTGCGTTTTGTCCTTGTTGGTACCCAGCATCCAGGCAACATCGGTGCGGCTGCCCGCGCCATGAAGACGATGGGGATATCGCGTTTGGTCCTGGTTGCGCCCGAATGCCAGCTCGATGAACATGCTTACCGGCGTTCGGCAGGCGCTGAAGATGTCCTGGAGGCCGCCTCCGTGCATACCGTTCTGGCCGATGCCGTGGCCGATTGCACCTTTGTGCTTGGATGCACCGCACGCACGCGCCGTGTTGCCTTTGAGGAACTACGTCCGGCAGCAGCGGCATCCCAGATCCTGACGAACATTAACGCAGCAGGTGAAGTCGCGTTGTTGTTTGGACGCGAACGCACCGGACTGACCAACGAAGAACTGCAGCTATGCCATGTTGCCGTGCATATTCCTGCTGATCCACTGTTTAGCTCATTGAACCTGGCCGCTGCCGTGCAGATCTTGGCCTATGAAATCCGTTTGGCATCTCTTGATGCACCCTCCGCGCCCCTCCATTCAACCTCAGGATTCCGCAAGACACCCGCCAGCCATGCCCAACTGGAAGGTTTATTCGGCCAATTCAAACAGACCTTGGATGAGATCGATTTTCACAAAGGGCGCGCCCCGGAATCGGCAATGCGCAAATTGCGTCGCCTCTTTGCCAAGGCCGAACTAACCCAGCAAGAAATAAGATTACTTCGGGGAGTACTCTCCGATGTCCAACGTATCGTCATGCTGAAACGTCAGCGCGACACCTGAACCATCGCATCGCGTCCCGGAGTTTTTCATCTGGTGAGCGTGATGCGCATGGATCACCACAGAGACCGTCACAGACAGCATGACCTTCGTTGAGCCGCGCCCCTCAAGCTCCCCGAGATGGCTACAGCGGACGTTTACTGCTGTCACCAGGGACCTCACGCACGAAGCGTGGCACCAGATAACCGGATAGCCGCGCAACTAACTCCGCGTGTAGCGTCCGTGCCCGCGCATCCTCCACCTCATAGTGGGCGGTCCCCGCGATGCGGTCGAGCTGATGCAGATAGTACGGCAGTACCCCAGCAGCGAAGCTGCGTTCACTTAATGCGGCCAGCGCATTGATATTGTCGTTGACCCCGCGCAGTAACACCGCTTGATTGAGCAACTGGGTTCCAACACCGCGCAGCGCCGCCAGAGCGGCATCGACACTGGCGTCGAACTCGTTAGCGTGATTGGCGTGAATTACAAACGCCACAGGCCAGGGAAGTGCGCTGAGCCACTCCAGCAGCGGTGTATCGATCCGCTCAGGGAGCACCACCGGCAATCGGCTGTGGATGCGCAGGCGTTTCAGATGGGGAGTGCCGCGCAGCGCGTCGGTTAATTCCACCAACTTAGCGGTAGACAACGACAGCGGATCGCCCCCCGACAAAATAACTTCCTCAATCGATGGATCAGCCCTGACGAACGCTGCCGCTTCCCGCCAGCGATCATGCGAAGCCGTGTCTTCAGCGTACGGAAAGTGCCGTCTGAAACAATACCGGCAATGCACCGCGCAACTTCCAGTAGCAATCAGCAGAATGCGCCCTTGATATTTCTGGATGATTCCCGTTGCCTGTTTGGCTGCACCATCGCCCACCGCATCCACACCGAAGCCAGCGATCTGATCTTGTTCCGCGTCCATTGGCAACACCTGACGTAACAGCGGATCATGCAGATCACCAACCCGCATCCGTGTCACGAACCCCCGCGGCACGCGCAGCGGGAACTGTGCCGCCGCCGCCTCACTCATCCCCACCGATGTCGGATCAAGCTTGAGTAATGCAAGTAGCTCGCGCGGATCGCGGATTGCCTCCCGCCATACCTGCTGCCAGCGTGGCGGCTGCAATGGACTGGCGGTGGATGGCTGTAAGGGAACAGGGGCTGCGGTTATCATGCTGCGTTGAGGAAAAACCCACCATGTTCGGTGGGCTGCCTCATTGTATCCGCTGCCCCCTCCTATCGCGGCGGTTTTTTTGTTTAATTGAGGAACTTCAGCATGGCCAGTTACGGCATGAACGATGTAAAAAACGGCATGAAAATTCTGGTCAATGCCGAACCCGCAGTCATTACGGACACTGAATATGTCAAGCCTGGTAAGGGCCAAGCCTTTACCCGCGTCAAATACCGTTTGATCAAATCTGGCCGGGTGCAGGAAGTCACCATGAAATCCACCGATACGCTTGAAGCAGCCGACGTGGTCGATACAGATATGCAGTATTTGTACAGCGATGGCGAATACTGGCACTTCATGCAACAAGAAACCTTTGAACAAGTTCAAGCCGACAAAAACGGAATGGGTGGCGCCGAAAAATGGCTTAAAGGTGAAGAACAGTGTGTGGTCACACTCTGGAACGGTGTGCCGATCGGAGTGCAGCCACCGAACTTCGTCGAACTGAAAATCACCGAAACCGATCCGGGCTTACGCGGTGACACCTCTGGCGGCGGCGGCAAGCCCGCTACCTTGGAAACCGGTGCTGTCGTGCGTGTCCCGTTATTTGTGAATCAAGATGAAGTCATCAAAGTGGATACCCGCTCTGGCGAGTACGTCTCACGTGTCAAATAACACGGTTTCTTCCACTGATTGCGTATGCAAGCCACTATTGAGAACCCGATGCCAGCCAACATAGCAACCACACTGGCTGGCCTTTGCTTTACAGACAGGGCCAGATCCTCCTACATCACCTTCTGGCCCCACTTGTCATGACCAATGAATCTCTCCCTGCTGAACCCTGCGATGTGCTGATCGAGGCTGGCTACGTTGTCCCCATCCAACCACATGGCATCGTGCTAGAACAACATGCCGTTGCGGTCCGTGAGAGTGTCATCGTTGGCCTACTTCCAATTGCCGAGGCCCGCCTGCGCTTTGCCCCCTCGCTCACGGTCAGCCGCCCTCAAGCCGCCTTATTACCCGGATTGGTCAACGCCCATACCCACAACCCCATGACCCTACTACGTGGCATGGCCGATGACCTGCCACTCATGACATGGTTGCAACAACACATCTGGCCCGTGGAGACCGCCGTGATCGGCCCGGAATTTGTGGGCGACGGCACCGCACTGGCCATCGCCGAGATGCTGCGTGGTGGCACCACCTGCGCCAACGAGAACTATTTTTTCCCTGATGTCCAAGCCGCCGTTTACAAACAGCACGGTTTCCGCGCCCTGGTCGGTGCGATCATCATTGATTTTCCGACCGCCTGGGCCAACAGCGATGATGAGTACTTTGCCCGTGCCATTGAATTGCACGACCAATGGCGCGGCGATCCCTTAATCGGTACCGCCTTTGCGCCACATGCCCCCTATACAGTGAGCGATGCGAACTTCGAGCGCATCCGCGTCCTTGCCGATCAACTGGATGTTTTGGTGCATCTGCATACCCACGAAACCGCCCAGGAAATTGCTGACTCCATCAAACACCATGGCCAGCGTCCGTTGGCGCGATTGGACCGGCTTGATTTGGTCAATGACCGCCTGATTGCGGTACATATGACGCAATTAACAGAAGCCGAGATCCAATTGTGCGCCACACGTGGAGTTAGCGTAGTGCATTGCCCAGAATCCAACCTCAAACTGGCTTCCGGTTTTTGCCCCGCTTTCGCACTGCACCGCGCTGGTGTGAACCTCGCCATCGGTACCGATGGCTGTGCAAGCAACAACGACCTAGACATGTTTAGTGAACATCGCATCGCAGCCATGCTGGCGAAAGCTGTGGCCAACGACCCTACCGCCTTGGACGCAGCGACCACCTTGCGTGCGGCGACCCTGGGCGGTGCCCGCGCACTCGGTTTCGGCCATCTGATCGGTTCCATTGAAATCGGCAAGCAAGCCGACCTGATCTGCGTGGACTTGAGCGCGCTCGAAACACAACCCTTGTACCACGTACTCTCGCAACTGGTTTACGCTGCAGGGCGTCAGCACGTCACGGATGTGTGGATTGCCGGCCAGCCAAAATTGATCCAGCGTGAGCTCATCGGCATTGATACCGCAGCACTGCTGACTAAAGCGCGTCAGTGGCGCGAGCGCATCCGCGCCATCCGTATTTGAATCCTGCGCACCGCTTCAAGGAGATTCGCCATGCCCTCCTCATATGACCGTGTTTCCAAGAATTACCGCCAAAGTGAACTGGATAAATTCGCATCCTTCACCAGTGGTTGGTGGGATCCACACGGCCCCCAGAAACCCTTACATGCCTTGAATCCGGTCCGTTTGGATTACATCAGCAAGCGTGTGTCCCTGTCTGGTGCCCGTGTCCTTGATGTCGGTTGCGGTGGCGGACTGTTGAGTGAAGCCCTGGCGCGCCAAGGCGCACACGTCACCGCCATTGACCTGGTTCCAGAACTGATTAAGGTCGCCCGTCTGCATGGTTTGGAATCGGGGATCCAGGTCGACTACCGCATCCAGGCCATTGAAGACCTGCTTGCTGAACAACCGGCCCCGTTTGATGCCATCGCCTGCATGGAAATGCTTGAGCATGTCCCTGATCCTGCGGCGATTGTGGACGCCTGCGCCCACCTCTTAAAACCCGGAGGCAGATTGTTTGTGTCCACAATCAACCGGACCCTGGCTGCATTCATGCTGGCCGTGGTGGGTGCTGAATATGTGGTGCGTCTCTTGCCTAAAGGCACCCACCAGTACAAAGACTTCATCAGACCAGCTGAACTGGCCGCTTGGTTGCGTCACGCAGGACTGCATTTGGAAGATGTCAGCGGCATGCGGTACGAGCCGTGGCGCAATCGTGCCCGGCTTACCGCTCGCACTGACATCAACTATCTTGCTTGCGCCATCTCCCCTGAGGCTTCGCATGCCACTGAATGAAGTGTCCGGCAACGCCTTCCCCCGTACCGTGTTGTTTGATTTGGATGGCACATTGCTTGATAGCGCCCCCGACATGCTTGCCACTGCCAACGCCATGTTGGCTGCACGTGGTCGTGCCCCAATCACCTTGATGCAACTACGTCCGGTGATTTCCAGAGGCACATTTAGGATTATTGCTGTGGCTTTCCCGGAACTGGATGCCGCAGCCATCCAGGGACTGATACCGGAGTTTCTCCAGCGTTATGAAGCACTGATTGGTAGCGTCTCCAAGCCATTCGATGGCGTTGAAATGATGCTTCATGCTCTGGAGTGCGCTGGGACGGTGTGGGGCATTGTTACCAACAAACCGGAGTTTTTAGCGCGGCTGATCTTACCGTTGCTGGGATGGACATCCCGTTGCGCCGTGCTGATCGGCGGAGATACCCTCGCCGAGCGTAAACCGCATCCCCTACCACTGTTGACGGCCGCTGAGCGTATTGGCGTCATGCCTACAGACTGTGTCTACGTGGGGGACGATGTCAGAGACATCCAGGCGGCACGTGCGGCGGGTATGCCCTCAATGGTTGCACTGTGGGGATATCGCTCCCATGAAGACAACCCCATGACCTGGCAGGCCGATACCCTGGTTGAACAACCCCACCTGTTGAGTCGGCCCGATGTTTGGCCCAGCACCTGAACATCGCCTTGTTGTATTGATCGTGTACTGACGGTGACTGGCTCCGTTGCTCTGGATAGCTTCCTGGACAAGTGGCTGGCCCGCTGGCCGCAATGGTCAGTGGCCGAAGTGTTTATCCCTGAGCTGCAGCGGCCTCTGGCGATGGCATGGTTCACCCTGCTTCAAGAATTTGAAGATGTCATGAATGTCGCAGGCGACCCACTGCCAGCCGATGCCAAGCTTGCCTGGTGGCAGCAAGAACTGATGGACTGGACAGCGCAGCGCTCGCGGCATCCCCTCGGACGGTTGTTAGAGCCTGTCTCTGCACCCTGGGCCGTCTTAGCCGATGCCTTGCCCGCATTGCAGGCGGCACGCCGACGCCCTGATTCCTTTGACCAGGCCTTGCTGCCATTGCAACCGCTGGTAGAAGCCATCGCCGCAGTAGAAACGGTGGCGTTTGCTCGTATTGAAGGGGCTGACAGACGCGCGCTTGCAGTGCAATGGTTGGATGCCCGTCACCGCGCGATGGGCGAGGCGGCGGCCCCTGCCGGAGTTAGTCTCCTGGCATGGCGTGCACAACTGCTTGCTGCTTGGCCGGTGAAGCCCACATTGGTACGCCCGCACAGGATCTGGTCGTGTCTGCTGCGGCTACGCTTGCAGCGTGAAGTGCTGGGGCAGCGCGGCGCCCCATCGCCATTACGGCAACTCTGGCAGTGCTGGCGTGCTGCCAGCGGTGGAGACTGAAAGGGGAGCGTAGCAATGCTCGTTCCTGACCTGTGCCCCACACGGCGGACGATACGGACGCAAGGGCTGCCGAATCCCGTATCAAGCCAGCTATTTTCTACTACCTACCTACCTACCTGCCTACCTGCCTACCTGCCTACCTGCCTACCTGCCTACCTGCCTACCTGCCTACCTGCCTGGATGGATGGATGGATGGATGGATGGATGGATGGATTCAGTTCCAAACCCGCGCAATGACCCCATCCGTTGCACTGGCAGCCCCCAGAATCACACTAACCGACCAGTCATCGGTGGCCATATTAAGCATCGGCGCCCTCCGATGTTGTTTGTCGCCAGTAACGCCCAACGTCAACAGGCCCCCTTCACCAGTGATGATCCGCTGCCGTTTTCTCCCCAGTGTTCGGCAATCGCTCAGCTTCAGTCCGGTGTACTAGTTTGCTGGAGGATATGCCTCGGGACACATCCACTATTGCCATCATTGCACTCCAGTCGATGTCCCCGACGTAGCACAGCCAGCAACCCCTGATGCTGGTCAGGCTATACCCCTGCGTCCTTGCCTAACAGCTCAGAGCACCGCCGGTTGCTGGTTAGCCCTTCTGGTCATGCTGATACAAACATCGCAATCGCAATCGCAATCGCAATGTGACGGTGAGTCTCTCCCTAGTGCTGGCCTAACGATGTTGGTCCTTTTTGCCTCCGGTGCGACTGCTTCCTTACCCTTTTTTTCAGAGTGTTTTTCTTATGAACCTTGACCGTTTCCTCCCCCTAGTGTTTGGACTGCACTGTTTTGCCGCAATGGGCGGCACTGCTGATGTCTTTCGAGTGTCACAGCTGTCCTCATCAGATCTTTCCGAGCCGGTATCGGTGAAAACGCTATGGGGCGAGGTGCAACGTCCCAGCCTACCTACCCACGTGTGTACGGTATTGCCTGCGCGCCTGACTCCTAAACATGGCTCCATTGACGCACTCGATGCCAATCCAAAGGTTTCCAAGCCTGATACCAAGCGTTTACAGGATGCCATTGATGATTGTCCCGCCGGTAGCGCGGTCAAACTAGTGATCGACAGTCATCGCAAATCCGGCTTTTTGAGTGGGCCGTTGCACTTGAAATCTGGGGTGACGTTGTGGATTGACGAGGGTGTTACGCTGTTTGCATCGCGCAACCCCAAGGATTACGACAAAGGCAATGGTACGTGCGGTACTGCAACGTCAACTCATGAGTTCAGTTGTATGCCTTTGATCTCCGCGATCAACACCACCGGTAGCGGTATCGTGGGTGGGGGTGTCATTGATGGGCGTGGCGGTAGCATTTTGACTGGCGGTAAGTATGCTCGGCAGCGTACCTGGTGGGACCTGGCCTATCAGAACAAGCGCCATGCACTGCATCAACAGGTACCACGGTTGATCCAAATCAGGGGCGGTAACGACTTCACGTTGTACCGTGTTGCCATCGAAAATGCACCTAACTTCCATGTGGTTGCTGATACGGTTAGCGGTGTCACCGCATGGGGCATCCGCATCCTGACCCCAAGCTTGGTCTATACCACGCCGGGGTACCACTGTCCGCCCGGTACCACGCCGGATGTTGTGACGCCGGCGACATGCTTTACCCCGGACACGGTCAAGAACACCGATGGCTTTGATCCTGGGCAATCAAACCACGTGCTGCTAGCGTACTCCTACATCAGCACTGGGGATGACCACGTTGCCATCAAAGCGCGGGGCAAGATGCCAAGCTACGCTCTGAGCTTCTTACACAACCACTTTGGCTATGGACATGGCATGTCCATCGGTAGCGACACCGAGTCAGGTGTACACGATATGGAAGTCAGTGATTTGAGTATCGACGGCTTTGACAGCCCTAACAGCAATGGTTTGCAGATGAAATCTGATGCCGATCATGGCGGAGTGGTCGACCATGTCACCTACTCCAAAATATGCATGCGTCGTCTGAAACGTCCGCTGGCGTTTGACACCTTCTACAAACCTTCCAACGGGAATTCTTATCCACTCTTCAAAAATATCGTGCTGCAAGATATTCATGTGCTTGAAAGTCCTGTCTTTGGTGCTGGTCAGCTGCTTTTCATGGGGATCCTGGGCAGTGGGAATAATCTGCCAATGACGCTGAGCATGGATAACGTCGTATTCGACGGTTTTTTGCCAACATTGATAGCGCCTCCCAGCAGTGTCGTATTCGCCAATCCGCAGGCAGTGCATTTTCACTTCGGTCCCGGTCCGGTCAGTTTCGCTCCTTTGATTACCCCCTCGGTTGCTTACGATGTGACTGTGAGTGGAAGTCCAGGTGTGGGCAACCCATACGATTGTTCGGCGGCATTTATCAATTTTTCCAGCGTATTTCCTGATTCGCCTATCTAATCAATGTGTGTCCAATCGCAGCTGTACAGCGGCCATGCGGATGTTGAAACAGCAGTGGCCGGACGTTGATCCAAGCAACACAGCTGCTGTCGGTCACAATGACGGCATTTCAAAAAATGCCGGATGTGTCGAATGAACGTGGAGGCGCTGGTCGGCGGCCTCCACGGCTGCGCGTTGCTATTGGATCACGCTGTTGTTGTATGAGCGCACTCCTCAAGGTGTGGATCAATGCATCGTTGCGCTTGCGGGGATGCGGGTTGCTTGGTGCTGATGAGCCTGTCTGTGTACATCTGCGCAGGCGTCTTACGGTTCCGGGGGGCTCACAGTTCGTCCAGAAATTCCTTCACTGGAGGGCCAAATCCTGCGATATCTACAAGGAATGCATCATGTCCCTGCGGTGAGTCAAGGCCCAGGAAGGTGGCGTGTGTACCGCCACGGCGTAGCCCTTCGGCAATTTGTTGTTGCTGTTGTATTGGAAAGAGGATGTCGGTATGGCTACCGATGGCGAGTGCGCGTTGGATTCGGATCCTGGCCAGTCCGGCAATAATGTCTCCATTGGCGTACTCGGCCACGTCGAACCAGTCCATGGAGCGGCTCAGGTACAGGTAGCAGTTTGGGTCGAAGGTGTGCACGAAGCGGTGCGCATGGCTTTCCAAGTAGTTTTCAATTTGGAATTCCAGTCCGAATGGTGTGTCGTTGGTTTGGTCCGAATCCAAGCGTACCCGGCCAAAACGCCCGTCCCATTCCAGCGCGGAGCGGTAGGTGATCACCCCGAGTTTGCGTGCGATGCGTAGCCCCGATTCCGGGTAGTGGGTGTCGTCGTAGTGTCCCTGCTTCCAATGGGGGTCCAGGCGGATCGCCTCGCGTTGTAGCGAGCGAATGGCGATGGAAAACGGTAATGCCTGCGCGCTGCCTGAGATGTTGATGTGGCTGCGGGCAATATCTGGATGTAACAGCAGGATGGCCAGTGCCGTCATGCCCCCCATTGAATTGCCGATCAGGCTGGCAAGTTGCTTGATGCCCAGTGCATGTACCACTTCAATTGCGGCATTGGCCCCGTCTTCGATTGACAGTGCTGGAAAGTCCAAACGATACATGGCCTGCGTGATGGGGTTGTACGATGCAGGGCCAGTCGATCCTTTGCAGCTACCAAGTGAGTTGACACAGATCACGAACCAACGGTCTGTGTCGATGGGTTTGCCTGGACCTAGCATTGACTCCCACCAGCCTGGCTCAGCATTGCTGTCATGGTGTGCGGCATGTGCATTGGGTGATAAGCCAGGCATGATCAGAATGGCATTGGTGGCGCCGGCATTGAGGCGGCCCCATGTTTCGTAAGCGATGCGGGCGTGGTGGAGTTGTCCGCCACGCTTCATCGCAAATGGAGAGGAGAGCGCATGGAATAGGCTGCCCGGAGGGATAAATTCGGTCATTTCAAAATTCTAGTGAGGTCTGTGCTTAGGATTGAGCGATCCGTGTTTGGCACGACGTGGGGGAACCTGGCAGATGTGGTTGTGGCGCGCGTCGCTGTTGTGGTCTCTGCCTTTTTCATGTGGTGTGCAGATAGTGCCTGATGTGTGATGCCCCAGAAGGGGGACGCAGTGTGAGTTAGGAGCATGTCCAGAGCGGGAATGGGCTACGGCAGGTCTTTGCATCTTCATGATGGGATGTGAGTGCAATTGGCTTGTTTTCTTGTCGATCAAAGCGTGCCAGAGCATAGGCCAGGTTTTTGCTGCGTGGTGATGTGTGATTGTTGTGTGCCAGGTGGGATGCTGCTGCTCCCTGTTGATGTGGCAGGATGGCTGGCGTGGTTTCAGGGGCGGTGCTGTTAGCAACGCGCAGATGCAGTGGTCGTTTCTCTAGGGGGCCGGTCACGGCGATTGGTGTAAGGCAATGTGTTGGTGTCCAAGCTGGGGAGTGTCCGGTTGCGGCCCAGTGTCGGTGCGGTTGGTGGAACGTGCGCCCAGTTATTGATGTGGGTGCGATTGATGTGGCTGTGCTGCTACGTGGGCATCGTGCTGTGCTAGGGCGATCTGTTCGCCTAGGCTGCGGGCGGTTGCGGTGTCGACGACGCTCAGCAGCGGTTCCCAGGTTGCTACTGCGGCGGCGGCATCGCCGGCTTGGCGGTATGCCATGCCGAGAAACCAGCGGGCGCGTTGGTGCCGGGGTTGCAAGATCAAGACGTGTTTGAGGAGGCCGATTGCTTCGGCGTCAAGGCGTTGGTTTGGTGCCATGTGCATCCGTATTTCTGCAGTAGCCATCAAAATATCGGGATTGTTTGGGGCGCGTCGCGCGGCTTCTGTAAAGGCCTTCTGTGCTTCGCCAAAACGCTGTTGTTGGCGCAGTGCGTGTCCCAGTAGCATCCAGCCTTCTATCCGTTCTGGATGCTGATGCAAGGTGTCACGCAGTTGTGCAATGGCTGCATCAAGGGTCTGCGGTGCGGCGATCTGGGCCGGTTGTAATGCCTGTGGGGTGCCGACCAAGGTATACAGTGCGGCGGCAGCAAGACTCAGCAGGAGTAATGACATTGCCAGGGTGCCGCGTGCTTGGGGCCACAGTGGTTTTAGCACCAGGCTTAATGTTGCCAGGGTGAATAATAGCGTCAGGAACCAAAACGTGGGTTTCACCTGGTGGTGCGGTTGTCTGAGGGCGGTGGGGGTGCGCGGTAGCGCCGGATCACCCCTGTAACCACGGTCACGCCGATGAGTAGTAAGAGCAGTGGACCGAACCACAGTGCCAGGGTGGTGTACTGCAATGGTGGGTGGTACAGCACGAAGAGGCCGTAGCGATCCACCATAAATTGTTTGATTTGTGCGTCGCTGTGACCTTGGTGCATCAGTGACAACACTTGATGCCGCAGGTCTTGGGCGATTGGGGCTTGAGAATCAGCCAGTGACTGGTTTGGGCATTGCACGCAGCGTAGTTCTGCGGTGAGGGTGTGAAAACGGGTTGCTTCGGCGGTATCGCGATAGTGGAGTGGTGTTGGATCGCTCCTTAGCTGTGCTTGGATGGCAAAGGGCAATGCCGCACATAGCAGAAGTGCACGTGCGTGTTTCATGGTGCCTGATGCAATGCGGGTGCGGCGGTGGGTGAGTGTTCGATATCGGCAAGGATCGGTAGTAGTTTGTGTTCGATCATCTGCTGATTCAGGGCGCCTTTGTGATGCCAGCGTACGATCCCACGTCCGTCAATCAAGAATGTTGTTGGTGCGGCGGTCACGCCCCAATCTATAGCGGTTTTGCCTTCTGGATCAGACACCACGGCCAAATACGGGTTGCCGAGTTGTTCGAGCCATTGCAAGGCATCTTCCCGCCGGTCTTTCCAGTTGTAGCCAATCACGCGTACCCGCTTGCTGAGTGCAAAGTGCGTCAGTACGGGCTGTTCGGTGGCGCAGGCGGCACACCAGCTGCCCCAGACATGCAACAGGTAGGGGGCACCGGCTAAGTCGGTGTTGCTGATTTGCAGTGACGGGTCATGCAGCAGTGGGAGTGAGAAGTTTGGCGCTGGTTTCCCGAGTAGTGCCGATTGGTCCGATGCGTTATCCCAGGAGCGCATTAATGTGAAGGTGAGCAGTGCGATCAGGATCAGCACTCCCATGACACCTGTAAGGAGTAGCGGGGTGGGAAAGCGGCGGGGTGAATCAGACATGCGATGACTCCGGGTGGTGGCGGAACCGGCGATCAGCAGCAGCGATCAGCCCGCCCAGGGCCATCAGTGCTGCGCCCAGCCAGATCCAGCGGACGAATGGTTTGTAGTGTGCCTGAATTGCCCATGACCCATTGCCGAGCGATTCTCCTAAGGCGACGTAAATATCACCGAGCGCTCCAGGATGGATGCCAACTTCGGTGGTGACTTGGCCGCCACTGACATAGCGGCGTTTTTCTGTCGTCAGGGTGCCCAGGGGATGCGTGTTGCGTAATAGGCTGAATTGGGCGCGATCAGCCACGTAGTTGGGGCCGTGGTGTTCGAGGATGGCATCAAAGTGTAGGGTGATGGGGCCGAGGGTGAGTGTCTGGCCAGGGGTGAGTGCAATTTCACGTTGTAGGCTGAGTGTTTCAACTAACAGCGCACCAGTGAGGAAGACGCCAATTCCGGCGTGTGCCAGGACCATGCCCAGGGTGCTGGGGGTGGGACGGGATTCGGTGGTGCGCCAGTGCCACCAGAGGAAGCGGAGGGTTCCTAGGAGTACCCATGCTGCCGCGGCCACGCTGAGCATGGTTTTCCAATGGTGTTGTGGTGTGGCGATGCCAGCCAGTGCGGCGACAACCAGGCTCAGTGCGGCCCAAGGGGCCAGCAATACGAGGGGTGTTGAGGGGTGTTCGCGTTGCCATCGGGTGAATGGACCCAATGGCAGTAAGACGATTAGTGGTGTCATCAGCAGGGTGAATAGGGGGCCGAAGTAGGGTGGGCCGACTGAAAGTTGACCCAGTGCCAGTGCATCGGCCAGCAGGGGATAGAGGGTGCCTAGCAGTACCATCGCACAGGCGCAGGTCAGCAATAGGTTGTTGAGCAGTAATAGGGTTTCGCGTGAGACGGGTGTAAAGCGTTGTTGCATGTCCATTGTGACGGGGGTGAGCTGCGGTGCACGCCGTGCATACAGCAGCAGTGCGCCGCCAATCAACGTGAAGATGAGCAGCAGAATAAACGTGCCGCGTACCGGATCAGCAGCAAAGGCATGGACTGAGGTCAGTACGCTTGAGCGAACGAGGAATGTGCCAAGCAGTGCTAGTGCAAAGGCGGTGATTGCGAGCAGGAGTGTCCATTGGGTGAAGCTGCCGCGTTTGTCGGTGATCGCTTGGGAATGAATCAGTGCGACACCGATGAGCCAAGGCATGAAGCTGGCGTTTTCCACTGGGTCCCAGAACCACCAGCCGCCCCAGCCGAGTTCGTAATAGGCCCACCAGCTGCCCAGGGCAATGCCCAAGGTCAGCAGTGCCCAGGCGATGTTGGTCCAAGGTCGGCTCCAGCGTAGCCAGGCTGGCTCTATCCGTCCTTCCAGCAGGACCGCGACGGCAAAGGCGAATGGTACCGCCAAACCGATGTAGCCGGCATATAACAGGGGGGGATGCAGAATCATTCCGGGATCTTGCAGCAACGGGTTGAGGTCGTTCCCTTCTGGGACGGCAGGCAGGAGACGTGCGAATGGGTTGGAGGTGAAGAGGATCAGTGCGAGGAAGCCGAGTGCAATCAGGCCCAGGACGCCAAGGATGCGTGCGCTCAGGGTGGCTGGGAGGGTGTGGGAACGTAAGGCGACGCTGGCGGTCCATCCTGCCAGGAGTAATACCCAGAGTAGGAGGGATCCTTCGTGGGCACCCCACACGGCGGTAGAGCGGTAGAGGGTGGGTAGCAGTGAATGAGAGTTTTCGGCGACGTACTGGACGGAGAAGTCGTTGCCGAGGAAGGCATAGGTGAGCAGTGCGAATGCGCTAGCGAGCAGGCTCAGTTGCACATAGGCGGCTGGGCGTGCAACGGCCATCCAAGCAGTGCGGCGGCGCTGGGCGCCAATCAGGGGAAGCAGTCCCTGCAGCAGTGCTGTCAGCAGGGCGAGGATCAGGAGGATCTGGCCAAACTCAGGCAGCATGTGGGTTGTATCGAGTGGGGATGCGGCGGGGGGGCTTCATGGGAGGAGCAGGGGTGCAGGGTGTGGTTCCAGGGGCTGGGGAGGCATCATCTGATACCGGTGTGGTGGTGCGGAACTGCTCAAGGTGTTGTTTCGGCGATGGGGGTATCTAGGTGGGTGTGTTGCGTAGGTGTGGGTTGCATTTTGTTGGCCAGTTGCCGCGGTGTATAGGTTTCGTTGTGCCGTGCCAAGATGTTTTCTGCAATGAAGGTGCCATGTTGCATCTGTCCGGTTGCGACGATTGCTTGGCCTTCGCGGAACAGGTCTGGGAGGATGCGGGCATAGCGTACTTGGAGGCGTGCGTTGCCATCGGTGACGATGAAGCGGGTGTTCAGGGTGCCGGAGGTGCGTTGGAATGATCCTTTTTCTACGATGCCGCCGAGTCTGAAATGTGTTTGCTGTGCCGTGTCGCCACGTAGTACTTCTGAGGGCATGTATAGGTATGTGAGGTTGTGTCGCAACGCCATGATAGTGAGGGTGGCTGCGGTTCCGACGGCCAGTATCAGCATCAGGACACTCCAAAGGCGGCGGCGTGCATTCATTGTGTCGGTGTGTTGTTGATGGCAGGTGTGTTGCGGCATTTGTGTAAATGCTGTGCAAGTCGCTGTGCAGTGTGGAGTTGGCGGCGTGCGGCGAGCCAGTCCCATAGGAGGATGAGGATGAATACGGCATACGCGCCGGTGACATAGGGGAGGTGGGTCATCGGGGTGACTCCAGGTGTGCGGTGACCCAGTGTTGGTTGGCGTTCCAGCGTAGGTTTTCGGCACGGGCGCGGCGTAGCAGTGAGCCAAGGAACCAGCATTGGGTGGCTGCCACCATCAGCCACACTGTGGTGATGCCGTACATGCTTGATGTGCCAAAGAGGCGCAGGGTTTGCCCTTGATGTAGGGAGTTCCACCAGAGGACGGAGTAACGGATGACGGGTAGCAGTGCGGTGCCGACGATGGCAAGGAGTCCGGCGGTGCGTGCTGCGGTGCGGCGGTCTTCGATAGTGTGGTAGAGGCCGATCACGCCCAAATAGAGGAATAGGAGGATTAGTTCGCTTGTCAGGCGGGGATCCCAGTCCCAGAAGGTACCCCAGGTGCTACGACCCCACAGGCTTCCGGTCAGTAAGGTGATGAGGGTGAAGGCGGCACCGCTGGGGGCGCATGCCATTGCGAGGATCTCGCACAATTTGATGCGCCATACCAAGGCGATTGCTGCGTACAGTGCCATCAGTCCGAATATGAACAGGCTCATCCATGCACTGGGGACATGGAGATAGACGATGCGTACGCTGTCGCCCATGTAGTGTTCTGGTGGCAAGACGATCAGGGCTTGCCACAGTGCGGGAATCATCAGGATCAGTGCGGTGCAATAGCATCGGGGTGCCCAGCGGGCGGCGAATTGGTCGAACGTCTGCGGTGAGCTGAGCCGATGCAGTGTATGGACAAAGGTGTTCATGCGGTGGTGGGTGCTTGGATAAACAAGGGTGTTTTAGCTGAGTGAAATGCGGATTGCTGCGGCAGCGGTGAGTGGCGCTAGTACTGTGCCAAGGGCTAAGCCGGCGCCGAGGAGAAGGAGTGCGCCAGTACTGTCATGGCCCTGGGTGGCGGCGGTGATGCTGCCGGTGCCGAATATCAGGACGGGGACGTATAGGGGGAGTGCAAGGAGCGCGACGAGGATCCCAGCGCGTGGCATGGTGACGGTCAGTGCGGCGATGACAGCGCCGAGGAGGCTTAGTAGTGGGGTGCCCAATAGTAGGGATGCCATCACGATGGGCAGTTGTTCATGTGGTAGTTGCAGGAATGCGCCCAGTAATGGGGTGATGATGATCAGTGGTAGGACGCTGGCGGTCCAGTGGCAGGCGATCCGCACGGCGATGAGCCAGGCGAGGGGGACGGGTGAGAGGAGCCATTGTTCCATGGTGCCGTCTTCAACGTCGGCGCGGAACAGTGTGTCCAGTGTCAGTAAGCTTGCGAGGAGCACTGTGATCCATAGGATGGTTGGGGCGGCGTCTGCCAGTTGTTGTGGTTTGGGGCCCAGGCCGAGGGTGAAGAGGAGGGTAATGAGCAGTGCAACTAAGATGGGGTGTATGGCGGCGGCGCGGCGGCGCCACAGTAGGCGCAGGTCTCGGGTGATGATGGCAGATGAGGCCTGCCAGAGGGATAGGGGAGGGGGCGGTGCGCTCATGGAGCTTTCTGTAAGTGAAGCAGGCGGGTGGGGACTGGCAGTGTGGGGAGCGCGCCGGGTGTGGTGAGCAGTGTGCCGCCTTGGGTGTGAAGGTGTGTGGTGAGGATGTGGTTGAGGAGTGTGATGCCCTCTGGATCTAGGTTGGCGTAGGGTTCGTCCAAGAGCCATAACGGGGCTGGTGAGAGCCACAGTCGGGCCAGGCTGAGGCGTTTTTTCTGGCCGGCTGAAAGTTGCCGAACCAGTGTCTGTGCATGGTCTGTCAGGCCAACGATGGTGAGTGCGTTGCTGGGTGTCCGTTGGGGGTGGCAGCCGTGCAAGGCGTTCAGAAAGTGGAGGTTTTCCAGGGCTGAGAGGTCTTGTTTCAGTCCAGGGAGGTGGCTCAGGTAGGCAATGTGGCGGGTGCGTTCTGGGGCTGTGGTGTTGTGGTGTGTGTTGATGTGGATGTGGCCGCTGTCGCTGTGCAGGAGTCCGGCCAGGATGCGTAGTAGGGTGGTTTTGCCGATGCCGTTGGGTCCCTGGACGATGAGGGCTTCACCGGGATTGATGTGGAAATGCAGGGGGCCGAGGATGGGGATTGCGTTGCGCGAGTAGGTCAGGGCATGTGCAGCCAGTAGGGGCGGTGCGGAGGAGGGAAGGGCGGTCATCAGGGGGTGCGATTGGGAAGCACGCGATATGTGGCAGGCAGGTGAATGCGGGGGCATTGTATCGCGGCATGGTGTGTGGAGCGGTGTGGTGGGCAGGTGTATGGTGGATGTTGCGGTCCATGGGGCGGTACTCGGATACACATTCAGTAGACTTTGCGTTCTTTTATGTTCTGACGAGAGATAAGTCCTTCATGCAGGTCACGAGTAAGTTACCCCAAGTGGGGACCACGATATTTAGTGTGATGTCGCAGTTGGCGGATGTGTATGGGGCGGTCAATTTAGGGCAGGGGTTTCCGGATTTTCCGGTGCCGTTGCGTTTGCAGGAGGCGTTGGCGGGTGCGGTGCGTGAGGGACACAATCAGTATCCGCCGATGATTGGGGTGGCTGGGTTGCGTCAGGGAATCGCTGCGAAGGTGTTGCGCTGTTACGGTGCGCAGGTGGATGCGGATGTTGAGATCACGGTGACCAGTGGGGCGACGGAGGCGATTTTTAATGCAATCCATGCGGTGGTGGGGGCGGGTGATGAGGTCATTGTGCTTGATCCAGCGTATGACTGTTATGAGCCGGGGATTGTGTTGGCCGGTGCGCGTGCGGTGCATGTGCCATTGGATGCGGTGAGTTTTAAGGTGGATTGGGAGCGGGTGGGTGCGGCGATCACGTCAAGAACGCGGTTGTTGATCGTGAATAGTCCGCATAATCCGTCCGGGGCGTTGTTTTCAGCCGATGATATGCGGGCTTTAGCGGCTTTGTTGGATGGGACGGATATTTTGCTGATTTCCGATGAGGTGTATGAGCATATTGTGTTTGATGGGTGTGGCCATGAGTCGGTGTTGCGTTGGCCGCAGTTGCGTGCGCGTGCGTTTGTGATTTCTAGTTTCGGTAAAACCTATCATTGCACCGGATGGAAAATCGGTTATGCGATTGCACCGTCGGCGCTTAGTGCGGAGTTTCGTAAGGTCCATCAATACAACACGTTTACTAGTTTTGGACCGGCGCAATATGCGTTTGCTGCGATGTTGCATGAGGAGCCTGGGTATGTGGAGCAGGTTGGTTTGTTCTATCAGGCAAGACGGGATTGTTTCCGTGAGCAGTTGTTGACAACCAAGTTAGTGCCGTTGCCTGTGTCGGGAGGTTATTTTCAGTTGGTGGATTATGGGGCGGTCAGTGATTTGTCTGATGTGGAGTTTTCAAGGTGGTTAGCGGTGGAAAAGGGGGTGGCGTCGATTCCGTTATCGCCGTTCTATGAGACTGCTCCAGCGGGGCAGCGTTTGGTGCGGTTGTGTTTCGCTAAAAATGATATGACGTTGGGGGCGGCGATCGAGCGGTTACAACGGCTTTGATGTGGAGGATGTGATGCAGGATTTGCGTATTTCTCTTGTTCAAGGTGAGACGCGGTGGCATGACGCAGCGGGTAATCGGCATTACTACGGTGCGCTGTTGGCTCCTCTGGCGGGTGTCACGGATGTGGCGGTGTTGCCTGAGACGTTTACCAGTGGTTTTTCTAACGATGTCCTTGAGGATGTGGAGGGGATGGATGGTCCGACGGTCGCTTGGGTTCTTGAGCAGGCGGCGTCTTTAGAGGCTGTGGTGACGGGAAGTGTGCGGTTATGTACGCCTGAGGGGGTATTCAATCGGTTGTTATGGGCGACTCCAGAGGGACGGTTGGAGACGTACGATAAGCGGCATTTGTTTCGTTATGCGAACGAGCATCAGCGTTATGTCGCTGGGTGTAGGCGTTTGGTTGTGGAATGGAAGGGCTGGAGAATCAATCCGCAGATTTGTTATGACTTGCGTTTCCCCGTGTTTTGCAGGAATCGCTATGACGTTGAGCGTTCTGGCCAGCTTGATTTTGATGTGCAGCTTTTTGTTGCCAACTGGCCGTCGGTACGGGCTGAGGCTTGGAAAACGCTGTTGCGGGCGCGTGCGATTGAGAATTTATGTTATGTCGTTGGGGTCAATCGGGTGGGGGTGGATGGTAATCAATTGCATTATGTGGGGGATAGTGCGGTGATTGATGTCTTTGGTCAGGCTCAAGTGGAGATCCGCGGGCGTGAACAGGTGGTGACTACGGTCATTTCGGGGCAGGTGTTGGCAGAGCACCGCGCTCGTTTTCCGGCAATGCTGGATGCAGATGCTTTTGCGTTGGAAATGGGCGGGTATTAATCGGTGATTAGTTGCTGAATGGGCACTTGGGGGTATCTCATCTCCTAGGGGGATGGGCTGCTACAGTCAGCGCCATTGTTCATTTGGAATACCGATCATGCATTTTAAGTATTGGGCCATAGCGGTGGCTTTGAGTACGGTTTTATTGACGCCACAAGCCAAAGCTGTAGACGATATGGGCTGTAAGCTTCGCTTTAATTTGGCTGGTTGGTCGGTGTTCTATAAGACGGCCAGTGGTATTGGTACGGTCACGTGTGCGAATGGCATGGTGGTTCCAGTCACGATTAGCGCCAAGGGGGGGGGCTGACGTTTGGCAAGTCCAAGATCATTGGTGGGCGCGGCAAGTTCTTTGGGATCTACAACATCAATGATGTGTTTGGCACGTATGGTGGGGCGGAGGCGCATGTCGGGATTGTGAAATCAGGGAACATCCAGTTAGTGACGAAAGGGGATGCGTCGTTGTCTCTAGGCGGGACGGGGAGTGGCATTGATCTTGGTATTGGTTTCGGCAATTTCGTCATTAAACGCCGTGAATCTGGCGGCCAGAGCAATGTTGCGCGGCGTGTGCAGCCACGCTCGGCAGGGGGGTGCAAACCAGCAAGTTGAGGATTCCGTTGGGGTTGCTATGACGGAATGATGAATGAATGGAGGTGGGGCCTGGGTTTGCTGTGAGTCAGGTGCTGTGTGTGGTTACAGTGGGTGTTTCGTTGTTGGTTTTACTGATTGAGTACTATGCATCGTTTTATTGTTGTGGGGAGCTTCGAAGCCGCTTTTCAGGGGTTTGTAAGGTTGTAAGTTGTTCGCAGGTGTGCAGTGGTGGGTGCCTGCTTATCAGGCAGGCAGGATAAGCGGGCGTTCCGGGTGTTTTAGCTAAATCAATGGGTATTGATGTTGCGGAATGCAAGGTTATTCGTTGGTGATTGATTTGGTTTCAAGCGTTTGTAAGGGGGGAATGTGGTGGTGAATGCTTGAGATGTTTCAATGGGGCTAATGAGGGTTGAATGATTATGGGTATCTTGGTCCCCGATTCCGGTTGTATTTGCCACCGCTGTTGTTTGGTTGGCCTGCTCCTGTTTTCTGACCAGGGTTGCCATAGGGGTTGAAGGTTGGCGTGGCGTGGTCGGAGGGGAAGTTGGGTGCATTGTTCGTGTATTTGTATGGAGACTTGCGTGTTTGTTGTCCCTGTGTGTTACGGGTGTTTGGGTTTGGGCTTTTTTTGTTGGGGTGGGCACCATTGCCAGCACCAGCATTGCGGTGGTTGCGGGGGCCGGTGCTGACGCCTTCAGGGACGTACCAGCTCTGGAATGTTGCCGGGCTGCCTTCCGATAGCGAACGGTCGTTCTTGGGTTTGTATTGTTTGAAGGGTTTGTGTGCTTGTTTTGCGGCAGCTTCACCACTGACAGTCAGTCTATCTTTGAAGTGGTGCTTGCCTTGGCCGCGACCTCGGTCATCACGCAGGGTGTCAAAGCGACGCAGTTCGCGACTTTCATCGGCGGTGCTGTGGTTGTTGTGGTAGGCGTGTTTGTTGTTGTCGTTGCGATTCACGTGCAGCGTGGCTTTGGCTGAACGGCGTTGGCCGATAACCGGTTGCAGGGTGAGTGCTAACGGCATGTCTTTTTCTAGTTTCAGTTGGGTGCGTAGTGCTTCTACTTGGGTCTTGGGTAGTTCGGTCGATTGGCCACGCAGTAGTTCGCGTGGTAGGAGGACGGAACCATAACGTGTACGTTTGAGGCGGCTGACTTGGCAGCCTTGCGATTCCCATAGCCGACGTACTTCGCGGTTGCGGCCTTCTTTGACGACGACACGAAACCAGTCGTGTGAGTCGGTGTTGCCGATGCGTTCAATCGTGTCGAATTTTGCGGTGCCGTCTTCCAGCATGACGCCGCGCGTAAGTTGCTCGAGTAGCTCATCCTGCACATGTTCTTCTCCTTCGGGGGAGCGTACACGTACGACATATTCGCGTTCTATTTCCGATGAGGGGTGCATCATTGCATTGGCAAGTTCGCCGTCTGTGGTGAGCAGTAATAAGCCAGTGGTGTTGATATCCAGGCGGCCGATGGCGATCCAACGTGCGCCTTTGAGGACGGGGAGTGTTTCGAACACAGTGGGGCGACCCTCTGGGTCTTCGCGTGTGGTCACTTCGCCTTCTGGTTTGTTGTAGATCAGTACGCGCGCCGGTTCAGTGAGGGCGCTGGCGACGAAGCTGCGGCCGTCCAGTTCGATTTTGTCGCCACTTTTAACGGACATGCCGAGCTGCGCAATGTCTCCATTGACTTTGATGAGTCCGTTGGAGATGCGTTGTTCCAGGGCACGGCGGGAACCTAGACCCGCTTGGGCAAGCACTTTATGCAGGCGCTCTTCCAGTTTTGGTGCTTCTGTGGCTGTCTCGCGTTTGAGTGAAAGTGTGTTTGATGGTGGTTTTGGGGTATCACTCATGGGGGTAAGTTCCGTCCGGGGGCGTGTCTGCGTCGCTCTGTGAGTCTGAGTCAATGTAGTGATCGGCTGTAGACGTTTTGTTGATGGTGTTGTCTTCGTGTTCGTTTGGTGGTGTCACGCTGTTATCCGGTACGTCTTCGAGGGGAAAGGGGGAGGTGTTGTGATTTTCAAGGTCGATTGTTATCAGGTCTGTTGCTCTGTGTATCGGTATTCACCTCTTGGGTTGGTTGCGGAGAAATGCCAGATATGGGGGCTGTTGTGCCTGATATTGATCTGTTGGGAGTCTGGTCTGTTTGAATTTGAAGCTGTGCGGTGTGTCGGTGGTTGTTATGCAGCGGCAATTGCGGTTCCAGTTCGCCAATGTCTTTCAGGTCCGATAGTGGCGGTAGTTCGTCCAGACGTTTAAGTCCGAAGTAATCTAGAAATGCTTTGGTAGTACCGAATAATGCTGGTTTGCCAGGTGCATCGCGATGGCCGACAACACGAATCCATTCGCGTTCTTCCAATGTGTGAATAATATTGCTGTTGACGGCGACGCCGCGTATTTGCTCGATTTCTCCACGTGTGATCGGTTGGCGGTAGGCAATGAGGGCTAAGGTTTCAAGTGTGGCGCGAGAGTATTTTGTCTTGCGTTCTGTCCAGAGCGGGCTGACCCAAGCATGCACATCTGCTTTGAGTTGAAAACGGAAACCGGAGGCTACTTCCACCAGTTCTACGCTGCGTTCAGTACAGGTGTGCTGTAGCAGTTCAATGGCACGCTGGATGCTATCCGGGGGGATCGGTGGGTCGTTTGGGAACAAGCCTTGCAGTTGCGCCAGTGTTAGTGGTTGATTGCTGGCCAGCAATGCACCTTCGACGATGCGTGCGATCAATGTCAAATCCAGCTGGTTGTCGGCTTCATGGGGGGACATGGGTTGAGGGGCTGTTGTCGAAGTCGCTGGAGAGCTGCAGCGCTCCGTTGGTGTGATGGGTGGCCAGGGATTTTATGTAGATCGGGCCTAGTGAAGCTTCTTGGACGATATCCAATAGCTGTTCTTTGGCGAGTTCCAGTATTGCTAGGAAGGTGACTAGCACACCAAGCTTGCCTTCCTCAGCGGTGAACAGCGCCGTAAACGGGTGAAACTTGCCGCCTTCCAGATGTGCCAGTATATCGCCCATGCGTTGGCGTACGCTCAGTGCTTCGCGTCGGATGGCGTGGCCGCTGAACAGTTCGGCACGTTTGAGGACGTCTTGTAGTGCCAGCAGCAGTTCTTTCATGTTGACCGGAGGAGGAATCCGTACTGTGGTCTGGTCTGGAACAAAGGCATGTGCTGCGCTGTTGTCGCGGTCCATCCGTGGTAGGGCGTCCAGATCTTCAGCGGCTTGTTTGAAGCGTTCATATTCTTGCAAACGCCGTACCAATTCGGCGCGGGGATCTTCACCTTCTTCGTTTTCGATGTCGGGTGGGCGCGGTAGAAGCATGCGTGATTTGATTTCTGCGAGGATAGCTGCCATGACAAGATACTCAGCGGCCAGTTCAAAGCGCAGTTCCTGCATCACATTGATGTAGTCAACGTATTGTCGGGTGATTTCAGCAACCGGAATGTCGAGGATATTCAGGTTCTGACGGCGGATGAGATACAGAAGCAGGTCCAGAGGACCTTCGAATGCATCAAGAATGACTTCCAGCGCATCTGGGGGATGTATAGGTCCTGAGGGATCTGTAGCACTGGCTGGCCATGCACCATTGCCAGCGGTATTTCCTGCTGTTGCGGCACTGGTGTTTGTGTTGGTGGGTTCGCGATTTGTGCGCGTTCTGAATTCATCGTGTTGATATCGGATGGAGCAATTGCGGGTCGTGGTTTCGATCCGGTAGATGTTTTTGTATCACATTAAAATTTTTCTGGAATCCGATGCGGTGTCGCTTGTAGCACGCCTTTGAGAATGCACAATCGAAATCGTTAGTGACTTGAGGTCAAAACAGGATGTCCTGTGGTATTGCATTGCCAGCATCGCATAGCGTGCTGATCATGACTGGGATGCCTTTTCTATATTTTTCGCAAGACCGGCAGAGCCGTTGTCCTGTGGCAGCGTACCATTCTGCCTAAGGGTAATTCGCTTGCTGGTCCGGTGTCCAGCATTGTGTGGAGGTGGGGGCGCTGCGATGAATGTCGGTTTTCGCTAAGCGCAAGCAAAGTTGTATGTGTTACGTGATTGAGGTTGAGGGTGGTGCCGATGTTGCGAAGGCAGGGGGGACGAGGGTTGGAGGTCTTCAGTGTCTGCAGGTGCTTAATGGTTTGACGGTTGCTGGTGTGTTCTCTGTGGTCGATGCGAGGCCGTTGCGGTCAGTAGTAGTGCGGTCATTGTCTGGTTTTGTTTGTCGTGGTATGTCTGTCGCTTGTGTCGATATGGATCCTTGTGTCAGGTTAAGGAATTATCTGTGGGGTGGGGGGGGGCTGTGAATCGTGTCGAACGGATTCAGATTGCGCTTGGGGATGCTTTTGCACCGTCACGGTTGGAGGTGAAGGATGAAAGTGATCGCCATATTGGTCATTCCGGTGCGCGTGATGGGCGTGGGCATTTCAGTGTTTTGATTGTCACGCCGATGTTTGCTGGAAAAACGCTGCTCGCTCGGCATCGTGCTGTGTATGCGGCATTGGGTTCCATGATGAAAACGGATATCCACGCGCTCTCAATCCAAGCGTTGGTTGATGAAGGTGAGGGGCAATAAACGATTGTCGTTGGGGCTGTCCAAAATGTCTGAAGTGGTTTTTCCAATGCTGTTTCGTTTTCATTTTTTAGGTGCATTGAGATGGTTGTTTGGGTGGTTCCGTGAGGTTTTTAGTGTGGTTTTTCTTTGAATCGATTCCAGCCATTCACGTATTTTGAGTAAAGCATTTTGATAGTCGTCAGTAGGTGGCTGACTGGGCATAGGGATGCAATGTGCGATGGGGCATGAAGTTGGGATTCTTTTGTGAGTCTTGTCTTACAAATTAGATCATTTTCTTGTTCGTTAATCTGCACTCTATAGATTTGATAATGTGCTGGTAGTCTTTGTTTATATGTGATTTTTCCATGTAAATTGAGAGGGTCCATGGTCAAGGAGGGGGGGCTATCCAAAGTGTCAGCATCCGCTTGTAGGTTCGTATTACAAGACACTTTCAAGTTGTTGTTTGAGTTCGGTGTGGGGGAGTGATTGGGTATGTTGGTTCCGCTCCAAATTGGGGTGGTTGCTAAGGCTGTGTTTTTTTATGTGATATGTAGGCGTTGCATATTGGTGGATTCGATGAGTCTGCGATTTTCATCACATTGGCTTTTTTCCTTGTCAGTTGTTGCGTTGTTATTGGTAGGCTGCAAACAGGACTCCCCATCGGCTAAGCGGCAGATCATCATGGTTGAAGCTAAATTGCCGCCGCGTCCGCTCAAACCTGATCTGCCTCCGTTGTTTTTGGATATTGAGCGGCGTACGTTTCAGTTTTTTTGGGACACGACGAATGAGATGAATGGCTTGACTCCGGATCGTTATCCGTCAAGGCCGTTTGCAAGTATTGCTTCTGTCGGGTTTGCGCTGACCGCATATCCTATCGGGATAGAAAACGGTTGGATCAGTCGTAATCAAGCGATTGATCGTACTTTGACGACGTTGAAATTCTTGCGCGATGCTCCAATGGGGCCGCAGCGTACCGGTTGCGCTGGCTACAAGGGTTTTTTCTACCACTTCTTGGATATGCAGCATGGGCATCGCTACGACAGTTGGGTGGAGTTGTCGAGTGTGGATACTGCATTGCTGATGATGGGGGTGTTGTTCGTCGAGTCTTATTACGATGGTGAGGATGTCCGTGAGAAGGAAATCCGTCAGATTGCTGACAAGCTATACAGGCGGGTTGATTGGTTGTATTTGCAACAGCGCAAACCGCTGATTTCGATGGGTTGGTATCCTGAGCGTGGCTTCATTGAGCATGACTGGATGGGCTACAACGAAGCGATGATGGTCTATTTGCTCGCACTCGGTTCGCCAACTCATCCGTTGGAATCGGTCTCCTGGGATGAATGGACACGCACTTATAACAAGGATTGGGGGGTGTTTCAGGGGCAGGAGTATCTGGCTTTCGGGCCGTTGTTTGGCCATCAGTACACGCATGTCTGGGTGGATTTTCGAGATATTCAAGACCAATACATGCGTGAGCGCGGTATTGATTATTTTCTTAATAGTCGTCGTGCGGTGCTTGCTCACCGGGATTATGCAATTGATAACCCGATGAAGTGGAAGGATTACAGTGAGAACGTTTGGGGATTGACTGCCAGCGATGGGCCGCAAAACACGACGCAGGAATATCGCGGTGAGCAGCGTCAGTTTTTCCACTATCGCAGCCGTGGTGCTGGGCTGTTTGAGTTCTTTGATGACGGTACGATTGCACCAACTGCGATGGTGGCTTCGATCGTGTTCGCTCCGGAAGTGGTGATCCCAGCGACGCTTGAGATGCATAAGCGTTACGGTGACTTTTTATATTCCAGTTATGGTTTTCTGGATGCGTTTAATCCGAGTTTCGATTATAAAGTTCCGCTTAAAACAGGTCGTTTGATCCCTGGCCGTGGTTGGGTGGCCAGTGATTATATCGGTATCGACCAAGGGATCATTCTTAGCATGATTGCTAATTATCGTAATGATTTCGTCTGGAATGTGATGAAGAAGAATAAATATGTCCGTATTGGTTTGGAGCGTGCTGGTTTTACTGGTGGCTGGCTCCAAGAGGATGAGGTGTTGCGTGGGTCGCAAAAGGATGAGCGTGCGGCGGCGGTACGTTCGTTAGGGATTGCAGAGTCACATGCTCCGCCTGCGCAGACGCAGCGGGTCCCATCTTCTTTAGGTAAGAAACCGGAGTAGTGAGTGTATTCCGGTAAATGTCTTGTTTGGTTGTTGGCTGGTTTGGTGATGGTGGCTTGTGGTCATGAGTCATCCAGGCACACGGTGCGATTTTGGGCAATGGGCCGTGAGGCTGAGGTGGTCGCTGCATTGGTTCGTGACTTCGAGAAGGAGTATCCGGGGATCCATGTGGAGCTTCAGAACATTCCGATGAGTGCTGCTCATGAGAAGTTGTTGACAGCGTTTGCTGCGGATCGACTTCCTGACGTGTGCCAATTAGGGAATACCTGGCTTCCGGAATTTGCGTTGTTGGATGCGCTCGAGCCGCTACAGCCGTATGTGTCCACGTCCAAGGTAGTGATGTCTGCGGATTACTTCCCTGGTGTTTGGGAGACCAACGTCGTTGCTGGGAGGCTTTATGGTGTGCCGTGGTATGTGGACACACGTTTGCTGTTCTATCGCAAGGATATTTTGGAGGCCGCTGGGTACCGTACGCCTTTAACGACGTGGGCCGATTGGGAACGTGCGATGGCCGCGATCAAGCGCTACGTTGGAGCAGATCGTTATGCCATCTTAATGCCGCTCAATGAGTTTGAGCAGCAGCTTTCGTTGGCGTTGCAGCAGGATGATCCGCTGCTACGTGATAACGATAATTACGGCAATTTCCGCAGTCCTGGATTCCGTAGGGCGCTGCATTTTTATCGCACCATTTATGAGCAAGAGTGGGCACCTAAGGTGTCCGAAACCCAGGTGTCTAATGTCTGGTATGAGTTCTTTAACGGAAATTATGCGTTTTATTTTTCAGGGCCGTGGAATGTGCGTGAGTTTAAGTTGCGTCAGCCACCGAATATGAGTGGTCAATGGGGCACGATGGCGCTACCTGGTCCGAATGGGCTTGGTGCTGGTATTGCTGGTGGCTCTAGTTTGGTGATTTTTAAATCTTCGCAGAGTAAACAGGCGGCTTGGCGATTGGTGGAATATCTGTCTCGACCGCAGGTGCAGGCTCGCTTCCACAGTATCATTGGGGATTTGCCGCCGCGGCGTAGTACTTGGCATTTTCCTGGTTTGGCTGAAGATCCGTTGGCGCGTGCTTTTGCAGAGCAGTTGGAGCGGGTCAAAGCCACACCCAAGGTGCTTGAGTGGGAGCGGATCGTGCAGGAGATGCGGTTGATCACTGAGCAGGTGGTGCGTGGAGGTTTATCGGAGCAGCAGGCGGTAGAGCAACTTGATCAGCGGGTCGATAAGATTCTTGCTAAGCGTCGTTGGATCCAGCAACAGGTCGGTAAGGGGCCGCATGCTGAGGGAGTGCATCCATGAGGCGGGCTTCTTTGGTGGGTTGGGTGTTTGCTGGTCCTGCGGTGTTGGTTATCGGGATGTTCTTCGGTGTGCCGGTGTTGATGGCGTTGGCGCTCAGTTTGACCGATTTCGATTTGTATGCTCTGGGCAATCCGATGTATCTGCGTTTTGTTGGATTGGATAATTATCTGGAGTTGTTGCACACCCCGTTGTTCTGGAAGTCGCTGTGGAATACGACCTATTTTGTGCTGCTGGGGATGCCGATGTCGATTATGGTGTCTCTGGGAGCTGCGTTGCTGCTGAATTCAAGAGCGGCGCGTTTTAAGGGATTGTTTCGCACCGTGTTGTTTGCTCCGGTGGTGACGACGCTGGTAGCTGTCGCGCTGATTTGGCGTTATCTGTTTCACCTGAAGTATGGGGTGGTGAATTGGCTGCTGAATTGTGTTGGTATTCATCCAATTGATTGGTTGGGTGATCCGCCTTTGGCGATGCCGATGATCATGTTGTTCGCGGTGTGGAAGAACTTTGGCTACAACATGGTGATTTTTCTGGCCGGGTTGCAGGCGATTCCACAGGATCTGTACGAGGCTGCGCGCATTGATGGCGCGTCCAAATGGCAGCAATTCTTGCATATCACGTTTCCGATGCTGGGGCCTGTGCTGATGGTGGTTGGGATTATCACGGTATCCGGCTATTTCCAGTTGTTTGCAGAGCCTTATGTGATGACCCGAGGGGATCCTCTACAGAGTACGGTCAGTGTGCTGTATTTCATGTTTGAGGAGGGTTTTAAGTGGTGGAATCTGGGACGTGCTTCTGCTGTCGCGTTTCTGTTGTTTTTGGTTGTTCTTGGGGTGACGACGTTGATGCTGTGTGCTGGACGTAGGAAAGATTTGGTATGAGTCGTGAGGTCGGGCGCACGAAGTGGAATATTGTGTTTGTCAATGGGTGCTTATTTATGTTTGCGTTGGTGAGTCTGGCGCCCTTGCTTTGGATGGTGTCTGCATCATTGATGCCAGCGGGTGAGGCCAGTCGCTTTCCGCCGCCATTTTTTCCTTCTGTGGTGACGTTCGCGAATTACCGTGAGTTGTTTGCGCGCGTTGGTATGGGGCGTTATTTCGTTAACAGTTTGCTGGTGTCGTTATCGATTACATTTGGTTCAGTGCTTTTTAATACGATGGCTGGTTACGCTTTCGCCAAGTTACGTTTTGTTGGCCGTGAACGGGTTTTTCAGTTGCTTCTTACGGCGTTAGTGATCCCAGCACAGGTGGCGATGTTGCCGTTATTTTTGTTGATGAAGCATTTGCATTTGGTCGATAGTTTCGCCGGGGTGATCATGCCAGCATTGGCCACGGTATTTGGCATTTTTTTGGTTCGGCAGTACGTGCGGGGTATTCCCAATGATCTGATTGAGGCTGCACGCATTGATGGTGCCAGTGAGATGCGGATTTTCTTCCAGATTGTTCTGCCCATGCTGAAACCGGTACTGGTGACGTTAATAACGTTTACTTTCATGGCGTCTTGGAATGATTTTATGTGGCCGTTGATTGTGCTCACTGACCAGGCGCACTACACGTTGCCGGTGACGTTGGCTGCGCTCGCGCGCGAACACGTCATGGATATAGAAATGATGATGGCAGGAGCAGTGGTGACTGTGCTCCCGGTATTGCTGTTGTTCATGCTGTTGCAGCGTTACTACATCCAGGGTTTGTTGCTGGGGAGCGTGAAAGGGTGAAGCGAGTGTTACAAGTCCTCAGCGTGGTTGTGGCGTGTATCTGGATATGCGCTGCCCAGGCTGAGCAGGAGCAGGTTCTCGATGATTTTGAGAATATTTCTTCTTGGAAGCTGGTTCTTTCTCATGATGTGAGTGGCACTTTGCGTCAAGTGGCAGTCGCTTCTGGGGGCTATGCGCTGTGTTTGGATTACAACTTTAATGGGGTTGCTGGTGATGTTGGTATCCGCCGTGAGTTGCCGATCCAGTATTCTGAAAATTATCAGTTCTCTTTCTTAGTGCGCGGTGATGCGCCAGCCAACGATTTGCAATTGAAGTTGCTTGATGTGAGTGGTGACAATGTTTGGTGGGTCAATCGAACTAAGTTCGAGGTGCCAGGCAATTGGACATCGGTCACTTACCGTAAGCGCCAGATCGACAATGCTTGGGGCCCGGATACGGATAAGACGCTGCGTCGCAGTGCGCAGCTTGAGTTCAATATCCACAATAGTGTTGGTGGGCGTGGGAGTATCTGTTTCGATAGGCTTGCGTTGAAGGTGTTGCCTGCGTCGGATACTTCGCCGTTGACTGCTAAGGCAATTACCGACACTGCGCCGGCGCTTGTGCATCGTTTGGTGGATGGAAGGCCCGAGACTTTTTGGTTAAGTAGTGGAGTCAAGCAGCAGACGGTCACTTTGGACATGGGAGGGCCACGGGAGATTGGTGGTGCGGTAATCGATTGGGTGCCAGGATTACAGGCGACACGCTATACGGTCCGCGGTTCAATGGATGGTCGTCGCTGGAAGGTGTTGCGCAATGTGGTTGCTGGTACTTACTTCACTCATTGGCTGGCGCTACCGGATACTGAGGCGCGTTATGTGCGCTTTGATCTGCAGGATGGCCCGAATTGGCGCTATGGAATTAAGGAGATTAAGTTGCAGCCGTTGGCATTCGCTGCGACGCCGAACGATTTTATTAAATCTTTAGCGTCGGTTTGGCCACGTGGTAGTTTCCCACGCGGTTTTTCGGGTGAGCAGTCTTATTGGACGATCCTCGGTTTGGATGGTGGTACCGAGCAGGGGTTGATCAATACAGATGGTGCAATTGAGGCGACTAAGTCCGGTTTCAGTATTGAGCCTTTTGTGGTGATGGACGGTAACCGCTTGTTACGTTGGTCTGACGTCAGCAGCCAGCAGAGTCTACAAGAGGGGTATTTGCCGATTCCGCGTGTGGAGTGGCGTCACGATCAGGTCAATTTGCAGGTGACTGCATTCGTGCAAGGGATACCTGAGCAGGCACAGTTGGTGGCGCGCTATCAGTTGCGTAATGTGGGCAAGCAGGCGCGTGATTTCACGCTTGCGTTGGCAGTGCGGCCGTTCCAGGTGAATCCACCTTCGCAATTTCTCAATATGCTTGGTGGTGTCAGTCGGATTGATCAGCTTGGGTTCAATGGGACTCAAGTCAGTGTTAATGGCAAGGCGCGGGTGTTCGCTTCGCGGGTACCAGATAGGGTATACGCTACTGCATTCGATGCCGGTATGGATGTTGTCCATTTGGCGCAAGCGTCTCTGCCATCTATCACTCAGGTGAATGATGAGAGTGGGTTGGCGTCTGGGGCCATGTTGTTTCGCTGGCATCTTCAGCCAAACGAAATGCGTGAGATCGCCGTGTTGATGCCGCAAACTGGGACTTCCGGATGGCCGAGTGGTTTTGAGGCCCAGCAGGCTCAGCAGCAGGTTGCGCAGATGTGGCGCGACAAACTCGATTTGGTGAAGATTGATGTGCCTGCTGAAGGTCGGTCAGTGGTGGATGTCATGCGCACCGCACTGGCGCATATGCTTATTTCGCGAGATGGGCCAAGTGTGCAGCCTGGGACACGTGCTTATTCGCGTAGTTGGATTCGTGATGGTGCGATGGTTTCCGAGGCTTTACTGCGATTGGGTCGGGAAGATGTGGTGCGTGACTACATTCGCTGGTTTGCACAGTATCAGTTTGCTAATGGCATGGTGCCCTGTTGTGTGGATCACCGTGGTAGTGATCCATCACCAGAGAATGACAGTCATGGGGAGTTGATCTACGCCATCGGTGAGTATTATCGCTATACGCGTGATCGTGATTTTCTGGCGGCGATGTGGCCACATGTGAATGCTGCGGCGGCTTATATGGATACGTTGCGTTTGAGTGAACGTACCGAGGCTAACTTCATGCGTGATCAGGCGTTTTACGGGATGATGCCGGCGTCAATCAGTCACGAGGGTTATTCGGATAAGCCTGTGCATGCGTATTGGGATAATTTTTGGGCATTGCGTGGCTATGAAGATGCGGCGTATCTGGCGAGTGTGTTGGATAAGCCTGAGGATGCGGTGCGTCTGAGCATTTCACGGGACGAGTTCGCTGCTGATTTGTCTGCGTCGTTGCGTTCGGCGGTTCGGAACCGTGGTATCAATTTTTTACCTGGGTCGGTCGAGCATGGTGATTTTGATGCGACCTCAACGGCGGTTGCGTTGGCGCTTGAGGGGGAGCGGTCTTTACTGCCTCAGGATTTACTCGTTAATACTTTTGAGCGTTACTGGAGTGATTTTGTTGAGCGCCGTGATGGTAAGCACAAGTGGAAGGATTACACGCTGTATGAGTGGCGTAATGTGTCTGCTTTTGTGCGCTTGGATTGGCGTAACCGTGTCTGGGATGCGGCTAAGTATTTTCTTGGAGACCGTGCGCCGCAGGGATGGAATCAGTGGCCCGAGGTTGTTTCGCACACCCCTAATGTGCCGTTTTTCCTTGGTGATTTGCCGCATGCCTGGGTTGCTTCGGATTTTGTGCGTTCGGTACTTGATATGTTTGCTTATACGCGTGAATCGGATTCCAGTTTGGTGATTGCCGCAGGTGTGCCGGTCCATTGGTTTGGAGGTGAGGGTGTGGCTTTGCACGATCTGCGCACGCCTCAGGGACGATTGAGCTATCGCATTCAGGGGAGCGAAAAGAAATTACGCATTGAGCTGAAGTCGGGATTGGTGATGCCATCTGGTGGTGTGGTATTTCGCTGGCCATATGCTGGCGTGCCTGGTGTGTCCAGGGTTAACGGTGAGGTGACGGCTTGGCAGGGCAGGGAATTGCGTATTTTGCGGTTGCCGGTGACGGTGGAAATTGATATGCCGATGGGGTTACGCCCTGTGGGGCGCTAGGGGCCATGAGGTGTGTGTTTGGTAGTGGAAGTGACGGTGGTGTTTTGTGACTGCTTGTGCTCATTGCGGCAATGGATGATGCACCACTCAATGATGGGTATCGTTATGTGGTGCAGTGATCCGTTTGTATGGGAGGCCCGTTGGGGTTTTTTGATGGTGGGTTAGCTGTGTAGGCGATTGTAGATGCTTACAACGGCAATCCAGACGCCGAGCATGCTGCCTAGGTTGGTGAATGCGAAGGTCAGCATCACTCTTGAGACTCGGTTTTTATACCAGCCGTAGAGGGTTTGCGCGTCGTCGCGTAGGGTGAGGAAGTCTTGGTAGGCTGGTTTGCGCATATGCACTTCGACCAGTGCGGCGAAGGCACCAGTCGGTAGGGTTACCCGGAACGGTTTGAATGGTGCGACCAGTAATGCCACCAGCACACTTAATGGATGGCTGCCTGCTAATGCGCAGCCGAGTGCGGCTAGGGTACTAGTGTATAGCGCCCATTGTAGTAATAGATCCGTGCCCATTGCGAAGCCACCACGCAAGAATCCGTGGACAATACCAGTGGCGATGAGTGCCATTAGTCCCAGTGTGAACCAGGGGACGCGTTTTTTCTGTTGTACTTTTTCCAGTAGGGCGCGCAGTTCGGTAGGTGGCTCTGTGTCGTTCTCAAGGTGTTTGGCCAATCCAGTTAAATGACCTGCACCGACAACCACCAGTACTTTGGGTGTTGCGCTGTTTACTTCTTCGCGTAGGCGGGTGGCCATGTAGCGGTCGCGCTCGGCGATGATGGTTTGGTATAGCTCCGGGCTTTCGTTGGCAAAGTCGCCAAAGCTAGCTTCGAGCATGTCGCCTTGCTTGAGTTTTTCAATTTCTTCTTCTCCGACCTCATCGGCGGCGAACAGTCCGGCAATCAGTCCACCGCCCAACTTCATTTTTCCGAGGAAGCCAAGTTTGGCCGAGGCACGTTTAAAAGTAAGGCCGACTTCGCGGTCGATCAGATGGACGGGGAGATCGCGTTCGCGTGCCATGGTCACCGCGGTCTTCAGTTCGGCACCAGGTTCGATGCCTAGTTGCTTGGCTAGGCGGCGCTGGTATGCCGCTAGAGCCAGGTTGGCTGCAAATAATGCCAATTGTCCTTTACGGATCACTTGTATCAGGTCGAGCTTAGCTAACGTATCCGGATCGCATAGTGCTTGCAGGCGCTGTGCGTCCAGTTCGACAGCGATGGCGTCGTAGCAGCCACTTTCAACTTCCTGTTTGACCGCAGCCACGCTGGCTTGGGAGATGTGAGCAGTACCGAGGAGGGTGTAGTGCACGCCATCGCGTTCAACTACACGTAGCGGTTGTCCGGTGAGGGCGTCTTGTTGTGGGGAAACAGAAGGAATCATCGAAGGATTCGTCCGGAAGAGGGAAGGTGAGCCACACTAGACGGATGTGCTGTCTGGTGGTGGGCAGGTGTGATCATTGGCTTCTCATTCATGCGTGCCTGTAAGGCTGAGGTGTTTACCGTCTAGTCAATGTAACGTTTGAGTAAGTCGCCGTAGGCGTCGATGCGACGGTCGCGCAGAAATGGCCAGATCCGCCGTACGTGCTCGCTGCGTTGTAGGTTGATTTCGCATGTCAAAATTTCTGGTCCGTTGCTGTTGGCTTCAGCGAGGAACTCGCCTTGTGGGCCGAGGACGTGGCTGTTTCCCCAAAAATGAATGCCTGAGGTGCAAAGTGGCGATGGTTCGTGGCCGGTACGGTTGCAACTGAGTACGGGTAGGCTATTTGCAATGGCGTGGCCACGGTGGCTCAGTAACCAAGCGTCGCGCTGCAGGGTTTGCTCGTCGTGTTCATCATTCGGATCCCAGCCGATTGCAGTTGGGTATAGCAGTAGTTCGGCACCTGCAAGCGCCATTAGTCGTGCTGCTTCTGGGTACCATTGATCCCAGCACACTAGAACACCGAGACGGCCGACAGATGTATCGATTGGTTTGAAGCCGATATCACCTGGGGTGAAGTAGAACTTCTCATAGAAACCAGGGTCATCTGGAATGTGCATCTTACGGTATTTGCCAACTAGCCTGCCGTCCTTTTCTAGTACCACTGCAGTATTGTGATAGAGGCCTGCGGCACGCTTCTCAAACAGTGAGCCAATAATAACCACACGATGTTGTTTCGCCAGTGCGCTTAGACGTTCGGTACTTGGACCTGGAATTGGCTCTGCTAAGTCGAATTCGTTGACCGATTCATGTTGGCAGAAGTATGCGTTGTTGTGTAATTCATGCAGTAGCACCAGTTGAGCGCCCTGTGCGGCAGCTTCGGCGACACGTGCTTCGATGATGCTCAAATTGGCTTCCGCAGTGCCATGGTTGCGCTCTTGGATCAGCGCTACGGGGAGAAGATGAGTTGTCATGACATATATGAAGAATGCGCAATGGGGGGCTCGTGTGTAATCTTGAGAGGGGTTGCGGCCTCAGCGCAGTGTTATCCAATACATGTGTTTATGTGGCAAGCAGGCCAGCTGGTATCTGCATGGTGATGCAGTGCAGGCTTCCGTTTTGCCAGATTAAGGGACGGCATGGTACTGGAACGATTTCACGAGTTGGAAAGGCTTCGGCCAACACTGATTGTGCGATTGTATCGGCTGGATCGTCATAGGTTGGCATCAGGACCGCTCCTTCGATGATGAGAAAGTTGGCGTAAGAAGCGGGTAGGCGTCGATCTTGGTCTAGGATTGGCTTTGTCCATGGGAGTGGGAACAGTCTGTAAGGACGTCCTTCGGTGGTGCGTAGCGCGGTCAATTCATTAGCCATTGCTTGCAATTCGGCGTAATGGCTGTCCGTTGTGTTGTCGCATGACTGATAGACAATGCTGTCTGTCGAGGCGAAGCGGGCAAGGGTGTCGATGTGGGCGTCGGTATCGTCGCCCTCAAGATAACCATGTTCCAGCCAAAGCACCCTGTTTTGTGCCAGCCATGCAGTCAAGTTGGCATCCAGTGTTGTACGGGTGCGCTGGGGGTGGCGTTCGTGCAGACAGCGCCACGTGGTTAGCAAGGTGCCGGCACCATCCGTTTCGATCGCGCCACCTTCTAGGGCAAAGTTGATGCTGTGCATCTGTGTGTTTTTGAAAAGACCGTTGGCGTGCAAGGAGCTCACCAACTGGTCGTCTGCTTTCGCTTCGAACTTGCCGCCCCAGCCAGTAAAGCGGAAGTCTAGTAAGCGGAAATCGCCATTTATCCCAATTAGAATAATCGGGCCTGAGTCGCGCAACCAAGTGTCGTTGTAACTGGCAACGGTGAACCGTACTTGTTGCATCGCGACAGATGCTGAACGTAGCCGTGCTTCGGTATAGGTCTGCAAGTCGTCGTCCAAGACACAGATGATGACCATCTGAAAGCGAGTGATCGCTGCTACCAATGTAATGTAGGTCTCTTCGACGTCAGCAAGATGTGCAGACCAGTCAGTATTGGCATGCGGCCAGGCGATTAGGATGGCAGATTGGGGTTCCCACTCGGCGGGGAAGCGGAACGGGAATGTGGTCAATGGTGTTTCATTCTTAAATGGTTGCCACGCTGTAGCGATGATGGCTGCCATTAGCGTGTTGGCGTTGCTTTTGGTCCAATTTCGTCGGCACTTACGCTGTTCATCACGCTGTCGATGACTTTCCCTTTCTCGAAGTAAACTGTGTAATGAGGGTAGACCCACCGATCAATCTTTGGCCATTTCCGCTTTTGACCACCACGTGGCTCCAGTTTCTCTGTAGGTGTGCCGTAGTGGGTTTCCACCTGGGCGATGGATTGGCCCCGCATTGGGGCTGCTGCTGGGTTAATTTTAACGCGATCAATCAGTAGCGTTTCGGCTTGTGCAGTGAAGGAGATCCCCAGTAGAGCGCTCAACGTGCAGGCGATACGGCCGTTTTGCATGTTTTTATTTCCTCAATTGGATGATGTTGAACGACGATGACAACAACAAGAAACATTGATGAAATGCTTTGGTCACATACGTACGGGGTGTACCAGCGTTTTTTTGATGCAGTGTAAAAATAAAAAACCGCCCTGAGGCGGTTTTCCAGGACAGACTGCCAGAAAGCCCAGCTTTAGCGCTGACGCGCTTTAAAACGAGGGTTGGACTTGCAAATCACGAAGATCTTACCGCGACGGAGGATGACTTTGCAGTCGCGGTGACGCGTCTTTGCTGATTTTAGGGAGGATAGAACTTTCATATACACCTCGGTGAGACGCTTTATCTTTAAAATATCGCTAGAGTTGGATGCCCATGCATTTTTTAATTAAATAAAACTAAATGCACTAGGCCCTAAAAATGACTATGCGATCATGTGATCGTGAACGTAATCATGTCAATCGCATCTGCTTGTCAATCGTATCTGTCTTTGAAGTGGATTTTCAAGTGCTTATAGCGCGTAAAGAAACAGGCGGAGCTACAATCTCTTGTTTTCTAGACCCTCGGGGGTTGAATGGCTGATCTTGTGCCTGTCCTTACTATTGATGGTCCGTCCGGGGTTGGTAAGGGCACAGTCAGTAAGATCGTTGCTGCGCGCTTGGGTTGGCATTACTTGGATTCAGGGGCGTTGTATCGCGCTGTTGCAGTGGCGGCTGACTGGGCTGCTGTTGATGTTTCCGACACAACGGCTTTAGTGAAGTGCGCGTTTGATACGTGTGTCAATTTTGCCGAGTGTGCTGATGGGGAGATGCGTGTCTTGGTGAATTCGATTGATGCCACCGACGTGCTGCGCATGGAGACGACGGGTGTGTTGGCCTCGACAATTGCTTCTATCTCTGAGGTGCGTGCTACATTGAAAAAACGTCAGCAGATGTTTCGGCGCACTCCGGGATTAGTTGCAGATGGCCGTGACATGGGTACGGTCATCTTTCCAGATGCTAAATATAAAGTTTTCTTGACTGCTAAGGCCGAGGAGCGTGCTCAACGTCGGTATAAACAGTTGATGAAGAAGGGTGTTTCGGTTATGTTTGGCGCTTTACTGGAAGAAATTAGGGCGCGCGATGCGCGTGATGCTTGCCGATCTGTGGCACCGTTAAAACCAGCTGATGATGCTTTGTTAATCGATAGTACCTGTATGGAAGTCGATGAGGTTGTTGCTCAGGTGCTTGCTCTGGTGACTGATTGAGGTGCAGGGTTTAGGTTCTTAGGACTGGATCTGTAAATGCTCATTTCATTGTGTCCAACAACGGCATTCCGGTAATCACATGATTTTTAGGTAAGGATGTGTTGTAGAACGAATAGGTTCCGTCGCCTGATACGTGGCGGTTTATCCACTTTAACTTAGAGGGGGGGCGGCGTCTCTGGTGATAATTCCTTGAGTAGCCGTCCTTGTGTTTAACCGAGTAAATCAAATGACTGAATCTTTTGCTGAATTGTTCGAAGCCAGCCAAGCGAATTTGGCGAAGCTAAAACCGGGTGCCATCGTTACTGGAACCGTTGTGGATGTCCGTGGTGATGTAGTGGTTATTAACGCCGGTTTGAAGTCTGAAGGCATCGTGCCGATTGAGCAGTTCCGTAATGACGCTGGTGAGATTGATGTTGGGGTAGGTGATCAGGTCAAAGTTGCCCTTGATGCCATTGAGAATGGCTTTGGCGAAACCATTCTGTCTCGCGAAAAAGCAAAACGCTCAATGGTGTGGGATGAGCTGGAAGAGGCCTTGGAGAAGAATGAGACCATCAGTGGCCGTATTAACGGTAAGGTCAAGGGAGGATTTACCGTTGACATTAAGGATGTACGTGCGTTTCTTCCTGCTTCTTTGGTCGATGTTCGCCCGGTTCGTGATCCCGCTTACTTGGAAGGTAAGGAGCTGGAATTTAAGCTTATTAAGTTAGATCGTAAGCGTAATAATGTCGTTGTTTCTCGTCGTGCAGTGGTCGAAAGCGAGCATTCTGAGGAGCGCGAACAGTTGTTGGATAAGTTGCAGGAAGGCGCAGTGTTGACCGGTACGGTTAAAAATATGACCGATTACGGCGCGTTCGTGGATTTGGGGGGAGTTGATGGCTTGCTCCACATTACCGATATGGCATGGAAGCGTGTGCGCCATCCCTGCGAGGTGGTGAATATTGGTGATGAGGTTGAGGTTCGCGTACTGAAGTTTGACCGTGAGCGCAATCGTGTCAGCCTTGGTTTGAAGCAGCTTGGTGAGGATCCCTGGGATAACATTTCGCGGCGTTATCCAGCTAACTGTCGAGTGTTTGGTAAGGTTTCCAACGTGACTGACTATGGTGCATTTGTTGAGATTGAGGCAGGTGTAGAGGGCTTGGTGCACGTCTCGGAAATGGATTGGACTAACAAGAATGTCAACCCTTCCAAGGTTGTTCAGGTGGGTGATGAGGTTGAGGTTATGATCCTGGATGTCGATGAGGAGCGTCGCCGTATCTCCTTGGGCATGAAGCAGGTTGCTGCCAATCCGTGGGAAACGTTTGCTCTTACCCATAAGAAGGGAGATAAGGTGAGTGGCCAAGTTAAGTCGATCACAGACTTTGGCATTTTCATCGGTTTAGACGGTGGTATTGATGGTTTGTTGCACTTGTCTGACATTAGCTGGAACACGACCGGCGAAGATATAGTCCGTAATTTCAAGAAGGGTGATACCTTAGAAACAGTTGTCTTGGCTGTCGATCCAGAGCGTGAGCGTATTTCCTTGGGTGTGAAGCAGTTGGAACAAGATCCTTTTGGCCAGTATATGGCTACTCATCCGAAAGGCTCTAAGGTGATTGGAACCGTTAAGGAAGTTGATGCCAAGGGGGCCTTGATTGAGTTGGATGAGGGAATCGAAGGTTACGTTTCGGCACGTGACATCGCTAATGAGCGTGTGGATGACGCGACTCAGTATCTGAAGGTGGGCGATAGTGTGGAAGCTAAGTTTATTGGTATGGATCGTAAGGGCCGTACTTTACAGCTGTCGATTAAAGCCAAAGATGATGCTGAGATGCGCGAAGTTCTTGAGGAATATCAATCTTCTTCCGGCGGTACTACAAAATTGGGTACGCTGCTGAGAGAGCAACTCGGTAATAAGCCCGAGTAATTGAATGGGTGTTCCTGATTTCTCCTTTGTAAGATTTTAGGGATTGGATCGGTCTAGGTGGTTCTACCTGGACCGTTTTCGTTGTCAAGTGATTTTTTGCCTTTTACCAATGACCAAGTCCGAATTAATCGAGATCCTGACCAAGCGCCAAGCGCATTTGAAGTCAGATGACGTCGATCTGGCGGTCAAGTCATTATTAGAAATGATGGGTGGAGCCCTCTCTGGGGGAGATCGCATTGAAATCCGTGGTTTCGGTAGTTTCTCTCTGCACTACCGTCCACCGCGCTGTGGGCGTAATCCAAAGACCGGTGAATCAGTCGCCCTACCTGGAAAATATGTGCCTCACTTTAAGCCTGGCAAAGAATTGCGTGAACGTGTGGCAAGTGTTGTACCTCTAGGTGAATGTGGAGATATCACTGAGTAACGAGTTGTGATCGGTTAAGCTATTGTTTAATAGTTTTGGATGTTACTCATGAAAATCTTCCGCCTTCTGATAATGTTGCTCTTTCTACTGGTGGGCTTGGTCATTGGCGTTTTGAATTCTGCCGAAGTGACTCTAGACTTTATGTTCTCGAGTGTACGTACCACTTTGGGTATGGTTATCGTTTTTACCTTGCTGGCAGGGCTGATTATTGGTAGCAGTTTGGTTCTTGTGGTTGCCTTGATTCCTACTTATTCCAAGCTTCGCAGAGCAAATAAAGTGCTGGCTCAGATGCGTAGTGCATCTTCACTGCCTGCGGATATGCATCCTACCGATGGGTTGCATTGATTCTATGGAATTCCTGGATGAATGGTTCTGGTTTTTCTTATTTCTGCCTCTGGCTGCTTTGAGCGGCTGGGTCATTGGCCGACGGGGAGGGCAACGACATGGGCATGCCCAGGTTAGCCGATTGTCCAGTACTTATTTTCGCGGACTGAATTACTTACTCAGTGAACAACCCGATAAAGCAATCGAGTTGTTTCAGCATATTGCGGAGCTGGATAAGGAAACGTTTGAGACACAAGTTGCACTTGGTCATTTGTTCCGCCGTCGCGGCGAGATTGATCGTGCGATCCGATTGCATCAAGGATTGTTTAAGCGGCCTGATTTGACCGACCATCAAAAGGTGTTTGCCTTACTTGCGTTGGGCGAGGATTACATGAAGTCTGGATTACTGGATCGTGCAGAGACAGTCTTCACAGAACTTGCGCAGATTGATCAACGTGCACCGCAAGCGCTACGCCACTTAATCAGCATCTACCAAGCGGAGCGTGATTGGGAGAAAGCGATCGATAATGCGATTCGCTATGAAGTGGTGACTGGAGAGCCGATGGGCAAGCTTATTGCTCAATTTGAATGCGAGTTGGCAGATCGTTACCGTGCTTCCAACCAGCATGATAGGGCGCTGGAAGCGGTCAGCCGTGCTTACCAAGCCGATGCGACTTCGGTACGTTCCGGTATCATTGAAGGTCGCATTGAGGCTGATTTGGGTCATCATGAGGCTGCGGTCCGCGCTTGGGAGCGTGCTGCGCGCCATGATCCCGAATATCTTCCGGAGATCATTCCGTCGTTGCTGATTGCCTATCGTCAAGTGGGTGATATTGCTGGGGCCCGTAATTTCCTTTCCGAGATGACAGAGCACTATCGTGGTATTGCACCCGTTTTGGCAATGACCCAACTGATTGAATCGCAGGAAGGACCAGCACAAGCGCGTGTTTATCTTGGTAGCCAGCTCAAAGCGAAGCCCTCGGTGCGTGGTCAATCGGCGTTGATTGATCTGACTCTGGCTGACGGAAGTGATCCGGTCGCATCTTTGTATGATCTAAAGCATATTACCGATCAACTGTTGGTACGCAATCCGAGTTACCGTTGTACGCGTTGTGGTTTTGGCGCTAAGACGCATCATTGGCAATGTCCAAGTTGTAAAGAGTGGGGAACAGTCAAACCATTGCTGAACTATGCGGTGGTCTAATGCTGATCCTATGGCAGTGGGTTGTACTGCACTTGATGGTGGCAGCGGTTGGTACGTGGTTGTTGCGTCGCTACGCGCTTTGGCGCCGATTGTTAGATCTGCCTTGCGAACGTCGTAGTCACCAAGTGGCGACCCCGCGTGGTGGTGGTATGGCGATTGTGTTTACTTTGCTGTTTGGCTGTGTTTTAGCCTGGTTTGGATTGCCGCAGTGGCGATTCCATCTGGTTCTGTATGCGTGTGGTTTTACGCTGATTGCTTCAATCGGTTGGTGGGACGATCATCGTCCAATACCGGCTGTTATTCGCTTTGTGGTGCATTGTTTAGCTGCTACCCTCCTTGGTGTGTTGACCTTTACTGCATCTGGAACTTTGTGGCAAGCATTTCTTGCTGCTGCGTTTGCACTTGTATTGGTGAATATATGGAACTTCATGGATGGCATTAATGGTCTGGCGACCACCCAGGCTGCGGTTGCAGCCATTGCTTATGCTCTCGTCTTGCCGGGGCTGTTAGCGTGGGCGGGTTGGGCGCTTGCAGCTGCTTGCCTAGGTTTTCTGCCGTTCAATTTTCCACGTGCAAGGATCTTCTTGGGTGACGGCGGCAGCGGCGCGTTAGGCTATGCATTAGCCGGATTGATGGTGTTGGTTCTGATCAAGGTGCAGGTCAGTGTCTGGATAGTTTGGATTCCTTTGACCGCTTTTCTTGTCGATGCAGGCTTGACCTTGTTATCTCGCGTATTTTCTGGGCAGTGTTGGTGGCAGCCTCATGTTCAACATGTCTATCAGCGTGCTGCCAGACGCTGTGGCTCGCATACCCCTGTCACACTTACTTATTTCGTTTTCAGTGTGTCTACCCTTGTCTTGTTTTTTGCCGTTACACATTTGTCTTTACTGAAGTGGGAAGCGATGCAATCAATGATTTTTTGTATTTTTTCCTGCTTGATTTGGTTATTTCTGCGCTATGAATTGCGTGACGACTGAAGGAATGAATACATGATTCATTGGCGTAACTGCTTGGCCAGCGCTGTGCCTAAGTTGGCTGTCATTGCTCATGACTTGATCCAGGTTTGGGTATGCTGGGTTGCTCTACATGCAGCGCGTTACTCAATGTTAGTGCACCCCCCGGGTTTGCCGTATGTCGACTGGCGCACCCTGGTTGTTCTCATTGCGCAAGCGGTTGTTTTCTGGCGAGTCGGTCTATATCGCGGTTTATGGCGTTTTGCAAGCGTCCCTGATCTTTGGAATATCTTCAAATCTGCTTTCTCTGGTCTGATCGTGATTGTGTTGGTGTTGTCGGTCACTCGGTTTGAGGGGGTACCGCTATCTGTGTTGGTTGTTTATCCCTTTGCGTTGTCAGTGTTGCTTGGGATGCCTCGGTTGCTGTATCGGGCTTGGAAAGACTACCAATTGATTCACCCGGTCGATTCCTCTGAGCGTGTACTGATCCTGGGTGCTGGGCGTACCGCTGAGGCGCTAGTACGCGATATGCGCCGTACTGGTGCGTTTGTTCCTGTTGGTTTCATTGACGATGCGGTGTACCTGCGTGGCGCCAAAATTCAGGGTTTGAACGTTCTTGGTCGTTTGGAAGAAGTCAGCACGATTGCCCGTGAGACTGCAGCTAAATTACTGGTGATCGCGATCCCTTCGCTTGACGCTGCCGGCATGCAGCGTGTGGTGGCGATGTGTGAAAGTACTGGCTTGCCGTTCCGGATGGTACCTAAGCTGATTGATGTGCTCGAAGGCCGCACCCTGCCGTGTCAACTGAAGGAAGTTTCAATTGAGGACCTTCTCAATCGCAAACCGGTGATTCCGGACTGGCGTCTGATCCGTAGTTGGTTATCTGGAAAGACTGTGATGGTGACGGGCGGCGGCGGTTCTATTGGCTCGGAGGTGTGTCGTCAATGTGCGCGTCACGGTGCGAGCCGGGTAGTGATCGTTGAGATTGATGAGCTGGCGTTGCTGACGATTCATTCTGACCTACGCAGACTGTTTCCAGATATTGAGGTACTTCCTATTCTTGGTGATTGCGGTGATGCTGCTGTGATCGCTCATGCATTGCGTTGCGTGCGTCCGGATGCGGTGTTTCATGCAGCAGCCTATAAACAAGTGCCGCTGCTCGAAGAGCAATTGCGCGAAGCAGTACGTAACAATGTTTTGGCGACCGAGAACGTGGCGCGCCATTGTGTTGCAGCCAAAATTCAAACTTTCGTGTTTATCTCTACCGATAAGGCGGTAGAGCCGGTGAATGTGCTTGGTGCAACAAAGCGTTATGCGGAGATGGTTTGTCAGAGTTTTGATGCTAAGAGCACTGGGACGCGTTTCGTTACCGTGCGTTTCGGCAACGTGCTCGATTCGGCAGGCAGTGTGGTGCCACTGTTCCGTGAGCAGATTCGTCAGGGGGGGCCAGTGACGGTGACTCATCCAGACGTGACTCGTTATTTCATGACCATCTCCGAGGCTTGCCAGCTGATCTTGCAAGCTGCGGCGTTGGCATCGCATGGCGCGATTTACACACTCGACATGGGGGAGCCTGTACGGATCAATTTGTTGGCCGAACAGATGATCCGTTTGGCTGGTAAGCAGCCGGGTCGCGATATCGTCATTGTTTACACCGGATTGCGTCCCGGTGAGAAAATGCATGAAACGCTTTTTTATGCTGATGAAAACTATCGACCGACGGCACATCCTAATATCCTTGAGGCGGATGTACGCACGTTTCCCCAAGAGCAAGTGTTGCAATCGGTGATGCGTCTACGTGAGGCGGTGCAACATTACGATACTGTCGAGATTGAGTCGGTGATTAGTATGTTGATGCCAGATTTCCATGCTGCACGTCATAAAAAAGAAACAAGATTCGAAACAGTTGTCCCATTCCCAGCACGTGAGGTCAGAAGACTGTAATGATTAAGCGTATTCGCAAGGCTGTTTTCCCTGTGGCCGGTCTTGGTACACGTTTTTTGCCAGCGACCAAAACCATCCCCAAGGAAATGCTGCCAATTATTGATAAACCCCTCATCCAGTACGCGGTTGACGAAGCGATCCAGGCTGGATGCGATACCCTTGTGTTTGTGACCAACCGTTACAAGCATGCGGTGGCCGATTACTTCGACAAAGCGTATGAATTGGAGCAGAAGCTTGAGCGTGCCGGTAAATATGAGCAGCTGGAATTAGTGCGTCATGTGTTGCCTGATGGAGTGCGTACGGTTTTCGTGACTCAAACTGAAGCGCTGGGTCTAGGCCATGCAGTGTTGTGCGCCAAGCCTGTGGTGGGTGATGAACCATTTGCGGTGTTGCTGCCAGACGATCTCATGTGGAGTCGTAATGGAGGTGCACTGAAACAAATGGCTGATGTTGCTGAAGTCTCCGGTAGCAGTGTCATTGCAGTAGAGGATGTCCCCGTCGATAAAACCGTTAACTATGGCATCGTCGGAACGGATGTGTTTGATGGATGCAAGGGCCGCATTACTCAAATCGTCGAAAAGCCTAAGCCCGACGATGCACCGAGCAATCTTGCTGTGGTGGGGCGCTATGTCCTGAGTGGCAAGATATTCGAGATGCTTGAAAACACCTCTATCGGTACTGGCGGCGAGATTCAATTGACTGATGCGATCGCTGAATTACTGAAATACGAGAGAGTGGATGCATACCGCTTCCAAGGTCGCCGATTTGATTGTGGTGCACACATTGGTCTGATTGAGGCTACCCTGCATTTAGCCCTTGAACACAAGAAACATGGTCAGGCGGTGCGTGAGATCCTGCGTGACACATTACTTACGGTCGACAAGAGATAATTATCAGTATTTGCTTCGGTTTGCGTAAAGATGCTTATCGTACGTCGTCCTTTTTTGGACGACGTACCTCCAGGCTGCTTGGGAGACCTAAGAAGTTCCTTCAGAATCCCGTTGTTCTTCATTTTGCTGCGTTCTGACCTTAGGTGGTGATATCGCTTGCAGGGATGTCAGTCATGAAGGAATTGGGCCACAATGGGCGACAAAATATTTTACCTTTGGTGTGATCGTATCTATGCTGGCAGCCACCGATTTGGCTCGTATTCTCGACGGGCGTCGTATTGCTGATGACCTGCTTGATGCTTTGAAAACACGCGTGGATGCACGTGTGGCGGCAGGCAAACTGCCTCCAACGTTGGCCGTAGTGCTCGTCGGTTCCGATCCGGCATCAGTGGTGTATGTCCGCAACAAGCGGCGTGCTGCAGAGAAGGTGGGGATTAAAGCTTATGACTTCGATCTTCCAGAAGCGACGACTGAGGCTGAGTTGGCCGCGTTGATTGACCGGCTTAATGCCGATCCAAAGATCCACGGTGTCCTGATCCAATTACCATTGCCGGGCATCCCTGATGCGCATCGATTGATTCAACGTATTGACCCGCGCAAAGATGTGGATGGTTTCCACCCTCAAAATGTTGGGCACTTAGCATTGCGTGAGTTTGGTCTCAGACCATGCACGCCACGGGGTATTGTCACCTTGCTCGGCCATACCGACCGACCGGTCCGAGGGCGTAATGCCACCATTGTTGGAGTGAGCAACCATGTTGGCCGACCGATGGGACTGGAGTTGTTGATGGCTGGTTGTACTGTCACCAGTTGCCATAAATTCACCCCACCACAGATGTTGGAAGCAGCAGTGCGTCAAGCCGATATTCTGATCGTTGCAGTGGGCCGTCCGGGAGTGATTCCTGGAGAGTGGGTGAAGCCAGGTGCAGTCGTGATTGATGTTGGCATTAATCGACTTGATGATGGTCAGTTGGTGGGTGATGTTGGTTTTGAGAGTGCAGTTAAGCGTGCTAGCTGGATTACCCCGGTACCTGGCGGAGTAGGACCGATGACCGTAGCGACGTTGATGCAAAACACCCTGGAAGCCGCCGAAGCGACGGATTGTTGATCCCCTAGTTCTGGCATGCGCACGTTGCAAGGTGTCATTAACATAGGCCCTTAGTGTCGATCCGAGAGATTTCGGCGTAAAATTAAGCATTACCTAAAACTTTCTCGGATCTGCCGATGCTGCGCATCTTGGCTGAAGCTTTGACTTACGACGATGTTTCACTCGTCCCTTCCCATTCGACCGTCCTGCCCAAGGATGTCAAGCTCGAAACCCGGTTGACACGCAATATCAGGCTCAAATTGCCGATCCTTTCAGCGGCGATGGACACCGTCACAGAAGCTCGTTTGGCGATCGTCATGGCGCAGCTTGGCGGGATTGGCATCATCCACAAAAACCTTACCATCGAACAGCAAGTCGCTGAGGTCACTAAAGTCAAGAAATACGAATCTGGCGTCATTCGTGATCCGATTACAGTTGATCCAGAGACATCAATTCGCGATGTGTTAGCACTGACCCGTGCCAAGAACATTTCTGGTGTCCCTGTTGTTGATAAAGGTCAATTAATTGGCCTCGTGACTCACCGCGATATGCGCTTTGAAAGGGAGCTTGATGACCCCGTGCGCCATATCATGACTAAAAAAGAAGCCCTGGTGACAGTCAAAGAAGGGGCCGACTCCCAAGAGGTACTCCAACTGCTGCATAAACATCGCATCGAAAAGATATTGGTTGTGAACGATGCTTTTGAACTGCGCGGCCTCATCACTGTTAAAGATATTCAAAAAAAATCCGACTATCCCAACGCAGCCAAAGATGCAGTGACCCGCTTGCTGGTTGGCGCTGCTGTGGGTGTAGGGGGAGAGACTGAAAAGCGCGTTGAGACATTGGCTACTGCTGGAGTGGATGTGATCATTGTCGATACTGCGCATGGTTATTCTCAGGGTGTGCTTGATCGTGTGGCTTGGATCAAGCGTTACTTCCCGCAACTACAAGTGATTGGCGGCAATATTGTGACTGGTGATGCTGCCTTGGCACTGATGGATGTCGGTGCCGATGCAGTGAAGGTGGGTGTCGGTCCCGGCTCCATTTGTACAACGCGAATGGTGGCAGGTGTTGGTGTGCCGCAGATCACCGCTGTGCAGATGGTTTCCGACGCGCTGCAAGATCGCATTCCGCTGATTGCTGACGGCGGTATCCGCTATTCCGGTGATATTGGCAAGGCATTAGCTGCAGGCGCATCAACCGTCATGATCGGTGGTTTGTTTGCAGGGACTGAGGAAGCTCCCGGTGATGTTGAGTTGTTCCAGGGGCGCACTTACAAAAGCTATCGCGGCATGGGTTCTTTGGCGGCGATGGAAAAGGGCTCCAAAGATCGCTATTTCCAGGAAGCGAGCGACGTTGACAAACTGGTCCCGGAAGGCATTGAAGGACGTGTGCCTTACCGTGGTTCAGTCAGTGGCATCGTGCATCAGCTGATGGGCGGCTTGCGTGCCACCATGGGGTATGTTGGCTGCGCAACAATCGAAGAGATGCGTACCAAACCCCAGTTTGTGAAAATCACTGGGGCCGGTCAGGTTGAGAGTCACGTTCATGACGTGCAAATCACCAAAGAGCCGCCGAATTATCGGATGCGCTGAGTCTCAGTGATGCCCCACAGAGCCTCTGCCTGTCTTTCGCGACCTTGTTGGTCGTCATCCGTATCAATCGTTGTGGCATTTTGTATTGTTGTGTTTTGTGGGGGATCGCTGTCATGGCTATCTTTCTCGAGTCATTGCTTACCTGATGTGCGACTTGCCTGATCTCTTATGTGTCGCGTTACTGAGTTTTTTTTATTGAGCCAGCGCCCACTGCGTTCCTGTCACTGGACCACCTGCTATGACACCGAATATTCATCACGACAAAATTCTTATCCTCGATTTCGGCGCACAGTACACCCAGTTGATTGCCCGTCGTATCCGTGAAATTGGTGTCTACTGCGAAGTGTGGCCCTGGGATCACTCCCCTGAAGAGATTCTGAGCTTCGGGGCCAAAGGTATCATCCTCTCCGGTGGCCCTGAATCGACCACATCCCCGGGTGCGCCTGCAGCACCGCAGCACGTCTTTGATAGTGACTTACCAATCTTCGGTATTTGCTATGGCATGCAAACCATGGCCGTACATCTTGGGGGTGCGACCGAGGCAGCCGACAAACGCGAGTTTGGTCATGCCTCGGTCCAGGTGATTTACCCGGATACCTTGTTTTCCGGCTTGTCCGATCATCCCTCTGAGTTCCGTCTGGATGTGTGGATGAGTCATGGTGACCATGTTTCACGCGTCCCGCCCTGCTTCACCATTACAGCCGCCACTGACCGCATCCCCATTGCGGCGATGAGTCGCGAGGATAAGCGCTGGTATGGCGTGCAATTCCATCCGGAAGTGACCCATACCTTACAGGGACAGGCTTTATTGCGCCGTTTTGTGGTTGATATATGTGGCTGTCAGACGTTATGGACCTCCGCTAACATTATTGAAGACCAAATCGCTCGTGTGCGTGAACGTGTCGGTTGCGATGAAGTCATTCTCGGCCTGTCTGGTGGCGTTGATTCTTCCGTCGTCGCCGCACTTTTACACAAAGCCATTGGCAGCCAACTGACGTGTGTATTTGTTGATACTGGCATGCTTCGCTGGGGAGAAGGCGACCAAGTGATGGCCATGTTTGCGGAACATATGGGCGTCAACGTGGTACGTATCAATGCGGCATCGCGTTACTTCGACGCACTGCAAGGTGTCTACGACCCAGAAGCCAAACGCAAAATCATCGGCAACCTGTTCATCCAGATATTCGAGGAAGAGGCCAGCAAACGAAAGCAGGCCAAATGGTTGGCCCAAGGCACGATTTATCCTGATGTGATCGAATCGGCCGGCAGCAAAACCGGCAAAGCCCACGTAATCAAAAGCCATCACAACGTCGGCGGCTTGCCGGAGCAGATGACCCTGGGTATGGTCGAACCATTACGTGAATTGTTCAAAGATGAAGTGCGCCGCCTTGGCGTTGCACTGGGCCTGCCCCATGCCATGGTATATCGCCATCCATTCCCAGGACCTGGCTTGGGCGTGCGTATCCTTGGTGAAGTCAAGCCGGAGTATGCCGAGTTACTGGCCAAGGCTGACTCGATTTTTATTGATGAACTTCATCAAGCCGACCTGTACGACAAGGTCAGCCAAGCCTTTGCAGTCTTTCTTCCGGTGAAATCAGTTGGCGTTGTTGGTGATGCCCGTGCGTACGAATGGGTGATTGCACTGCGCGCGGTTGAGACCGTTGATTTTATGACGGCACACTGGGCACCACTGCCGTATGACTTCCTGAGTACCGTCTCCAACCGCATCATCAATGAACTACGCGGCGTGTCCCGCGTTGTCTACGATATTTCCGGAAAACCGCCAGCCACGATTGAGTGGGAGTGAAATCGTGTCCCTTCTTGCTTAAAGTCCCTTCTTGCTTAAAAAAGAATCAAGACAGCACATGCACATCGTTAACGCACAGGTGCCTTACGCTGAGCGGTGCATTTTCATTGAGGGTGGTACTGCTGTCATATTGCCGTTTCTCAATGTCGCCAAAGGCACTGACAAAAACACTTCTTGCTACGAACTCTTCCTGGATACGAACGCGCTGACCAATGTGCAGTGGTTCGCGCAGTTGCCCGAATACATTCGAACGCGCAGTGTCATCAATCCTTGGTTTGCATTGCAGGAACAGTGGCTCTCTAACCCGGAATTTAGAGCATCGCCTACGAATCGCATTGAGGCGATGATTCAAAAGTTGGCAAAGTTAGGGATGAGATTCCGCGAGCAGTATGCACAGCAGCAGGTGCGCTTGCTGCGTAACAACGATGCAGTACTACGCCGCCATTGCAGCATCGTTGTTTGCTACGTCGTGATAATGAAGTCGCTGCTGACGCAACAGCTCCCTGCGGAGCAGCTGTTGCAGCATCTTGAGCACATCGTGCAGCAGGACATCCCAAGATCCCCAGCGCTCATCACGTTGACAGCGTTGGGGACGTTGTTGAAGGGCCACCAGTCGCTCAAGTTCACTGATGATCCCAAGCCTGCTTTCTCTTACCTAGAGTCGTTTCTCGCTTTCCAGCCAGGGCGGAAGGACGAGACTGATCATATGAATGTCCCCTATTTACGAAACCGCGCGTTCGATCTCAATTTATGGCTCACCCTACCCGTATTGCGCCAACACGGCTATCGCTTTGAGGGGGTACCGGCGATTGTGACTGGGGATCGCGTATTGCATCGCTTGATTCTTCGGGTCATTCCGCCTTTTGGGCACAAGAAACCAATCATGGCTTTCGGACTTTTAGAAGAGGGGCTGCCGAGGTGTTTATGGGAAAGAGTCAGAGCCATCAGTGGCTCCGTTCAGGTCCGTGGCGAGCCGACGCACAAGGAGCATTTGGCACGCATGTCAACTCTCTTCGACCTGGCGAAGGCGTGCTGTGCAGATGAGCGTGAGCGGGATGCACTGGATGAGATGTTTTCACAGTGGTGGCGTCCGGGTTTCGACAAACAGATCAATTTCTCTTGAGCCTGCTCATCAGAGGCTGAGTGTGACCTTCGCCATTACCCTACGGCGTGAGAAGGGAAGCGTGGGGCACAGGTCTCTCACATCTATAACTGCGTCGCAGCGGTCGAGAAAAGCAAAAGCTGGGGTACTGCGGGTTTACCGAGTGCTGGGTCGTGGCCAATGTGGGACGGCTGGACATGGCACAGGTCCGCAGTGCGTCATCATTCACCGGCTGCGTTGATTCGCTTGCTGCGTTATCGCTCAGGATGGGTGAGATACGAGGATGTTTGCTATCCCATGTGATCGCTGACAGCGATTGCTGCAGCTCCTATACCCTATGCACCTAAGTATGTAGGGGGAAGAGAGCAATAAAAAGACAGATTGCATCACTAGGTGATGGCTGACTCGTTACTGTACAGATAGCTCACCTGTACTGCGGGGTTGCTCACAGAAATTCACTATAAGGTTAACCAGAGTGAGCTTGCCATTGCGTTGTTGCAGATGATGGCCGTGTTTGGGAGAAGTAACGATGGCACAATGAGCATCTAGTTCCCTGACGGTTGCCATGATCATGGACGAAAGCAAAGTGTTGGTGAATGAATTAGTGGATGCGGCTATTGATCGGACTGTGTCATTGGCTCATTTGTTGCGTTTGGCGTTGGTGGTTGCCTCGCGCTTGGAACTTCCCGAGCTGGTGGCATGGATCAACAGAGAACTGAACGGCTACTCGTCCGATGACGTTCCTGACTATCGGCGGGTATCGTTGCAGTGGATGGTCGAGGATCCAGACAATGGCCGGGTTCCTTTCTTTCCTCCTCCTAAGATTGCTAAACAGGGCTCTCAAGACCCTATAAAGCAGTCGGTTCATGTGCTGATCCAGATGACTCAGGAACCCCCGGGGACGAGCTTCAGTTATTTCCACCCTGAGTTAGAGTGCCGGTTGCCAGAGGTGATGCGAGGTTCCTTCGGAGAGGATGTGCGTCTGGTGCGCGTGTTATCGAACCTACAGGCGCATGGAATCCTCGAAAAGGTGCGTGACAAGGTGCTGCAATGGGCACTCAATCTGGAGGCTAAGGGGGTGCTTGGCCAGGGAAGGCTCTTCTCGCCGCAGGAAAAGCAGATTGTGAAAAACGATACTGTTAACGTCGGAGGCGTTAAAAATTCCACTGACCAAATCAGGGCGATGGGTTCTCATGACGCCCATACTCATACTCACACGGTGGAAGACATCGACGCGTTGTTGCCGTTGATCGGATGTCTGCGTAAAGCTATCGACGAAGGGACTCTCTTACAAGATATTCACCACACGTTGCAAGCTAATCTAATGACTTTGCAAGCGCAGGCCATTTCATCAAAACCGGAATGGCCCGCCATAAAAATGCTCCTGCATAGGATCAAGGCCATGTTAGATAACTCAGATGTGGCTGCGACAGAAGTACTCTCCCATCTGAGAGCCATTCGGTGATGCCAATGGCGCTTGGCTTCTCTATCGTCATTCCCTCGTTGTGCTGCCAAGTCTCGGATTGTCTGGCAGCGCTAACCAAGTAAATCACGTTTGGAGGCAGGCAACGTTCATCGTGGATGTTCTCTAACGGTGTACCGTTTTTGCAATGTCAACCTCTTCTTTAGGGTTCCGATGACCGCAGTTGGATACATCCTTAGGAGGTAACAGCTTGGCTAAGAAGTGGCCAGTATGCGAGTGAGGATGCGCAGCCACCGTTTCAGGAGTGCCGGCCACCAGGATTTCACCACCGCGTCCGCCTCCTTCTGGGCCGAGATCAATGACCCAATCCGCCGTTTTGATCACATCTAAATTATGCTCAATCACGATGACCGTATTCCCTGCATCGCGCAGTTTGTGCATTACTGCCAGCAGCGCTTCAATGTCGTAAAAATGCAGCCCAGTGGTTGGTTCGTCAAGGATATACAGCGTGTGTCCGGTGTCGCGTCGTGACAGTTCTTTGGACAATTTGACGCGCTGCGCCTCACCGCCTGATAGCGTCGTCGCACTCTGGCCGAGTTTGAGGTAGCTCAAGCCTACATCTACCAAAGTTTCCAGCTTACGTGCAATTGCTGGTACTGCTTCAAACAGTTTTAAGGCATCTTCAACGGTCATCTCCAGCACGTCGTTGATGTTATATCCCTTGTATCGTATTTCCAGCGTCTCACGGTTGTAACGTTTGCCATGACATATATCGCATGGCACGTAGACGTCGGGTAAAAAGTGCATTTCAACCTTAATCAGCCCGTCGCCCTCACACGCTTCACAGCGCCCGCCGCGCACGTTGAAGCTGAAACGTCCTGGAGAATAACCGCGCGCGCGCGCCTCCGGAACCTGCGCAAAAAGCTCGCGTAACGGGGTGAACATGCCAGTGTAGGTTGCTGGGTTGGAGCGTGGCGTGCGTCCGATCGGTGATTGATCAATGTCTACCACTTTGTCGAACAGCTCTAGACCATCGACTGATGCATACGGCGCAATGGGATGAGAAGCACCATTGATCTCGTTTGCGGCTAACGTAAACAACGTGTCGTTGATGAGCGTCGATTTACCGGAGCCGGACACCCCAGTAATGCAAGTAAACAGACCCTCAGGGATGTCAAGATTAACGCCTTTAAGGTTATTACCGCAGGCGCCGCGCAGGTGCAACATCTTCGTGGCATTGGGGGGGTGGCGCTGTTTGGGGATTTCAATCCGGCGTCGACCGGATAAGTATTGGCCAGTCAAGGAGCGCGGCGCGGCCATAATCTGTTCCAACGACCCCTGAGCACAGATCTCACCACCATGCACACCGGCACCGGGACCAATGTCGAGAATATGGTCGGCTTGGCGGATGGCGTCCTCGTCGTGTTCAACGACAATCACCGTATTACCAAGGTCGCGCAACCGAGTTAGTGTACCGAGCAGGCGTTCGTTATCACGCTGGTGCAATCCGATGGAGGGTTCGTCCAGCACATACATCACTCCCACTAGACCAGCACCGATCTGACTCGCTAGGCGGATACGTTGTGCTTCACCACCAGAGAGGGTATCGGCCTTACGCTCCAATGTTAGGTAGTCCAGACCAACATCGACCAGGAAGCCGAGACGCTCCCCGATTTCTTTGACAATTTTAATTGCTATCTCACCACGCCAGCCTGACAGGCGTAGCGTTTTGAAGAATTCCAATGCGTCATTAATGGGCAGCACTGTCAGCTCAGGGAGCGTCCGATCGGCAACAAATACATTGCGTGCGGCGCGGTTCAGACGTGTGCCGCCGCACTCCGGGCAGGTCCGCGTACTGACGTACTTGGCCAGTTCCTCACGTACGGCAGCGGATTCTGTCTCACGGTAGCGGCGCTCTAGGTTCGGCACAATGCCTTCAAAGCGATGTTTGCGCTTGGTACGCCCTCCAGCCTCCGTCAAATAGGTGAAGTTGATCTGCTCATCGCCACTGCCGAACAGGATGGTATGACGGATCTCTTCAGGGAGCGATTCCCATGATGCGTCAATGTCGAACGTATAGTGCTTGGCGAGCGAAGCGATCAATTGAAAATAGTAAGCGTTGCGGCGGTCCCAACCACGCACAGCACCAGCTGACAGTGAAAGATCTGGATGTATGACGACCTTGGCCGGGTCGAAGAACTCGGTGACTCCCAGACCGTTGCACGCGGGGCACGCCCCCATCGGGGCGTTGAAGGAGAACAACCGTGGCTCTAATTCCGGTAGCGAATAATCGCATACTGGACAGGAGTACTTAGAGGAAAACAGGTGTGGTGTGGCTGTTGTTGTGTCCAGCGTTTGGACCGAAGCCATCCCGTTGCCCAACTTCAATGCCGTTTCAAAGCTTTCCGCCAAACGTTGCTTGATGTCTTCACGTGGGCGAAAACGGTCAATGACTGCTTCAATCGTATGCTTTTGACGCAGTGTCAGCGTTGGCACCGCGTCGATCTCATACAGTTCGCCATCCACGCGCACGCGCACAAAGCCTTGTGCACGCAGTTGTTCGAACACTTGGGTATGTTCACCCTTGCGCTCACGTACCACAGGCGCCAACAGCATGTAGCGCTGCTCTGGATCCAAGGTCAATACGTGATCCACCATCTGGCTCACTGTTTGTGCTTCCAGCGGGTAATGGTGCTCCGGGCAGCGCGGCTGTCCGACACGTGCATACAGCAGACGCAAATAATCGTAGATTTCAGTGATCGTACCGACGGTGGAGCGGGGGTTATGCGAGGTCGACTTTTGTTCAATTGAAATAGCCGGAGACAGCCCTTCAATATGATCCACATCCGGCTTTTCCATCACGCTCAAAAACTGCCGCGCGTAGGCCGACAGTGATTCGACATAGCGCCGCTGACCTTCAGCGTAGATCGTGTCAAATGCCAACGATGATTTGCCAGAGCCTGAGAGGCCGGTGATGACGATCAGTGTGTTACGCGGTAGATCGAGATCCAGATTCTTAAGATTGTGTGTCCGCGCGCCGCGGATACGGATGAGGGCCGTCACGATGGGGTATCCGGAATGCAGGTCAGTGGCGGGGCACTGATGGATGATAGTTTAGATTGGAAAGCATAATGAATGATGAGTTGCAGAAATTCTCCACGTGTTTTATGCCCTCCATCATCAACCGCCTAGAGGAATGAGTTGAATCCAAATCGAACGTTGAGGATGCCAAATGCCATTGGAAACCCTCAACTCTACTTTAGTCCCATGTCTGAGCTTGACTGAAACGCAGCGACTTCTTTCCTTTTTTTCGGAAAAACGCTAGGATCTGTGCCCTTCTGTCTGTCCAGATTCTGGAGACAGCGGCCACAATAACGACATTAAAAAGGAAGGAATGGTCATGTACGCAGTACTGGTCACCGGTGGTAAGCAATATCGCGTTGTTCAGGGGGAGACGCTTCGGGTTGAAAAGCTTGATGTCGAAACTGGGGGCGATGTGACTTTTAACAGCGTCCTGTTGATGGGTGGTAGCGATGGCATCCACGTGGGCGAAGCCTTGAAAGATGCCTCTGTCACTGCAAAGGTTGTGGCCCATGGCCGCGCCCGTAAAGTGAGAATCATCAAATTCCGCCGTCGTAAGCATCACATGAAGCATCAAGGGCACCGTCAGTATTACACGGAAATCCAAATCACTGGTATCTCCGGCCCCGCTAAGCAGTAATCGATAAAAGGAGCGAATTTTTCATGGCACACAAAAAAGGCGTAGGTTCCTCGCGTAACGGCCGCGACTCTAACCCGAAATACCTTGGAGTCAAACTCTTCGGTGGACAAGCCATTGAAGCCGGGAACATTATTATTCGCCAGCGTGGTACGCAGTTTCATGCGGGTGACGGTGTTGGTTTGGGGCGCGACCATACGTTATTCGCATTGGTGAATGGTACGGTTGAGTTTTCGATCAAAGGCCCGAAAAAGCGTCGTACTGTCAACGTCATTCCGGCGTAAATCTCAAATCAGTAGTATTCGACTGTAGAATAGGTCATGGCTAAAGAGGCCCCGCTATAGCGGGGCTTTGTCTTCTTTGTAAACCTGTTACGTGTTTGCGTGCGGTTCTGTACGTATAAACTGCTTGGTTCCATCGTCTTTCGCTTTCCAATTCCGAATCCGTATTCCATGAAGTTTGTCGACGAAGCAGAAATTCAAGTGATCGCCGGAAACGGTGGAGATGGTTGCGTTAGCTTCCGCCGCGAGAAATTTATCCCTCTTGGTGGTCCTGATGGTGGCGACGGAGGTGATGGTGGCAGCGTCTGGCTAGTTGCCGATGAAAACCTCAATACCCTGGTGGATTTTCGTCACGAACGTATTTTTAAAGCGCAACGCGGTGTGAATGGAATGGGCCAGCAGATGTACGGTAAGGCTGGCCAGGACAAAATTATCAGCGTGCCGATTGGGACCGTGGTGATCAATGTCCAGACGGATGAGGTCATCGGCGATATGGTCCGTCATGGTGATCGCTTACTGGTGGCCAAGGGAGGCACAGGCGGCTTAGGTAATATGCATTTCAAAAGCTCGATCAACCGTGCTCCACGCCAAGCAAGGCCTGGAGAGCAGGGCGAAGAGCGTACCTTGAAACTGGAACTCAAGTTGCTTGCTGATATTGGGATGCTTGGTTTCCCAAACGTTGGCAAAAGCACCTTCATTCGTGCAGTCTCTGCTGCCACCCCGAAAGTGGCTGACTACCCATTTACCACGCTCTATCCCAACCTGGGCGTGGTCAAAATTGAAGCCTACAGCAGCTTCGTGATCGCTGATGTTCCTGGCTTGATCGAAGGAGCCGCTGATGGTGTAGGGCTTGGCATGCAGTTCCTGCGTCACTTGCAGCGTACTAAGTTGCTGCTGCATATGGTGGATATTTCCGCAACTGCTGATGCTTACGGTAACGAAAAAGTGGGGGTAGGTCTGTTACCCATTGAGCAGGTTCGTAAACTCGAAATCGAACTCGAACGCCACGACCCAGCATTGCTAGATAAACCGCGCTGGCTAGTGTTGAACAAGGCTGACTTGATGCCCCAGGAAGAGGCCCAGGCCCTAGCAGAGGCACTGATTGCCGAGCTTCGTTGGACTGCGCCCTGGTACCTTGTGTCTGCTGTGAGCCGTGAAGGGACTTGGCCAATTATGAAGAGTGCAATGACACTTTTTGAGCATCAGCGCGAGGTGGCCGCTGAGCAAAGAGTAAGCAGCAGATGACGCAGGGAAGGTGCCCTAGAGGGATTTGCCTTTTCATCAATCAAACTGGCCGTACCCTGTTCTATAGGGAGCTACGGCCAGTGCGATGCATCGCTCCCTGCTGCGTCACCCCATCAGGCGGTTTTCAGCGCTTTGATACGGGCCGTCAACCGACTCTTATGGCGGGCCGCCTTATTCTTATGAATCAACCCACGGGAGCTGAAACGGTCAAGGATTGGTTGGGCAACAGCGAAAGCGGTCTCGGCACCAGCGATATCTTTGATGCTGAGAGCCTTAATTACTTTTTTGACGGCAGTGCGCAACATCGAACGCTGCGCCGTGTTCCGTTCATTACGCACAACGGTCTGCTTAACGCGCTTTTTGGCGGACTTGATATTGGCCACAGAAATGCTTTCCTCAGAAATCCATTGATGAAAAATTAGACCGACGATTATGATTTTCATGAATATCTACGTCAAGCTCCACGTACACAGGAGTCAACGATGAGCAAGCCCCATCTGCTTCGAGGATTGCTCTCCTTCAGTACCATGACCACCATTTCGCGTGTGCTGGGCTTGGTGCGGGACCAAGTGATTTCCGCCCAGTTTGGTGCCAATGCCATCACAGACGCCTTCATGGTGGCATTTCGTGTCCCCAATTTCCTGCGTCGCCTGTTTGCCGAAGGCTCATTCGCGACGGCCTTTGTCCCGGTATTTACCGAAGTCAAAGAAACCCGCTCACACACTGATCTACGCGCACTGATGGCACGGGTTTCTGGCACCCTGGGCGGCGTCCTATTGGTCGTGACTGCATTGGGACTGTTATTGGCACCCCAGTTGGCTTGGCTATTCGGCACTGGCGCCAATACTGACCCGGCAAAACAGGGATTGTTGACGGAATTATTTCGGCTGACCTTCCCATTTCTGTTTTTCGTTTCCCTGACTGCGCTGGCAAGCGGTGCACTGAACAGCTTCCAGCGCTTTGCAATGCCGGCGCTGACCCCCGTCATCCTGAATTTGTGCATGATTAGCAGTGCCTTGTGGCTGGCGCCACGACTGCAAGTGCCCATCCTGGCCCTGGGGTGGGCCGTATTGGCTGCCGGCATCCTGCAATTACTGTTTCAACTTCCGGGATTGCGTCGTATCGATCTGCTCACCCTGCCACGCTGGGGCTGGAATCATCCTGATGTGCGCAAAATCCTCACACTGATGGTGCCCACCCTGTTTGGTTCTTCCATTGCTCAAATCAACTTGTTAATGGATACCTTCATTGCTGCCCGACTGAGCGACGGCTCCCAGACCTGGTTGTCACTGGCTGACCGCTTTCTGGAACTGCCACTGGGTGTCTTCGGTGTCGCCTTAGGCACCGTTATCTTACCGACCCTGGCACGCCACCACGTCAAGACCGACACCGCCAGTTTCTCCAATGCCTTGGACTGGGGACTCCGCACCACCTTACTCATTGCAGTCCCGGCGATGCTGGCCTTACTGCTGCTGGCTGAGCCATTGGTGTCCACACTATTCCAATACCATCACTTCACCGCCTTTGATGTCCGCATGACGGCCCTTTCAGTCTATGGATTGAGTTTGGGCCTACCTGCCTTCGCACTACTCAAAGTGGTTCTTCCCGCGTTTTACGCACGCCAAGACACCAAGACGCCAGTGCGTGCCGGCATTGCTGCCTTGCTTACCAATATGCTGTTGAATTTTGCATTCCTAGCATTGCTGTACCAGCTGATGGTTCCCGACGCCCTGAAAGCCCAAGGCATCCTGGCCGCCCTGGGCCAACAGCCGGGATTGCATCTGGCCCTAGGCATCGCCAGCGCCTTATCCAGCTACCTCAATCTTGGATTGCTCTGGTATTGGCTCAGCCGCAGCAACATCTACACTCACTCCCCAGGGTGGAGGCCATACATGCTACGTCTGACACTGGCATGTGCCGCAATGGCTGCAGTCCTACTGGCACTGATGCACTGGCGAACCGATTTCCTCACTATGGACCGTTGGCAAAAGATGGGTTGGTTGGCGATTCTGGTGAGTGCAGGGGGAGGGACCTACCTGGTGACTCAAGTCCTCCTAGGCTGGCGCCTGCATCACCTGCGCCCCAGTGCCTGAGCCATTGCAACGCGCACCACTTTGGCAACCTCATCCTTCAGCGTGCCCAAACGAAATGCGCGATGCTCCTCGGCCCTGGTGCAGAAGCCCAGTTATACTTCCTAAAAGCGACGCATCACCACGCCCGGCGATCGCCACATCCGGGCTTTTGGGATTGATTAATGGGCAGCGTGTTTAGACATATCGAAGGCGGGATGCTGTTCCCGCAAGGAAGTGTAACCTGCATTGGTGCTTTTGATGGCCTGCACCTGGGGCATCGTGCCCTTGTACGTCATGCCTTACAACGTGCAACTGCATTGCACCTGCCCACCGTTGCCCTGAGCTTTGAACCGCTTCCACGTGAATACTTCGCCTCCACCACCCCGCCCCCGCGTTTGACCCTGACACGCGCCAAAATTCAGGGCCTGCACCGCTTCGGTGCTGATAGCGTCGGCTTACTACGTTTTGACAGCCGCTTGGCATCCATGAGCCCTCAAACCTTTGTCGAGCGTGTTTTGCTCGGACGCTTGGGAGTGCGTGAAGTGCTGATCGGGCCACAGTTCCGCTTTGGACATCAGCGCAGCGGTGATATCGCCTTATTGCAGCGACTGGGCCTGGAGCACGGTTTTACAGCCACCGAGATCCCACCCTTACACCTGAATAATGAACGCATCTCCGCAACAAAAATCCGCGCCTTGCTGGCAGCGGGCGACTTTGCTCATGCGGCCGAACTACTAGGCCGACCTTACATGATCGGTGGCCGCGTCGTGCGCGGCCAGCAGCTTGGCAGCACCCTAGGCTACCCGACCGCGAATCTGCGTTTCCCCCATCCCATCGCACTGTCCGGCATTTATGCCACCTGGGTGCATGGCATCTTCGAACAACCCTGGCCTTCCGTCTCCAGCTTCGGCACCCGGCCCACCGTCGCCGGCGTGGAACCACTCCTAGAAGTGCATCTATTCGACTTCCACAGTGACCTCTATGGACGTCGTATCGACGTCGAATTCATCGCCAAACTACGTGACGAAGAAACATTCCCCGACCTCCACACAATGACCACACAAATACATCGTGACGCCCAACAGGCGCGCCACATCCTTTCCGAACATCGATTGCGAGCCACCGCGTGAGCCAAGACTACAAAACCACCCTGCATCTGCCCGCGACCGACTTCCCCATGCGTGGCGACCTCCCCAAACGTGAACCGGCCATCCTCGAGCGTTGGGAACGTGACGACTTCTACGCACAACTGCGCGCCCATGCCAAAGGCCGCCCCCTGTTCCTCCTCCACGACGGCCCACCCTACGCCAATGGCCAGATCCACCTTGGCCATGCCGTCAACAAAATCCTCAAAGACATCATCATCAAATCCAAACACCTAGACGGCTTTGACGCACCCTACATCCCAGGCTGGGATTGCCACGGCTTGCCGATTGAAATTGCCATTGAAAAAAAATACGGCAAAGTCGGCGTGACCTTGGATGCCGTCCAATTCCGCCAAAAATGCCGTGAATACGCTGCCGAACAGATCCAATTGCAGCGTCGCGACTTCAAACGCCTCGGCATCATCGGTGACTGGGACGCCCCCTACAAAACCCTTGATTTCCGCTTTGAAGCCGATGAAATCCGCGCCCTTGCCAAAATCGTTGACAAAGGCCACTTAATCCGTGGTACCAAACCAGTGCATTGGTGCTTTGATTGTGGCTCAGCACTGGCTGAAGCAGAGATCGAATACACCGACAAAATCTCCCCAATGGTGGACGTTGCCTATCCTGCCCTGGACCCCAGCGCCCTGGCAGCCGTATTCAACGCCACACTCCCCCCTGATGTACAACTTGCCGTCCCCATTTGGACCACCACCCCGTGGACACTCCCCGCCTCCCTGGCCATCTGTGTTGGACCAACCCTGGACTACGTCCTGGTTGAAGGACCGACCCACTCCGGCCAGCGCCGCTGGCTCATCCTGGCCGAAGCACTCGCCGCCAAAGCACTGGCACGCTACGGCATCGCCGAACTGCTCATCCATGGCAGCGCCAAAGGAGCCGCCATGGAGCAGCACATCTTTGCCCACCCGTTTTATCCCGATCGCACCATCCCCCTACTGCTTGGCAACCACGTTTCCGCCGAAGACGGCACCGGTGCCGTCCACACCGCCCCTGGCCACGGCCAAGAAGACCACCAAGTCTTTCAACAATACGGATTACTCAATCGCTACAGCGCTGCCGAACTCAACCCCGTCGACGCCCGCGGCGTCTACCTGTCGACAACCCCACCATTAGGTGAACTAACACTGGCCGGCCTGCATATCTGGAAAGCCAACCCACTGATTGTCGACGCCTTACGCCTCCGTGGCGTCCTCCTTGCCGCCGCTGAAATGCATCATAGCTACCCCCATTGCTGGCGCCACAAAACCCCCATAGTCTTTCGCGCCACCCCCCAGTGGTTCATCTCTATGGAACAAGCGGCCCTGCGCTCAGCCGCCCTCAAGGCCATCACACACGTCACCTGGTATCCCCAGTGGGGCCAAGCCCGCATCCTCAGCATGATAGAAAACCGCCCCGACTGGACCATCTCCAGACAACGCACCTGGGGCGTCCCGATTCCCCTGTTTGTACACCGTCACAGCGGAGCACCCCATCCACACAGCGCCGCATTGATGCGCCAAATTGCCGACCGCGTCCAACAACAGGGCGTTGACATCTGGTACTCCCTGGACCAAACCGAATTACTCGGCACTGAAGCCGATCAATACGAAAAAATCACCGATATCCTTGACGTCTGGTTTGATTCCGGCATCACCCATGAAGCAGTGCTCCTTGAGCGCGGCCTCCCTAAACCCGCTGACCTCTACCTCGAAGGTGCCGACCAACACCGCGGCTGGTTCCAATCCTCCCTCCTCACCGGCGTCGCCATGGACAACGCCGCACCCTACAAACAATGCCTGACCCACGGTTTCACCGTCGACCAACACGGCCGCAAAATGTCCAAATCACTGGGCAATGGAATCGAACCCCAGGACATCATCAAGACATTGGGCGCCGACATCCTGCGTTTGTGGATTGCCTCCACCGACTACAGCAACGAAATGTCCCTCTCCCAAGAGATCCTCAAGCGCACCACAGATGCCTACCGCCGCATCCGCAACACCGCCCGCTTCCTCCTCGGCAACCTGCATGGCTTTGACCCCACCCTACACCTCGTGCCCCTGAGCGACATGATCGCCCTGGATCGCTGGATCGTTCACCGCGCCTTTGAACTCCAACAGACCATCAAAGCCGCCTACACCCGTTACGACTTTGCCGAAATCGTCCAAACAATATTGAACTTCTGCAGCGTCGACCTCGGCTCACTCTACCTCGACGTCACCAAAGATCGTCTCTACACAATGCGCGAAGACGCCCCCGGTCGCCGCTCCGCACAGACCGCCATGTACCATCTCACCGCCGCCTTTGTCCGATGGATCGCCCCCATACTCAGCTTCACCGCTGACGAACTATGGTCCTACTTACCCGGTGACCACGCCGACAACGTCCTCTTTACCACCTGGTACGACGGCCTCGCCCCCTTACCACCCAACGCCCCCCTGACCGCTGCCGACTTCGACAAACTCCTCACCTTGCGTGACCACGTCACCAAAGTACTGGAACCCATGCGCGCCAACGGCGTTATTGGCGCCGCATTAGAAGCAGAAATCACCGTCGCTGCCGCTGCCGACACTGCCGCCCGCTGGCAACCACTCACCGAAGAACTCCGCTTCCTCTTTATCACTGGAGATGTCACCGTCACCCCGGCCAACACCGATGGCTTCTTTGTCAGCGCCCAAGCAACCACCAAAGCCAAATGTGCCCGCTGCTGGCATTACCGTGCCGACATAGGCGCTCACCCAACCCATCCCGAACTCTGCGGACGCTGCATCACCAACGTTGACGGACCAGGAGAACAGCGCCATTGGTTCTGAAGACACCTTTGCACTCAACAACATCCCTACCCACAGCAACAGGCCCCTCAGACCGCATCACCACCCACCCGGGTGCCCCTCCCCACACCTTCGCAACACACCACCACACCCCAGCCCCACAACGACTGACCACCATGACCAGACCCACCCACCCCAACGCCCTGATCTGGTTACTGCTTTCCATTGCCATCATTGCACTGGACCAAGCCACCAAAGCCTGGGTACTCACCAGCCTCCCCGAATACATCCCCGTCCCCGTCATTCATGGATTCTGGAACTGGTACCGCAGCTACAACACCGGCGCCGCCTTTAGCTTCCTCAGCGACGCCGGCGGCTGGCAAATGTGGCTCTTCATTGCATTAGCCCTTGGCATCAGCGGCCTACTTACCTTCTGGCTCTCCCGTACCCCACGCCGCGAATGGCGCAGCGCATTGCCCTATGCACTGATTATTGGCGGAGGCATCGGTAACGTCATTGACCGCTTCCTCCATGGCCACGTCGTCGACTTTATCCAATGGTACGTCGGCTCCTACTACTGGCCCTCCTTTAACCTTGCAGACTCAGCCATCGTCGCCGGAGCCATCGGTATCGGCCTACTGAGCCTATTTGACAGCAAACACTCCCCCAAAACCCCATAATTTCCGTTCCTACCCCCTTCCTGACATCGCGCCCCACCATCCCATGGAAACCACGCAATGAAAGTTCTGCTCGCTAATCCGCGCGGCTTCTGTGCAGGCGTTGATCGCGCCATCGAAATCGTTAAACGCACCATCGACATGCTGGGAACCCCCATCTACGTCCGTCATGAAGTCGTCCATAACCGCTTTGTCGTTGATGACCTAAAACAGCGCGGCGCCATCTTCGTTGAAGAACTCCACCAAGTCCCCGATGGCGCCACCGTCATTTTCAGCGCCCATGGCGTCTCCCAGGCCGTACGCCGCCAAGCCGCACAACGCGGCCTAAAAGTCTTTGACGCCACCTGTCCCCTCGTCACCAAAGTCCACCTAGACGTCGCCCGCCACTGCCGTACTGGACGCGACATGATCCTCATCGGCCATGCCGGACACCCAGAAGTGGAGGGCACCATGGGTCAATGGGACCAAGAGCGCGGTACCGGTCGTATCTACCTAGTGGAAAATATCGACGATGTCGCCACCCTCCATGTTGCCCAACCCCACCATCTGGCCTACACCACCCAAACCACCCTCTCCGTTGACGACACCCGCAACATCATTGACGCCTTACGCCAACGTTTCCCAACCATCCAAGGACCCAAAAACAATGACATCTGCTACGCCACCCAGAACCGCCAAGATGCAGTTCGCGAACTCGCGCGCGAATGCGACCTAGTCCTCGTCGTCGGCTCCCCAAACAGCTCCAACTCCAACCGACTCAGCGAACTCGCACAACGCGAAGGCGTTGCCTCCTATCTCATCGACAGCGCCGCCGAAATTGACCCCGCCTGGGTCATCGACAAACACCACATTGGTGTGACCGCCGGCGCCTCCGCCCCTCAAGTCTTGGTTGACGGCGTCCTAGCACGCCTCTACGAACTCGGCGCAACCAGCGTCTCCGAACACAGCGGCAAACCAGAATCTATGGTCTTTGCCCTCCCCAAAGCACTGCGCCTACAACTCGTGGATTAAACACACTGAATTGAACACTTGCCGATAGAGCACGGCAGCATAGACCGCCCCCTCCTCATCCACAGCGCCCCTGCCAATGACCCCGCCTGAGTGATCAACAATCATTGATTTAATCCTTTATAATCAATCATTTATATTGATTCCATTCCGCAATAGGCGTTACAACTGTCAACGTAAGTCACTGAATTTATTAGACTGTAAAAACCTATTGCGGAAATCTTTTTAGGGGTTTCTGTTGTTTCCGAACCCCCCGCGCAACCCAGATGCGCCAACCCAGCATTGATAGTCTTTAGACCTTCCAAAAGCACGGAGCCTGCAACGGCTACATAGATATTGCCCGTGCCCCGCGCCGTTGACCCGCCACAACCACCCACCCTAAAATCCCACCTTTGCGCCACTGTCGCACACTTGCTACAGTCCATCGCCCAGCCCTGATCCTGATGTGCCGCGCCTCGCCCCTGAGGCCCACACCAAACAGAGCAGCGCCCTGTCAAGGCGCGCCCACAGTACAGCCATGATGTAGAGACACTCCTGTATTTGCCGGTGTAGCTCAGTTGGTAGAGCAGCGCATTCGTAATGCGAAGGTCGTAGGTTCGACTCCTATCTCCGGCACCACCTAAAAATGACCAAGGCAGCCCCAGCGGCTGCCCTCATGGCCTTGCGGCTGGCCCCCGAAGTGGCATCAGCTGCATGACGCCGCCGACACCGACAAAGAGAACCTCACCGTGACAACCGAACACTGCTTCATCGGTGTCTGCTTCATCCCCCTTGATGGCAGCGGCCAGACATTCTTTGGCTTCTCCCAATTCCTCACCGGCCTGGCACTCATGGTCTTGGCCTGGACGATTGCCGATGTTCGCTACCGCTTCCGCATCCAAGTGGCTCCCCTCCCACTGCTGCGCATGAGCTTTTACGTCGTCGCTGCCATTGGCCTACTCACCCTGCTGACTGATCTATGGCGTGCCGAACAGTGGCTGGTGCCGCGCGGCATCCTGCTCACCCCGGCAGTGTGGCAAGCCCTTCTTGGCGGCGCATTCCTGCTGACCATCCTGACCTGGGCCTGGTTAGGCTTCATCCGACCACCGACCTACGGTCAGTACAACGCCAAGCGCTTTGGGCAGACCCTGTATCGCATCATCCTCAATGGCTCCCCGACAGAACTCGCAGTGATCGCCGACGAACTCGCCCGCTCAGCCCAGGCACTGGTCCAACATGCCACCAACAGGTACAGCCTGCACAACGGTGAGCGTATTGAGTGTGAAGAAGAGGATCAGTAGGACCTCCCGCAGTTGAACAGAGACGCCAACGGCCTATTGCAGCTCATCGCTGACAAAAGGCTGTGCCGTGCCATTGTCGCGGAGTCACCACGCACGGCACTGGCCCTGTTCCAAGCAATCGCCAACACCAGGAAATATGGCATTGAGATAGAGAGCTTCGCCCGGAATATCTTCCATGAGGCGCTGGATAACAAGGACTCCTTTCTCTATCAGGAGGCTGATGGCCACGCATCGGGCCTGATCGGTGATCACAAGCCCTTCACTCAGGCGATGTTCGCCAACTATGAGATGGTCGTGAACATCAAAACTTTCCTTCTCCCTGACGAAGACGCCATGCGGAAATGGGACGCCGCGCAGTGTGAGATCTACTGCAGGGTGGTGTTGATAAGCTTTCGCAACTACATCAGTCAAGCGTATCGAGGCGATTCCTCCGAGCTGTCTTGGGCCATGGGTGAAATTACAATTGCTGCCTCTGATCTCTGCACGTTGAACGAACGCAGCAGTGCCGGTGATAGCGATGTGTTACGCCGTCTTGCTCTTGTGATCCAGTTCATCAAAGACGCGGTCAGGATTCTCGACCAGGAGGGAGTTCCTGACCACGTCCACATTCGTGTGAGAGTGGGCGACGACTCTCTGCCAGTCTTGTACGGTTACATCGTCACCATGATTGACACGGTGATCTCCTATACTTTGAAAGTCAGCTCGCCAAAGCTCGTCCGGGACATTCAGTACAAATCAGTGTGGACTAAGCTGTTCTACCATTCTACTTTTAATGGTCCCGCAGGTCAGGTGGTGGCGTTTAAGCTGCGCCGCCGTCTATACAACCAGATTGCTGGCATTCGGATTGATGAGATGGGGTGCTTACGGAACTTCCGAGGAGCAAAGATTCTCCGCTTCTGCCTGAACGTGCTGGCGCTTGCTGTTATACGGGGGAACGACTACAAGAGCGACCGAAGATTTCATTACCGAGTACTTCACAGAGCTGTGTTGGCCTGGACGAAAAAGCACTTCGTCTGGCTACATAGCCACCACCCACGCCTTGCTGAGAGCTGCTTGGGAAACCACATCACCTACGACGCAGAGCACCTACGCTTGGCCTACACCCATCCTGCCAAGGGGTCGATAGGCAACGTGAGCTACCTCGCCCTCAATCCCGCACCCCCACCCCCGGAACCAGTCGCTGCTTCCGCCGTGCCCAACGCCTAGCCCCGACCTTACCCAGCCAGCCCCTACCACGTCTGGGTCCAGCATCGCCCGAAGTCACTCCCATCCCCTCCATCCTCCTACAGCTAAGGCACTGCCGTTCACTGCACCGCCGTCTGTACAACCAGAGGGCTGACATGCAGCACTTCCCGAACGTCCCAGAAGAAATGCCTCTCGCTGCTACCTCAACCTGCTGGCACTGACTGCCACACCGCAGTAACGACACCAAGAACAACCGATGACTTCACCACCGATCCCTTCATAGGCCCGTTCTGGCCCAAGCAACACTGACCTGGCCACAGACGCATCCCCGCACACAACAACACGTGCACACCCCGTAACAATGCAATGTTTTTGATGGATGGCTCACACGTCCACCTGCGGCAGCCCGTGTATCCGTATAGGCACATCCCCACCTACCAAGCATCACCCAAGCCTCTCTCCCGGCTCTGCGCGTCCGGTGTAGAGCGGGATCAATTCCCGCTCCGCGTTGCTGTAGCGGACCATTTTCCCCGCACGATGCTTCGAGAGTGCGGCAGACGTTGGCATCATGTGATCCCCTGAACAGTTGCCTGCTCGCCTCCTCTGCTTGTTTGACTTGAATGCCCACGCCTGCCTCCCCTGGAGGCGCTTTCTTGTGCGTCTGCGCACTCATCATCATCTCCCTGTCCTCACCTTGGCACCTAGCTCGCCTAGGCGATAGCAAATCATCTTTGGAGCCACGCAAACCAATGCGGACCGTCGCCGTGACAGCGGTACCAGGCAAGCGGCGTGTAAAGGATGGGCAAGATCTCGGCTACCTCCTGATCCCCAGGTACGGCACAATGCGCACCTGCCGAAGCCTCATGTGAAGGTTGTAAGTTCAATTCCTATCACCGGCACCATGCTGTAGCAAAAAAGTGCCCTTGAAGCCGCCGCCTTCTTGCTGTCAAGCCTGAGCTGCGTTTCGTGGCAGTCACATCTATTTTTATGGAAGCGCAACAGGAGCGGTCATGCTGAAGAAACTGATCAAGGTCAATCATGTTGGCTTGCTTCGTAACGGAGTGCCGCCTACTACCCCCACGCCCTTTGGCCCTGTGACGTTGTTCTATGCCGAGAACGGGCGCGGCAAGACGACCGTTGCGAATATTCTTCGCGCCGTGACCCATGGCGAAGGCAAAGACGAGGTGCTTCAGAAGGCACGCACGATCGACGCTGACGAGTCGCCGTGTATTGAACTGCTATGGAACGATGGCAAGACGGATAAAAACCTCACTCTGCATCACGGCCATTGGACCGGTACACCGCCGGACATTCTCATTTTTGATGCCACCTTTGTTGACGACAACGTCTACTCCGGCCAGGAAGTGCGTCCCGAGCATCGCCAGAAATGTCTCCAATTTGTCCTCGGTGAGGAGTCTGTCAAGTTAGAGCGGGAGATCGTCAGGCTGGCAAAGGAGATTGCTGACGAACACCGCAATATCAAAGAGATAGAGCAGCGGATTCGGGCCTATAGTAAAAACATGCCTATTGCGGATTTCACCAGATTGATACCTGTGACCGATGCTGAGGCAAAGATTGCCGCACTCCGTACCCAGAGAGAGGCGGTGCGCAATGTGCCCGCCTTATTGCAACGCCATGCACCGCAGCCATTACCGCAACATTGAATGCAACATAGACGCCTTTTTCAGCATCATCCAGTCCACGTTTGATGACATCCGTGCTGATGCGGAGGAAATTGTCCAAGCACATTTCCAGCGGCACCAGCAGCCACCAGGGATTGAAGCGTGGGTGATGCAGGGGCGGGAATTCAACCCGGAACAGGGGTGCCCGTTCTGCGGTCAAGAAGTGACAGCCACAGCCCTCATCAAGGCTTATGAGACCTACTTCAACACCGCCTTCAAGGCGTTCATGAAGAACGTTGCCACGCTCGGTCCCGGGGTGGAAACGCGTTTTCCAGAAGCCTGGTTGGAAAAGATAGCTGACCGCATACAAGGCAATGACGCCTGCGTCGCAGCATGGAAAGATCAACTGGACCTATCGAGTCCCTTCTTCGACAACCCGCGTGCCACAGCGACATTCACGCGTCTGCGGACAGTGGGCCTTGCGCTTGCCCAGAGCAAACAGCACAGGCCGTTAGATTGTGTCGGAACCACCCAGGACAAGGCCGACATGGTTCGGCTTCTAGACGAGTTGAGAGCACAGATTGATGCCTATAACGCTGCTGTGGCACAGATCAACAGGCGCATCACTGATTTCAAACAGACATTGGCAGAAAGCACCCCCGCAGCGCTTGAAGCCTCTATTGCCACGCTTGAGATTGGCATCGTCCGTCAATCTACGGAGGTTGTCCAAGCAATCACTGCGTATCAAGCGGCCAAGGCCAAGAAAGAGCAGCTTGAGCGTGAAAAGAAGAACGTGCGTGCCGCACTTGATGCGCGATTGCCGGAACTTTTGAGTGTGTACGCATCCAAAATTAATCAATTTCTCCGCGATTTTGGCGCAGCTTTCTCCATCAAAGAATTACAGCAGAGTATGCAAGGTGGCACGATGCGGGCCAGCTATGTTCTGCAGTTGCGTGGGAAAAAGGTTGCCCTGGGCAGGCGAACCGACTCAGACCCAGGCTTCCACAGCGTGTTGAGTGAAGGCGACAAGCGCACCCTGGCGCTTGCATTTTTCCTGGCGCGTTTGTATGTCACCCCGGATGCACTCGTCGGCAAGAGCGTCGTGCTGGATGATCCTATGTGTAGTTTCGATATGACAAGGCGCAAAAAGACGATGGAGTCCATCGCAGATCTTGTAAAACAAGGCGTTCAAGTCGTGGTGCTTTCACACGATGCCTACTTCTTGCGTGACCTACGCAACTTGCTTACTGGTCCGCGTTACAACAAGGTTTCTGTGAACGTTCACCATATCAAGCACACCAAAAATAACGACTCCCAGATTGTGTCTGACGCGGATTTGGACTCCATCTGTCAGTCCGACTACATGCGCAGATATGCTCGGGTGGTCGCTTTTGTGTCTGGTACCTATGAGGGGACATTGGAGGAGGTCGCATCTGCGCTCAGACCACTTGTCGAAGGCTTTCTCAAGCATCGCTTTGCGCCACCGTTGCTGCGGCAAAATCTGTCACTTGGTCAAATGATTAGCGCCATCCGCGAGGCGACCGATGATTCCCCGTTGGTGCTGGCCAAGCCTTATGTTGACACGCTTGAAGAATTCAACGCCTTCGCAGTGCAACCGCATCACGATGACCTATCATCCCTTTCCCCAATGAATGATGGGGAGCTCAGTCGTTATGCCCGGATGGCATTAGAACTCATCTACGGGGGTTCTCTTCCTCACTGACTGACGGACAACCGCTGCGCACTCTTTAAGCAACACCAAGCCTTGCGTGACCATGACAGACAGGCTTGTTCACACAAACCTTGGTTGATTTGGTTTCTCAAGTACCAAACGCAGTCAGCATCCTCTACAGCGATCCTATTGCAGTGCCACCTTGGCGATGGTGCCCCACCAGAACAAAACAGTGTGAGCGATGTCTTCTGGTTTACACCCCAGCAGCGCGATAGCGCCGCTGGATCACCCCAAAATACCTTGGTGCAATGGTGCAATGGTGCAATGGTGCAATGGTGCAAACATCCGCAAACCTCATAAAAGGCCTGTTGCAATCTCACGCAAACCATAATCTGTAGGAACCCCCCTCAAGCCGCGTCGCACCGTTTCCCCCGCCGGTGCAACGCCCATTTCCCGAGCGCAATCGTGATGCACATGGGGCAGGGCAGCGCTTCCCAGATCATTCCAAGACACCCAACCACCCAATTACCCAATTACCCAATTACCCAATTACCCAATTACCCAATTACCCAATTACCCAATTACCCAATTACCCAATTACCCAATTACCCAATTACCCAACTACCCAACTACCCAACTACCCAACTACCCAACTACCCAACTACCCAACTACCCAACTACCCAACTACCCAACTACCCAACTACCCAACTACCCAACTACCCAAGCGGCAAACAACAACACAGCTTAAGCAATGCTACGGCAGGGCAGGGCAGGGCAGGGCAGGGCCGACCATATCGCGCACCTCTGCAGCTGCGTGCATCGTCTGCCGCGACCGTATCTACATCCCGCCGCTGCAACACCTCATCATGCCTGGCCGATTTGCTGAGGATCATCCGTGATTCGCTGCCGTAAACTGTTCAGCCTGGTTTGCCTCTCATCTGCAAGCCCGCGACCACGATAAACCAATGACGTTTCATGCTTGGCGTACATTGCGCTTCTGTTGGCACTGAACCAATTGAACGACCCAACACAAAACACCTCATCGTCCCCAATCACCATTTTGCTGTGGACTCTGTCGACAAAATTCACCTCAATCCCCACACCGCGCAACGCCCTGGCGGCTTGCAGCACTTTAGTGATCTTCTTTATGTCTTTCTTGTCGTCGGTGTTCAAATCCTGATCCGTGTAGACCGTGACCTGCACCTGACGCTTCACCGCCTCCTGCATTGCCTTGAAGGCACCGATGTCTTGAATGCGATCTTTGTTGATCCAGGGACTCACAATATGAATTTCACGCTGCACCTTGTTGAGCGCCTTCAATAAAAAAGCGTCATGTTCGGCGGCGTCCTGCAGTACCTCCACCGCTGTACTGACCTGTTGCAGATCTTTGCGGACTAACGGTTGAAAACACAGCGCGTTGCTTGCATCTTTAAAAAGATAATGCGCCAACAGGCCACGCGGCCTGCTCTTTGGTGCCGCCGTGAAGACATCCATATCCCCAAACACTAAAAAAGTGTTTTTGGCACGCGACACCGCCACATTCAACATGCTTGTACGCTGGTCGATAAAACCGCCATCGGCATGCTTGCTATACACCGCAGAAAAGATCACCACAGGCCGTTCCGCCCCTTGCAGCGCATGCACCGTCCCAACCGTGATCCCATCCTTTTCGTGGCCCACCTCAATTCCCACGTCACGGCAGGCTTGTGAAATGGCACGTACCTGCGCCCCAAACGGCGTCACGATGCCCACAATGCAATGCAGCGGCTTCCCATACTGTGCTTGCAACGACTCGCGGTGCTCGGCAAGCCACGCCGCAATGGTCTGTGCCTCATAGAGGTTATGGCGGCTGCCGCCGCTACTTTTCTGGCAGAGACCATCGACGTGCAGATACCCCAGCGCCGGCAAACCATCTCCTGTTTCCTTTCCTGCTGCATTCTTCAGCGCTGCCACCTTGGGTCCGCGCTTGGGGATGAGTTTGCCTTGATAGCACAGCGCATTGCAGTAACTGACAATCTCATCAAAGCAGCGATGGTGCTCGTACAGAAACATGCCGCGTGCCATCTCAGGGTCATAGTGATACCGGCTCAGTCGTTGTGCGATCTGCATCACGCTGCCTGATGCTGCGGATCTTCCAGACTGACAAAGCCGCTCGTAGGCATCCTCCTCCTTCCCCAGCAGCTCAGCAGCATGCAGGTTACCAATATCAATGCTTTCCGGAATCGACCAAATCGGTTCAATCTGCAGCTGGTCCCCAATCACCAAAGCTTGCTTGCCCAGTGCAAATGATGCACCAGCTACTTCAGGAAGCACCTGGCCCGCCTCGTCAACAATCAGCAAATCCGCAAAGTCATACAGGTAGTTACGGCTGAAGTTTTTCTCATCACGCCTGGCAACCTGCATCTTTTTGGGCAGCATGAAGAGCGTCGACACAATACACGGCGTTAATTTCATCCGTCGCCGCCAGCGCGGTTCCACGGCGGTACCCCCCGTCTTTTTCTTCTCCCCATCCAGATCCGCTGGCAACTGGGCCTGCATCTCCGACAACCAACGCCCCTCCCAATAGTGCGTGGTTAGCAGAAAGATCCGAAAGCGGATGGATGTATCGGCGAGTGCATCACAGTCCGCAAGAGAGACCTGGCCTGCCGCCTCCATCAGCCCTGTAAGTGCTGACTCCTTTGCTAACGCGGCCTGCCATGTGGTGATGTGGCACTGCTCCTCATGCAGCACCTTTTCACCGCGTGTCACAGCCCAGGAGTGCTCCTGAAGCCTGTCATCACATTGGCGCTGCATCCCACTGAGCCACCCATCAACCTGCTCAATGCTCTCCCACGTCTGTGTTGGGTAATGCACTGGCCAGATGGAGTTCAAAAACACCCGGACCAACCGCATCCGCTTTTTGGCCACCGCAGGCAGCCAAGAAAACAACCCATACACCAGCGACTCGTCCGCACCATAGCGCTCCCACTGCGTGATGAGCGTTTCAATGACCTGCTTCTCCGCCTGCGCTGCGTCCCGTTGGGTGCGGCGTTGCGTCATCGTCGTCGCGGGCGTCTCCCCCAACTCGGCCCGCAGCGCATCACGCGCATCATTCAAGCCTGACCACGCCTGCTCAATGGCGGCCAGTGTTGCCGCCTCCTTCCGAATCGCCTCCTGCAATGCCGCGGTGACACCCTTGACATTGAACGACGCCTGCGGGATCTCTGGAAATGCCGCCGCCGCCGCACGCAAATAATGCTGCTCTGCCTCAGCGATGTAGCCGACTGATTCCACCGCATTAAAAAAATCTTCGGTGTGATACTTGTCTGCTGTTTTGCTCTCTTTGTCGGCTGAGCCTAATAAAGCACCAAAACTCTTGATCTTGGGCAGCCAACGCCCCGCAAAAGGACCCTCTCCCTTTGCAAAATTCTTCTCAAACGCATCAATGATATTGGTCACCGCCTGATTCGTGGTCGACGCAGCGACAATGACCGGCGGCTCCCCCCCTGCCAGCGCCGCATGCGCCCATAACGACGCCACCACCGATAACACCAGCGTGGTTTTTCCAGTGCCCGGCGGGCCATTCACCGCAAGAATTTCCCCTTGTCGAGCCACCAGCAGATGCGTTAGCGCATCGCGTTGCGTCCGGCTCAAAGCACGCTTATCGCTGCCATGCGCCAGCCGTTGTGAGAACCCGGCATGCGGCGGCAAACATAGTTCAGGCGGCGCCATCTCACCGCTGGCATAGCGCTCAAACAACGGCACCTGTGGCGTTGTTTCGAGCAAAAGATGGTCGTATAAAGCCAGGATATGTCGGCTGGAGAACGCTGCTTTCTTGGTGAGATACCCATAGTCGGCCTCCAGATAATCCCCCTGAGCGCCAGGCCAGCCACCACCGACCTCCGCTAATAGCCGATCACAGCCCGCTAAAAATTGCTTCCATTGCCGATCAAAGTCGGCATTGTTGGAATCCCCCAATGAGTCCGCATTATTTTCCGTCCCCGTAAAAGCAATGCCAGGCACCGGCTGCCTTGTCAGAAACGCATCCTGATCCGACACCGTGCCAATGGCGAAATGTCCCCCTACCAAAGGCTTCAGAATGTCACGAGGGATCATCGTCCGCGCCAACGGATAGATCCTGCCATCCCGCGCCAATAACGCCTGTGTCACCAGCGGCGTGACGATCTTGGGGTGTCCCGCGCGCTGCGGCGTGCCGTGTTGCAGCAGCAGCACATAGACCTTGAGGCGGATCACCACTTCGACCGTTTGGACCTGTTCAGCTTCTTTATTGAAACAGGCCGCGACAATGTCGCGGTCCACACAGCCGCTTTCTAATTGCTGCTTGGACACCTCCAAGAATGAACTGTCAGCAGCATCACGAAGTACACCACGGTCTGTTCCACTGTCAGCCAGTGAATGGCGCCAATAGCGCGCGTAAGCAGAAGAGCGTGCTTGCATCGTCTCATCAATCCTTTACTAGATATGGAGGGATCGCGCTGCCTGTTGCAAGCAGCACCTTGGCATGGCAGCACAGCGCGGTGCCAGCCTCTTCAAACACCTGCAACACCACAGCCCACCGCTGCCTGTACATGATAGCGGCCCGATAAAAAATGTGATTTACATCAAAAATAATGCCGCTACTGCATCCCCGCACATCGTGCGGCGTGCATGGCAACCTCATCCCGTAGCCAACCTCATCAGTCACATTGATCTCCTGGCATCGCCATCGCGCCATACAACAGGCCCCGCAACTGCGGGGCCTGGCAACACAACAACAGATCACATACTCACACAATCGAACTGGCGACCAACCTGGGCGACTCCTTGATATCACGCACACTGGCTTGCATCATCGTCACCGCAGGGGACAGCGCCATCGCCGCAATCAAACGCTCCACCTCACCGGACAGCACCGTCCCATCCTGGAACACCAACGATTCCACCTGATGCGCTGCCTCACTGAACCAACCCGCCACAGTCACCTGATCCTCACTGCCATTGAACAGGATAGACAGATCATCACCTGAGCGCGTAAAACACGCCTCTTCCCGATGCAGCCCCTCACCAAAGACGAGTTTGTCATCACCGCTTTGCTCAATGATCGTGTCGTGGCCGTCTCCTTTGTTGAATAGATACGTGTCCGCGTAAGCGCTGCCGTACAACGTGTCATCACCGCTGCCACCGTTCAGCACGTTATCTGCGGACCAATACGACACTTTCAGTACATCGTTACCAGCGCCGCCTTCTAGGCGGTTGCTGCCGGTGCCGCCGTCTAGGACGTCATCGCCATCGCCGCCCAGCAGAATATCCTTGCCTTGCCAGCCATTGAGGGTGTCATTGCCCAAGGTGCCCAGCGTGGTGAGGCCCATGCTGCTCAAGGTCTCTGGAGTCCAGATCGTGCCATCGGCAAAGACGATCTGTTCAATGTCATTGTTGCCGTTGCGGTAACCGTTGGAATCCAACCAGTCTTTCAAACGGATGCTGTCGTGGCCGTTACCCAGGTCCAGCACCACATCTTGCCCTTGGCGTAGTAACCGGACATCAGCGGCTGCAATGCCCTCACCAAAGACGAGTTTGTCATCACCGCTTTGCTCAATGATCGTGTCGTGGCCGTCTCCTTTGTTGAATAGATACGTATCCGCGTAAGCGCTGCCGTACAACAGGTCATCACCGCTGCCACCGTTCAGCACGTTATCTGCGGACCAATACGACACTTTCAGCACATCGTTACCGGCGCCGCCTTCTAGGCGGTTGCTGCCGGTGCCGCCGTCTAGGACGTCATCGCCAGCACCGCCCAGCAGCAGATCATTGCCGCCGCTGCCGTAGAGGGTGTCATCGCCATCGCCGCCCAGCAGAATATCCTTGCCTTGCCAGCCATTGAGGGTGTCATTGCCCAAGGTGCCCAGCGTGGTGAGGCCCATGCTGCTCAAGGTCTCTGGAGTCCAGATCGTTCCATCGGCAAAGACGATCTGTTCAATGTCATTGTTGCCGTTGCGGTAACCGTTGGAATCCAACCAGTCTTTCAAACGGATGCTGTCGTGGCCGTTACCCAGGTCCAGCACCACATCTTGCCCTTGGCGTAGTAACCGGACATCAGCGGCTGCAATGCCCTCACCAAAGACGAGTTTGTCATCACCGCTTTGCTCAATGATCGTGTCGTGGCCGTCTCCTTTGTTGAATAGATACGTATCCGCGTAAGCGCTGCCGTACAACAGGTCATCACCGCTGCCACCGTTCAGCACGTTATCTGCGGACCAATACGACACTTTCAGGACATCGTTACCAGCGCCGCCTTCTAGGCGGTTGCTGCCGGTGCCGCCGTCTAGGACGTCATCGCCATCGCCGCCCAGCAGAATATCCTTGCCTTGCCAGCCATTGAGGGTGTCATTGCCCAAGGTGCCCAGCGTGGTGAGGCCCATGCTGCTCAAGGTCTCTGGAGTCCAGATCGTTCCATCGGCAAAGACGATCTGTTCAATGTCATTGTTGCCGTTGCGGTAACCGTTGGAATCCAACCAGTCTTTCAAACGGATGCTGTCGTGGCCGTTGCCCAGGTCCAGCACCACATCTTGCCCTTGGCGTAGTAACCGGACATCAGCGGCTGCAATGCCCTCACCAAAGACGAGTTTGTCATCACCGCTTTGCTCAATGATCGTGTCGTGGCCGTCTCCTTTGTTGAATAGATACGTATCCGCGTAAGCGCTGCCGTACAACAGGTCATCACCGCTGCCACCGTTCAGCACGTTATCTGCGGACCAATACGACACTTTCAGCACATCGTTACCGGCGCCGCCTTCTAGGCGGTTGCTGCCGGTGCCGCCGTCTAGGACGTCATCGCCAGCACCGCCCAGCAGCAGATCATTGCCGCCGCTGCCGTAGAGGGTGTCATCGCCATCGCCGCCCAGCAGAATATCCTTGCCTTGCCAGCCATTGAGGGTGTCATTGCCCAAGGTGCCCAGCGTGGTGAGGCCCATGCTGCTCAAGGTCTCTGGAGTCCAGATCGTTCCATCGGCAAAGACGATCTGTTCAATGTCATTGTTGCCGTTGCGGTAACCGTTGGAATCCAACCAGTCTTTCAAACGGATGCTGTCGTGGCCGTTACCCAGGTCCAGCACCACATCTTGCCCTTGGTGTAGTAACCGGACATCAGCGGCTGCAATGCCCTCACCAAAGACGAGTTTGTCATCACCGCTTTGCTCAATGATCGTGTCGTGGCCGTCTCCTTTGTTGAATAGATACGTGTCCGCGTAAGCGCTGCCGTACAACAGGTCATCACCGCTGCCACCGTTCAGCACGTTATCTGCGGACCAATACGATACTTTCAGGACATCGTTACCAGCGCCGCCTTCTAGGCGGTTGCTGCCCATCCCGCCGTCTAGGACGTCATCGCCATCGCCGCCCAGCAGAATATCCTTGCCTTGCCAGCCATTGAGGGTGTCATTGCCCAAGGTGCCCAGCGTGGTGAGGCCCATGCTGCTCAAGGTCTCTGGAGTCCAGATCGTGCCATCGGCAAAGACGATCTGTTCAATGTCATTGTTGCCGTTGCGGTAACCGTTGGAATCCAACCAGTCTTTCAAACGGATGCTGTCGTGGCCGTTACCCAGGTCCAGCACCACATCTTGCCCTTGGCGTAGTAACCGGACATCAGCGGCTGCAATGCCCTCACCAAAGACGAGTTTGTCATCACCGCTTTGCTCAATGATCGTGTCGTGGCCGTCTCCTTTGTTGAATAGATACGTATCCGCGTAAGCGCTGCCGTACAACAGGTCATCACCGCTGCCACCGTTCAGCACGTTATCTGCGGACCAATACGACACTTTCAGCACATCGTTACCGGCGCCGCCTTCTAGGCGGTTGCTGCCGGTGCCGCCGTCTAGGACGTCATCGCCAGCACCGCCCAGCAGCAGATCATTGCCGCCGCTGCCGTAGAGGGTGTCATCGCCATCGCCGCCCAGCAGAATATCCTTGCCTTGCCAGCCATTGAGGGTGTCATTGCCCAAGGTGCCCAGCGTGGTGAGGCCCATGCTGCTCAAGGTCTCTGGAGTCCAGATCGTTCCATCGGCAAAGACGATCTGTTCAATGTCATTGTTGCCGTTGCGGTAACCGTTGGAATCCAACCAGTCTTTCAAACGGATGCTGTCGTGGCCGTTGCCCAGGTCCAGCACCACATCTTGCCCTTGGCGTAGTAACCGGACATCAGCGGCTGCAATGCCCTCACCAAAGACGAGTTTGTCATCACCGCTTTGCTCAATGATCGTGTCGTGGCCGTCTCCTTTGTTGAATAGATACGTATCCGCGTAAGCGCTGCCGTACAACAGGTCATCACCGCTGCCACCGTTCAGCACGTTATCTGCGGACCAATACGACACTTTCAGCACATCGTTACCGGCGCCGCCTTCTAGGCGGTTGCTGCCGGTGCCGCCGTCCAGTACATCGTTACCTGCATCGCCGCTGAGGGTATCGTTGCCCGCGCCGCCTTCCAGGGTGTCGTCTCCATCACCGCCGGAGAGCAGATCATCACCGCCGCCGCCCCGCAGGAGATTGGCACCGGCATCGCCAAACAGCAGATCTGTGGCGTCACTACCTTCGGCATTTCCGGCAATCAGGGGAATGCCCGCATCGGCTAGGGCCTGCCTTCCATCGGGCGTTACCGCAGTCCGGTCGACCATCTGGCGTAAGGCATCCAGGGGATTCCAACCGCTGGGGGCCAGGGCGTCACGGCCGTAGCGCTGTAAGTCCATCACATCTTGTAGCGCCTGAGCTTTGTTGTGCTGCCAGGTCTGATCTAACTTGGCCTCCAGGCCGGAGGCATCCCATCCCATCACGCCGTTGTTGTAGGTCAGGCGGAGTCCGGACAGGTAATCAGTGAGCCGTGGCTCCAGCACCAGGCGGATATAGATGGATTCTTTGAGCTTGGCGTAGGCCTGGGTAAAGGCGTCGAAGGTGTTGCTTACTACCTCCGGCGGCAGTGCAAGGTCCATCACTGCTTCACTGTGTCCGTCAGGGCGGACAACAGGTTGCCAGGCGAAGGTCAGCCCGCTCATGGTGATCTGGCCGTTTTGCTCGCTGACCAGGCGGGAGCCGTTGAACTTTTCCAGAATGCCGATGATCGGTCCAAGCCGGGCGTGCTGCTGTTGTATCCAGGCTTGCACCGCCTCCTTGCCTTGGGAGGCTACGCTCCCGGGGACCCAGCCGTGGTAATACACCGTGCGGTTGCCCTCCCCGGAGGCTTCCAGGGATTCCTCGCTGCTGCGCATGGTTGAGGTGCTGGCCCACAAGGCGATCACCTGATCCAGCGCCGCACGCAGTGTGCCCTGGGTGGTGCCAGAGAGCAGCGCCTGCACCGCCGCCAATAAGGCAGGTGAGAGGCTGGCGGCCTCTTGCAAATCGCGTACCGCGCCGCTGCCGCTGATGGCTGGCAAGGCGCGGGCCGCGTCATTGATGGTCACCTTGTCGTGGGCGCCGCGGTAATCGCGGTAGAACTGGTCCACACCTAATTGCAGATTGCCAACGGTGCCGCTGCGGCCATCGGTACGGGTGTAGCTGCCGCGGGCATCCATCACGTTACCGTTGCCCAGGTTCACGCGTTGGGTGTCCGTAGGCGTGAGGGTGATGGAGGCAATGCCCAGGGTGGAGAGGGTGAACAGTTCGTTGGCCTGGGACTGGCCATCTTGGTTGAGATCGCGCCAGACGCGCACGTCCGTAAAGCGGGCGTCGGCAGCACTGAAGAGGCCATCACCGTTGCTATCTAAATCACGCAGCGCGTCAAAGCCAGAGGCGGCGGTGTGACCGTTGCTGAGTACGGTATCGGCGCCGAACAGTTCGCTGCCGTTATCAATACGCCCGTTGCCGTTGCGGTCCAGGACCAGCAAGCCGTCATCGGACTTCACCCAGCCGCTGGCGTGGGTGATGCCGTCGCCGTCGTGGTCAAAGAGGATGTTTTTGCCCGCGGCCAGTGTTTCGATGCCGTCGCCGTCCAGGTCCAGCACCAGCGGGTCGCGTACATCACGGCTATGACGAAACAGGTCATGCAGCAGATCTAGCAGGGAGGCGTTGTCTGTGTGCAACTTCTCGCTGAGGCGGTGGTATGCATCGCCGATATGTGTCCACCAGTCATGCAGCGTTTGCCGCACCGCATCGGCGCCATGTTGGATGCTGTCGCGGATCATATCCCGCAGTTGATCAAATAGCGGTTGCATCCAACGGTTCCAGGTGGCTGTTGCTCCGGAGAGAACATCACCCACCAAGGGAGCAACGGCCATCCCCATATTGATGCCCATCTGCATACCGACCCCAGCCAAAGGCGAGACCGGGAATAACATGATTCCTGCGTTTGCGACTGTATTGCGGTAACTGTTCCAGACAATTTCTGACAGGCTGCCGCTCTGCGTGGCATCCCCGCTCAACCCAGAAAATATATTCGCAACTTCCCATTGACGTTGCGTGATGATGGCGAATCGAGTGAGCGTATTGACCGTAATTCTGTTTGCAAGATCATTGATGGCGATCGGATTGTTAGCCACCTCAATCAGGCCGAAGAAAGAGTCATCCAACAAATCGAAGAGTCTGGCGGCCCGATCACCAGGGGTATATCCATTCTCCCGATAGAATCTTTCAAGATTTTGATAAAACGCGGAATTGGGGTCCATCCCCAGCCCACCCACAGAGATTGGGAACGCACCGCCCACCGTCCCGCCCCATTTATCCATCGCCAGCCCCAATCCGCCTGCTCCTACTGGTTCTGAGGCTGCCGCCACGTCTCTTGAAATGACTCTATCGAAAGAAAGCATTTTATTTTGTAACGCATCATCCATTACATTCCTTGCAAGTAAGTCGGAGACGTGCTGAAACAGCGCCGCATCAATAGGTATACCCGCCTCACTGCCCGCGTGATACACCGCGCCGCGTACAAAATCTGCGTAGAAATTTTCCCCTCGCCCTGAATTAATCTGCCCGGCAAGTGTCAGCCAATTCACCAATCTGGTATCGCCGCCACCGGCGCTGACGGCATCGGACAATGTCTGGTACATCGCCGGATAATTCCCAGAATTTCTGTAAGCCTCAGCACGATCTAATGTCGCCTGATCAAAATAAAAATCTAAATTCGTCATCATGATTCTCCTTGACATGGGATGGTATGGGCTGCAACAAAATCAATAATTAACTGTAATTCATAGGTCCACTCCTGTTTATTTCTTGGTTGGCCAGGTTGATATTCAATATTGAGCAATCCCGTCTTATCAATCGCTGAATAAAGGAAATCTCTGAGATTATAAAAATAGAACTCTTTATATTCCCCCATAATTGCAACTTGCCCATTCCTATAAGCCCGTGAAAGGGAGTTGATATAATGTTTTTTCCATGGTTGATCAGGGAAAAAGGCTAAGGAGACAATCGAGGTTCCGGCCTCACCGAGATTACCTGGAGATGTCTCAATGCCAGAAAGATACCCAATAGTCTTAAAACGAAATAGCATCATACTAGGTCCAAATTGGTTGGGCCACACTTCTGGGGGAAACTTGAAACATTTTTTGTAGCTGTGATCATCCGATTGAAGCATCATTATTTTACTAACCTCCTTGATGTTCTTTGCAGCGGCCTTTTGCGGTGTTTTTTCTGTCATATTATTTCTCCCGCAGGAGAGAATAGCACCGCATACCATAAGCAAGGCAAGCGCAAGCAGTCCGCATAATTTCAGTAGAGATTTAAATACTCTTGGAATATTCATGATTAAACCGCCGCAAGATGATGTTGTGTCTTTATTTTATTAACTTTGTGGTCGGCCTGATCCATCACTGCACGTATAGACGGTGCGTCGCGGCGTTGTGCGGAATGGATGTCCCCCGCATTCTTCAACCCATTCGCCAATCTGGCATCGCCACCACTGGCTTTGACGGCATCGGATAATGTCCGGTACATCGCGCAGTCATTCCCGGCATTTCTATAGGTGTTGGCACGGTCCAACGTGGCTTGGTCAAAATAAAAATCTAAACTTGTCATCATGATTCTCCTTGACAGGGGATGGTATGGGTATTAACAAAATCAATAATTAACTGTAAATCATGGGTCCACTCCTCTTTATTTCTTGGTAGGCCAGGTTGATATTCAATATTGAATAATCCAGTCTTATCAATCGCCGAATAAAGGAAATCTCTGAGATTATAAAAATAGAATGTTTTGTATTCTCCCATGATTTCTACTTGCTCATTGCTTCCAGCAGGCAAACGGGCATGGATATAATATTCTTTCCATGGTTGATCAGGGAAAAAGGCTAAGGAGACTATCGAGGTTCCGGCCTCACCGAGATTACCTGGAGATGTTTCGATACCAGAAAGATAACCAATATTTTTGAAATGAAATATCATCATATCAGGTCCAAATTGGCTCGGCCACACTTCTGGGGGAAACTTGAAACATTTTTTGTAGCTGTGATCATCCGATTGAAGCATCATTATTTTACTAACCTCCTTGATGTTCTTTGCAGCGGCCTGATGCGGTGTTGTTTTTGTCATATTATTTTTCCCGCAGGAGAGAATAGCGCCGCATACCATTAGCAAGGCAAGTGCAAGCAGTCCACATAATTTCAGTAGGGATTTAAATACTCTTTGAATATTCATTATTAAACCGCCGCAGGATGATGCTGTGTCTTTATTTTATTAACTTTGTGGTCGGCCTGATCCATCACTGTACGTATAGACGGTGCGTCGCGGCGTTGTGCGGAATAGATGTCCCCCGCATTCTTCAACCCATTCGCCAATCTGGCATCGCCGCCACCGACGCTGACGGCATCGGACAATGTCTGGTACATCGCCGGATAATTCCCGGCATTTTTATAGGTGTTGGCACGGTCCAACGTGGCTTGGTCAAAATAAAAATCTAAACTCGTCATCATGATTTTCCTTGACAGGGGATGGTATGGGTATTAACAAAATCAATAATTAACTTTAAGTCACTGATTAACTCCTCTTTATTTCTTTTTCGGCCAGGTTGATATGCAATATTGAACAGCCCCGTTTTATCAATGGCCGAATAAAGGAAATTAGTAAGATTATATAAATAGAGCTCTTTATATTCCCCTATAATTTCCACGTGCTCATTGCTGAGAGTACGTGCAACAGAGCGGATATAATGTTCTTTCCATGGTTGATCAGGAAAAAAGGATAGGGTGGCTATAGATGTTCCGGCCTCACCGAGATTACCTGGAGATGTCTCAAGCCCAGAAAGATACCCAATATTTTTAAAATAAAATATGGCCGTGCTAGGTGAAAATTGGATCGGCCCCACTTTTGGGGGTAACTTGAAACATCTTTTATCATTGGAATTGCGTGATTTAAGCATCATCATTTTACTAACCTCTTTGATGTCCTGTGCAGCGGCCTGATGCGGTGTTGTTTCTGTCATATTATTTTTCCCGCAAGAGAGAATAGCGCCGAATACCATCAGCAAGGCAAGTGCAAGCAGTCCACATAATTTCAGTAGGGATTTAAATACTCTTGGAATATTCATTATTAAACCGCCGTAGGATGATGCTGTGTCTTTATTTTATTAACTTTGTGGTCGGCCTGATCCATCACTGCACGTATAGACGGTGCGTCGCGGCGTTGTGCGGAATGGATGTCCCCCGCATTCTTGAACCCATTCGCCAATCTGGCATCGCCGCCACTGGCTTTAACGGCATCGGATAATGTCTGGTACATCGCCCAGTCATTCCCGGCATTGCTGTAGGTGTTGGCAAGATCTAGCGTTGTTTGATCAAAATAAAAATATGAACTTGTCATCATAATTCTCCTTGACAGGGGATGGTATGGGCTGCAACAAAATCAATAATTAACTGTAATTCATGGGTCCACTCCTGTTTATTTCTTGGTCGGCCTGGCTGATATTCAATATTGAACAACCCCGTTTTATCAATGGCCGAATAAAGGAAATTAGTAAGATTATATAAATAGAACTCTTTATATTCCCCTATGATTTCCACGTGCTCATTGCTGAGAGTACGTGCAACAGAGCGGATATAATGTTCTTTCCATGGTTGATCAGGAAAAAAGGATAGGGTGGCTATAGATGTTCCGGCCTCACCGAGATTACCTGGAGATGTCTCAAGCCCAGAAAGATACCCAATATTTTTAAAATAAAATATGGCCGTGCTAGGTGAAAATTGGATCGGCCCCACTTTTGGGGGTAACTTGAAACATCTTTTATCATTGGAATTGCGTGATTTAAGTATCATCATTTTACTAACCTCTTTGATGTCCTGTGCAGCGGCCTGTTGCGGTGTTGTTTCTGTCATATTATTTTTCCCGCAGGAGAGAATGGCGCCGAATATCATGAGTAAGGTCAGCGCAACAATTCCACATAATTTCAGTAGAAATTTAAATACTCTTGGAATATTCATTATTAAACCGCCGTAGGATGATGCTGTGTCTTTATTTTATTAACTTTGTGGTCGGCCTGATCCATCACTGCACGTATAGACGGTGCGTCGCGGCGTTGTGCGGAATGGATGTCCCCCGCATTCTTGAACCCATTCGCCGATCTGGCATCGCCGCCACTGGCTTTGACGGTATCGGATAATGTGTGGTACATCGCCCAGTCATTCCCGGCATTGCTGTAGGTGTTGGCAAGATTTAGCGTTGTTTGATCAAAATAAAAATCTAAACTCGTCATCATGATTTTCCTTGACAGGGGATGGTATGGGTATTAACAAAATCAATAATTAACTTTAAGTCACTGATTAACTCCTCTTTATTTCTCCGTTGGCCGGGCTGATATTCAATATTGAACAATCCAGTCTTATCAATCGCAGAATAAAGGGAATCCCTACGATGATAAAAGTAGAATTCTTTGTATTCTCCCATGATTTCTACTTGCTTATTGCTACCAGTAGGTAAATGGGCATGGATATAATATTCTTTCCATGGTTGATCAGGGAAAAAGATGAGAGCGACTATCGAGGTTCCGGCCTCACCGAGATTACCCGGAGATGTCTCAATGCCAGAAAGATATCCAATATTTTTAAAATAAAATATAGCCTTGCTAGGATCAAATTGGATCGGCATTACTTCCTGAGGAAACTTGAAACATTTTTTGTAGCTGTGATCATCCGATTGAAGCATCATTATTTTACTGACCTCCTTAATGTCCTGTGCAGCGGCCTGTTGCGGTGTTGTTTTTGTCATATTATTTTTCCCGCAGGAGAGAATAGCGCCGAATACCATCAGCAAGGCAAGTGCAAGCAGTCCACATAATTTCAGTAAGCGTTTCAATAGTCTTGGAATATTCATGATTAAACCGCCGCAAGATGATGCTGTGTCTTTATTTTATTAACTTTGTGGTCGGCCTGATCCATCACTGCACGTATAGACGGTGCGTCGCGGTGTTGCCCGGAATGGATGTCCCCCGCATTCTTGAACCCATTCGCCAATCTGGCATCGCCACCACTGGCTTTGACGGCATCGGACAATGTCTGGTACATCGCCGGATAATTCCCGGCATTTTTATAGGTGTTGGCACGGTCCAACGTGGCTTGATCAAAATAAAAATCTGAACTTGTCATCATGATTCTCCTTGACATGGGATGGTATGGGATTCAATAAAATCAACAATTAATTTTAATTCACGGATTCGCTCCTCTTTTTTTCGTGGTAGACCATCACCAGCATCATATTCAATATTAAAAATTCCATCCTTATCAATCGCCGAATAAAGGAAATCCCTAAGATTATAAAAATTAAATTCTTTATACTCCCCAATAATTTCAACTTTCCCATTCCTATAAGCCTGTGAAAGGGTATGGATATAATGTTCTTTCCATGGTTTATCAGGGAAAAAGGCTAGAGAAACTATCGAGGTTCCGGCCTCACCGAGATTACCTGGAGATGTTTCGATACCAGAAAGATACTCAATAGTCTTAAAACGAAATATGATCATGTTTGGTGGAAGTTTGCTTGGCCACACTTCTGGGGGAAACTTGAAACATTTTTTGTAGCTGTGATCATCCGATTGAAGCATCATTATTTTACTGACCTCCTTAATGTCCTGTGCAGCGGCCTGTTGCGGTGTTGTTTTTGTCATATTATTTTTCCCGCAGGAGAGAATAGCGCCGAATACCATAAGCAAGGTCAGCGCAACAATTCCACATAATTTCAGTAGAGATTTAAATACTCTTGGAATATTCATTATTAAACCGCTGCAGGATGATGCTGTGTCTTTATTTTATTAACTTTGTGGTCGACCTGATCCATCACTGTACGTATAGACGGTGCGTCGCGGTCTTGTGCGTAATGGATGTCCCCCGCATTCTTCAACCCATTCGCCAATCTGGCATCGCCGCCACCGGCTTTAACGGCATCGGATAATGTGTGGTACATCGCCCAGTCATTCCCTGCATTTCTATAGGTGTTGGCACGGTCCAACGTGGCTTGGTCAAAATAAAAATCTAAACTTGTCATCATGATTTTCCTTGACAGGGGATGGTATGGGTTTCAAGGAAATCAATAATTAATTTTAATTCATGGATTCGCTCCTCTTTATTTTTTGGTTGGCCATCATCAGCTTTTTATTCAATAAAGAAAATCTCATTATTATCCGTTGCTGAGTAAAAAGAATTAGCGAAAGTATATAAACGTAAATCTTTGTATTTTCCTATAACCTTAATCTGTTTGCTTGGGTCTTCTTTAGTAATGGAGTTGATGTAATTTTCTTTTGATAGGTATTTACCAAAAACTCCTATGGTGATCGTTGAGCTCCGTGGCTCATGGGGTTTTGATGGGGATTTCTCGACCCCTGAAATATATAAAAAATTATTAAAATGAAAGATGATAATTCCATGCAGAAGTCCTGTTGCATACAATTCTTTGTCAAACTTGAAGCATCTTTTGTAGCTGGAGTCATCTGATTGGAGCATCAGAATTTCATTTGATTCTTTGATTTTCTGTGCAATAGCATCTCGTTGTGCTTTTTCTTTGATATAAATGATCCCGCAGGAGATAAAAGCGCCGAATACCATGAGTAAGGAAATTACAATCAGTCCACATAATTTCAGTAGTTTTTTAAATGCGTTTGCAGTATTCATTGTCACACCACCGCAGCATTATGGGGGGTGTGGTGTTTTCCGTATGATGTTTGTCGTTGTCTATGGTGCGGTCTGGAGTCCTTAGTAAAGAGGGGCGCTGTGTCATTTATTGTCTCCGTCTTTAAGTTGGATAAAAAAATGCTGTCTCCGTCTTTTTATATAAAGACAGTGGCAGGGCATTGATTGATGGTGATAGGAGGGGGGGAGGTGACGGGGCTGGCAGGGAGCAGGGAGGGAAGGCTGCTGTGGTCGGATGCTTTGGGGTGTCCTTGGGTTGCATTGGGGGCGGCTTCCTTTGCCTTATTTTTGAGGTTTATATCACTATTTTTTGGTTATGTAAGGGTGGCAAGGTGTGGGTGGGGTGTATGTGCTGTTTTGTGGGTGGGGTGCAGGCAAGCGGTGAGGTGAGCGAGGGAGGGGGCTTGCACGGCTGTCTTCAAGGGGGGAATGTGTGGGTGGTGTCTGGGGTGTAGGAGGGGGCTGTGGGTGTTGTTGCGCTGGCTGTGTTTGAGGCGTTATTGCAGGTGCGTTGGCAGGTGTTTGCGTGATGTGGTGGTGGTGTTATTGGCATTGGGGGAAGGGATGGAGGCGCATTGGAGTGCCAATGTTGATGGCGGGGTTTATCGTTCCCGCAATGCTTCGTCGGTATATTGTTCTAGGGGGCTCAGTAAGTAATCAATAACGGTGCGTTTGCCTGTTTTGATTTCGGCGCTTAATGCCATGCCTGCGCTCATTCTGATTTGTGTTCCATCAATAGTGAGTGTGGTGTTGTCTAAACGGATGCGTACGGGAAAGACTAAGCCTAGTTTTTCGTCTTGTGCGGCGTCATGGGAGATGCTGATGATTTTGCCGGTGAGGTATCCGTAGCGGGTGTAGGGGAAGCTTTCAATTTTGACGGTGACGCGTTGTTCGGGACGTAAAAATCCGATGTCTTTGTTGAGGACGGTGGCTTCCACTTCTAATGTTTCTTGTACTGGGACCACGGCTAGGAGTTGTTGTGCGGGGGTCACGACGCCACCAACGGTGTGGATGGCTAGTTGCTGGACGATGCCTTCAACGGGGGAGCGTAGTGTCATGAGTCGATTACGTTGTTTGGCTTTTGCCAGTTGTGGTGTCAATTGGCCGATCTGTTCGTCGGCTTTCCGTAGGTCATCCAGGGTTTGTTGGCGGAAGTCGGCTTGTAATACGCTGAGTTCTTCTTGGGCTGCGCTCAGGGCGGAGCGGATTTCTTGGATGCGGTTGCGTTGGGTTGCTAAGTCGCGTTCGGCGGTGATGCGTTCTTGTTCACGCAGTAGGTAGTCGTGACGGCCGACGTATTTGTCTTTGAGGAGTATGGCGTAATCGGCGGAGCGCATTTTGGAGATGCGTGCGGATTCGGTCAATGGTTCGATGGTGTCTTGGGCTGTCCGTAGTTCGGCGCGGCGTTGGGCAATGGTTGCTTGTAGGTTGTGGCGTTTGGCTTGGTATGCATTGAATTGGCTCAGTGTCAGTGCTTGTTCGGCGGCGATGCGATCAGCGGGGATGGTTGCTGAATGGGTGAGTTGCGGTGTTTGGCCACGTTCTAGTGCGGTGGAGAGTGCGCGCAGGCGCAATGCGGTCAATGTGGCATTGAGTAAGGCATCTTCAGCTTGTGCGTATTCGGCGCCGGTGGCGGTGGCATCAAGTTCGATCAGTGCTTGGTGTGCTTTCACTTTTTCGCCATCACGGACCAGGATACGGCGTACTACGGCGGTCTCTAGTGGTTGGAGTACTTTGGTGCGTGAGTCGACGACGATTTTCCCCGGGGCGACGGCAACAATTTCAATTTTGCCGAAGCAGGCCCACAGTAGGGTCACGATGAAGCAGGCAATAATGATCCGCATGCTCCAGCATGCGGTAGGGGAGACCGGGGTTTCGGTCAGTTCTAGATGGGCGGGTAGGAAGGTGCGCTCATCGGTGGTGCGGTGAGGTGGTTCTAGTTGGGCGCGAATCGACCAGGCGGCACGGAAGACGTGGAGGTAACGCGAAAGAAAGTCGCGCCATCCTTGGAGCATGTGTTTCATGTGGTCCCTTGTTGGAGTCGGTAGAGGTGGGCGTAATGACCGTTGTTGCGGTTGAGGAGTGTTTCGTGGGAGCCGCTTTCTACGATTTTCCCTTTATCAATGACGACGATACGATCGGCATTACGGACTGTGGAGAGGCGGTGGGCGATGATGAGAACGGTGCGGCCTTTGCAAATGGCTCGCATGTTTTGCATGACGGCATGTTCTGATTCGTAGTCGAGTGCGCTGGTGGCTTCATCGAAAATAAGGATGCGTGGGTCGCCAATCAGGGCGCGGGCAATTGCGATGCGTTGGCGTTGGCCGCCGGAGAGTCCTGTACCGTGTTCGCCAATCTTGGTGTCATAGCCTTCTGGTAGTTCAGAAATGAAGGTATGGGCACCGGCTAATGTCGCTGCGTGGATGACGCGTTCCAGGGGGATTCCCGGGTCGGCCATGGCGATGTTTTCACGGACGCTGCGGTTGAACAGGAAATTTTCTTGCAGTACGACGCCAATTTGGCGACGCAGCCAGGCGGGATCGGCCAATGAGAGGTCGTGGCTGTCGACCAAGACGCGGCCGCGTTCTGGGACGTACATGCGCTGTACGAGTTTTGTCAGGGTGCTTTTCCCTGAACCGGAGCGTCCTACGATGCCGATGACTTCGCCAGGTTGGATGTCTAGGTCGATTCCGGAGAGTACGTCGGGGGTATCTGGACGGTAACGGAAGATGAGGCGCTCGAAGGTGATGCGCCCTTGGATGGGCGGCAATGTCATGCGGCTGCCGGGGAGTTCGGTACGGGTGTTCAGAATTTCGCCGAGTCGTTCGACAGAGAGTCCGACTTGTTGAAAATCCTGCCATAGCTGGGCGAGTCGGATGATGGGGGCAGTGACTTGGCCGGACAACATGTTGAAGGCAATTAGTTGTCCGAGGGACAGTTGTCCGTCAATTACCAGTTTGGCGCCCCAAAATAATACGGCGACGTTGGTCAGTTTCTGTACTAATTGAACGCTCTGTTGGCCGAGGGTGGCAATTTTGGTAACGCTAAAGCTGGCACCAACGTAGCCTGCCAGTTGGTTGTCCCAGGTGCGGGTGACACGTGGGTCTACGGCCATTGCTTTAACGGTGCCAATGCCGCTGACGGTTTCCACTAAAAATGCTTGGTTGTCTGCGCCGCGTGCAAATTTTTCATCCAGACGTTTGCGGAGTACTGGGGTGATGAATGCGGAGATCAGTGCGTACAGGGGTAATGAGATCACCACAATCAGGGTGAGCCAGCCGCTGTACCAAAACATGACGGACAAAAAGACGACGGTGAATAGGAGGTCTAAGACGGAGGTCAGTGCTTGGCCGGTGAGGAAGTGGCGGATGTTTTCTAGTTCGCGTACGCGGGCGATGGTGTCGCCAACCCGGCGCGATTCAAAATACGCTAACGGTAATGCTAATAGATGGCGGAATAAGCGTGCGCCGAGTTCAACATCAATTTTGCTGGTGGTATGTGCGAAGACATGGGTGCGTAGTGCGGTGAGTACTACTTCGAATAAGGCCAGGGAGATGAGGCCAACGACAATGACTTCAAGGGTGCTGAGTGCTTGGTGTACGAGCACTTTGTCCATCACGACTTGGTAGAACAGGGGTGTCACCAGTGCGAATATCTGGATAAATAAGGACACTGCAAAGACTTCAGCCAGCAGTTTGCGATATTTGACCACTGCGGGGATGAACCAGCTAAAGTCGAATTTAGCCAGATTTCCTAGGACCGATGCGCGGGAGGCGACTTGGAGTAAGCGGCCGGCGTAGCGTGCGGTAAATTCATCGTGTGAGATTGTGCGTGGCCGTTGATCTGCCAGGTCGTGGATCAGTATCTGGTTGCCTGTCACTTTGGCGACGATAAATGCTGTTCCTCCAGGGATCAGTGCGAGTGCAGGTAATGCGGCCATTGCGATACGGGTGACCGGTTGGGTGACGACTTTGGCTTTTAGTCCAAGTTTTTTGGCGGCCAGTAGCAAGGTTGTTTCATCGAATGGTTCGCCACTGCGCCCGAAGTCATGCGCTATCTGTACGGGGTCAGCCGCAATGCCATGGAATTGGGCAAGGAGCACTAAGCCGTGGAGTGCGCTGTCAGGCTGTGGATTGGAAGCGCGTTGATTCTGTTGCGTTGCAAGGGGATTTTTGTATGTCATGTTGCCATCCTTAATGTGCAATCCTTTTCCTTTATTGCTATTTAAAATATTTAAAACACCGATGTTCGATGTTTAATGAATTACTACATCGCAGTTTAAATTTTCAGTAATCACTTATTAATAAGTAGATTTTTTTAAAGTTATGCTGTTGTCACGCGGTGCGTTATTAAAGTGCAGCAATCCAGTCAGCGTTGTTGGTGTTGCATCTGTTGAGTAACAGTAAGTGCACTGCGGTGAGTGTTGAGTTTCCGCGCTGTTGGGAGGCAGTGGTGTTGATGGAAACTGCTCATCTAGTTAATGTTCATCTAGTAAAACGTCAGGCGCTGCTGAGTAAATGATAAAGGGATATAAGGTCTGACGTGGAGTTGTATTTTGAACTAACATGTCGACTTCCAGTAAATTGATTTACATACGTGATGTCTAATAGCCCGCAAACGCCGCTTGTTACGCGCCAGCGCCTGTCCGAAGTCCGCTATGAGATCCGAGGGGAGTTGGCGCGCCGTGCGCGTGAGCTTGAGGCGGAGGGACGCAAGCTTATCAAGCTCAACATCGGTAATCCAGGTGCGTTCGGTTTTCGGGCGCCAGAGCATCTGCAACGTGCTATTGCCGATGATATGGGACGTACCGATCCTTATACGCATCAGCAGGGTTTGCCAATCGCACGTGAGGCGATTGCTGCTGCTTATGCGCGACGTCACTATCCAGATGTTGATGCAGATCGGGTCTTTGTGGGGAATGGGGTTTCTGAGTTAATCGATTTGTCGTTGCGGGCGTTGCTTAATCCAGGCGATGAGGTGTTGGTTCCTTCACCGGATTATCCGCTGTGGTCGGCGGCGACGATTCTCAACGATGGTCGGCCGGTGTATTACCGTTGTGCGCCGGAGAACGGTTTCCAGCCAGATGCAGTTGAGATCGAAACGCTGGTGTCTTCACGGACACGTGCGATTGTGTTGATTAATCCGAATAATCCCAGTGGTGCCAATTATTCGCAGGAGTTATTGGAGCGGATTGTGGCAATCTCAGTGAAACATCATCTGCTGTTGTTGGTTGATGAGATTTACGATCAGATTTTGTATGACGGTGCGGTGTTTGTTCCAGTGGCTCCTTTGGCGGGGACGCATCCATGTATCACTTTCAGTGGGCTGAGTAAGGTGCATCGTGCGTGCGGTTGGCGTGTGGGTTGGGCGTTGCTGTCCGGGAGTAGCATTCAAGTTGATAATCTGCGCAATGCGATGGATTTGCTGGGTGCGTTGCGTTTGTGTGCGAATGTCCCAGGGCAATATGCGATTGATGCGGCGGTCAATGGGCCAGATACGATCACTCCGTTATGTTCGCCTGGTGGTCCTTTGTACGAGACGCGCCGTGCGGTGATTGATGCATGCGCGGCGAGTGAGCATTTGTCGTTGGTGGTGCCTGCTGGGGCATTATACGCGTTCCCATCGGTCGTGGGACCAGCGGCGCGGCACTTTGATGATTATGCTTTTGCGCTGGAGTTGATGAATGAGGAGGGAGTGCTGGTGGTGCCTGGATCAAGTTTTAATGTGCCATATCGGGATCACTTCCGCGTGACGTTGCTTCCTGATGCTGGGTTGATACGTGAAGTGTTTTCTCGTATTGACCGGGCATTGTCGCGCCGTGCTGAGGTGGCTGAGAAGGTGGTGCCGCTCAAGTCGCGTAGCGCCGCCGCTTGATATGAGTGCACGCGGCTCCCTCTGGGTGGGGTCTATGTGGTTTGCGAAGTAGGAGCGGTTGACGTACTCAATGTCAATCAGGAAAGGCTGTGGAATTACGGCCTTCCTGGATGGTGTTGCAGTTATTGTATTGTCGGGAGACAGGGTGAGTGGGTTGTTAGCGGATGTGTCACGCAGGGTGATTTCAAGCTGGCCGTGTTGATGTGTCATCGGTGCCGTTGAGGTGATGCAGGCAGCAGTGGGTGCATTAGTCGTGTTGGCGGCGTGATCCGTCAATGGGGATTACGCGCTTTTAAGCCGCGTGCATCCAGGGCTTGCAACACTTGGCTTAGGATCATGAGGTTGTGTCCATGTGTAATTCCTTCGTGTAGCAGCACAATGGCACCAGGGCGCAGATTTCGCACGATCCGTTTTACGGCTTTATCTGGTTCACAGTGCCTTCCATCAAAGCCGCGCGCGCTCCATGCGATACGGTCCAGACCGTATTGACGTAATGGCGCGGCCACCCATGGGTTGGTCATCCCAACCACTGAGCGGTACCAGCGTGGCGGGGTCCCAGTGATCTCGGTTAAGGTGCGTTGTGCCATTGCAATTTCGGTCGCCATTTGGCGTGGGCCAAGTGCCCAGAACCATTGATGTGGGTGGGTCTGGCTGTGGTTACCGATGGCATGACCACGGTGCAGTATATCTTGTACCAATGCAGGTTGACGTGCCGCGCGTTCGCCAACCAGGAAGAACGTGGCGCGCGCATCGTGGCGGTCGAGCAGATCTAGCATTGCTGCGGTGTCATCGGAGGGGCCATCGTCGATGGTCAGCCAGACGAGGTGGGCAGTGCTGTCCAACTGTACAACGACGGGCGCATAGAGCCGCGATTGAGGTAAAAATATTGCCAATAAGAAGCTGATATGGGCGATGAAAATCATTGGCAGTCCCCAGTTCCAACCCAGGTACCACCACAGTACCGCGGCGGTGAGGTGTAGCAAGATAAGCCAGCTTATCCAGGGACGGGCAGGCATCACGGTGTAATGTGGTATTTCTTTTGTTGTCATGTCCGCATCATCGCATGCAGGCGTAAAATGGGCAGCTATTCCACGTCCCATGATCGGTTTCCCAAATGTCTCTTGATTCTGCATTGCGTTCGCGCATCGAAACGTTGTTGCATTCCAACCGTGTTGTTTTGTTTATGAAGGGGCGTCCGGGGATGCCGCAGTGCGGTTTTTCTGCTAAGGCGGCAGGCATTCTCCAGGCACTTGGTGTTGAGTACGCGCATGTCAATGTATTGGACGACCAAGAGATACGAGAGGGGATCAAACGCTATGGCGATTGGCCAACAATTCCGCAGTTGTACATTGATGGCGAGTTGATCGGTGGCAGTGACATCGTGTCGCAGATGTATGAGAACGGGGAGTTGAGCACTTTGCTTGGTGTGGCTGCTCCGGACCTTACGCCGCCATCCATCACGATCACTCCAACTGCTGTGGAGATGCTCAAGGGTACATTAGCCAATGCACCCGGGAGTACGTTGGCACTGTCAATCGATAGTCGTTTCCAACCTACTTTTGAGCTGGCGCCAATTAATACGCAGGCAATTGCTGCAGAATATAACGGTTTACGGGTGCAGTTTGATCTTGCCAGTGCGCGTCGTGCTGAGGGCATCACGATTGATTGGGTTGATGATATCCGTGGCCAGGGGTTAGTGATTGACAATCCAAACGCGCCTCAGCCGATTCAGGAGTTATCGCCCGGTGATGCGGCGGCTCAGGTTGATGCGGGTGTTCTGACGTTGGTGGATGTGCGCCCTGCTGATGAGCGTGCGGTTGCTTCGGTCGCTGTGCCGTTCCGCACCATGGACGGCGGCGAACGTGCTGTTCTGGAGCAGCTTCCCAAAGGGACGCCGCTGGCATTCTTGTGTCATCACGGCGGGCGTAGTCTCCAGGCCGCCGAGCATTTCCGTAGTCTGGGGTTTACCTCTATCTACAATATCGGTGGTGGCATTGATGCTTGGTCCACCCAGGTTGATCCTGGCGTGCCGAAGTATTGAACCGATCCATGAGGGATGTCGGATGTCATGGTTCCTGGGTGACATTGGTATTCCCAGGGGGAGTGGGGTTGTTGGTGCTGGAACGACGGTATAAGGCTCGGTAAAGCAAGCCTAGCTAATGTATTGCATCCGGATGATCCAATGGATGCAGTACATGCGGCAGTTGGTGAGTGGATCTGCGATCAAGAACAGTTCACATCAGATGGAGCGGTGGGTGCTGGATTGATTTTCCCAGTTCACTGATGCAGCGCGATGGTGTTGAATTTGGCGGGCACGTTGTATTCGGGCGGTTACGATCGGCGTTCATGAAGTGTGCGTGTTTTCTTGATCTTGCTGCGTAGGTCGTTATCGTATTCGAGCGCATGGTGATGCCGCTCAATGTAGTCATGCATGCGTTTGCGTGCCGCTTTGGGCATGAACTCGGCGCACAACTTAGGCTCAAGCTTCATCATGAGAATAGTTTCTTTCGACATGGATTACGCTATACTCAAATTATATTTCACATTAAATGATTTTATTTTACTAAGTTATTATAATTTCAGGATGATTATGATTTAGGAAGAAATATAAAATTCGATAGGTTCTTAAAATAATTTAGGAGAGGCTGATATTTTTAATAAAGGTATTGATATATCTCACGGAAATGGTGAAATAGATTTCACGAAAGTGAGAGAGGCTAATATGTGTTATGTTTTTATGAAAGCAACGGAAGGTGCAACATTCCAGGATTCCAACTATGTGAGGTATCGTTGCGATGTGCTATCTGCGGGTATGACATCAGGAACTTATCATTATTTCCGTGCATTGAGCAGTACACCAAAAGCGCAGAGAGATAATATGGTTAATGTGCTGACTCAAAATGAATTTGATGCTTCATGTGAATATTTTGCTTTGGATGTGGAGTTGATCGGCAATGAGAGTGCAACACCAGAAGTGATGGGCGACAACCTTAATGATTTTGTTCTTCTGCTTGGGAAGAGTTTATTTTTTTTGAATAGAAAGCAATTAATTTATTGCTCAAAAAATTTCTGGGATAAAAGGATAGCTGGAGACAGAGATAATTTTAGTGAATAACCATTATCGGTTACCCATTAGGATGTTGATGAACCTATAATTCCACAGACTTAGAGTAAATCTTGTAAAAGTTGTTCAGTCTGGAAGTATAGCGGTAAGGGAAGTGTTCCTGGAATTAATGAAGATGTAGATTTGATTAACATCCGATTATAGTTTTATATATTTCCTGGATATTATCTCTTAGGGAGATGCGCATCAGCCGCTGTGGTAGGAGTGGGACAAGCTATGATGGCTTTCCTGGCAGCGGCCAGGTTGGTACGTGGCAATGCTTCAACGCCGCAATATCCTATAAAGCTAATATTGGCGTGCATGAATGCTGTTGTTGGCAATGAAATGCTTGTATTCGACGCAGTAATAAGTGTTATCTCCACGCCACGTTTTTTTGCCTGAATCTCGGTCCCATCAAGATCAATATTCGTGGCAACCTCTTCGGCAAGAATTCGCTGAAATCGTGGTTGATGGAGACACTGATCGGATTGTGGACATGCACCGCTGATACTTACGCCAAGCGTGTAACGCTTCTGCTTTTCACTCCTGGTGTTGATGAGCAGAGCGGTGCACTGTTCAACAGTAAGGACTTGGTGATCTTGACGTTGGTAGGATTGATTAATTCACATAGTCGTACGTTTATGTCGTACGTTTATGGTTGCGCCAGAGGTGTTGGTAGTACGGACAGGTGTCTAAGCATGAGTTTTTCGCAGGCAAGGCAGCTCGTTCTTTCATCCGCGATGTCCGATGATTCCATCATGAGCTACTTAGTTTTATTCGGCCCGAGTCGGCCTAATTGTGATTGCAGCCAGTCAGGCGCGGCATCACATCTTCTCTTCGATGCATAACCATTCATTGACATGTATGATGAACGAAGGTGTTAGGTTCCTACCGTTTGCGTGGTCCCGTTTGGGTACAGGCGTTCTTCCGGTGCGATGATTGGTGGCATCGTTGCAATGCAAAGCACGCGTTGACTGCTTCTTCATTGGTTATTTCCAGCTTGATGCTGCGTTAGTGCTTCAAGAGAAAAGCAACATTGCTTGTAAGTGTGCGGTAAATCAGTATGTGCTTGGCCGCTCTATTACCGCTTTTTTCACTGAAAAATACTTATATAAAAGGAGACTTCCTAATGTTTATCAATGCTTACGGTGCACACGCTGGGGATAAACCCTTGGAATCCATGCAGATTGCCCGTCGTGCTCCGGGTGCGCATGATGTGCAAATTGATATTCATTACTGTGGCGTGTGCCATTCCGATATTCATCAAGTACGGGCTGAATGGGCGGGCACGCTTTTTCCGTGTGTACCAGGACATGAAATTGTCGGTCGGGTCTCTGCCATCGGGACGCATGTGCAGGGCTTTAAGGCGGGAGATCTTGTCGCTGTTGGCTGCATGGTCGATAGCTGCAAGGATTGCCAGGAGTGCGATGCAGGGTTGGAGAATTACTGCGATGGCATGATTGGTACCTATAACTTCCCGACTCAGGATGCTCCGGGCCATACATTGGGTGGTTATTCTCAGAAGATCGTTGTGCATGAGCGCTTTGTGTTGCGCATCCGCCACCCTGAGGCACAGCTTGCCGCAGTCGCACCGTTATTGTGTGCCGGGATTACGACGTACTCGCCACTGCGCCATTGGAATGCTGGTCCGGGTAAGAAAGTCGGCATTGTCGGCATTGGTGGCTTGGGTCATATGGGGATTAAGTTGGCTCATGCCATGGGGGCGTATGTCGTTGCGTTCACCACGTCCGAATCTAAGCGACAGGATGCCAAGGCGCTGGGAGCAGATGAGGTGGTGGTGTCACGTGATGAGGAAAGGATGGCTGCCCATGTAAAGAGTTTCGATTTGATTTTGAATACTGTGGCTGCCTCGCATTCTCTTGATCCTTTCCTGACTCTGCTGAAGCGGGATGGCACATTGACCTTGGTTGGTGCGCCTGTTACGCCGCATCCTTCACCGGAAGTCTTCAATCTGATCTTTAAGCGTCGTTCCATTGCTGGATCGCTGATCGGTGGTATTGCAGAAACACAGGAAATGCTGGATTTCTGTGCGGAGCATGGCATTGTTGCGGACATTGAGTTGATCCGTGCCGACGGTATCAATGAGGCCTACGAACGAATGATGAAAGGCGATGTCAAGTACCGTTTTGTGATTGACAATGCCACTTTGGCTGCTTGATGGCACATGCAGAATTTCACATGGCTGATGAAATAGCGGCATTGTGTCTGCCGTTGGATTGAACAACCGCGCTAGGCCTTGGGTATTACCGCTCATGCACGTTGTGGACCTGTACTCTGGATTGGGGCAGGTTCACATTAGTGTGTGTGCTGCTGCTATAGCTTGGGATTGCTTGGTGCTACGGTGAGTGTTCAGTGTGCTGGTATTTCGGTGTCACTGTTGCTAGTGCAGTCATTGAGCTTCATGGACGATGTTATTTCAAGTGCGGTGAGACAATTTTGCGATCCGTGCTGTTTCTGGGGCATCATCAATGCATGTCTTCTGCCTGTGTGTTTTCGGGGTTCTTGTTGCATCGTATTTATCGTTGCGTCTTAGTGTTGGCGTTGCTGTTGGTCGTCTCTGTGTTCCCCGCATTGGCGCAGCCGGCGGGTGTGCCTGCAGTGACGACAGGGGATGCGTGGATCGACCAGCAATTGTCTGACCTGGATATCTATGCCAAACATTATCCAGATAGCTTTGTCGATGAGTTGGCACGCTATATCGGAATACCGCACGCCGAAGCGCAGACGCTGCTTAAACAGGGGTGGCGTGCTGCTGATGTGTATTTTGCTGGTGCCTGGGCGCTGATTACGCGGCAGCCATTGCATGCGGTGTTGCAGGTATACCAAGCACACTTACAGGAGGGCTGGCATGCTGCTTTGGCCATTTTGCCGGTGGCCCCAGAGAATACGCACTACCGCATGTTGCGCCACACATTAGTGACCAGTTACGACCATTGGGATCGTCCCATTGTGTTGGATGCGTTGCTGCGTCGTCAGTTAGGTGACCGTGCGCAACGCTTGGCCGCCGCCCGAGCAGCGGCTGAAGCGGCAGCGGCGGCACAACAATCTGGGTTGTAGTCTTTTCCCCGGAGGAGATGCGGTTTGCCGTAACAGAATGCTAATTGGTGATGTGCGGTCATGACGGGTTGCATTCCTATCTGAGCGTCGCGTCTACGCTGAGTTGCATCACTGCATCACTGCATCACTGCATCACTGCATCACTGCATCACTGCATCACTGCATCACTGCATCACTGCATCACTGCATCACTGCATCACTGCATCACTGCATCACTGCATCACTGCATCACTGCATCACGTGCCGACTCCGGTGGTACAGCCTGTTTTCTGAAGTGGATCGCCGTCATCAATGTGAATGTGCTGCCCTGTATTTGCCCCGCCATGCGTGCCAGCGTTGGCTCAGACAGGAGAAGATGACGTACAGCGCTGGGGTGCTGAGGAGCGTCAGGCTTTGCGAGATCAATAGGCCGCCAATCATTGCGATCCCTAGTGGACGCCGTAGTTCAGCACCTTCGCCAACGCCGATTGCCAGCGGCATGGCCGCCAGGATGGCGACCATGGAGGTCATCATGATCGGACGGAAGCGCACGATCGAGGCTTCGCGTACCGCAGCATGTGGTTCTAATCCGCGTTCACGTTGTGCTACCAGTGCGAAGTCAATCATCATGATGGCGTTCTTTTTGACGATGCCAATCAGCAGTATCAGTGCGATCATCGAAATCGCTGACAGTTCGGTATGACTGAGATATAACGCCAGCAATGCTCCCATACCGGCCGCAGGTAGTGTGGATAAGATCGTGATCGGATGGATGAGGTTCTCGTAGAGCATGCCTAGTACGATGTACACGGCAATAAGCGTAGCGAGGAGGAGTATGTTCATCTGATCATTGGTGAAGTCGTTGTCCTCAGCGATAGCGACGCGGATATCACCAGGCAAGCGTAATCCTTTGATGGTCGCGTCAATGATTGCCTCAGCTTCACCGATGCTCACGCCCGGGCTAAGGTTGTAGCTCAAGTCCATTGTTGTGTACTGGTTGTCGTGTTTGATTTGCGGAGGATTTAGCCCTGGTACTTGGTGCGCAATGGCAGTGATGGGCACCATCTTGCCGTTACGGTTAGGAACATGGATGTTGTCCAGTGCCGCTGGCGTGGCGCTTTGAGAGGCTAATGCCTTGATGACGACCGCGTATTGGTTGGTGTCGGAATAAATAGTGGAGACTTGGCGTTGACCGAAAGCACCATACAGTGCGCCGTCAATCGCACCGATTGAAACGCCCATCTGTGCCGCTTTGACGCGGTCGATGACAATGTTTTGGTACAGCCCCGCAGCATCCATGTCGCTGCCGACGTCACGCAATTTTGGGTTTTTCTTCAACGCTTCTTGCAATGTTGGTAACCATTCCTCCAGTTGTTTCAGGTCGTTGCCCTGGAGCGAAACGCGATGTTGAGCTCCCTGATTGGCGCCGCCGCCAAAGTTGTTGGGTAAATCCTGGACAGTGCGTAGACGCAGTGCCAAGTCAGGGTAATGTGCGGCTTTAGTACTGAGCCGTATCAGGGCGGTATCGGTACTTTCGCGGCGGCCTTCGGCACGGGTTTTCAACTGGATGTTGAACGATGCGCTGGAACCCTGACGGCCTGTTCCTAGGCGCACGGCAACCGTTTTGACAGCTGGGTCAGAGAGCAACATTTCAGTGATGCGGTGTTGCCGGTTGATCATGTCCTCAAACGCTACTGTTGCGCTGGAGTTAGCACGCCCTTGAATCAAGCCGGTGTCTTGGGACGGAAATGTACCTTTACTGATTGCTCCGGCAAGCATGACGGTCAAGACAATCAATAACAGTGGGGTCAGTGCCAGGAGCAGTGCGTGACGTAACGAGAAGTCTAACGCCACGGTATACAAACGTAGGATGCGCAGATACATACGTTCCAGCCAAGCGCCGATGCCGTTGGATTTTTCCGGTACGACATGCGCGGATAGGAAGCGGCTGCAGAGTGCCGGAGTCAGTGTCAGTGAGACCAGCATTGAGATAATGATCGCAGAGACCAGGGTGATTCCGAATTCACGGAATAATGTGCCGATCATGCCGTGATCGAACAGAAAGGGAGCGAACACCACCACCAATGACACGGTGATCGAGACAATGGTGGAGCCGATCTCGCGGGCGCCGGTGAGTGCGGCTTCCAGGGGCGACATGCCAGTATTGAGGTGGCGCGAGATGTTTTCGATCATCACGATTGCATCGTCAACCACGAAGCCAATCGCGATGACCAGTGCTAGGAGAGTCACGTTATTTAGGGTGAAATCTAACGCATACATGACGATGGCCGCGCCAGCCAGTGATAAGGGAACTGTCGCCACAGCGATGATGGTGGGCGCCAATCGGCGTAAAAACAGTGCCATGGTGAGCATCACCATCGCCAAACTGATGATCAGGGTGGTTTGGATTTCATACAGTGAGGCACGGATCGTTGGGGTATGGTCGAAGTAAGGTGTTATTACCGTCCCGGATGGCAGATAGGTACGTAATGCAGGTAGCTCCGCTTTTACCCTGTCTACGGTTTCAACAACGTTGGCTCCGGTACGAAGGAAAACGTACATCACCACGGCTCGTTTGTGATTGAACCAGGCTGCCTGGTAGGCATCTTGCTGGCCGTCGTAAACCTGGGCGATATCGCTCAGGCGGACGATACGCCCGTTAGGTTGGGTCGCGATCACTAGCTGGGCGAAGTCGGCGGCTTTGGAGATCGTACTGTTGAGCAGGATTTCGGTTGTTCTGGTGTCGTTAGAAAGCAAGCCAGTGGGGGAGGTGACATTGGCGGCTCGCACGGCATTCTGCAATTGGTCCATTGTCAAGCCCAGTGCGTTGAGTGCATGCATATCCACATCCACACGTACCGCCGGTGTCGATGCGCCGACGATATCTACCGAGCTGATGCCCTGAATCTGGCGCAGATGCTGTGCTAGAAGCGAGTCTGCCACGTTGTAGAGGGCATCCATTGACTGGGTATCGGAGGTGAGTGCCAGGGCGATGATTGGGTCGTCGTTTGGGTTGGCTTTTTTGTACGACGGGGGGAGCAGTCCGGAGGGCAGATCTGCTTGCGCTGCGTTGATCGCGGCTTGGACGTCTTGGGCGGCTGAGTCGATATTGCGGTTGCTTTGGAACAACAAAAAGACGTTGCTGTTGCTCTCCGAGCTGGAAGAGCGCATGCGTTTGATGCCGGGAATCTGTCCAAGATAACGTTCCAACGGAGCGGTGACCGTGGAGGCCATTGTGCTGGCGTCAGCCCCAGCTTGGCTGGCTTCGACAAAAATCACCGGGATCTGAAACTTTGGCAATGGCGCGACGCTCAGCTGTAGGTAGCAGATCAGCCCGAGGACAAACACGCCGATGGCCAACAATGAAGTGCCGATTGGACGTTTGATAAACCCGGCAGAGAGATTCATAAGGTTGGCTCCCAGAAATCGGAGGGATGCGTCCGGCTTGCACACGTTGATGTACTGGCAGTAGCTGCCAGCAGGTGGTGGTGGGGAGGGTGATTCATACGCGCTGTGGTGTGGCCTGGACCGAGGTACGGTGTGTACGCCGGAGGCGTAGGCGCTCGGATAACCGTTCGAAGAACAGGTAGATGACAGGCGTGGTGTACAAGGTGATCAACTGCGATAGCAGCAAGCCACCGACAATAGTAATGCCCAGTGGACGGCGCAATTCCGAGCCGATGCCGTCGCTCAGTGCTAGCGGTAATGCGCCGAGCAGTGCGGCGGCAGTAGTCATGATGATCGGACGGAAGCGCAACAGACAGGCGCGGCGGATCGCATCGTGGGCGCTGCTCCCGGTGCTGCGTGCTTCGATGGTGAAGTCAATCATCATGATTGCGTTTTTCTTGACGATACCAATCAGCAGCACGATACCGACAATGCTATCCACCGACAGGCTCAGTCCGCAGAGCATCAGTGCCAGCAATGCGCCAACGCCTGCCGACGGTAGTGTGGAGATGATCGTCAGCGGATGGATATAACTTTCGTATAGCACCCCCAGCACGATGTAGATCACCACAATCGAAGCGAGCAGCAACCACACGATGTCACTCTGGCTACTGGTGAATTCGACGGCTTTACCGATGAACTGGGCGCGTACCTGGGCAGGTATCTGTAGTTGGGTACGTGCCTGTTCGATGGCTTTCACGGCATGGGAGAGGGAATACCCCTGGGCCAGGTTGAATGAGATCGTTACGGAGGGAAGTTGCTGCTGATGGCTGATAACGCGAGGAGCGTTGGTGACCTTAGCATCGGCAAGGGCTGACAGCGGGATGATACGGCCAGTACCGACGGTCATTCCGGTGTTGAGGTTGCCAATACCTGTGGCCGTGGAAGAGTTTGATGAGACGGCTTGGCCGAAGCTCGTGGCATTGCTGCCAGTCAGTGCGCCGCTGCCGTTGCTGGCGACTCCCAGTTGCTGCATCAGTGCGGTGCTGGTGCGAAAGTGTGGGGCCACTTCCAGGACGACCCGATATTGGTTGAGTTCGGTGAAAATCGTGGAGATTTGGCGCTGGCCGAATGCGTCATATAGGGTGTCGTTGATAGTCTGCATCGGTACGCCAAGGAGGCTGGCTTTATCACGATCAACAGTGATCTGTAAGGCACGCCCTTGGTCGGCCAAGTTGTTGTCTACGTCGGCCAGTGCCGGAATCTGGCGCATTGCCTCGGTCATGCGTGTGGCCCAGGTAGCCAGCTCCGTTGCATCGACGTTTGAGAGTGAGTATTGGTATTCGGTTGCAGCGACGTGGGTATCCAGAGTCACATCCTGTACCGGCTTTAGATAGAGGACGATGCCTGGGATGCCGGCTGCGGCGCGTTGTAGTCGTGGGCGTATGGTGTTTAGCCCCTCACGTTGGTTGCGTGGCTTGAGAACGATCGATAGTTGGCCATGATTGAGTGTGGGGTTGATGGTGCCGGCACCGATAAATGCGGAGACGCCTGTCACGGCGGGATCCTTGCGCAGTGCATCGGCCACGGCCCGTGTACGCTGTTCCATCTGTGAGAATGCGATGTCCTGGTCGGCTTGCACAACGCCGATGATGAGTCCAGTGTCTTGTTCTGGCAGTAGCCCCTTGGGGATCGTTACATACAGCACGATGGTGAGTGCTACTGTCACTAGCGCTACAACTAAGGTCAGTTGTTGGTGCATCAGCACCCAGTCTAAGGTGCGTTCGTATAGTGCGACAGTGCGTGTCCACAGGGTGATCTTGGTGATTTGTGTTGGGCTATCGCCTTCGGGCAGAGTATCGGGTTTGAGTAGGTAGGCACACATCATCGGTGTCAGGGTCAGTGATACCAGCATCGAGATGACGACGGCGGTCGACAGGACCCAGGCGAACTCGTTGAACAGTCGGCCGGTGACGCCAGGCATCAACAGCAGGGGGAGAAACACGGCGACCAGCGAAATGGTGAGCGAGAGTATGGTGAAACCAATTTGACGTGCTCCAATCTCCGCTGCTTCGCGTCCGCTCTTGCCTTGTTCAATGTAGCGGACGATGTTTTCGATCATCACAATCGCGTCATCAACGACAAAGCCGGTGGCGACGACCAGTGCCATCAGGGAGAGGTTGTCTAGTGACATCCCGTTAAATGCCATCACGCTGAAGGTGCCGGCCAGTGATAGGGGGACCGCTACCGATGGAATGAGCGTGGCCCATAGTCGGCGCAGGAATACAAAGATCACCGCGACCACCAGACCAATGGTCAGTAGCAGGGTGAATTTTACTTCATGCACGGAAGCGCGGATGGTTTCGGTGCGGTCGGAAAAGACGTCAAGATGTACATCCGTGGGCAGCACCGCACGCAACTGCGGCAGGATCGCGCGGATTTGTTCGACGGTCTTAATAATGTTGGCGCCGGGCTGGCGGCGAATCTCCAGCAGCACGGCTGGTTTTGCGTTGGCCCAAGCGGAGATCTGGTCATTTTCGACGCCGTCCACCACATTGGCGACCTCTGAGAGGCGAACCGGATGTCCATTTTGGTAATGGATGATGGTGTCCCGATATTGCGAAGCATCTTTCAGTTGATCGTTGGTACCGATGCTGTAGGACTGGTTCTTGCCATTGAGCGAGCCTTTAGGTGCGTTGACGTTGGCTTGGGTCAGTGTATTGCGCAGCGATTCCATGGTCAGGCCCATGTTGGATAGCTGTGCCGGATTCACTTGGATCCGCACCGCTGGTCGGACGTTGCCAGCAATCGAGACCACACCAACGCCTGATATTTGTGAGAGGCGTTGTGCCAGGATAGCGTCTGCGTATGTATTGAGTTCGCGTAGTGGCAGGGTATCAGAGGTGAGCTTGAGGGTGATGATGGCCGCGTCAGCTGGATTCACCCGGTTGTAGATCGGTTGGTGAGGTAATGTTGAGGGCAGGGTGGCCTGATGGATCGCTGCTTGTACGTCTTGTGCGGCGATGTCGAGATTTTTGTGTGTTGAGAATTGCAGGGTTATTGTTGATAAGCCAGCCGAGGAATCAGAACTCATCATGTCCAAGCCAGAAATCTGCCCGAGCTGATGTTCTAGTGGGGTGGTCACCAATGCGGCCATTGTCTTGGCGTTGGCACCCGGATACTGGGTGGTGACGACCAGGCTAGGTGCATCGACCTCAGGGAGTGCCGACATCGGTAATTTCTTGTAGCCCAGGATCCCAAGTAGGAGTACGCCGAACATCAGCAGTGAAGTGGCGATTGGGCGGCGGATAAAGATCGTCGAAAAGCCCACGTGGTGTGTCCTTGACAAATAACGTCAGTTGGAGAAAACGCGTTACAGAATGAACAACGTCGGAATTATGGGCCGCCGCGAGGAGGACCACCCATGCTATTTTTGCTGCGTTTTTCCGCAGCAGCCTTCAATTCGGCTTCGGTTGGTGCTGGTGGAGTTTCACCTGGTGCTAGCGCGATGACTTTACTGCCTGGTTTGAGCCGGAATTGACCTTCTGTGACTACTGTGTCGCCGACATTCAAGCCTTTGGCGATTTGTACATGGCTGTCACCGATTTCCACACCTTGGGTGACTTCCTGAGTAACGACCGTGTGATCTTGCTTGACAAGGTAAACGTAGTCGCCATTGGGGCCGCGTTGCACTGCTTGCGCCGGAATCACGACACCATTGGCAATCGTACGTAGTTGCAGACGCGCGTTGACGAACTGGCCAGGCCATAGTGCGTTATTGCGGTTGGAGAACACGGCACGTGCGCTGAAAGTGCCGCTATCAGTGTTTATTTGGTTATTGATCGCATCCAATGTGCCATCTTCGGTCAGTGGGTGTGCATCTCCGCGGTCCAGCGCGGCCACCATCACGGGGCCGGAGGCATGGGCTTGGCGTACTTCCTGCAACAAGCGCTCGGGAAGATTGAATGAGACGTAGATTGGATGCATCTGTGTCAGTGTCACGATGGAGGTGCTAGTTGTGACCACGTTCCCAGCATCTACGCTGCGGATCCCGGCGACGCCGTCGATCGGTGCGACAATCTTAGTGTATTGCAGCTGTACTTGGGCTGCTCGCATTGCGGCTTCGTTTGCTGCGACTGCCGCTTCATACTGCGTGACCTGGTTATGTTGTGTATCTAATTCTGTCTTGGCGACGTACGGTTGGTATTCCAACGTGCTGGAGCGGGTGTAGTTGGCACGTGCGGTTGCCAGCAGTGCTTGGTTCTGACGCTTCGCCGCTGCGGCTTGATCGTAGCTGGCCTGAAGTGCGCGTGCGTCAATTTCGGCGAGTAATTGGCCTTTTTTTACTGATTCACCCTCGCGGAAGTGTAGGCTGATCAATTGACCACTGACCTGCGGGTTAATCGTGACGGTATTCATTGCGGCCACTGTGCCTGGGGCGGCAGCGTACACAGGAACATTTTGGCTGCTTGCTGCGACTACTGTGACAGGAATTGGAGCGTTATCCCCCTGTTTCTCAACGCTTTGTGTGTTGTCAGCGCCAGCAGGATGTGCACTATTCTTGTCGCCTTGGCTGCATGACGTGGTCATGAGTGCTGCGGCAAGCAGGGAGATTTTTAAAAAATATGGCATTACTCAATCCTGGATGCCGTAGAGACAGTTGGTGTGTTCGGCATCACTATATCCTCAGGTTGACGCCATGCTATAGCATTTTCAGGAGCTGGTGAACGGAATATGAATTGGAGAGGTGTGCATAGTTTTGATATTTCGACCCTAAATATAGTCCTCTTCAATCTTCACAGCAGCTTCTAGAATCCAGGTATGAACACCTCTCACTATTCTGTTCTTGGACATACGGTTCCCTACCCAAAAGTTTACGATCCGTCGTTACTTTTCCCAATTTCCCGTGCTGTAGGGCGTACTCAAATCGGTATCGGTGTGGTGTTGCCGTTCGTTGGTGAGGATCGTTGGCATGCTTATGAGCTGAGTTGGTTGGATGCACGCGGTAAGCCATGTGTGGCTACAGCGACGTTTCATGTGCCATGTGATTCGCCCTATTTGATTGAATCCAAGTCGCTCAAACTCTATCTCAATTCGTTCAGTGCTGAGGTGTTTAATCGTGCTGAGGCGCTGCGCTTACGCATCGCCGCTGATCTGTCGGCGTGCGCTGGTGCGGCAGTTGCGGTTGAATTTGGGTTGCCGCCGGTTGGGAGCGGGGACAAGGAAATATCGCTTGATAGGTTGAATGTGGACATTGAGGACTACGGTCCACCGAATCCCGATTATTTGTCCAATGTTGCTCAGAATTTGGTTGAAGAAATGGTTGAAGAAACTCTAACTTCGACCTTATTCAAGTCTAATTGCCCGGTGACTGGTCAACCAGACTGGGCCAGCGTCACGGTGCGTTACTTTGGTATGCCGATTGATCATGAGGGCTTGTTACGTTACTTCATCAGTTTTCGTCATCATGCTGAATTTCATGAGCAATGCGTGGAGCGTATTTTTCAGGATGTGTTACAGCGATGCGCCCCGCAATGCCTCGCTGTAGAGGCACGTTATACCCGCCGCGGTGGCCTGGATATTAATCCTCTGCGTACCACGTCGGAGATGGCATGGCCGCTCTCGGTCTTTCGTGATCCGCGTCAATAGTGCGTTGTTGCTGTGAATGTGGTGTTGTGCTCAGGGCTTGAAGAAGTGAACGTGCGGCAGTGCCATTTTGCTAGCAAAATGGAGTGAAGGTGATGCACACGGTGTTTTCCTGTATTTAAGCCTGTGTTGTTCTTTGATGCGCTAGAAATTTCCAGAAGCTGTGCAGCGTTGCAGCTTGCTGGGATGTGATCGTCACAGTCTTAGATGGTCGTTGCAACCTTGTACTTTAAGGTGATCTTTGCAGGACGATCCGTATTTAGCGTGCTGTGCTTTAGGAAGTGTTTTAGATCGCTTTTGATGCGTTTGATTTCACAGCATGATAGTTCGCGTCTTTGATGACATTGCGTTTTAGGGGCGACTCGAAAATCTTTGCAAGCAGTTAGACATGTTGTGCAGGTACGTTCCTGATGTTGCAAGAATCAAATGATGAGCGGTGCAGTGGTGATTCTGCTAGGAAAGCTGTTTTCCGTGAGCCTGGGGGATAAAGCAGGCCATACGGTTTTAATACGTTTTCATAAGACAGGTAATTACGTTTCATTGGCCTGTCTGTGTTTGCATGATACTTCTTGACTATCCAAGAGGGACGCTGGCGAGAGAAACGGCAGCTTGGGTGGCTGCCGATGCCTTACACACGCAGTAATACGATACACGCCAAGCACGGGATGGAACGCTGGGATTAGGTCGTCATCGTTGTTGCGGTTTTATGTCTTGCTCATAGGATCATGCGCGTCTTGATAGTCAGCCGCTTTGGAAGCATTGCTGCCGTTGCTTTCAGGGTAATTGTATGGCTCAGTCGTTTCTTTGAGCTTCAATGCAGCGCCAAGAGTGGTGAAGATGGAGCTCATGCCGAAGCAGAATGCTTGGGGTTCGAAGGCTTGGCCACGCCATAGGACGATGTAGATGGTTAGCGTCAGTGCTGTAAAGACGACAATGGTACCCAGCCAGCGCACTAAGTCATGCGTCTGGTTATCCTTGCCGGTAAGTAGTTGCTTCAGAATTGTATTCATGACGCCACATCCAGATGTTGCAGCGTTTTGATAGTTTGATGCCATTCCATTGCTTCTTGGCCAAGGCCAACATGTAGAGCAACATGCCCAATACCAAAATGCTATTACGCAGCGTAGTGTTTTTGGAAGTGTAGAACAGCACTGTCAACACCAAGATGTTGCTTAGGTCGTTGGGGGGATGACATTGTGATTTTCTGAGATACAAGCTGTAGAGCTTGGCTTTTGTGTTCTTGACGTAATACGCAGTTTCTACGGTGCGCTGTGTCATCCAATCGGTCAATGTGAGGTCATGGACATTGGTATCTACGCTGCGGTGATCGTTAGCTTGACACTGACATGTTGGCAATATTGCATTGCAATGCACACGAATTAATAAATATCAGGTTGTGAAAATAATCACTTAATCTTTGTTATTTGGTTTCCATTCTTGTGTCAGCGCGATACAGCAAGTGGACGATCTGAATGATTATTTGTTCTTCAAATGGCTTGAATTGGATTCCCGGAAATTTGTCATTGCCCGGGTTAATGCTGATTTTCGCCACGGTTCGATTGGTTCTGCGGCGAAGTCTTATTAATCGTTTTCCATTTTAGAATTCAAATTAATTAAGTGGTGCCCAGATTGTGATGCACATGCATGTTGCGTTGAAATCGTGCAACGCGTGGCCTCAACGTGAAGATGCTGTATATGCATGGCGTGATGTGTATCGCAATTCATCATTTCTGGTATCACATGTTTTTAACGTCCCTGGTAGTCTTTCGACAGCGCTATTCCAGGGGGTCATATTAGGGTGTAGGTAACCATTGCTTGAATGGGTGAAAAGCCTACCTGGAGAGTCATTTTGGAGTCGTTTTTTTTATTACGGATGGTCTGCTGCCGTCCGGTGCTGGCCGCGCTTTTTGCGCGCCGCATGCCGCGGCGGTCATGGAGGACTGCCGCATCTTTTTTATATCGATTTTATCTTGGTGTCCTGGTTGGCCATTGTGCAGCGTCACTTCATAAAGATAGTGTGATTTTTTTGCATTCATTACAGGAAATATTCCTGTTTCCTTATCAAGCTTCCTCGTTACCAAGGTGATGTGTTGACTTTCATTGGCACAGCCAGACTGCTATTGCAGTGTTACCTTGGATGGGGTGTGTGACCGTGCTGGGTTTTTAGAAAGTGTGATTCTGTCGATCCATAAACCACTCCTTAGAGTGTCAGCAGATCTCGAGGATCTGCCAGTGTTTTTTGGCCGCGGTGCAGAAGATAAAGTTAATAGCGAGGTGTGATTGCTATCTTCAGCTCATTGAGTCTCATGATTTCTTTGTGGACTGGCCTACTTGTTGTGAGTCTCCAGATGAATCGCACATGGGTTTATGTCGAGGCTAAGTGCCGAGTGTTCGACTTATTTTGGGCGTATGGGATGACATGGTGCGCCCGTGGAGATCCCACACGAAATCATCAAATAATTTTCACATTTGAAAATTCTGAATTCCCATGATTGATCTTGATCAGCTCGCTCTAGTATGGTTGCCAACCAACGGTGACATCAGTCGCCAATTGTTGTAACCACATTAGGAATTGCTGCTATGGCCGGTAAGACCCTGTATGGCAAATTGTGGGACATTCATGAGGTGGCCCGTCGCGACGATGGGTCTTCGCTCATTTACATTGATCGCCATATACTTCACGAAGTGACTTCACCACAGGCTTTTGAAGGATTGCGTTTAGCTGGACGGCCGTTGTGGCGAGTCAATGCCAATATTGCGACTCCGGATCATAATGTCCCGACGACCAAGGCGGAGCGTCAAGGCAGTTTGCTATCGATTGCCGATACGGTTTCGCGTTTGCAGGTACAGACGTTGGATGAAAATTGCGACGATTTCGGTATCTTCGAATTCAAGATGAATGATGTGCGTCAAGGGATCGTCCACGTGATCGGTCCAGAACAGGGAGCCACCTTGCCTGGTATGACAGTAGTGTGCGGTGATTCACACACCTCCACACACGGTGCCTTTGGTGCATTGGCGCATGGCATTGGTACCTCTGAAGTTGAGCACGTGTTAGCCACCCAGTGCTTAGTCACCCAGAAGATGAAAAATATGCAAGTGCGTGTGGAAGGCACCTTGCCATGGGGGGTGACGGCCAAAGATATCGTATTGGCGTTGATTGGGAAGATAGGCACTGCCGGAGGCAACGGTTATGCGGTGGAGTTTTCAGGGAGTACCATCCGCGCGTTGTCGATGGAAGGGCGCATGACCATTTGTAATATGGCTATTGAGGCTGGTGCGCGCGTGGGTATGGTGGCGGTGGACGAGAAGACCATCCAGTATGTGCATGGCCGCCCGTTTGCACCTAAAGGATCCGATTGGGATGCTGCTGTTGCATTCTGGCGTGGTTTGGTTTCCGATCCAGATGCGCACTTTGATCGTGTGGTTGAGTTATCTGCTGAAGAGATTAAACCTCAGGTTACTTGGGGAACCTCGCCAGAGATGGTGTCGGCAGTGGATCAATCGGTGCCAGACCCAGAGCGCGAAACTGATCCAGTCAAGAAGGAGTCTTTAATTCGTGCCCTGAAATATATGGGTTTGCAGCCGAATGATCCGATCACTTCAATAAAGCTGGACCGTGTATTTATTGGCTCCTGTACGAATTCGCGTATTGAAGACTTACGTGCTGCTGCGGAAGTTGTTAAAGGCCGTAAAGTTGCTTCCACGGTGAAGCAGGCGATGGTGGTGCCTGGCTCGGGATTGGTAAAGGCACAGGCTGAAGTTGAGGGCTTGGACAAGATATTCATTGAGGCTGGTTTCGAGTGGCGTGAACCTGGATGTTCGATGTGTTTGGCGATGAATCCCGATAAATTGGGCAGTGGCGAGCATTGCGCATCTACTTCTAATCGTAACTTCGAGGGGCGCCAGGGCATCGGTGGTCGTACCCATTTAGTCAGCCCTGCGATGGCAGCCGCTGCGGCCGTGGCTGGTCACTTTGTCGATGTCCGCGAAATGATGCGGTGATGAACCTTATGTTGTCTTTGTAGATTCTTGGAAATAACGTGCTAATGAAGGTTTATATTCAATGCCGTTTTTTGATTGTTTCAATACTTCTAGCTCATCCTTTAAAGTGTCTCTAAACGGTTATTTTTTTCGATTCCAGCAGCGTAATAAAACGGTTCTGCGATCTATGATCGCAGCGTACATAGAATATTTAAGCACTGGTGAAGCTTGATGAAACCCTTTACCCAACACACCGGCTTGGTCTGTCCACTTGATCGCGTGAATGTCGATACCGATCAGATTATTCCCAAGCAATTTTTAAAGTCGATCAAGCGGACAGGTTTCGGCCCTAATCTGTTCGACGAATGGCGCTATTTGGATGCAGGTCAACCTGGGCAAGACAATAGCAAGCGTCCCATTAATTCAGATTTTGTGCTCAATTTTCCCCGTTATCGTGGGGCGAGTGTGTTGCTGGCGCGCGACAATTTTGGCTGTGGTTCCTCCCGTGAACATGCTGCCTGGGCGCTTGATGAATATGGCTTCCGCACAGTCATCGCGCCGAGCTTTGCTGACATTTTTTTCAACAACAGCTTTAAAAATGGTTTATTGCCTCTTGTGTTGAATAAGGTTGAAGTGGATGCACTGTTTGCACAGTGTCAAGTGACTGAGGGATATACGCTAACTGTGGATTTGGCGGCACAGCAAGTGATTACCCTGGACGGTACTACTTACGCCTTCCAGATCGATACGTTCCGTAAGCATTGTCTACTTAACGGCCTGGATGATATCGGTCTCACCTTACAGCATGCTGAGGCCATCCGCGCTTTTGAGGCCACGCATCGTATACGTCAACCGTGGTTGTTTGCGCCGTTGCGCTGAATCCTTGTTGATCAATATGACTCTACAGAAGGCAGTAATTTATTTCTGTGGAGCTTCGTGCGTGTTGCTCAGCGTATCTGCGAGATTACGGTGAGTGTCCCGTTCACGAGTGTGGTCACCGTGCGTGCAACTTGAGTGATGGTTACGTCCGTGCTGCATTTGCCTTGTCGATATGTGATGTGGTGGTTGCGATGTATTGTCGTACATAGCTAAAGAGTCTTACTTAAACTATTTTCGCAATATGCATATGGTGCAGGATGCATTTAGGTGCTTACCATTTTCTAATACTGATGCCGATGTTGCGGTCAGTGAGTCGTTTTAAGTAGTACAACGATAAGTGCCATTCATTCAGTGCACTGTGAGGTAGGGTATTAGGCGCAGTTGGTATGACGGTGTGCACAGAGCATGTACCATCCGTAAAAGCTTTTTTTTCAGATATTAGATTGTTGTTTGATTGTAACGTACGTTTCCTAGTACGCGAATTCTTAAGATGTATCGTGCGCCTTTTTACCCTTTCTCAACATCTATGAGCAACATGCCTAGCAGAGCTGCTGCCTTATTTAATACATAGGACATCATCCAGAATGAGTAAGAAAATTTTGATTCTCCCCGGCGATGGCATTGGACATGAAATCGTTGCTGAAGCCGTTAAAGTGTTAGAGCATGTTAATGTGCGTCATACGCTGAATATGAGGTTGAGTTTCGACGCACTTGGTGGAGCTGCTTATGAAAAATATGGAAGTCCACTGGCTGACGAAACCTTGGCGCGTGCACGTGAGGCGGATGCAGTGTTGCTTGGTGCGGTCGGTGGACCACAGTGGGATACGATTGATCCGGCACTTCGTCCAGAGCGGGGGTTGCTGAAGATTCGTGCTCAATTAGGGCTGTTCGCCAATCTGCGTCCTGCGTTGTTGTACCCGCAATTGGCAGATGCATCCACCCTTAAACCTGAAGTTGTTGCCGGACTCGATATTCTTATCGTGCGTGAACTGACAGGTGGCCTTTATTTTGGACAACCACGCGGCAGCCGCATATCAAAAAATGGCGAGCGTGAAGCGTTTGATACGTTGCCGTATTGCGAGAGTGAAATCCGTCGTATTCTCAAGGTTGGTTTTGAAATGGCGCGTCTGCGTGGTAAGAAACTCTGCTCTGTGGACAAAGCAAATGTGCTTGCTTCCAGTCAGTTGTGGCGCACAGTGGCGGGAGAAATGGCTAAAGATTATCCAGATGTGACCCTCTCGCACATGTATGTGGATAACGCAGCAATGCAATTAGTGCGTTATCCAAAACAGTTTGATGTGATTGTCACTGAAAATATGTTTGGTGACATTCTTTCGGATCAGGCGTCAATGTTGACCGGTTCGATTGGTATGTTGCCGTCTGCGTCGTTGGACGCCAATAACAAAGGGATGTACGAGCCGTGCCATGGTTCGGCGCCCGATATTGCAGGACAAGGGGTCGCCAATCCATTAGCGACTATTTTATCAGTGGCGATGTTATTGCGTTATAGCATGGGATATATCAAAACAGCGGATGCGATTGAATATGCGGTTGGTGTCGTCCTTGATAGTGGTTTGCGTACAGCCGATATTTGGTCCGAAGGGATGACCAAGGTAGGAACTGTAGCGATGGGAGATGCAGTGGTCGCAGCGCTCTAAGTCGTATTAATCAGTGTGGTTTGATAAACGCTAGTTTTCTTCTATGGGTTACATGCAATATTGATGTAGCCCAATGCTGATTTCTTAAGTTACGGCATCAATGGTTTTTATGTTAAAGCACGCTTGTTATATGTGTGTTTCAGAAAGTGTGATGTTTAGTTACTGAGTTCCGTGATTGTTGCGATCTTTCTCATTAATAAAGGCGTGTATTGCTATTTATTTCACAGTCTGTAATTGATATTGCTCGAATTCATGGGCTCATGCCGATGCAATATGAGCTGTATATCCTCATCGGTTTATAAGATTTCCTGATATTTCTTTATGTGGGGGCATATTTGTTGCATGGTTCCCTGATGAGTCGTGCATCAAAAAAGATGCAATTTTAGAGTGGCGATGTATTAGGAGGCAACCTCAAGTTTTGAGCGCCTATAAAAATCTATTCATTGAGCCAACTTCGTCAAGAATCTCCAAAAAAATAGTTAAATAAATATTGCACTGCGCATCTCCTATGCGATAGTTAGAAATAGTTAAAAGTTGTATCTCGATACTTTATGCAAAATGTGTTTGGCGAATTGTTCCGATTTTTTATCCGTTTCTATTTGCATCGGGACGATATGGGGAGCCATTACTCGATTTTTCCCTACAAGAGGTTCATGTCATCGCGTATGAAATTAACAGGACGTTTCAACTCGATAATGAGTTTGTCCTTAATGTGTGCGGTTACTCTGATGGCTTGCAATACCGCACCGCATTCTCTGGCCTCTTCTCTCCCGGTACCGGATGCACTGCTTTTTCCACAGGTGCAGCCTGAATACAAAGTTGCTCCTGGTGACTTATTGTTGATCAAGGTATTCCAAGTCGATGATCTGGAACGTCAGGTCCGTGTGGACAACACAGGGCGTATTACCCTGCCATTGTTAGGAAGCATTGAAGTATCCAATAAAGGTGCTGCTGAGTTGGAAACTCTGATAGCCAATCGTTACCGCAGTGACTATCTGCAGGATCCTCAGGTTTCTGTTTTTATCCAAGAAGCGAATGCACGCCGTGTCACCGTGACTGGTGCAGTGACCGAGCCGGGGACCTATCCATTGATCGGTAGCAATCTGACATTACAGCAAGTGATTGCTCAGGCTAAAGGTATAAACACGCTGGCGAGTCTTCAAAACGTGGTTGTATTCCGCACTGTCAAAGGGCAGAAGATGTTGGCGCGCTTTGATTTGGCACGTATTGAGCGTGGCAAGGATCCTGATCCTGAGATATATCCTGGTGATCTGGTTGTTGTTTACCGTTCCGACATGCGCTTGTTTTTGCGCACTCTGGTTGAAATTACCCCCTTCGTTATGGTCTGGCGCGCGTATCGATAACTATGGATTATCCCAATCAAACTTCTTCCGCTTTGTTTCACTCCTCAGAACCATTGGGTCTGAATCTTGTTGATTATTTACGTGTATTGCTCAGTCAATATTGGCTGATTATTGGTATTGCTATTGGCGCAACTTCGCTAACTTTTGGTGTCTCGTTGCTGCTTCCTCAAAAGTTTCGTGCCACTGCAACGTTACAGATTGAGCGCGATGTGCCTAAGGTGATGAATGTCGATAATCTGATCCCTGTAGAGTCGCCGCTTGATCGTGATTTTTATCAAACTCAATATCAGTTATTACAGAGTCGTTCGTTAGCGCGTGCAGTCATTCGTAAGATGAACTTGGGTCGAGAGCCAATGTTCAAACCACTCGTTGATAAGGTATTGTCAAAGGTACAGAGTCTTCCAGTTAATACTCGTAACACGGCTATCGAGAGTGCATTGATAGAAATGATGTTGAACAGTTTAAAGATCGAACCAATCCTCAATTCGAGGCTGGTCTATGTGCATTTTGATTCTCATGATCCCACCTTATCGGCGAAGGTTGCTAATGCCTACGCCAAGATGTTCATTGAAAATAATCAGCAGCGTCGTTCAAATGCTTTCTCATTTGCAATGAAGTATCTTGCTGGACGCTTGGAACAGTTGCGTATCAAGGTGGATAAGTCAGAAAGGAATGTGGTTGCGTATTCAACTGATGAAAAGATTGTTTCTGTCGGTGACGAAAAACCATCACTCTCTGCACAAAACCTGAGTGATCTTAATGCGTTGCTGGCCTCCGCACAAAATGAGCGGATTAGGGCCGAAGCCTCTTGGCGTCAGGCCAGTATTGGCGATGGTCTGAGTATCCCTCAAGTGTTGTCTAACCTGTTGGTACAGTCTTTGCGTACCGACCAGGCGAATATGGTCAATGAATATCAGCAGAAATTATCCATGTTCAAACCGGAGTATCCGGAGATGCAACGGTTGAAAGCAAGAATCAAAGAAAATACTAAGCAAATTAATGCCGAGGTATTCAATATTAGGCAATCGTTGAAGGCCCAGTATGAAGCTGCATTACGTCAGGAAAATCTATTGAATGACCGTATTGCAGTGTTGGAGAAGGATGAGTTGGATCTGAAAACGCGTCTTATTCGTTACAACCTACTCGAGCGTGAGGCTGAAACAGATCGCCAACTTTATGATGCGTTGTTGCAACGTTATAAGGAAATTAGTGTGCTTGGCGATGTTGGTAGTAACAATGTGACGGTAGTGGATGCTGCAGACATTCCGAGCCGCCCGATTTCGCCGAATTTGTTAATGAACACGATATTGGGTGGAATTTTTGGTGTCTTTTTAGGTTTGACAGTTGCTATGGTGCGTTATTCCATGCATGGAGCGAAGCGGATAAACGTGATGAGTGTTGAATAAAAGCAGTTGTATTGAGTGAAGTGTAGCAGGCGGTTTTCATTGATTTATTTCTGATGCTTGGTGGTCAGATTCCTTTTAAGTAAAGTGCCGGCGTTTGTTAGGGATTGATGCATGGTGGCAAATGCTGGTGAACGAAACCAACGTTGTCTGGTGGTGTGCGCTTGTTCCTCCCAAAATATGCGCTGCCCAGGATATGTGAGGAGTTCTATCAATGCTTCTGGCAGATCTGAACAGTGTTACTGATATTGCTTCTTCACCGCGGTTATTGTCGAAATATTCTGCTGCCGCTGATCTAATACTTCGTGTTTTTGATCTAACAATGGTGGTGCTGTCTGGTGTACTGATTTACAGATTGTTGTTTGGTAATTGGATGTTAACGGCCACATATCGTATTGCTATTGGTAACACGTTATTGTATTCGGTGATTTGTTTTTCTTTTTTCCCGTTGTATCGCAGTTGGCGTGGGCGTGCTCTGGCGCGGGAGCTGTTAGTAATTAGTAGTGCGTTCTGTGGTGTATTTATCTTGTTTTCGTTGCATACACTGATTGTTCAATTGGGACATCCTGTGTCCTGGTTATGGATTACTTTCTGGTTCCTTGGTGCGCTCTCTACCTTGTTGAGTGCGCGTGTAGCGCTTCGTAGTCTACTCAACTGGTTGCATATGCGTGGTGTGGATGTCCAACGTATTGTTGTGGTTGGGCTGCGTCATCCTGTGATGAAAATTCACCATTATCTGAATCGTAATACATGGACAGGGATGCAATTGATTGGGTATTTCAGTACTTCCTACGATGTCTCTGTATCTGAATATGTGAGGCGTCTTCCGTGTCTTGGGATTCCGGATAGATTGTTTGATTTTTTAGAAAAAAATCACGTTGAGCAAGTATGGATTTCGATGCCTCTCGGTGAGCGTGATTATATTAAGACGTTGTTGAAGAAATTGGAGCGTTATCCGATCAATGTAAAACTTATTCCTGATTTATTCGACTTTGGCACACTCAATCAGTCGGGTGAACAAATTGGTCATGTGCCTGTCATTAATCTTCGTCAGGGCGGGGTTGATCGAGATAACTACTTTTTTGTTGCCAAGACAATCCAGGATAAGGTGCTGGCCATGATTGCATTGCTATTGCTGTGGCCGTTGTTAATCATCATTGGGATTGGTATCAAGTTCAGTTCCCCAGGTCCGGTATTGTTCCGGCAACGCCGCCATGGCTTGAATGGGCGTGAGTTTTATGTGCTCAAATTTCGCTCGATGCGGGTGCATGACGATCAAAGTCAGCATCTGAAGCAAGCCAGTCGTAATGATAGTCGTATCACTGCTTTGGGTGCGTTCCTGCGTCGCACCAGTCTGGATGAGTTACCACAAATCTTCAATGTACTTGGCGGCAGTATGTCGATTGTTGGCCCGCGTCCTCATGCGGCTCAGCACAACAGTTATTACGAGAAGTTGATCCAGCATTACATGCAACGCCATTACGTCAAACCAGGGATTACTGGGTGGGCGCAGGTCAACGGTTTTCGTGGTGAAACACAAGAATTAAGGACAATGAAAAAGCGTATTCAGTATGATCTTGATTACATCAGGCGCTGGTCATTGTGGTTCGATTTTAGAATTATTGTTTTGACTTTAGTACGTGTACTTGGTCAGAAAAATGCTTATTGATCTTAGATGTTTCAGTCCATGCATGGTTGTGTCAGGAGAGTTTCCATGCTGATGTGTATGAAAAAGATCACCAAAGAGAATTCACGGAATCTTCTTGTTGGAATAGTTCTGTTTTTGGGAGTGGCTTATAACTTTCCGTTAGCCATGATTAACGCCAAAGTTTTTACGGTGACTCCAGTGATGACTTATGCAGTGGAGTTGGTAATTTATTTTGCCTGTTTCATGCTCGGATTATCTGCATTGCATCGCAAGCGCGTTGTGCTTGTGATGAGTGGTCTCGGGTTTCTCGTTGCATTGACGTTACTACGGTTTTTGATGAGTTTGGATTTTGATCCAAAATTCTTCAGGGATGCGCTGATTCCGTTCGCTTTTCTGATACTCGGTGCAGCCTACCGTGGATCTTTGCTGCGTCTATTCATGGGCATGAGTATTTTTATTACTTTTGTTGCTGTTTTCGAGTTAATGATGCCAGATGTTTATGGCGACATTGCCAATCCGAAAAGTTATTTCGTGAATTCTCGTGGTGCTAGCGCAGACGGTTTCTGGAATGAAGGGAGTAGTTTGTATCTTAGTGCGACGCGTCCGGATGAGCGTAACTTCTTTGCTGGTTCGAATTTACCGCGTGCATCTTCTGTGTTCATTGAACCGGTGACGATGGGAAATTACATTATATTTTTTGCTGCAATTGTGTTGGTTTTCTGGCGTTGGATGAGTGTCTCCGAGTTGATTTTATCGATCGCAATGATCGTATTTTTAATTGTCGCTTCAGATGGCCGTTTGGCGACTGGTACATGCATATTAATGGTATTGCTTGCACCATTTCTTAAACGTTTTGATCAGCGTTTTGCGTTTTTGTTATTTTTTTCGGTGTTACTCGGTGGATGGTTCATAGTTCAGCTGAATGGTATTCATACATATGACAAGGATACGATTCTGAGCAGGACTTTTTTCAGTGTGTATTCATTGGCTCACTTGCCCTTGGATTCGTGGTTTGGCTTGGATGTTCAGTCGTCCTATCGTTATTTTGATAGTGGTATTGCTTATTTCATCGCGTCACAGTCAGTTATCACTGTACTTGTTTTTTTGTTGTCTTATTCATTTCTTTTCGACATGCAAAGTCATGAGGGGAGGGGATTTAAAAACATGGCCATATTCGCATTTGCATTGAGTCTTTTGGTATCAAATAGTTATTTTTCGATTAAAACGTCTGCGTTGTGGTGGTTTACGTGTGGCTGTCTTTGGAATTGCTCGCCTAATGTATTGGCTGCAAAAAGGAATCTTGTAGAAGCGAGAGTGATAGCACAAGTAGGTGTGTCGTGATCAATAAAAAAAAGTATGTGCCAGTAGGAGTGGGGACATTAGCGCACTCTCCGGGATCTCTATCAGTTGGGCGTGATGCGCGTATTGATGCGGCGAAGGGACTGGGTATTTTTCTGGTGGTACTTGGTCATGCTAAAGGCCTCCCAGAATGGTGGGTTGTGCTGATTTACAGTTTCCACGTGCCGTTATTTTTTCTGTTATCTGGTTGGGCTGCTGGCACGAATATGCGTCAGTCTGGATTCTGCGAATGTTTGTTGCACTTGATGCGTACCTTACTGGTTCCATATGTATTCTTTTTTTTCGTTGGTTATATCTATTGGTTGCTTACACGTCATATTGGTGCGAAGGATTTGCGTTGGGGGATGCACCCTTGGTGGGAGCCGTTGAATGGTTTGTTGATGGGTGGAGGAACTGCTTTGTATGTCCAGCCGTCGTTGTGGTTTCTTCCAGCATTGTTTGTGACGAAATTAACCTATCAAGTGTTGTCTAAGTATGTTTCTTTAGAACGATTGGTCTTGTTTGGTGGGATATTTTCTTGGGTATGGGTAGGGTTTTTTCCTGGGTTTGGTGTGCGTTTCCCATTTTCTTTGGATGAATTGCCTATTGCATTTTTATTTTTCGTTCTTGGAGTGATGGGACGTAGGACGTCTTGGTTACGGCTGCTCCCGAAAACAAGAAAAGCGAATATGATTTTACTTGCTGTGTTGTTGTTTCCTTGGTTTCTGTTGGCGTTGTGCAATGAAAAAGTTGATATGAATATGCTTATTTTTGGCAATTCACCATTTATTTTTCATGTTTCCGCATTGTTAGGTGTGGCGATAGTGTTATGTATGGCAGCTCTTGTTGAACAATGGTCATTGGTACAATGGGCTGGGCGTAATACGCTGTTGATTTTGTGCACGCATACGCTAGTTTTTTTTGTGTTATTCGGAGTATTGTCTTTGCTCGGAGGGACATCTGGATTGATCTTGGCATTGCTTTTTTCAGCAATTACGTTGTGTTTTATTCCAATTTTTAGATGGATATTGATGAGGTGGATACCTTGGTCACTAGGTGCATGTTCATATATGCGAGCGCGTTCATCATGATGTGAGTTTTATCTTTATGTGATGGATCTCTAATATCTTATCGATATTCTGCTTTTATATGTAGTGATGCTCAGTGATTATATTGGTCTTCTATCAATAATTAGTGTCGCATTTAGGTGATGTGGTTTTTTTTATGTTGTGTTGGATTTTGATAATCGGCTGTGGCGACAGCGTTTTCCTTATTTTAGATAAGAAGTGCATTTGTTTTTTTATATTATAGGCATAATTAAGTATTTAGATATTTTATTATTCTTTAATGATTTTTTTGATTCATTAATAATGGGTTGGTGGTTTGTTCTAGGGAGTTTCATGCCAAAGTCTAATCCGTTATGGCTAAGGATATTGTTGTGTTATTGAAAATGATGTTCTTATCTTTTGAGCTTTAAATCTTTTTTTATCAAAAAATTATGGCTTGTTGCATTTAGTGGGGATCATTCGAATCTTTGTAATTTTGAATGGAATGGGAGCACTGTTTAATGAAAGTGGTGCATGTTGTTCGTCAATTTCATCCGTCAATTGGTGGGATGGAGGATGTGGTCTTCAATATTGCGATGCAGCTGCATTTGCATGCTGGAATCGGTGTTGATGTTGTGACGTTGAACCGAGTATTTACTCAGTCTGATGTTCTACTTCCATGTACTGATAAGTATCAGGGTGTGTCGATCCAGCGCATTGGTTATCGTGGTTCTTCGCGTTATCCATTGGCACCAGGAGTGTTGAGTATGTTGGATAAAGCCGATGTGATTCATGTACACGGTATTGATTTTTTTTATGACTTCCTGGCATTGACTCGAGTGTTACATGGAAAGCCAATGGTCGTTTCAACGCACGGTGGTTTCTTCCATACGGATTATGCATCAAGACTTAAATTACTTTGGTTCAATACGTTGACTAGGTTATCAGCGTTGGCTTATGCACGGATTATTGCGAGTAGTGAGAGTGATGGTGCGTTGTTTTCAAAGATCGTGGCGCCGAGTCGATTGCGAGTCATTGAAAATGGCGTAGATGTGGAGAAGTATGCAAGGTGTGGTGCTTCTGAAGCTGGACGCACTCTTTTGTATTTCGGGCGCTGGTCGATGAATAAGGGATTGTTGGAGACGTTGCAATTACTGGCTGTATTGTATGTGTTAGATCCGCGTTGGCGATTAATTATTGCTGGGCGTGAATATGATTATGATCAGGCTGCGTTGGTGTATGAGGTGGATAGGCTTGGGTTATCTGAGCAGGTGGATTTTCATTGTAGTCCGTCACAGTCGCAGTTGCGCTTTTTAATGGAGCAAGCACAGTTTTTTATTTCACTGTCGCGGCATGAGGGTTTTGGTATCGCTGCAGTTGAGGCGATGAGTGCTGGATTGATTCCTGTCTTGAGTGATATTCCACCATTTGCGCGTCTACATCGTGAGTCCGGTTTAGGTGTTTTGGTCGATCCATTACAACCACAGCAGGCTGCAGTTGCTGTACAGGGATTGGCATTACAGGTAGATACTCATTTTATCGACTGGCGATCTCAAGCGATGGCTTTCAGTGATCGTTATCACTGGCGTTATGTCATTGGTTGTTATCAGGATGAGTATTGTAGAGCCCTTGGATTAAGTGGTGAGCAGGAATTTCTGAGGTGAATGGTGTCTTTTTGTTTTGTGTTGTTTCCAGTATGTCGAAGCGATTGAATAGGTTTTTTTCAGTGGAGCACTATTGGTGGCGAATAAATTTTTTTCACAGGTGCATGATTTATTAATGTATAAAATATTTCGCAGGTATCGCGGTCTGTTGAGTATGCAGCTAAATCGGATGATTGATGTATGTGTCGTTACTAATTTTTTGATTGTGAGTTTCTGTAAGAGTCTTGGAAATAGCGATAGTCAATCCAGGCGGATTAATGTGTTGTTGCACTATCTGCTTGGGGCATTGTGGATTCTATGCCTCAGTTACATTAAATGGATGTTGCCAATGTCGTGTTTAGTTCAGGTGCTGTGGCACAAGGATAAGGTGATGATATGAGTGACGGTGTGGTGACTGTATCTACGGTGTCCGAGCGTAGTTTGGCTTCACGTGCGGTTGGCGGTGCCGTGGTGACGATGCTTGGGCAGGGGGCGAGGGTAGTTATCCAATTTTCCATTATCGTGCTATTGGCGCGGTTGTTGAATCCGCATGATTATGGTCTGATGGCGATGGTCACTGCGATTGTGGGTGTTGCTGATATTCTTCGTGATTTTGGCCTTTCTTCGGCGGCGATCCAGGCAAAGCAGATTACAAACGCGCAGCGCGATAATCTATTCTGGATTAATAGTGCGATTGGATTGGCACTGTCTTTGGTGGTATTCGTTGCGGCACAGGTAATTGCTGATTTTTATCGTGAGCCTGCATTAGTGACGATTACGCAGGTATTGGCGATTAATTTTTTACTTAATGGGATGGCAACTCAGTATCGCGCCAATCTTAGCCGTGAGATGCGTTTCGGTCAGCTTGCATTGAGTGATATTGGTGCGCAGGTGTTAGGTCTTTTAGTTGGTGTTGGTGTGGCGCTAGTCGGATGGGGCGTTTGGGCGTTGGTGTTGCAGCAGGTGGTGCAAGCTGTGGCGAATCTTGTAATTGCAATGGTCTGTGCGCGTTGGCTGCCAGGTGGTTATCGCCGTGGTGTGCCGATGGGGAGTTTTCTCAGTTTTGGTTGGAATCTGATGGTTGCGCAATTGCTAAGCTATGCCAATCGCAGTGTTGGTCAAGTGATTATCGGTTATCGGCTTGGTCCTAATGTACTTGGTTTATATAACCGTGCATTCCAGTTGTTGATGATGCCATTGAATCAGGTGATTGCGCCGGCAAGTTCAGTGGCGTTGCCGGTGCTTTCTCAGTTGCAAGATGATCGTGCTCGTTTCGATAGCTTCTTATTGCGTGGGCAAACGATGATGTTGCATGTGATTGTTCCGTTGTTTGCATTTGCTTGTGCGCAGGCAACTCCATTAATTGTATTGGTCCTTGGTGAAAAGTGGCGTTCTGCGGTGTTGTTATTTCAAATTTTGACATTGGCTGGTATGACGCAGAGTGCTAGTTATGCAAGTTATTGGCTATTTTTAGCACGCGGTTTGATACGCGATCATCTTTTATTTTCTATTGTCAGTCATGTGTTTTTGGTGTTGTGTGTGTGCATTGGTGCTTATTGGGGTGTATTTGGTGTGGCTATTGGTTACAGCATTAGTTTGGCTTTGATATGGCCATTGTCGATTATTTGGGCGGCACGTATTACACCTGTTCCTGGTTGGGAAATATTTTTTAATGGGATGCGTGCGATCGTAGGTTACGGGGTGTGTGCATTTGCTTCTATGTATGCTTCGCAGTGGTGTGACGAGTCGAATCTTTGGAAGCAATTGATAGTTGGTGCTTTGGCAATGTTGGTAGTTTTTGCAGTGTTATCCTTGTTATGGCCAGCATTTCGTCGTGATGTGCTGTCTATCATTAAGATCGGTATGTCTTCTTCAGCTGTATCTTCTTTTCTTCTAAGGATCATGAGGAGAGTGAGGAAGGGATCTTAATTCATCGGTTCTTAGGATTTTTTTGAAAATTAATGGAATACGTTAATTCAGTGAATAACGAGCGAGCTTATGAATGCTTCTACAAGTGCGGTATTAAGCCACGATGCAAATGTTTCTACGATGTCCGTTGGAGTGCGTCCCAATTATCTTGTTTTGTCAGCGCATGATTATCGTACACCACGTCGTGCCAGTATTCATTTCATTACGGATGAATTGGCTAAGCGTGGTGATACTCGTTTTTTCTCATTACGTTACAGTTTGTTGTCCAGGCTAAAAAAAGATTTGCGTGTCCCGTTGGATGAGTATGCTAATCATGTGGTTGAGTATAATGGTGTGCATTGTTATCTATGGCGTACGTTGGTACATCCGTTTAATACACGTAGATCATGGTTGCGTGGTATTGAGGATATGCTCTTTCGCTGGTATGTGCAGCATCCACCGGAGATTTTATTGCAGTGGATACGCGAAGCAGACATCATTTTGTTCGAGAGTGGTACTGCAGTTGCGTTCATTGATATGGCGAAGCGTATTAATCCATCTGCCCGTCTTATTTATAATGCTTCAGACAGTCTCAGTGCGATTAATGTAGCATCTTATATCGAGCGTGAATTTCAGCGGGTTGCTCCAAGTTTGGATGTGATCGCTGTTGTTTCTCCTGCGATGGCTAAAGAAATTCCTAGTCATGGCAATGTGTTTTATATCGGCCATGGGGTTCTTCAAAATTTGAGTGAGCTTGGTGGTCCATCGCCATATGAGGGTGGGATCCATGCCGTATCGGTTGGTTCGATGTTGTTTGATCCGTTATTTTTTGTGGTTGCAGGGAAGGAGTTTCCACATATTACTTTTCATGTAATTGGTTCAGGGATGGGGCGACATCCTGATTATCCTGATAATGTCGTGGTTTACGGTGAGATGAAGTACGTTGAAACTATTCGTTATATTAGGCATGCATCTTTCGGTATTGCGCCGTATGTGTCACAGCAGGTTCCAGAATATTTAGCCGATAGTTCGATGAAACTGTTGCAGTACGACTTTTTCGGGTTACCGGCGGTGTGTCCGCATGCGGTGGTCGGCTCTTATCCGACACGCTTTGGTTATACTCCAGGGAATGCTATTGAGTTGGTGGCTGCGATCAAGCGTGCGTTGCAAGCGCCGCATCAGCAGTCTCGTCAATATTTGAGTTGGGAAGAGGTTGTTGCTCGTGTTTTGGATCCTACTGCCTATGAGGGAACCAAGATATTACCTGCGGTGTGAGCGTATCTGTATCCGTAGCTTTATTTTTCATTATTGGTGGTGAAGGAGCGAAAGTTGATGCATAACTTTGGTGTCTCTATAGAAGGTGTGAGGTGTGTTTAAACGTGTGGAGTCATCTTTACTGTTGATGATTTTCCCGTACTGGGGTATGGGCTTTTGGAGACTTTGTTGTGACGATCTCTGGCATTTCTTCCGATCAACCCTTCATTGAAACGATTGATACTCTGATGCTTGGTGGGTTTCCGGTGTTATCAACCACGCCGTCTGCCTTTGTTGCTTCGCTGTACCGTAGTTTGATTGAAGAAAGACAGCAGCGGGTATTTTTTGCTAATACAAATTTTATCGTGCAATGCCAGTCGCTCCGGGGGCGGATGTATTCTGAGCGGGTTTGTATCCTCAACGATGGGATAGGTATGGATTTGGCTGCGCTGTTCATTCATGGTCGTCGTTTTGTTAGTAATCTGAATGGTACTGATTTGATCCCGTATCTATGTCAGCACGCTCCACGTCCGTTGCGCTTTTTCTTGCTTGGTGCCAAGCCTGGTGTTGCCGATATGGCGGCGCAGATGTTGTGTCAGTTGGGGCAATTAGTGGTCGGTACTTGTGATGGGTATGCGCAGTTCGTTGCGACTGGTGAGGATTTAGTTGAGTCAATTAATGCCAGCGGTGCCGATGTGTTGTTGGTTGCTTTGGGTAATCCTGTGCAGGAGCGTTGGATTCTTGATCATGATGTGCAGTTGCGTACGCCATTGGTTTTTGGTGTTGGTGCGTTGTTTGATTTTATGTCTGGTAATGTGCGGCGTGCGCCTTTATGGGTACGTCGTGTACGTGGTGAATGGTTGTACCGATTGTTGTTGGAGCCAAGACGTTTATTAAAACGCTACAGTTGGGATCTGCTTCGTTTTTTCGGTGTGTGTTTATTGCGGCGAAGGGAAGGGGATTAATTTTCGTGTTTTCTGATTTTTTATTTATCAGTATTGATGTATGCATTTTCAGGATGTTTTTGTCCTGTTTTGTTACATTTCTGGTGCTGATACTCTGTGTGTACTGATGGAAATAATAGTTTTTTTTTTACTATCAAAGACCCAGGCGATATTCAGTGAGGAGATAATCGCTGGTGATCGCGGGGGGCGAGGTTATGGTTTTTTTAGTGCAGCAGGTCTTTGATGGCTTCGTGGAAGTGGGCACGGGCTTGTTGTGAGTTTGGGTTTTCTTTTAGTCGGCGTGTTGCATTGCTCAGTCGCGATGCTCCAACAAAGCCGCAGCTGGCTTGTAGGCGGTGTAGGTGTGCGCAGAGTGTTTGTGCATCGTTGTGGTGTAGTGCAGTCTCGATTGCAGTGCAGTTGTTTGGCAGTTCTGCCAGGAAGAGTTTGCGCATTGCGTCCAGATGGTTGTGTTGTCCATTCAGTGCGGCTAATCCAGCCGCTTCGTCCCAGTTTTGGTCTGAATATGTGGAAATGGATGGGTATGGGTCGTTTTCCACAGGGGCGTTTGAAAGTGCGTGGCGCACGGCTTCCAGTAGACGTTTGCTCGATAACGGTTTGGGCAGGACGGCGAGAAAGTCTGTGTCATGGGGGAGTTGGAGATTGGCTTCAGCAGTATGTGCCAGCGCCGGTGTGTTTGGGTGTAGATGGCGTAATGATGAGAGTAGTTCTGTACCGCCGCCATCCGGGAGGTTGAGATCGATCAGCCATAGGTGGTGGTGGTGGTGGCGACTGAGTGTGAGTGCTGAAGTACTTGAATCGGCCCAATCAACGTGAGCTGGCAATGTTTGTAGTGAGGTTTGTAAGAATCTGCGGCTGATCGGGTCGTCTTCTACCAGTAATAGCCGTGGGTGCAGGTGATGTGGAGATTCGGTCATCGGGCTGCTTCCGTGTCAGCGTCATTACTCACAATATGTATGTTCAAAACTCTCTTAGAATTCTGCTCTTGTTTATTTATTTGTACAACAGTTGTTCTTTATTTTTTGTTTGGATGGATATGTGGATGGTGGGCTGGGTTCAGTATGGAACGCAATCTGCGACAATGTTTCGAATCTTATTTGCAGTGTTTCTTTTGTGGCTCGCCAAAATCGTTTCGATCGTACGTCATTTCAAACGCAGATTATTGATCTCAGTCATGATGGGCGTGGGGTTGCACGACCTCATGGCGAGGGAGGTAAGGTGACTTTCGTCACTGGCGCGCTTCCAGGTGAGGTGGTGATTGTTGAGCCAGTTGCGCGTAATCGTCATTTTGATGAGGCACGTGTCGTTGAGGTGTTGCAGGCATCGCCGCAACGGGTGATACCGCGTTGCTCGCATTTTGGTGTCTGTTCTGGTTGTGTATTGCAGCATTTGGCTGAAGATGCGCAGGTTGTGTCGAAGCAACGGGTGTTGTTGGAAAGTTTGGAACGTATTGGTTGTGTCAGTCCGGAGCGTGTGTTGCCGGCGTTGGCCGCGGAGAGCTGGGGGTATCGGCGTAAGGGGCGTTTTTCTGTACGTTGGGTTGAGAAAAAGGGGAGGACGCTGGTTGGTTTCCGTGAGCATGATCCGCGTTTTGTTGCCGATGTGTCGGTCTGTCATACAGTGGTTCCGCAGGTCGGTGAAAAAATTGCGCTTTTGGCAACGTTGCTTGACAGTTTGGACGGTAGGTGTGACGTACCGCAGATTGAGTTTATTGCCGGTGATGCTGTTGTGGCATTAACGGTGCGTCATTTGCAGCCGTTGAGTGAGGCGGATCGTTTGGCGCTGATTGAGTTTGGCAAGGAGCATGGTATTGCAATTTTTTTGCAGTCGGGTGGGGTGGAGAGTGTGCGTTTGTTGTGGCCTGATGAGGTGTTGTTGGCATTTCGCTTGAAGCCTTGGGATGTGGAGTTTGTGTTCCGTCCGCTGGATTTCATTCAGATCAATGGTGGGCTGAATGAGAAGATGATTGCGCATGCTTTGGATCTGCTCGGTGCTGGATTTGGGGAGCGTGTGCTCGATCTGTTTTGTGGTTTGGGTAACTTCACGTTGCCGTTGGCGCGTACTGTGGGTGAGGTGGTTGGAGTGGAGGGTGATATTGGGCTGGTGGAGCGGGCCAGGGAGAATGCACGGCGTAATGGTTTGGGGAATGCTGAATTTTTTGTTGCTGATTTGACCCGTGATCAACGCGATGCGCCGTGGATGCGTCAGGGCTTTGATAAGTTGCTGTTGGATCCGCCGCGTTCCGGAGCGATTGAGGTACTCAAGCAGTTGCCGTTAAAGATGTTCGAACGCATCGTTTATGTCAGTTGTCATCCTGGATCTCTGGCGCGTGATGCTGATTTCCTTGTCAATGAACAGGGCTTTGTGTTGCGTGCGGTTGGGGCGATGGACATGTTTCCGCATACTGCGCATGTGGAGAGTATTGCTGTATTTGATCGTTGCTGAGTGATCCGAAGAGTGTTGCACGGTCTGATTCGCTCTGACTTTTTCTGAATTTTATAAAATTATGGCTATCGAAATAGAACGTAAATTCCTGGTTGTTGGGGAAGGTTGGCGTGCTGCTGCGCATAGGGTGATTCCGATGACTCAAGGGTATATCAATGACCAAAAAGTATTGGGAAAGGGGACGCAAAAGGCGTCGGTGCGGGTGCGTATTCAAGAGGATGCGGCGTATCTCAATCTTAAATCGGTGGCATTCGGTCATACTCGGCAGGAGTTCGAATATGCAATTCCTTTGAGTGATGCGCGTGATTTGCTTGCGTTGTGTGTGGGGGGATTGATTGATAAGCGCCGTCATTTGGTGTGTTATGCGGGTCACGTGTGGGAGGTGGATGAGTTTTTAGGTGATAACGCTGGTTTGGTTGTGGCTGAGATTGAGTTGGACAGTGCACATGAGGGTTTTGTGTTGCCGGATTGGCTTGGTGTCGAGGTGACTGATGACGCACGTTACTACAGTCTGGCTCTGGCTTCGCATCCGTTTGTTTGTTGGGGTGCATCAGTCTGAATCTTTTGTTGTGTGCGCCCGTATTGCTTGTTGTCGTGGTGAGTTGTTTGTTAAGCGGTGTGTTATTTGTAGTGTGAGGTAGTAATCAGGTTGGTGGGAACTATTGCGCATGGTGTCTGATGTGCGCGCCGTTATCTTTGTTGCTATGTCGTGTTTGTGTCTCTGTGGTGTTGTGAGCCGGAGGTTTTTGCAATGTTACTGATTGGTGTGGCGGGTACGACGCTCAGTGCTCAGGAGGTGGATTGGTTGCAGGACGATGCGGTGGCCGGTGTTGTGTTGTTTAAGCGTAATTTTGCTTCACGTGCGCAAATTGTCGAATTATCGGCTGCGCTGCGTGAAGCTGCACCGCGGCCGCTGTTGTTGGCGGTTGATCAGGAGGGTGGGCGTGTGCAGCGCTTCCATGAGGGCTATAGTGCGTTACCACCATTACAGGGGATTGGTGCATTGTATGTACGCGATCCGGAGGCGGCATTGGAGTTGGCGTTCGAGCATGCTTGGTTGATGGCCAGTGAAGTTCGAGCCAGTGGTGTGGATTTAAGTTTTGCTCCGGTGGTCGATCTTGGGCGTGGCAATCGTGCGATTGGCGATCGTGCTTTCAGTGATGATCCGCACGTGGTGGCGGCGTTTGCCAAGGCTTATGTGCAGGGGATGCATGCTGCTGGTATGCCAGTGACGCTTAAGCATTTTCCTGGGCATGGTAGTGTTCTGGAGGATACGCACGTTGATCTTGCAGTGGATGTGCGTGCGTTGGAAACGCTTGAGTCTGAGGATTTGGTGCCGTTTGCGGCAGGCATTGCTGCCGGTGCGGATGCAGTGATGATGGCACATGTAGTTTATCCAAATGTCGCGCCTGAACCGGCAGGTTTTTCTGCGCATTGGATCGAGGTTATTTTACGTGGGCGCATGGGGTTTCGGGGGGTGGTTTTTTCTGATGACATCGGTATGGCTGCTGTGCGTGGCGTTGGTGGTGTTGTTGGCTGTGTGCACGCGCATCTTGATGCTGGTTGTGATGTGGTTCTGGTGTGTCATCCGGAATTGGTGAACGATGCGCTGTCTGCTGTTGCTGGCCGTCGTTCCAATACGGCTGCTCTTATTGGTTTGATCGGTCGCGGTGTGCTTGGTTGGGATGGGCTACTGGCCGATGTTCGTTATGGTTCCATTCAATCCCATTTATTTGAACGATTCGGAACATCCACTTGATGTCTAACTTCACTATTTCTCAGATACTTGCTCGGGCTGATTTATTGGTAGACCGTCCCAGTATTGATGTGGCTATTGCGCATATCGCCGATGACATCGCCAGGGACTATCAGGGGGATGTGCCGTTGTTTGTCACCATCATGCATGGTGGGTTGCCGTTTGCGGGTCAATTAGCATTGGAGCTGGGCCAGCGTGGTCAGGACATAGAGTTGGATTCCTTACATGCGACGCGTTACCGTGGTGAGCAGACTGGCGGTGCATTGGTGTGGAGGCATTATCCGGTCAGTGCCATGTCTGGTCGTCGTGTGATTCTGGTTGACGATATTCTCGACGAGGGTCATACCTTGTCTGAGATACGTCAGTGGTGCCTAAAGCGGGGGGGCTACCGATGTGTCGCTAGTGGTGCTGATGATTAAATGTCATGATCGTTGTATACCCAATATGAGGGCAGATTATTATGGCGTGGAGGTTCCGGATCGCTATGTGTTTGGTTTTGGAATGGACATAGCGGGGCAGCTGCGCGGTATCCCGGCAATTTATGCGATGAGGCAATAGTATGCAAACGATTGCTCTGGCGGTGATTGGTGGTACTGGTGTTTATACGTTGTCTCAGTTCGACGATGTACAGGTGTATGAGGTTGAGACGTTGTATGGCCGCCCTTCTGGTCCAATCCGTGTTGGTATGTTGTTTGGCCAGCGTGTGGCTTTCTTTGCCCGTCATGGTGAGGAGCATGCGTTGCCACCACACAAAATTAATTATCGCGCCAATATTGCCGCTTTGCAGCAGCTTGGTGTCAGTCGTGTGCTGGCGCTCAATACTGTCGGTGGAATCAATGAGGCGTTTGGCCCACGTACGTTGGTTTGTCCTGATCAGCTGATTGACTATACATGGGGGCGTGTCTCCACGTTCTGCGAGGAAGTGGGGAGTGAGGTGCTCCATGTGGATTTTGGTCATCCTTATTCTCCGTTGCTGCGTGGTTGTTTGTTGCGTGCAGCACGTGATGTGGATGTAAGTTTGGTCGAGTATGGTTGCTATGGTGTGACTCAGGGACCACGTTTGGAAACGATTGCTGAGATTGATCGGTTACGCCGCGATGGGTGTGACTTAGTTGGTATGACGGGTATGCCTGAGGCTGCGTTGGCGCGTGAGAAGGGGCTGGAATATGCTTGTTTGGGGATTGTCTCCAACTGGGCGGCGGGTTGTGGTGATGGCGCTGAGATCACAATGGGAGAAATTTTGTCCAATGTTGCGACAGCCTTCAGCTGTCTTCCGGAACTAATTAGTAAAGTTGCGCGAGAGTGATTGTCATTTGGACACAAGCTTTGCATACTCAGTCTGTGCGCTAGGGGACGTACATTACTCATTTCAATTTGAAAAGGTCTCGCATCACCATGCAGAGCGGTACAGTTAAGTGGTTTAGTGACCAAAAGGGATTCGGATTTATTTTACCGGATGATGGGACTCCCGAGGTATTTGTTCACTATTCGGGGATTAACTCAAAAGGCTTCCGTAGTTTGCATGAAGGCCAGAGAGTTACTTATGACGTGACGCAGGGCCCGAAGGGTCCCCAAGCATCGAATATCACGCCAATATAAGAAATGTCGCGTAGATGGTGTCAACCATCCTAGTGTTCAATTAAAATTTCACAGTACGCTGTGTGTGCTAAAAAACTTACGATTAGCGATTTTGGCGACGCTCCACAATGGGCGTCGCATTTTTATTGGGTTGCTTGAATATCCTCGTATCTGAATAAGATTGGCTTCCGACATCTATTGATACGATCATTTCTGAGATGCTCTCATGCGTGTCGAGTTGGAGTTAGTTGGGCTGGTTGAATCTGGTCGGGGATTTCGTATTGGTAGCAGGTCTATCGGTAGCCGTTATGTTGGTTGCTATTGTCCGGGAGTTGTATGCGATTCTTATCAGGTAAGTTAAAGCAGTGTACCGGGAATGATTTTGATTTTGGATATTTCCCAGTGACATGAGCTTGGAATGATTACACTAGATGTCAGCAAGGACGCAATAAGGGGAAGATGGTAAGTACATGTGTTGTGTTTATTATTTGGTGATGCAGGACATAGGCTCTGCGATTAGGGGAGTGCTTGGATACGTTGAATGGTGCTTGCCAGTGTGTGATGTGTCCAATAGTGCGATGATATGTCCTGTATGCAGTCTCTAGCCAATGGCTGTTTGTTTTTTATGGGGAAATGAAGAAAATTTAAATGTTGATGTCCGTTTGAGATTGCGTGTGGATTTTTTAAAGAGGGGGTCGGTAATAAGAGTGCTTGCTCGTCTTATTGATCACGCCGTATGAATCTGTGGTATTCGTTATTTTTCTACAGACGCTATTTAGCCTGTGATGTATAAAATTATTTAAAGTGTAAGTGATAAAGGCATTAAAAAATATGAGACTACTTGGGTTGTTACTCTAATTATGCGTTGAGGTATTAATAAAATTTATTAGGTGATTGATAATCTTTAAGAATTCATGGATTATTTGTTATGAAATTAAAATTTCAAAAAAGAAAATTTTTGACTGTAGTTATCGTATTTTCTATGTATGGGGGCAGTGTTGTATATGCGAATGGGAGCGTGCCATCAGTATCAAACAAATATGATTTGGGAACGTTGACAAATGATGGTTCTCAATATTCATATGTTAATGCTCTCTCAAAGGATGGTAGGGTGGCTGGTGGATTTGTTACTCCTGATGGTAATGAATATATTGCAACTATTTGGTCATGGAATAATCTCAAGGATACAATTAATATTGGAGCATCTTTTGCGCGTAGTAAAGTGAAAGCATTGTCTGCTGATGGATCAATTGCCGGTGGTTATCAATACATCAGAATTCATGAATCTATTTCGAGTGCCAATTTGGAAAAGAAGGCATCTAATGGAAAGTTTCTAGCCAATGATGATTCAGCTACTTTTATTCCAGTCATTTGGTCTGCTGACTCATGGGAGAATGAAGTCAAGCTTGAATTGGGGATTTTAGAATCCGGAGTGGTTAATGCATTATCTGGGGATGGAAAAACTATTGGTGGGTACGGTTTCTCTACTCATCTTGTTCCCATTATCTGGTCTGGAAGTCATTGGAAAGATATAAAACAGCTTGATGTACCAAAAGAATATTATGATGCTGAGGTGAAGGCTTTATCCACGGATGGAAAGGTTGCTGGGGGGTATATTAGTTCAAAGAACACTACAAGGGGTATTTTAGAAGGGAAAAGTAGAAATGATATCCAAAATTTTACGCATGCATTTATTTGGTCAGGCGATGGTTTTGGAATAAAAACTGATTTGGGAACATTGAATAATAATGAATCCGAAGGGGCTGAGGTGAGAGCACTTTCTACTGATGGGAAAGTGGCAGGTGGTTATTTTTCTATGGAAAATGGCAGTGTTTTTTATGGGGCCATCTGGTCTGGTGATCAATGGACAACGAAAACTCAGCTTGGAACATTGAAAAGTGATAATTCAGGGAATTCTTTGGTTTATGCACTTTCCGCTGATGGGAAAATCGCTACAGGGTTTGCTGAATCTGATTCCTCTATAGGGCGTGCCACTGTTTGGTTGGGGGATCACTGGCAAACGAAAATCGATCTGGGAACATTAAAAAGTGATAACTCGGGATATTCCATTGCTACTGCACTCTCTGCAGATGGAACAGTTGCAGCAGGGTATTCTGAAGTAGATTCAGGAAAAGACCATGCCACTGTCTGGAAGATCATTTATCCAACGCAATCTCACTCTGAATCTCAGCCCCAATCCCAACCTAGCGTGGTCAAGGTAGATACTGTCAATACCATAGGTGCCTTATCGGTGTTGGCCGCAGAGACATTTTCAGTTATGGATTTGCAGCGCCAAGGACTCATCCTTCTACAGCAAGGATGTGAGATTGATGACAGCCAGGTCTGCTGGTCTGTGCGTACTGGGCTCGTCTCTACAGGAAGCAATCGGGACAGTGTCGTTGGTTTCAGATTCGGTTATGCCATGTTTGAAACGTTGTCTGCAGGTTTCTCGCTGGACCGTTCACTGTCCCGCTCATTGCAGGACAGTTATTTCAAGAACAATCACAATCTGGGTGCAGGGTTTTATGCACAATGGAATGCTCCCTTTAGGGGAGGTGAATGGTATGTGCGTCCAGCCGTGGCTTTCAATCAGTACAGCGTGGTTGTGCAACGTCCGTTGTTAACAAATACAGAGGCAGGATCCGGTCGCAGTCGTATGAAAGGTCGGGATGCCTCGCTGGAAGCAGGGCAACGTTTCAATGCCGATCAAAGTGTTTTATTGGGGTGGCATCTGGGAGTGCGTCATAGCAGTGTCTTGCGTACTGCATACAGCGAGCAGAATGCAGCGTTCCCTGTCAGCTATAGTGCGATCAATAATCGGCGTACTTCTGCGTATGTTGGTGCGGATGTTGCGGTGCCGCTAACAGCACGTTTGAAATGGATTGCAGGTCTTGAAATTGATAGGAGGCTTTATGGAGATGATCCAGTATATGGCGGGCATGCTGATTATATTGGTGGCTTTGTACATCAAATGGTTATGAAGCGCGTGATAGGGACAATAAGCAGCGGTGTGGAGTATCGCCTAAGTCCAACCATGTTTTTGGGGGCGACGTTCGATGTCAGCAGGAGGGCACTGGGTGATAGGACCTGGAGTGGGACGTTGAGTTTGGGCGGCCGTTTTTAACAGGGTTATTATTAATACTTAATTTTAGAGCCACATAATGTGGCTCTTTTTTTGGTTTGTGGATGGGTTGAGGAAAATAAATTTAACCATCGCGGTGGATGTGACCGTTGTTGCAATGGGTTAGATGATGCGATTTATTTTTGGCTTCGTTTATATTCAGTGATACTTCATATTTTGATTGTTTTGATACTTGTTCGGTGTCATGCGTTGCGATTATGGGCCCGCATGATCCTCTGTTTGTCGCGTTGCCATTCGCGTTCTTTCTCTGCATGGCGCTTGTCATGGGCCTGTTTACCTTTGGCTAGAGCAATCTCCATTTTGACTCGATTTTTGCTCCAGTACATCGCAGTTGGGACCAGGGTGAAGCCTTCACGTTGTACTCGTCCGATCAGTGTGTCGATTTGGTGGCGGTGCAGCAGTAGTTTGCGGGTACGGCGGTCGTTGGCGACAACGTGGGTGGATGCTTGGATGAGCGGAGTGATTTGGGCACCGATGAGAAAGATTTCGCCGTCGCGCACGTAGGCATAGCCGTCGCCAAGGTTGGCACGGCCAGCACGGATTGCTTTGACTTCCCAGCCTTGCAGTTCCAGACCGGCTTCATGGCGTTCAATCAGATGGTATTCATGACGTGCACGTTTGTTCAGAGCGATGGTTTTTGGAGTTGTTGTGCTCTTTGCTTTATTCTTGGGATGTTTGTTGTTCATGCGGCTATTGTCCCAGAATAGAGTTCTTGTGAACGAATCTGTCCGTTTGTCACGCCTAATGTTATGCCTATTATTTGCCGCAGCGCTTTGGTCTGCCACAGCGCAAGTTGTATGTTTGATCTTGTCAACGATATTACTGCTTATCCTAGCCGTTTTAGTTGGTGTCATTCGGCGCAGTTATTTGAGCATGATGAACATCGTTTGATGGCGCGGTTGGATGTGGTTGTAGGAGCGTTCCGGACTTGGTTTATCACTGACAATACCCTGAAGCGGCCATCTCAGATAGATATGAAGTTACGTGATGGGCCATTCAAGCGTTTGGAAGGACGCTGGGAGTTCCAGATGTTGGCGGAGGAGTCTTGCAAGGTCAGTTTGAGGCTGGAGTTCGAGCCAGTGTCTCGTATGTTGAATCCGGCGTTGACACTTGGATTCAATGGCTTAGCTGATCGCATGGTCAAGGACTTCATTCGCATTGCTGATTGTGGTGGCAGTGGTGAGAGTTGAAGTGCTAATTGCTTGGCCAGATCGCGTTCATTGCTGCGAGATCATGTTGCAAGAAGGAGCAAGGGTGGTCGATGCGGTGGAGATGGCTGCGTTAAATGGGATCGAACAGGCAGTAGGTTATGCAGTGTTCGGAGTTTTGGTTACATCAGACCATGTGTTGAACGATGGCGATAGGGTTGAATTGTTGCGTCCTTTGTTGATTGATCCTAAGGAGGCGCGGCGCCGACGTGCTGTGTCGGCGTAAATACGTCTATCGTTTCGATAGAATCTGTTCAGCGATTACCGTGTTCTTTTCTGGAGAGGTTTGGACCGAATTGCTTGCGTGCCGATTCCGCCAGTTTCTCATCTTGGTTCGGGAAGTAGTCTCCTTCCCATCGGGTGACTAGGTCGTTCTGAAAGTAAACGGTGAGATTCTTGATTTCAGTGTGCGCTACGCGGTTGATACGTTGTGTGGATGTATAGTCCCAACGGTCTGTGTGAAATATGTCGGAGATCGACGGCGTACCAAGCAGCATGGCGACCTCTTGTTTATTCATGCCAATTTTTAATTGGTCAACAGCTTCCTTTTTGATCAAGTTGCCTTGATAAATTGGCTGTTTGTAGATGATGCTGCAACCGGCGGTAAAGAGGAGAGGAAGGGCAGCGGCTAGGAGGAGATTGCGCATTGGAATTTTAGCAGTCAACAGGTAAATATTTGCACGATGATACACTCCTATGCGGTTGCCGTAACCGATTCACGAGGTCGCGGATGCTAAATGGTCCATCAATTGAGAAGTCAATGGAATTAAATGATTTACGTAAAGTTGGTTTGAAGGTGACACATCCGCGGATCCGTATCCTCGAACTGCTCGAACAGTCCAGTAGTGAACATCACCTTAGTGCTGAAGACATTTACCGGCAGTTGCTTGAGCAGGGTAACGAAATTGGCTTGGCAACAGTGTATCGGGTGCTGACTCAGTTTGAGGCGGCAGGATTAGTGCTTAAGCATAATTTCGAGAGCGGGCAGGCGGTCTACGAGATCGACCGTGGCGGACATCACGATCATATGGTGGATGTCGATACCGGTAAGATCATTGAGTTTCACAACGAGGAGATTGAGTTGTTGCAGCGCAGCATTGCTGCTGAACGCGGTTATGAGTTGGAAGAACACTCGTTGGTCTTGTACGTACGTAAAAAACGCGGTCGTTGATGGTGAGTGCGTTTCCGTGCGTGTAACGGGAGAACAGAGTGGTGTGAGGGTAGGGGGAGCGGAGTTATTTTCTTGAATGTACAGTGCTTCATGGATGCCTTCCTGACCTGTAAAGCAACCTTTCGTTTGTTGCGACGTTAGTTACATCTCCTGTAACTCCTGTAAAAGTTTGCCTGCTGCTGCATGGGCTTCTTTACTAATGTGTACGCCGCCCAACATGCGGGCTATTTCTTCTTGACGTGCTTGTGAGTCGAGTAGGCAGATGGCGCTTTGCGTGATGCCGTCTATAGGGATCTTGCTGACGCGGTAGTGAGTATGTCCCTTTGCGGCGACCTGTGGTAAGTGAGTGACGCATAATACTTGGTGTTGCTCGCCTAAGGCGCGTAGTTTTTGGCCGACGATGTCGGCGATTGCGCCCCCGATGCCTGTGTCGACTTCGTCAAAGACCATTGTTGGCACTGTATCCAGGCCTAGTGCGGCGACCATGATGGCCAGCGATACGCGCGACAACTCACCTCCAGAGGCAATCTTGCGTAGCGGTCGTGGCGGTTGGCCTGGATTGGTGGCGATGAGAAATTCGGTGCGTTCGGCACCGTTAGGATGTGGTCGATTGTTTTCGTGTGGTTGCAGTTGGATCAGAAGCTGTCCCCCGCCCATGCCCAATTCGTTGATCAGGTTTGTCGTGGTTGTTGAAAGTGCCGCGGCAGCGCGCGTGCGGCTGATGCTAAGTTTTTCCGCTGCTTGCCGCCACTTTGTCATGGCGTTGCTGATCCGATGATCCAGCTGTTGCAGGTGTATATCCATGTTGCGCATTGATTCGACTTCGGCGGCCATACGGTCGCGCTGTGCAGCTAAGTCAAGCGGTGTGCAGCGATGTTTGCGTGCCAGGCTGTGTAGGCGTCCGATTCTGAGTTCGATGGCTTCCAATTGTTCAGGGTCAATGTTCAGATCGTTATGAATCCGATCTAATAATGTCAGTGCTTCGTCCACTTGGATCATTGCGTTGTCTAGTAAAGTTTCAACTTCGCCTAGTCGTGCATCGTGTTCGTTGACCCGGCTGAGTGTGTGACGCGCTGCATGGAGCAGATGCAACGCTGAGGTGGTGTCGTCGCCATGTAATGTCTGGGTAGTGTTCTTACATGCTTCGATGAGCGCAGCGGTATGGGCTTGGCGTCGATGACTGGCGTCTAATGCGGTGATAGTGGCCGGATCCAGATTTTCGCGTTGCAATTCTGTCAGTTGGTGTTCTATGAAATTGATTCGCTCGGACATATCGCCTTGTGCCTGTAGCGCATCGCGTTCGTCCAGGAGTGCTTGCCAATGTGTTGCGGCTTGTTGTACTGCGTCGCGTTCGGTTTCGTTTTGTGCGTAGGTGTCCAGTAGTACGAGCTGGCTTTGACGTGAGAGCAGTGTTTGGTGTTCATGTTGGCCGTGGATCTCGACGAGATGGGTGGCGAGATCACTTAGTTGCGATAGTGTGACTGGGCGTGCGTTGATCCATGCACGCGAGCCACCGTCGGCACGGATGATCCGACGTAGCTGGCATTGGTCGCCGTCGTCAAGCTCTACGTTGCGCAGCCAGACGCGGGCATGGTGGTGTATCGTGATGTCGAATTCAGCCGATAATTCGGCCCGTTCAGCTCCGTGGCGAACGACACTGCTGTCGGCGCGTAGTCCGGAGAGGAAACCCAGAGCGTCAATGATCAGTGACTTGCCGGCACCTGTCTCGCCGGAGACCACAGTCATACCAGGGCCGAATTCTAATTCGATGTTACGGACAACAGCGAAATCCTTAATCGTGAGATGTCTGAGCATGGCGTTAGAACAGTGTCAATCAAAAAACTTAGGGCGAGTTGAGAGGGTAGGGAGTGGGTAATCTTGCCAACGTTCCGCCGAAAAACTATTTGTTTCCCTTCGTCTTACCAATACTCCATGTGCGCTTCCTTTTCTCCTACGCTTGATTCCCGATCCCGACAATTGTTACGGACGTTGATTTCATGCTACATCCAGAACGGTGAGCCGATTGGTTCCAAGACGCTGGCCCAGCAGGCTGGACTCGACATCAGTCCGGCGACGATCCGTAACATCCTGGCTGACTTGGAGGAACTTGGTCTACTCAATTCGCCGCATACATCGGCGGGGCGGGTGCCGACTGCACACGGGTACCGGATGTTTGTGGACAGTTTGGTACAGATGCAGCCTCCCAGTGAAGATGATATTCGTCGGCTACGTGTTGAGATGACTGGTGGGGGCACGCAGACGCTGTTGGGCAGTGCATCGGAAATTTTATCGGCGATGACTCATTTTGTAGGTGTGGTCAGCGCCCCACGGCGTGAACAGTTCGTATTCCGCCATATTGATTTTGTGCCACTGGATGCGCGCCAGATCATGGCGATCCTAATTTTTGCTGACAATGAGGTGCAGAACCGGGTCATTGAGCCGCGTCGTGTGTACGAGCCTGGAGAGCTGGAACGGGTCAGCAATTATCTGAATGCACACTTCATCGGACGCACATTGGCCGATATCCGCACCACTGTGCTGTGCGAGCTACGCAAGGCCAAGGACGAGATGGAACAGTTGTTGGCACATAGCCTGGATCTTGCTTCGCAGATGCTTGTGCCAAACGATAGTGAGGATATTGTGGTCACTGGCCAGACCCGATTGATGGCGCTTCAGGATCTTTCTGACATGGATCGCTTGCGTGAGTTGTTTGAGATATTTGCGAGCAAGAGGGAGATCCTGCAATTACTGGAGCGTACGATTGATGCACCTGGGGTGCGTATCTTCATTGGTGAGGAGACCGGAATGGTTTCGATGGAGGATATTTCGTTGGTCACTGCGCCATATGCAGCGCACGGTCAGGTTTTGGGAGTGTTGGGAGTGATTGGGCCCAAGCGGATGGCATATGACCGGGTCATCCCTCTGGTGCAGGTTGTAGCCCAGGTGCTGGGTACGGCACTGGAGCCGCCAACGATGCCTTAGGTCGGTTGAGCTGCATTGTCGCCATCGTTTGATGAATTATGCATGGATGGCTTGAAAGCTGGCGGCTTGCCCACATACGGGTTGGGGTTGAGGCGGGCGTTCCGCCGACTCAGGATTTTTATATGAACCAAGACCACCCCGAATGTGATTCTGAAGAACTGACGCAGAATTCACCGGAAACAGATCCGCTCAAGGTTGAGGTTGAGACGTTGCGTGGTGAGATTGCGTCGATTAAGGCGGATGTATTGCGTGAGCGTGCTGAGCTGGAGAATCAGCGCAAGCGCCTCATTCGAGATGTTGAACAAGCGCGAAAATTCGCTAATGAAAAGCTGCTTGGCGAGTTACTGCCGGTGTTTGACAGTCTGGATGCGGGATTGACTGCTTCCGGTAGTGAGCCAAGCCCGTTGCGCGATGGTCTGGAGCTGACTTACAAGCAATTGTTGAAGGTTGCTATTGACAACGGTTTGATGCTTCTAGATCCAGTGGGTCAGCTATTTAACCCCGAGCACCATCAAGCGATCAGCCAGACGGAGGTTACTGACGTCGAACCAGGGCATGTGATTCAGGTGTTTCAGAAGGGATATCTGCTCAACGAACGTTTGCTGCGCCCTGCTCTGGTGGTGGTTGCCAAGCAGGATTGAGTTGTTTTGAGTCTTATTGTTCATGCAGTACAACGTCTTGACAGCCGCTTGAGCAGGCGTCGGTCATCCCCACATTCGAAACAGATCCCGGCACCGCTGGGAATTTGATTCAAAACTTTCAGGAGCTACTCTCATGGGCAAAATCATTGGTATCGACCTCGGCACCACAAATTCGTGCTTAGCGATTATTGAAGGCGGTAAAGGGCGTGTCATCGAAAACTCGGAGGGTGATCGGACCACTCCTTCCATTGTTGCTTACACCAAGGATGGTGAAGTGCTTGTTGGTGCTGCAGCCAAGCGCCAAGCGGTCACAAATCCGAAAAACACCTTTTATGCGGTTAAGCGTTTGATTGGACGTAAGTTCGGTGATGCAGAGGTCCAAAAGGACCTTGATTTGGTGCCGTATAAGATTACTCAGCATGACAATGGGGATGCCTGGGTGGCCACTGCTGATGGTAAGAAGCTGGCGCCGCAGGAAATCTCTGCCAAGGTGCTGGAGAAAATGAAGAAGACCGCCGAGGATTTCCTGGGCGAGAAAGTCACCGAAGCGGTGATTACCGTGCCGGCATATTTTAATGACAGTCAGCGTCAGGCAACGAAAGATGCTGGTCGGATCGCTGGCCTGGATGTCAAACGTATTATCAACGAGCCGACCGCTGCGGCATTGGCTTACGGTTTGGACAAGAAGGGCGGAGATCGCAAGATCGCTGTATATGATCTTGGCGGCGGTACCTTTGACGTCTCAATCATTGAAATTGCTGAAGTGGATGGTGAGAAGCAGTTCGAGGTATTGGCGACCAATGGTGATACCTTCTTGGGAGGTGAGGATTTCGACAAGCGTGTTATTGATTATCTGGTTGATGAATTCAATAAGGATCAGGGGATTGATTTGCGCAAGGATCCGCTTGCGTTGCAACGTTTAAAGGATGCTGCTGAGCGCGCTAAAATCGAATTGTCTTCATCCCAGCAAACCGAAGTTAACCTGCCATACATTACGGCGGATGCATCGGGTCCGAAGCACCTGAATATCAAACTGACTCGTGCCAAGCTTGAAGCCTTGGTAGACGACTTGGTCCGTAAGTCAATTGAGCCATGCCGCATTGCGTTGAACGACGCTGGGTTGCGTACCAGTGATGTTCAAGAAGTGATTTTGGTTGGCGGCCAGACCCGTATGCCGAAGGTCCAGCAAGCGGTTGCCGACTTCTTTGGTAAAGAGCCGCGTAAGGACGTTAATCCGGACGAAGCAGTTGCATTGGGTGCTGCAATTCAGGGTGGGGTGCTGGCTGGTGACGTGAAGGATGTGTTACTGCTAGATGTGACCCCGTTATCCCTTGGTATTGAAACGATGGGTGGTGTGTTTACCAAGATTATCGAGAAGAACACGACCATTCCGACCAAAGCGTCCCAGGTGTTTTCTACTGCCGAGGATGGTCAGTCCGCAGTGACTGTCCATGTGTTGCAAGGTGAACGTGAGCAGGCGCGTTTCAATAAATCGCTTGCTAAATTTGATTTGGCGGGTATCGAACCTGCGCCGCGTGGCCAGCCGCAGATTGAGGTGTCTTTTGATATTGATGCCAACGGTATTTTGCATGTCTCTGCCAAGGACAAGAAAACCAATAAGGAGCAGAAGGTCGAGGTTAAAGCTGGTTCTGGACTTTCGGATAGTGAGATTCAACAGATGGTTGCCGATGCTGAGGCACATCGTGAGGAAGACAAAAAGTTCCAAGAGTTGGTGCAGGCAAGGAACCATGCTGACGGTTTGATCCATTCAACTCGTTCGGCCATTAAGGAGCATGGTAGTAAGGTTGGGGGTGAGCTGATTGGGCGTGTCGAAGCCTCCCTTGCAGAGCTTGAGGCTGCCGTCAAAGGTGATGATAAAAACCAGATTGAGGCGAAATCCAAAACTCTTGAGGAAGTTGCACAGTCGTTGCATATGGCAGCAACAGCAGAGCAGCAGTCAGGAAGCACGGGGGCTGGTGCAGGCGCTTCAGCCAAGGTTGACGATGTGGTTGATGCTGAATTCACAGAAGTCAAGGCCGACAAAAAATAGGCTTTTTATGCCGAAGTGGTATGGATTTGCGAATGGGCGGAGCAAACGCTTTGCCCTTCGCGGTTTTACCGTGACATTGTCGCTCTCTGCATGTTTCGATTGAGTGCCGTTTCTTTAACAACTATCGATGTCTGCTATCCATGAGTAAACGTGATTACTACCAAGTGTTGGGTGTGCCTCGCACTGCCAGCGAAGATGATCTGAAAAAAGCGTATCGTCGCTGTGCGATGAAATACCACCCAGATCGTAATCCTGGTGATGCAGCTGCGGAGGCGGCCTTTAAGGAATGCAAGGAAGCTTATGAGGTTCTTGCCGACACGAAAAAACGAAAGTTATACGATACGCATGGTCATGCCGCTTTCGAACATGGCGTGGGGAGCGGAAATACCCCCGACATGAACGATATCTTCGGTGATATCTTCGGTAACATTTTTGGTGGCGCGCGCGCTTCGCGGCGTGGTGCCGATGTCGGTTACATGGTTGAGCTGGATTTGGAAGAAGCTGTTGCTGGTGTTGAGCGACAGATCCAGATACCCACTTTGGTTGAATGTACTCACTGCCATGGGAGTGGATCAGAAGACGGTCACGTTGAGACGTGCGGTACGTGCCGCGGTAGCGGTCAAGTTAGGATTCAACGCGGCATCTTTGCCATGCAGCAGACTTGCCCGCATTGCGGCGGACGAGGCGTGATTATTCGAAATCCGTGTAAGGTCTGCAATGGTGCTGGGCGTGTTGAGGATCATAAGACGCTGTCAGTGAAGATCCCTGCTGGTGTAGACAATGGTGATCGTATTCGCCTCAGCGGTGAGGGCGAGCAGGGTCCGGATGGGGTGCCCCCAGGGGATCTATATGTGGAAGTGCGTGTGCGTGAGCATCCGATCTTCCAGCGTGATGGTGATGATTTGCACTGTGAAGTGCCGGTGCGTATTTCACAGGCTGCGCTTGGCGACATTGTGCGTGTAGCTACGCTTGATGGGGAGGCAGAAATTCGTATTCCTGCGGAGACCCAGTCTGGTAAACTGTTCCGCTTGCGTGGCAAGGGGGTACGCTCGGTGCGTAGTCGTACTGAAGGCGATTTGTACTGTCGTATTGTGGTTGAGACTCCTGTGAACTTGACTGCTGAGCAGCGTAAGCTGTTAGAGCAATTTGAAATGACTTTCGCTGGTGAGGATGCGCGTAAGCATTCCCCTAAATCGGCTACTTTTCTTGATGGTGTAAAAAGCTTCTGGGACCGGATGACGTCTTAAGTGAATGAATGCCCGCGTTGCGTTTGGGCCATCATTGCTTTCGCCTGGTGAGGTAAACGGATGTTGGTGTGAGTGCGTCTCCCGTTGTTGGTATTGTCGGCAGTGCTGGTGCCTATGGACACTGGTTGGGACGCTTTCTGCGTGAGCGTATGGACTTGAAGGTGATTGGCTATGATCCGGCGGATCCAGCCTCGCTATCCCCTGCCGAGCTACTACGTTGTGCTGATGTGCTGGTGTTCTCTGTGCCGATCAGGAAAGCCGCTGCCTTGATTGGTGAATATGTGGCGATGGCTGATGGCACTGACGCTGGGCAGCTTTGGATTGATGTGACCTCAATCAAGCAGGCCCCCGTGGAAGCAATGTTGGCTTCGCAAGCGGAGGTAGTTGGCTTGCATCCTATGACTGCACCACCAAAGGCACCCACGCTAAAGGGCCGGGTGTTGGTGGTCTGCGAGGCGCGGCTACATCATTGGCGTCCGTGGTTGATGCAGTTGTGTGAGGCGTTGGAGGCCGAATGTGTGGCTGCGACGCCCGAGCACCATGACCGGCTGATGGCGTTGGTACAGGCAATGGTACATGCCTGTCACTTGGCACAGGCGAGTGTGTTACGTGATTACCTGCCGCTATTGGGCGAATTTCAGTCGATCATGTCATTTCGTTCGATGTCATTCGAGTTGGATATGGCGATGATTGCGCGGATTCTATCGTTGAATCCGTCGATTTATGAGGATATCCAGTTTGGAAATTCGTATGTGCTTGAGATGCTAGACCATCTGCTTAGTCACTTGCTGGAGCTGCGTGCATTGGTGAGTTGTGGTGATGATGCAGCACGTACTCGATTTCGTGCCGGCTTTTTGGAAGCCAACCACCAAGTTTTTCCAGAAGCGTCGTTAGTTGCAGGTAACTATAATTACGAGCGCATCGGTTATTTGTTGGCTGATTTGACCGAACCGTTGGCTTTCAGCGTGTACCTTCCAGAGGATCGCCCTGGTTCATTGCAAAGGCTGCTGCACGTGTTCGAGCAGCATGGGATTAATTTGTCCTCGATCCATTCATCGCGTACGCCAGCAGGTGAACTGCATTTTCGGATTAGCTTTGACCCTGGGAGCGATCGTGTTGCACTGATGCGAGCTGCCGATGAGATCGATATGCGCCGCATTGGTTGCGTGTTGACTCGGCCAGAACAGTGAGCACTGTGTCTTGGAGGATGCTCGCCACAATGAAGACAGAGCTTTCATTCCGTGTTTACGATCACTCTCAAGATGCAACGCGGCCTGCTCAATCAGGTGCCGGATTCTAGCAATACAATTGCCTGGTCCGAGGGGGCTGGATGGTTGGCATCGTCTATCTCTGTACCGATAGCGGCTTAGTTTTTGGTTGCTGTACTTGCACCTGCCTGACTTCCTATGAGCTTGGTGATAGGTGTATCGCTTTCCTTACTATGAAATGGAAATAGTTAAGTGTGGTGTTGCCGTCCTGATGCGTGCAGGTTGGTTGGACACGTGATGAATACTGAGTTGTTTCCGGTGTTTGAGAATGCGTTTAGCGTACCTGTGTCAGGATTTTGAAAAACGCTCACTGAATGTCCTCAATAAATGGCAGGATCTTCACGCTGCTTCTACACGGTCATCCAGCACGATTTCACAAACCTGAAGAATTGGGAGCTGTCATGCGTCAGACCAAGGAAACCTCAGGGCTTGTCCTGATAGTGGAAGATAACCGCAACATCTCAGAGATGATCGGCGAATACTTGGAAGGCCGTGGCTTTGAGGTGGATTACGCAGTCGATGGGTTGGATGGCTATCGTTTGGCCGTTGAGAACAGCTATGACGTGGTGGTACTCGATTTGATGTTGCCACGCCTGGATGGCATAGAGGTTTGTCGCCAGCTACGTAAGGACGCACGTAAATCGACACCTGTGCTGATGTTGACAGCGCGTGACACACTGGACGACAAGCTCACCGGATTGGGATTCGGTGCTGATGATTATCTGACGAAGCCATTTGCAATTCAGGAGTTAGAAGCTCGCTTGCGTGCTCTCATCCGTCGGGAGCGTCGCCAAGTTGGTGCGGAAGTGTTGAAGCTTGCTGATCTTGTCCTGGATCCGGTGAGCCTGCGTGCTACCCGTGCCGGTACTGAGCTGCAACTTTCCCCGATTGGGCTACGTCTTCTGACGATCTTGATGCGGGAGTCACCACGTGTCGTCAGTCGCCAGGAGATTGAACGCGAAATCTGGGGAAACTGTTTGCCGGATTCGGATACATTGCGCAGCCATCTATATAACCTGCGTAAGGTGGTTGATAAGCCATTTGGCCGACCGCTGTTACACACGGTACAGAGCGCAGGCTACCGGATGGTTGATATCGAACAATCAATGGATTGATAGTTAATCGTCATATGAAACTCTCTAATCAGGTGCTGTATTGGTGCCAAAAGAAATTAAGTATCCCTACTAGACGTTGGCGATGCTTGCGCTGAATAGTCGGTGCATCTGTGTAAGGTGTTGGACAATGCATTGTGCAATGCTTCTTTTTTGACAGGGATTACGAATAGATTCCATCGGAATACGGATGGCTTCCGATGAAGATGGCGGCGTTGTTGTGGCAGAATCGTCACCCTTCAACGGCGTGATTGGGACGATCTTTCGCGTTCCAGTTTTTTTAACTTCTGTCAAATAATGGCTGACCAATTTGGGCACATTCCGCGTGGACCGCGGCGCATTTTCAAAGCTGCAATCTGGTCATTAAAGGGATTGCGTGCCGCTTGGTTGCACGAATCTTCTTTCCGTCTGGAGGTGGTATTGCTTCTGCTGCTTGGGCCATTGGGCCTGTGGCTGGGGCAAACCCCGGTGGAGAAGGTACTGTTGGTTGGCGGCTTATTCATGGTGTTGGTGGTGGAGTTGCTGAATTCGGCGATTGAAGCAGTGATCGAGCGTTATGGGCCTGAATACCATGAACTTGCTGGGCGTGCTAAGGATATGGGCTCGGCTGCGGTATTCATTACCTTGGGTAATGTGGTGCTTTGCTGGGTGTTGATCTTAGGTCCGCGTCTGTTTTAGTGCTTTTGCTTGTTGCAAGTTATCTAAAGGATGGCTGCACGGTGGCACAATGGGTGTTCTCGCTTTGGGGCAGGGCACGGTTCCACATGATTTATCTCCACGCTATCGATCCGATTGCTTTCTCGCTTGGTCCGGTGAAGGTGCATTGGTATGGCTTGATGTATCTGGCAGGTTTTGGTGCGGCGTGGTGCTTGGGACGCCAACGCATCCAGGCCGGGCGTTTGCTTGGTGTCAACATAGATGGTTTTTCCGACCTGTTGTTCTACGCGATGATGGGTGTGGTGTTGGGTGGCCGTGTGGGTTACATGCTGTTCTATGCGTTCCATGACTTCTTGCAAGAACCATTGCTGCTTTTTCGGGTGTGGGAAGGGGGCATGAGTTTTCATGGAGGTTTGATTGGCGTCCTACTGGCAGTCGCTTGGTGGAGCCGGCGTCAGCGCATGCATATGTTCGATGTGGTTGATTTTTGCGCACCCCTGGTCCCAGTGGGCTTGGGTTTTGGTCGGCTTGGCAACTTCATTGGCGGTGAGCTTTGGGGCAAGCTCACACACAATGGCTGGGGAGTAATTTTCCCGCGTGCTCCGCTGAGCGATGTGCCTGCTGGGCAGCTTGCGATGCAGGATGTGATAAATTTTGTGCAGATCCAAGAGCATTATGCCGCTGGACTTTTGGGTCACTATGCCAGGCATCCCTCGCAGCTGTATGAAGCGTTCCTGGAGGGGCTGGTGATGTTCATAGTGCTATGGCTATTTTCGCGCAAACCACGTCCACGTTATGCGGTGTCTGGATTATTCGCGTTGTTGTACGGTGTGTTTCGTTTTTTGGTCGAGTTTGTGCGTATGCCAGACAATGGTGTCTATGTAGCGTTCGGATGGCTGACTCGCGGCCAGATCTTAAGCTTGCCGTTGATCGTGATTGGATTGTTCCTGTTCTGGTTGTCGTGCCGCTCACCAGTATTACAGCCAGTGCCTGCCCCTGAGGTCGCTAAGTGAAGCAGTACCTTGAATTACTGAATGATGTGCTTGTGCATGGCATAAAAAAGCCTGACCGCACTGGCACGGGGACACGCAGTGTGTTCGGTTGGCAGATGCGATTTGACTTGAGCCAAGGTTTTCCACTCGTTACGACTAAAAAGCTGCATTTGCGTTCGATCATTCACGAGTTGCTATGGTTTCTCAGGGGGGAAACCAATATTGCTTATCTTAAGAAGCATCAGGTACACATCTGGGACGAGTGGGCCGATGCCACGGGTGAGTTGGGACCTGTTTACGGCAAGCAATGGCGCCGTTGGGCTGGTGCGGATGGTCACGAGATCGACCAGATCCGTTGGTTGGTGGAGGAGATCAAGCGTAATCCAGATTCGCGCCGCTTGGTGATTAGTGCTTGGAATGTGGCTGATCTTCCACAGATGGCTTTGGTGCCGTGCCATGCACTGTTTCAATTCTATGTTGCCAATGGCAAATTGAGCTGTCAGCTCTATCAACGTAGCGCTGATATTTTTCTTGGCGTCCCTTTCAATATCGCTAGTTATGCACTGCTCACCCATATGTTGGCTCAGGTGACTGGGCTCGTGGTCGGTGATTTTGTGCATACGTTGGGTGATGCACATTTGTATGCTAATCATGTCGAGCAAGCATCCGTGCAACTGGGGCGTGTGCCGCGACCGCAACCGGTATTAAGGCTTAATCAGGCAGTGACTGACTTGTTCGACTTTACCTACGATGACATTGTGATTGAAGGTTACGATCCATATCCGGCTATCAAGGCACCGGTGGCTGTGTGATCTGCGGCATCAGTTGGCGACTCAGACCAGTCGGCGTAATGAGTGGAGACGCATCTCAAGAAAGCCAGAGAAAATAATGAATATCTACAACGTGTTGTACGTAGTGCCATGATTGTTTCCTTAATTGCGGCGTTGGATCGTTACCGCGCCATTGGTCGTGATAATGGGTTGCCGTGGCACTTGCCGGACGATCTGAAGCGTTTCAAAGCATTGACTTTAGGTCGACCGGTGCTGATGGGACGCAAGACTGCGCATTCCCTTGGACGTCCCTTACCAGGGAGAACCAATCTGGTATTGACGCGTTCTGGACACGTGCCATTTTCTGAAATGCGGGCGGTGGATTCGCTTGATGCAGCTATCGTCCAGGCGGCTGCGGAGGGTGCCGACACGTTAAGTGTGATTGGTGGAGGTGAACTGTATGCACTGACTTTGCCGCACGCCAATGCGATGTACTTAACTCACGTGGATGTGGCTGTTGCGGGCGCTGACACGTATTTTCCTATGTTCGACGCCGTCGATTGGGAGATCAAGAACCGTGAACCCCATCAGGGCGATGGGCGTCATGCCTACCCGTTCACCTTCATAGACTATTGCCGCCGATTGCGTTAGTGCATTCCCACGATCTTGTGTTTCTGCAACGCATGCAGTGAGCAGTGACGGGATGCGCGGTGGCTATTGTTCATCAACAGTATTCAATGAAGTGCGATTGCGAGTGATATCCAGCTACAATGAATGAATGTTTACTGAATTATTATTCCAGGGGATACCTTGGAGCATGGATGTACCGTCCGAAGAGAAGGAACACGGATGTTGAAGAAATATTGGATAGTTCTAGCGCTTGTTGTGGGGGGTATTTTTGTTTATTTCCCAACGCGTGTAGCCGCTTCGTCATTTGAAGCCTCATCAGCTGCAACACTGCAACCTGTGGTCCGCTCCTATGGCCGTTTGCGTTTTGAACCATGCACACTGAGTGCTCGTGGTGCCGGACACATCAGGGTGCTCTGCGCGCAACTGCCGATCCTTGAGAATCCTGCGTTACCTGAAGGACGTAGGATTACCCTGAAGATTGCTTGGCTGGAGCGTGACAGCGGTAGTCATCCTGCCTCAGATCCGGTTTTTTTCATTGCTGGAGGTCCGGGCCAATCAGCAACTGGAGTCGTTGCTGCGGTGGCACCTAGTCTGAATGAGGTACGTAAAAAGCGTGACATCTTTTTCGTGGATCAGCGTGGTACGGGTGGTTCGCATCCGCTCACCTGCGTAGATGCGCAGGGGAGGGCGCTTCAGCTGGAGGCAGAGAACACCACGACACCAGAGCAATACATCGCCTTTGTACAGCGTTGCGCTGCTTCGCTACAGGGGCGTGCTGATCCTCGCTATTACACCACTACCGAAGCTGTCACCGATTTAGATATGGTTCGGACTGCACTCAGCGTGGATAAAATCAACCTGATTGGCGTCTCTTACGGCACTCGAGTGGCGCAGCACTATGCACGTCGTTATCGTGCCCACGTCCGTACCTTGACGATGGATGGAGTAGTTCCGAATGACTTGGTGATCGGTAGTGAATTTGCTACTACATTCGAGAATGCAATTGCGTTGCAGGATGCGCAGTGCCGTAAGGATCCATCCTGCGCCAAGCGTTTTCCGATTGACAGTCGGCAGCAACTGCGTACTTTGATGGAGCGTCTCCGTCAGGGCAGCGAGGTGGAGTATCAGGATCCTGCTTCCGGTGAGATGCGCCGCCGCCGTATCACTGCCGACACCGTGGTTAGCTTAGCCTTTGGTCTCTCGTATGCACCAGAGCTGATTGCATTGTTGCCGTTGATTTTGAATGAGGCCGCTTCAGGGCATTACGCGCCATTGATGTCGTTGTCTCAGCTTGTCCAGCGTGGCATGGACGATCAGATGAACCATGCGCTGCACTGGTCTGTCATTTGTACTGAGGATGCGGACCGCTACGTGACAAGTGCAAGTGCAGGAGGTGCCCTGTTTGGACCAAAGGTTGCACAGATGTTTTTTACGCCCTGCAAAGTTTGGCCTACTGGTGTCCGTCCGCCTGATTTCATGATGCCGTTGGTTTCCGATCTTCCGGCATTGTTGCTCTCAGGTGAGCGTGATCCTGTGACGCCGCCCCATTACGCCGAAAAGTTGCTTAAGGGCTTGCGTTACGGTCGTCACATCGTGGCACCGGGCCAGGGCCATGGCACCATCCGTGTTGGATGTGTGTCCAAGTTGCTTGGCCAGTTTATTGATCGTGCTGATGCTACGTCCCTTGATACAACCTGTGTGCAGCGTCTCGTTAACGTGCCAGTATTCACCTCGTTCAACGGGTGGGAACCATGATTACCGCTGAACATCTTCATAAGTCCTTCAAGACCAAGAAGGGGCTGGTTAATGCGGTAAAGGACCTCAGTTTCCACGCTGCTGATGGTCGAATCACGGGATTACTCGGTCCCAACGGCGCTGGAAAAACGACGACGTTGCGCATGCTCTATACGCTATTGGTCCCAGATCAGGGCTGCATCAGCGTCGATGGCGTGGACGCAGTAAGCGATCCGATGACGGTTCGTCGTGGACTTGGCGTATTGCCAGATGCATGCGGTATTTATAAGCGGTTGACCGCGCGTGAGAATATCGCTTATTTCGGTGAACTGCATGGTTTGTCCCGCATAGACGTCGCCGCGCGTCTCTCCATACTGTCGAAGGCGCTGGATATGGATGACATTCTTGACCGTCAGGCTGCGGGTTTCAGCCATGGCCAGCGTACTAAGATCGCAATTGCACGTGCCTTGGTGCATGACCCACGTAACATCATCTTGGATGAGCCGACGAATGGTTTAGATGTGATGACCACACGTAAGTTGCGGGATTTTCTCCGTCAGTTACGCGCCGAAGGCCGCTGTATTATTTTCTCTAGCCATATCATGCAAGAAGTGGCGGCGTTGTGTGATCACATCATTGTGATTGCCAAGGGCACGGTAGTAGTGGCCGGTAGTGGCGATGAGCTGCGCGCGCGCACTGGAAAGGACAATCTGGAGGATGCCTTCATTGATGCAGTTGGTTCAGATGAAGGGCTGCATGCATGAGTGCGTTTTCTACTTTATGGACGGTGATTTGCAAGGAATTACGGGATATCCTGCGTGATCGCCGCACCCTTGTTCTGTCACTGCTGCTGACACCGCTGCTCTATCCTTTGATTATTCTAGGTATGGGGATGCTGAGTGAGTCGCGGGTCAAGACGCAAGTGGATCAGTTGCTGGAAGTGCCTACGATCGGACGCGAGTACGCGCCTACCTTGATAAATTTTCTTGCGGCTAAACGTCTAAATGCAGTTGCCCCTTCAAGTGATGTGGTCACGGCGATCCACACACAGCAGATTGACGTTGCGTTGCGTATTGATTCTGGCTATGCCGATGCTTGGCGAGAAGGACGTCCGGCCCTGGTGGAGATTGTGTACGATGCTACGCGCCGTGATGCTGAAATCCCGGTTGCACGTTTGAAGGACGCCTTGAATGCTTACAGTCAGCAGGTCGGCATGCTGCGGTTACTGGCAAGGGGGATCGATCCGCAAGTGGTTCGCCCGATCGAAATAAGTACCTGGGATTTGGCAACGCCCGATGCCAAACGTGCTTTGTTGATGTCGGTGATCCTTCCGATGTTGTTGGTGATTACATCCTTCATTGGTGGTGCGTCGTTGGTGTTGGATGCCACTGCTGGTGAACGTGAGCGGCAGTCACTGGAACCATTGTTAACGACACCAGTGTCACGTCATATCATCGTGAGTGGGAAGATTGTCGCAGCGTGTGCGGTTGGCTTGCTCTCGTTATTACTGACGTTGCTCGCATTTAAACTCAGCGCCCAGCTGGCAAGTGCTGAAATGAGTCAGCAGCTCAATGTCCGGTTCATACCGATGTTACAGATGCTGTTTATTCTTTTGCCGGTGCTGTTCATGGGGACCGCGCTGTTAACCTTTCTGGCTGCTGCAGCTAAAAGTGTGAAAGAAGCGCAGTCCCATATGGCATGGTTGCTATTGCTGCCGGTACTGCCCAGCTACGCGATGATGGCGTATCCATTAAAAAGTCAGTTATGGCAATTTGCGATCCCATTCTTGGCACAAAACCAGTTATTACAGAAAGTGATCAGGAATGAAGTGGTTGGGATTGAGGTATGGGCAATTTACCTAAGCATGAGTTTTGGTTTGGCTCTGTTGTTATGGTGGGCAGCGGTACGGCGTTACTGTAAGGAGCAACTCGCAGTTTCTGATTAAGTGTGTAGTGAGTTGCACATCATCCCTCAGTTACCTGGGGTAAACGATAGCGTGCGGCGCGTCGTGACCATGTTCTTCATTGGCTCGAATTTCCAGCTTTTGACTGTGTGCAGTGCCTCTCGATCAAATACGCGAGCTGGTGTGGATTGCACCACCCTTGCATTGGCGACTGAGCCGTCAGTGCTTACTTTGATTTCCACCACCACTTCCCCCGAGATACCGGCGCGTAGCGCCTCTGTCGGATACCTTGGTGCTGGCGTACTGATCGGCCGTAGGTTTGGTGCTATAGGGGGAGCTTTTACCGATATGGGTGAGAGTGCAGTTCCCTGTGTTGTTGCAGGTACAGCTGTTGTTATAGGTGTCTGTGGTGTCGTTGTGGGTATTGTTGTTGTGGGGGTTGTTGTAGTGATAGCAGCTGCAGATCCTTGTGTTTTGACTGAAGGCTGTATCAGTATCGGCACCGCTACTGGTGAGCTAAGTTGTTGTGTGGTGCGCTGCTCAACATCGCGTTTGATTGGGGTTTGACGTTCGAAATCGTTTATTTCCTGACGGACTCTTTCACGTTGCTCGGCCACTTCACGTTGCTCAGCCATCCTTTCGTGTGCCTGCTCACTGGTTTTCTTATTGGAATTATGTTCTACGATTTTTTGAGAGTTTGATTTTTTTGTATGTGTGTCGCTCATTAACGCCTGCTTTAGACGTGGGAATGCTGGTGCGTTGGGATCCACTTTTTCAATCAGATTCACCAAGCGTCTGGCTTCATCGAAGTCTTTCCGGTGAATGCTTTGTTCTGCTGCGATGAGTGTGTAAGGTAGTAAATCGGTCAAGGCGCTGTTGACGATGGCGTCTTGGGGTTGTTTTTCACGGAGTGCTAAGTAGTACTCGACGGCGTTGTTTCCGGCGGGTGCATACATTCGATTATCACGTAGCGCTTGAGTTGCGGCTTCGTGTAACTGATCCAAAGCCATATTTTGTGATGATGATGGCGATGGTGATCCTGTCCCTTGGACAGTGGGTGTGCTTTGTGCATCTGCAACGGGAGCCGATTCATCGTCTTGCTTGGAACAAGCCACTAGCATCGCTAGTAAAAGCAATATTGGTGTGCTCAATGGTACGGTACGGCTCATCTTCAGTTGCAACATATGTTCCTCATTGAGCGAGTATGAATGTGGCGAGACACCGCGATGGATGTTTTTATGCGCGAGCGGCGAGAAATCGCAATTTAGCATTTCTCATCATGTGGAGGATGCTGCTTTTTTCTCAATATGACGTGTGCTGATACCTGAGAGACAGGTTATATAAAGCTCGCTTAGGAGGCTACCTTTCAAATTCGAGAACAATACTTGACACTCCTGCTCCGCTAAATGCTTATTTATTTATAAGTAATTGGTTGTTATCGTGGTCTTTTGAACTGGCTCTCTGGTGCATACCGTGTTGCTTGCAAAGCATTCATAGAGTGGATGGGGGATCCTAAGATTCTGTCGTTACAGCGTCGATGTGAGACAGAAAAACACTGATTGGTATGTTTGTTTGAAGGTGTCATGGTTTGTAGCGTAGGAGTGGAGCGCACTCCAGTTGAGTCGGCTAAGAATATGGAAACAAGCCCCTTTAGTTTAGATTTTTTTGTGATTTTATTCACGCATAAATTCAGTAGACTGACAGCAAACAATGGTGTGCATTTCAGCCTGCGGTGGTTATGCAATGTCACTCGAAAGAATGGATGCCGGTATTTTTAAGCATGTTATGTTGCTATCGAGCTGCTGCATACTGATTCAATAAAAATAAATTCTTTCTAAAAGGTGGATGACGATGCGTATTTTTAATTTCAGCCCCGGTCCAGCGACCTTACCTGAACCAGTTTTGCGCCAAGCGCAGGCTGAAATGCTTGAATGGAATGCAGTGGGGGCTTCTGTGATGGAAATTAGTCACCGAAGTGCTGAATTTATAGCGCTGGCTAAAGGTATTGAGAGCGACCTGCGTTGTTTGCTTGGAGTACCAGATGACTATGCAGTATTGTTCTTGTCCGGTGGTGCGACAACTCAGCAAGCGTTGTTACCGCTTAATTTTGCCGCCCCAGGACAGACTGCTGATTATGTGGTCACCGGGCATTGGAGTAAGACCGCACTGAAGCAAGCCAGCCCCTATGTGAATATTAACGTGGTGGCCGATGGGGAACGTGATGGTTTTCAGGATATTCCAAACCGTGCTGGCTGGCGTTTGTCTAAAGATGCGGCGTATGTGCACATGACTGCGAACGAGACGATTCACGGCGTCGAGTTCCGCCAGACGCCGGACGTTGGCGATGTGCCGTTGTTTGCCGACTTTAGCTCCTCGATTGCTGCTGATCTGATCGACGTATCCAAATACGATTTAATCTATGCTGGTGCGCAAAAGAACCTTGGTCCTGTCGGAATTTGCGTGGTGATCGTACGCCGTACTCTGCTTGAACGTACCGGTCAGCCGCGTGCTGATATTTTTACTTACGCCTCGCATGCCGAACGTGATTCGATGCTCAATACCCCGCCAACCTTCAATTGGTACCTGCTTGGTCTTACCGTCAAGTGGATGCTTGCTGAGGGGGGAGTGCAGGAATTCGCGCGTCGTAATCAGGCCAAGGCGCAATTGGTTTATCAGACGATTGATCAATCTGGCGGTTTTTATCGTAATGGAGTTGCTGCGGCAGTGCGTTCGCGTATGAATATTCCGTTCTTTTTGCCGAATGTTGAGCAAGATGCTCGTTTCGCCGCCGAGGCTAAGGCCGCTGGTTTATTATCCTTGAAGGGGCATAAAGCGGTTGGTGGCATCCGTGCTTCCCTCTATAACGCCATGCCACTGGCTGGTGTGCAGGCATTAGTGGCATTTATGCATGATTTTCAACAGCGCTATGGTTGATTCTGGCGCCCATACCACACCGTTTGAGCGGTGATGACGATGAGGCATTTTTGCTCGTGACTACCAAGCTGGTTTCCAAATGACTAAGCCGGTTAATACTACTGCTGACAAGGTTGCTCTGTCTGACACGGCATTGGCCGATATCCGCACTAAAATCGATAAGATTGACCGTGATATTCAGACATTGATTGCCGAACGTGCGTGTTATGCCCAGCAAGTCGGTCAGGCAAAAAGCAAACTTGCCGCTGCGATGGATTACTACCGCCCCGAGCGTGAAGCGCAGGTGCTACGTATGGTGGTGGAACGCAATGAAGGTCCGTTGTCAGATGAAGTGCTAGTCCGCTTATTCCGTGAAATTATGTCTGCCTGTTTAGCCCAGCAGGAACCATTGAAGATTGGTTACCTTGGTCCGGAAGGCACCTTTAGCCAACAAGCAGTGCTCAAACACTTTGGCCATTATGTCCTTGGCGAGCCTATGGCCAGTATTGAGGAGGTGTTCCAGGAGGTCGAGGCCGGTCATACCGATTTCGGAGTAGTGCCGGTGGAGAATTCAGGTCATGGAACAATCCAGGTTACGCTGGATTTGTTTTTGAATTCTAAATTGAAAATCTGTGGCGAGATTGAGTTGCGCGTGCATCAATATCTGATGTCTCGTAGTGGTCGCCTTGAAGACATTCATCGGATCTATGCGCACCCGCAGTCGTTTGCGCAGACCGCCTGTTGGCTACGTGCCAATCTGCCTCATGTTGAGAAAATCCCTGTGTCTAGCAACGCCGAAGGTGCACGTCGTGCCTCCAATGCTAACGATGCAGCTTCGATCGGTAGCGAGAGCGCCGCGCGAGTGTATGCGTTGAGCAAGGTGTTCATACACTCAATTGAAGATGAGCAGGACAATACAACGCGTTTTCTGGTGATCGGTCGTCGGATATTTGCGCCTTCCGGATGCGATCGTACTTCGATTCTTGTGTTTATTCGTGACAACCCTGGCGCATTGTTTGAAGTGCTTGGTTCATTTGCGCGTCACGGTATCAACATGAATCGTATTGAATCGCGCCCTTCCCATCAGGTCAGATGGGAGTATGTCTTTTTTATTGATTTGCTTGGCCATGTTGAGGATGAACCGATGAAACAGGCACTGGCTGAATTGGAGCAACATGCGGTGAAGGTCAAGATCCTCGGAGCCTATCCAATTGCCCTTCTATGATGCTTGAGTATTTCTGTCCAGGAGCGACACGCAGTATCGCAGCCTCGGCGGTTTGTATTGTCGTCGCTCTCAGTTGAAGAAACCTAGTATGAGTCATAGAACGCATTACTATTGGATCGCACACCAGGGCACCCCACTGCATGGCGTCCTGAGTATCCCCGGCGATAAATCAATCTCCCATCGTGCAGTCATGTTTGCTGCCCTTGCGGATGGTACGTCACGTATTGATGGCTTTCTTGAGGCGGAGGATACGCGCTCTACAGCAGCGATCTTGGCCCGATTGGGTGTGCGTATCGAAACTCCCTCATCCACGCAGCGCATCGTCCATGGCGTTGGTGTGGATGGACTCCAGGCATCGGATATTGCCCTGGATTGTGGCAATGCAGGCACTGGCATGCGCCTGCTCGCTGGTTTGCTGGTAGCGCAGCCTTTTGACAGCGTCTTAGTCGGAGATGCATCACTGTCCAAGCGACCGATGCGACGTGTGACGGATCCGCTATCACAGATGGGCGCACGTATCGATACCAGTGACGATGGCACTCCACCGCTGCGTATTTACGGTGGTCAATTACTCCGCGGTATCGATTTTATCTCCCCAGTGGCCAGTGCTCAGATCAAGTCAGCGGTGTTGCTGGCTGGATTGTATGCACGTAACGAAACGGTAGTGCGTGAACCGCACCCGACGCGTGATTACACCGAGCGTATGCTCACTGCGTTTGGTGTGGACATTGATGTTTCCACAGGGTGTGCGCGCTTGCGTGGTGGGCAACGGTTATGTGCTACCAATATTACAATCCCGGCTGATTTTTCCTCAGCTGCGTTTTATCTGGTTGCAGCCAGCGTGATTCCTGGCTCTGATATCACCCTGCGTGCTGTTGGACTCAATCCGCGTCGTATTGGTTTGTTAACCGTGTTGCGGCTGATGGGGGCAGATATTGTTGAATCCAATCGCCATGAACAGGGTGGTGAGCCGGTTGCTGACCTACGTGTGCGTTATGCGTCACTCCAGGGCACGCGTGTTCCTGAAGATTTGGTGCCGGATATGATTGACGAATTCCCTGCCTTGTTTGTCGCTGCAGCGGCAGCCGAAGGTCAAACGGTAGTGAGTGGTGCGGCTGAACTACGCGTTAAAGAATCGGACCGGTTGGCTGCGATGGTGACAGGCTTGCGCGTGCTTGGCGTTCAGGTGGATGAGATCGCCGACGGGGCAACGATTCATGGAGGGCCCATCGGTCATGGCACCATCAACAGCCATGGCGATCATCGCATCGCCATGGCGTTTTCAATTGCAGGGCAGCTTTCCGTCAGTACAGTACGTATTGAAGATGTCGCCAATGTTGCGACTTCTTTTCCAGACTATGAGACGTTAGCGCGCAGCGCTGGTTTCGGTCTTGAGGTGTACTGCGATCCAGCATGAATGAACGCCATTAATATCTGTACTGCCTTGTAAGCCATGCGATGGTTGTTCTCACTTAAAGAAGCCCAGCAGTTCTTTCGTGTTTCTTTCACTTGTTCTTGGTGTTTTTACAATGCGTGAAAATGCGAAAACAAGCAGTGAGCAATGTCATCGTTAGCGAGTGACTAAGCGATGCTGTTAGATCAGCGGACAGCGGAAAAATTTAAATATCAAATAGTTAATTGCAATTCTTTTCTACAACAACTGCTATCAGCTCCAATATAACTTATTGATTTTATAGATCGCTTGAAACCGTATGCGGAAATGATTTTTAGCGGTCAAATTAAGCTGCGGGTAGAGGCAATGTCCCAGGGTTACGGGGTTGGGCGGCCATCATGGCCTCGCGTCTGGCAGGGTTAATCTGCTGGACGAGGTGAGGATGGCGGTATCGGAAAATACCGCATTGATGTATCGGAGAATGTGCTGTCCAACTACTCATCTACCATTTCCGGTTTTCTTCCTGAGGTATGCTTTGATCAGAAAGCGGAGCATTTTGAGCGCCGCTATGACTCCTGCGCACTCATCATCTTTTGCATGGCTGAATCCATATGCTCGCCAAATGAGCAAAATAGTGCAGATTATTTATTTTATTTTTCTTTAATTAAGAAGGGGATAAAACCTATTTGTTATTTGAATTAGTCTCATTAATTGTGCGAATGCATGAATATATGATATACGTTAGATCGCTGTATTTATTTAGGGGGGATATAAATACTACGGTAATATATTTTATGGATATGGATAGAAGATTTCCGGGGTGTTCCCGGTTCCAAGGCGCAGGGGATGCGTTAATCAAAAGAGTAATAATGATGAATATACGTGAATTATCAACTTCTGAAATAATGCAAGTCGATGGCGCTGGCCCGATTAAGGATTCCGAAACAGGTTCTGTTATTGGGACAGTTATAGGCTATGCCGCCGCCGGTACCGTGGCGGGTGCATCCCGATTAGGCCTTTTTGGAGGTGCTATAGGGTTTTCTTGGGGGTTAGGTTGGGGGATTGGGAGATACATTGGTCAGAGATTGATGGATTCTCAAACCATCCAATAGCTTATGTTTCTAGATTCTAAGTTAATTTCTTCTGTGAACTCATGATGCTTTCTGGTGCCCACTTTTAACGGTGATAACAATGAATAAATTTCAGACGATGATAATTGCATTTTATAGTCTTGTTGCATCGCACCTTCCTAGGCCTAGTGGACGACTTGTAGGGAAGATTTCTGCAACTATTACTTTTCTTTTCGTGTCTTTAGGTTCAATGACTTCGATCTCGGATTTGGATATTTCTTCATTGGATCTTGGTAGTGCAGCGATACTTGCGGTTGCGCTCTCCACATCCTTATTATTAATGTATCGTTATATAGATACTCATCTCAATCCTGATGGGAGTCTAAAGGAAAAGAAGGATGACTCTAAGTAAGGTCGTTGGCTTCTAATCATCTGAGCAGATGCCCATCTTGGAGAATTTAAATCCATTTATTATTATATATAAAATAATGAATTAATTTATCGAAATACTCCGCAATGAATGTAATAAGCATGTATTAAAGTGCTGGTGATTATTTTACTGGCAGCCTTTAACAGTCGCTTCTAACTCTTCAATGTAGTCTATCCGCTGCAATCGCTCGGCTCGCAATGCCGCCATCTGATCCCAAATGCTGGCACCGATGGGGAGCGTATTCACGGCAAAGGGCGTGCGTTGCGGTATCTGTACCATCACCAGCGTACTTGCTTCTATAGGAGTTGCGGATACGGGCGTCGTGGTCGCACAAGCGGCGAGAAGGAGCAGCAATCCGGACAGAACGCTAAGCCCTGTGCTGTTCATTGTGCGCCTCGCTCATTGCGTCACTCCTCATCAAATGCGGTTTGCGTTGCAATGCACTGATTCACACCCGCAGGCGGTTTACGCAGCAGCACTCTAACGGCGCGGTTCTAGCTTTGCATGGTGATTTGTCGCGCTTGCTGCATGGTTGCCGTGGCCGCTTACTCGCGTCGTTTGGCTTCCGTTTGTAGATCGTTGATGTCCTGGTTCTGCTTCTTGAGCGAGGCAGTTAATGTGTTATTGGTCATGGTGAGCGCCTGTATCTTCTCATTTGCTGCGGCGCGTAGTGCGCATGTTCTGCCTTGTAGCTGCACGTCGCACCGATGCCGATCATAGCTGCAATGCCAATTAGCACGGCTGCAATGCGCCACGGTAAAAAGCCGAAGGCGGTGCCATTGAGGTTTTGCAGACGGTAAATCTCGCCAGCAAGGACCTGCACATGCAACGTTGCCGGTGCCGTCGGAACACAGCCAGGCCATTGAGCAGCGTGCTCGTACCGAGCATGGCGGCGGCGAGCTTTCCAAGGCCAACGAGTGTGTTACGGTTGGTGTTCAGTAAATCCGTTTCCAGTGGGATAGCACCGGCGTAGACGGTTTGATGATTACAAAATGAAGTCTCCCGTAAAGAAAAAAGCTGCACGAAGGCAGCCAGATTTAGTGAATGGGGATGGACCGCTACGTTGCTAATTGCTGATGTGCGTCCAGACAATCGTTCCGGCGGGTTTGACGCTGTCGATGGTCGCGTAAATGTCCGCATCGCTCACAGCGTCCTGAATTATGCGTTATGCGTATTGAGGCTAGTTCTGCTTGTGAAGCTTGCCCATAGCCGCCGTTTGGGGTGCCGTAGCTTGCTACGTAGGGGATGCCCGTGCCTGCTGGCCGGAATGCGGTCACAAACGCCTGATACGGCAGCAGCATTGACCCATATCCCCCCGCCAGACTGTACCCGAGGAGCGGCCCGCCATAGCTTCCGGTGTCCAGAGGCCGCTGCGGCTCAAGGATGCGCGGAGCGCGGCCTGTCAGTGCAGTTAACACCTTCACAAGGCCGTTTCGAGTGGCTTGTTCGCGGAACAGGTCGGCAAGGATGCGCCCCCTAAACGATGCATCGGACTGCCCAGGCTTGCGCAGCAGCGACGCGCCGAAAAAGTCAGCCGCAATCATGTCTAACCAACCGTCGGTTGCCGTCTTGATACGGGTTTGACGTGCCGCATAGGCGATCAGAACATACACGAACGCCGTGGCGTAGGCGAAGCCGCGCAACAGCGCATCAAGCACCGGCGTGTTGTCGCTGAACCATTGCGGGAGCAGCGCCTTGATGCGCCTAAAGATGTCGGTTTGGTCACCTGTTGCCATATCAAGCCACCGAAACTGTTCCGGCCTTCACGAGCTGCTGGTGAGTGGTCGCAATATCTGCCGTGTCACCGTTGAGGCGTACTGCCGAAACGTTTGTGACGCTTAGGGAGGCATCGTAAGCGACCTGTGTTAGCCGCGACCACGCCAGCGGCGTGCCCAGTGGCAACGAATTAATATAGTTTTGCAAGGCCGTTCCCACTAACGAGACTGTCGCCGCGTGGTCGTAGCCTGCGGCTGTGGTGATCGTCATGCTGGCGTCTGCTAGCACCACGGATGGAGGGAACACGCCGAAGGTGCTGGTCAGCGGATGCACTGCGTCGATGGCGTTAATAGATTGTCGACAGCAAATTGGAAGGCGGTGCGTCGCTCCCATCATCCACGACAAGATAAAAATAGCCGTACTGCGTCGTACCGTTGTACTGCTGGTTTTCTACCTTTTTCTTTCTAATAGCACCTCGTTTTCATCTGCCAGATATTGCAACGAACTAAACAGCTTACTACGTAAAGAAATTATTGGATTGCACGAAGACTTATACCATCATTCGGCTTGCTTCGTGTGATAGTAATACAGGAATGCAAGCCCAATCGGCGCAATGAAGATTGCAAACATGAAACACACCATCATTGTCATCAGTTTGGCAAACAGCATCACCACGGCTGGGAGCACAAATATATTGTTCCCAACGATGAAACCGATCACCTTTTCATAGACAAACCTGGAATACGGGTATAGAAAAGCATTCACAGCAAACAACATTGCGCTGCTAATCAAAAAACTGTTTTGGTTTTAAAGCGACATGAAGACGAAGATGGCCACGAAAATAAGGCCGAAGAAAAAATGCCGGAAATAGCACGGCTTTGAAAGGCCACCGAAGGTCTTTTGAATTATAGGATGCAAGTTTTTTATCCTTTATGGAATACAAGAGATACAACAAAATTATTAGGGATGCTTGGAGGCTCTTTTGATTATCTTTAATATATTTGTGTCATTCTCTCCTTAAATCTTTCTGTCCAAAGACTGCCTCAAGAGCATCTGCTGCTGCTGCATTGTAATGCCCAACGGGCATTGAGGTATTCACGACGGAAGACCTTGGCATCTCAAGCTTTACCCTTGGTGTCGTATTAGCTGCCATAACCGGCTTACTCGCTTGTATGGTGTCAAACGTGGGAAAGCGAGCGACGAGCCAGTTTTCCCACTTACCGGCACGCTTAATGAGAGAGATGCGATAAACAGCATTATATTGCGGTGTACGCGAATGGTAATTCGCAGCCCGCGTCCAAATGTCACCTTGATCATTACGTAAGTGAACACGCAAACGCCACGCAGCCAGATCATAGGAATAGCAACCACCCCGTGCTACGTCTTGTGGCGTGATCCCATATTGACGTAGCTCGACCAGATAGGCCGTATTGAACTGCATTGGTCCCACATCATGTGTGCCATTTGTGTTCCTGACCCATTGGCCTGGCTTGCCGCCCTCTTGTTCGGCTACTGCCAATACAATGTTTGCTGGAACTTCGTACTTGACGGCAGCAGTAATCGAGCAAACAACGCGCTCTTGTATTTGCGGTGGCAGATCAAGGAAGGGCATCGTGATTACTCATGCTGCTTACCTTTGTTCACAAAGGCAGCGACCTCATCATGCATGGCCGTCTCAGAACCTCTCTGAGCTGCACCTGCTAGGCTGTCACCTTTGAAGTCATTCTGCCCTGATGCCGCATCCATACTGTTACGGATTGCGGATGCAACCTTGCCGCCAGTAGTGTCTGCGACCCGCTCTTTAGCGGATGCGATCATGCCTCCAACATTGTCTTTAACAACTTGGCCAACACCTTTGGCAAGACTCGTTCCCATGTCAGCAGCAAAGCGTCCAGTTGTACCCATCGCCGACATGAAGCTGCTACTGCCGCCAGAGGATACTCCAGCAGAATTTCCACCTGAACCTGATCCAGAACCACCACCGCTCGCCATGTTTTGCTGGGCAGACTGGAATGCTGCCTTGAGAGCCGAAACACCCCCCAGCGCTTGATAAACCAGCAGCCAGAGCAGAGCCTGCCGTCACCGCGGCCTGCATCAAAAGCAATACGAATTTAACGACCGAAGAGATACGCCGTGCATTGCCTGCGTTGCAGGAACCGCTTTGCCTGCTCAACGCCACGCAACTAGGCAAGCGGCTGCATTGCTCGGCCAAGACGGTGAACCAATTATTAGCCTCCAGAGGCTTTCAGTTCCGTAATGAACGCGACGAATGGGAATTAACCGAAGCCGGTCGCGTGTGGTGTGAAGCCATTCCGTACTCACGCAACGGGCACAGCAGTTATCAACTCTTGTGGAATCCAGACGTCATCGCGTGTCTGAGGGAGGCGGCATGAATTATTACATGCACCACATTGGCGATTACAAGAGTGACGCTAGCTATCTCTCGCTGCAAGAACACGGCATCTACTTCCTTCTATTAAGTCACTACTACGCTACAGAAAAACCGATACCGGCTGATAAAACGCACACGTACCGTATTGCTTATGCCCGTACCAAAAAAGAGAAAAGCGCCGTTGATTTCGTGCTTGATACATTTTTCTCATTGCAAGAAGACGGCTGGCATAACAAGCGATGCGATGAAGAGATTGCCGCCTATAAAGAAGGCGATGCGTGGCATGAGCATAAGGAGGCGAATAAGAACGGTCAGAACACCCGGACGCGTCGCCACCGTAAAGAACGCTCACGCTTGTTTGCCGAACTGAAAGACCATCAGGTCACTCCAGAATGGAATATGCCTATCAAGGAATTACGGCTGTTGCACAAAAAAACCTGTCACGCACCTGTAACGGCTGTAACGCCACCTGTAACACCTGTAACACCTGTAACACCTGTAACACCTACCCAAGAAGAATCATTCACCGGTCCCTCTTCCTCATTACGTTCGGAAGAGCGTTTGATCCGCGCCGAAAATGAGACATCTATTAAAGAATTACGGCAATGGAACGCAAAAACGAATGCAAAAACCGGTAACGCACCTGTAACGGCTGTAACGGCTAAACCATTAACCATTAATCCATTAACCATTATCTCTTCCTCACTGTGTTCGGAAGAGAGTTTGGTATTCGCCGAGGACGGCAACGCCACCGGCAGCACGGGAAAACCCAAGCGCTCGCCTCACGGCTCACGCCTGCCCGATGACTGGGTACCCAGTGAGGTTGATGTGTTGTACGCCACCCAGCAGGGTGTGGATGGACGCTACGAAGCCGAGAAATTCCGCGATTACTGGCGCAGCGTGGCCGGAGCCAAGGGGCGTAAACAGGATTGGGAGGCCACTTGGCGTAACTGGATTCGCCGCGCTGCCGAAGACAAAACCAGCTCCATGAAGCACGGATATCAACGCCATGAATACAATTCAAGACCTATGCGACTCGGCCTTGCAGATCAAGCCCGCGCCTTCCATAGACAATTTGACCTGCGTGACGGATCGCTCCAGTAACACCGCTTCCCTTGCGCAAGCCACGGTGATCCCGTTCCCCTGGCTGCGCCGCTTATGGGAGCGGATGACTGCGTTCTATGGCCACGCCTGGGTGAATGTTCATGGTCAGTCGGCCCAAGACGAAGAAGGCGCCCTGACCGTGGCTGGTGAAACCTGGCAGAAGGCGCTGGTTGGGCTGGAGGCGTCTCAGTTTGCGGACGGGTTGGCGGCGTGCATTGCTGAAGGCGGCGAGTTTCCGCCCAGTGCGCCGCGGTTCCGTAGCATGTGTTTAGGCGTCCCATCCCTGGCGGCGGTACGGAGTCACTTCACCGCAGGCACCACGCAACGCAATACGCCGTTTGTAGCCAAATGCTGGGAGTTCATCGACTCATGGAGCTATTGCCAGTCCAGCCGTGCTGAGGCTGATCGGATGCTGCGTGAGGCCTACGAGCAAGCGCGAGACTTTGTCATGCGTGGCGGCGTCCTGCCAGAGGTGCCTGTTGCCCTGATTGAGGCGCAACAGCCCGCAGCGCCCCAACCGGCCTCCCCTGACGTGGCTCACGCAGCGCTGGAGGAAATTAGCAGCATGTTTCATCACCCTGAGCTGGCCGCCCGTGAGGAAAAGCTCATGGCCGAATTCCACATCAGCCGGAATCAGGCGCATGAGCTGATTGAATCGGGGGTGGTATGAGCAAGGCGATGCCTATGGCTGCCTGCGCCATGGCAGGAGTGAAGCAGATGCAATCTTTAACATTGCCGTGGCCCTCCAAGGACCTGTCACCGAACGCACGGGTGCATTGGACACGGCGCAGCAAAGCCGTAAAACAGGCCAGAGGCTACGCCGAGGTGATGGCACGGCGTGCCGGATGGAGTGGCCTGTCACTGCCTGTTGAGGGGCGTCTGGATTTATGGATTAGCTTCTATCCGCCCACACGCTGTCTGCCTGACGATGACAACATGCTGGCGCGGTTTAAGCCGTACCGGGATGGCATTGCCGATGCCCTGGGCATTGATGACCGGCGTTTTGTATCGCATCCGTTGATTGAGGATGAGGTACGCCACGCCGGACAGGTGGTCATCACCATCACGGGCATCACGCAGCAAGCAAGCAACGGAGGGCCACGCCTGCACGCCCATCCTGCATTCTGATCCTCCCCATCCGTGGTGATGGCCGTGTGACCAACGTTTATTCAGGTGATGCCTACCTGAGCGCTATGAAGCGCCTGGTGACTGCTTCTGGTCACCGCTTTTGACGTAAAACCCACAGGACATCCGCCATGACTGATCCGCGACGCTTACTGGCTCGTTTGAACCCGAGCACGATCCGCTACGACACGCTACCTGGTGGAGTGCCTGAGTTGACAGCGCAAGACATTGCCCATGCCCTGGGGCTGGTGCCTGCGGGGTTGGGGCGTGAGGTACTGCAAGCGTGCTGGTGGCCGGATGGCGCAGCGTTGCGCCGTAGCCCCTTGCGCGATGCGGCGGTGGCCTTGGTGGTGCCGGAGATTCGACGGCAGCAGCAGCGCTTGCTGGAAGCGCGTACCGATGTGGGCATTGTCAAAGCGTGCATGGGGTGGACCCGAGTAACGACAAGCACACAGCAGGCGGCGCTCAGGCGTGCGCAGGAGCGGCTGGACAAGCTCAAAGCCCACCTGTGGCCGCAGGCGACGTTGGAGATGTTACCGGTACTGGTTGCGGCGGTGGTGGGTGAGCTGTCCACGCCGCAGTTATGCCCCTGCTGTCATGGTCGGGGGGAACGGCGTGTAGGGGCGTTGGTGAAGGTGTGCACGGCGTGCGGGGGCAGCGGTGCGGTTCCCGCCAGTGACCGCAAGCGTGCCGCTGCCCTTGGCCGGGACGAATCCACCTACCGCACGACATGGCGCGGCCTGTATGAGTGGCTGTTGGAGCGGATGGGTGTTGCGGAACGACAGGCCGCGACGCAGTTGCAAGAGGCGTTGCAGACAGATGCTGCGTGATGTGCTCGTTGACCTCTCGCATTAGGTACTATATTATAGTACCATATAATCTATGAAGCGTAAGCACGCTAAAACTCTCAGCGCTATATACACACGCCCTGTTTCGGCCAACATTCAATGGCGCGATATTGAAGCGCTGTTCGTGGAGCTTGGAGCGAAAGTAGAAGAACGTGAAGGTTCTCGTATGTTGGTGCGACTGTTCGGTGAACGTCGGATATTCCACCGGCCCCACCCTTCTCCTAACACTGACAAGGGTGCTGTTGAATCAATCCGAGCTTGGTTGAAATCGAACGGAGTTACACCATGAAGAACATCATGACTATTGAGAGCTTTAAAGCCATCATTACCTATGATCCGGAGATCGACATGTTTCGCGGTGAATTTGTGGGTATCAATGGTGGTGCTGATTTCTATGCAAAAGACCTTAAGGGTCTTCGTCGAGAAGGAGCTATTTCTCTGAAGGTATTTTTGGAAGCCTGCAAAGAAGATAGCGTGGAACCACGTAAATGCTACTCAGGGAAGTTCAATGCAAGGATTTCTCCTGAACTGCATGCTTTGGCTTCTGAAGCCGCAGCAGCACAGGGCATCAGTTTGAACCAATTTGTAGAACAAGCGATTCAGCATGAAGTCCACACCTGATAAAAGAAATTCTCCTTCATTATTTTGTACGTGTAAGCCGTCCTAGAAATAAGTCGTTCCATACCCATGTGATGTGTTTTATTGGACTGGAGCGTAGTGCGGGATTGATGCCCCCGCACTTTCACCCCTACTGTACGCGCCTGAGTGGTGCTGTGTACTCTCTGCTGTGGTGTACCGTTTTAAGCGGCTTGAGTATGCCAAGGAGTGATTTTGCTGAGTGTTTCGGCGAGCTTGTCTTTTGTGGCGGCAGCGTCGTAGTCCATTTGCAATCCGAGCCAGAAACCATCGGATGTGCCTAAGAACTTTGACAGACGCAATGCCGTATCGGCAGTGACAGCGCGATCACCGCTGACAATCTGGCCAATACGCCGTTGTGGCACGCCAATGGACTTAGCAAGGCGGTATTGGGTAATGCCCATGGGTTCAAGGAATTCATGGAGCAGGATGTCTCCTGGAGTGGGATATGGAACAGTGCGCATAGCAGCCTCTTAGTGATAGTCCACGATTTCGACGTTTTTAGGGCCTGCAACGGTCCAGGTGAAGCAGATACGAAATTGATCGTTGATACGGATGCTGTATTGCCCTTTGCGGTGACCTTTCAGCATTTCCAACCGATTAGCGGGAGGAATGCGTAGATCATCGACATGAGCAGCACGATGTAGCATCGCAAGTTTACGCATAGCAACAGTTTCGATATTGACGAACCGAGGAATGCGCTTGCCATTGAAGAGCGATTCTGTGTGCTGACATGCTAAGGATTGAATTGCCATACTCCAGTAGTAACATGTTGCGATAGTAGCGCAATGCGTTATTGGAATGGGGGTGGCACGTATTCTGGAGTCACTCATCGTTTTAGCCGCACATGGAGGCCCGTCCTGTCCACTCTCAACGGGGCTTTTTTATTTAAAATCACAGACCGCCTAAAGGCGGTTTTTTTGTGTCCGTTTTCGCCAGCGTGGAAACTATTTAGTAAAATTACTAAATAAGTTGCGGAAACGATTGCGGAAATGATCGTAGTTTTCTTATGATAATTCCATTATAAAACAATAAGTTATAATGGCCACATCCTGCTAGATGTATTGATAGACTATCATTCATATATTTTAGGCACTAAAACCTTATGATTGTTGCGTCATCTGCTGCGTACAGGCTGCACGAAGGCGACGCACTGCGACTGCTTTGCGACATAGACAGCGCAAGCGTGGACGCGGTGATTACCGATCCGCCGTACTGTTCCGGTGCGATGCGGATGGCGGATCGCTTCAAGCCCACGAAAAGAAAATATATCAACAACGGCACGAAACACGTTGCCCCTGATTTTGATTGCGACTTCCGCGACCACCGAGGTTTTTTAGCGTGGTCCAGCCAATGGCTTTCAGAGTGTCGCCGCGTCACGCGCCCTGGTGGTGTGCTTTTAGTGTTTACTGATTGGCGGATGCTGCCAACGCTCACCGATGCCGTACAGAGTGCAGGCTGGGCGTGGCAGGGCATTGTGGTATGGGATAAAACGCCTGCATGTCGTCCCCAGCTAGGCCGGTTCCGCAGCCAAGCTGAATTTATCGTCTGGGCGTCCTGCGGCCTGATGAATCCCAAAGCGCATCCGGTCACGCCGGTAGGCGTTTTTTCTACCGGCACAGCCGCCCGTGAAAAGCGGCACCAAGTGGGGAAGCCGTTAGCGCTTATGGAGCATCTGGTAAAGATCGTCCCCCCTGCCTCTACGGTCCTTGATCCATTTGCAGGCAGCGGCACAACCGGCGTTGCCGCCTTGCGTGCAGGACATCGGTTTATTGGGATGGTTATTGGGATGGAGATGTCGCGTTTTAAGTACGTGTGAGTCGTGCCAAGCTGCGTTGTGCAGCCGTGTCAATCAACTGCCACACATGTTCGAAGTCTTTCGCGTTACCAAGGTATGGATCCGGTATTTCGCGTTCCTGTGTGATTCCTGCCCAAGGTAACCACAGGACGATCTTATGGGCTGTCCCGGGGGGCGCTAAGCGGAGCAGGTCGCATTGGTTCGACGCATCGGCGCAGAGTAGCCAGTCGAAGTGCTCAAAATCCGCATGGTGTACCTGACGGGCGCGCAGTGTGGAAATGTCAATACCGTGGCTGCGTGCGCAATGGACTGCACTGGCATCTGGTGGCTGGCCTATATGCCAGTGACTGGTGCCAGCGGAGTCGACTGCGATTTCCTCGTTTTTACCGCTTGCGGTGATGTGCTTGCGTAATGCTCCCTCGCCCATTGGGGAGCGACAAATGTTACCCAGGCAAACGACCAACAATCTCATACATCCTCCAATGCCTTCTCGGCTTTGGCTAAGTCTTCTGGGGTATCGATACCGGGCGGGAAATGTTCCGGAGTGATCCTGACCGCGATCCGATGCCCTGCTTCCAGCACACGCAGTTGTTCCAACGATTCAATCTGCTCCAAGGTCCCCGGTTGCATCGTGGTGAAGCGTTGCAGGAACCCAGCGTTGCAGGCATAGAGACCGATGTGGCGTAGCCACGGACCCAATGGCGTTGGTTCACGCGTTGTGGCGAAGGTATCCCGATTCCATGGGATCGGTGCACGGCTGAAGTACAACGCTTCTCCATGTGTATTGCACACTAGTTTGACGATATTCGGGTTGAACAGGTCTTCGCTCTTGTCGATGGTCGTTGCGAGCGTTGCCATGTCGGCGTTGCTGTGATGCAGCAATGCCGCTACAGCACGGATCCCCGCCGCTGGTGCGAACGGCTCATCGCCCTGTAGGTTGACCACGCACACCTCAGGATCCCATCCGGCGATGCGTGCGCACTCGGCTAAACGGTCGCTCCCGGATAGGTGAGTGTTTGCGGTCATCGCCACGTGGACACCGTCCAGAGAAGCAACGGCCTCAGCGATGCGTACATCGTCGGTTGCAACCCATACTTCTCGTGCCCCTGTACTAAGTGCCCGTTCGGCTACCCTGTGAATCAGTGGGCGACCACCAAGCAGGCGTAGCGGTTTTCCAGGCAGTCGTGATGCGGAAAAACGTGCGGGAATAGCAACTACAAAAGGCACGATTTCGAGACTCATCCAGACTTTCCTATGAAATCAAGTCAAACGACATCAAAAACAACGGCGTTTTTCTGTGCTCATGTGGGGCACATTCATACTTCGGCTGATTCATGTGGATTGAGGTGACACGTTGTGTTTCTCACATTCCCTGAAATTGCAGTAGCCGCAGCTGATTTTATTGTATCGGGTTGTCCCTGCTTGGCGCTGCACGAATGTGTAGTAACTGCGGGTGAGGGGAGGGCGCTACAGATCGAATATGGCGCGAAATGAAGCTATACATTGCTTCTGGGGCAGAAGATGTCTTTTTGCTGTGCTTGCTGTGGAATGTTGATGCTGAGTGGTGCAGAGGTTCATTGCTGATATATACGTATGGAATGTGGTTGAGCAGGCCATCATGTGGTGCCATGCGATGTTGTATCGCGGGCAGGCTGCCTCTTGGCTGAATCCTGCGAATGAGCGAAGATGGCGGCGTCACCACCGATGAGCGCGCTTGTGCTGCGCCCCTGCAATTGAGTAACACATTTCCCCGAGTCAGCCGCCACGCTGTCCAAACTGGTCTCTCTCCACATCCACGCGTGCGTAATGTCATTGCGGTTGGTTCGGGCAAGGGTGGGGTAGGCAAGTCAACGATTGCGGTCAATCTAGCTGTTGCGTTGCAGCGGACGGGTGTTCGGGTGGGGCTGCTGGATGCAGATATTTACGGGCCGAGTGTGCCGGCGATGCTGGGTTTAAGTGGGCGTCCGGAGAGTCCAGACAATAAATTGATTGAGCCATTGCGTGCATTTGGAATTGAGGCAATGTCGATCGGGCTGCTGATTGATGTTGATACCCCGATGATTTGGCGCGGTCCAATGGCCACCTCTGCGCTGACTCAATTGTTCAATGACACTTTGTGGGGTGATCTTGACTATCTGTTGATTGATTTGCCGCCGGGCACTGGTGATATCCAACTGACCTTATCGCAGAAGATTCCTGTGGCAGGTGCTGTCATTGTGACCACACCCCAGGACATTGCCACGCTGGATGCGCGTAAAGCGCTGAAAATGTTTGAAAAGGTGAATGTACCGGTCCTTGGTATCGTCGAGAATATGGCGATGCACTGTTGCCGACAATGTGGACATGTGGAACATCTGTTTGGTGAAGGAGGCGCGCAGCGGATGGCAGAGCACTACCATGTGCCATTGCTTGGGTCATTGCCATTGGACATTGTAATTCGCGAGCATGGTGATTTGGGTCAGCCGATTACGGTTGCTGCACCTAAAGGGAGCGTTGGGCAAGCCTATGCTGCTGTTGCTGCCTGTCTGGCGGCGGAATTGGCCAAGCGTCCGCGTGCTGCGATTCCGATGACCACAACATTGGGTTGAGCGGTGCGGCAATATGCTGTGTTGCTGAAAACAGTAATGTCTGCAATAGGCTCACTTTCTTGGTGCGTTGCTGAAGTGCGTTTTACTTTATTTAGTCATCGCATTTTTATAGGTGTTTCTGATTTACTCAGGATCGCTGCTTCGTTGGCTATTGTTTGGAAGGCTGTACGCGCAGCTTCCAGCGTGGTCTCTATGATGTTTGGTGAATGGGCGCTGGAGATAAATCCTGCTTCATACGCTGATGGGGCAAAAAACACGCCGCGTTGCAGCATCGCGTGGAAGAAGCGGTTGAAGCGGTCGGTATTGCAGGCGGTCGCTTGGGCATAGGTTTCCACCTGTTGATCGGTAAAAAACAGTCCGAACATACCGCCAATCTGTTGTGTGGTCATTGCAATGCCTGCCTGGCTGGCTGCTTGTTGCAAACCGGTACACAGGGCTGCGGCGGCGTTGCTCAGATGCGTATAGAAATCCGGAGCCTGTATTAGCTCCAGCATGGCCAGACCAGCCGCCATTGCCACTGGGTTACCGGAGAGGGTGCCTGCCTGATAGATTGGACCGGTTGGGGCAATGTGTTGCATCAGATCGCGGCGGCCACCATAGGCACCGACCGGCATGCCGCCACCGATGATCTTACCGAAGGTGGTCAGGTCCGGTGTCACTCCGTACAGCGCTTGCGCGCCGCCAAGTGCGACGCGAAAGCCGGTCATGACTTCATCAAAGATCAACAGCACTGCGTACTGGGTGCACAGGGTGCGTAAATGTTGCAGATAGCCTGGTTGCGGCGGAATGCAGTTGGCGTTGCCGATGACAGGTTCAACAATGACGGCCGCGATGTGGTGTCCCATCTCCTCAAACAGTGCCGTGGCCGCATCGAAATCGTTGTAAGTCAACGTGATCGTTAGTTTGCTCAGCTCGGCAGGCACCCCTGGTGAGCTTGGTATGCCAAGGGTCAGCATGCCGCTGCCGCCTTTGACTAGGAATGAGTCGCCGTGGCCGTGGTAACAGCCTTCGAATTTAACGATGTAATTGCGTCCAGTGGCACCGCGCGCTAGTCGGATCGCTGACAATGTGGCTTCAGTGCCAGAGTTGACCATGCGCACCATTTCGCAGGATGGCACGAGCCGCGCAATGGTTTCTGCCATGGTCACCTCGGCGGCACATGGGGCACCGTAGGACAGGCCGTTGCTAATCGCCACTTGCACTGCTTCACGCACCGCTGGATGGTTGTGGCCGACGATCATCGGTCCCCAAGAGCCGACATAATCAATGTAGCGGTGGCCGTCGACGTCAAACAGATAAGGGCCGTCGGCACGTGCAACGAAGAACGGTTCGCCGCCAACTGAGCGGAACGCACGGACTGGTGAATTAACGCCACCAGGGATGCGTGTTTGGGCCTGGACAAAGAGGGCATGAGAGCGGGAATGATTCATGGGGAGCGGAGACCTTGCAGCACGGGTAGTGGGATGAATGAGTGGATGCGTACAGCATGTCTATTGTTGCGGCAGCGACGGCTCTGTCGCATTAGTGACATGAAGTTGGCAAAAGTTGCGTTGGCGGTTATTTAGGTCGCTAGCAGGTAGAATTGTTCCGCAGGCGATAGCTCCTCACTTTGCAGGTGTTGATATTGCCCTTTTCGTATCATGCGGAGCAGTTCTATGCCGGCCAGGATCGTCTGTGCCCGTCGAAACGATTTGAATCTCAGCATCGGTCGACTCCGACGTTTAATACTTGGGTGATCCTGCTCAATCAGGTTGTTCAGGTACTTGCTTTGCCTGATATTAATTGAATTGCTTCCTCATCGGGTTTGTCGGCATTGAGCGCGGCCAAAGCTGAGGTGTTAGTACCACTTTTATCGATAGCGACCACCTCGGGTTCACCGTGATGACGGATGGCCTTATGAAAGAAACGAAGCGCCACAACGGCATCCTGTCGGGCAGTCAGCAGAAAATCAATGGTCTGCTCTGCTGTATCGACGGCACGGTACAGGTATTTCCACTGACCTTTGACTTTTATGTACGTTTCATCCATTCGCCAGTGACTTCCCACAGGACGTTTATGCCGATGAAATGCCATATCCAGTAACGGCAGCAGGCGAATGACCCAGCGGTGAAGCGTGTAATGGTCCACGGCAATACCACGCTCCGCCATCATTTCCTCGACATTGCGTAGGCTCAGGGCATAAGCCAGGTACCAGCGGACACACTGCGCAATAATATCGGCGGGATAATGCAGGCGACAGAAGGATTTAAGGAGAAGGACACGCAGTGACGCTGACAGAAAAATTGGGTCATCTGGCGTGGTGCGCCCTGGTGGCGCTTGCACTGGCCAGACAGAATGGCGATGTGTTGTCACAGGCGCAGGAAAACCTCTTTCTCACCCGCTGGCTGGGTACCGCGCTGAAGCAACGGCGTTTTTCGCATGATGTTGCCCCTGATATTGAGTGGCTTCTCAAAAAGGGATGCCAGCTGGGCATCAGCGCGAAGCTGGGCAGCAAGCTGAATTACCTCTGGTGTTCATGCATCGGCTCGCTCTCTGAGCAGAACGACCTGTTTATGGTTAGGAAACTCAATCGACCCTTTGGGGGTTTCCTAACCACGAGCAGTGGCGATGAAGAGCCTTATGAGGTAAGGCCTGTTGGGTGATAATGCGCAAAAAGGCCAGTTTTTGGGTTTTACGCTGGAATGGAACCGCAGAAATTTCCGTCAACAGAATGTTTAGATTAGAAGCTAACTGGCGAAAATACTGTTCGCCATTTAGTGTAGCAAGTGATTTTATTAAACAAGGGGTTGTAAATGATAAGTTGCATTGATCATATTGTTATCACCACTAGGGATATCAAAGTATGCTCTGATTTTTATACTCGTATACTGGGAATGGAGCTGATCCAGTTTGGTGATAACAGAATCGCGTTCAAGTTTGGACAACAAAAAATAAACGTTCACGAATATGGTAAAGAGATAGAGCCTAAAGCGCATCTTCCTGTTCCTGGTTCCCTGGATATCTGCCTGATAAGTTCTTACTCAATTGATGAGATAAAGAAGGTTTTAGAAAAAAACGACATTGTGATTGTCGATGGTCCGGTATCCCGGACGGGGGCGTGCGGTGCTATAACTTCACTATATCTGCGTGATCCTGACCTTAATCTTATAGAAATCTCGAATTATGAAAATCACTAACCGCTGGTGATAATGTCCGCGCTGTTAGGGGGTTGACGCTCAGTGGAACGAAAACGGTTCTGTCGCATTAAGGCCGCGTCGGGTAGCATCGCAAAAAGAAGTATGTTACCCGAGGCGGCCTTATTGAACATGTGTATGGATTTCTGGATACAGCGTCTATGGTTCCAGTAAACACATGATCAATGATGCGGATGCATCATATAGGGAAACTGCCGCTCGTTGTGTTTAGACAGGGAGTTTCCGCATCCTGCTGTGCATCTCCCGTTTTTCTTCAGGACGCACTAGCTGTGCATGTATTTCTTCATGTGGTTTCTTGACGGTAAACTGCTAACGTTGCGTGCCGTGCTGAGCTACTGTAGTACAGCACGTTGCTATTTATGTGTGCAATGCGGTGTACCAATCAAACGTGAATACTGTTTCTTATTGATGTAGCTATGCTGGGAACGCTGTCTGTAAGCCCTGGAGTGGAGCTATCCTCTGATTTGATCAAGCGTGTATGGCCGATGCAGTGTCGCTGTGTTTCCAGGTGGTGAGGTGATATTCCCATTGTTGAGCGTGCGTCTTTAATCCTCCGATTTACCTTCACGCAACCAGCTTGCTACTTGTGGTGCGAAGTAGGTCAATATGCCATCTGCACCGGCACGTTTGAATGCTATTAACGTTTCCAGCACACCGCTGCGTTCTTCTAACCAGCCGTTGGATACAGCAGCCTTGATCATGGCGTACTCGCCGCTGACTTGATATGCGTAAGTGGGCATCCGGAATGTCTCTTTTACCCGGCGTACTACATCCAAGCAAAGCAATCCAGGTTTGACGATCACCATATCTGCGCCTTCTTCGATGTCCAAGGCAATCTCACGGAGTGCTTCGTCACTGTTAGCCGGGTCCATCTGATAGGTTTTTTTGTCGGCTTTACCAAGGTTGGTCGCGCTGCCCACTGCATCCCGAAACGGGTTGTAGAATGCCGATGCGTATTTGGCCGAATAAGCCATGATGCTGGTATCTACGAAGTTTGGATGAGTGTCTAGGGCTTTGCGAATCGCACCGATGCGGCCATCCATCATGTCAGAGGGTGAGATGATGTCTGCACCTGCTTGTGCATGCGAGAGTGATTGTTTTACCAGTGCTTCTACGGTGATGTCGTTGAGTACGTAGCCTTGTGAGTTGATGATTCCGTCTTGCCCGTGTGTGGTGTATGGATCTAGTGCGACATCTGTCATGACGCCGATCTCTGGGAAGCGTGTTTTAAGTGCACGTACTGCATGTTGTACTAAGCCATCTGGGTTCCATGCTTCGGCGGCGTCAAGGCTTTTCAATGCCGGATCAATGACCGGGAATAAGCTGATGAGTGGAATACCTAAAGTTAATGCGTGTTCGGCCTCATGGAGCAGTGCATCCAGTGAGAGCCGCTCTACACCAGGCATTGATGCGATGGGTGTCCGCCCGGGTAGGCCATGCACGAAGACCGGCCAGATTAGGTCATCCACAGTCAAGGTGTATTCGCGTATCAGTCGTCGAATAAAGGGATGACGGCGCATACGCCGTGGACGGTAATGTGGATAGGCCATGATTGAGTTGATGTGAATGATGGGGTGGGGCGTGACATTCAGTTGTTATGTGGTTGTCACGATTGGGAAAGCAATATTTTGTGCCAGTGTTTTTAAGGGCTGATGGTTGAATACTGATCGAAACGGAGGCAAGAGGGATGAGAGTCAATGTGTATTGACCTCACTCTCCTAATGTTCATGGTCCGGTTGCGGTCATTTGGATAGGTAAGTCGATTGGATTAGGTTGTGCGGGACGTTAAATTAAGGGCCAGCCTGGTGAACCGCAGAGGGGACGATCGTATACAGAGGTCTACAATCTGCATCAGGTGAATGAGTCTATTATGACAATCATTATATGCGGCTCTGTGATGGTGCTTATGGGACGTAATGTCGCGGTTACATCATCCGTTTGGAGTTAACGGACTCTCTCCATCATGTCGAGGGAGCAATGATTTTCATTGGATGTCTCTATTGAGAGTGTTCGGAAGTAGGTTCCCGAGGTGTGTTTGGTGCATGGTGAAGTCTGTCTGATGCCTGATGTCGCAGCATATAAAATATGTGAGGATAATCACTGTAAGGTGATCTTTCCCAGGTTCAGTGACCATGGAATTCGTTCAGGAGTCCTATGACCATGTCTTTGCGTTTTGTGATCGTCACTTTCTTTGCCCTCGCTTTGGTTGGTTGTGCCATTACTTCCAAGGTAATGTTAGGCCCGGCACGTGAGCCGATTGAGCCAGCATTAGTAAACATTTATCCTAATCTTCCTGCCAATGCCGTACAGATCGCACAGCTTGAATCGATCAGTGGTTCTGAATTTGGAAGTCAATCCCAGAGGGACGCTTTGATAGCGCAATTCAAGCGTGAAGCAGCCAAACTTGGTGCTAATGGTCTGATATTGGTGGGAGGTGCCTCCCAACGTTCCGATACTAGAAGCTTTGCTAGCCGTATCGTCAGTGCTTTGAATATTGGTATCCCTGCTATGCGGAAGCAAACCGCAGGTATCGCGATTTTCGTACCTTCTGCTACGCGTTTGCCTTATGAGGGTTTGGAGAAGAGTCAGGACCAACCAAGACACGAGCATATCCGCTTGGAGTGGGCGGACCCTTTCGATCATGCCCAGTGAGCAATGATCTTCATGGCGTTTCCCTATGAAGACGCTTTCGGCGGAAGATCGGTCCTCACGTTATGCTTGGTGCATGGTGACGACTGCGTCATGTCTAATACCTCCAGATAATAATGAGTGATGGCAATCACGTTAAGATAGTCTTTCCAGGTTCAGTGACCTACTCACATCATTTCCACTACGGCATTAGTTTTAGTTCAGGAGTTCCATGCCCATGTCTTTGCGTTTTGTGATCGCCACTCTTTTCTCTCTCGTTTTGGTTGGTTGTGCCAGCACTTCTAAAGTAATGTTAAGCTCAGCGCGTACACCGATTGATCCAGCGTTAGTACGCATTTACTCGAATGCTCCTGCCAATGCTATAGAGATCGCACAGCTTGAATCGATCAGCGGTTCTGGATTTGGCAGTCAAGCTCAAACGGATGCTGCGATAGCCCAACTCAAGCGTGAGGCAGCCAAACTTGGTGCTAATGGCGTGGTCTTGGTGGGTGTCGGCTCACAGCGTTCCGGTGGCGGCGTGTCGATCGGTGCTGGAAGCTTTGCTGGAAGTATCGCCAGTGGTTTGAGTGTTGGTATTCCTACCATGCGAAAGCAAGCGGCAGGTATCGCGATTTTCGTACCCTCTGATAGTGGGTCTTCTAGGGAGCCACAGAAGAGTCCAGCTCGCTGACCAAGACACCATAGATGAGACTGGATTGCTCGATAATGTAATGCCTGTGCAACCACTGAAGGTGGGTCACTTGGATATGATGTCTCCGTGTAAATAGTCTTTATCAGGTTTATTGACCTGCACTTATCAATCAGTTAGTTGTAATTTTTTTACATAACGCATTGATTTTATTGTGTTCGAAAAACCGCAAGCGGAAGCGATTTTAGGGGGGCTCTCGCTTGTTTCAGGGGGCCCTAGCTTAGTTTCTGGCTGATGGCTTAGCCATCGTTTTGATGAATATTGTCAGTAGACAGTGGGCCGTTGGTGCGCTTGCGCAGTAAATCCGTTGCGAACTTCAGAACTGCGTGGCGCTCACATTACGGACGTGGGCAGGCTTACCCAAGGACACCGTTCAAAAGGTGATCCGTCACACGATGTCTACCGAGCTATGCTCTGCAGGCGTGGCTGCGGAGAACATTCAATGGATGCTTGCGGCACCGTGCATATAGTGGGATTACGGGGGGGGTACGCCAAATACAGGGGTGACGACTATATGGCAGATGTTGTTGGCGCTATTGACGCCTATATGGGCAAGCTGCGCGCCAGTCAATAAATCAAATATTGATAAGATTGCGCAACCTATTGATTTTATTGGAGCGGGAAACGAGGCTCGAACTCGCGACCTCAACCTTGGCAAGGTTGCGCTCTACCAACTGAGCTATTCCCGCTTGGGCCACGAAATCCTACACGCTTGACGAATGCTGTCAACTATTAATTTTGTCGGTTCTTGCTGATGTGCGTTTTAATCACTACAGGTTTTCCGGTACGTAAACTAGGCCAGGCAGCGTGCAAATACTGGAAACCAGACCACAGTGTCAGTAACGCGGAAATCAGCAATGTCCAATAACCGACTTGGAAGATCAAGTGGCCAAACCATATTTGATGGATCGCCTTCTTCTCGGGTGTCACCGAATAGAGCAGACACAGTACCGCAATCATTTGAGCCGTCGTCTTCACTTTGCCAAGGACAGCTACACGCACCTTGGCACGATGACCAATTTCGGCCATCCACTCACGCAATGCTGACACTGCAATTTCACGACTAACGATCACTGCTGCCCAAAATGCCATCGACGGTGTCGGGTGACCTTGCACAATGAGAAATAATGCGATGGCCACCATCAATTTGTCCGCAACTGGGTCTAAAAACGCACCCAATAACGAATGTTGCGCGTAACGACGTGCGATCCATCCATCAAGCCAGTCGGTAATTGCAGCGATCGCAAACACTCCCGTAGCGACAATATTGCTCCATTGATAAGGTAGATAGAACACCACAATGAGCACAGGGATCATCACGATCCGTAGCAGCGTTAACCAAGTGGGGACGGTCAATTTCATGACACCCTCGACGCATTTGCTGCATCATTTTTCGATAGTCCATGCAGGCTGGCGTAAATCTTGGCTGCCAGCGCAGTACTGATGCCTTCCACCCTGGCAATCTCGGTTTGGCCAGCAGCTTTGACTCCCGCCAGTCCACCAAAATGCTTGAGAAGATTGGCGCGGCGGCGTGAGCCGATTCCAGGAATGTCTTCTAATTTACTGGTCATCCGCGTTTTTTGCCGACGTGCGCGGTGTCCAGTGATTGCAAATCGGTGTGCCTCGTCACGCACCTGCTGGATGAACTGCAACGCGGGTGAAGCTGCTCCAGGATGCAGCTCCTGTCCATCCAGCATAATCAGCGTCTCGTGTCCTGCACGGCGCTCTTCGCCCTTGGACACGCCGACCAGCAGCACGCTTTCCACCCCAACAGCGTTGAGTGCCATCTTGGCTTGTGCCAACTGGCCAGCACCACCGTCAATGAATAGCACGTCCGGTCGTTCTCCCTGTTTGTCTTCTTCAACCGCACGGCGGAAGCGCCTCTCGATGGCCTGACGCATTGCTGCATAGTCGTCACCAGGGGTAATGCCAGTGATGTTGTAACGCCGATACTGGGAACGTACCGGACCAACAGCATCAAACACCACACAGGAGGCAACCGTGGCCTCACCCATCGTGTGACTAATGTCGAAGCATTCTACACGCTTAATCGGCCCCTCCAGACCGAGCAGTTGACGTACTGCTTCACTACGTACCCGCTGGGCACGTTGGCTGGTGAGTTCGGTGGATAAGGCTACTTGAGCGTTACGTACGGCTAACTCGACGTAACCGGCACGCTCACCACGGACGTTCCAGCGTAGGCTGATTTTATGTGCGCTGGAACGACTGAATGCGGCTTCCAGGAGTGTGTGATCGGGGATTTCTTGGTCCAGCAGGATCTCCGGTGGAGGTGGGTACTCCGCGTAGTATTGAGAGACAAAGGCACTGAGTATCTCAGCGGTGCGTTCTTCACCATTTGTCTTGGGAAAGAACATACGTGTGCCAAGATTGCGGCCATCACGGAAACTGAGCAGCAGTACGCAGGCGTGACCGGATAGAGCCGCGCAGGCCAGCACATCTAAATCTGCGGCGCGTCCGTCCACGTATTGCCGATTTTGCATGCTGCGTAATGAGGTGAGCAGGTCGCGCAACCGCGCGGCCTGCTCGAATTCCAGATGTTCACTGGCAACTTGCATTGCTTGTATCAACTCTTCTGCAAGCAGATCGCTTTTCCCTTCAAGAAACAGCGTCACACGGTGTACTGCCTCAGTGTAATTATCGTGTGTGACCACGTTGACACATGGTGCACTGCAACGTCCAATTTGATATTGCAGGCATGGTCGCGAACGGTTGCGGAACACACTGTCTTCACAACTGCGTAGTTTGAATAGTTTGTGTATGAGATTCAGCATGTCGCGTACCGCGGTCACCCCAGGATAGGGGCCGAAGTAGCGGCCTGGAACGATCTGTGGGCCGCGATGTAGTGCAATGCGTGGCCATGCCTCACGTGTCAGCAGTACGTATGGATAACTCTTGTCGTCTCGCAGCAAGACGTTATAGCGCGGAGTCAGTGATTTAATGAGCTGGTTCTCCAGCAGCAGGGCTTCGGCTTCGTTGCGCGTGATGGTGACGTCCATGCGTACCACCTGGGCGAGCATGGCGGTCAGCCGGGTATTTTTTGGAGTGCCATTGAAATAGCTGGCAACGCGTTTGCGCAGCGCCCCTGCTTTGCCAACGTATAACAACGTGTCGTCAGCAGCGTACATACGATAGACGCCAGGCGCCGTACTCAGATGTGCGGCGAACCTTTTTCCATCAAATGTGATTGGTGCGTTATCCGTCATATTCCAATGATGTTGCACACATTGCTTCGCCCTTGCCGATTGACAGCACCAAAGCCGTTGAGGCTAACGCGATTCACTGAGGAAGCGCCAGCCAAGTGTGCTTGTTTGGATCTTCAGCTCTATTGAACCAGTACATCCTATTGTCCGTCCGACGTTTCACTGAAACAACAGGGGGACAATGTCAGGCAGATGCTGCATTGCGATGTCATCTAAGAAAAACAAGGGAAGTGTGGTTGCCACAGAGGATAGCCACGATCCCGTTGTGCCAATTGGTTTGGCATCGTCATAGTGCGTCTTTTCCCCGCCGCAACCAGCAAAGCCCGCACGCGCTGGGGCAATACACAGACGAACAGCAGTAAACCAGATACACACGTTGCTCTTGCCGTGGCCGTCCAAGGACCTGTCACCGAACGCATGGATGCATTGCCCCCTTCTGCCCCTTAACGCAGCGCGGGGCTTTTTAACTCAGATAAAGCCATGAAAACCGCCTAAAGGCGGTTTTTTTCTGTCCGTTTTCGCCAGCGTGGAAACTATTTAGTAAAATTACTAAATAAGTTGCGGAAACGATTGCGGAAATGATCGTAGTTTTCTTATGATAATTCCATTATAAAACAATGGGTTATAACGGTCACATACTGTTGGGTGCGATGATAGCCTATCATTCATATATTTTAGGCACTAAAACCTTATGATTGTTGCGTCATCTGCTGCGTACAGGCTGCACCAAGGCGACGCACTGCGGCTGCTTTGCGGCATAGACAGCGCCAGCGTGGACGCGGTGATTACCGATCCGCCGTACTGTTCCGGTGCGATGCGGATGGCGGATCGCTTCAAGCCCACGAAAAGAAAATATATCAACAACGGCACGAAACACGTTGCCCCTGATTTTGATTGCGACTTCCGCGACCACCGAGGTTTTTTAGCGTGGTCCAGCCAATGGCTTTCAGAGTGTCGCCGCGTCACGCGCCCTGGTGGTGTGCTTTTAGTGTTTACTGATTGGCGGATGCTGCCAACGCTCACCGATGCCGTACAGAGTGCAGGCTGGGCGTGGCAGGGCATTGTGGTATGGGATAAGACGCCTGCATGTCGTCCCCAGCTAGGCCGGTTTCGCAGCCAAGCTGAATTTATCGTCTGGGCGTCCTGCGGCCTGATGAATCCCAAAGCGCATCCGGTCACGCCGGTAGGCGTTTTTGCTACCGGCACAGCCCCCCGCGAAAAGCGGCACCAAGTGGGGAAGCCGTTAGCGCTGATGGAGCATCTGGTAAAGATCGTCCCCCCTGCCTCTACGGTCCTTGATCCATTTGCAGGCAGCGGCACAACCGGCGTTGCCGCCTTGCGTGCTGGACATCGGTTTATTGGGATGGAGCTATCACCGTGGTACTGCGATGTAACGAAGCAGCGTTTAGCAGATAGCACGTAACACGCCGCTGAGTGAAGCGCGTTCTAATCCCCGCTGTTTAGCGGGATTTTTTTTGGCTCATACCGCCTTCGAGCGGTTTTTTGCGTACTGGAGTCCCCCCATGCAGACCATTGGCGAAGAAGGCATTGCACTCATCAAGTTTTTTGAGGGTTGCAAGCTGAGTCCGTACACCTGTCCTGGTGGTGTGTTGACGATTGGCTATGGCGAGACGGGCAAGCACGTCGTACCAGGGTTGCGGCTTACCAATGAGCAGGAAGCAGATGCGCGGTTACGTGCACGCTTAGCGAAAGAATTTGAGCCAGCGGTACGGCGACATGTGAAGGTGACTTTGGCGCAACATCAATTTGATGCGTTGGTATCGCTGAGCTTCAACATTGGTGCGGGTGCGTTCCACCGCTCGACGCTGTTACGCAAGCTTAATGCCGGTGATGTGGCTGGTGCGGCGGAGCAGTTTCATGTGTGGAAATGGGCGGGGGGTAGTATCCAGCAATCGCCTCCAAATCAATGTGATACATGGCCGCAAAGGCGGCAAAGGCCCCGACACCGCCGCCATACCCCAAGGCCAATTCCTGCACTTTGCCGATTTGGCGTTGCTGCTTGGTCACGGCCTGGGGCGCTATCCCGAATGAATGGGCGTAGGCGCGCTTGTAAATGTCGTCCCCTTTGCGAATAGGCGCGTGCTCGGCATTCCATTGCAAGGTGATCGGTGCCCCGCGCAGTGCGCCGTGAGTGATGGCCTCGCCGCTGTGCCATGTACCATCCACCCCTTGGCAGGTATCAAACTCACCAAACGCGTGCAGCTTGGGGGTTTCACCGGCCAGCCACGCCAACACGCGGCCTTCAATGTTGGACAGATCGGCCACGACCAGCTTTTTATGGGTTGGTGCAATCAGACAGCTGCGCAGCGCGCTGCTGGTCAGCGCCATGACATCGTCAAATACTAAATCCACACAACCGGCTTTCATGGCATCAATGCCAACCGTGATCGCTTCTTGGCTGAGCGTGGGGCGGGGCAGGTTGTGCGGCTGAAACAGCCGCCCCGCCCACCGTCCGGTGCGACTGGCCCCGTTGAATTGCAGCGTGCCGCGCAGGCGGCCATCGCGGCTGGTGCAGTTCAGCAGCGCCTGATACTTAGCGGTGCTGGTGGTGCTGGCTTGCCTGCGGATGGACAGCAGTTCCCGCACCGTCTCTGGCAACAGCGGATCGTCAAGGCAGCGCTCTACCGTGTGTTGCTGCATGTCCGGCAACGCCACGCCGTGCGCGGTGCTCAGGTGGTGTAACAGTGCATCGCGCTGGGTTGCCGCCTGCACCACTCCTGCTGTGAGGTCACTGGTGCGCTCGGCCAGTGCTTGCTTGGCGCGTTCCACAGCGCCGATGGCGGCCTGCGCTAAGTCCGTATCGACCAGAACGCCTCGGTCATTAATAGTTTGGTCCAGAAACCACAGCGCCAGCTCCGCCCCCGTGTAGTTGTGGGACGGCAAGCGCTTCACCACGTCCCGCATGGCCGCCACATCGCGCCTGGCGTAGTCCACAAACTGCGCCCAGTCCACGGGGATCTAGAGCACTACCAACAAATCATCGAACGCATTGGCCCCACACGTCAGGCGCAAGCCGGACATGATCGCCCCCGTCTTCATTCACCACATCGTGGCAGCAGATACGGTGGATGAATTGGTGATGGTCCGCCGTGAATCCAAACGCGAAGTACAGGACCTGCTGCTGGAAGCGGTGAAACGCAGAGAAACATATAAACAACTCACATCACAAGGAGCAATGACGCGATGAGCGACACCTACAATTACCGATTTGTTGGTACCACACAATCGGACGAAACGGCCTCGAGAGAATCAGAATTTTTAACCGCTAATGAAGTGTGCGAGCTAACCGGTTACAAGATATGTGCTGGCCAACGTAACTGGCCAACGTAAATGGTTAGACAGCGAAGGCTGGTGTTATGTGATCAACGCATCTGGACGCCCGATTGTGGGGTGTTGGTATGCACGTTTGTGCGTCGCCGGTGAGTCGCTGCACATGGCAGGGGCTGGTATACGCCCGGTAAAGCTTCCTAATTTTGCTGCGCTAGATGACTAGAAAGCAGCACAATGCGCCCAAAATCAAGCCACAAAGATTTACCGCCCAAGATGTTACGCCGTACCCGCGTATTAAAAAGCGGAAAAGTGTGGGAGTCGTTTTACTACAACGGGCGCACTACCGAAGGGCGGCGCGTTGAAATTCCGTTGGGTGGTGATTTAAACGAAGCAAAGCGTCAATGGGCGGAGCTGGAGTGCTGCAAGGCCCCCGTAGAAACAGAAGTACTTGGCTTTATATTTGATCGCTATTTGCGCGAAGTGGCTCCCACTAAAGCGCGTGCGACCCGGTACCAAATTAAAAGCTGCATTATCACACTACGCAAAGTATTCGGCGACGTGAATATCCATACAGTGACCCCGCAGCAGCTTGCACAGTACCGCGACAAACGCGCACGCACTGCGCCGGTACTCGCTAACCGGGAACTCAGTGTGTTTTCCAGCGTGTGGACTATGGCGCGTGAATGGGGCTACACCAATAAAGAAAACCAAGTGAAAGGGATTCGCAAAATCAAAGAAAAACCCCGTGATTTCTACGCTGATGCTGCTGTATGGAACGCCGTATATGCCAAGGCGTGTGAAGAACTCAAAGATGCAATGGATTTAGCCTATTTAACCGGCCAACGTCCTGCTGATGTCCTCAAGATGCGCTTTACGGATATTAGAGATGGCTCGCTTGAGGTACAACAAAACAAAAAAGAAGCTGCGAATCCTTTTGGAGGGTGACGGCATACGTACAGTATTAGGAAAAGTGATCGACCGTATCAAGGCACGCAAACGTAAGGTTGTCGGCTTTTCTCTCGTCTCCACATCGAAAGGCGTTGGGCTAGGCAGCAAGCCCTTGCGAGTCCAATTTCAACGTGCGCGAGCTGCTGCTGCGGAGGCCGCTTCTGAATTGGGCGAAGTGGATTTAGCAAAAAGAATTCTTATTTTTCAGTTCCGCGATATTCACCCCAAGGCTGCCAGTGAACTACCGTTGGAACATGCCAGCAAGCTGTTAGGCCACACTCAGCAGCAAATCACTCAGCGGGTGTATCGGCCCGTGGGTGAAATATAGTGAAGCCGACCAAGTGAGCACCAACGGGAGATAGTCGGTAAGTTGCGGAAACCTTGATCGGGAAATTTTTTTAAATCAACAAATAATATGGGGTTTTGCGATGATTGTTGTACGTTCCCTGCTTTGCCAGCCAATTCGTAAAATCAAAAGAACCCCCCCGTGATTTCTACGCCGATGCTGCTGTGCCGAAGTGGTCAAGAAGCGGCCTGCTGGGTTGATGACCAAGATCAGCAGGTGATGCCTTGCCATGTGGCGTTAACGAGCAAAGTAGTGAGATTACTGCCCGACATTGAACTCGAATGGGATTTCAATGCTCCCCGGTACCGGCTGATCGTTGCTGTTACGCGCTGGTTTGAAGCGCCAGTTGCGTACCGTTTGCAGTGCAGCATTATCCAGGTCACGCGAGCCGCTACTTTTAGCCATTTCCACACCACTGGGAGCACCTTCGGCATCCACCAGTATTCGCACCGTGACGGTACCGTGATCGCCACGTGCCGCCGCTTCGACTGGATAGTCAGGTGGTGGCATTTTTCCAGGGATAGGAGTGGGTTGGCTGCTGGCAGCCGTTGTTGCTGCGTTCTGGGTTGATGTTGTTGCGGTCGGCATCTGTGCTTGCGCCGACATATTAGGCGTTGCTGCGTCGTTGGGAACTGACGGGATGGATTCGGGAAGCGTGTCGCTGATTGCTCCGTTGTTTGTGTCCAGGTCGTTCTCTGGGAGCGGATCTGATGGTGCCTTGGGCATATTGGCAGCAACATTGCCTTTTGCTGGCAACGGTGCTGGTAACGGAGGAAGCGTCTGCGTACTTTCGGCCACCGGTGCTACCCGAGTATCGGTGGCAGTGCCTTGCCTGCGTCCTGTCATCCAAAAAAAACAAAATAAGAGTATACCGATACCAAATGCGATGCCGGTAATTTTGAATGTATGCGCGGGGAGGGTGGGAGGGGAGGAATAAATACGGCGGTCGTACATGGGACATAGGCCTGGACGAATCTTCCCATTATTTCATAGCGCAGATGAATGTACGCCGGAGGCATTGATGCCCCTTAACGGGTCATAATCATCATCCGATCCATTGCACCGTGATGCTTCTATGCTCGATCCGACTCTACTCCGTCAACAACTTGCGAAACTCGCTGAATGCTTGTTGACTGTACGCGGTTTCACTCTTGATGTTGCAGCCCTTGAAGCATTGGAAAGCGAACGTAAACGTATCCAGGTGCATACCCAAGAGTTGCAATCCCTGCGTAACAGTAAATCCAAGGCGATTGGCCAAGCCAGGAGCAAGGGTGAAGATGTGTCTGCGTTAATGGCTGAGGTTGCCGCTTTTAGTGATGATTTAAAAGCCTCGGAGATAGCGTTGGAGGAAATCCGTACTGAATTAGAGAAAGTGGCCTTGGATATTCCCAATTTGCCACAGCAAGATGTGCCGTTGGGTGCCGATGAACGTGACAACGTAGAGCAGGCCCGTTGGGGAGTGCCACGTACGTTTGATTTTGCCATCAAGGATCATGTTGAATTGGGTGCGTGTCATGGTTGGTTAGATGCCGAGAGTGCTGCCAAGCTATCCGGTGCGCGTTTCACTGTATTGCGTGGCCCCATTGCACGGCTGCATCGCGCACTGGCGCAGTGCATGCTTGACTTACATGTTAGCCAGCATGGATACGAAGAAGTCAATGTCCCAATCATTGTCAATGCAGACAGCTTACATGGGACTGGTCAACTACCGAAATTTGAAGAGGACATGTTCAGTACTCAGCTCGGTGAGCATCGGCGCTATTTGATTTCGACCTCTGAAATTTCACTGACTAATTTAGTACGTAACGAGATTATTGAGGCGGATCGCCTGCCGTTGCGTATGGTTGCACACTCATTGTGTTTCCGTTCCGAGGCAGGCAGCGGTGGTCGTGATACGCGTGGCATGATTCGTCAGCACCAGTTTGAGAAGGTCGAATTGGTCAGCGTATGTAAACCGCAAGACAGTGAAGGTGAGCACCATCGTATGACTCGCTGCGCAGAGACAGTGTTGGAAATGCTGGGACTGCCCTACCGCAAGATCCTGCTGTGTACCGGTGATATGGGATTTGCTGCGACCAAAACCTACGACTTGGAAGTTTGGCTGCCGTCGCAGGGAATGTATCGCGAGATTTCATCGTGTTCCAACTGCGGTGATTTCCAAGCCAGACGCATGCAAGCCCGTTGGCGCAATTCTGTCACCGGCAAACCGGAATTGGTACACACACTCAACGGTTCTGGTGTCGCTGTTGGCCGTGCGATGATTGCGGTGATGGAGAACTATCAGAATGCTGATGGTTCGATTACGGTGCCGGAGGTGTTGCGTCCTTACATGGATGGTTTGAGTCGGATTGGTTGAGTTCTAAGTGGCGGCAATGTCACAAAGGTGCTGTGATCTGTCAGTGATCTGCCACGGTACACTGTAACGGTGAGCAGAGTATCGCTCCCTGTTCAATGAGCGCTATTGAATTGCTAGCAAACCTGCAACGACATGATGTTGATGAGAAACGGTAATGACTGTCTGTCTGTTGAAGCTGTCAATAGCAGCATGGCTCAATGATGAGAAATTAACGTAAAACTTCATCAACATCTGATGATGACATTGAAGTACATACTGATGTCATAGAGCCAAACAGCATCGGCTGTCGTTTATCCGTTCTGTGAAATACCATTGGCGCTTCTTGTGTTCCATAAGTGAGCTGCTTTATTAAACTCCCTGCAAGTTATTTTTCTGCCTGCTATGTTTGATATCAGATGTGGTTTTATTCATTTGATTGTCAATCGTTTCTCAGCATCATCCCTTGCCTGAAAACAAGATCAGGTTATACAACGATATAAGACAAACATTGGATGTAATCCGATGGTGATGCGTTCTGGTGTCAGTTACCGGAATAAAGACTGGTTATTGGGTATATGTGTACTGCAATAAAGCGTTGCGCTTACTCGTAAGGTCAGCAAAGTGGCGCCTGCCTGTTTGCACACTGCTGTAAGTACGGAAACAGCATCTTGATGGAAAAATACGCCAACTTTGCAATGATATAGTGACAACAGCACATGCTCGTGATTTCGTTAATCAGGGCGAAAGTATTGAATTATTATCAATAAAGAGAGTGCATTTTTATTTTATTTCAAAAATATTGAAAAGTAGGAGAGCTTGAAATGAAAGCGTTAAATAAAATTCGATATGCGTTTTTAGTGTGTACGCTGATGGTCCTGGTGACATTAGCTGGATGCAACTCGGCAGATCGTTCTGCTGAACCGCCCCAGTCGTCCCACCAAGGGTCGGAACAAGAAGGTGCTAAAAAAACTCCTTTGAATGTTGAAGTTTTTAACCTGGGCGAGCGTTCGATGTTTGCAGTCTCCTCTGTATTGGTGACAGGGACTGCGGATGCTATTTTGATTGATACGCAGTTTTCTGCGGCTGATGCACGTCAGCTTGTAGACAAAATAAAAGCATCTGGCAAGCGTCTGAAGGCTATCTATATCAGTCATGGTGACCCTGATTATTACTTTGGTCTGGATAGTGTGCACGCTGCCTTCCCTGAGGCGAAGGTGTTCGCTACTCCGCAAACTATCGCGCATATCCAGGCCACCAAAGATGCGAAACTGAAGCTCTGGGCGCCACAGCTGGGACAGGATGCACCGAAACAAATCTTGATTCCAGAACCAATGCAAGGAGACCAGCTGGTACTGGAAGGTCAGGAATTGAGGATTATTGGTATGGATGGTCCGACGCCTGACCGTACTTTCGTGTGGATTCCCTCAAGCAGAACAGTTGCTGGCGGTATCTCGGTGATGGGGGCTCAGCATGTATGGATGGCTGACACACAGACCCCACAGTCCCACATGGAGTGGTTGGCTGTGCTGGATCGGATCAAATCAATGGATCCGAAGGTAGTGGTTCCAGGACATTTTTTGCCTGGCGCGTCGCTGGACGTGCGCTCGGTGACGTTCACTGCCGATTATATTCGTGCCTTTGACGAGGAAACCGTCAAGGCCAAGGATTCGGCTGCGTTGATCGCGGCGATGAAGCAACGTTATCCCGGACTTGGTGGAGAGGGATCGCTCGAACTCAGTGCCAAGGTGGCCAAGGGCGAGATGGAATGGAAGTGATGTGATGGGCGACTATGCTCACGTTTCTATCCTTATTCCTACACGGCGTGGTGCTTCTTTGTGATAAATGCATCTATTTTCTATTGCGGAGTGTCGCTCTTTTCTGGCCATGTTCATTTGATACATAAATGTGTTTCAGGTTAGGCGATGTCTGGTGCTCACTGGACTTGACATTTGGAGCATTCTTTCTCTAAAGCTGAAATGCGCTGTTGTCTGGTAGAAGCGGTATCAGAATTTTCCTGATTGACCTCGTAGACCGCATAATGCTCGGATGACCCCTTTCATCAAAACTCCTTCTATGGCCAGGATCATCGCCATTGCCAATCAAAAAGGTGGTGTCGGTAAGACCACTACAGCGGTTAATCTGGCGGCAGGCTTGGTGCGTGCATCCGAGCGAGTCCTGTTGGTGGATCTTGATTCGCAGGGCAATGCGACGATGGGCAGCGGCGTGGATAAGAACGGGTTGATCTCGTCTACCTGTGAGGTTCTGTTGGGTGAAAGGAGTGTTGCTGAGAGTCGGGCCAGGGCGCCGGAAGGTTTCGATTTGCTGCCAGGCAACATTGATTTGACTGCAGCGGCCATCCAGTTAATGGAGCAAAGCGAGCGTGAGCAGCGATTGAAGCGTGCGCTGTCACCGATTCGCCGTGAGTACGATTTCATCTTGATTGACTGTCCGCCGGCGCTGTCGCTGCTGACCGTGAATGCCCTCACCGCAGCGGATTCGGTGATTGTGCCGATGCAGTGCGAGTATTACGCGCTGGAGGGGTTGAGTGCGTTGCTTGAAACGATTGAGGCGCTGCGTGTCAATCTGAATCCGCGACTGGAGATTGAGGGTGTACTGCGTACGATGTTTGATATCCGCAATAATCTGGCCAATGCAGTGTCGACGGAGTTAACAGAGCACTTCGGTGACAAAGTGTTCCGGACGATTGTGCCGCGTAATGTGCGTTTGGCTGAAGCTCCAAGTTACGGTAAGAGCATCGTTGGTTATGACGGCGCCTCGCGTGGTAGCGTAGCTTATTTGGGCTTGGCCAATGAAGTGATTCTCCGTCAAAAAGACCGCAAAAAAGCCAACGTTGTGGAGATTAATTAATGAATAAACCCAGCCTCCCCCTCAAGAAGCGCGGCCTGGGTCGTGGTCTTGAAGCCTTGCTTGGGTCTAAGGGTGGATCTTCTGTCCCACCAACAGTTGCCCAGGAGCAGTTACCTGGCGAAGTACTGCGTACCCTGCAGACCACGCAATTACAACCTAGTAAGTATCAGCCGCGGCGAGAGATGAGTGAAGCCAAGCTGGCAGAGCTTGCTGATTCGATCAAGGCACAGGGGGTGATTCAGCCGATCATCGTGCGTGAGTTGGATGTGGATATGTTTGAGATTGTTGCTGGGGAGCGCCGTTGGCGGGCCTCGCAATTGGCTGGGCTGACGGAAGTACCGGTGATCGTTCGTGAGTTAGATGACCGTACCGTTGTTGCGATGGCGCTGATTGAAAACATCCAGCGCGAGGATCTTAATCCACTTGAGGAAGCACAAGCGCTACAGCGACTGATTGATGAGTTTTCGTTAACCCATGCTGAGGCGGCTGAGGCTGTTGGTCGTTCACGTGCGGCAGTGTCTAATCTTTTACGTTTACTTGAACTTCCTCTGGGGATCCGTACGCTGCTGGAGTCACATCAGTTGGAGATGGGGCATGCCCGTGCGTTGTTGACTCTGACTCCTGAGCTGGCCGCCAAATTGGCCAAGGAAGCAGCTGACCAAGGGTGGTCAGTCCGTGAGGTCGAGCACCGTGCTCAGCAATTTGCTGCTGGAAAAGTGCCAGACATCCGTGACAAGAAGTCCAAGTCGCTCGCGAGTGCTCCTGCGCAACCCGACATCGCCTCGTTGGAAACGGAGTTGTCGGAGCGTTTGGGTACCAAAGTGGCGATCAATCATGGCCGTACTGGTAAAGGTAAATTGGTCATCCACTACACCGATTTGGATGTCCTTGATGGTGTTTTGGAGAGATTGCGTGCTCGTGCGGTTGGTTAAGTGTCCTCATGGTTTCTCCACTGTTGTTGTCATGTCTACCAATGATGATGAGGAACAATCACCAGTGCTTGTTTCTGGACTGCGCGCAGGAACGCTAATTGATTGTGGTGTATCCGCATGATGACGACACCTATAGCTACTATACGTCGTGCTGTGTGGTGGTTGGAGTAGGGCTGGCATGAAGATGTGTAATCGATCCTTTCCCAAGCACGTTGCAGACTCTGTCATGCCTATAGATAGGATGGATGCATCTGCTACGACTGGTTGTATGGATGTGCGGGTCTGTGGTTTCTGTGGAGGCTCCCGATGACGGTGCTGGTCACAGGTGCGGCCGGCTTTATCGGCGCTCATGTGTGTCGCGCACTGGCCGCGCGTAACGATACCGTGGTTGGGTTGGACAACTACAATGCCTACTACGATCCGCAACTGAAGCGCGACCGCGTGACTGCGCTGTGTCCGGATGTTTACATTCGAACGCTTGACTTGACTGACCGTGAGAGATGCGCGGCTCTTTTTAATGAGGTCCAGCCTGATCAGGTGGTGCATCTGGCGGCGCAGGCGGGGGTACGCTACTCCATTGAAAACCCACATGCCTACGTAGATAGCAATCTTGTCGGTTTTCTCAATGTGTTGGAGCTGTGTCGTCATTGCCGTGTGCAGCACCTGGTGTACGCTTCGAGCAGTTCAGTGTATGGGGACTCAGCGATTCCGCCGTTCTCGGAGCAGCAGCGCGTGGACCAGCCACGCTCTCTGTATGGGGCAACGAAGGTTGCTAACGAAGTGATGGCTTATAGCTATGCTCAGCTCTATGGATTGCGTGCGACTGGCCTGCGTTTCTTTACTGTCTATGGTCCCTGGGGACGGCCTGACATGGCGCCGCTGATCTTTAGCCGCGCTGTAATGGAAGGGCGACCTATTGAAGTATTCAACCATGGCCGCATGGAGCGTGACTTCACCTTTATCAATGATATCGTGGCTGGTGTCATTGGTGCCCTTGATGCTCCGGGTGAACAAGCGGTGCCGCATCGTTTATTCAACTTAGGTAACCATACCCCCGTGTCGCTTGAGCATTTCATCAAGGTGATTGAACAGGCTGCTGGCCGTCCTGCCGATAAGCATTACAAACCAATGCAACCGGGTGACATGATGGCCACAATGGCTGATATTGCAGCGGCACGCGCTGCATTTGGATTTGAACCAGTCACATCCATTGAGATCGGTATGCCGCAAGTGGTGGAGTGGTGCCGTCACTACTTTGATACCCGTGCCTCAACGTAATGCTTTTTGATCGTAATAGTTGTTGCGATGGATAACCCATGACTGATTTGCAGCTTTCAGTTGTTGTTCCTGTGTTCAATGAGCGTGATAATGTCGCCCCCCTGATTGCAGAGATCGTGGGTGTGTTGCGTGGGGTGAGGGTGTTCGAAATTGTTTATGTTGATGACAATTCGAAAGACGACACGCTCTCTGTGTTGCGGGCGTTGAAGCTCTCCACTCCGGAACTACGCGTGTTTCACCATGCGGTTCGAGCGGGACAAAGTACGGGGATACGCAATGGTGTCAAAGCTGCGCGTGCGCCTTGGGTGGTCACTCTGGATGGTGACGGCCAGAATGATCCGTCCGATATCCTCAAACTGTTGGCTGCACGTGAAGCAGCGGAACCATCGGTGAAACTATTCAACGGCTGGCGTGTGTATCGTCAAGATACAGTTTCAAAGCGCTGGGCGAGCAAATGGGCAAATACGATCAGGGCACGTGTGCTGCGCGATGACACCCCTGATACTGCTTGCGGTATCAAACTGTTTGAGCGTGCAGTGTTCTTAGAACTCCCGCACTTCGATCATATGCATCGTTTCTTGCCAGTGCTGATGCAGCGTGCTGGTTGGAAAACGGCGAATGTGCCGGTGAATCATCGTTCTCGTGTCTCTGGAGTGTCCAAGTACAACAATCTTAATCGTGCTTTAGTCGGCATCCGTGACTTGTATGGCGTGGCATGGTTGATAGCGCGTAGCATGTGTATCGACGCGCGTGAGTATTGAGATCTGGAGACGATGGATTGAACGCACAGTTGCAATGGCTGTATTGGACAGGACTTCATATCACCTATTGGAAACTGATTGGTTATAGCGGTGCGTTGCTGTTCGGTGGACGTTGGGTAGTCCAATTTTTAGCTTCCAAGCGTGCCGGTAGGCCAGTGATTCCACGGCTGTTTTGGTACATGAGTGTGCTCGGAAGTTTGATGACACTGAGTTACTTCATGTTCTCGGCCAAGCAGGATTCGGTAGGTGTATTACAGAACGTGTTACCAGCGTTCACGGCGTTATACAGCCTGCATTTGGACATCAAACATCGAGGTTGGAAGTAACGGGGTTGGAGGTCAGTTCTTGTTCCACTTTCAACATCAGCAGATTCGGTCAATCAACAGATCAAGCAGATGCCAGTGCATCTACGCGTGAGCGCGGTTTCTATGATGACTGATTCGTCATTGTTCAAGTGTGGGTGATAACAGGTTCCTCGTGGTCATGATCACAACGTTATTGCTGTGATGGTAGCGGCAGACAGGGGGAAAGGTATGCGGTGAGTATCAAACAACCCAGGCGTTTTGGGGATGTGATCGGCTGGAATGGACGCTGCTATTCAGGGGGTGGAATTCAACACATGAAAGAGCCTTGTAACATCGCTGCTGCGCTGCCGCGTTTGGCATCCGAACGCCCCGAGCAGATTGCGATTCGCTGTCCGGGGCGTCCCGGTTCTGGCGGGATGGCGGCTTATGATTTAACCCTCAGCTACCGTGAATTAGACAGCCGCAGTGATGCGATTGCGGCTGGTTTCATCGCTTATGGTATCGGTCGTGGTGTGCGTACGGTGGTTATGGTGCGGCCCTCACCGGAATTTTTCCTGCTGATGTTTGCCCTATTCAAGGTGGGCGCCGTACCGGTACTCGTGGATCCGGGCATTGATCGATCGGCCTTGAAACAATGCTTGAGCGAGGCTGAACCTCAGGCATTCATCGGTGTTTTTCTGGCCCAACTGGCGCGGCGTTTATTGCGTTGGGCGCCTTCTGTCACCCGCGTTGTCAGTGTCGGTACCCGTTGGGCATGGTGTGGCACCACGCTGGCGCACCTGGAGCGTGCTGGCATAGGTGCCAGCGCACAACTGGCCGATACGACTGCCGACGAGGTGGCCGCGATTTTGTTTACCAGTGGCTCGACAGGCGTGCCTAAAGGAGTGGTGTATCGTCACCGGCATTTTGTCGGTCAGATTGCGTTGTTGCGGGAAACGCTTGGCATTGTGCCCGGAGGGGTAGATTTGCCGACCTTTCCTCCGTTTGCGTTATTTAATCCAGCACTTGGTTTAACCAGCATCATTCCGGATATGGATCCCAGGTGCCCAGCCAGGGCTGATCCACGCAAGCTGCATGATGCCATCGCGCGTTTCGGGGTGAATCATTTATTCGGTTCACCGGCATTGCTGCGGGTCTTAGCTGAGTATGGCAAACCATTGCCAACCCTGCGTTGCGTGACCTCAGCAGGTGCCCCAGTGCCTCCGTATGTAGTGGCACAGATACGCGCGCTATTGTCGGATGAGGCGCAATTTTTGACACCGTATGGAGCGACCGAATGTTTACCAATTGCGGTGATTGAGAGTCGTGAATTAGAAACGACGCGTGCTGCGACGGAGCGTGGTGCAGGGACGTGCGTTGGTCATGTGATCGCACCTAATCTGGTACGTATCATCGCGATTGATGATGAGGGGATTGCAGAGTGGGGCGGGGCGCGTGAAGTGGATTTGGGGGAGATTGGTGAAGTGACTGTCGTTGGTCCCAGTACCACCGATGCTTATTACAACCGTACAGCAGCAACGCGCCTGGCTAAAATCCGCGAGCGTTTGGCTGATGGCAGTGAGCGTATCGTGCATCGCATGGGAGATCTGGGTTACTTTGATGCGCAGCGCCGTTTGTGGTTCTGTGGGCGCAAGACCCATCGTGTGGAGACAGTACAGGGACCGTTGTATACCGAGCAGGTCGAGCCTGTTTTCAATGTTATTGATGGGGTGCGTCGCACTGCATTGGTGGGTATTGGTACGCTTGGCGCGCAGCGCCCCGTATTGTGCTACGAGGCGCTGCCCGGTGTGGATGTGGCTGCGTTAGAACAGCGCTTGCGTGCCACGGCACGGGCTTTTATACACACTGTTGGTATTGTCGATGTTCTAGGACATCCAGGGTTCCCGGTGGATATCCGTCATAACGCCAAAATTGGACGTGAACGCTTGGCGGTTTGGGCAGCACAACGGTTGCGCTGCTGATTGTTTTCAGTAGTGAGGAGTCGATTCTGTGACATCCTTGGCGGTGGTGCAATGTGGGTTGCGAGGATTGATCTTCAGCCGTGATCAATGATGATCCCTAGGGTTTCAAGCGCTTTACGGGTTGGGGCGTCACCCTCAGGGGTGACGGGACGTGTCAGCGGCCACAGAAAACGGACTTTGAATCCTGCCGAGAGGGCATCTTGCGCAGTCCACAGGACACAGTAGTCACGGGCCAGCCCGCAGACGTGGACTTCTTCAATACCGCGCTCACGCAACCAGCCAGCCAGACCAGTGGCCGGGCGGTCGCCGTTGGGACCGTGGTTTTCGCGGAACGCGCTATAAGAGTCGGTGTCGCGGCGGGTGCCTTTGCGCAAAATCAGATCAGCCGCCCGCCAATCAACACGGCTATCAAGCCCCGCTGCGGCGCTGCCCTGGATGCAGTGATCGGGCCATAGGGTCTGGGGTTGGCCATACAGGGTGATTTGCTCAAACGGTCGCTGTGCGGGATGTTGCGAGGCAAACGAAACGTGGTCAGCCGGGTGCCAATCTTGCGTTGCAACGATCGTAGAGTACTGGCGCGCATCCAAGAGTGCGGCGATTCCGGGGACAATGGATGCACCTTCCTCGCATGGCAGTGCGCCGCCTGGCATGAAATCAGGCTGTAGGTCGACGACGATCAATGCGACGTTTTCAGGGTGCATGAAGTGCTCCATTGAGATAACAGGTGAGGCAGTTTAATCCGTTGTCTCTGTTGGGGTGACACCTGATGTACTGTTTGTGTTTGCAGATTCAGGGGTGTCGCCGTAGTACAGCACGCCGAGTTTGATGCGTTCCCGGCCCTGTGTGCGGCGATGTTGGTTGGTGTCGCGCAGTGAGTAGACGCAGCCGCAATACTCCTGTTGGTAGAAGTGCTCTCGCTTGCTGATTTCGATCATGCGTTGGCTGCCGCCGTTTTTGCGCCAGTTGTAATCCCAGTAGACCAATCCGGGATACGGTGCAGCGGCACGATGCCCGCAGTCGTTAATTTGCTCCATGTTCTTCCAACGGGAGATCCCTAAAGAACTGGTGATGACAGGGAAGCCGTGTTCGTGTGCGTACAGCGCGGTGCGTTCAAAGCGCATATCAAAACACATGGTGCAGCGGATGCCGCGTTCTGGTTCGTTCTCCATGCCCTTGGCGCGGGCGAACCAAGCATCAGTGTCGTAATCGGCGTCAATGAATGGCACCCCGTTTTTCTCCGCAAAACGGATATTTTCCTGTTTGCGCAGTTCGTATTCTTTGAGTGGGTGAATGTTGGGGTTATAAAAGAAAATGGTGTAATCGATGCCGGACTCCACAAAGGCTTCCATGAGTTCGCCTGAGCAGGGAGCACAGCACGAATGTAATAGCAGGCGCTGGCCTTGTGGAAGTTGTAGAGGTTGGCGAGTAGGAGTTGGGGAGGTCATACAGGGTGCTCCAGTACGAGCTGGGGCGGTTGAACGCCCCAGCGATTGTATACGGATGGTCTGTGCTTATTCGGCACGTAGCCGCTGCGCGGCATGCACCATTGTTTGCAATGCAGCACGTGTTTCTTTCCAACCGCGCGTCTTCAGGCCGCAATCCGGGTTGACCCACAATTGTTCCGGGGGAAGTACTGCGCGTGCTTTTTTCAATAGCAGCACCATTTCCTCTTCCTGTGGGACACGCGGGGAGTGAATATCGTACACCCCTGGGCCGATGGCGTTTGGATAGCGGAATTTCACGAAGGCATCCAGTAATTCCATGCGTGAACGGGATGTTTCAATCGAGATCACGTCTGCATCCAATGCAGCCACGGCTTCAATGATGTCGTTGAATTCCGAGTAGCACATGTGGGTATGAATCTGTGTAGTGTCATGGACGTTTGAAGAGGCAATGCGGAAGCTCTCCACAGCCCAGTTCAGATAGTCTGCCCATTCACCACGGCGCAGCGGTAGCCCTTCGCGGATGGCTGGTTCGTCGATTTGAATCACCTTGATTCCGGCTTTTTCTAAATCCTGGACTTCGTCGCGAAGGGCTAGTGCGATCTGCCGGCATGTCTGCGCGCGTTCCTGATCATCGCGTACAAACGACCATTGCAGCATTGTCACCGGACCGGTGAGCATCCCTTTCATTGGTTTGTCGGTGAGTGATTGTGCGTAAGCCGACCAGGTGACGGTCATCGGTGCTGGACGCACTACATCGCCATAAATGATGGGTGGTTTGACACAGCGTGATCCGTAACTCTGTACCCAACCGAGCTTGGTGAAGATGAAGCCGTCCAATTGCTCCCCGAAGTATTCGACCATGTCGTTACGCTCGAATTCGCCATGGACCAAGACGTCCAACCCGATCTCTTCCTGGGTACGTACGCAACGTTCGGTTTCCGCTTTCAAAAACGCCTCATAGTCGCTTTCAGACAACTTGCCGGATTTGAACTGCGCGCGGGCCTCACGGACTTCTAGCGTCTGTGGGAAGGAGCCAATGGTGGTGGTTGGGTAAGCGGGTAGGTTGAGTGTGTGTTGTTGTGCCTGGCTGCGTTGTGGGTAGGCCGTGTTGCGCCGGGTGGTGTCCGGTGTGAGTGCGGCCAGACGCTGTGCCACGTCGGGGCGATGGACTTTGGGTGATTGGCGCCGTGCCTCCAATGCTTGGCGTGTTTGGGTCAGTGCTGTTTCTGCTTCTGGCTTGTTGTCCAGTGCGTCAGCCAGTACGCGCAGTTCGCTAAGTTTTTGCTTGGCAAATGCGAGCCAATTGCGTACATCGGCGTCCAGGTTTTTTTCCTGTTCCAGGTCAACAGGCACATGCAGTAGTGAACATGACGGTGCTAGCCATAACCGATCCGCACCGACGTGGCCCTGCGCGTAGCGTGCCATCGTCAGTGCGTTATCCAGATCGGTACGCCAGATATTGCGTCCATTCACCAGTCCGGCGGAGAGTACCCGTCCCGCGGGCAAGGTGTTGAGGACCGCATCCAACTGTTCGGTGCCACGCACTAAGTCGATGTGTAAGCCATCGGCAGGCAGTTGCAAGGCCAGTTCGAGGTTGTCGCCGAGCGGACCAAAGTAGCTGGTCAGTAGCAATTTTGGGCGTGGTCCTTGATTGAGTATGGCGTAGGCTTTACGGAAGGCTTGCTGTGTTTGTGCATCCAGGTCCAGCACAAGTGTTGGTTCATCAATTTGCACCCATTCGGCACCGCTTTCCTGCAATTGGCGCAGCAATTGGGTGTAGACCGGCAGTAAACGTTCCAGTAGGTCGAGCCGGTTGCTGCCATCCACTGTCTTAGACAGCAGGAGAAAGCTGACTGGTCCAAGGAGCACCGGTCTGGTAGTGATGCCCAGTGCCAGTGCTTCTTCAAACTCGGCGATGGGTTTGTTACCGCGTAGTGCGAAGTGTTGGTCACGGTGCAGTTCTGGGACGAGGTAGTGGTAATTGGTATCGAACCATTTGGTCATCTCCAGAGCATGCAGATCAATGTTGTCAGCTTGGCGGCCACGCGCCATCGCGAAGTAACCGGCCAGAGGATCAGCATCTACCAGGCCGCGGTAGCGCTGTGGAATGGCATCGAACAGGAATGCGGTATCTAGGACGTGGTCATAGAGGCTGAAGTCGTTGCTGGGTGGCAGGTCCACGCCCGCATCACGTTGTAGTCGCCAGTGCCGTGCGCGTAGTTCGCGTGCAGTGTGTTGGAGTTGTGTGGCATCGGTCTCGCCACGCCAGTGGCTTTCTAGGGCGCGCTTGAGTTCGCGTCGTGCGCCGATGCGCGGGAAACCCAGGTTGGTCACAATTGTCATAGTGGGTGTTCTCATTACTTGTAAGGGCGGTGAAGAGCGAAATAAAGGTGCATCCTGCTTGTTGTCGATTCCAGGGTATTGGCCTTCTGCTCCGCTAGCGGACCGGTTGGAGTGGACAGAATGCGGATGCATGTCTGCTCAATGCGGGTCGGGTTACTTCCCACGGAGCGCCATGCTGGAACAAAGGATGATGTACTCCTCCGATCCAGATGGGTCTTCGGATGGATGGAAAAGCCGTGCGAGTACACGGCAAGCCTACTGTCCGCCATGTTCCAGGGACGCGGTGGTGCCTGGTGTGAATGACGGAGGTCGTTTCCATTCACCGTTGCGGCGCAGATTCGGCATGGGATGCAAGCATCCTTCGCCGGTCTTTTATTTAATTTCATCGCTTCATCCAGATATAGAGATGAAATCAGCAACGTGTGCAGCGTAGGTCCCTGGCATCTCCAGGTCAAGTGTCGGTGTACTTCAATTGTGGCGTGTGTGGTGTGGCTATGTCGGTCTTGAGATTCGTTTCCGTGGCGACACCGGCTCTGGAATGGTTTTGGGGCAGCGATTGACGCATTGTGGTGATGTGCCGATGAGAGGGCAGGATGCTGTTGGGGTGCTATCGCAGGCGCTACAGTGGTGCGATGGCGATGCTCTGGCGCAGCACATGGCGTGCTCCGGGGAGCAGTTCGATTTCATCTGGTCCTGCATTAGCTGGTTCCAGGCAGAGATAGTCGCGCCAGCCGTCGGCGACATCAATCATGTTGCTTGCACCAGCGTGACCTGGATTCCACACCACCAGGCTGTGGCTGCCTTCCGTCGTCAGCACGATGCGCCGGGAAAATAATGGATCGACCAGCACATAATGGCCGCTGGTGTCGACGTAGATACGATCCGCACGGCCAGGATCATGTGGATCTTGTAAGGTCCAATGGCCCTGTTGGCGGTGGCGTTGGGTATAGCCCTCGAATTTGTCCAGATATTCCACTCCATCCAGTCCTTGGACCGTGACCTGTAGTGCGTTGCTGACTCTGAAATAGTTGTGCAGCGCTTGGGTGAAGCTGATCGGAGCGTGGCTGATGTTCTCGGTGGCTAACTCTTGTTCCAGGGTGCGGCCGATACGCAGTGTCATCCGCAGATGCAACCCCAGGTGTTTGAGTGGTGGCGGTGCCATGACGAGAAACAGACTTCCATCGTTTTCTTGGCAGCTCTCCACTTGTTGCCATGGCACAGTACGCACGAACCCATGCGCGGGCATGGTGTCGCGTTGCCCTTGGCGGCCAAAGTAAGGCCAACAGACTGGGATACCGCCGCGGATTGCAGTGGGTGGTGGCTGGACCAGGGGGGATAGCCACATGACTTCTTCTCCACCGCTCGGTACAAATGAAAGCAACTGCCCGCCAAACAGACTGATCGCTGCATGTGAGAACGGGGTCTGTATCAGCAGTGAGGGGAAACCATGGAAATCACCTGTGCTCAGGCCGGGGATGTCGAACATCGTGGTCACCTTCTGGAGTGGGGTGGAGTACGGGGGCAAGAGTGCTTTGGTGAATGATGGTGGTGTTACTTAGGGGGAAGGGGAGATGACTAAGTCCATACGCATGCTGGGAAAGTGGGAATCAGCGGGAATGATGTAAGTTTCTCAAAAATGAGATTAGGTCTACATCTTAAGGATAAGCACCGTTATCGTCATTTTAGGAGCGGTTTTGGGATGGTTACGAAGTGAGAGTGTTGTCTCTAATAAAATCTTCACATCCACGTATGCTCGCTGCCACTGTGATTTTTAGGTGGAGTTGTTGTTACATGAATTTGCACAACAAAACGGTGCTCATTACTGGCGTGGCGTCTGGTATTGGTTCGGAGGTAGCACGGTTGGCACGTTTTCACGGTGCCACGGTGATCGGTATCGATTGTCGACCAGTCACCATGACGTTGCATGGATTTTTCCATGCTGATCTTGGTGATCCTGCCTCCATTGATGCGTTAATCGCGCAGTTGCCCGAACGTATTGATGTGCTGGCTAATATTGCCGGTGTGCCGGGTACGGTGGCGGCTGACCTCGTTGCTAAGGTTAATTACTTGGGGTTGCGTCATTTGACTCAAGCCTTGCTGCCGCGCCTCGCGCCGGGAGGCAATGTCATCAACATGACTTCGCTTTTGGGTGCCGAATGGCCGCAACGCTTGGAGTTGCACAAACAATTAGCTGCCACCCCGGATTTCGCTGCGGGGCTGGATTGGTTGGTGGCGCATCCGGTGCCGGCTTCCATCTGCTATCAGTACTTTAAGGAAGCACTGATCGTCTGGACCATGCTGCGGTCGCGTGATTGGTTTGCTGGGCATGGAGTGCGAGTGAATAGTGTGGCACCTGGGCCGGTCTTTACTCCGATTTTGGGTGACTTTGTCAGCATGTTGGGTCCGGATCGGGTACAGGCTGATGCGAGCAAGATGAAGCGGCCTGCTTATGCGGATGAGGTTGCTGAGGCGGTGATCTTCCTGGCCTGTGATGCGGCCCGCTGGATCAACGGTGTCAATTTGCCGGTTGATGGTGGCTTGGCTGCCACGACGATTTGAATGTGTTGTCGATGATCCCTCTGGGCAGCGGTTATCTTGGGATACTGTGTTTCCCCCTTGGCCTTGCTTGGTCATGGACGTGATGTTTATGTTGCGGTGATGTGATCGTCCGGGCCTGGTGTGGCTCGGGCGTTGTATGTCGCTGTGGATGTGATGCGCTGGTGCAGGGTGGTCTGAGAAAAGGGATACGTGTTGGTGATGTCGCTGCCACTGCCGCGTTCAGGCCACACGGAAACCTAATGTGGCTTCGACGGCCTGTTTCCAGCCTGCGTATAGGTGCTCGCGTTGTTCCTTATCCATCTGTGGCTTGAAGCAGCGATTGATCGCCCAGTGTTGCGTCATCTCTTCGCGGCTGGACCAAAATCCGGTCGCAAGTCCAGCCAGGTAGGCGGCACCGAGTGCTGTGGTTTCGGCGATCTGCGAGCGCAGCACTGGCACGGCGAGGATATCGCTCTGGAATTGGGCCATGAAGTCGTTGGTGATGGCCGCGCCGTCAGTGCGTAGTTCTTTGAGTTCGATGTCTGCATCTGCCTGCATTGCGCTCAGGACGTCGCGGGTTTGGTAGGCCATTGATTCTAGTGCGGCGCGGACGAAGTGTTCTTTGGTGGTGCTGCGTGTCAGTCCGAACACTGCGCCGCGGACATCGCTACGCCAGTAGGGCGCACCCAGGCCAACGAAGGCCGGTACAACGTATACGCCGCCGTTGTCGCTGACACGGTCGGCGTAGGCTTGTGAATCGCTGGCTTTGCCGAACATGCGTAATCCATCGCGCAGCCATTGCACCACAGAGCCAGCGATGAAGATCGAGCCTTCTAGTGCGTACTCGATTTCTCCATTCAGGCCCCAAGCGATCGTAGTGAGTAGTCCATTTTGGGATTCCACGGCTTTTTTGCCGGTGTGCATGAGCATGAAACAGCCGGTGCCGTAGGTGTTTTTGGCCATGCCAGGTTCGAAACAGGCTTGGCCGAAGAGTGCGGCTTGCTGATCGCCGGCGATTCCGGCAATCGGTATCTGTTCTCCGTGGAAATACGGGGTTTGGGTGAGACCGTAAATTTCGCTGGATGAACGGACGTCCGGCAGGATCGCCGCTGGTATGTCTAGCATTGTCAGCAGGTCTGGATCCCAACGCAGGGCGTGGATGTCGTACAGCAGGGTGCGTGAGGCGTTGCTGTAATCGGTGACATGGACTTGGCCGCCGGTCAGGTTCCAGATGATCCAGGTGTCGATGGTGCCGAATGCCAGTTCTCCGCGCGCTGCTTGTGTATGTGCGTTTTCGACATGGTCCAGAATCCATTTCACCTTGGTGCCTGAAAAATAGGCGTCGATCAGGAGTCCGGTTTTGGCGTGAACCATATCTTGGTACCCGGCGGTCGTGAGTTGGTCGCAGATGTCCTTGGTTTGGCGTGATTGCCAAACGATTGCGTTGTAGATCGGTTGGCCGGTCTGACGATCCCAGATGACGGTTGTTTCGCGTTGGTTGGTAATACCGATTCCGGCGATGGCGCGCACGTCAATCTGGGTGTTGTTGAGCAGTTCGGTGATCGTGGTGTACACACTGGTCATGATGTCGCGCGGGTTGTGTTCGACCCAGCCAGGTTGGGGAAATATCTGGGTGAATTCCCGCTGTGCCATCCCGATGATGCGGCCTTTGTGGTCAAACAGAATGGCCCGGGAGCTGGTGGTGCCTTGGTCAATGGCCAGTATGTATTTTTTTTTCATCAGTGCAGTGTTTTCGATACGGACAGGGTGCGTGGTCTTGGTGAAGGGGAATGATTCAGGGATGCTTCCTGTGCAGCAGTATCGCGGCTTGTTGTTTGGCCTGTACCCGTGCCGGTAGGAATGGATAGATCAGGCATTGGAATGCGGTTGCACCCATCACGCCGCCGATCAGGGGGCCGATAATCGGAATCCACCAGTAGTGATCTTTTCCGGGGAATGCCGATTCACCCCAGCCCGCCAGAAAGGCGAACAGACGTGGGCCGAGATCGCGTGCTGGGTTGATGGCCCATCCTTCTAGGTAGCCCATGCAGGCACCGATGGTTGCTACGAGGAGTCCGATGACCAGTGCGCCGCTGTTGGCGGTGGGCGCTGCTTCGTTGAAGCGTTCGGTGATTGCGAAAATGCCGAAGACCAGGAATGCGGTCAGAATGATTTCATCACCGAGTGCGTGTATGGGGGTGATTGCCATCCCTGTGGAAGTGAAAAACACGCCAGCAGCCCCGCCAGCGTCTCGGGTGAGTTGGTGAATGTGGTTGTAGTAGTCGATGACAGGGCTATAGAGCTGGTACACAATCATTGCACCGATGAAGGCGCCGATGACTTGTGCTGCCCAGTACGGCAATACTTTTTTCCAAGGGAAGCCGCGGTAGAGCGCCAGTGCCAAGGTAACGGCCGGATTGGCATGGGTTCCGGAAACCGAAGCGGTGACGTAGATGGCGATTGTCACCGCCAATCCCCAGCAGATACATAGGCCCCAGTAGGCGTTTTGATAAGGACTGGGGTCGTAAAGGATGTACATTGCGGCCGCAGATTCGCCCAATGCGATGATGATGAACATTGCGATTGCTTCGGAAATTAATTCGCCAAACATCTTTCGGTTCATTGCGGTGTTCCTTCAGGCAGGGGGCAGGGGGATTGAGTGCATTTATCTCCATTCCGTGGTGGCTGAAACGTCTTAGCTTCAGGGGCAGTGCAATTGATGTTTTGGAGCTGGCAGGATCATTGTGTTGTTGTGTCCGCGTGATCAGGGATGCGTGAGCAGGAGCGTAGATAGTCTTCAAGGCGCTGTGTGCCATGCGCATCTAAATGCAGGCCGAGTTTGCTGCGGCGCCAGAGGATGTCTTCGGCACTGCATGCCCATTCGTGGGTGCGCAGGTAGTCTACTTCGGCTTGATACAGGTCGGCGCCAAAGTGAATTCCCAGGGTGTGTAGGTTGGTGGCATTGCCGAGCAGCGTTTCGGCATAGGTGCCGTAGTTGTGTATCAGGCGTTGCGCAGTGGCAGTAGGTAACCATGGGCGGTGTTGGCGCAGTGTGTTTTGTAGCGCTGCGATGTCGTGGTGTTCGCCGCCAGGCAGGGGTGGCCCATTGGCAGTCCAGGCACGGTAGGGGTGGTCCAATGCTACGCATAGCTGGTTCACTGCTTCTTCGGAAAGCTTGCGATAGGTGGTGAGTTTGCCACCAAACACGTTGAGTAATGGTGCGCTGTTTCCAAGTATTTCTAATTGGTAATCACGAGTGACTTTCGATGCATTGTTGTGTCCATCGTTCAGTAGGGGACGGACTCCGCTGTAGCTCCAGAGGACGTCTTCCGGTGTGATTTGTTGTCTGAAATACGAATTGACTGCATTGCACAGGTACATGGTTTCGGCAGCGTCAATGTGTGGATTTGCCGGATCAGCTACGTAGTCGACGTCGGTAGTGCCAATCAGTGTGAAATGTTGTTCGTAAGGAATGGCAAAGACGATGCGTCTGTCTGGTTGTTGGAAGATATAGGCATGCTCATGTTCAAACAGACGGGGTACTACAATGTGGCTGCCTTTCACCAGACGCAGTGTGTGCTGATGTGGCTGTTGAGCGATGTGATCCAGAAACGTGACGGCCCAGGGGCCGGCGGCATTGACGATGGCCCGTGTACGAATTTGTTGCTGTCTTCCTTGAGCGTCTTCCAGTTCAGTCAACCAATGTGCGCCGTCACGGCGCGTTCTCACGCAGCGGGTGCGGGTGAGGATACGTGCGCCACGTTGTGCTGCATCCATTGCATTCAGCACGACCAGCCGTGCGTCTTGGACCTGGGCGTCGCAATACATGAAGCCGGTGTGCAGCTCCTGTTTGAGTGGTTGCCCAGCGGGATGTTGGGCCAAGTTCAAGCGACGTGAGCGAGGCAGGGTGCGTCGACTAAAGCCAAGGTGGTCGTACAGCAGCAAGCCCGCGCGGATTATCCAGGTGGGGCGCAGATGGGGTTGGTGCGGGAGGATAAAATGCAGTGGCCTGACAATGTGCGGTGCTTGGCGTAGCAAGATTTCGCGTTCGGCCAATGCTTTGCTGACTAACGCAAATTCGTAATATTCCAAGTAGCGCAGCCCGCCGTGAATCAGTTTGGTGCTGGCGCTGGAGGTGTGGGAGGCCAGGTCGTGTTGTTCGCACAGACACACTGAGAGGTGACGTCCGGCGGCATCACGGGCAATGCCGGTGCCGTTGATACCGCCACCGACCACCAGTAGGTCGAAATTGTGAATGGTCATGGATCTACTTCAGTCAGCGATATGAACTCGGTTTAAAAGAGTTCTTCATGTGATGCTGACAATATCTCGGATTGACCTTGAGGAATGCGTGTTGTTTTGAAGTTTGTGCAGCGTTGCTTTTTAATGACCTTTGATGTTGTTGGTGTTGTCATTGGGCAGAGTGGTCTTTAAATGAGGATATATGGTGGGGAAAGCTGCTGTGTAGCGTGTGCTGTATGGCCAAGCGCTGTAGCTTGATAGGCTGCTTCGACTGGATTGCCCGCAAGTTTTTCAGCGGCTGGAATATTGGTTTGCATGTTCTGGGATTCGGTTGAGGGGTGTCCTTCGTTTATCCATTTGTGATGGCTGTTTTATCGTTGGTATGGGGTGTCTGTATTACTCATTGTCTGGTTGCACGTGATCCATAGATATATAGGCAATGGCGTGTTGTGTCGGTGAACGTGTTGTGTCTGGTTGCTGTGTCATTGTTGTTGACCACTGGATGCCGCAGCATCGTATTACAGCAACGTCGATGTGTCCGGGCTGGGATACGGCTGTCTGCTGTTGTCGCGTGCGCTGTACCATTGATTCCAACTTGGCGTTGGTGTGGTTGTTGTTTGTCTGAGTGGAGTTGTCTCTGCCGGTCAGGTCCGGATATGGAGTTGCCGCATCGTGCTGTGATTCAAAAAATTTTTGAGTCAGATCGTTGTGTTGGATGTTTTCCAAGATGAGTGTATGGCTGGACTTGCTGGGGCTGAAGCGCTAGCGTGGCTCGGTTTTTTGCGGATTACGTGGGTTTTGGATGAATAACGATATTTCTCCCCGTCAACTTACCTTCCGTGCTGTGGTGCTCGCGGTTGTGTTGGCGGTTGTGCTGTCTGCGGCTAACGCGTATCTGGGGTTGTTTGCCGGTTTGACCATTGCGACAGCAATCCCGGCGGCGGTGGTATCGATGGGGGTGCTGCGTGTATTGGGTGGCAGTTCGATCTTGGAAAACAATATTGTCCAGACCGGCGCTTCGGCTGGTTCGTCGGTTGCTGCTGGGGTGATCTTCACTATTCCGGCGTTGGTCATCATGGGGTACTGGCCGGACTTTAAATACTGGTGGGTGCTTGGTATTGCGGGTCTGGGTGGTTTGCTGGGTGTGCTGTTTTCGGTGCCATTACGGCGTTCGATGATTGTCGAGGAGCCGCTGCCGTTCCCTGAAGGCAAGGCCGCGGCCGAGGTGTTGAAGGCGGGTGAGAATCCTGGGCCAGGGCTTAAAATTTTGGCGCTGTCTGGCGGGATAGGTGCTTTAGTGAAGTTAGCTGCTGCCAGTGGTTTGAAGTTGATTCCAGATACTTGGTCGCAGGCGGCCTATCTGGGGAGCAGCAAGGTGGTGGGGTATATCGGTACCAATTTGTCGCCTGCACTGCTGGGGGTTGGTTACATTGTGGGTCTGAATGTGGGGATTGTGGTGTTGTCAGGTTCAATTCTGTCTTGGCATGTGGCCATTCCGCTCTATCAGCAGTTTTTCATGGGGAGTGATCCGGAGTTGGCACAGCGTCTGGCGACGGTGACGGCTGCCGAAGCGGCGTTTAGTGTCTGGGGGGAAAAGATCCGTTATCTCGGTGTGGGTACGATGCTGATTGGCGGTGTATGGACGCTGTTTTCACTGCGTAAGTCGTTGCTGAGGGGGATTAAAAGCGGTTTTGCTGCGGCGCGTAAGGGGGGCGGTCAGGTGGTGTCACATACCGAGCGCGATTTGCCGATGACGTGGATGTTGGTGGCGCTGGCGGTGTTTACGTTGCCGTTGCTGCTGTTGTATCAGTCGATCGTGCAGCAATGGCAGGTGTCGGTGCCGATGACGATGATTATGATCGTGGCTGGTTTTTTGTTTGTGTCGGTATCGGGATATTTGGCTGGCATGGTGGGTTCTTCTAATAATCCAGTGTCTGGTATCACGATTTCTACGATCTTGTTTGCTTCTGCGGTATTGGTCTTGCTGCTGGGCCGCAATGGGTTGGTGCCGATCGGGAGTGGTGGTGCGCCGTTGGGTGCCGTGGCTGCGATTATGATTGGTGCGGTGGTGTGCTGTGCGGCAGCGGTGGGCGGGGATAATTTGCAGGATCTCAAGGCAGGTTATTTGGTGGGTGCTACGCCGTGGAAGCAACAGGTGATGATGGGGATTGGCACGTTCTCGTGTGCTCTGATCATGGCACCGGTGCTGAATTTGTTGGCACATGCGTATGGGATTGGTCCAGCGACACCGCAGCATCCGAATGCGCTGAGTGCTCCGCAGGCAACGTTGATGGCGTCGGTGGCGCGTGGTCTGTTTGGCGGCCAGTTACCATGGACGATGATTGGGGCGGGTGTGTTGATTGGCGCTTTCATCATTGGGATTGATGAGTGGCTCAAGGTGCGTGGTGCACGTTTCCGTGTTCCGGTGCTGGCCGCAGCGATTGGTATCTATTTGCCGTTGGAGTTGATGGTGCCAATTTTCTTGGGGGGTGTGTTGTCATATGGTGTGGAGCGTGCTCACAAGGTGCGTCGCGGTGATGAGGCTGAGCGTGACCGTTTGCATCGTCCCGGAGTGCTGTTTTCTGCGGGTTTGATTACAGGGGAGGCACTGATGGGGATTTTGATTGCAGTACCAATCGTGATTTCTGGTCATCCTGATGTGCTGGCATTACCTGAGGCTTTCCAGTGCAATCAGTGGTTTGGGTTGGCGGTATTGGCGTTTGTGGGATGGCTGTTGTATCGGGTGAGTAAGCGTCGTGTGTAGGTGCAGTGCTCTGTTGGTTGTGATGTTTGAAGTATTTAGGTGTGTGCAGTGGAACAGAAGGTACTTTTGTTGAAATACAACCGCGTTCTGTACTGCACTACTGCTGCGTATTTCATCGGGAATTTTCTGCATCAGTTACTTAGCGTTTGCTGCGGCAGTGTCGGTGAATGGCGTTGCTGCATGGAGTGAAATAGGGATCACGCTCTGTCGTTCTTTCGGGTTTATGCTGATGTTGTTTTGCATCGCATGCATCTTGGGTGATGCACAGGCGGTGTGCGTATTGGGGTGTGTCTTTGCGTCTTGTTGGTAGTTGTTGGTAGATCGGACTACTATCGCCGCTTTCCCATTGCGAGAGCGTTGATGAAGCTTCGTTATGCTTTGCCGCTGTGTTTGTTGTTTGTTTTGCCCGTACTTGCCGCGGCCCGCGGTTTTGATGTGCGCGATATGGTGGCCTTAGATCGAGTGTCCTCGCCAGAGTTGAGTCCTGATGGTGCTGTGCTGGTGTTTGCTAAACGCCAGATGGACGCTAAGAACATCAAGGCCAGTACCAGTGTGTGGGTGAAATGGTTGCAGGCAGGTGCACCGGCTGCGCCAGTGCGTCTTACTCCCTTGGGATGGGATGTGAGTGCACCGGCTTTTTCCCGTGATGGGAAGGCTGTGTATTTTCTCAGTGCCAAGTCGGGAAGTAATCAGTTGTACGTGTTGCCGGTGAGTGGCGGGACGCCGCGGCAGTTAACCAATCTGGCTGTGGATATTGATAGTTATAAGCTTTCTCCGCAGGGTGATCGCGTTGTGTTCAGTGCCAGTGTGTTTCAGGTTTGTGGTTCAGATCTGAGTTGTACTAAGCGGAAGTTGGATGAGAAGGAAAACTCCAAGGCCAGTGGTGTGGTGTTTGAACAGTTGTTTGTACGCCATTGGGATACTTGGAATGATGGGCGCCGTAACACGCTGTTCATTGCGTCGTTGCCGAGGGGTCGTGCCAAGCCGGTGAGTGCTGTGTCGGCGATGAGTGCAATGCTTGATGGGGATGTTCCGTCAAAGCCGTTCGGTGGTGCCGATCACTTTGTGTGGTCACCAGATGGACACAGTGTGGTGGCAAGTATCCGTGTGGCCGGTCGTCAAGAACCTTGGTCGACTAACTTTGATTTGTATCGCTTTGATGTGTCTGGCCATGATACGCCGGTCAATTTGACAGTGGCCAATCCAGCGTGGGATGCAACGCCGATGTTCAGTGCTGATGGCAAGATGTTGTATTACCGCGCGATGCGGCGTCCTGGTTTTGAGGCGGATCGTTTCGGGCTGATGGAAATGGAGGTGCAGAGCGGTAAGGTGCGTGAGATTGCTCCGCATTGGGATCGTTCTGCCGATGAAATTGCACTTTCAGCCGATGGTAAGGCGCTGTATGTCAATGCCGATGATCATGGGGAGCATCCTTTGTTTAAGGTCGACATTGTTTCGGGCAAGGTAGAGAAGTGGGTGGGTGAAGGCAGTGTGCATGCGCCGGTGTTGGCTGGTGGGAAGTTGGCTTTCGCTCGTAATTCTCTCAAGAGCGCTGACCAGATCTTCGTGACGGATGCGGTGGCACGGGAGCCGTTGCAGGCGATCACTTCGGCAACCGGGGAGGTACTCCAGCAGGTACGTTTAGGTGATTTCGAGCAGTTTAGTTTCAAAGGCTGGAATGATGAGACGGTGTATGGTTATGTGGTCAAACCGTATGATTATCAGCCGGGTAAAAAGTATCCGGTGGCTTTCCTGATTCATGGTGGTCCACAGGGTAGTTTTGGAAACAGTTGGGGCTACCGTTGGAATCCGCAAACCTATGCGGGCCAGGGGTATGCGGTGGTGATGATCGATTTCCACGGCTCCACGGGGTATGGCCAGGCGTTTACCGACGCCATCAGTCAGCACTGGGGAGATCGTCCGCTGGAAGATTTGCAAAAAGGCTGGGCCGCAGCGCAGCAGCAGTACCCATTTCTTAACGGTGATAAGGCCTGTGCATTAGGTGCCAGTTATGGCGGCTATATGGTGTATTGGATCGCCGGTCATTGGAATCAACCGTGGAAATGCTTGGTTGATCATGATGGTGTGTTTGATAACCGGATGATGGGTTATGCCACAGAGGAGTTGTGGTTCAGTGAGTGGGAAAACGGTGGAACGCCGTGGGAGAATCCTGCTGGCTATGAGCAATTCAATCCGGTGTTGCATGTTGACAAGTGGCGGGTGCCGATGTTGGTGATTCACGGCCAGAAGGATTTCCGCATTCCTGTTGAGCAGGGGTTGGCTGCGTTTGGGGCATTACAGCGTAAGGGCATTGAGTCCAAGTTGCTGTACTTCCATGATGAGAATCATTGGGTGCTTAACCCTCAGAACAGTATTCAATGGCATGACACGGTGAATGCTTGGCTCAAGAAGTACATTGGTCAATGACACGTTGGGTGACGATGTAGGTACCCAGAGCATGAAGCAGGTAGTCGAGAGTGAGTGATCAGGTATTCCAGTATCAGCAGTGTGGGCGGCTCCGTCATGGTCAGCGTGCTTTTTCTTGAGGTGATCAGCGGGTAGGCGGCCAATGTTGTAGTCAGAAAGCTGGGTAGAAGCGATGTGGTTTGCTACTAGTGATATTGACGTGGGTACGTTTCTTCTTGCTGTGCATTGCCTGCTGCGACGTACGCTCCTCTGAAAGCAGGTTTGCGGTTTGTGAGGCAGGGTGTCTCTGCCTCACAAGTGCGGACTTTACTGCTGCGCCTGGCGTTGAGTCACTGTTACCGTAGTTATCACTGTAGTCGTCAGGCTAACGAGTAGTGTTAGCGCCGTAACGGCTATCACTGCCACTGCCGTAATTGACGCCGCCGCTGTTTTGACCGTTGCCACTGCTGTAACCACCACCACTACCCTGACCGCTGCCGTAACCGCTGCCGTAACCGCTGCCGTAACCGCTGCCGTAACCGCTGCCGTAACTACTGCCGTAACTACTGCCGTAACTACTGCCGCCGCCGCCGCCACCACCGCCGCCACCGCCACCACCACCGCCACCACCACCGCCACCACCACCACTAGGGTGACTGTAGCTCCAGCTGCCACTGCCACTTTCACTCCAGCTGCCTTCGCCTGAATGGCTGTCACCATGGCTGTCGCTATTGCCGTTTGTTTCCTTTTGTTCCGAGATGTGATTGATCAGAGAGTGTTGCTGGTTGTGCTGGAGGTTATTTATTTGCAGGTGTTCTTGTGTTGTGAATTTGTACAGCTTTCCGGTGTTGTGAGTGAATGTTGCACCTACGTACAGCGCATCATTGGTCATCACAGGGGCGCTGATGATTGATGCGTGGGTATCGAACGACCACAGTATTTTCCCGGTGTTTGCTTCCAGCATGGTGATTTTGCCGTTGGGGGAGGTGGTGTAGATGATGTCCGGTGATGATGCGATTCCACCTCCGGTATTGAGTTTGGCGTTGATAGGTTTGTTTCCATGCACTTTCGTATTCCAGAGTATTGTTCCGGTCTTTGCATCCAACGCTGTTAAGTAATAGCCATTGTGTATCTGTGCGTTGTTGGCGTTGGATATGACGTAGATTTGTGATTTGTAAGGATTGAAGGAGCTTGCAACAATGCGGTTTGTGCTCCCTGGGGTGATGTCAGTTGACCATAGGATAGTGCCGTTGTTTGCGTCCAACACTTGATAGTGGCCTTGTGCCTCTGGGATAGCCACGACGTCTCGTGTTGTGCCATTGATGTTCAATGTGAATAAAATGGCGCCGTTTTTATTGGCGTTGTCGGTATTGGGATCCGTTGATTCTTTCAGGCTCTGCTTCAACAGCAATGCGCCATTTTTCATGTCCAATACCAGTAAGGTGTCGGTGTGGTTGTGCAATGGCGATGCTTGGCCGCTGTTGCTTGTTAGGGCATAGAGACGTTTTTTTGATGGGTTAATGGTGAGGGGACCATTAATCACAGCGCCGTTTGGAACGCTGTTGGATTGCCACAGCGGTTGACCAGTCTTTAGATCCAGTGCTGCGATGTTGCTTTGTGATTTTCCGGAGTAGACGCCGACGTAGACTCGATCTTCGTAGATAGTTGGTGGGGAAGTGATTTTTGCGTTTAGGTTGGGTTCAATCGTGGTTTTCCATAGCAGTGTCCCGGAGGTTTTGTTCAATGCAAGTAAAGTGCCGCTGTTTTGGTCGCCGACGACGATACTTTGGGGAGCAATCGCTGTGCTTTTAAGTGAGAGTGAATGAGGGTTTCCGGTGTAGTTGGAGAGTGGAATCGACCAGAGGAGGCTGCCTGTCTGGGCATCGATCTTGTTTAATGTACCGTTGGAGCTTGATACGTATAGGGAATGATTGTCGATGGTTGAGGATGCTGGGAGTCCGCCCTGTGTGGACAGGCTCCATTGCATTTGCAGTTGTGTGATGTTGCTTGAATCAATCAGCCATCCATCCGGTTGAAAATTGGTGTTCAGCAGGCCTCCACCAGCAGTAAGCCAGGAGTCTCCGGTGGGGAAAGCAGTGTTTAGGTTGGATTGGATGATGTGGTTCGAGAGGGAATTTTGTGTAGCAAGCAGGGAGCAGGGGGGGGCGATTAGCAGGAGGGGTAACATTACGGTAGTAAGTCTGCTTAATCTAAACCTGTGTCGTTGTATTTTCATAATTTTATTCATTCTCATGTTAATAAATACGGTTGAAGTTGGATTCCCCCCCCCTCCTCCCCACGGTGTCCATAAATTCAAGATAAACAGGTAGAGCGATCTGATGCCAGCAGGCGATTAGGTGTTGTTTATGTAACATTTTGGATAGTGAAATTTCTCGATAAATAATACGTGTGTGCGATCACGTTTTATCGTTTATTTATTGATAAATAATGAGATGTAATTCTAATTATTCGGAGAATTTGATTATTTTTATCGAGCAGATCGATAGATAAAATTTTTATGAGAAATTGCTTACTTTTTTTGTCGCGATGCTAGTTTGAAAGTCTCATGTATTTTTAATTTATTTTTGAGGTTTCTAGTTGTGAGATTATGAGAAAATTAATGTAATGATTTAATGTAGATTTATTTTGCGTAGGGTGGTTTTTTGATTGAATTTCAATAAATACCCATGAAATTTTAGTTCTTATTGGCTAGCTTCCATGGGTTAATTAAAAGGTCGTGCATTTTCGTAATGATGTATTGAGGAAGTTAATTTATTTTCAGATAAGTTGGATTCAATGTTGATGATGACTTCATCTTCCTTCTTATTGCTGTGTGAATAATCATTGTTTACTAATAATACTTTAGCTTTATATTCGCATTTTATTTTTTCTTCGGAATGGGTGCATTTATTAAAACCAAGTTTTTCTAAGCATTTTTCTGATGTGCATTGATTGGATAATATATGTTGACTTAAAGAGTTGCTTAAGCTTTTCATTGAAAAATCTAAATCTTTTCCTTTCGCCCATGACATAGATACGAGTGTCTGTAGGGTAGATTTTGAAATAGCATCCGCTTGATAGTCGACACCAACTTTTGTTTCATTTGATATTATCATGAAATAGGAGATGGTGGCCGTGATAAAAAATATGATGACCGGAATTTTTCTTTTTAATGAGAATTTTTTCTTCATGGCTCTTTCTTCCATTCTGAATGTGTGAAAATATTCACTTCAAGCAACTCTAATGTTCCGTAATTAATATTCATTTTGAGATGATGATCTCTGTTAATGATTCTCTATTGATTGTAATCCACTGATGGCTTCTAACTATTAATGATTTTGAAATAACTTTATTTTAACCATTTGAGTTTTCTTTTTTGCGGTAATTATATAAATGTATTGTGTGGATATTTGAATGGTTTATGTGTTATGTAATGGTGATGATGTGAGAATTTATAAAAAGAATTTCTTTGCAATTAAAAATAATTAAATAAATTGAATTAATAAGCTTGAGTAATATTGGTGGGGTATATCTTTAGATTGGTATGGTTTTTTATGTATTGAATACCAATCTTAACCAGTGTTGCTTAGATGTTCGTACAGGATGGTGCTGCCGACGATGATGAGGATGATGCCGCCGACAATCTCAGCACGGTTGCCTACAAATGTGCCTAGGACACGCCCTAGCATTACACCGAAGATCACCATGGTGAATGTGCATAGGCCGATTACCGCGGCGACGATGCCAATATGTATATCCAGGAACGCCATACTGATTCCAATTGCGGCTGCATCAATGCTGGTTGCTAGAGCCGTGGCGGCTAGGGTCAGCCATCTACTGTTACGATTGTGGGTATCTGCATTGTCTTTGCAGGTGTTGCCATTGTTTTTGAGTCCGTTAACGATCATGTGTATACCCAGGCCGCCGAGGAGGCCGAAGGCGATCCAGTGATCGAAGGTGGCGATATAGTGCGATGCAACTTGACCAAGTAGCCAACCTGCGATTGGAGTGGCGGTTTCGATCACGCCGAAAATCACCGCAACGTACAGTGCATCGCGCAGGCGGGGTTTACCAATTGCCGCACCTTTGCCGATTGCAGCGGCAAAAGCGTCTGTCGACATTGCAATACCGATTAATAGGGTTGTAATAGGGGACATGGGGATTTCTCGTGGGTCGGGCGCTGAGCAACGGTCCGTGTTCACGCCCAACCAGCATTGCGTACACGAGCCGTTGGTCTCGCCAAACCACGATGGTTGCTGCGCCACGGATATGTACCGAGTGTGTTGACGCGAGCGCTTCCAGATGTGTGGAAGCAGGCTACTCCCCAAGGGGAAGGCAGTGTAGCAGTGCGGTCGTGGTAATCAATGTTTTCGATGAAATGTGAATCTTGATCTGACTTTTATATATAGCTGGGGCTATGCGTTTTGATGTGAGAGAGGGTTACGGCGCTGTTAGAACGTTACGCAGCCATGTGAAATGAGGGCATTTGTGTGGTTGTGATGTGGGTGCAATTGGGGTGTTATGTTTGTGGGTTGATTCATTTCTTAGTGCGGTGTCTTTATTAGGTAGTGGTGTTTTTTTCATACTTTTATAGCTATAGCGATGCTGTGGACGATCGTATCTTGATGCGTTATTTGGTGAAGGTGTCTGTCTCTGCGATGGGGATGCAAAGATAATGAGATGGTGTAAGGGGAGATGTTGGGAGGTTTATTCTGGGATGAGGACATGGTGTATGACCCCATCCCGGGTGGGGCTTGTGTGTCAGTGTTTCAGTCGTTCGTTGAGCAATAAGTCGACGATAGACGGATCAGCTAGTGTGGAGGTGTCACCGAGTTGGTCTGGTGCGTTTTCTGCAATTTTGCGCAGGATGCGGCGCATGATCTTTCCGGAGCGGGTTTTGGGGAGGTTGGATGCCCATTGCACGTGATCGGGTATGGCGATTGCTCCGATTTCTTTGCGTACCCAGGTGAGCAGTTCTTGGTGCAGTGCTTCGCTGGGTGTCTCGCCGGTAATTAATGTCACGTATGCGTAGATGCCCTGGCCTTTGATCGGGTGAGGGAAGCCGACGACCGCGGCTTCAGCCACTTTGGGGTGAGCGACGAGTGTGCTTTCGATTTCGGCGGTGCCGATGCGATGGCCGGAGATGTTGATGACGTCATCAACACGTCCAGTGATCCAGTAATAGCCGTCGGCATCGCGGCGGCAGCCGTCGCCGGTGAAGTAAGTATTGGGGTAGGTGCGAAAGTAAGTGTCTATAAAACGTTGGTGGTCACCGTAGAGGGTACGCATTTGACCCGGCCAGGAATCGAGCAGGACTAGGTTACCTGCTGCGGGGCCATCCAGTGTTTGTCCGTTGGTATCCACTAGGGCGGGGCGTATGCCGAAGAAGGGGAGGGTGACTGAGCCTGGTTTAAGGTCGGTTGCACCGATCAGTGGGGTGATGAGGATTCCTCCTGTCTCGGTTTGCCACCAGGTGTCGACAATGGGACAACGTCCGTTGCCAACGATGGTGTAGTACCAGTGCCAGGCTTCGGGGTTGATGGGTTCGCCAACGCTGCCAAGTAACCGCAAGCTTTTGCGGGAGGTTTTTTTTACAGGAGTGTCGCCTTCGCGCATCAATGCACGGATTGCGGTCGGCGCGGTGTAGAAGAGGGTGACGTGATGTTTGTCGATCACTTCCCAGAAGCGCGACACGGTTGGGTAGTGGGGGGTGCCTTCAAACAGCAAGACGGTGGTGCCATTGGCTAGGGGGCCGTAAACGATGTAGCTGTGACCAGTAATCCAGCCGATGTCGGCAGTGCACCAGTAGATGTCGTTTTCGCGTAGGTCAAACACGGTTTCATGAGTGTAGCTGGTGTACACCAGGTAGCCGCCGGTGGTGTGCAGGACTCCTTTGGGTTTGCCTGTGGAGCCGGAGGTATAGAGGATGAAAAGGGAGTCTTCAGCGTTCATGCGTTCTGGGGCGCATTCGGTTGCTTGGATGTCGACGAGGTCATGGAACCAGCGGTCGCGCGGGGTATGCATGTTGATCGTACTGCCGGTGTGACGCACGACGAGTACGGTTTCGACGGACTGGGTTCCGTGGATTTTTAATGCGGCATCGACATTGGCTTTCAATGGAATTTTTCTGCCACCACGCAGGCCTTCATCTGCGGTGATGATGAGTTTGCTACCGCAGTCATTCACTCGGTCGGCAATGGAGTTTGCTGCAAAACCGCCGAAGACGACGGAGTGGATTGCTCCAATGCGTGCGCAAGCGAGGATGGCGACGACTGCATCTGGAATCATTGGTAAGTAGATGGTGACGCGGTCGCCCTTTTCGATGCCGAGGTGACGCAGTGCGTTACCGAGTTGGCAGACGCGCTCGTATAGTTCACGGTAGGTGATGCGTGAGGATGGGGCGTCTGGGGCGTCAGGTTCAAACAGGAGTGCTGTTTTGTCGCCACGTAAGGTGAGATGGCGGTCCAGGCAGTTGACGCTGGCATTGAGTTCACCGTCTTCGAACCAACGGATGTGAACATCTTCCAGTTGGTAGCTGACATTTTTGATTTTGGTCGGCGCTTTAAACCACTCCAGGCGCTGTGAGACTTTGTTCCAGAATGCTTCTGGTTGTTCGATGGATTCGTGGTAAAGTGTTTTGTAGTGCGCACGGTCTATGTGCGCATCTTTGGCCAACATCGGATCAATGGTGTACAGGTCAGACATGGGATTCTCAGTTGTGTTGTCAATGCGATGGGAATGGGCTGGCGTTCTGGTGCCGGCTTACAGGTGTGCAGTGTGCCGTATCGTTTCCACACTGTTACACGGGTGTATGGCGATGACTAATAAATCCAAATCTGGTTAAGGTTCAGGTGAACAATTTCAGTATGTGTTGTCATGCTTGCAGTCGTTGTTGTGCTTTTTTGTTGTTAATTCTTATTGCTTCATGGCTTTTGTAGTACGAAATAGATGTGTAATGCGTGACTCAATGCATCTTTTGACGCTGATGCATTGTTCTAGGTAGTTTTGAGGCCCCTATGTGCCGGATTATTTCTATGATTTAGGGAGAACCGGCATCATTATTTTGGAGAGAGTATGCATGAACGTTTCTAATGGCGATTTAATCGTCGAGAAGATTGTTGCTAATCGTAAATATCATGCTTTGAAGCGGCAACGTAATGTGCTGAGTTGGTTGCTAACTTTATTGATGCTGGTTGTTTATTTTGGTTTTATCGGTCTCATTGCTTTCAACAAGGCGTTTCTTGCTGTGCCGCTCGCTAGCGGGGTCACGACACGCGGTATTCCGATTGCAATTGGGGTGATGCTGTTCGCCATTATTGTTACTGCGGTTTATGTTTTTTTTTCCAACATTGTCTACGACAAATTAAGTCGTAACATTCTTGAGGATGCCTGTAAATGAACATAGGCAGGCATCTTTTGTTGGTGTTGTTTGGGTGGTTGCCGGTGAGATTGGGGTTTGCTGCAGATGCGATAAGTGTTGTCGATAAGCAGCCGGTAAATTGGGTGGCGATCACCATGTTCGCTGTTTTTGTGCTGATTACGTTATGGATCACTCAGTGGGCCGCGAAGAAGACGCGATCATCTGCGGACTTTTATACGGCTGGGGGGACAGTCACCGGTTTCCAAAATGGTTTAGCGATTGCCGGTGACTACGTGTCCGCTGCTTCGTTTCTTGGTATTACTTCGGCAGTGATGGCCAATGGCTATGATGGAATGCTCTATGCAATTGGCTTTTTAGTTGGTTGGCCGATTCTGACTTTTTTGATTGCTGAGCGGCTGCGCAATCTTGGCAAATATACTTTTGCTGATGTGGTGGCTTACCGTTTTGCGGCGACGTCAGTTCGGTTGTTTGCTTCCGTTAGTACGTTGGTGGTGGTGTTGTGTTATCTGATTGCACAGATGGTTGGGGCCGGTGCGCTGATTAGGTTGTTGTTTGGTTTAGATTATTGGGTTGCAATGGTGCTGGTTGGCGGACTGATGATGGTGTACGTGTTGTTTGGTGGGATGGCTGCAACCACCTGGGTACAGATTATTAAGGCGGTGCTGTTGCTGATTGGTGCGACTTTCATGGCAGTCATGATCATGCGCAGGTTCGGTTTTAATTTTGAGGGGTTGTTTGCGAGTGCGGTGGAGGTCAAGACTCAAATTGCGATGGCGGGCGGTAAATCTGGGGAGGAGGCTAAAGCGTTAGGGCTATCGATCATGGCGCCGGGTAGTTTTATCAAGGATCCAATTTCGGCGATTTCATTAGGCATCGCATTGGTATTCGGTACTGCGGGGTTACCACATATTTTAATGCGCTTCTTCACCGTGCCTGACGCCAGACAGGCGCGTCATTCGGTGTTGTGGGCGATTACCTGGATCGGTTATTGCTACATCTTGATGTTTATCATTGGATTCGGTGCGATTGTGCTTGTGTTAGCGAATCCGCAGTATGCCGATATCGCTTCTGGCACCATCCGCGGTGGTCAGGGTGCAGCCAATATGGCTGCGGTGCTTGTCGCCAAAGTAGTCGGGGGTAATGTGTTCATGGGGTTTGTCTCTGCTGTGGCATTTGCGACGATTCTGGCGGTGGTAGCAGGGTTGGCGTTGTCTGGTGCATCGGCGGTGTCACATGATGTGTATGCGATGGTGATTAAGCAGGGTAAGCCATCTTCGGATACTGAGTTGTTGGTCTCGCGTGTGACCACGGCAGTATTAGGTGTGGTTGCGGTGTTGCTGGGGATCGTGTTTCAGAAGCAGAATGTTGCGTTCATGGTGTCATTAGCATTTGCGATTGCAGCGTCGGCTAATTTCCCTGTACTGGTTCTGTCGCTGTTTTGGAAGAATTGTACGACGAGGGGTGCGGTAATCGGTGGTTTTCTCGGTTTGATTTCTTCGTTGGTGTTGACGGTGTTATCACCTTCGGTGTGGGTCGATACGTTGGGTCATTCGGTGGATTCGGTGCGATTCCCTTACACGTCGCCGGCATTGTTTTCCATGACCATAGGGTTTGTCGGTATTTGGTTGTTTTCGGTGCTGGATCGTAGTGGCCGGGCGGCGAAGGAGCGCGTTGCGTTTAAGGCGCAGCAGGTACGTGCTGAAACTGGATTAGGTGCTTCCAAAATGTCACCCAATTGATTCGCTTAGCATTAAAAGATGTACGGCGTTGGAGTGTCTGCGACCTTGTGTACGGATTGTTTGGGTTAGGAGTTGGTGTCGATTGATGCGAGTCGTTGGCGGCTGTATTTGAAGTATTAATGGAGCATTGTTGCGGAAAATGGAGGACGAGTTAGATGTCTGGATGTTTATCAATCAATGTGGATTGATGGTTTAATTCTGCTGTATTGCTGTATTGCTGTATTGCTGTATTGCTGTATTGCTGTATTGCTGTATTGCTGTATTGCTGTATTGCTGTACAAGCAGCATTTTTCAATGAACACAAATCGGACAGTGTGAGTGTGTGATGTTCAGTGGATGGCATCAATCCGATAGGGGTCGTATCGAGTGTGTGAAGGTTCTTAACATGAGAGTCGCAGTGGATTGGATTTTGAATGCGTTGTTGTGAGTGGTTTTGAAATATCAGTTGACGTTAGGGGTGTTTGAAGGGTGTTTGGCGACGTCAGGATATGCGGGGGATGTGTCTAACATTTTCTGAAGTGTTGTTGTTTTTGAGATTCCGGTGTTGCGCAGTAGGTAAGTCATCAATGTCATCTTTATGCTTCACTAGATTGCTTGCTCGGGTCCATTATGGGGAGGACAATGGTGGTTCCGTTGGAATGCCAAGACGATGATTGATTTCACTTGTTATCCACGTTTGTCGCGTATCCAAACTCCAGAGGATCTCCGCGCTTTTCAGGAGTCGGAGTTGCGTGCGGTTGCCGATGAGTTGCGGAATTATCTGATCGAATCAGTAGGCCTCAGTGGTGGTCACTTTGCTGCTGGGTTGGGTGTGGTCGAATTGACGATCGCTTTGCATTATTTGTACTGCACTCCTATTGATCAGCTTGTCTGGGACGTGGGTCATCAAACGTATCCGCATAAGATATTGACCGGTCGCCGTGACAAGATTAGTACGGTTAAGCATCAAGGTGGTTTGGCACCGTTTCCTAAGCGTGAGGAGAGTATCTATGACACGTTCGGTGTCGGTCATTCTTCTACTTCTATTTCAGCTGCGCTTGGGATGGCGATTGTGGCGCAGCGTAATGGGGATGAGCGTAAGGTGGTGGCCATCATCGGCGATGGTGCGATGACAGCGGGGATGGCTTATGAGGCGCTTAATCATGCTGGCGGGATGAGTCCTGCACCGAATCTTCTTGTGATTCTTAACGACAATCGTATGTCGATTTCCGAAGCGGTCGGTGGGCTTACCAAGATGCTTGGTCGTGCGACTGGCAGCAAAGCATTGAATGCGATCCGTGAGGGTGGCAAGAGAATTTTTGGGGATAAGAAAACCAATGCAACTGCGCGTTTTTTACGTCGTTGGGAGGAGCATTGGAAGGGGATGTTTGTGCCGTCGACGTTGTTCGAAGAGATGGGGTTCCATTATACCGGCCCGATTGATGGCCATGATTTGCCGGCCCTTCTTGGTGCGTTGAAGACGTTGCGTACGTTGAAGGGTCCACAGTTGTTGCATGTGATCACAACCAAAGGGAAGGGGTATGAGCTGGCTGAGGGAGACCAGATTGGTTACCACGCCGTCGCCCCGTTTGATCCGCAAAAGGGTCTGATTAAGGCGGGAGCAAAGAAGCAAACATATACGGACGTGTTTAGTGAGTGGTTGTGTGATATGGCAGCGGTGGAACCACGTTTGCTGGCTATTACACCGGCGATGCGTGAGGGATCGGGGTTGGTGCGTTTTAGTCAGGAGTATCCGCAGCGTTATTTTGATGTGGCCATTGCTGAGCAGCACGCGATAACGTTGGCGGCTGGTATGGCGACTCAAGGTGCTAAGCCTGTGGTGGCGATTTACTCGACCTTTTTGCAGCGTGGTTACGATCAATTGGTTCACGATGTTGCGTTGCAGAAGTTGGATGTGCTTTTTGCAGTAGATCGCGGTGGTGTGGTTGGTCCAGATGGTGCGACGCATGCGGGTAATTTGGATCTCAGTTTCCTGCGTTGCGTGCCAAACATGATGTTGATGGCTCCTGCCGATGAGGCAGAGTGCCGGAAGATGTTGAGTACCGGTTTCCACTATTCTGGGCCAGTAGCGGTGCGTTATCCGCGTGGGACGGGTCCTGGGGTGGTTCCGTCCGCTGAGTTGGATGTGTTGCCGGTTGGTGTGGCGCAGTTACGTCATTCTGGTACACGGATCGCTCTACTTGGTTTTGGGGTGTGCGTTGCTCCTGCTGAACAGGTGGGGCGTAGGCTTGGTTTGACTGTGGTCAATATGCGTTTTATCAAACCGTTGGATCGAACGTTGCTGTTGGAGTTGGCGCGTACTCACGAAGTGTTTGTCACGATTGAAGATAATGTAGTTGCTGGCGGAGCTGGCTCAGGGGTTGCGGAATTACTTAACGCTGAAGGCATCGTTTTGCCGATTGTGCATCTTGGTCTTCCAGATGCGTTCCAGCAGCACGCTTCCCGTGAGGATTTACTGGCTGAGGCGGGTATTGATGCGGCTGGTGTGTACGCTGCGCTGTTAAGTCGTTGGCCTGATTTGGCGGTGCAGAACCATCCGCTGAGTGCGGTGAGTTGAGCTCAGTACTGTTTCTGTTTCATCTTCTGTAATTGAGCTGTACGACGATCATTAATATCTGGTCATGCAGGCGTGTCCCGCAGGGTGGTTGTGTGAGTGCATCGCTGCTGCGCTGTGGTTGTGCGGGGAGATCCGCGCAGCGTTGCGGTGATTGGAAATTTACGGTGATGTGTCCTGGTGTCTGAATGCAGCGATCATTTCCCACGACTTCAGGCCGCGGCCGCCCAGGTGGTGTAACAGGACTGCACGCATGCTGCGGCGTAGGCCAGCCAAATCATTGGTATTTGGTATTTGCTTGTGCGCTAATGCCAGGAGTACGTGTCCGGTGGCAGTGTCGCGTCGCTCAGCGTTGTTGTGTTCGCTGAGTAGAAGGCGTGGCCCTTCTAATGGATCAAGAACATAGCGGGCGGCGGGGTCAAGTGGTGTACCGTTTGCATCGCATTCTAGGTTGAAGCCAACGCCTAGTGTTTCGAGTATGTCGAGTTCAAAAAGGCGAAGTGACCAGGCTAAGGAATCATTGGTGCGTAGGCGTTCCCGTGTCTGTGAATAGGCAAGATACAGTTCGTTGACTGGGGCGTGGCGTGGCACTAAGCGCAATAGCAATTCGTTAATGTAGAAACTGGCTAACATGGTTTCGCCTTTGAGGCGTGGGGCAGTGTCCAGTGCTTCGGCTTGGCGTAATTGGCCAAGTTCGCCACGTTGTATCGCACTGAATCGGATCCACTGTAGCGGTTGCAACGCTGCACGTAATGTTTGTTTTTTCAGTCCTTGTACACCACGTGCGATCAAGCCAAGACGCCCATATGCCTGGGTCAGTACTTCGACCAGTAAACTGGTTTCGCGCCAGGGACGTACATGCAGGACGAAGGCGACTTCATGTTCGATCAGCATGGAAAGATCAGGAATAGAAAGGGGATGCCCGGGCAGTGATTGGGATCTTGCAGCTTTGTTTAGATGCGATTGTAAGCACTGTCATCGCGTATGCAGGCATGGATGCGTTTTGTGATTTCAGGATGCGATTAGGTATCCGGGGGAGTGTAAAACGGAATGATGAGCCACATTGGGTCAATTCAAACTGTTGTTTGTTGCGATGGGGTTATTCGTAGCCGAATGTTTTTAGTGCTGCTTCATTATTGGACCAGTCTTTACGGACACGTACCCATGTTTCTAGGAATACTTTGGTTTGGAATAAGCGTTCCATCTGTTGTCTTGCTTTAACGCCAATCTCTTTGAGCCGGACACCGCCTTTGCCGATGACGATTGCTTTTTGACTTTCGCGTTCAACCCAGATGAGTGCACCAATGCGAAATAATCCGGTATTTTCAGTGAAGTACTCGATCTCTACGGTGGTTGCGTAGGGCAATTCTTTACCCAGTTGGCGCATGACTTGTTCGCGGACGAGTTCGCTGGCCAGGAAACGCTGGCTTCGGTCGGTGATCTCGTCTTCGCTGAACATGGGGCCACCTTCGGGCAACAGTGCGAGTAGGTCGCTCACCAGTGTTTTCAGTCCCTTCCGTTTCAGTGCTGAAACTGGATGTATTGTGGCGAAGGTATGGTTTTCATTGATGTGTGTGAGGAAGGGTAACAATGCGCTCTTGTCTTTAAAGCGGTCAATTTTGTTGATGACGAGTACGACAGGAATACCCGTGTCATTGAGTAGGTTGTAAGCCAGGGTGTCTTCTTCATTCCAGTGTGTGGATTCGGTTACTAACAGTGCTGCATCCACGTCTTCGAGCGAGCCGCGTGCGGTTCTGTTCATGAGCCGGTTCATTGGATGCTTTTGTTCACGGTGTAAGCCTGGTGTATCGACCAGGATGATTTGGCCCTCAGGAAAGGTTGCGATGCCAAGTAACCGGTGCCGGGTCGTTTGCGGACGGTTGGAGACGATGCTGATTTTCGTTCCGACCAGTGCATTGGTCAGTGTGGACTTGCCGACGTTGGGGCGGCCTATCACGGCGATGCGGCCGCAACGATACGGGACAGTCTGAGTCACTTGTTTGAATCCAGTTGGTCGATGGCGTGAGAGGCAGCGTCTTGCTCGGCGAGACGGCGTGAGCTGCCTTCGCCTTCGGTGCGCAGTTTTAGTTCACCCAGAGTGCAACTCACTCGGAAGTGCTTGGTATGAGGATCGCCGCTCTCGAAGATCAATTCATACACGGGTAATGACCACTGGCGTGCTTGTAGCCATTCTTGGAGTCGAGTTTTCGGGTCTTTTTCGGGTTTGCCAACAGGCAATGCGGTGAGTGCTGTTTCAAACCACGGTAACACCACAGTACGGCACGTTGCTAAATCGGCGTCGAGATAAATGGCTGCAATCACTGCTTCTACTGCATCGGCGAGGATGGAGTCGCGGCGGTGTCCTCCAGATTTGAGTTCACCTGGTCCAAGGATGAGTTGCTCCCCTAATTGCATGGTGCGTGCAATCGAGGCCAGAGATGTTTCACGCACTAGTTCGGAACGGGCACGGGTTAATGCTCCTTCGTCAGCACGTGGCCAGCGTTGGAAAAGCGCTTCGGCGATCAGCAAGTTAACCACGCTGTCGCCGAGGAACTCCAGGCGCTCATTGTGCGGGGTGCCGGCACTACGGTGACGCAGTGCTTGCAGCAGCAGAGATGGATCGGTAAACACATAGCCGATCCGCTGTTGGTAATCGCTGGCCTTACTTGATATCACGTGATGTCAAGTCCTGCTCGCTATCGAATGTGCCGACCAGGTCCATATTCCCAATCCGCTTGCGGAGGATTTCAAAGTTGACCTTCATTTTCCAGCCATCTCTGATTTTTTCAAACTTGATGTTTTCTTTTTTCACATTGTCAAAAGAGTCAATATTGATGCGTTTTAGGAACAATTCCTCGATCGTGGATGGATCTAGATCGCTGTTGCCAAGCTCTTTTTTCAAGCTCTTCATAGCAGTCTGGAGGGAGTAGTATTTCTGGTACACCAGAAAGGCATGGATAGCGAAATGTACTGTAAAAAATATGATGATCGTAAAAATTAAGGTGGATCTCAGTGTGATTCCATATTGCGTGCGTTTCACTAGATTTTCCTTGGTAATAACCAATCTTTCATTCAACGAATGACGGTTCCGATTCTTGATGGATCAAAGCTTCCCTTGCAGAGCCAATTTTCGCAGTTGAGCCAAATCAGGAAGGCTTTGCCGCGCAGGTTCTGTTCTGGAAGAAAATGTGTTTTTATCCAAAATCTGCTGTCCTCGCTGTTGTCACGATTGTCACCCATCACAAAGTACTGGCCCGGAGGAACGACCCACTCGCCTTCTCCTTCTTCACGGCCACGACCGATTGATTCCAGGATGGTGTGTGGATGGTTTGGTAGCTCTTCGACGAGTAGGGTCGGATCCGGTACGCCAGCATTTTTGCCGGTGTATTGGCCTTTTAATATGTATTTAACGGGTTCGCCGTTGATGTACAGGGTGTCGCCATGGAACCCGATGCGATCTCCTGGTAGACCAATGACGCGTTTGATCCAATTCTCGTCAGGTTTATGTGGTGGTTTGAATACGGCCACGTCGCCACGGTTCGGTTTGCTGATTGGAATGATTTTGGTGTTGGTGATTGGCAAGCGCAGGCCATAGGCAAATTTATTGACCAAAATGAAGTCGCCGATCAGCAAGTTCGGCATCATTGAGCTTGAGGGAATTTTGTAAGGCTCTGCGATGAAGCTGCGCAGGATGAGCACGGCTGCTAGTACTGGAAAAAATGAACGGCAGTAGTCAATGATCGGCGGTTCGGTGTCAAGCAAGCCGGCGCGTGCGGCCCTGCGTTTAGCCAGAAATAGCTTGTCCAGCAATGAGATGATGCCTGTTCCTAGAGTCAGTACTACTAAGATGATTTCAAACCATTTCATTCGCATTCCTTAGTACGATGGGAATAGGGAATGGTGCAAGTAAGTGGGCAGAAGCGACGTGGAGTAGTCATGTCATTACTGCTTGGTTCCTTGAACCAGTCCCAGTTTATTTATTGTCTATCTGTAGTACGGCTAAAAATGCTTCTTGTGGGATTTCCACCCGACCAATTTGTTTCATCCGTTTTTTGCCTTCTTTCTGTTTCTCAAGCAGTTTTTTCTTACGACTGATATCGCCACCGTAGCATTTAGCCAGCACATTTTTTCGCATCGCCTTGACGGTTGAGCGTGAGATGATTTGCGATCCTATAGCGGCCTGTATTGCGACGTCGAACATCTGCCGCGGTATTAAGTCTTTCATTTTTTCGCACAATTCACGGCCACGGCGTTCGGCTTGATGACGATGCACGATGACACTCAGTGCATCCACCCGGTCACCATTGATCAGTGTGTCCACCCGAACAAACGGTCCTTCCTGGAAGCGTAAGAAGTGGTAATCCAATGAGGCGTAACCACGAGTGACTGACTTGAGTTTATCGAAGAAGTCCAACACGACCTCTGCCATTGGCAGCTCGTAGGCCACTTGCACCTGATTTCCTAAGTAGGTGATGCTGATTTGGCTGCCCCGTTTCTCCTCGCACAGTGTGATTACTGCACCCACATAATCTGGCGGGGTCAAGATATTGGAACGGATAATCGGTTCACGGATCTCGTTAATTTGATTGATGGGAGGCATCTTTGCCGGGTTGTCCATTGCAACGAGGGTGCCGTCGTTTTTAAGTACTTCATAGATGACTGTCGGTGCAGTGGTGATGAGGTTCAGATCGTACTCACGTTCTAGACGCTCTTGTACGATTTCCATGTGCAGCATGCCTAGAAAGCCGCAACGGAAGCCGAAGCCCATTGCTTCTGAATTTTCAGGTTCAAAGCGTAGTGCCGCATCGTTCAGGCGCAGTTTTTCCAGTGCTTCGCGTAGGTCGGGATAGTCCTCAGCATCGACCGGAAATAAGCCGGCGAACACGCGTGGCTGTACCTCTTGGAAACCTGGCAGTGGTTTGGGTGCCGGATCGCTGGTAAGAGTCAGTGTGTCCCCGACGGGCGCGCCGTGTACATCTTTGATTGATGCGGTGACCCAACCAACTTCACCGGCGGTCAGCTTTGCCAGTGTCTTGCGTTTAGGTGTGAAGACGCCGACTGCGTCCACTTGGTGGCTGCGTCCTGTGGACATCACTAACAGTTTGTTGCCAGGTGTGATCTCGCCCTGCATAACACGTACCAGTGAAACCACACCTAGGTAGTTGTCGAACCAGGAGTCAATGATAAGAGCTTGCAACTTCTCCGTATCACGTGGTTGTGGTGCTGGGATGCGCTGTACGATGGCTTCTAGCACTTGCTCCACGTAAAGGCCGGTCTTGGCACTCACGGCGACTGCTTCGCTGGCGTCAATACCAATCACTGTTTCGATTTCTGCCTTAGCCCGTTCAGTATCGGCGGTGGGTAGGTCGATTTTGTTCAGAATGGGTACGACTTCTAGCCCTTGTTCCACTGCGGTGTAACAGTTGGCGACGGATTGCGCTTCCACACCTTGAGACGCATCCACGACCAGCAATGCACCTTCACAGGCTGCTAATGAGCGGCTGACTTCGTAGGAGAAATCGACGTGTCCGGGGGTGTCAATTAAGTTCAGATGGTAGTTTTGTCCGTCCTGTGCTTTATACAGCAGCGATACGGACTGGGCTTTGATAGTGATGCCACGTTCCCGTTCGATTGGGTTGGAGTCGAGCACTTGCGCTTCCATCTCACGTGCCTCTAGGCCACCGCACAACTGAATGATGCGGTCGGCCAGGGTGGACTTGCCATGGTCGACATGGGCAATGATAGAAAAGTTGCGAATGTTCCTCATCGGATCGGATGACATGGAGATGGGGCACCGGAACCATCGTCGGGATAGCGCAGGATTATCGCATGGTTCAGAGTGAGCGTACTCAGGAATACTTGAGTATTGATGAAGTTCGGTCTGGGTGTCCCGTTGCCGACGAGGAATGACGGGACGCCCAGACGCATTGGTGGATGCAGTGTGTGTTGTCTGGTGTGTGACTGCTTAGCCGCCTGCTTTCAACGCACTGTAGAACGTGCCACGGCCGTTGGTCACCAGGAGCATGATGACATCTCCCTTCTTATAATTTCCTAGGGCACGGTTCAGTTCTGCCACATTGCTAACCGGAGTGCGGCCGATCCTTAGGATAAATAAACCTTCCACTAATGGCGGGTTGGCGTTGCGTGCCCACGGCGCTGTGACTGCCGTGATACGGACTCCTCCCTTCGCGTTTTGCGATGAGGCCAGGCGTTCGCGCTCAGCAGCGCTCAGGTTTTCGACTTGAAGGCCGAGCAGTTCGACATTGGCAGAGGTTTCTGGTTTGGAAGGTGATGTGTCGTCTTCATCTTCGCTGACTGTTGCATCCTGATTGAGTGCCGAAAGAGTGACGACGATCTCAAGCGATTTGCCGTCACGGATAATACCCAGGGTGGCTTTGGTGCCTGGCGGCATCATGCCGATCAGTGGAGGCAGATCGCTGAAGCTACTGATTACTTTGCCGTTCACTGAGCGGATGACGTCACCGACTTCAATCCCTGCTTTGGCGGCCGGGCTGTGGGGTGGAATGTTATTGACCAGTGCGCCTCGGCTGTCCGGTAAGCCTAGGCCTTGAGCTTTGAGTGCGTCGATAGGGCCGATTTCAACACCGAGCATACTGCGTTGCACTTTGCCTGTTTTACGGATTTGTTCGGCAGCGTTGATTGCCAAATTGATTGGAATGGCAAAGCTAATACCCATGTAGCCGCCTGAGGCGGAAAATATTTGCGAGTTGATACCAATCACTTCACCTCGGGTATTCAGCAATGGACCACCAGAATTTCCCTGGTTAATGGGTACGTCGGTTTGGATAAATGGGACATAGCGTTGATCGTCACTGGTGCTGCGTCCCAGTGCGCTGACTATCCCTGCAGTGACTGAGTGATCTAATCCGAAGGGGGAGCCGATCGCAACGACCCACTGACCAGGTTTAAGTGAACTGGAGTCGCCGATACGCACGGTGGGTAGATTTTTTGCATCTATTTTGAGTAAAGCAACATCGTACTGTTCGTCGCTACCGATGACTTTTGCTTTGAATTCGCGGCGATCAGTCAATTTGATTGTGACCTCGCTTGCGCCAGTGATGACGTGATGGTTGGTGAGTATGTAGCCGTCTTTGGAAATGATGAAGCCAGAGCCCATTCCCCGACCAGCGATACCTCCCTCGTCATCCTGGCCGCCACGAGGTTGGTTCGGCATCTGGAAATCTGGGCCAAAGAAACGCCGGAAAAACTCGGGTATATCGTTGTCAAGCGGTATACCGCGACGTTTGCCGACTTTCTTACGGGTAATGACGGTTTCAATGTTGACCACACCAGGCCCTACTTGGTCGACCAGTTGGGTGAAATCTGGCAACCCAGCCACGAGCTGTGGTGCTGGGGTGGTGCTGGGGGTCACAATGGGGGTGGAGTGTGCAGTGGGAGTGGGGCTGTTGTTGTGTTGCGCGCCACAGGCAGCTAACGGCAAGGTGATGGCGAGTAGGCCGAAGCATCGTGTATGGATACGTGAATTCATCAGATCAATCTCCTGATTGCGAAACAAAGTGAGTCAAACCGGGGTAACGACACCGGTGAGTGGTAAGGGACATCGTGAAGTCCGTGAGGAGGTGGTCTTACTCCTGTGAGGACATAGGTTGCGATTCTGGGAGTGGTGGTTCGAATGGATAGAACGCATGACGTACAGCGGTGTCCGGCAGGTTTGCGTTAAACGGTGCCTGAGCAGAGAGAACAGCACGCGGCCAGGGTTTGGTTTGTATCGTGTCGTAATGTGTGAATAGGTTCAGACGAGCTGGGTCTTGTGTTACCGGAATCGTAGCGAGTGTATGTTCTGGTGCAGCCTGTTGGTTGTGTGTCGTTTTGCCCCGTTGTGTTATGCCAACGTCTCCGTGTTGCAACTCGGAGATTGCAGCAATCTTTGGCGATACAGGAGGCTTAAGTAGTTGTGCGGTGGTTGCAAATACCATTTCTGTTTCTGTTAACGGCGGTGCCATCGGTGGCCACCCGTGTAGTGTTAGTAAGATGATTGCGGCAACGGAGGCGATTAACGCGGTCCCACCGCGCCAGCGGTGTTTAGTGCGTACAGGTGTTGCTTCCGCCGCCACTGCAGCTTGTACCCGTAGCGTAAAGTCTGTCGGGGCGGGAGCCAGTGCAACGCCACGCAGCACATCACCATACAGTTGCCAACGTTCCTGGCAGTTGGCTAATTCTTCATTGTGTTGCAACCGACGTAGAAGAAAGCGTGCTTCGTCCATCGGTAGTTCACTATCAATCAGTTGGGACAATTGCAGTCGGGTGTGCAGTTCGAACTTGTCAGCAGTTTCGGACAGATGGTTGCTCATACACGATATCGTTTGCGGGTAATGTTGTTGGTCTCTAGAAAAGGTCGTAATTCTATGTCTATCGCTTCGCGCGCCCGGAAAATACGTGAACGTACGGTTCCGATTGGGCAATCCATCCGTTGTGCGATCTCTTGGTAGCTCAACCCTTCCATCTCGCACAGAGTAAAGGCAGTTCTAAATTCTTCAGGCAGTGCTTGGACCGCGCTCATCACGATTTGTTCCAACTCCTGGCGCATGAGTTCTCGTTCTGGTGTGTTGGTGTCACTTAAGTGCGAGCTGTGATTAAACTGTTCAGCCTCTTCAATTTCGGCCTCATTGCTCAGCCGGGAACGGTTGCGTGCGGCGAGGTGGTTCTTGGCGGTATTCACGGCGATACGATGTAACCAGGTCGAAAACTGAGCGTCGCCGCGAAAATTGCAGATCCCACGATAGGCGCGTACAAATGTTTCCTGGGCTACGTCCTGACATTCACTCCAATCGGCGATGTAGCGTCCGATCAGGGCAATGACTCGATGTTGGTATTTGCGTACTAAGGTATCGAATGCAGCGTATTCACCGCACTGCACGCGCCGAACCAATTCGATATCTAGGGACTGAGGTTGTTTTGTTTCGGCCATATCGGGCCGTACTCCTGAGTGAGCCGAACGAAATAGGCCGCTGTAGCCATGCAGTGTGACAAATAAAGTTCAACGCTTTTTGTTAGTAATAACAGCACTACGTTAACGTATCACCTATCTGGCTGGCCGTAGTCGATCATCTGTCGGGGTTGACGTCAAGGAAACATCCTCCTGATGATAACCAGCTTCGTGATGCCAGCAGTTGATGGTTGGCTCATGTTCTCAGGGTTTGATGGTGTGCGTTCACTCATTCGCGGGTATAAACGCGTGATGATGGGTAGATAAACGTATCAACAGATCACAATTCAAGCGTTTCATGGTCATTATCCTGCGCTATACGTCGTGATGAGATGAGGCGCTGGCAACGCATGTGGATGTGTAATCGGGTGAAGTGGTCATTACGTTCGCTGGCGTTTTTGATGGTGCGTCATTTGATATGCATTTTTTCTTGTAAGCCATAATGAAACGTTGATGCGTTGTTGATGATGCGTTCTTCGTTGATCCTGTTGATGCATTTGTGGGGTGATTCTTAACGTGTAGCGCTTGGTGACGTTATATCCCTACAGCCAGATCAGCGTGGTAACAAGGATGACCAAGACTTCTATGCTTGGCAGAGAAAGCAAACGCAAAAGTGAGAGATGCCGCAGCAGTAGCAAGTTTTGAGTGACGTGAGATGCAGGCTGATGTTGTTGCGGCTTAACCCACTGGTAGTTTGCCTCCACGTCGCCGTGGTGGTTGATGCAGACGTATTTGATGTGGTTGTGATCTTCGTTGGTAGTTACTACCGATATTTTGGAAGGTTTTGCAATGGCGTTGTGGTGACCTTTTTGCATCGCGTTCTGGTTGGATGCATCAGTGTTGCGTGGATCACTGGTTCGAACGAATCGCCTGAATGTAAACGGCGGGGTTGCCCCCGCCGTCGCTTGTATCAATGCGTACCGATTAACGTTGCAATTAGAACTTCAACCCTATGCTGGTGAAGAAATAGCGTCCGGCTTGGTCATAGCCCTTCAGCGCATTGCCGTTATAGCTCAACGAACTGCCGACCAGAGGAGGTTCACGGTCGAACACATTGTTCAGTCCCATCGTCCAGGTGATGTCATTATCCAGTTGTATTGACCCGGTCAAATCCAGGTAGTTGTAGGCTGAAACTCGATTTCCGCCGTTGACCACTAATTTATCGGTCGAACCTGGTGTTCCATCCGTGTCCTCGTAATTCATCTTTCCAATATAGCGCCAGCGCAGACCCATCGTGTAGCGGTCAAAACCGTAGCGCACATTCACCATGTGACGCCACTTTGAGGTCCCTCCCTTAGTGCCGTTAGTGTTGCCGCAAGCGGTATTGACAATGCCAGCGCAACTGTAATTGTTGTCACTGATACCGGGGACGGGTTGATAGTCCTGCTTGATCACGTAGTTGCCGATCATGTTGGTGGTCAACCGCCCTGGGCCGACGTTCCAGGCATATGAAGCTGTTAAGTCGATACCACGGAACTGCAATGCACCGAAGTTGCCCCGCGAGTTCAATACCAGGCCGGAGGTAGCTGGATCGCTTCCGAGGAACAAGTCCCCAGTGGCGCTATTACGGCGGATGCGGCTGCACAGATTGGCATCGTTTGTCAGAGCGCAGGCCGCTAGGATATTTGATGCACCGATCGTGCGGATCGTATCCTTTATTTTGATGCTGTAATAATCGGCGCTCAGATCAAGGTTTTTGATCGGTGTAGCGGCGAATCCAAGGGTCCAGGTATCAGCGATTTCCGGCTTGAGGTTTTTGTTACCACCACTGATCTCGTTGTACTGACCGCTTGGGTTTGCAGTGATGTTTCCGTATCGAGCAGCAGTCACGCCAGTGTTAGCACACTGTGCCTGAGTGAACGTTGGAGAGGTCCCTGCACAAGGATCGCTACCATCCCAGAGTGCAATCGTATTGGGTTCATACAGCTCGGTGATGCTTGGTGCGCGGATTGCACGGTTCCAGCCACCGCGCAGTAAGTACTGGCCCTCAGCGAAACTGGCACCAAAACCTGCTTTATAAGTGTTGGTGCTCCCGGAAACATCGTACTTAGAACGGCGATACCCGAACTGCAAATCAAGCTCTTTCAGAATGCCAGTATTGGCAAGCAACGGGACTGCGCTCTCCAGGAAAAGCTCTTTGACGCTAATACTATTATCTACGTTGGAGGTAGGGCCGCCTGATCCAGCAAAATTGCCAGCCTGTGTATTGCTGTCGGCAGTACGGGTGTAGCCTTCGGTGCGCCACTCGTAGCCGGCGACTAAATTGATTGGCTTGTTGTTTGCCCAGGGCAGCGCATAGCCGAAGTCACCAGTAACGTAGGCGTTGAACACTTTCATTGAGGTGGTGTAATTGACAATACCCACGCCCTGTAGTGATTGCGCAGCGGCTGCACTGATGTTGTTTGTCCACACGTTGTAAGGAACGCAGCCGTCGAACGACCCAGTTGGGCAGCCCAATAACGCGTCGTGTACCCGTGTGGTTATAAAGTCATTGAAACTTTCTGACTTTGTAGCACTGCGGTTGTAGGTGAATGAAGCGTCGTAGGACCAGTTACCGATGAGGTTGCCACCAGTGCCGGCGGTGATGCTGCCACTACTCGTGTCGGTGTTGGTGCTGCGTGGTCCACCTTCAATGTTGCGCTTGGCAACATAGACACTAAATGCGCTGTCAGTAATGCCCACATCGTTGCACAGGCTACCGATGACGGCGGTACTGCAATTCACTTTTAATTCATTAAAAAATGTACCTGAGGGGGCTATTTGTGTTGAGCTGCGGTGATTAACAAACAACGCTTCAACATACGGTTTGAAATGGCTATTGATTTCATACTGGATGTTAGTACCAGCGGTGTAGCGGGTATCTGGACGTTGGTAGTAATTGACCGGTGCATAGTTGTACAGGTTGGGGGTGTCCGTTTTGGACCACGTCCCATTGGCTGAAGGAAGCACGAAAAACGTGCCGGCCGTTGGTGCCACGATGTTGAAATTAGGTGGGTTAGCGGTGAGCGAGCCGCCACAGCCGGTACCATTGGGCTTGAGTGCACACGAAGAATAGTCACGCTGCCCCTGTAATAGCCCATCGTTCTGGCGCCAAGTGACCCAAGTCGTGGCGTGGCCGCTTTCTCCGAAATTGCCACCGATTGCCAAGTCGATATTTCGGGAAACACCGTCAAAGCCAGATCCCCCTTTGGGATAAGGGTAGCCGGCTTTGTCCATCAAGCCACGCATGTAGGTGTTGTCATTGTTGTGCTGATACGCCGAGTAACCGGCGTTGACACTGATGCCATGAAACGCGTCATCAAGGACAAAGTTAACCACGCCAGCAATCGCATCTGAACCGTACACTGCGGATGCGCCGCCCGTAAGTAAATCGACACGTTTAACAATGGCTGTGGGGATAATGGTGATGTCTGGGGTCTCTATAATGCCCTTAGGAATGCGTCTGCCATTGACGAGAGTCAGGGTGCGCTTAGCCCCAAGGCCGCGCAGATCGACGGTGGCGTAACCATCCGAGCCATTGTTGGTAAAGCCATCGAAATTTAAAGACAACTGCGGATATTGGTTGACCAAATCTTCAACCTTGGTTGCTCCGCTGTACTGGAATTCTTCAGCATTAATCTCGGCTACTGGACTTGAAGCGGTCATTGATTGGCTTTTCAGTCGAGTGCCGGTCACATTGACCGCATCCAGTATGGCAGCAGCACTTGTATCCTTTTCTTGGGCGAACACGATGCTGGGGGTGGCGAACGTAGCGATCGCAATAGCGAGTGATACGACGAGCAAGCGATGCGGTATATCGGGCTTAAATTTCATTTCTGTTTACTCTCTCTGAAATGCCGCAGAGTGTCTTGATCAATCGTAGAAAATACCGACCTGGCAAGGCTCTTCGGCAGTCGCCAGAAGATATGGGGTGAGGGATGACAATGAATGGCCTGCACAGTACTTCGAACACGCCGGTTTAATGATTAACTAACATAAATAAAGAAGCAAGGAGAATGCAGGGTAATCGGAGAAAATATAAGGGCCCTGCAATATCTGCGTGTGGAGAATCAGAGAAATTGCTCTATACGTGAATGTTTTTTGCGTTGCAGTTCGCACAAAAATGCGGTGAATGCAGATGTTCGAATATCGTCCTGATGCTGCTTTCTACATAGCATCATAGAAGCTAGCAGTACACCATGAGCATGGTATCCGAAGATGATCCCGTTACAGTGCTTATGTGCTGTCATTGGGTGATGCACTCTAGCGCGTTAAATGATGGGCGGTATTTACTGACAATACTTTTTATAGGTGTTTTAGGTGTTGATTTGATGTGGCGTTGCATTGAGGATCGTGTATTGGTGTACCGATTTGTTGTGTCACTGATCATTGATAATCAAAAAACCAAGGTTGTTTTGCGCCCTAGCGCTTGTGTTGTTGAAGATGGCTTTGTGTTGGATCGGCGTACTGAAATAGGCTAGCGGTCGCGTTGGTGAATCCATTGCCCTGACGCACTTTATGATTTTCAAGATCATATGTTTGAAGTGTGATGCGCACCTATGCAGAGTGACCGAAGCGCATGATCGCTCGTTAACTTCCCATAAGGCTTTGATTTTATGAGATCTTGGCGGAGCAGGCACAATAGCCATCCCGTCCAGCAGTGAGTATGTTCGTGCTTCCATCATTGTCGGCCTCCATGTTTGGTCGTTTGCGCGATGATCGTGCATTGACTTGGCTGCGCTGGAGTTGTGCTGGACTGCTTTCGCTGCTTCTTCTGTTGGATGTGCTTTGCCCATTGCCATTACCGACCTCGCACGATATGGCTTTGCTGGTGGTTGCTCGAGATGGTACTCCATTGCGTGCCTTCCCTGATGCTGATGGTGTATGGCGCTACCCGGCGCAGTTGGGACAGGTGTCGCCGTTGTATGTGCAGGCTCTGTTGACCTATGAGGACCGTATGTTCTGGCGCCATCCGGGGGTGAATCCTTGGGCGTTGTTACGTGCTGGGGGCCTGTGGCTGCGTTATGGTCATGTCGTTTCCGGTGGCTCGACGTTGACAATGCAGGCGGCACGGATTCTTGAGCCGCATGGCCGTACTCCTTGGGGCAAACTCAAGCAGTTGTTGCGTGCAGTACAGTTAGAAGTCCATTTGAGTAAGCGCCAGATTTTGCAGTTGTATTTGGAACGTGCCCCTTACGGAGGGACGATCCAGGGCGTTGAGGCGGCAAGCTGGGCTTATCTTGGCAAGTCGGCGGCACGCTTATCGCATGCTGAGGCGGCGTTGCTGGCGGTATTGCCGCAGTCGCCAAGCCGGTTGCGTCCGGACCGTAATCCGCAGTTGGCACGGCAAGCACGCGATAAGGTGCTGGCACGCATGGCAGTGCTTGGTGTCTGGTCTGATGAAGAGGTGAAAGATGCGCGGCTGGAGCCGGTGGTTGCACGTGCATTGCAGCCACCCATGTACGCGGCGTTGTTGGCGCAGCGTCTGCGTGTGCAACGGCCACATGCTGCACGCATTGTGACCACGTTGGACATTGATTTGCAGCGTACTCTTGAGGAAAGAGTGAGTACCTATTTCTCACCGTTACCTGAGCGCACTTCTGCTGCGGTGCTGGTGATGGATAATCAAAGCCTGGAAGCACGTGCCTACGTTGGTTCGGTGACATTCGGTGATGCCAAGCGGTTGGGTCACGTGGATATGGTGCGGGCTTGGCGTTCGCCGGGTTCCACACTTAAACCGTTTCTTTATGGAATGGCGTTGGATCAGGGCTTGATTCATTCTGAGAGTTTGTTGGTCGATGCGCCACAGCATTTTGGTGATTATCGTCCGGGTAATTTCGATGCTGCGTTCACTGGCCCTATTGGTGCGTCCAGTGCATTGCGACAGTCGTTGAACGTGCCTGCAGTCGATTTGTTGGAACGGATTGGGCCGGCTCGGTTTGCGACGCGTCTGGCGCATGCAGGGGTGCAGTTGCGTTTCCCACGCGGTGCCACCCCGAATTTGGCGTTGATCCTCGGGGGTGCAGGGGCACAGTTGCAGGAGCTGGTGGGTGCCTTCTCGGTGTTCAACCGCGGTGGCGTGGCAGGACGGGTGCGTTATACCCCGGAGGATCCGCGTATTGAGCGTCGTTTGATCTCCCCTGGTGCGGCTTGGATTGTGCGCGAGATTCTTGCTGCTAACCCGCGCCCTGGGTATGGCAGGGGCACGTTCGATACTGCGATGCGTCCGTCCGTGGCTTGGAAGACTGGTACCAGCTATGGCTTCCGTGATGCTTGGGCGCTGGGGAGTACCCGCCGCTACACAGTGGGTGTTTGGGTTGGGCGTCCGGATGGTACCCCGCTGCCGGGTCAGTATGGTGCGATTACGGCATTACCGTTGTTGTTTGATGTGATTGATGTGTTACCACGCGCGCCTGGTGATGCTGTGCCGGAGCCGATGCCAGCCAGTGTGGAGCAGGTTGATATCTGTTGGCCGCTGGGTTTTGCTGCTGCTAGCACGCCGCCGGAATTGTGCCGACGGCGCTACAGTGCCTACGTATTGGATGGGGTGGTGCCGCCGACCTTCGCTGAGCGTGATGCGAAATTGTGGCGTAGCGGTTTGGAACGATTCCAGGTCGATGTGCGTAGTGGTTTGCGTGTTAGGCCTGATTGTCGTCTGCCGCATCTGATCAGGGAGCAGCAGATTGCACGTTGGCCGACGTTGGTGATCCCATGGCTTGATGCTGTGGAGCGTCGTGCGACGCATCTGCCTCGGCTGGCCTCAGACTGTTCTGAGGATGATCGTGCTGATGCTGGGGTGCTGTACATTGATGGTCTCGTTGAAGGTGCCACATTGCAGCGTCCACCTGGTAGTACCAAGCCGGTACATCTGCAGTTGCGTGCATTGGGCAGTGAAACACGGATCGACTGGCTCTTGGATGGGCGCTGGATTGCTCAAACTGTGGGGGGACAGACCTTTCAGCGTGATTTCCCAGAACCAGGGACGTATATCTTGACTGCGTTGGCTGAGGATGGTGCTTGGAACAGGATGCAGTTCCGCGTTTTACGTTAAGTAGGTGTGATGCAAAGTGTTTTCATTCCATCTCGGCAATGGGGGGAGGGAGTGCTCGTCTTTTGTTTCAATGTGTTGTTTCTTCCGCGCTTTGGTGAATGGGTTTATTGGAACGAATGCCTATTTTTTTAGATCAATAGCACAGGGAAGTAGATAAAAAAGAATACCTTCGGGTCCTTGAAAATAGCGTCGCCGTGCTTATCTGTAGGACTAAAGGCACTGTGTTTTAGAGGTGCCTCAACCCGTCTATCAATCAATCGTGTCCGGAGGTTATCGATGAACGTTGTTCGTTATACCCCTTGGCCTGGTCAGGCTGCGTTGCAGAATGAGATTAAACAGGTGTTCGACCGTTTTTTCGAACATAACGGTGATACCGATGAGTCTGCAGTGGTGACCGCGCAGTGGGTGCCGCGCGTAGATATTAAGGAAGAACCTAACCAGTTTGTGTTGTATGCCGATTTGCCTGGGATCGATCCAGCTGACATTGAGGTGCAAATGGATAAGGGCATTCTTTCCATTAAAGGTGAGCGTAAAACCGAGTCCTCTAGTCAAACAGAACATTTCTCGCGCATTGAGCGTCGTTATGGCAGTTTCCATCGTCGCTTTGCATTGCCAGACAGTGCCGATGCTGATGGCATTACGGCCAGTGGTAGTCATGGTGTGTTGAGGATCTTGATCCCGAAACAAGCGGCGACGACACCACGGCGTATTCAGGTTGGTAACGCTGTTTCCAGCGATGTTGCGTTGCAATCAATGTGATGTTCGGTGGGCGCGCGCAGATCCAAGTCTTCGTTGGATGCTTATTGGTCGCTGTGATATTGGGTCAGCGCGCGTTTCGGCCAGATTCGGCTGGCCCGTGGCTTTGATGCTGCGGGCTTTTCCTTGTGTAAGAGGTGACGACGGATGCAATTCAAGGACTATTACGCGACTTTAGGTGTTGAACCGAGTGCGGGTGAGGCTGAGATCAAGACCGCTTACCGTCGGCTAGCGCGCAAATATCATCCTGACGTCAGTCAGGAGCCGGGGGCGGAGGAGAGATTCAAGGCCGTCAACGAGGCTTATGAGGCATTACGCGATCCGAACAAGCGTGCGGCTTATGACCAGCTCCGTGCACAAGGGTACCGGCCTGGAGATGAATTCCATGCTCCTCCTAATTTTGGTGGTGAGCATGGTTTTAACTTTGAAGAGGTGTTTGGCAATGCGTCGGGGGGGCATTTCAGCGATTTCTTTGAGAGCTTATTTGCTGGAGCCCGTGCTGGTGGTCGTCATGCAGGTCCAGGGGGTGGCGCCAAATCGCAACACGGTGATACGCGTTCCAAGTTGACTGTGCCACTGGAAGCCATTTACAGCGGGGGAAGTGTGCGGGTCACGGTCAATGGGCGTCAGCTTGATGTGCGTGTGCCTAAAGGTATCCAACCTGGCAAGGTGATTCGGTTGAACGGACAGGGGAGCTACGCTCGTCATCTCTTGTTAGAGATCGAATATGCTCCGCATCCGCAATTTGAAGTTGATGGGCACAATATTCTGCACACTGTGCAAGTGACGCCATGGCAGGCTGCATTGGGGACTTCGATCAGCGTGCCGACTCTCGGTGGATCTGTGGAGCTGAAGGTGCCACCGGATTCCGATGCGGGACGCAAGTTGCGTCTGCGCGGTCGTGGTTTGCCTGGTCCTCCGCCAGGAGACCAGATCGTTGAGTTGGAAATCACTGCTCCTTTAGCTACAAACGAGACACAGCGCAAGGCATATCGGGCGCTTGCCAAAGCGTTTGGCGAGAAGGTTTGAACATACCATCTGTGGGTCTGTTCGAATGAGGGGCATTGAACAGGAGGCCTCGGATTATTTCAGGGGTTTTTTAACGATCATTGGAGAATAGTTCCCTTGATAGTCATTTTCCGAAGTGCACTCACGCAGTAAATACTTGTTTTAGGATTTTCTTCCGGATATTGAGGGCAGGTGTTGCATTCTTTTTCAGAGCGGATGGAAAACCCGCACCTGCCGTCAATATGCTTGCATCTTGTGTGGTGAAAGTGATTTGGCTTGTACGGTTCATCGGATCTTTGTGTGTCTAATGGCAAGCCAAGAGTGGTATACGTTAGGACGGTGATGGCCTGGCAATTGTTGTAGCGAAATATATTTCATTGATTTGTACCGCAATGAATGGCGATTGGGTACGGCATAAGATTCATAGTGAATAACTATCGTATTTTTATATATATATTATTTATATAAATCATTATTTTTCCATACACTGTTTGTATCCCTTATTTATAAAGGTTGTCCTTATATGCGTGATATGCGTGCATCATCTCCAGAAACGACTTCTGCCGTGAAGTGTCCTTTCAATAGGACAGCGGTTGAAGGGACTCACAATAAAGATTGGTGGCCCAATCAGTTACGTGTGGATTTACTGCATCAGCATTCGAATAAGTCCAATCCACTGGGTGAAACGTTCGATTACGCCAAAGAGTTCCAGAAACTCGATTACGCTGCGTTGAAGCGTGATTTACATGCATTGATGACTGATTCGCAGGATTGGTGGCCTGCTGACTTTGGTCATTACGGCGGTTTGTTTATCCGTATGGCTTGGCATAGTGCCGGCACCTATCGTATCGGTGATGGTCGTGGTGGTGCTGGTCGTGGCCAGCAGCGCTTCGCGCCGCTCAATAGCTGGCCGGATAATGTCAGCTTGGACAAGGCACGTCGTCTGCTTTGGCCGATCAAGAAAAAGTATGGTCAGCAGATTTCTTGGGCCGATCTGATTGTGCTTGCCGGTAACGTTGCGTTGGAATCAATGGGGTTTAAAACCTTTGGTTTCGCTGGTGGTCGTGTGGATACTTGGGAACCTGATCAGGATGTGTATTGGGGCCGGGAGACGACCTGGCTTGGTGGGGATGTTCGTTATGGAGCTGTCTCGGAAGGTGTAAACCATCCAGATGAACACAGGGGAGCAAAGGAGAAGGCTGCCAAGAATAGCGACTTGCGTGTGTTGGAAAATCCGTTGGCTGCTGTGCAGATGGGATTGATTTATGTCAATCCTGAAGGTCCGGATGGCTGTCCAGATCCGCTCGCTTCTGCTCGCGACATTCGCGAAACGTTTGCTCGCATGGCAATGAATGATGAGGAGACTGTGGCGTTGATCGCCGGTGGCCACACCTTCGGTAAAACACACGGTGCGGCTCCAGCAGACAACGTCGGTCCTGAGCCGGAAGCCGGGGAGTTGGAGCAGCAGGGCTTGGGGTGGCACAACCGCTTCGGTAGTGGCAAGGCGGGGGATACGATTACAAGCGGTTTGGAGGTGACATGGACTAAGACTCCAACACAATGGAGCAACGATTTTTTTGAGCACTTGTTTGGTTACGAATGGGAGTTGACCAAAAGTCCTGCTGGCGCCTATCAGTGGGTGGCTAAGAATGCTGCAGCGACGATCCCGCATGCGCACGATCCGTCGAAGAAATTACTGCCGATGATGCTGACATCGGATTTAGCGTTGCGTTTTGATCCAGTCTACGAAAAGATTTCGCGGCATTTCCATGCGCATCCAGACCAGTTCGCCGATGCGTTTGCTCGGGCTTGGTTTAAGTTGACGCACCGTGATATGGGGCCGCGTGTCCGTTACCTTGGCCCAGAGGTTCCGGCTGAAGAATTGATTTGGCAGGACCCAGTTCCTAAGGTCAGCCATGTGTTAGTTGATGCGCAGGACCTTCTTGCGTTGAAGCAGAAAATTTCTGCTTCTGGGTTAGGAATCTCTCAGCTCGTTTCGACGGCTTGGGCATCGGCCTCCACGTTCCGTGGCTCGGATAAGCGCGGCGGCGCCAATGGGGGGCGTCTTTGCTTGGCTCCGCAAAGCCAGTGGGAGGTCAATCAGCCGCAGCAACTGAGTGTGGTGCTGGAAACATTGCGGCGTGTCCAGGCTGAATTTAACGCGCAAGCGGGAGACAAACGCATTTCTTTGGCAGATTTGATTGTATTGGCTGGCGGTGTAGGCGTGGAGCAGGCGGCGAAGCGTGCCGGTATCGTGCTGGAGGTCCCTTTTGTGCCGGGACGTACCGACGCTTTGCAGGAGCAAACTGATGTCAGTTCATTTGCTCCTCTGGAGCCGTTTGCTGATGGATTCCGGAACTATGTCAAGGAAGGTTGTGTTGTTCCGTCTGAGCATCTTTTGATTGATCGTGCCCAGTTACTGACATTGACTGCACCGGAGATGACGGTATTGATCGGCGGTTTGCGGGTCTTGGGTGCCAACGTTGGCGGTGTGAAGCACGGTGTGTTTACAGATCGTCTGGGGACGTTGAGTAACGATTTCTTTATCAATCTACTCGACATGGGGACGGAGTGGGCTCCCGTTTCCAAAGAGCGTCATTTGTTCGAAGGACGTGATCGTCGCACCGGTGCGCTGAAATGGACGGGTACCCGTGTTGATCTGGTCTTTGGCTCCAATTCACTGTTACGTGCGCTAGCAGAAGTCTATGCCGCGGTGGATGCTCAAGAGAAGTTTGTACGCGATTTTGTCGCAGCTTGGAGTAAAGTTATGCATTTGGATCGCTTTGATTTGGTGTGATGATCCTGGCGTGCGCGGTGTTACATCGCGTACGCCCAACGTATCTATCCCTACTGCCCGATGATGTGCAATGACGGCCATTGGTTGGTCTCTTTGACCAGTACAGCAATGGTGTTCACGCTGACATGTGTTGTTGCGCGCGCATTTTGGGACAACAGCATGGGTTGTACTGTCGTTTTCATTCCGTCTTGGTCTGTGGAGTAGTGGCTATCCAACTTGGGTGGGTTTTGCAGCATGGTCGCTGCTGCTGGCAGCGCTTCTTTTTTCTTACAGCGCTTGTGTTATTGGCACGGGAAGTTTGTTGGTGTGATGCGGCACATCATTGAACGAAGGGGGAGGGGTAAAGGTCAATTTTGTGATTCATCCAGTGACATTCCGAGTTTTTAAGTATTCCGATGGTATACAGATCATAGAGAATGGATGGCATCACTTCATCGGAGGTGATGCAGGTGTCCCCCGTTGATTATTCAGCCTATAGACAGTTTTATATTTGCTCGTGGAAACATCTTCGAGAAGAATGAATCTTCCTTCAATAAACGCCTCAGAAATTAAGTGAAGTCTATTACAATTTTACAGTTACCACGGTTAGGTGTCTCAGGGGGAATATCTCGGTGAAATTCCTGTTTGCGACTGTTGCTACTTTCATGTGTGCGGTGAGTTCGGCTGTTGCGCAGGTTCCGCAGCCTGTCCCTGCTCCAGCTCCTGCAATACCCATTCCCAAGGCGCCAGCGCCTGCTTCAGCCAAAGCATGGGTTGTGATGGACTATGCGTCCGGTCAGGTGCTTGCAGGGGAGAACATCCATACGCATCTTGCTCCGGCCAGCCTGACCAAGGTGATGACTTCCTATGTGATTGCCGCTGAGATCAAGAACGGCAAAGTGCATCGTGATGATCAGGTGATGATGACCGAAAATGCTTGGCGCAAGGGAGGCGCTGGCACCGATGGCAGTTATAGTGGCTTTCCTGTCAACAAGACTGCGCGCTTGGAGGATATGGAGCAGGGCATGATTGTGCAGTCGGGGAATGATGCTGCGATCGCGCTGGCTCAGCATGTGGCTGGTAGCGAGGAGGCATTTGCTTCGTTGATGAATAGCTACGCTCAGCGCATTGGAATGAAGAACTCGCACTTTGTCGATGCGACAGGCTTGAGTGCTGAGGGGCATTACTCCAGTGCGTATGACATGGCACTGCTTGGTCGCGCGTTGATTCGAGATTTCCCAGAAACCTACGCCTATAACAAAGTGAAGGAGTTGGTGGTTAATGGAATCAAGCAGTCCAACCGCAATTTGCTCCTGTGGCGAGATCCCTCTGTGGATGGTATTAAAACAGGCCATACTTCCGAGGCAGGCTATTGCATTATTAATTCGGCCAAGCGTGGTGATCAGCGCATCCTGACCGTTGTGATGGGCGATGTTTCCGAGAAAAAGCGTGCTGAGGATAGCCTGGCCTTGTTGAACTGGGGCTTTCGCTTTTTCGAGACTCACACCCTCTATGAGCCTGGCAAGGTGGTGACCAAACATAAGATATGGAAGGGGCAAGTTTCCGAAGTGCAGTTAGGGGTGCCTCGTCCGCTATTTGTCACTGTACAGCGTGGTCGCTATAACGACCTTAAACCCAGTATCGAAGTGCCACGTAACCTTGAAGCACCGATTAAACCTGGACAGTCGGTGGGTAAGGTGAAAGTCACACTGGATGGTAAGGTCGTCGCACAGGCACCGTTGACAGCAATGGCTGGTGCCGAGAAGGGAGGATTCTTTAAGCGGCTATGGGACGCCTTCTGGATGTGGTGGGAGCTTAAGTGACCTGCGCGGTGAGAAACACCGACATCAACAGACCTGGCGATCAAAATAATGTCATCGCTTTTCCCTGTCACACCATCAGCGGCTTATGGTGTGTGTGACAGGTTCATTGTATTTGGCTGAAAGATGAAATGGCTCAGCCTATTTATAGGTAACTGTGTTTGTTAGCGCTTGTTGCAGCGCGGGTGTAGGTGATTGCCAAAATTGATTTAACGAGCGTTGGATTCGTGATCCGTTCATCTCCATCATCTCATCCGCATGGATCGCCGCATCATCGCTAAGCCAGGAATGAACAGGTTCAGAATGATCGAATACCCGGTGACAGTTCTTGGCGTCTCCTAATGGGGTGTCCCCGTGGATCATGAAGCTATTGCAGCGCACATGGAGATCAGTATCTGATGTGTGTAGGCATAAAAATCAGTGTGAGTAAGATGCGGAATGATTTTCTGAGGCACTGCTGCGGCAAGAACGATAGAATGCGCTCATGTCCATGCCGACTATGACCTTAGTCAATCAATTGTTGATTGCGTTGCCGTCGATGCCGGATCCGCATTTCGCGCGCGGCGTCGCGTTGATCTGCCAGCATGACAGCAATGGGGCAATGGGGGTGGTGCTTAATCGGCCCTCTGAATACACGCTTGGTGAGGTGTTATTTCAAATGGGGATTGAAACCGCTTCTGAGACACTGCGGGAACAGGTGGTGTTGGCGGGTGGCCCAGTGCATCCAGACCGTGGTTTTGTCATTTATGACAGCGAACATGTGTGGGGTCCAAGTCTGCTGATTGGCGATGGTTTGTATCTGACCACCTCGCGTGACGTCCTTGCAGCAATGGCGGAAGGCTCTGGTCCTTCCCGTGCTTTGGTGGCGCTTGGTTGTGCGGGTTGGGCTGCCGGACAACTGGAGTTGGAGTTGGTCGAAAATAATTGGTTGATGGTGCCGGCTGATGCCTCATTGCTGTTTGATACTGCGCTAGAGCAGCGTTGGCAGCGTGCGGCTGGACGCATTGGCGTGGATTTGTTTCGGTTGACAGACTATACCGGGCATGCCTGAGGCATCCTCCCCCTTCCCCGATGGTATTGTGCTTGGATTTGATGTCGGCACACGTCGGATTGGCGTAGCTGTGGGTAGCGCCTTGGGGGCTGGCGCGCGTGCGGTGGCGGTGATTGATGTGCATGGTGTGGCCGTGGACTGGAATGCCCTGGATCGTGTGAAGCGCAATTGGCTGCCTGTTGGTTTGGTGGTCGGTGATCCGCTCACCTTGGAAGGCCATGACCAGCCGATCCGTAAACAAGCCCATGCGTTTGCGTGTCAGTTACGTGAGCGCTATCGATTACCTGTGGTACTGGTTGACGAGCGTTCCAGTTCAGTTGAAGCCGCAAGCCGTTTCGCTGGTGCCCGTGCAGCTGGGTACAAGCGCCGCCGCGATGCTGACACCCTGGATGCGATAGCGGCCGCAGTCATCCTTGAGCGTTGGCTTGCCGATCCTATGCAGGCGACATCACTTCCTTGATTTTTTGAACCTTAAAGCGATCACTCTTATGCAATTTGATTCAAATGGACGTTTGCGTCACCTGCTCACTTTGGAAGGACTGTCGCGTCACACACTGCTGCAGTTACTTGACTGTGCTGCCCAGAACTGTGCACTCGGGGTTGACCCTATGGGCAAGCGCAACGTGTTAGCTGGTATGGCAGTATGCACACTCTTTTTTGAACCATCCACGCGTACCCGTCATTCATTCCACCTGGCCGCGCAGCGTTTGGGAGCGGATGTATTAAATTTCGATGCTTCGATGTCGTCTACGAGCAAGGGTGAGAGTGCCTGCGACACATTGAAGAATTTGGAGGCAATGGGGGTGCGCGGTTTTATAGTGCGCCATCCTGAAGAGATCGTCATCGCACAGTTGGCTGCAGTCGTTGGTGAGGGTACCGTGCTGATCAATGCCGGTGCTGGCCGTAGTACCCATCCGACGCAGGGGCTGCTGGATATGCTGACCTTATGTCAGGCCAAGGGCAACGATTTTTCCAAGCTAAAGCTACTCTTTGTCGGTGACATCAAACATTCACGCGTTGCACGCTCCAACCTGCATGCGTTGCGCACCCTGGGTGCAGGACAGATCCGGGTGTGCGGTCCGACTGCATTATTGCCCCATGACGGCCTCCTCTCTGGTTGTGTTGTCAGTCAAGATTTTGATGCCATGCTTGAAGGTGTGGATGTACTGATGATGCTGCGTCTACAGCGTGAGCGTATGGAGGAAGGATTGGTGCCCTCGTTGGAGCACTACCATGCCAACTATGGTTTGACCGCAGCGCGCCTGGCGCGTGCAGCTCCGGATGCGGTGGTATTACATCCTGGGCCAATCAACCGCGGCGTGGAGATTACCGATGAGGTGGCCGATGGCCCGCAGTCATGGATCCTGCGTCAAGCCAGCAATGGCGTGATGGTCCGTATGGCCGTGCTGGAGACGTTACTGGGTTGAGCCTGAAAGTATTGCGTAGTTTCGTCGTGTGTGAGGTTGAGATAGCCAATCTCTAGGCGTTGTGAGCATGGTAAGCCGCCTGTGTCCGCGCAACCGTGTCGTTGCCTGTGCCTGTATTTGATTCCGATTGTAACGGTTATGCTCGCAATCTGGATTTTAATTCATTGATCTGATTGTGATTTATGCTGCCACTGATCGTGTGATATGGGGTAAATATGGAGCGCCTCTTGACAGCGATAGTGTTGCTGCGGTTTCTTCACCTCATGTTTAAGTATGGCTGTTATTTGATTCTTACTACGCCTGTGGTTTGGCGGCGCATTGCTGTTGCTGGGAGAGTCGGCATGATTGCCACGATCCGCACTAACATCCTGTGCCCAGTGCGATCCTTCGTCTTCGCGTAACTTCCGAATACTAAGGCCCCGCACCAGAACTCCAGGTTGCGGGTCAAACCCTCAGCCTGATGAGAATGGGGCCTCCATCATGAGGTCTGTTGATGTCATCGTCTGCTGTCCGGTTGTCCACCGTTGAAACTCCTGTCTACGTTCCGCGTACCGTCGTTCACAAATTCGGTGGGACTTCGGTTGCCGATGCGGATTGCTATCGCCATGTCACGCGTCTCCTATTAGCACGCGAAGAGACTGTGCAGGTCACCATCGTTTCTGCGATGAAAGGGGTGACTGATACGTTGATTGCACTGGCCGAACAGGCAGCCAATCATTCTCCCGACTGGCAGGTGTTGTGGCAGCAAACCCGCACGCGTCATTGCGACGCCGCTCAGGCATTGCTTGGAGAGCATGCCGCTACGCTGCAAGATTGGTTGAATACCCGTTTTAATGAACTGCATGAAATGCTGGTGGCCTTGTCCGTCATCGGGATGCTTCCATCTGAAGTGCTGGACCGCTTACAAGGCTTGGGCGAGGTCTACTCCGCACAGTTGCTTGGGCATTATTTGCAATCCCAGGGTGAGGATTGTGTCGTTCTGGATGCCCGCCAAGTCCTTGTGGTGAGTCCTGGTGAGTTTGGCGCCGAAGTCGATTGGGCAACCAGTGCCCAGCACTTGGCCCATTGGCGTATGCAGCATCCACAGCGGCGTGTGGTGGTCACCGGTTTCGTTGCCTCTGATCGTACTGGACGCGCCATCACCCTGGGTCGCAACGGCAGTGATTATTCCGGTGCCATCTTCGCGGCGTTGTTTGAGGCCGATGAGCTTCACATCTGGACAGATGTTGATGGAGTCATGTCCGCCGACCCCCGGGTCGTCCCGGATGCGGTGCAACTGGATGCCTTGAGTTACGACGAAGCATGTGAATTGGCCTATTTCGGCGCCAAGGTAGTGCATCCACAAACCATGTCGCCGGTGATGAAACGCGGAGTGCCGATCATCATTCGAAACACCTTCCAACCCGGACATCCAGGGACTCGGATCACCGCTGATAGCGTGGTGAGTGGATCTGTTAAAGGCCTGACCCTGAGTCCAGGACTGGCCGTGCTGAACCTGGAAGGCACGGGGCTGATCGGAGTCCCTGGTACCGCTGAACGCGTGTTTGCCGCCCTGCGTAATGCACGTTTGTCTGTCGTGATGATCTCACAGGGATCTTCGGAGCATTCCATTTGCTGCCTCGTGCACCAAACCGAGGCCGAGCGTGCACGTGATGCGTTGTTGTATGCCTTTGCCCATGAATTGGCCATAGGGCATGTCCAGCGCGTACAACTGACCAACAATATCAGCGTATTGGCGGCGGTTGGCGACGGCATGGCTGGTCACCTGGGTGTAGCGGCGCGCTTGTTTGAATCCTTAAGGCGCGCCCATGTCAACATCCTGGCCATTGCCCAGGGGTCTTCAGAGCGCAATATTTCGGTGGCAATCGACAGTCAGCAGGCGACGAAGGCACTGCGCGCTGCACACGCTGCTTTCTGGTTATCACCCCAGACATTTTCGATTGGTGTGATTGGTCCGGGTCACGTTGGTGAGGCCCTGTTGGACCAGCTATGTGCTGCACAGCAGCAATTACTGTCCAAGGCAAATCTGGATCTGCGTTTGCGTGCGATCGTTTCACGGCGGCGTATGTTATTGGATGAGCGTGGCCTGGGGAGTGACTGGCGCCACGCCTTCGCCGCCGCACCAGAGGCGGTCGATCTGGATGCCTTTACCGCACACTTACAGGCCGCCCATCTGCCTCATGCAGTCATCATTGACTGTAGCGGCAGTGCTGAGGTGGCTGATCGCTATGCCGACTGGCTGGCAGCCGGTATCCATGTCGTGACACCGAATAAACAGGCTGGCTCCGGCCCCCTGCATCGCTACCACGCGATTCGTGCAGCAGCAGATGCCAGCGGCGCACGCTTTCGCTATGAAGCCACAGTGGGCGCAGGCTTACCGGTGATTACGACATTGCGTGACTTGATGGATACCGGTGATAGCGTCACCTCAATTGAAGGGATCTTTTCCGGAACTCTGGCGTGGCTATTCAATAAATATGATGGCAGCGTCCCATTCTCCCAATTGATCGCCCAGGCGCGAGCGATGGGATATACCGAGCCGGATCCACGCGATGACCTGTCTGGGGTTGACGTGGCGCGTAAGCTGGTGATTCTGGCGCGCGATGCGGGGCGTGATATCAGCCTAGAAGATGTTGCGGTAGAAAGCCTGGTGCCGGAGACATTGTGTCAACTCAGCGTTGCCGATTTCATGGAACGACTCAATGAAATTGATGCCACCTTTGCAGAGCGTTTGGCTGCGGCCAAACAGCGCGGTTGCGTATTGCGTTACGTCGCACAACTGTCCCCTGGACACGTCCCGAGTGTCAGCTTGATTGAATTGCCTTCTGACCATGCCTTCGTCAACCTTCGTTTGACCGATAACGTAGTGCAATTTACAACACGCCGTTATTCCGAAAACCCCTTGGTCGTCCAGGGGCCGGGCGCCGGTCCAGAGGTCACCGCAGCCGGTGTCTTTGCGGATTTACTTCGAGTTGCAGCGGGCGAGGGCGCACGCTTGTGAATCGGACCTTGCAACCAGACAGCTGTGCATCTCAAACAGCGCCCACAGCGCATCAGGCACGCGCCTTCGCACCGGCATCAGTGGCGAACGTTGCCGTTGGTTTTGACTTACTCGGCTACCCCATGGACCAGGTTGGCGACACCGTGACAGTGCGGCGCATTGATACCCCGCAGGTACGTATTGCCGCAATCCGTGGGATTGCCCAGCCGCTGCCACTACAGACCGAACGCAATACAGCCGGTGCCGCCTTACTCTCCATGCATCGTGACTTAGCTCTGCCCTTTGGCTTTGAATTGGAGATCGACAAAGGCATCCCGCTGAGTTCCGGAATGGGCGGCTCGGCCGCCTCTTGCGTTGCTGCACTGCTGGCCGCCAACGCACTGTTGGATGAACCATTGCGTCGTGAACACCTGTATCGCTATGCATTGGATGGCGAAGCGGTCGCCAGCGGTAGCCGTCATGGCGACAATCTGGGACCCCTATTTCTGGGCGGCCTCGTCCTGTGTACCTTGGAACGCCTGGTGCCGGTGGCCGTACCGGCTGCCTGGCACAGCCTGCTTGTCCATCCAGATACCTTGCTAGAAACCCGCCGTGCACGCGAGGTTCTGAAAGAGCCTTACCTACTGCCCGACATTGTCACCCAGAGCGCTAACCTAGCCTTGGTCTTGGCAGGGTGTTACCACGGTGATGCCGAACTGGTGCGTGCTGGTCTGCGTGATGTACTGATCGAACCACGCCGCGCCCCGCTGATTGCTGGCTTTACTGCCGCCCAACAGGCGGCACTGCAGGCTGATGCGATGGGGGCAAGCATCTCTGGTGCCGGACCCAGCGTATTTGCCTGGTTCCAGACACGCAGTGCCGCCGAAGCCGCCGCACCAGCCGTGCGTGCTGCTTTCACTGCGGCTGGTTTTGATAGCCAAGCCTGGGTGACACCACTCACCAGCCCAGGCGCGCGCCTGCTATGAGACCGTTGCCTCCTTCGATTTTTTTCTCTTTCCACCATCTATTATTCAAATGAACTTCCATTCCACCCGCACCACAGCCCCGGCGACCACCCTCAGCCAGGCAATCGCTGCAGGCTTAGCACCGGATGGCGGCTTATATGTCCCCGAGTGCTTGCCACCCCTTGGTGACTTGGACCACAGCGCAGATTTCATCAACACCGCCACCGCACTACTGACCCCCTTCTTTGCGGGCGATCCGCTGGAAGTGCATGTGCCGTCGATCTGTGCCGAAGCGCTGGATCTCCCCGCACCACTGCTGCCCTTGGCCACCCCTGAAGATTATGCCCTTGAGTTATTTCACGGCCCCACTGCTGCCTTCAAGGATTTCGGCGCACGTTTTCTAGCGGCCTGCCTGACCCGGCTACGACGTGATGTCGAACGTCCCTTGACGATTCTGGTGGCGACCTCCGGTGATACGGGTGCTGCGGTGGCGGCGGCATTTCATCGGCAACCCGGATTACGTGTCGTCGTTCTGTACCCGGATGGCCGTGTATCGCCACGTCAGGCCCACCAATTGGGTTGTTTTGGCGACAACATACATACACTGCGTGTGGCTGGCGTGTTCGATGACTGCCAAGCCATGGTCAAGCAGGCCCTGAACGATACCAGCCTCCAAACAGCCGTGCCGCTGAGTTCGGCCAACAGCATCAGCCTGGGCCGCTTGCTGCCGCAGATGAGCTACTACGCCCATGCAGCCTTGACCCACCGTGCCAGCACGGGCCGCCCTCTGAACCTCATTGTGCCCACCGGCAACCTCGGCAATGCCTTGGCCGCGATTCTGGCGCGCGCCCTGGGAGTACCCTTAGGACAGATTGTGTTGGCGACAAACGCCAACCACGTACTCCCTGATTACTTTTCCGGAGCACATTACCGCCCCCAGCCCAGTGTGGCGACGTTGGCCAATGCAATGGACGTTGGAGCGCCCAGTAATTTTGAACGATTGCGCTGGTTGTATCGCGGCGATGACGCCGCATTGCGTGCCGCCTTTACCGCCTATTCCGTCGACGACACCGCGATCCGCCAGACCATCACCGCACGGCATCGTCGCTACGACGAGATATTTTGTCCCCATACCGCTACGGCGGTGTTTGTGCTTGAGCACTTGCGTGCACAGGGCGTCGCTGGGGATTGGGCCGTTGTGGCGACCGCGCATCCAGCCAAATTTGAGCAGGTGGTAGAACCGTTGATCGGTACCACCGTGCCCGTGCCGGCGGCCCTGGATAGCCTCCTGCAACGTCCCGCGCGCGACGAACCGCTTGCCCCAGAGTACCCGGCATTGCGGCACATGCTACTGGCCACCTAACGCAGCATGTGTGTGCCACTGCATGAGTGCGGATCTGAGCCGATCCCTGATCCTATTGAGTGGCTAGAGCGCTAACGCTGCGCCTATTGCCGTGTGCCGTGCCGTCCTCCTGAGATGCCCCAGTGCCGCCGCAGCGGTGTTTCCACAGACGCTGCCCAGGCGTACTTCACGTGACAGAGACTGGCCCCGTTTGCGAGTGTTGCTGCGAAATTGTTGCGATATTTCGAGTTTTCCCGCAGATGCCATGCCACCGGAAGCGATTGCAGCCGGTAGAATGGCGCCCTGCTTTTATCTGTTTACTTTGGAGTTGCGTTTGTGATCAAACCTCGCACGCCGCCTGGCGTCTTGGAACTGCTACCTCGCGAACAGATTGCCTTCCAGCGCATGCTAGATGTCATCCGCCGCAACTATGAGCGTTTCGGGTTTTTACCAGTAGAAACCCCGGTGTTTGAACTGTCTGATGTCTTATTGACCAAATCTGGTGGTGAGACAGAGCGTCAAGTCTATTTCGTGCAATCCACCGGCACCCTAGCCAATGCCGCTGAATCTGGAGCGACCCGCCTACCGGAACTGGCATTGCGCTTTGATTTGACCGTGCCCCTGGCGCGCTATGTCGCCGAATATGAGCACGTCTTGGCCTTTCCGTTCCGACGCTACCAAATCCAGCGCGTCTATCGCGGCGAGCGCGCCCAGCGTGGCCGCTTCCGTGAATTTTATCAATGCGATATTGATGTCATTGGCAAACAGACCCTGAGCATTCGCTACGATGCCGAGGTCCTGGCGGTCATCCATGCCGTGTTTTCTGAGTTGGGGATCGGAGATTTCCAAGTCCAGTTAAACAACCGCAAAGTATTGCGGGGCTTCCTTGAGAGCCAGGGAGTGCGTGACGGCGAATTGCAATTGGCTGTATTGCGCGAGGTGGATAAGCTCGATAAACGCGGTGTCCTTGACGTGAGAGATACATTGATAGGGCAGGGCTTCGGTATTCCTGCCGCGCAGGTCGAAAATATCCTGACTTTTGTTGCCACCCGTTCCACCAGCCATGCCGATGCATTGGCCCGTCTGGATGCACTGATCCAAGACTCAGGGCCAGAGGCACACGACATGCTGCGCCAAGGTGTTGCCGAATTGCGTGAAGTGCTGACTCTGGTCAACGTCCTGGGTGTCCCCGAACACGCCTACCGCCTGAACTTCTCCATTGCCCGCGGTTTGGATTACTACACCGGCACGGTGTACGAAACCGCGCTGATCAATCACCCCCAGATTGGTTCCATCTGCTCCGGGGGGCGCTACGAAAACCTCGCCAATCATTACACCCAATCGAAATTGCCTGGTGTGGGCATCTCGATTGGTTTAACCCGCCTGTTCTGGCAACTGCGTGATGCTGGTTTGATAGATGGCATTGCAGAAAGCAGCGTCCAAGCCATGGTGGTATTGATGGATGAAGCCACACTGGACGATGCCTTGGACATTGCCCGTCGCCTGCGCATCGGCGGAATCAATACCGAAGTACAGATGGAAGCAAAAAAGCTCAGCAAACAATTCCAATATGCCTCCCGTGCGGGGATCCGTTTCGTCGTCCTGGCCGGTGACGATGAGCGCGCGCGTGGCGTGGTTGCCGTCAAAGACCTGACCCGTGAACAGCAATTTGAGATCCCACGAGAAGAGTTAGCGAGCACCCTGCAAGTCGAACTGGAGCAAGCCAAGGTTATGTGACCGCCTCCGCGCTGCGGCAAGCCCATCCCATGCCCCCCCCAGAGAACACCCGCCCCTCTTTGAGCCGCAGCAGGCCTGCCACCGAGTGCTGCTTCCACTGGCTCAACCCTCATCCCCAGCTTGACATGTGTCCACGGCGTGCACCGCCTCCCTGGGCAGATCGGCTTTACAGTGCCGATGATGCACTGCTCCTACCACGTCCCTAGGAGATCCGGAGCGCAGCCATTGCTGGCTGCAGTGCCGAACACGTCATACGAGCTTCTATCGTCCTCCTGTGACGCATGGCCAAGCGGTGCATGAGAGACGATCCCAATCACTGACGTGCAGCGTATTGGGCTACTGCTGAATCCATCGCCTTGCCTCAGGCCCGACCGCACCTCCCCTGAACCTGCCTGGGTGCCCTCGTGTTCTCCATATGACCTGGCGGCGCAACGTTCAAGCGGGGCAGAGCATGGAGCCTGCTGTTATCTATCCCGCATCGTATTTCATGGGATCCTCTCCATCCCCCTGTGTACTAATGTAATAGTTCGCTATACCATTCCCCGATGAAACAACGTCCAATCCCCCGTCCCCAAACCGATACCACCGCTGCATTACAGGCATTAGCCGACGCCCTTGCCTGCCTTAGAAACAGCGCCACAGTCCTTGCCTTTCTCCGTGACCTGTGTACCCCAGCCGAGTTGGAAGCGCTGGCCGACCGCTGGCGCGTCGTGCCCTTGCTGCTCCAAGGCCGGCCCTACCGTGACATCCACGACCACACCGGCATCAGCGTCACCACCATCGGCCGTGTCGCGCGTTGCCTTGAACACGGTACCGGCGGCTATGCAGCGGTATTGCAGGCCCAGGCCATGCCTCCTGCCAGCTCCATTGAGAAACCACAATGAGTGCGTCCACCGCATTACCGGTACGCGATCGACTGCGTATTGCGATTCAAAAAAGTGGGCGTTTGACAGAACCGGCCCGCCGCCTCCTGACGGCTTGCGGACTGAGCTGGCGTCAGAGCCGCGACAAACTGTTTTGCTACGGTGAATCGCTGCCGGTGGATCTATTGTTGGTGCGCGATGACGACATCCCCGGCTTGATTGCCCAGGGCGTGTGCGACCTTGGCATCGTGGGTCGTAATGAACTGGATGAACAGGCAGCCTCACGGCGCCGCAACGGCCTCCCCGTTCCCTACCAAACCCTACGTGGACTGCACTTTGGCCAATGCCGACTCATGCTTGCGGTGCCTGAAGAATGGGAGTGGCAAGACATATCGCAATTAACAGGCAAGCGCATCGCCACCAGCTACCCCGCCATCTTGGCCGACTGGCTACAGACACATCACATTGCTGCACAGATCGTCGAACTCTCCGGCTCGGTCGAAATCGCCCCACGCCTGGGTACCGCTGACCTCATCTGTGATTTAGTGTCCTCCGGCGCCACATTGGCTGCTCACCAACTCAAACCCGTCATCCAGATCATGGAGAGCCAAGCCGTGCTTGCCGGCATGATCTGCCAACCTGCCGATGCCCGTGCCGGACTCTTGGCCATGCTGCTGCGGCGCATTGATGGCATGGTCAACCTGTGTGACAGCAACTTACTGATGTTCCGTGCCTTCCAAGAACACCTGGACGCCTTGACCCGCTTACTGCCCGATGCCGACCCATTGGTACAGCTCCCCGATGACGGCAGCGGCACCCTACGCGTGCAGACCATGTGTCATGGCACCATCACCTGGCAGCGTTTGGAAGAACTGGAACGTGCTGGTGCTCAGGGCTTGATGGTATTGACAGTAGAGCGATCCCTCGCATGAAAATCATTGATTGGAACCAACTTGATACTGCGGCCCAGGCCCAGACACTGACCCGTCCCGCGCAGACCATCGCCACACAAACCCGTGAGGCCGTTACCGCCTTAATTGAACAAGTGCGTCGCGGCGGTGATACTGCCTTGCGTGACATCACCGCCCGCTTTGATGGTGTTGACCTGGCCACGTTTGAGGTTACTGCGGCCGAGCTGGCCGCTGCGGCCACGGCCGTTGCCCCAGAACTACAGCACGCCATGCAGACAGCCGCAGCCCGGATCGAAGCCTTCCACCGTGCCGGAATGACCAACGGCTATCGTGTGGAAACGGCGCCCGGCGTGGTGTGTGAACGCCTGGTACGTCCGATCGCCCGCGTGGGCTTGTACGTCCCTGCCGGCAGCGCCCCGTTATTTTCAACGGCCTTAATGCTGGGTGTCCCCGCACGCCTGGCGGGGTGCCGTGAAATCGTCTTGTGTACCCCACCCTCTAAAGATGGCCGCGCCAATCCGGCGGTCCTGCTGGCCGCACGTCTCACCGGAGTCACACGCGTCTTCACACTGGGCGGCGCCCAGGCCATTGCGGCGATGGCTTACGGTACCGCAAGCGTTCCCACCTGTGACAAAGTGTTTGGCCCTGGAAATAGCTTTGTCACCGAAGCCAAACAACAGCTTGCACAAGCAGGCGTCGTCGCAATCGACATGCCGGCAGGCCCCTCGGAGGTCCTGGTGATCGCTGATGCCGCCGCCAATCCTGCGTTTATCGCTGCTGATCTCCTCTCCCAAGCAGAACACGGCCCGGATTCCCAAGTCCTCCTGTTGTCTGACAGTGATGCACTAATGACAGCGGTACAGACTGCCCTTGCTCTCCAATTGCAGCAGCTATCCCGTGCCGAGATAGCGCGTCAGGCCTTAGCGCACTCCAGGTTCATTAAAGTGGCCACCCTGGAGACTGCCTTTGACATCAGCAACCGCTATGCGCCCGAACATTTGATTTTGGCATTGCGCCAACCGCGTGCCTGGCTGCACCGCGTTGCAGCCGCCGGTTCCGTCTTCCTTGGCGACTACACCCCCGAAGCCCTGGGTGACTATTGCAGCGGTACTAACCACGTCTTGCCCACCGGTGGTGCAGCCCGCGCCTATAGCGGCGTGAGCGTCTCCAGCTTCCAAAACATGATCAGCGTCCAAGCGGCTAGCCGTAGCGGTATTGCTGAAATTGGCGACTGTGCATTGACCTTGGCGCGTGCCGAAGGATTGGATGCACACGCCAATGCTGTCGCCTTACGGATGGCAACAGCCCCATGAACGCACAGACCCCTACGGTCCTTGACCTGGTACGTCAAGAACTACGCAACTTTGCTGGCTATTCCTCCGCGCGCAGTGTCGCTTTGACCGGTGACCTCTGGCTCAATGCCAACGAATCGGCCTGGCCCAATCCCGCTGACTCCCACGCCACCATGCGACGTTATCCAGAACCGCAACCGCCCACGTTGCGCCAGATGCTGGCGGCACTCTACGGCTGTCTTCCCGAGCAACTATTGATTGGTCGTGGCAGTGATGAAGGGATCGATTTACTGGTGCGTACCGTGTGCGAACCGAGACGTGATCCCGTCCTGGTCACCCCCCGGTGTTCGGCATGTATGCCGTTTCCGCACAGTTGCAGAATGCCCCATTGATCCAAGTCCCTTTGGTTGATGACGCCGCGGGCTTCCATGCCGACGTGCCTGCGATCATCACTGCCGCACAGACTTCCCGCGCCAAACTCGTGTTCTTGTGCTCACCCTCCAATCCGGTCGGTGTCGCGATCCCGCTACAGCAGATTGAGACCATCTTGCAGACACTTGCCGGCACTGCTCTTGTCGTGGTGGATGAAGCTTACGGAGAATTCTCCGATGTCCCTTCCGTGGTGCCCCTGCTGGCCCGCTACCCACATCTTGTCGTGCTGCGTACCTTGTCCAAAGCCCATGCCCTGGCTGCCGTGCGTATCGGCAGCGTGATCGCCGATGCCCATTTAGTCGCGGTATTACGTCGCTGCCAAGCACCGTATCCCTTGCCCACCCCCTGCGTGAGCTTGGCTGAGCAGGGGCTGTCAGCCGCCGCGTTACAGATCACTGCGCAGCGTGTGGCCGAGATCCGTGCTGAGCGTGAGCGCCTGCGTGCCGCCCTGGCCTGTCTGTCTGGCGTGCGCCGCGTCTATCCCTCCCAAGGGAACTTCCTCCTGGTGCGCTTTGATGATGCCGAGGCCGCGTTTCAGGCGCTGTACGCCGCTGGCGTCGTCGTGCGCGACCAGCGTGCCGCACCGCAGTTGCATGATGCCTTGCGGCTGACCGTGGGAACCCCCGAACAAAACACACGTCTCCTGGCCGTGTTGCGTGACATCCAGGCGGTGCCCGCATGACCCCCATCGTGTTTATTGACCGTGACGGCACGCTCATTGAAGAGCCGCCTGATTTTCAGATTGATGCCTACGAAAAACTGCGCCTTGTCAACGGCGTGATCCCGGCATTGCTGAAGCTCCGTGATGCCGGCTATCACTTTGTGATCGTCACCAACCAAGATGGATTGGGCAGCCCCACGTATCCCCAAGCCAGCTTTGATGGCCCCAATGCGTTGATGCTGCAGATTTTTAGTAGCCAAGGCATCGTCTTCCGCGATGTGCTGATCGATCGTAGCTGGCCGGCCGACAACGCGCCCACTCGTAAACCAGGCATCGGCTTGATGGTCGCCTACCTTCAAGATCGCGACATTGATTGGGCGCGCTCGGCAATGGTGGGCGATCGCCCCACAGATCTGCAATTTGCCGAGAATCTCAACATTCGCGGATTCCAATTACGTACCCCGCAATTTGGTGGTGACTGGGATTGGGACGGCATTGCTCACACCTTGGCCGATGCGCCGCGCCGCGCCGTGGTACAGCGTCACACCAAGGAGACAAACATCCGTGTCGAGATTGATTTGGATGGCGCACCCCAGGCGCGGATCACTACCGGATTACCGTTTTTTGATCATATGCTCGAGCAGATCGCCAAACATGCTGGCATTTCCCTACACATCAGCGCTGTTGGGGATCTGCATATCGACGAACATCACACAATAGAAGATACCGGCTTGGCGCTAGGTCAGGCAGTGCGCCAAGCCTTGGGGGATAAACGCGGTATTGGCCGCTATGGATTCGATCCGCCCCAGCTGCCGTGGCAGGTGAGCGGCGCGGCGGCACACGGTGGCTTTACCCTACCGATGGATGAGACCCAAGCCAGCGCTGTGTTGGACTTCAGCGGCCGCCCGTATTTTGTCTTTGAAGGAACCTTCGTCCGTGAGCGTGTCGGCGATATGCCCACCGAACTGGTACCGCACTTTTTCCGCTCCCTGTGTGATGCCTCTGGGATGAACTTGCACTTGAGCGTGCATGGCGACAACGACCATCACAAAGTAGAAGCGTGTTTCAAGGCGCTGGCGCGTGCATTGCGTCAGGCGTTACAACGCCACGGCCACGTGCTTCCTTCTACCAAGGGGGCGTTATGACCGAGGTTGCTTTGATTGATGCCGGTGGTGCCAATCTTGGTTCGGTGCGCTACGCCTTGCAGCGTTTGGGGGTAGAACCGCGCTTAGTGTGCGATGCCCGCGGACTGGAGGGGGCTGCGCGGGTGATTCTCCCCGGGGTCGGGAGCGCACCTGAAGCGATGGCACGGCTCAACAATCAAGGCTTGATTGAGCCATTGCTCCGGCTACAGGTGCCGCTGATTGGGATCTGCCTGGGCATGCAATTGTTGTTTGAGCACTCTGAGGAAGGCGATGTGCCCTGCTTGGGATTGCTGCCTGGCCGCGTCCGCCGCCTGACGCCGGCTCCTAGCATCCGTGTGCCGCACATGGGCTGGAATCGCTTGTTGCCGCTGCGCGCTTCGCCATTGCTGGCGGAGGTGCCCGAGGGGGCGAACGCTTATTTTGTGCATAGCTATGCAGTGCCCTTGACCACGGCAGCGGTGGCCGCCTGCGATCACGGCGGCATGTTTACCGCGATTGTGCAGCAGGGAGTGCGTTGTGGCGCGCAATTCCATCCAGAGCGTTCGGCCGAAACAGGCGCACGTATCCTGCGTAATTTTCTTGAAATGGATGCCGCATGAATTTCATTGTCTATCCAGCCTTGGACATCCGTAACGGTGCTGTGGTGCGTCTCCAGCAGGGGGATTACGCGCGCCAGACGCGCTATGACGATCAGGTATTGCCGCGCGCACAGGCGTTTGCCGACAGTGGCGCCACGTGGATGCATCTGGTTGATCTGGATGCCGCCAAAGCGGGCGGGTATACCTTGGCACCCTTGTTGCGCCAGATTACCCGTGCAACAGGACTCCAGGTGCAGACCGGCGGCGGGGTGCGTTCCCGTGATGATGTTGCGCGGATTCTCGACGCAGGCGCGGCACGTGTGGTGATCGGTTCATTGGCGGTGCGCCAGATGACGTGTGTCATTGAGTGGTTGCAGGCCTTCGGCCCTGAACGGATCACCGTTGCATTGGACACGCGTCAAGATGCCGGTGGCGTGTGGCGCTTGCCGGTTCATGGCTGGACCGAGGTTGCCGAGGCAACGTTGGAGGCGCTGGCGCAGCAGTATGCAGCAGCCGGGTTGCGCCATCTGTTGTGTACGGACATTGCCCGTGACGGCATGTTGTCCGGTCCCAACATGGATGTATATGCGTACCTGCGGGCCTTGGTCCCTGCAGTGCAGATCCAAGTGTCTGGTGGGGCGCGGGATGTGGCCGATGTCGTCGCCGCCAAGATGGCCGGTTGTGCGGGTATTGTCCTCGGTAAAGCGCTGTTGGAGGGCCGCCTTGCACTCAAGGAGGCAGTGCAGCATGGCAGTGTTGCCGATCCCGGCGATCCCTTGCCTTGCGGGGAACTAACGGAGCCAGTATGTCGCTACAGATCAGTGTGATGCTTGCGGTGTATCTCCCGCCGGGGACGCCATGTGCCAATGGGCGGATGCGGCCCTATCGCCGTTGCACACTACACCGTGACCACTTGCAGCAAGAGGCGCAGAGGCGGTCATGTTGAGCCGTCGCATTATTCCATGCTTGGACGTGCGTGATGGACGTGTGGTGAAAGGCGTGAAGTTTCGTGACCACGTGGATATGGGCGATATCGTCGAACTGGCCTTGCGTTACCGTGATCATGGCGCTGATGAGTTGGTGTTTTATGACATCGGCGCCAGTCCACAAGGGCGTTCTGTGGATTACCGTTGGGTTGAACGCGTTGCGCGCCTGATCGACATTCCATTCTGTGTGGCCGGTGGTATCGGCGAGGTTGAGACTGCCCGTGCTGTCTTGCATGCCGGTGCCGATAAGATTTCGATCAACTCACCGGCACTGCGCCAACCTGCGCTGATTAGCGCCTTAGCCGAAGCCTTTGGGGTGCAATGCGTCGTCGTCGGTATTGACTCGATCCGTGAGGCTGATGGTCAGTGGCGCGTCCGCTGCAATACCGGTGATCCGGACAAAACCCAGGCCTTGCCGCTGCGCACCCTGGATTGGATTGTTGAGGCGCAGCGCCTAGGGGCAGGGGAGATCGTATTAAATTGCATGGACAGCGACGGGGTGCGCTGTGGTTATGACATTGCACAGCTGTCTCAGGCGCGGGCATTGTGTCAGGTGCCCTTGGTGGCTTCTGGCGGCGCCGGGGACATGCAGCACTTTGCGGATGTATTTCACAAGGCTGATGTTGATGGTGCATTGGCGGCCAGCGTATTCCATAGCGGCGCGATTTCGATTCCGGGTTTAAAACAGTTTCTGCGTGAGCAGCAAATTGAGGTCCGCGATGTGTAATGAGCCTGCGACGAGCGATGTTGCATTGCCTGATCTGGATTGGGCCAAGGGTGATGGCTTGTTGCCCGTGATCGTGCAGGACGCCGATACGCTGCGTGTGCTGATGCTTGGCTATATGAACAGCCAGGCATTAGAGGTCACGCAGCGCAGCCGCTTGGTGACGTTTTACAGCCGCAGTAAGCAGCGTTTATGGACCAAGGGGGAGCGTTCTGGGCATGTGCTGCATCTGGTGGCCATTGATGCCGATTGCGATGCCGATACGTTATTAGTGCAGGCCCGACCCCGTGGACCCACGTGTCATCTGGGCAGGACCAGTTGTTTTCCTGCAGCCCCTGGACAGTTTCTTGGTGCGCTGGATGCGCTGGTGGCGGAGCGCGAACGTGAGCGGCCACAAGACAGTTACACCACCGCATTGTTTGAGCAGGGCGTCCGCCGCATCGCGCAGAAGGTCGGTGAGGAAGGGGTGGAGACCGCATTGGCTGGCGTGGTCCAGGCTGATGATGCACTCCTTGATGAATCAGCAGACCTGCTTTACCACCTGATTGTGTTGTTGCGTGCCCGTGGTTTATCGCTTGCCGATGCCGTTACCGTATTAGAGGCACGGCATCGTTAATGCCGATGGCGTGTTGCCCGCAGCGCGGAGTGTTGCCGTGGCTGAGTGCTTGATGTGTCATCTCACTGATGGGTGCCAGCGTTGTTTGGTGAGGGGGGCAGTCCATTGCCCCATTGATGCCAGCGTGTTGTACAGCTTTATGGTTGCAAGTGCATCGGTCACGAAGAGCGCATCCATCAGTTGTCTTTTTTCTTATATGCATCCGGCGGGACAATCAATGAGGACGAGCAGGGCCGTTGCAGAGGGTTGATGAAGTGCTTCCAGATGCGGCTGTTTTTTTTGAGCGCGTTATCAGGATGCAACGGGCCAGCGGTATTGTTGTTCTGCTGGGCGGTCGTTGCGGATTGAGGTGCCGGGATGACGGTAATAACGCGCCGATTTAAAAGGGCAGTTGGGCAAAGCTATCCAAATGCAGATGGCGGTCGGTGTCTTTAAGATGACGTGGCGTTGGATAATCGTCACGCCGATCAATCAATACCGTGTTCAATCCGATTTGTGCTGCGGCGTTTAATTCTTCGATCACATCCGATAGAAAGACGATCCCGGCGGGCGCAATCCCAATGTGTTGCGCAATGCGTTGATAGCTGGTGGACTCACGCTTGCCACCGATTTGGGTATCGAACCAACCTGAGAACAGTCCGCTCAGATCGCCTGCATGACTGTGGCGGAAGAACAGTTGCTGTGCCGGTACCGAGCCGGATGAGTACACGTACAGCGGCACGTTGGCCGCATGCCAGGCGCGCAGCCGTTGGACTGCATCCGGGTAGAGGTGGGCGGTGAAATCGCCGTTCTGGTAGCCGGATGTCCAGATCATGCCTTGCAATGCTTTGAGTGCGGTGTGCTTACTATCCGTGTCGATCCACGTTTGCAAGGTGGCTACAAGAGCTTCTTCAGAGAACGCTGTGCCGGTTTCGTTGGCGACTTGATCTAACCAAGGCATCACGTCCGGGTGTTCACGGTGTTCCCGGACAAAGTCGGGGAGGGCGCGGCGTGCATAAGGAAACAGCACTTCTTTGACGAAAGAAAGACTGCTTGTGGTTCCTTCAATATCCGTGAGAATTGCTTGAGGCATGCTCATTGTCAGTGCGCGCTTTGGCAGCCCTCGGGGATATAGCGGGGGAAGCGTTGTGCAATGTCAGTGCCGGTGAAATGGCCAACCCAGCCATCCGGTTCGGTAAAAAAGCGGATAGCGACGAAGTAGGGCGCGGCACCCATATCAAACCAGTGCAGGGTGCCATCGGGTATTGCGATCAGATCGTTTTTAACGCATTCGATTTCATAGACTTTGTTGCCGCTGTGCACGGTGAATAATCCCGAGCCAGCAACGAAGAAACGGACCTCATCTTCCTTGTGAAAATGTTCCTCAAGAAATTTGGCGCGCATCTCTTCGCGCTTGGCATTGTCTGGAGCGATGCTGATCACGTCTACGGTTTTGAAACCATGTGTGGCGATCAGCCGATCAATGTCAGTACGGTAGGCCGCCATGACCTGCTCTGCAGTTGCACCAGGTTCAATCGCTTGAGTCGCTTCCCAGCGCTCGAACGTGATGCCAATCTTGTGCAACTCGGCGGTGATCTGTGCCTGCTCTTTGCTGACGAAGAACGGCGTATCGGGGGTGTGATCGTCGAAGATGCGTAGTCGGCTCATGATCAAGGGTGATGCGATGGCAAAGGGAACGGCGTATCAAAGATAGCCACGTAATTTCAGTAGGTCCAGTTCGCAGTGCAGCAGAAATTCCAATGCCTCAAGGTGGCGGCGCGCATCGGCGAGTGTGTTGCCCCAGGTATACATTCCGTGCCCGTTGATCAGATATCCCCACATCCGTTGTTTGTCCAGGAGTGTGTCAACCTGGGCAGCAAGAATATTCATATTTTGAGTGTTGCAAAAGACGGGCACATCCAAGGTTGTTTCGTGGGTGCTGTGCCCCGCAAAGGCCTTGAGTAGCTCGTAATCTTTCAGAGAAATGTGACCGGCCCCGGCGTACACCCGTGAGGCTACCGTTTGTGTTAGCGAGTGGGTATGCAATACGCAGCCAATCTCAGGAAAGCGCCGGTACAGTTGGGTATGTAACAACGTCTCTGCCGAGGGAGTATGCGGATGTCCAACGGCGTTGCCGTCCAAGTCGACGGCCATAATGTCCTCTTCCCTCAAGCATCGTTTATCGCGGCCGGAGACGGTGATAGCCACATGATGTTCATCCAGACGGTGCGAGAAATTGCTACTGGTGGCTGGTGTCCAGCCTGCTTGAGCGAATTCGCTGATCGTGCCGATCAACAGATGCGCCAATTCGCGCAGACGGCTCGCGTCGTAGGGCAGGGATGGTGTGCAAGTGGCATTCATTGTCTCAGGTGCTTTCTTGATGCAGTTTGCTGTGGCGATATCCGTAACTGAAGTACAGGGAAAAACCAAGAACAGTCCACACGCTCATCAGCATCCAATTGTGCCTGGTCATTGCTGACAATAAGGTAATGCAACTGAGTACACCAGCGGAGCAAAACAACCATGCTGCCGGCATTCGGAATGGGCGTGGCAGATCTGGCCGAGTACAGCGCAGAATCAGCACGCCGGCACAGACGGCGGTAAAGGCAATCAACGTCCCCATTGAGGTGAGTTCGCCGAGTACATCCAGTGGGAACACCGCTGCGAGCAACGCAATACCTAGTCCGGTGATCACCGTGTTGATGTGCGGAGTGCGGTGTTTGGAGTGGATTGTGCTGAATATCGGTGGCAGCAGGCCATCACCGGCCATGATCATAAAGATGCGCGGTTGTCCGATGAGCATCACCAACACGACCGAAGACAGTCCGACCAATGCACCGATTTCGACCACGACGCGCAGCCAGCCCAGTTGGGGGTGTGCGGCGACTGCGGTGACGACTGGCTCATCTGTGCCCAGTTGCGTGTAAGGGACTAATCCAGTCATGACGGCGGCCATCATGATGTACAGCACGGTGCAGATCGCTAACGCACTCATCATGCTGATAGGAAGGTCGCGCTGTGGACGGTGCGATTCCTGCGCGGCCACCGACACCGCTTCAAAACCGATGTAGGCGAAAAACACCATTGACGCGCCATGTAACACACCATTCCATCCGTATTTGCCCGGCCCTTGATTGGTCGGGATGAACGGTTGCCAGTAATCAGGGTTCACGTATTTCCAGCCGACGCCAATAATCAGCAAGATCAGCCCGCTTTTGAGTGCAACCATTGCGATATTGATCTTCGAGGACTTACGGATGCCGAAGTAGCACAACCAAGTCAGCAGCAGCACGATGGTGGCTGCCGGCAGATTGGCAATGGCTCCAGTGGCGTGCAGCGTGCCGTCCAATGGCGCATTCACTAGTGCGGCGGGCAGATGGATGCCCAGATGCTGTAACAAGCTGAGGAAATAGCCGCTCCAGCTCACCGCCACCGCCGCGGCAGAAACCCCATATTCCAATACCAGCATCCAACCGATGAACCAGGCTGCCAGCTCACCGAAAGTGGCATAGGTATAGGTGTAGGCGCTCCCAGAGACCGGCACCATCGCCGCGAATTCGGCATACGCCAGCGCACAGAACGTACAGCAGATCGCCGCGAGTGCGAACGACAGCATAATGGCTGGTCCGGCGTGATTGGCCGCGGCTTGCCCGGTAATGACAAAGATGCCGCCGCCAATCACCGCACCGATACCCAGTGCAGTTAACCCCCACACTCCAAGGACGCGTTGCATGCTGAGTCCTTCGGCACTGTCCTGGCTGGGTTGAGAGAGTTTGGTGGCCCAGAGTTGTTTGAACATAGTGCGTCAGGAAATTGATAAAAAGTGTAATTAGTAAAAGAGGCCGGCGTTGCGCCGGCCTCCTGAGTGCTTATTGCTTAGCCACCATGTCGTAATTTACTGTGCTGATAGCCGTATAAGCCATACATCACCAAGCCGAGTACCGTCCAACCGACCATCAGCGGCCAGTGCTCGGTGAACGGCTGCCAGAACAGGTACAGACAGGCTGCCGCACCTGTAGGGGCGATCACCCAGTACACGGGGACCCGGAAGGGGCGAGGCAGATCCGGGCGGGTACGGCGTAGTACCACGATGCCAATGCAGACCGTCGCGAATGCTAGCAGCGTGCCCATGGAGACCAGATCGCCAAGCAGACTGATTGGAAACAGTCCGGCTAAAGCACAGGCACAGGCACCGACGATGAGCGTACCTACGTGGGGAGTCTGGAATTTTGGATGTACTTTAGAAAGCAACTTGGGCAGCAGGCCATCCTGCGACATCGCGTAGAAAATCCGCGGTTGTGCCATCAGCATCATCAGCATCGTTGAACTTAGCCCTGCAATCGCGCCGATTTCTACGACATGCTTGAGCCATGACAGCGTTGGGTAGGTTTCCAGCGCGGTGGCCACGGGTTTGGGCGTATCCAACTGCGAGTAGTGCATCAGGCCGGTGAGAACACCGGAGAAGGCAATGTAGATCACCGTACAGATGGCGAGCGAGCCGAGGATGCCGATGGGCATGTCACGTTGCGGATTCTTGGCTTCCCCCGCAGTGGTGGAGACTGCATCAAAGCCGATATAGGAGAAAAACACCACGGCTGCACCGCGGATCACCCCTTCAATGCCGTACTTGCCTGGTGCCACGTTGTCCGGGACGAAGGGGACCCAGTTGTCCGGGTTGACATAGCGTGCGGCGAAAGCGATGAACAGCACGATGACACTGACCTTGATCGCCACGGTGATGGAGTTGACGAACGCCGATTGAGTGATCCCGACGTAGCACAGCCCACTGATCGCGGCCACAATCGCGACTGCCGGCAGATTGATCAGGCCACCGCTATAAATCAGCCGCCCATCGACTACGTCCAGAGGTGCACTAGATAGCGAGGCTGGCAGCCCATAACCGAAACTGCTCAGGAAACTATTGAGATAACCGGACCAGCCGACCGCCACGGTTGAGGCAGAGAACATATATTCCAGGATCAGATTCCAACCGATGAACCAAGCCGTGAATTCCCCGAGCGTCGCGTAGGCATAAGAGTAAGCGGAACCGGAGACCGGCAGCATTGCCGCGAACTCTGCATAACACAACCCAGCCAAAGCACAGGCAATTCCCGCCAGAATGTAGCTCAGCACCACGGCTGGGCCGGCATACTCGGCGGCAGCGTGTCCGCTGAGCACGAAAATACCAGCGCCAATCACGGCCCCGATGCCGAGCATCACTAACTGTCCTGCCGTTAGCGATCTTTTGAGTTGCGTTCCGCCTTTACCTGTCCCTGTGTGATTTGTCGGCTCGATCGGTTTGACGATGAATAAATGTTTTTTGAGCATGCGACGTTCCTCCCCCTGATAGATGGTCGCGTGAGTCATAAATCTTAAAATTGGCAGTAGATAACCAACGTCAGGCGATGCTTACCTTGCCAATAGGTGTGGAACAACACAAGCAGTATTACAACTTAGTCTCAGTACAGCAGACGGGTACGCAGCGTTCCGGGAACCTGCGTCAATGCCTCTTTTAATGCCAGAGCCTGCGTCTGACTGGCACCGATATCAATGACCACATAGCCCAACGTGGCATCGGTACGCAGGAACTGACCATCAATATTGACGTTGTGACGCGAGAACAGCTCGTTGATATGCGACAGCACCCCGGGCACATTACGGTGGATATGCAGCAAACGCATACTCCCCACGTGCTCCGGCAAACTGACTTCAGGGAAATTCACCGCCGATAGCGTGCTGCCGTTATCGCTATAACGGATCAATTTGGCTGCCACCTCAATCCCAATATTGTCCTGCGCTTCTAGCGTGCTGCCCCCAATATGTGGCGTCAAAATCACATTGTCGTGCCTGCTCAATGGCGAGATGAACGGATCACTATTGCCCTTGGGTTCGCTTGGGAATACATCCACTGCCGCCCCGCCCAGATGCCCCGACACCAGAGCCGCATCCAGCGCGTCAATCTCCACAACCGTACCGCGCGATGCATTAATCAAATGCGCCCCCGGTTTCATTCGTGCCAATTCTGCATGACCAAGCATATTCTTGGTCGCTGCCGTTTCCGGTACATGCAGCGTCACTACGTCGGCAATGCCGAGCAACTCATCCAAGCTTGCCGCTGGACGCGCATTGCCCAAAGAGAGCTTGGATTCAATATCGTAGAAAATCACCTGCATCCCCATCGCCTCCGCCAGCACACTGACTTGCGTACCGATGTGACCGTATCCCACGATGCCCAACACCTTACCGCGTGCTTCATGACTATTGATGGCAGATTTGGACCAGCCCCCACGATGGCATTCGGCATTTTTCTGCGGGATCCTGCGTAGCAACAAAATTGCTTCCGCAATGATCAGCTCAGCCACACTACGCGTATTGGAATATGGCGCGTTGAACACGGGGATCCCGCTCAATTCCGCCGTATCCAAGTCCACCTGATTCGTCCCGATGCAGAAACAACCTATGGCCATCAGACGTTTGGCATGCCCTAGCACCGCTGCATTCAATTGAGTGCGCGAGCGAATACCGATGATGTGCGCTTCCGCAATCTCTGCTTGCAGAGCCTCTTCCGGCAGCGATGTCGTATGGATCTTGATCTGCGAGTAACCCGCCGCACGGAACGTTTCGATCCCGCTGTGACTGACCCCTTCTAGCAGCAAAATTCGGATGTCTTGTTTGGGAAAAGAAGTTTTCGTCGGTGGCATAACCGGATCAATGAGAGTGAAATGAAACCGCGACTATGCCAGATGAATCTTTCTGTTTGTGCAGATTGCGCGGAACCACTCCTGTCAGCGTGACAAACCCATTCCGCTACCATGCTGCACGGGTGCCCCTACCAGTACCTCTAGCAGCCTGCGCCCTCCTCATCTATTGTTCTGCGCTTATTGTGTTGCCCCTGTGATCTGATGAATGACTCCCGCCTCACATCCTTGCATCAAACCCTTCCAACGTTGCGTCTCAAGACCGAACCTGCCGACTTACAGCACTATGGCCGCGACTGGACCCGGCGCTTCACACCGGCACCCTTAGCAATCGCACTTCCTGCCACTGTCCAAGAAGTCCAGGCCATTGTGCGTTGGGCCAATGATGCCCACATTGCGATCGTCCCTTCCGGCGGGCGCACCGGCCTATCCGGCGGTGCCATGGCCACCAATGGCGAACTGGTGCTCAGTCTGGAGCGGATGAACAAAATGCTCCAGTTCGACCCCATGGATCGAACCATGACCGTGCAAGCAGGCATGCCATTAGAAGCCGTCCAAGCCGTCGCCCGCCAACACGGCCTCCTGTATCCCGTCGACTTTGCTGCCCGAGGCTCATGCTCCATTGGCGGCACCATTGCGACCAATGCAGGAGGAATCCGCGTTGTCCGTTACGGCAACACCCGCGAATGGATCGCTGGCCTCAACGTAGTGACTGGAACTGGCGAACTCCTCGAGTTGAATCATGCCCTGATCAAAAACTCCAGCGGCTATGACTTTCGACATCTGATGATTGGTTCCGAAGGCACATTGGGCATTGTCGTCGAAGCCACCTTGCGTCTGACCGACCCACCGCCACCGACCAAAGTCATGCTGCTGGCATTGCCCACCTTTGACGTCTTGATGCAAGTATTTGCCGCCTTTCGCGCACAACTACAGATTGAAGCCTTCGAATTTTTTACGCAGCGCGCACTGCCCCATGTTCTAGCCCACGGCGCCCAAGCACCGTTTGAACATCCCTATCCGTACTACGTCGTCACCGAATTCCCCTGCGCCGACGCAGCCCAAGAAACCACCGCACTCACTGTCTTTGAAACCTGCATGGAGCAGGGCTGGGTCTTGGATGGTGTCATCAGCCAGAGCGACGCACAGGCGGCCCAACTATGGCGACTGCGTGAGAGCATCACCGAAAGCATTGCCCCATATACCCCGTATAAAAACGATATTGCCGTGCGCATTGCTGCCATGCCCGCATTTCTAGAACAAGCACAAACATTACTGAGCCAAGCCTACCCAGAATTTGAAGTCCTCTGGTTCGGCCATATCGGTGACGGCAACCTACACATTAACGTCCTCAAACCGCACACAGTGCCCCAGACTGACTTCATCCACACCTGCGAACACGTCACCGCACTGCTTGCTGACCTCCTACAACGTTTCCGCGGCAGCATCTCCGCAGAACATGGCATTGGCCTGATAAAAAAGCCCTACCTTCACAGCACCCGCAGCCCTGCTGAAATTGCATTAATGCGTCAACTAAAACGCGCATTCGACCCAAAATGGATATTGAACCCAGGGAAAGTATTTGACCCCTAAACAGCCCATCCAACACGCCTTGTCCATTGTGCCAAACAACCCAGATCTCCCAATGGGGCGCACCTGACATCCTCACGGCTGCTATGTGACTCAGACCCTATGGCGAACCTTCCCGATTGCACCTCAAAACCCCTGATAGAAACGCGTTGCACCATCCCGACTACTGCCATCACGATGCAGATGTACTGCCAACTGTCGTGTTGAATCTTGTGGCGAATTGAAGCTGCCCCGCGTCCCCGCTGCATACAGAGCAGATCACATTGCTATTGCCTCAGCGTCTATCTTCTGACTGCTAATTCAGCTCGCCCGCCCACCAAACGCCCCAGTCGTCGTATTGACCAAAATACGTTCCCCAGTCGTTATGTACTCCGGCACCATCACCTCAATCCCAGTGATGAGCTTGGCCGGTTTGGGTCGTTTCGTCGCCGTCCCCCCCTTCAACTCCGGAGGCGTATCGACCACCTCCAAAACCACATGTTGCGGCAACTGCAACGCCACCGGCGACGCATCAATCAGCTGCACATAACACCCAGATAGCCCCTCACTGATATACCCAGCGTTATCCCCGATGGCCTCCGCATCCAACGTATACAACGTGTAATCCTCCTCATCCAGAAAGACAAACGCCTCACCGTCCTTGTACGAAAAACTGGCCTCACGACGCAGCAACTCCACCGCAGTCAACATCTCATCGGCATCAAAACTCGCCTCCAACTTACTACCGCCCGGCACGCTATACATCACAAAGCGGAACCGCACATTGCCGCCCCGTCCCTGCGGAGAACTACGCTGAATGTCCCTGATTTGATACGTCCCATTGCTGTACTCAACAATGCTGCCCTTTTTCATCTCACTGGCTTTCATCACATCAAACCCCTGTCGTGGATGCCTCGCATACCCATAGATCGCCCCCTACAACCCCCTGACAACATCACCCACACCCCCTCATTGCTTCACCTTAGTCTTTTGCATCATGTGCAGAATCTTTTCCTGCTCCTGCAACATCCCCTGACATCCCTTGATGGCAGCCACCGATGCCTCCTCCTTGCCCTGTTCCGCTAACGCATTCAGATGCGCTAACCCGGCTTCCCGCTTCGGGCCTGTAAGCGATTTCCAATGCCTATTACTGGCTGTGTTCCCCGTAGCCACATAATGCTGTGAAGCCAACACCCACATTGCCGCCGTTTCCGCCTCATCTGCCTTCCTATGGAACTGCTCCACATTGGAAGACTTCCCAGCCACCTTTTCTATATTCCCCATCCAGTCCCACACACCAGCACAGTGCGCAAGCAGCATCGCAGACTGCTCCGCCTGACTTTCACTCATACCTACAGCCGCAGGCGGCTCCTTGACTTGCCCAGCGGCCAACGCAACGGCTAAAACGATTGCACTCATCAAAGACCCCTTACTCAGTCGATTACCAATCTATTGTCTGCTTGATGGGGCAGCCAACGCTACCGCATTCCACATCACCGCCAGCAACACCCATCCCCTCTCAACAACGGCGTACCCCATCAATCCGTATCCAACCATCCTCCTCCTCACAACCCAACACATCCAACCACACCGCATAACAGCGCAACACCTCCTCCTCCTCCCCCCGCAAAATCCCTGACAGCGCCAACCGTCCCCCCGGCGCAACATACCCCGCCAACCGCTCTGCCAACGCCACCAACGTTGACGCCAAAATATTGGCCACCACCACCGGATACCTGCGTACCGGCGCCTCCGCAGGCAAATACACCTCCAACCGCTCCGCCACCCTATTACGCAGCGCATTCTCCCGACTTGCCAACAACGCCTGCGGATCATTGTCCACACCCACCGCATAAACCGCCCCCAACTTCAGAGCGGCCAGCGCCAAAATGCCCGAACCACACCCAAAATCGAGCACATCCCCCCCCCCTAACACCCCATCCCCTCCCAGCCGATCCAGCCAACGCAGACACAACCCCGTTGTTGGATGCGTCCCCGAACCAAACGCCAACCCCGGATCCAACCGCACCACCGCCGCATCCATCCCCGACGCCTCCACAGGCACCGCCTGATTCCACGGCACAATGAACGTACGCTCCCCAAAACGCATCGCTTGAAACTGATCCATCCACACCCGCTCCCAATCCTCATCCACCACCACACGGAAACGGACTCCCCCCCAATCCAACCCTGGCTCCGCACCCTCCAGCCCAGCCAACAACCCCAACGCATCCGTTTCCACCGGAAACAACGCACTCAACACCACAACATCCCACAACACCGTTTCCCCCACCCCCGGCTCAAACACCCCCCGCTCCCGAACCGTATCCGCATCGGCATCCAACAACGTCACTGCCAACGCACCGAAACTCTCCAAGACCTCCTCATAGCGCGCCTGACTCCTCTCCTGACACTGCACACTGACCTCTAAAAACGCCATAACCACATCCCCTTTAAACCGTCCATTGTTCCACCTGTCACCACCCACCCCCAACACCCCACCACAGCCAAAACTCCCCTCAACCTCCCATCAGCCCACCTCCCCATGTAACACTGCCCCCGAACATCCCCATTCCCCCGCACCATGCAAGCCCCCATCACAGCCTCTTGAGACATCACCGCAACAACCATCACCCATGGCCACATCGCATACCGACAGCACCCCCGCACCATCTCAACCACGACCACAGCCGCCCCCAACGTGATACCGCAGCCCCCTCATTCCTGCCCCTTCCCCCTGCCGATCCCGGACATCTCACACATTTCTTCTCTGACAACAGCATCACTCAAATCCCCCATACGAAGATGATGAGGAGTGCACATGAGATGCCTTGATGAATCACTCACCTCACACCCTGTCGCGGTGATTTATTTAGATACACCGATGTCGCGTCCCCAAAGAGCGATACCTGTGGCAATATTAATTAGAGAAAATAATCGTATTTTATTCAAATTATTTTTATTTTTTAAATTAAAACAAGGAGATTTTATGTTAACGCAAGAACAAATAGATATTATTCGTGAGGGTCCAGACTATTTCTTGGAAAGTATTTGGTTTCGTATAGGACAGCTGTATGGCCTTTCACCTGGGCAAATAGATCATGATTCATTTGAAGAAAGGAAAAATGATTTATTCTTTTTACTTGGAAAATTACTTGATGAAGGACAGATCAAAATTGGTAACCATAAAGGGAACTTTATCTCTGGGCCTACCCCGGCACTGGTGGAGATGTTCAGAAGTTCTTTTCCTGATTCAGATGAAAAAGCGCAAGCGATTTGGTTTATTACAGAGTGTCCTGGTGGAATAGTATGGGTGTTAAAAGGACAAGGCGAAAAAGGTCAAGATGTTTACAAGTGGTGGCTTTTTAAGGATGAAAAATAGATTATTGTATGTATAAAGATAAAAGTGACACAGTATGTGAATTTTCAGGAGAAAGTGATGAGTGATACTGCCAAAGTTATTGAATCACAAGAATTAACTGATCAGCAAATCAAAGACTATGCACGGCAATTAGCAGGGAATACCCCTTTAAAAGAAATTAGACCAGGTATTTATGTGTCTAAACAAGAAGGTAAAGCCATCTTACAATTGAGGTCAGTGTTTTCTTCACAAGAGTTGAGTGAATGGAGATGGGTGATTACCTTCCTAAATTTCCCGGATCTTATGGCTGAAGTTTCCAATAGAAAAGCGATCGAACTAATATTTAGGTGATAATATGCTGACCCAAGAACAAATAGATTTTATTTATGAGGATTTAATCCATGCCTTCGATTTCCTTTGGTTTAATGTAGGAGATGCGCATGGAATATATGCTGCCCAAACAGATAAAGAGTCATTTGCAGAAAGAAAAAATGATTTCCTTTTTCTACTAGGTAAATTACTGGATGAAGGCAAACTCAAACTTGCTAAAAAGGGCAAATTTCTCAGCGGCACCACCACCGAATTAGTGGAAATGTTTAGAAAATCATTCCCTGATTCGGATGAAGCAGTTGATCTGGGAGGAGCAGGCATTTGGTTCTTTACAGACGAGTGCCCCGCTGGAGCGGTGTGGGTCTTTAAACAGGAGGGGGAAAATGAGCAGGAAGAAAATAATGAAGATCATTACCTATGGACGTGACGTATTTTCATGCCTGAGATGCCTGAGATGATGCCTTATTAACCTCATACCTTGTTCAGGTGATTTATTTACATACAAAACCCATCTGCAACCCACAAAACATCAACGCTGGCTTTGATATTGGCCAAAGAGCTTTATCAATAACCCCATCCACACCAGTGCCACAGACACCACCCAGGCACTACAGACCTTGGCCACAGAACACACCTCACACCGGCACCCAGCGCCCCCCTGATGACAGCCTTGCAACCGTGCCAGCAGCGCTTTGACAGGGCAGGGGGCAGGGCAACGCATTCCTATCTCTGCCACAGATTGCTTGCCCTGCCTAACCCCATCCCCCCCGATTCTGCCCGTCTTTCAGATTTTTCTGACATCCACATCCGGCAAATTCCTCCCTTTCGTCTTCACCTTCTTCCCCTGTCGCCCCTGATAAAATGTGACAAAAATCACCAATTAACACAGCATCCCCCCACACCAAACGATTCGGGATGCCCCTTACCCAAAGGAAACCTCATGAACAAGGACCTCTACCGCCTCATCTACAACCGTGCCCTGCGTCTGTGGCAAGTGGCCTCAGAACGAACCACCGCACCCGGCGGTACCCCAGGTCCTTCCCCGACAGCGCAACGGCCAGCCCGTGCCTGCCTCCATCCCATCCCCTTTGCCCTCTGGCTCAGCCTTGGCTGGGTGAGTATCACCGGCATGGCCACCGCCCAAGTGGTGGCTGACCCCCACGCCCCCGGCCAACAACGCCCCACCATTCTCACCGCCCCCAACGGCGCCCCCCTGATCAACATCCAGACCCCCAGCCCAGCGGGCGTCTCCCGCAACACCTACCAACAATTTGACATCACCCCACAAGGCGCCATCCTCAACAACGCCCGCACCCCGACCCAGACCCACCTGGCGGGCACCGTCCAAGGCAACCCCTGGCTGGCCGCCGGCACCGCCAAAATCATCCTCAACGAAGTCAACAGCCCCACCTCCACCCAACTGCACGGCACGATGGAAGTGGCTGGCGCCCGCGCCCAACTCATCATTGCCAACCCCTCCGGCATCACCTGCAACGGCTGCGGCGTCATCAACGCCCACCAACTTACCCTCACCACCGGCACCCCCATCTTCAACGCCCGTGGCGCCCTAGACCACTACCGCGTCCAAGGCGGCGCCATCCAGATTGACGGCCTAGGCCTAGACAGCCACAGCACCGACTACACCGCCCTCATTGCCCGCACCGTCCAACTCAACGCTGGCCTCTGGGCCCACACCCTGCAGACCACCACCGGCCCCGCCACCGTCGCCCTGGACGGACACCCCACCGCCTCCCTGCCTGCCCCCCCAGGCGACCGCCCCACCGTGGCCCTGGACGTCTCCGCCCTGGGCGGCATGTATGCCGGCAAAATCACCCTGATTGGCACCGAACACGGCCTGGGCGTCCGCAACGCCGGCCAACTCAGCGCCACCAGCGCCCCCCTCACCGTCACCGTGGATGGTCTTCTGGAGAACACCGGCCGCCTTCAATCCGCCACCGACACCCAACTCAACGCCACCGCACAAGTCACCAACAGCGGCCTCATCAGCGCCGCCCAGACCCTGACCCTGCACACCCCCACCACCATTGACAACCGCAGCGGCACCCTCAACGCCGCCCGCCTGGACATCACCGGCACCCGCCTGGATAACCGCGGCGGCCACATCCAACAAACCGGCCTCCAACCCCTCACCCTCCAGACCCAACACCTGGACAACCAGGACCAGGGCCGCCTTGGCGTCCTAGACACCCCAGCGCCCGCCACCCCGGCCACCCCGACAGTCACGGCCCCGATTAGCAACGCCCCTCCCACCGTCACCGCCCCCCCGGCCACCGACCCCACCACCTCCCCCGTTGCCCCCACCGTCCCCCACCTGGCCCATGGCACCCTTACCCTCACACAGACCATTGACAACCGCGGCGGCCACATCACCGCCGGCGGCCCCATCGACGCCATCCTCACCGACCTAGACAACCGCGACGGCACCGCCGCCCTCAACCGCCTCACCCTCCAAGGCCAACGCCTGGATAACCAACACGGCATCCTCACCCTCGCCACCGATGCCACCATTCACACCCACACCCTCAACAACACCGCCGGCCAACTTCACGCCAACGGCACCCTGGACCTCACCGCCGACACCTTCAGCAACCAAAACGGCCAACTCCTCACCACCGGCCCCCAGAACGCCACCCTCACCATTGCCGACCTCCTGGACAACCAACACGGCATCATTGCTAGCGCCGCGAACCTCCTGACCCTAAAGACCGACCACCTCAACAACGCTGCTGGCCAACTCCACGCCAACGGCGCCCTGGACCTCACCGCCCAACGTTTCAGCAACCAAAACGGCCAACTCCTCCACACCGGCTCCCAGAACGCCACCCTCACCATTGCCAACCTCCTGGACAACCAACACGGCCTAGTAGCCAGCGCGGCTAACGCCCTGACCCTGCACACCGGCCACCTCAACAACGACGCCGGTCAATTCCAGACTAACGGCGCTCTTGACCTGACCGCCCAACGTTTCAGCAACCAACACGGCCAATTCCTGCACAACAGCCCGCAAAGCGCCCACCTGCGGATTGATGGCCAGCTGGACAACCAACAAGGCGTACTCGCCAGCAACGCCGCCGAACTGACACTAGAGACTGGCCAATTCAACAACGACAGCGGCACCCTCCAACAGAGCGGGCAGGGCACCCTGCACATTGACGCCGCCACCCTGACCGGCCACGGCGGCACCCTGACCAGCCAAGGCGCCCTCACCCTCACCGGCACCCACACCGACCTCAGCCACGCCACCACCACCGCCCAACACATCACCATCCACACCGACGACCTCACTACCGCCGGCGGCCACCTCACCGCCTACGGAGAACACACCCTCCAACTGAATGCCCGTACCCGCATCGACAACACCGCCGGCACCATTGCCACCAACGGCAGCCTAGACCTGCACACCGCCGCCCTGGATAACACCGGCGGCACCCTCCACAGCACCGCCACCGGCCCCAACCGCCTAGACATCACCCACACCCTCACCAACACCGCCGGCCACCTCCTCCTTAACGGCCCCACCACCCTCACCACCGGCACCTGGACCAACACGGGCGGCCAACTCCAGATCACCGGCCCGGCCACCCTCCACGCCACCACCCTAGACAACCGCGGCGGCATCCTCCACACCGCCACCGGCCCCCTGGACCTGCGCGTCACCGGCACCATTAACAACCAAGACAACGGCATCCTCTCCAGCACCGCCGCCCTCACCCTCACCGCCGCCAGCCTCCACAACCAACACGGCACCCTGGATGCCGCCGGCCCCGCCCACCTCACCCTTACCGGCCTACTGGATAACACCGCCGGCCTCCTCCAAACCGCCCACACCCTCTGGCTCACCAGCGCCGGCCTCACCAACCGCAGCGGCACCCTCACCGCCGCCGCCCTCACCCTAGACACCCAAGCCCACACCCTGGACAACACCAGCGGCCGCCTCGGCACCACCACCGGCAACCTCACCCTTCACACCGGCCTACTGGACAACACCGCCGGCCTCCTCCAAACCGCCGCCACCCTCACCATCGACACCGGCGCCGCCCCCCTGACCAACCGCGACGGCGGCACCCTCCTGGCTGCTGACACCCTGGACCTACACACCACCACCCTGGACAACCGCGGCGGCACCATCGACTCCCAGACCGCCACCCACCTGCACACCACCACCATTGACAACACCACCGCCGGACACATCAGCAGCAACGGCACCCTCCAGATTGACGGCACCACCCTCACCAACACCGGCGGCCGCCTCCACAGCGGCGGCGACACCCGCCTCCACCTCCAAGACACCCTGAACAACCACGACGGCCGCATCACCGCCGCCGGCACCCTGGACATCACCACCACCACCCTGGACAACCACAGCACCCCCCTTACCGCGCCCCCGGCCACCCAGACCCGCGCCCCCACCGGCGCCCCAGACAACGGCCTCTACGCCACCCACATCCAAATCGCCAGCACCACCCTGGACAACACCGCCGGCACCCTCAGCGCCGCTCAAAACCTCACCCTCACCCTGAGCGACACCCTCACCAACACCGCCGGCCACCTCAGCGCCGGCGCCACCCTGGACCTCACTGCAGACCACCTGAGCAACCACACCGGCACCCTCCTCAGCGGCGCCAGCCAAACCCTGCACCTCCACCGCCTCACCGGCGACGGCCGCCTCCATGCCGGCAACGCCCTCACCCTGACCCTCCAAGACAGCCTCGACACCGCCGGCACCCTCAGCGCCACCGGCCTGCTCACCCTCACCACCGCTGGCGACCTCACCAACCGCGGCCTCATCCAAGCCGCCGACCTCACCGCCCAGGCCCGTGACATCACCACCACCGCCACCGGCCAACTCCTGACCACCGGCCACACCCACCTCACCGCCACCGGCACCCTGAACAACAGCGGCCACCTCCAAGCTGCCGACCTCACCGCCCAGGCCCATGACATCACCACCACCGCCACCGGCCAACTCCTGACCACCGGCCACACCCACCTCACCGCCACCGGCACCCTGAACAACAGCGGCCACCTCCAAGCCGCCGACCTCACCGCCCAAGCCAACACCATCACCAACACCGGCACCTTCCTGGCTACGAGCCACGCCACCCTCACCGCCACCGACACCCTGACCAACAGCGGCTTGCTCCAAGCCGCCGACCTCACCGCCCAAGCCAACACCATTACCAACACCGCCACCGGACGGCTCCTGACCACCGCCCACACCCAGCTCACCGCCACCGACACCCTCACCAACAGCGGCCTTGTCCACGCCGGTGACCTGACCGTCCACGCCCGTGACATCACCAACACCGCCACCGGCCAACTTATCGCCAGCAACCTCGCCCAACTCACCGCCACCGCCACCCTCACCAACCGCGGCCTCATCGACGCCTTCACCACCCACCTCAGCGCCCCCACCATTGACAACCTCGGCACCGGCCGCCTCTACGGCGACCACATTGCCCTCCAAGCCCACACCCTCACCAACCGCGATGAAACCAGCGACGGCCACACCCACACCGCCACCATCGCCGCCCGCCAACGCCTAGACATTGGCGCGGACACCCTGCGTAACACCGCTAACGCCATGATTCTCAGTGATGGAGATGCCGCCATCGGCGCCACCCTGGACAACACCCTCCACGCCACCGGCATCGCCACCCTCATCGACAACCGCAGCGCCACCATCGACATCACCGGCACCCTGAACATCACCACCACCACCCTCAACAACATCCGCGAAAACGTCCACATCGCCCACGCCCCCGACGTCGTGACCGAAGCCCGCATGTACCAACCCCACTGGCGCAAAAACAAACCCAACGGCGGCTCAGGCGACTTCCGACTGAGCAGCAACTACGACGCCCACGAAATCTACTACCTCAACCCCGCCGACATCCTCGAAGACACCCCCTACATCACCCCCGATGGCCAAAAGATCCACCGCGCCATCGTCCGCCTCACCCCCCAGACCAGCGCCTACTTCTATGCCCGTGGTGGCCTGCATGCCAGCCAGGCTGAACGCCGCCGCCTGGACCTCACCGCCCGCACCGGCGACAGCGTCGTCCTGTACTACACCGACCGTCAGGACAAACAGCCCAACCCCGACCACGTCGCCGCCGCCGCAACCAATGACAGCGCCTTCATCGGCCTGGACGCCGCCCAGCAAAACGAACGCTTAAAAATCGTCCCCATCACCTACGCCCCCGGCGATGACCGCCTCACCTACGACCCCACCTACGGCACCTGCACTGACGACTGCGTCCGCCTCGTCACCTGGCACGACTACACCGACCCAGACCACACCCTCATTGACATGCGCCGCGGCCCCAACGATGTCGACGACAACGAGCGCGAACGTCATGCCACCAGAACCACCCAACAAGAAATCCTCAACCCCGATGCCGGCGCCCCAGCCCTCATCCAGTCTGGCGGCACCATGCGTATTGACGTCGGCTACCTCTACAACCACTACGCCGACCTGCTGGCCGGCGGCGACCAAACCATCGTTGGCCTGCCCCCCATCCGACCAAAGAAACAGCAGATGACGAACACAAGTACAACAGAGCCCTGCTGATCGACAACCGCGCCCTCCAACTCTCCCGTACCGACAGATTCCAAAACATCAGCACCACCTACCGTGGCAAAGACTCCGCACCATGGAGCAATGAATCCCGGACCACCCCCACCACACAGATTGGCGGCCGCATCACCAGCGGCGGCCACCAACACATTGCCGCCCAAACATTCAACAACGTCACCGACTCCACCCACGCCCCTGAGCCCATCCAACATGTCACCTACAACCCCAGCACCCAAACCCTGACCATTGCTGACGGCCACATCACCGTCACCGACCCCCCCCAGCCTCCACACCGTCTCCCTTGCCGACAACGGCTTCAGCCACGGCCAAGAACTCACCTACATCCCTGAAAAGAGCATCACCACCCCCAACGCCCCCATCCGCGACCCCGCCGCCCCCCCCGCCGTCACCGTCACCCCCACCGGCCCCCTCACCCTGCCCAACAACAGCCTCTTCACCATTCACCCCGACACCGCCACCCTCATCACCACCGACCCCCGCTTTACCCTCGGCCGCCCCTACACCAGCGCCGACAGCCAACTCCACGCCCTGGGCGACCACGACACCCTCCACAAACGCCTCGGCGACGGCTACTACGAACAACGCCTCATCCGCGAACAAATCGCCCAACTCACCGGCCGCCGCCGCCTGGACGGCTACACCGACGACGACCACCAATACCGCGCCCTCCTGGACGCCGGCCTCACCGTCGCCAAACAGCACCAACTGCGCCCCGGCATTGCCCTCAGTGCCGACCAAATGGCCCAACTCACCAGCGACATCGTCTGGCTCGTCCAACAAGACGTCCACCTGCCCGACGGCACCACCACCGTCGCCCTCGTCCCCCGCCTCTACCTGCGCCCCCGCACCGGCGACCTCACCCCAGACGGCGCCCTCCTGGCGGCCGCCAGCACCACCATCAACGCCCACACCCTCACCAACACCGGCACCATTGACGCCCGCGACCTCATCAACATCAACACCCACATCATGGACCAACAAGGCGGCCGCCTTACCGCCGACGCCATCAACATCCACACCACCGGCGACTTCACCAACCTGGGCGGACAATTCACCGCCGGCGACTTCCTCAAAGTCCATGCCCAAGGCAACTTCCTTGCTAGCAGCACCCTCCGCGACGCCACCACCCAAGGCACCCGCCACCACAGCGTGACAGAACTGGACCAACAGGCCGGCTTCACCGTCACCGGCCCCGGCGCCTACCTTGGCTTGAGCACCGACCAAGCCATGACCCAACAAGCCGTTGCCATCAGCAACACCGGCCTTGACGGCTACACCTCCCTCAAAGCCACCGGCCGCCTACACCTAGGCACCCTCAACACCCACCGCAGCGACACCACCCAGTGGGACCCCCGCAACAGCCGCCACACCCGCATCGATACCGAACACGGCACCAGCATCCGCAGCGCCGGCGACATCCAACTCAACAGCGGCCAAGACATCAACCTGCGTGCCGTCACCCTCCACAGCACCCAAGGCACTGTCAGCGCCCTGGCCACCGGCAACGTCACCATTACGCACGGGGACACCCTCCAATACACCAGCCAAGATAACCACAGCAAACGCAGCGGCCTCCTCAACAGCCGCACCACCACCACCCACGCCGACCAACAACAGACCCAGGCCATGAGCAGCACCCTCAGCGGCACTAAAGTCCTCGTCAAAGGCAACAACATCACCGTCACCGGCAGCCACCTCCTTTCCGATGCCGGCACCTACATGCAGGCCAAAGGCGACCTCACCCTCCAAGCCGCCACCAACACCACCCAATCCACCTACTCAGAACACACCAAACAACGCGGCCTCATCCGCAACGGCGGCGCCTCCCTCACCCTGGGCAACCAAAGCCAGCGCACCGACAGCACCACCACAGCCACCACCACCACCGGCTCCCTCATCGGCGCCACCAACGGCAATGTGACCCTGCTGGCGGGCGGCCACTACCAACAGATCGGCAGCGACGTCCTGTCCCCTAACGGCGACATCGACATCCACGCCAAAAAAGTCGACATCATCCAAGCCCACCACACCAGCCACACCACCCAACACACCGCCACCCGCCAAAGCGGCCTCACCGTCGGCCTCAGCAACCCCCTGATTGCCGGTGCCCAGACCGCCCAGCAAATGCAACACGCCGCCGCTCGCAGCGGCGACCCCCGTCTCCACGCCCTGGCCGGCCTCACCACCGCCCTGGGCGCCAAAAACACCATTGATGCCGTGCGCCAAGACCCCGCGCCCTGGGCGGCCTCAACGCCTCCCTCACCCTTGGCCGCAGCACACACGACAGCACCACCACCACCACCACCACCACCGCCGCAGGCTCCAACGTCAACGCCGGCGGTAACGTCCGCATCAGCGCCACCGGTGACGGCGAAGCCTCCACCCTCACCATCCAAGGCAGCCACGTCCGCGGCGACAACATGACTTACCTCAAAGCCGATGGCGACATCGCCCTACTGGCCGCCGCCAACACCACCACCAGCGACCGTCAAAGCCGCGGCCGCAGCGCAGGTGTCGGCGTGGCCGTGAACCTAGGCTCCAGCGGCACCAGTGCCGGCCTCACCGCCCACGCCAGCACCTCCACAGGCAGCGGCCAGTCTACCGACCTCACCTGGACCAACAGCCACGTCGGAGGCGGCAACCTACTGACCATTGAAGCCGGCGGCGACCTCCTCATGAAAGGCGCCATTGGCACCGCCAAACACGTCATTGCCGACATTGCTGGCAACCTCACCATCCAAAGCCTCCAAGACACCCACCACTACCGCAGCAAAGACCGCAGCCTTGGCGGCAGCCTCACCGTCGGCGCAGGCGTCAGCGGCAGCGCCAACCTCAACAACCAAACCATCCGCAGCGACTACGCCAGCGTCACCGAACAAAGCGGCCTGTTTACTGGCGATGGCGGCTATGACATCACCGTTGGCGGCCAGACCCACCTTATCGGCGGCGCCATCACCTCCAACAGCACCGCCATCCACAACGGCCTGAACACCCTGGACACCGGCACCCTGATCCTGCAAGACATTGAAAACCGCGCCACCTACACCGCCACCCAAGTCAACCTGGGCGGCGGCTACAGCCGCAACGGCGGCACCGTCGGCACCGACCAACAAGGCCACGCCGCCACCGCCACCCAGGTTCCTGGCACCACCTTACCCACCCACAACGGCCTCAGCGCTGCCCCTCCTGGCGCCATGACCGCCAGCGACAGCAGCCACAGCACCACCTACAGCGGCATCAGCCAAGGCGCCCTCACCATCCGCGACCCCGCCGCCCAACACGCCCTCACCGGCCACACCGCCGCCCAGACCATCGCCGGCCTCAACCGCGACATCCTCACCGACACCGCCACCAGCAACGCCCTCACCCCCATCTTTGACGAACAACGCATCAACGCCGGCTTTGACATCGTCACCGCCCTACAACGGGAAACCGGCACCTTCATCAACAACCGTGCCGCAGAAGCCGATCTCAAAACCCGCCAAGCCACCGCCGCAGACCAAGCCGCACGCGACCCCACCAACGGATTCAATGACCAACAGCGGCAAACATTACGTGACCAAGCCATCACCCTCACCAACGAAGCCCAGGCCATCAAAGACGCCTGGGGACCGGGCGGCACCTACCGCCAAATCACCACCGCCTTAGCCGCCGGTGCCAGCGGCAACGTCAGCGCTGCCAGCAGCGACCTTGCCAAACACATGATCGTCAACTACGTCCAACAACAAGGCGCCACCGCCATTGGCCACTGGGTGGCCACCGGCCAACTGACCGAAGGCAGCCCCCTACACGCCGCCCTCCATGCCCTGCTGGCCTGCGCCGGTGCTGCGGCCAGCCAACAACGCTGCAGCAGTGGCGCCCAAGGCGCCGCCGCCTCCAGCGTCCTCACGGGATTATTTAGCGACCCCCGCCCCGAAGACACCGCCCAAGACCGCGAAGCCAAACGCAACCTCATTACCTCCATCGTCACCGGCATCGCCAGCACCACGCACACCGATGCGGCCACCGCCACCCATGCCGCCATCGCTGCCGTGGATAACAATTGGTTGGCCACCCAGCAAAAACTGCAAATGGAAAACGAACTCAAGGCCGCTAAGCAGAAGGGCTTCTGGGCAGAGGAGGCAGTGAAAGCCAAATGGGATGCCATTTCTGCAAAACAAGACATATTAACGACCTCTACACTCCTGCTGGGCTTAGCCGAGTCAGCCAAGAGCGACCTCAACGGACTGGTGGAATTGGTCCTGCATCCCATTGATACCGTTAACGGCCTGAAGGCACTGATTACCGACCCCGCAGTCCGTCAGCAATTAGGCGAGCGCTTCGTTCAGGAACTCAATGAGCGGGTGGATCGCATCGAAGCCAACACGATCTTTGGAGGCGATCTTGATGCCCTGGAATACGGCCGAGGTCTGGGCACCGTGGTCTGGGATGTGGGTGCCCTGTTAGTTGGAGTGGGCGGCGTCGCCAAAGGAGGAGAGCTCCTCGGCAAGGCAGGCATCAAAGTTAGTGAAGATGTCTTGGAGCGGATGGCGGCCAGGAACCTTGAAAAACTGGTGGTGGAAGCTAAACAAAGATATGTTGACCTCAAAGGGGTGCTTGGTAAGCGTAATTTAAATCCCTTGGTCGTTGAAGGTATACAGCTAGAAGCTATACCGACCCGTAATAAAGCGGGTAATGTGAAATTATTTGCATCAGAAATGCTAACCGATCAGCAAATCAGAAACTATGCACAGAAATTAGCGCCTGGTGCCCCTTTAAAGGAGGTGAGTTCAGGAGTTTATAGGGCTGATGTAAGTGATGGAACTATTGTGCATTTGAGGTCGGTTTCTTCTTCAAGTAATGAAACTAAGGCGAGATGGACAATTGAGATAAGAGATAATCCGTCTTTAAGAGAGTTTACAAAAGAAAAAAAAGTTGAAATTAAATTCAGGTGATAGGTGATTTTATGTTAACGCAAGAGCAAATAGATAATATTTATGAGGATTTAGAGCATCCTTTGCATTTTCTTTGGTTTGATATAGGAGATGCGCATGGAGTTTCTGCCGCGCAAGAGGATCCGGCCTCATTTGAAGAAAGAAAGAAAGATTTCTTATTTTTAATAGGGAAATTACTGGATGAAGGCAAGTTCAAGCTTGGCGATAGGAAGAACGAAATTATTATAGAGGGCACCACTGCGGAACTGGTGGAGATGTTTAGAAAATGTTTTCCTGCTTCGGATGAAGAGCTAATGAAAGGAACTTGGTTAGTGACAGAAGAGTGTCCATTTATAGCAGTCTGGGTGCATAAAGGAGAAGGAGAAAATGGTGAGGATTATTACGAGTGGGCTGATTGATAATGTGTTGACCTCACTCCCTGCTGCAGTTGTTTATTTAGATTACACGGGTGCCGTGCCCTTAAGGGGCGGCATCTGCATCGGTATTACTACCACATAGCAACGCATTCGCATTAAATAAACTACCCTAGATAAGCGTCACCCAAATAATCAATTTATTATTTCAGGGAAGCAGCTGGAACCCTTACCGTATGACCCTAACGTTCCAGGAGGAAGTAATAAAAGTGGGACGACCAAGGTATTTCCATCAGAAGTGTTAACCGATAAAGAAATCAGACAGTATGCGGAGACATGGGTACAAGGTGCGCCTTTTAAGAGAATGAGTGAAGGGGTTTATAGAGCTGATGCGAGTGATGGCACGATTGTGCATTTAAGGTCTGTTTCGTCTTCAAGTAATGTGACTAAAGCAAGGTGGACGATTGATATAGAAAATAATCCTAAGTTGAGAGAAGTGACAAAAGAAAAGGTTGAATTTAAATTTAGGTGATAGGTGATTAAATGTTAACGCAAGAGCAAATAGATGTTATTTATGAAACTTTAGAGTGTCCTTTCCATTTTCTTTGGGGTTATATGGTTGAGGTGCGTGGAGTTACTGCCGCTCAAGTGGATCCTGAGTCATTTGAAGAAAGAAAGAAAGATTTTCTATTTTTAATAGGTAAATTACTGGATGAGGGGCGGCTTAAGCTTGGTAATAGAAAGGGCGAATTTATCAATGGCACCACTGAGGAGTTAGTGGAAATGTTCAGAAGCTCTTTTCCTGCTTCGGATGAAGAGCTAATGAAAGGAACTTGGTTAGTGACAGAAGAGTGTCCATTTATAGCAGTCTGGGTGCATAAAGGAGAAGGAGAAAATGGTGAGGATTATTACGAGTGGGCTGATTGATAATGCGTTGACCTCACTCCCTGCTGCGGTTGTTTATTTAAATTACGTGGGTGCCGTGCCTTTAAGGGGCGGCATCTGTGTCGGTATTACTACAAATTTATAGATTCCAATTGACCTGTATTAATAATCATTAATTGACTGAGAAAATAAAGAGATCGAATGAATTTCATATATCCAAGAAATAAAGTGTTCATTAAGCTATTTATTCTTGCTGTATTCTGCAGCGGCCATTTATACGCACAAGATGCAACCTCAGATTTGGAAAAAGATAAACAAAATGCCATTTCGCAGGCCCTCGATAATCTTATGGATATATATTTAAAAATTCAAAAAGATGCACTTTCTGCAGTTGCTGTAAAAAGAAGTTGCTCTAAAATTTATCCTCAGCTAAAGGAAAAATTTGAGGCTAATATTGTTTCTGGAAAAGGTGGATTCGAGCAAAAGATCAGAGAGGAAATGAAAAAGCTTGAGGCGAGTAAAGATCCCTATGTACTTGGTCAAATTGATGGTGCTTCAATGATGCTTTTTAATGAAAATATTATGAAATCAGAGTGCAAATCGTTTGCCGGAATGTAAAGAATGAATTTTTAATACATCAAAGGATTGTGGTGAGGCCTCAATGGGCCGGCCTCACCACCGCCCTGGGCGCCAAAAACACCATTGATGCCGTGCGCCAAGACCCCCGCGCCCTGGGCGGCCTCAACGCCTCCCTCACCCTTGGCCGCAGCACACACGACAGCACCACCACCACCACCACCACCACCGCCGCAGGCTCCAACGTCAACGCCGGCGGTAACGTCCGCATCAGCGCCACCGGTGACGGCGAAGCCTCCACCCTCACCATCCAAGGCAGCCACGTCCGCGGCGACAACATGACTTACCTCAAAGCCGATGGCGACATCGCCCTACTGGCCGCCGCCAACACCACCACCAGCGACCGTCAAAGCCGCGGCCGCAGCGCAGGTGTCGGCGTGGCCGTGAACCTAGGCTCCAGCGGCACCAGTGCCGGCCTCACCGCCCACGCCAGCACCTCCACAGGCAGCGGCCAGTCTACCGACCTCACCTGGACCAACAGCCACGTCGGAGGCGGCAACCTACTGACCATTGAAGCCGGCGGCGACCTCCTCATGAAAGGCGCCATTGGCACCGCCAAACACGTCATTGCCGACATTGCTGGCAACCTCACCATCCAAAGCCTCCAAGACACCCACCACTACCGCAGCAAAGACCGCAGCCTTGGCGGCAGCCTCACCGTCGGCGCAGGCGTCAGCGGCAGCGCCAACCTCAACAACCAAACCATCCGCAGCGACTACGCCAGCGTCACCGAACAAAGCGGCCTGTTTACTGGCGATGGCGGCTATGACATCACCGTTGGCGGCCAGACCCACCTTATCGGCGGCGCCATCACCTCCAACAGCACCGCCATCCACAACGGCCTGAACACCCTGGACACCGGCACCCTGATCCTGCAAGACATTGAAAACCGCGCCACCTACACCGCCACCCAAGTCAACCTGGGCGGCGGCTACAGCCGCAACGGCGGCACCGTCGGCACCGACCAACAAGGCCACGCCGCCACCGCCACCCAGGTTCCTGGCACCACCTTACCCACCCACAACGGCCTCAGCGCTGCCCCTCCTGGCGCCATGACCGCCAGCGACAGCAGCCACAGCACCACCTACAGCGGCATCAGCCAAGGCGCCCTCACCATCCGCGACCCCGCCGCCCAACACGCCCTCACCGGCCACACCGCCGCCCAGACCATCGCCGGCCTCAACCGCGACATCCTCACCGACACCGCCACCAGCAACGCCCTCACCCCCATCTTTGACGAACAACGCATCAACGCCGGCTTTGACATCGTCACCGCCCTACAACGGGAAACCGGCACCTTCATCAACAACCGTGCCGCAGAAGCCGATCTCAAAACCCGCCAAGCCACCGCCGCAGACCAAGCCGCACGCGACCCCACCAACGGATTCAATGACCAACAGCGGCAAACATTACGTGACCAAGCCATCACCCTCACCAACGAAGCCCAGGCCATCAAAGACGCCTGGGGACCGGGCGGCACCTACCGCCAAATCACCACCGCCTTAGCCGCCGGTGCCAGCGGCAACGTCAGCGCTGCCAGCAGCGACCTTGCCAAACACATGATCGTCAACTACGTCCAACAACAAGGCGCCACCGCCATTGGCCACTGGGTGGCCACCGGCCAACTGACCGAAGGCAGCCCCCTACACGCCGCCCTCCATGCCCTGCTGGCCTGCGCCGGTGCTGCGGCCAGCCAACAACGCTGCAGCAGTGGCGCCCAAGGCGCCGCCGCCTCCAGCGTCCTCACGGGATTATTTAGCGACCCCCGCCCCGAAGACACCGCCCAAGACCGCGAAGCCAAACGCAACCTCATTACCTCCATCGTCACCGGCATCGCCAGCACCACCCACACGGATGCGGCCACCGCCACCCATGCCGCCATCGCTGCCGTGGATAACAACTGGTTGGCGGCCAAACAATACGTTCAAATGGTAAGCGAGGAGCTTGAGGCCGCTACGGAGAAAGACAAAGGCCGCTTGGAAGAGGAGAAAGTAAGAGCGAAGTGGCGTGAGATCAGTGCCCGCCAAGATAAACTCACTGCTGATGGACTCTTAAAAGGCTTAAAGGAGTCAGGCATCAGCAATATCAACGGGCTGGAGCACTTGATCCTGCATCCGGTGGATGTCTTTCATGAGTTGGAGAAAATCCTTACCCACCCCAAATTACTGGTGCAATTAGGTGAGAGCGCCTTTCAAGAACTGCTTAACAAGGTTTCTCGCATGTCGGAAGCTCTCATTGTTGGAGGCGATCAACATGCTAAGCAGTTTGGTGAAGATCTCGGCTCAGTGATCGCGGATGTAGGCTTTGCATTGGCTGCGGCCGGCACCGTCAAAGCGGGAGAGATCCTCGCCGAAGCAGGCATCAATCTCAGTAAAGATGTCTTGGAGGGGATGGCGGCCAGGAACCTTGAAAAACTGGTGGTGCAGTATGAAAAGTACGTGGATAACGCCGTCAGTTTAATAGATAAGCGTCACCCAAATAATAAATTTATTATTTCAGGGAAGCAGCTGGAACCCTTACCGTATGACCCTAAAGTTAAAGGGGGCAGTAATAAAGCGGGCAATGTGAAAGTATTTCCATCAGAAGTGTTAACCGATAAAGAAATCAGACAGTATGCGGAGACTTGGGCACAAGGTGCGCCTTTTAAAGAAATGATTCCAGGTGTTTATGTAGCTGATGCGAGCGATGGAACCAAGGTGACATTGAGGTCGGTTTCGTCTTCAAGTAATGCGACTAAAGCAAGATGGACGATTGATATAGAAAATAATCCTAAGTTGAGAGAAGTGACAAAAGAAACTATTGAACTTAAATTTAGGTGATAGGTGATTTTATGTTAACGCAAGAGCAGATAGATGAGATTTGTGAGATGTTAGGTGGGCCTTTGAGTTTTCTTTGGGGTTATATAGGAGATGCGCATGGAATTACTGGTATACATGTGGATCCGGCCTCATTTGAAGAAAGAAAGAAAGATTTCCTATTTTTAATAGGTAAATTACTGGATGAAGGACGACTCAAACTTGCAAAACATGACGAATTTATGACAGGCACGACTGAGGAACAAGTGGAGATGTTCAGAAAATCTTTTCCTGCTTCGGATGAAGCAATGCTGCGGGGAGCTTGGTTTTTTGCAGATGAATGTCCTGCCGGAGCGGTATGGGTATTTAAAGGAGAAGGAGAAAATGGTGAAGATTATTACGAGTGGACATGAGGTGTGTTGATGCCTTGCATGATGCCTCATTCATTTTATTCCCTGTTGCAATGATTTATTTAAATCTACAGATGCCGTGCCCCTCATGAGGTGGCATCTGCATCGGTATTACTGCAAATCTATTTAAATCTATTACCACCAATCATCATATTTTATTCAAACGTAGTTGCATTAAATAAACGCCGTTTGATTAGCGATATTCAAATAAAAGTGGAACCTGCCGCTTAAAGTCGGCTTTGACATCGTCGCCGCCCTGACCCTGGCCGCCGGCCAACAAGTGACCGGCCCGGCCACCCAAATGCTGCAAAACGCCGCAGTCAACTACATCCAAAGCCTGGGCGCCCGCGAAATCAAAGACCTTGCCGACACCCTGGGCAGCGACACCGCCCGCAGCGCCCTGCAAGGTCTCCTGGGTTGTGCCGGTGCCGCCGCCCAAGGCCAGGCTTGTGGTGCTGGCGCGGTAGGTGGTGCCGCCGCCGTTGTCATCAACAGCCTCCTGGACCGCGCCAACGGTGCTGAAGCGGCCAGCCTCAGCGCTGAAGAAAAACAACACCGTACCGACCTAGTCACCAGCCTGGTGGCCGGCATCACCACCGCCGCCGGAGGCGATGCCGCCGTCAGCAGCGCCGCCGCCCGCCTGGAAACCGAAAACAACGCCGCCTTTATCCCAGTGATTCTTGGCGCCGTCTGGCTGGCCGATAAAGGCATCACCGCCTATCAAGCTTGGCAAGACATCAAAGCGATTCGTTCCGGAGAAAAACCCCTAGAACAAGTGGCCCTAGAAAGAGGGCAGGACTACGTCACCTCCATAGTGATTGGCAACCTCGCTAAATACGGCCTTAAAGCGGCAATGATCGGCGGCCGCTGGATTTCTGGCACCGCAAAAGAGATTGCCAATGCAGAAAAAGAAGCGCTTAGGCAAATAAGAAATAACCCCAAAGGCCCTGATTTAACCCAAAAACCGCCTGGTCAAATCATCGCGCTGCAGCGGCAAAAGCGCCTGGATGATGTGAAAAGCGTGATTGGCAGGCGTAGTCAAAAGGATACATTGGTCGTGGGAGGGATTGAGGTCAAAGCTGTACCCTATGACCGCAACGTTCCAGGGGGAAGTAATAAAAGTGGTACAACCAAGGTATTTGACTCGCAGGCGTTAACCGATGCGCAGATCAAGGACTATGCACAGCAATTAACTGGAGGTGTGCCTTTAAAGGAGGTAAAGCCAGGGGTTTATATGGCTAAATTGAGTGATGGAACCAGCGTGCGTTTGAGGTCTGCTTCTTCTTCAAATGAAGTGACTAAAGCGAGATGGACGATTGATATACAAAATAATCCCTCTTTGAGGGAGATGACAAAAGAAACTGTTGAACTTAAATTTAGGTAATGCCATGTTAACGAAAGAGCAGATAGATGAGATTTATGAGGATTTAGGGCGTCCTTTTCATATTATGTGGTCTAAAATAAATCGGGCGCATGGACTTTTTCATGATCAAGTCGATCCAGACTCATTTGAAGAAAGAAAAAATGATTTTCTTTTTTTAATAGGGAAATTACTAGATGAGGGCAAGCTCAAGCTTGGCGACAGAAAGACCGAGCTGATTATGGAGGGTACCACTGCGGAATTAGTGGAGAAGTTCAGAAGCTGTTTTCCTGTTTCGGATGAAGAGATGCTGGAAGGGCTTTGGTTAGTGACGGAAGACTGTCCATTTGTAGCGGCATGGTTATTTGATGGAGAATTGGAAAGTGGTGAGGATTATTACGGGTGGACTTATTGATAATGCCTCACTAACCTCACTCCCTGTTGCGATGATCTATTTAAATACACAACAGATGCTGTGCCCGTAATGGGCCGGCATTCGCGTTGGTATTTCCGTAAATCTTTTTATTAAAAAAACATCCTCTTTTATTCAAACGCAGTTGCATTAAATAAACTCCGCCGCAGACCAAGCCGCACGCGACCCCACCAACGGATTCAATGACCAACAGCGGCAAACATTACGTGACCAAGCCATCACCCTCACCAACGAAGCCCAGGCCATCAAAGACGCCTGGGGACCGGGCGGCACCTACCGCCAAATCACCACCGCCTTAGCCGCCGGTGCCAGCGGCAACGTCAGCGCTGCCAGCAGCGACCTTGCCAAACACATGATCGTCAACTACGTCCAACAACAAGGCGCCACCGCCATTGGCCACTGGGTGGCCACCGGCCAACTGACCGAAGGCAGCCCCCTACACGCCGCCCTCCATGCCCTGCTGGCCTGCGCCGGTGCTGCCGCCAGCCAACAACGCTGCAGCAGTGGCGCCCAAGGCGCCGCCGCCTCCAGCGTCCTCACGGGATTATTTAGCGACCCCCGCCCCGAAGACACCGCCCAAGACCGCGAAGCCAAACGCAACCTCATTACCTCCATCGTCACCGGCATCGCCAGCACCACGCACACGGATGCGGCCACCGCCACCCATGCCGCCATCGCTGCCGTGGATAACAACTGGTTGGCGGCCAAACAATACGTTCAAATGGTAAGCGAGGAGCTTGAGGCCGCTACGGAGAAAGACAAAGGTCGCTTGGAAGAGGAGAAAGTAAGAGCGAAGTGGCGTGAGATCAGTGCCCGCCAAGATAAACTCACTGCTGATGGACTCTTAAAAGGCTTAAAGGAGTCAGGCATCAGCAATATCAACGGGCTGGAGCACTTGATCCTGCATCCGGTGGATGTCTTTCATGAGTTGGAGAAAATCCTTACCCACCCAAAATTACTGGTGCAATTAGGTGAGCGCGCCGTTCAAGAACTGCTTAACAAGGTTTCTCGCATGTCGGAAGCTCTCATTGTTGGAGGCGATCAACATGCCAAGCAGTTTGGCGAAGATCTCGGCTCAGTGATCGCGGATGTAGGCTTTGCATTGGCTGCGGCCGGCACCGTCAAAGCGGGAGAGATCCTCGCCGAAGCAGGCATCAATCTCAGTAAAGATGTCTTGGAGGGGATGGCTACTTCCAAAGCCAATAAGCTGTCCAACGTTGATGACATTGTCAGCGCAGAACAAGAAGCACTGACGCGGATAGGTAATCACCCCAACGGCCCGGATTTAACCCAAAAACCGCCTGGTCAATACATCGCGTTGCAGCAGGGGGCATTTAATAAAGCAATAGCCTTAGTTGATAAAAGTAACTCAAGTAGCGAATTTGTTTTTTCGGGTTTAAAAGCCAAAGTCACACCGCGCGGCTCTGTCGGAGGGAGTAATAAAGCGGGTAATGTGAAGGTGCTTGAATCAGAAGCATTCAGTGATCAGAAAATCAGAGAGTTTGCACAGCAATTGGCGGGGGATGTGCCTTTAAAGGAGACGAGCAGAAAATGAGTTTATAGGGCTGATCTGAGTGATGGGACTATTGTGCATTTGAGGTCGGTTTCGTCTTCATATGAAGATACTAAAGCAAGATGGACGCTTGTTATAGAAAATAATCCCTCTTTGAAGGAAATTGTAAATCGAAAAGTTGAAATTAAATTCAGGTGATGACATGTTAACGCAAGAGCAGATAGATTTTATTTATGAGGATTTAGGTGGGGGGTTTCATCATTTCTGGGATTATGTAAAGGAGGTGCATGAAATTTCTTCTTCGCAAGTGGATCCGGATTCATTTGAGGAAATAAAGAACGAGTTCTTCTTTGTAATGGGGAAATTATTGGATCAGGGAAAACTCAAGCTTGGTAATAGAAAGACCGAGCTTATTATGGAGGGGACTACTGAAGAATTGGTAGATATGTTTAGAAGATCTTTTCCTAGTTATATTTCGCATGAAGATCTTGACACAGGACTTTGGTTTTTTGCAGATTGTCCATTTATAGCGGTATGGGTGCATAAAGGACAAGGAGAAAATGGTGAGGATTATTACGGGTGGTGTTTTTAATGATGCGTGACTAACCTCACTCCCTGTTGCGATGATTTATTTAGATACACGGGTGCGATGTTCCGAAGGCAGCTGCACCCGCGTTTGTGTGACTACCACATAGCATTTTATTCAAACGCAGTTGCATTAAAATAAAATGCGTTTGATAAGCGTCACCCAAATAATAAATTTATTATTTCAAAGAGGGAGTTCGACCCCTTACCGTATGACCCTAAAGTTCCAGGAGGAAGTAATAAAAGTGGGACGACCAAGGTATTTCCATCAGAAGTGTTAACCGATAAAGAAATCAGACAATATGCGGAGACATGGGCACAAGGTGCGCCTTTTAAAGAGACGAGTAAAAAAGGGGTTTATGTGGCTTATGCGAGTGATGGAACCAAGGTGACATTGAGGTCTGTTTCTTCTTCAGATCAAGTAACTAAAGCGAGATGGACGATTGATATAGAAAATAATCCTAAGTTGAGAGAAGTTACAGATCAAAGAGTTGAATTTAAATTTAGGTGATAGGTGATTTTATGTTAACGCAACAGCAGGTAGATCATATTTATGAGATGTTAGGTGGGCCTTTGAGTTTTCTTTGGGGTTATATAGGAGATGCGCATGGAATACATCCTCAGCGACCGGATCCGGTCTCATTTGAAGAAAGAAAGAAAGATTTCTTATTTTTAATAGGGAAATTACTGGATGAGGGACGGCTCAAGCTTGCCAAGAATGGCGAATTTATCCCGGGCACCACCGAGGAACTGGTGGAAATGTTCAGAAAATCATTTCCTGCTTCGGATGAAGAGTTAGAGACAGGAACTTGGTTTTTCTTTGATGAATGTCCCGCCGGAGCGGTATGGGTATTTAAAGGAGAAAGAGAAAATGGTGAGGATTATTACGAATGGACATGAGGTGTGTTGATGCGTTGCATGATGCCTCATTCATTTCATTCCCTGTTGCAGTGATTTATTTAAATCTACAGATGCCGTGCCCCTCATGAGGCGGCATCTGCATCGGTATTACTGCAAATCTATTTAAATCTATTACCACCAATCATCATATTTTATTCAAACGTAGTTGCATTAAATAAACGCCGTTTGATTAGCGATATTCAAATAAAAGTGGAACCTGCCGCTTAAAGTCGGCTTTGACATCGTCGCCGCCCTACAACAACGCATCCAAAACAACACCACCTGGGAACTGGGTGGCACCGGCCACACCATCGTGACCGCCCTGACCCTGGCCGCCGGCCAACAAGTGACCGGCCCGGCCACCCAAATGCTGCAAAACGCCGCAGTCAACTACATCCAAAGCCTGGGCGCCCGCGAAATCAAAGACCTTGCCGACACCCTGGGCAGCGACACCGCCCGCAGCGCCCTGCAAGGCCTCCTGGGTTGTGCCGGTGCCGCCGCCCAAGGCCAGGCTTGTGGTGCTGGCGCGGTAGGTGGTGCCGCCGCCGTTGTCATCAACAGCCTTCTAGACCGCGCCAACGGTGCTGAAGCGGCCAGCCTCAGCGCTGAAGAAAAACAACACCGTACCGACCTAGTCACCAGCCTGGTGGCCGGCATCACCACCGCCGCCGGAGGCGATGCCGCCGTCAGCAGCGCCGCCGCCCGCCTGGAAACCGAAAACAACGCCGCCTTTATCCCAGTGATTCTTGGCGCCGTCTGGCTAGCCGATAAAGGCATCACCGCCTATCAAGCTTGGCAAGACATCAAAGCGATTCGTTCCGGAGAAAAAACCCTAGAACAAGTGGCCCTAGAAAGAGGGCAGGACTACGTCACCTCCATAGTGATTGGCAACCTTGCCAAATACGGCCTTAAAGCGGCAATGATCGGCGGTCGCTGGATTTCTGGCACCGCAAAAGAGATTGCCAATGCAGAAAAAGAAGCGCTTAGGCAAATAAAAAATAACCCCAAAGGCCCTGATTTAACCCAAAAACCGCCTGGTCAAATCATGGCGCTGCAGCGGCAAAAGCGCCTGGATGATGTGAAAAGTGTGATTGGCAGGCGTAGTCAGAAGAATGAATTAGTTGTTGATGGTATAAAATTTGAATACGTACCGTATGACCCCTTAGTCAAAGGGGGCAGTAATAAAGCGGGTAATGTGAGGGTATTTAAATCAGAAGCTTTAACTGATAAGCAGATTATGAATTATGCACAGCAATTGGCGGGAGATGTGCCTTTAAAGAAGATAAAGGAAGGTCTTTTTGCAGCTAAATTGAGTGATGGGACCACGGTGAATTTGAGATCTTTTTCTAAATCACAAGACTTGACTAAAGCAAGATGGACGATTGATATACAAAATAATCCCTCTTTGATGGAGCTTACAAAAACCGACAAAGTTGAACTTAAATTTAGGTGATAGGTGATGACATGTTAACGCAAGAACAGATAGATGATATTTGTGAGAATTTAGGGGGGGCTTTGGATGGACTTTGGAGTTGTATAAGGAGGATCTATGGAGTTGCTCCTCATCAAGAGGATCCGGCCTCATTTGAAGAAAGAAAAAATGATTTCTTATTTTTAATAGGGAAATTACTGGATGAGGGACGTCTCAAGCTTGCCGAAAAGGGTAAATTTTTCACCGGTACCACTGAAGAATTGGTGGAGATGTTTAGAAGCTCTTTTCCTGCTTCAGATGAAGAGATGGATCTTGAAGGTGCAGGGCTTTGGTTTTTTATGGATGAATGTCCCGCCGGAGCAGTCTGGGTATTTAAAGGAGAAGGAGAAAATGGTGAGGATTATTACGAGTGGACATGAGGTGTGTTGATGCGTTGCATGATGCGTTATTCATTTTATTCCCTGTTGCAGTGATTTATTTAAATCCACAGATGCCGTGCCCCTCATGGGGCGGTATCTGTGTCGCTATTCATTACCGCAAATCATCGTATTTTATTCAAGCGCAGTTGCATTAAATAAACTGTACTTGCTAGTCACTTCATCGCGCTGCAGCGGCAAAAGCGCCTGGATGAAGTATCCGCTTTGCTTGATAAAAAGAACCCAAAAAATGAGTTGGTGATTGCAGGGATAGAGGTCAAAGCCACACCGCGTGGTTCCGTAGGGGGAAGTAATAAAAGTGGTACAACCAAGGTATTTGACTCGCGTGCGTTAACCGATGCGCAGATTAAAGACTATGCACAGCAATTAACTGGAGGTGTGCCTTTAAAGCAGACGAGGACACCGGGGGTTTATATGGCTGAACTGAGTGATGGAACCACTGTACGTTTAAGGTCTGTTTCTTCTTCAGATCAACTAACTAAAGCCAGGTGGACGATTGATATAGAAAAGAACCCGACTTTGAGGGGAGTTACAGATCAAAGAGTTGAACTTAAATTTAGGTGATAGGTGATTACATGTTAACGCAACAGCAGATAGATCATATTTATGAGATGTTAGGCGGGCCTTTGTGTTTTCTTTGGGGTTATATAGAAGATGCGCATGGAATTATAGGTACAAAAAAGGATCCGGACTCATTTGAAGAAAGAAAAAATGATTTCCTGTTTTTAGTAGGAAAATTACTGGATGAGGGAGAGCTCAAACTTGCCAAAAAGGGGAAATTTATGACAGGCACCACCGAGGAACAGGTAGAGATGTTTAGAAAATCATTTCCTACTTCAGATGAAGAGATGGAGTTTGGAGTTTGGTTCTTTGCAGACGAGTGTCCCGCTGGAGCAGTATGGGTATTTAAAGGAGAAGGAGAAAATGGTGAAGATTATTACGAATGGACATGAGGTGTGTTGATGCGTTGCATGATGCGTCATTCATTTCATTCCTTGTTGCGATGATTTATTTAAATCCACAGATGCTGTGCCCCTCATGGGGCGGTATCTGTGTTGGTATTTCTGTAAATCTATTTATTACAAAAAAACATCCTCTTTTATTCAAACGCAGTTGTATTAAATAAACACCGTTTGATCAGTGTCAGCAAAATAATCAATTGGTTTTTTTCAGCCTAAAACAGCCATGCGTATGTGACAGATGCAGCAGGTCGAGTAAAAAGTATAGAAGCGAATTTATTACTTAAAGAAATGGATCGTAATACCTACCAAAACTCTGTGTAGGGAAGTGCGGCGAAGTGGGTGATGAAGGAGGGTATTTGATTGCCTCCATTTTGGGTGGGGCCGGTGATAGGATCAATCTCGTACCGCAAGCATCAGCGTTGAACCGAATCGGGTGGAGAAAAATGGAAAAATAGTTTTTTAGAGCGTTGCAGGAGGGAAAGTCTATCAGTGTCAAAATTGATCTGAGTTATCCCACTAGTATCGGTGTGATCCAGAATCAATGTGTGGCTGTCCGATGATGGCAGCACAGGCAATTAGATCACTGTCTATTTAGGTGATTTGTTTTGATGCAAGGGTGCTGTTCTGAATACGTTTGTTGGAATGTTTCCCATTAGAAAGGCGTTAACTTCCAATAGGTCACGGTGTGTATTTTGCTGTTCTAAATAATCAAATTTCAAAAATCTGTGTTTTGAATATAGGGTGATCAATGCAGGGAGTGACATTTTTTGGGAATGGCGGGTTTTCTCGGGGAGGGTGTAGGAGGCTTTCAATCGCTGGGTAACGTCATAGGTTAAGGAAAGTAACTGATGTTGTATGCGTAGGATCAGGGTCTTGGTGTGTTGTGTCAGATGATGGTGAATGTTGTTTTTAGTTTTTTCGATTGTGTTTTGTGTGTGGTAGGTAATATGCGGTGGTGGTGATGTGTTGGTTGTTGCTTGGTGAATCTTGTGGTAGGTGTTATTGAACTCGGTGCAGGGTGATATTTGTTTTGGTTATGGTCTCGAGGTCAATTCAAGTGAGTGTGGATGTGTGTATGAGTGTTTGGAATGAGTGAGTTATGGTTGGTTGTTAAGATGTTTTTTATCTGATGATGTGTCATGGTGCGGTTGCTTTATGTGTTGGTGTGAGTGGTTTTGGTGAGATGAGATAGTATTTGCGTTTTTTATGGGGTTGGTGTTGTTTCGTGCTTTGGTATTGTTCGGTGCGCTGTTGCATCGTCGATTATTATTTTTTTTTTTTGAGTATTGGTGGCGTGTCGTTTCGAGTGCCTGTAAGGTTATTTCACCATTTTGGACTGTTTGATGATTACTTTAATTTTGATTGCTATGAATGCGGTGGTGTCCTGGTTGGCTTTCAATAATAGTCGTTTGCTTGATCGGTTGGTTTTTTGGCCTCCGGCGATTGATCGTGATCACCAATATGATCGGTTGATTACGTATGGTTTTGTACATGCCGATATTTCGCATTTATTGTTCAATATGGTGACGTTATATTTTTTTGGCAGCATGATTGAAGCCGTCATGGGCGAACTTACTGGGAGTCTATTGACTTATCCTTTGTTTTATTTAGGGGCGTTGTTGGTATCGATTTTGCCTAGTTATATTAAGAACCAGAAAAATCCAAAGTATCTGAGTCTTGGTGCTTCAGGCGCTGTGTCGGCTGTGTTGTTCGCCGCGGTATTGTTGCAGCCTTGGGCCTTAATTGTTGTGCTGTTTATTCCTGCGCCTGCGATTTTTTATGCTGTTTTTTATGTTGGGTATAGTATTTGGATGGGGCGTCGCGGTGATGATGGAATTAATCATAGTGCACATCTTTCCGGTGCTGCTTTTGGTGTGGTGTTTATGTTGTGTATGGAGCCGCAGTTGTTGCAGGTATTTTTGATGCAATTAACCATGCCACGTTTTGGTTGAGTTGACGTGCTGGGTGTTTTGATCCGGGGATGTGTAATGAGGTAGCCGCATGTTTGCGGGCAAGGACGGTGTGCTTTGGATGGCTGGATCGGCATATGTATATGCCAATCCAGTATTGATGGATCATAGGCCAACGATTTCTGGACGGCCTAACCCGAGATGGGTAATGCGTCGTATCAGTTCCAATGCGGTGTCATGGTTTGGTGCGTTAATTCGCAGCCGCCAGAAGGTCCGCCCGCTGTTGACGATCGCGCTGAGGTTGGCGCCGACAATGCCTGCTGAGGTCAGTTGGGTCAGTGCACGGCTGGCGTTTTCGTGGCTTGTGAAGCTGGCAACTTGCACTAGGATGCTATCAAGGGTGGTGGTTGCTGTGACTTTGGAGGTATGTGCGGAGTCTGTAAGTGTAAGAGTGTCTTTGGTTGTTTCACTAGGTGGTGTGGTTTCGGAGGCATTTGTGGTTGTAATGGTAGGAGATTTAGGTTGCCGCGTTGCGATGGTTGTTGGAGATCCTATCGGAGTAAGAGCAGCAATCAGGGGGGCATTGGTTGGTAGTGGTTGCAGGTGATTGATTGGGTTATCAGGTTTAGCGGCGGCGGCGATGTTGGTGGTTGGTGGTTGTGTTGTTGCCATTGGGGCCATGGTCGTGGCCACCGGATTTGCTGTTGTCGGTGCGATGCGTTTGTCATGCCGGGCCAGGAGCATTGGGTTGTCGTCTTCGCTGAGTACGCGCACTTCGACGTTGGCGAGTCCGTTTTCAGTAAAGCCTAATTTCACTGCCGCAGCGTAGCTGAGATCAATCAATCGGTCGTCGTGAAATGGGCCGCGATCATTGACTCTGACCACGACGGATTTGCCATTGTCCAAATTAGTAATCAAGGCGAAGCTTGGGAGTGGTAGTGTCTTGTGTGCGGCGGTGAATGCGTACATGTCATAGACTTCGCGGTTGGAGGTCAGTCGGCCATGGAATTTTGTTCCGTAATAAGAGGCAACGCCGCGCTTGATATAGCCTTTGGCTTCGTCAAGGACCCGGTAGGATTTGCCTAATACCACGTAGGGGGATTGGTTGCCGATAGCCGAGCGTGGTTCGATGGCCACAAGGGGCTCAGGGATACAGGAGACATCGGGGAGTTTGTCTGGGATGCTATCTTTGATGCCAGGTTTATACAGGCCATTTTTGGTGTAGCCGTCGCGGGTACCCGGTAGCTCTTGAGCTGGTGCGTATGGGGAGGTCGGTGGGCAAATGTTGGCGGTCTGTGTTGGTTTGCCGCCGGTGATTTTGGAGGTGGCTGGGGATGGGTATGTGCCACTTTTGTGTGGTGTGGTGCTACACGCCATCAGGTCAAATACAAGTGCTATGAAGTACCAGCGCGTGTTCATGTTTTGGGGAGTGTGCGGCCGGCAATGGATTCGGACAGTTGGAACACGGCCATGGCGTACATTTTGGAGGGGTTGTAGCGGGTAATCGCGTAGTAGTTCTGGAAGCAAAGCCAGTATTCTTTACTGGTGGTGTTGTCCAGACTGATCGGGGTGGCGGTGATACCGGCTGTGACGGGCACATAGGTATGGTAGCCACGTGCGGCTAATTCGGTCAGGGTGTAACGCGGGATCCAGTCGGGTGGGTCGAATTCTTGGTAACCCGAAGCGAGGGTGGCTGGTACTGCGACCAGAGCGCCACGTACCCAGCCTCCTTTTCGGAGGAAGTAGTTGGCGATCGAAGCGAATACGTCATCTTCGTTGGTGAATAGGTTGCGTTTGCCGTCCCCATCGCCGTCTACTGCATATTGACGATAGCTGGAGGGCATGAACTGTCCCATGCCCATTGCTCCGGCGTAGCTGCCAGTCAATGTGGTGATATCCAGGTTTTCTTCTTTACTGAGTGCGAATAGTTGGGCGAGTTCATCGCGAAAAAATAATTCACGTTGTACTTCGCGTTTGAGTTTGTTTGGGTCGCCGCTGCGCGGGTATTTAAAGGCGAGTGTGTATAGCGCGTCCAGTACGCGGTATTTCCCGGGGCTAGTACCATAGCTGCTTTCGACACCAATAATTGCGACGATGAGTTCTGCTGGTACGCCTGTAGCAGCTTCGACTTTTTTGAGTTGTATCTTGTGAGAGGCTAAGAACTGACGTCCACCGTCAATTCTTGCCTGAGCGATGAACATTGATCGGTATTCGTTCCACGGTTTGACTTGCTCGGCTGGGCGCGACATGGCCGCTACTATTGCGTCTTTAAATTGAGCTTGTGCTAGGGTTTTTTCGATCCATATCGGGTCCAAGTTGTACTTGGTTGCAGTATCACGTATGAAATTGTTACGCGCGATTTCTAATGGGACAGGCGACAGATTTAGTGGTGTTTCTTCCACTTTTGAGGGATCTATCTTTTTCGTTGGTTCTTTTGTCGTTGTACTGACTAGCCGCTTGGATGAGGGTTGCGATGCACAGGCAACGAGGCCGAGAGTCAGTATCGAGGTTGCTATGCGCTTAATCATACTTATTAACAATAAGGGAAGATAAATAAAAAATAAGTTAATAAAGGTGTGTGTTTCGTTTTTTGTCAAGTTGGATGAGTTCTATTGTTGGTTTCCGATAGTTTTGTCAATTGGGTCGAAGGCGTGAAAGCGGATATTTCGTGTTTTTTGTCTCGTTTCCGTCTAAAGGTCTCATGTTGCTTTTAGGTGTAATACAGAGGAATTTTTTAGTGTTCGTAGTTCACGTTTTTGTAGGGGATGTGTTTTATCTGTCGGGTAAATTGAAGAGGTTTGATGGTGATGTGGGTTTTATTTGGTGAATCTCTGGGCTATGCAGTTTTTTAGTGTGCTTTAAATCAAGTCTTTGTAGGCTTGTAGGCGTTAGATTTTGCGCTTTTTCTGCTGTTAGATGCTTGGCGATACGCACATCTTTTAGGGATGTGGCAACGTCTGCGGTTACTTCTTTTGCGGTGCCGAGTTGGGCTGGGTAGGGAATCAGCAGTACGACTCGCCCAGAGGCTTTTGTTTTGACTTGCGCTCACTTCAGCCACGGTGATCGGGACTGTAACGGTGTTTCCTAAAGATCTCCCTGCCATCACTATGGTTGGTACGTTGTTAGCGTCCGCCACGCAGAATCTTATGTTTCATCAAGACGTCTTCGCCACTGCTTTCGTGCCGCTGCCCGGTGTTGGCCACGAAAAGGCTATACAGCAACGGTGAAAGGCATCAGTGTCAGTGTGATGAGTTTTGGCGACGGCAAGGTGGATAGTAGAACGTGCGCGCGTTGATGTCTTGTTTGGGGCACTGGTTGCGGTGCGGCTTGAAGTTTTTCCGATAACGTTTTTGAAGGTCTGCTGTTTCCTGGTGGAGCAAGCCGCTGGAAACGCTATTGAGGTTGTTCATGAGGTTGGAGGACGGGCGTTGCGCGCGGGGCATTCGCTTTAAGGAGTTGCCGCCCTGGTATTGCGACGTGGCTGGGTAGCGTCGCCTGGCTGATTTGGAGTGAAATCCGCATTTTTTCGTTGTCCCCACCCTCAGCGGGCTGAGTGACTTGGTTGTTTTGGTTTGGCTGTGCTGGGGCAGGGTGCCATATCATGGATGTAGGGGCTAAGATAGGCGCCCGTTTTGTCTTGTTGTGTTTATGCAATCTAAATCTAACGTTGTTGCTGGACTGATTCTGATTTTGGTTGGTTTGCTGTTTTTAGCGAATAACTTGGGTTGGACTCAGCTTAGTCTTGGGCGGTTGATTGCCACGTGGTGGCCGGCTGCGTTGGTAGCGATAGGGATCGGCATGTTATTCAACAAGGGTAGGTGATCGAACGGTGTTGTATCGTTGGTGTGGGGGCAGGGGGGATTGAAGGATCCGTCTGGCCGCCTATTTTTCTATGGGGCTTCCCAGTCGGCGTTTTCGGTTGATGTCAGTTGGTTGCCGACGCTCCATAGGCGTTCCAGCGCATAGAACTCACGCACGCGTGGGAGCATGACATGTACGATCACGTTGCTAAGATCGATCAATACCCACTCAGCTTCGCGCTTGCCTTCAACGCCCAACGGTACGATGTTCAGGCGCTTGGCAAATTTGACGACTTCGTCGGCGATCGATTTTACGTGGCGTGTGGAAGTTCCTGAGGCGATCACTAAGTAGTCTGCGACGCTGGATTTTCCACGTACATCAATCTTCACGATGTCTTTGGCTTTGAGTGTTTCAACGGCTTCGTGGACGGTTGATAGCAGTATCGGTAGCGAGGGTGGTGGGTTGGGGATTGTGGTTTTGATGAGATGCGCTTGATTGGTCAACGTGGTAACTCGAGTGAACGTTGGGGGAGGCATTATAGATAAGCTTGTGGTTAATTGATGTCATGGATGCCGTATAGGCCGTGTGTGCGTATGTACTGTGCGACTTCAGGTGTGAGGTCGGCTTCCCAGTGGGCGGCGGCGCTGATAGCAGCGCGTACTTTGCTTGCTGAGCTTGGGTTTGGGTGTTGGTTCAATAGCCAGAGATGGCCGTGTGGTGTCTTGCGTAGTGTGGCTGGATCTTGGACCCAGCGATGATTGAAGACGGTAGCCATCTTGGGTGGCAGTTGTGTTTGCAGTGTGATGCCTGGGCGGTTGGCGATGACCAGGTGTGTGAGTTCCGGTAGCATTTGCCAATCTTTCCAGTTGCTCAGGTTGACGAAGGCGTCAGCACCCAGTAACCAGATAATTGATGTTTTGGGGCCGAGTTCGCTGCGCACTTCGGTCAGGGTGTCGACGGTGTACGATGATCGGTTTTGTCGCGCGGCGCGTTGTAGTTCGCGTGGGTCTGCGGACAATCCAGGTTCCTTGGAGACTGCCAGTTGCAGCATGCGTAAGCGATCCATGCTTGAGGAGCCGGGTGTGGGGCGATGTGGGGGATCGGCGGAGGGGATCAGGGCGATAGGGGCTTGCAGTGCTGCATGCGCTGCGCGTGCGATGGCTAAGTGGCCGACATGCACAGGATCAAAGGTGCCGCCATAAAATACGTGCAGGCTGGGCATAGCATCGCTCGGTGTCCAGGAAGGGGGCGTTATGCTAGCAGACGTGTTGCATCTGCTTCTGCTACTGCCACCATGAGACGTTCGAGTGACAGCCAGGCATTGCCGTCGTTGCGTCCTTTGGTGATGCGGTCTATGCGCCCGACTTCGGCAACGAAGTGTTCCCATTTGTACGGTGAGGTATGACGTTGTAATGCGCGCTTGAAGGGTGCTTGACGTGTTTCCCAGATTCCCTGGGCTTTCATTTCGGCAGCTAGATTGCCGTTGTCATGTTTGACCCATGACAGGGTCGTGGTACGGATGAGTTCTTTGATCAGAATGGGCAGCAGTGCTGCCACTGCTTCACCTTCGGCCCGCAGTTTGCCGAGCATGCGTATCGTTGCGGTGGGTTGGCCGGAGAGCATCGCTTCGGTAAGTCGGAATACGTCGTAACGCGCTGTGTCGGCAACGAATGATTCCATGGTCTCCAGGTCGAGGAGAGGGCCTTGATTCAATAACGCCAATTTGTCAATTTCTTGGGCGGCGGCCAGTAGGTTGCCTTCTAGGCGTGTGCTTAATCGGTGTATTACATCCGTGTTGGCACGTAAGCCTTTGCTATGTAGGCGCCGTGTAATCCAGTCGGGTAGTTCGTGAGGCTTGATGCTCCAGGCGATTGCGATTTTACCGATGCGAGCGATGGCATCGGTCCACTTGCCATGGTGTGCTTTGCTCCATTCGTTGCATGTGATCAGCAAGATAACATCTGATGAGGGGGTGGCGCAGAACCTTGTGATGACTTCACTGCCTTCTTTACCAGGTTTACCTCCCGGGAGGCGTATTTCGATTAAGCGACGTGAGCTGAAGAGGCTGGGGGCGTTGAAGCTGGAGGCAAGTTGTTGCCAGTCGAAGTCACGGCTTTCGACGTCGAATATTTCGCGTTCGGTGATGCCGTCGGCACGAGCACGCGTACGTATCGCATCGGCAGCTTCTACTAAGCGTAGGGTTTCGGGGCCGGCGATGAGGTAGGCAGGCTCTAAGGGTTGATTGGCAGGCAGGTTGGCGAGTTGCTCTGGGCGAAGTTCCATGATGCCTTGATCAGGCGCCGGAGGTTGCAGGTGAGGGTGGTTTTGCTTGTTCTAATAGTTCTCTCTTTTCAAGACGTGAACGGATGACGCTATCGATACGACGCAGGATTGAGGCGGACATATCGCGGCGCAGTTCGTTAGCCAAAATCTCGCGTTCGGTGGTGGTTCCTGTTGCATCAACTGGGGGGGAGAGGTAGTCGCGCGATAGTTCGATGACTTGTTGTGGCACGACCACTTCTCCATTGCCATCAATCATAGTGAAAATTGCCGCGTAGCGTAGGCTGTATTCTTGTGCGCGTCCCTGGATGTCGATTGCAGTGGGTAAATCTCCCCAGCTTTCGGAGAGGATCTTCAGCTGTGCGATGCCGGTGGCCGTTGGGTCGTCAACGATGACGACGCCTGAGGCATGGAGGCCACGCCGCACGAATTTCTCTAGTTCGCTGTATTTGATACTGGACTGGATCAATAACGCGGGCACATTAGGTGGAAGGTTTAGGTTCGTGTTGGGGGATTGGGGAAGGTTGCCAGGCAGGTTTAGTTTGTTACGCAGATGAAAGTCGCAGCCAGTGAGCCCAGCGATCAGAGCGAGGGCAGCGAAAGGAGTAAGTAATTTGATCATTTTCAGAGACTCTCTTGGAGGAGATGCCGATATGGGACAGAGTGTTAGTGTCATGCGGTGGGTGTGAACAGTACTTAAGATGCGATCGGTTCAGCGGGCAACGATGTTCACTATTTTTCCTGGGACAATGATGATCTTGAGTACTGTGAGTCCTTCCAGAAATCTGGCGGTGTTCGGTTCGGTCAGTGCGTTGTTTTCGATATGCTCGCGTGGTGCGTCGGTGGCAACTTCAATCGTGCCGCGCAGTTTGCCGTTGATTTGGACTGCTAGGATCGCTGTTTCGCGTACCAGTGCAGTGGTGTCAACTTTAGGGAATGGTAGATCTTCTAGCAGTGTTTCGGGGTGGCCCAGTGTTTGCCACAGTGCGTGGCTGGTGTGTGGGGTGATCGGATTGAGTAGTAGCACCATTGTTTCAAGTGCTTCTTGACGTACAGCATGGCTCTGCGTGGTGGTGTCATCAAATCGGGCTAATGTGTTGGAGAGTTCCATGACTGCAGCAATGGCGGTATTGAAGCTGCGGCGGCGGCCGTAGTCGTCTTCAACGCGTGCGATGGTGTTATGGGTTTTGCATCGTATTGCCTTTTGAGCAGTGTCCAGTGCGGTGATATCTAGTGCGGTGGCTGGACCATGGGAGGCGTGGTGGTGTACCTGGGTCCACAGTCGCCGTAGGAAGCGTGCCATGCCTTCTACTCCGGTTTCGTTCCATTCCAACGATTGCTCTGGCGGTGCAGCGAACATTGAGAATAGGCGCACGGTGTCTGCGCCGTATTTGGTCACCATGATTTGCGGATCTACGCCGTTGTTTTTAGATTTCGACATTTTCTCGGTGGCGCCGATCAGTACTGGTTGGCCATCGCTGATGAGCGTTGCGCCGGTGATGCGGCCGCGTTCGTCACATTCCACATTGACATCGGCTGGATTGATCCAATCTTTGGAACCATCCGGATTTTTTCGGTAGAAGGTCTCGGCGATGACCATGCCCTGTGTCAGTAGGTTGATTGCTGGTTCGTCGCTGTCGACGAGCCGTGCGTCACGCATGAGCTTGTGGTAGAAGCGGAAATACATCAGGTGGAGGATGGCGTGTTCGATGCCGCCAATGTATTGGTCCACCGGTAGCCAGTAGTTGGCCCGTTTGTCGAGCATTTCGCGTGCGTTTGGCGAGGTATAGCGTGCGTAATACCAGCTCGATTCCATGAAGGTGTCGAAGGTGTCTGTTTCGCGCTCGGCAGGGCCTCCGCATTCTGGGCAGGTCGTTTTGCGCCATTCCGGATCTGTTTTGATCGGTGAGCCAGTGCCGCTGAATGCGACATTTTCTGGGAGGATGACAGGCAATTGGTTTTCCGGTACAGGGACTGCACCGCATGTGGGGCAGTAAATCACTGGGATCGGGCAACCCCAATAGCGTTGGCGGCTCACGCCCCAATCACGCAGGCGGTAGTTCACGCGGCGCTGGCCGCGTCCTTGGCGTTCGAAGCGTTCGGCGAGCACTTCAAATGCGCCTTGGTAGTCTAGTCCGTCAAATTCGGCTGAGTTGATGAGTTCAAATTCGCGGGTTTTATCGGCGTACCAGTCACGCCAGACATCTGGTTCCCATGTGGATTCGTCTTGGTTTTTAGGTTCTTTGAGTGCGATCACTTGACGGATGGGTAAGCCGTATTTATTCGCAAATTCTTGATCACGCTGGTCGTGGCCAGGGACAGCCATCACCGCGCCGGTACCGTAAGCCATGAGTACGAAGTTGGCGACCCACACGGGTAATTGTTCGTTGGTAATCGGATGGATCGCTTTTAAGCCGGTGTCCATGCCGCGTTTTTCTTGGGTTTTTAGTTCGGCTTCGGAGAGGCCACCTTGTTTCATCTGGGTCAGCAGCCCGGCTAACCCAGGGTTAGATTTAGCTGCATGTAGGGCAAGTGGGTGTTCTGGAGCGATCGAGACGAAGGTCACCCCAAACAGTGTGTCCGGACGTGTCGTGAATACGCGGAGTGCTTCTAATGCATTGTTATCGACATCGCGTACTTCAAATCGGATCTCCAGTCCCTCGGATCGTCCGATCCAGTTGCGTTGCATGGTTTTGACGGGTTCCGGCCAGTCATCCAGTGTGTTCAGGCCATCTAGTAATTCTTGAGCGTAGTCGGTAATGCGTAGGAACCATTGTGGAATTTCACGTTTTTCCACTGGTGCTCCGGAACGCCAGCCACGCCCATCAATGACCTGTTCATTGGCTAATACGGTTTGATCCACAGGGTCCCAATTCACCAGTGCATTGCGGCGGTAGGCCAGACCCTTACGCATCAACCGGGTAAACATGTGTTGTTCGTGTACGTAATAGTCGGGTTGGCAGGTGGCAAATTCGCGTGACCAGTTGATCGCATAGCCCAGAGATTTGAGTTGGGTGCGCATGCGTTCAATGTTTTTATAGGTCCATTGCGCTGGAGCCACTTTGTTTTTGATGGCCGCGTTTTCGGCTGGTAGACCGAACGCATCCCAACCCATCGGCTGTAGTACGTTGTGGCCGGTCATGCGTTTGTAGCGGCTGATCACGTCCCCGATGGTGTAGTTGCGGACATGGCCCATGTGTAATGCGCCGGATGGATAGGGGAGCATCGACAGACAGTAGTATTTGGGCTTGTTGGAGTGTTCGTTGACTTCAAAGGCGTGTGTGGAGTCCCAATAGTGCTGTGCGGTGGATTCGATCCGTTGCGGATCGTAGGTGTTGGCTTCTGTGGGCATGAGAGGGGATGCGTGGAACAGCACAAGGCATAACAGCGTACCGCAGCTTGGCGGATGGCTCCATATTCGATGGGTGGGGGCACGTGCTCAGGTGGGGGAGTGTGTGTTGTTTTTGGATACTGATCGTGTTGTTGAGTTAGGACCTTCAGGGTGATGAGGTGGGCCAGCGCCAGCCTGCCAGCATTAACCAGAGCAGCCAAGCGGCAAAACCGATGTGTTGCGCCAAGCCAGGATGCAAGCGTTCGGCAGGTCCGAATGAGCTCGCTGCGACGATCAAGCCAGCAATGCATGTGGCCCATGTCAGCATCACCACGCCTGGTCTGGATAACAGTGCGAAGGTTAGCAGTGCTGTGGCTGTACAAAAGGCGATCCCCCACAGGAGCCATACAGTGGCG